>CAZOVP010000005.1:8863-82113 GCA_964583465.1 uncultured Fimbriimonadaceae bacterium | reverse complement strand
TTTCTTTCTCACACGACCATTCCGATACCCATATTAAAGGTCCGATACATTTCGTCGTCAGGTACAGCGCCAATGGCTTGAATAAAGCGGAAAATTTGGAGCGGTTCCCAATTTCTTTTGTGAATAACAGCCTGCAGATCCACAGGAAGAGCTCGCGGAACATTTCCTGAAAGTCCCCCACCAGTGATATGAGCCAGGCCATAAATACCCGTGAATTCCTCCATGATTTGGGCCACCGGCTCAAAGTAGCAAGTATGAGGTCTTAGCAAGGCATCTGCAAGGCTATCATCGGTTCCTGGGAGAGTGTCCCGCACAGACATGCCTCCGACTTCGAACAGAGCTCTCCTTGCCAAAGTGTAACCATTGGTATGGAGTCCATTTGAAGCTAAACCAATGATTCGATCGCCTTCTTGTGGCTTTTTGGGCAGCTTTTTTTCAAAATCAACGAGCCCCGTAATCGCGCCTACGATATCTATTTCGTCATCGTGATAAACCCCGGGCATTTCGGCGGTTTCACCACCAATGAGCGCACATCCGACCTTTTGACAGGCCTCTGCAGCTCCCGTGATGATCGTGTTAAAAACTGATTCATTGAGCCTTGAACACCCAAAATAATCGAGAAAAAAGAGTGGCTTAGCTCCTTGGCACAGGATGTCATTGACGCAATGATTGACGATGTCGTGTCCAATGAAATTCCACTGTCCGGCCATAGCGGCTACTTTTACTTTGGTGCCGACACCATCTATCGAGGAGACTAATACAGGATTGTTGTATTCAGGAAATGACGCCTGGAACATGGCTCCAAATCCGCCAATTCCACCCAAAACTCGATCATTGTGAGTGGCTTTGACGACCGAGCCAATGCCTCGCAGTGCTCGCTCAGCACCTTCGATATCTACTCCCGATCTTGCGTACGTAAGATTCTCCTCTGACATCGTGTTCAGGTTACCCGCGCTACTGAAATCCGGGCCGAATATGACCGCCTAGCACTTACTCAACCGATGCGGGTACCTTTAAGCTCTTGCGTCGGTAGCTCAGTCGGTAGAGCAACGCCCTTTTAAGGCGTGGGTCCTGGGTTCGAGTCCCAGCCGACGCACCACTTTTAAACAGTGACTGTTTCGCCTGGAAACTGTTCTTCACACAATTTGCGATACAGCCCGCCCTTTGCAAAGAGTTCCTCGTGTTTTCCACTTTCGACAATTTGACCGTTATCGACCACGAGAATCTGATCTGCCGCAATAACAGTCGAAAGTCTGTGGGCAATCGCAAAAGTCGTGCGACCATTCATAAGAGTATTGAGCGAGCTCTGAATTAATCTTTCGGTTTCTGTATCCAGCGCGGATGTCGCTTCATCGAGAATCAAGATTCTGGGGTTTTTAAGAATCGCCCGGGCTATAGCAAGTCGCTGCTTTTCTCCTCCAGAGAGCTTATATCCCCGCTCACCCACAACTGTATCGTAGCCTTCAGCAAGACCGGCAATATGATCATGGATCGCTGCCAGCTTGCAGGCGTCCATCAATTCTTGATCTGTGGCATCGGGATTGGCCACCCTTAGGTTTTCCCTAATGCTGTCATGAAGCAAATAGGTTTCTTGCGTGACTGCTCCCACACACTTTTGCAATGATTCAAGATCAAGTTCTCTCACATCATGACCATCAACTTTGACAGAGCCCGATTCCACGTCCCACAGCCTTGGAATGAGGTAAGTCAAGGATGTTTTTCCAGCACCCGAAGGGCCGACAAGTGCAATCAGCTGTCCAGGTTGGGCATCGAATGTTATTTGGGAGAGAGTCGGGCGCTCGAGTTCTGGGCCATAGCGAAAGGTTACATTTTCAAACTGAACTAATCCTTTCACTTGGTCAGACACTAATTTATGGGCGTTGGGCTTGCTTTTGATGGATTGATCCAAATCTTCATATTCAAAAATTCGACTAAAAAGGGCAAATGAAGATACAACTTCGACTTGAGAGTTTGCCAAACCTGTCAAAGGGAAAAACATACGGGTTTGAAGACCAGTAAAAGCGATGAGCGTGCCTACTGTCATTCTTGGATCGTGGTGAACGATGAGGAAAAACCCAGCGACCCAATAAACAACAGCAGGCGACAGAGACATGATGACCCGGAACAAGCCAAACATGGAGTACATAAGAACTTGAGCCTTTATCTGCCAATCAGCCAAAATTCGATTTTCAGAATCAAACTTTTCAGTAACTTTGTCTAGTCGTCCCGTTGTTTTGGTCAAAAGCACTCCAGAAACCGAAAGGGTTTCTTGAATCATTGAGTTGACTTCTGATGTTTGCTCTTGTACTCCCTGTCTAATCTTGCGCGCAGCCGCGCCCACCTTGGCTCCCAAGAATCCGATCAACGGAATTAGGGCCACACTCACTAAGGTCAGTCTCCAATCCATAAGTGACATGGCGATGAGTGTTGTAATTAAAATTCCTAGATTTGAAAGAGCATCTGTGAATGTGTTGCTGACAACGCTCTGCACTCCACCAACATCGCTGATCATTCGAGTCTGAATCTCTCCCGTCTTTGTCCCCGTGAAAAATGATAGGGGCATTCCTTGAAGATGGACAAATAGTCGGTGACGCATTTCGCACATGATTTCTTGGCCCATGAGAACGCTGAAATAGCCATAGAGCAATGTTAAACCCGCCGCGACAAGCGTGACCAAAATGGTCCAAACCGACATCTCTGTCACGATGGCCATGTTGTGTTTGGCAATTCCCTGATCAAATAGAATTTGTAAAAGATAGGGCGGGACGATTCCAAGTGAGACACCAAAAGCCATGGAAACGAGAGTCTTGACCAGCAGACCCTTAAATGGTTTGAAAAGCTTTCCAATTCTTTTTAGGGTGTCGCGATCGACCTTGCTGGTTCCGTCGTTTCGAGGCACCCCATATCCCATCATCGCCATAGTATCTTTTTAGTTTGAAATGAATTCGCTAACCTTCGTGGGTCAATTTTTGCAAGATTCGCAACAGCTCACACCCCGCAGGGTTATGATTGAGCCCAAAGGGTTGAGAACCATGACCACCCCATGGCCTTAGAGTGGTCACGATACGATTTGCATCCCGAACAACATATGGGAGTTGCTTGTAAGTTCGAGTATCCGTTCTGGTCAGCAGCCATTCGGCATTGGGCATTTCACTGGAAAGCCAACCTGGATCAATTGCTCGATCTGGGGCAATTGACCAGTAAAATTCTTGTGGCAGGTCTGAAAACAGAGTTTGACCAGAAACGACGCACTCGCGCCAAAATGGGCACTGAATCGTCGGAACACTTTCGGACTTAAATACTCCTGAATTGATTTCCAAAATCAATTGCTCTTCCGGGCTAAAATTGTATGTTTCACTCAATTTTTCATATACAAAAATGGGAAATTCAGTCGTCTTGCCATCAACTTGAACACACAAGATATCGTGGCTCGAAAGGTTCTTCGATTCGAGATGGACTACTCGTGGCTTGAGTGCTTCCATACGAACCTCTATACTTGTTTGGGCCGAAGACGATTTCCACCAAATGGTGATTTCTCCATGGAATTCATGAACCGACTTTAAGCCCACTTGAAATGAAGATGCGCCTGGAAACACGCACTGCGGATCTCGCCATCCTGGGCGGTTACCACCGTTTACCCAAGGCGGGTTTCGAAATGGCAACAGGTAGACCGTGAAATCTTCGAGCTTTTCCATTCTGGCGGCCAACATTCCCGAAGTTGAAATTGGGGTGTCTGCGATTCCTGTCTGGACGAATCCACCCATGAAATCCATGCTTGCCACGATCTGAAAAACCTTGTTCCGAATCCAGCGTGACCTTGTTTCGCTTAATTCCTTTAGACCGGGATCGACTGCAACAAAGGAATCCAGGGCACCAGGAACATCATGTTGCCATCGAACCCCCTGGTCGTTCAGTTCGGGAAGAGACGACAGCCAATATGGCCGGGGTGAATTGTAAGACGAGATAATCCATGGATGTTTCTGATCCATTTCGATAGTTTCTTCTCCCACCAAATGGTTCACAGACCTCAGAGAATCGTAGTCATTAAATTCCCCGAGCAAAACCGGCATGTTGTTTCGACCATTTGGAGCAAGACTTTCAAGAACAGGCTGATAGAAATGCGTATCACAATAAGGATGGAAATCGTAAAATGACCCATATTCACGCAAGTCTCCACCGTACATTTCGCTCCCTCCAGAATTGTCCTTGATAAGCGGGCAGTTGGTCGCTTCTGAAACAATTCTTACGAGCTTTTCACGGTACTCATGTGAAGTTGATTCTGAAAGCTCACAGCCACAAGTCCAAGCAATGATCCGGTCGTGATGTCGATACTGCATTACGATCGTTTCGATCTCTTCCAACATGGCACTTAGCTTATTCTCATCGCCTGTTGGCATCCAAAGGGGAAGCTCAACCCAAGCCCACATCTCTTCCTCTTCCAAAATCTTGAAATACTCATGGGGAGGCAACCAAAGACAAAATTTTATTAAATTGAACCCCAATGACTTTGCCGCACGAATTTCTCGTTGGATCATCTCGCGACTTGGGTGCGGATGCCCAAGCTCAGGGTACCAACCCCAACTTAAGATTCCTCGCATGAACCAAGGTTCACCGTCGATCAGCAATTGAGAATGATCAACATTAACCCTTTGGTGGGGAGCGGGCAAGATGAGAGACAAGTTGTTCAAGTCAATAACTTCGACCGGTCTAAAAATTCCCCCAAAAGTATGAAAGACATAGGGAAGAAATCCGCTGAGAACGTCCTTGACTGGAAATTTTTTACCCCCATTCTTGGTCACTTCAACCTGAACTTTGGCTTCACGAATTCCTTTTGGGATTTCGACCACGAATGCATCCCAAATGCCTTTGTGAGTTGTTATGAGTTGGCTATTGATCCACACTTTTGCTTCATAGCTCACGCCATGAAACAATATGCCGAGCCCATCGCGATCGATTTGGATTTCTGTTTGGTAAGTTGCTGGCCCCTCCCAACGAACATCAACACTTTGGCCCCAAGAATGCGGAATTTCACATGGCACCGGTCCAGAGCCATAGTCAATTGTCCAATTCATCGAGAAAGTTAACCTTTTGGTTCAGAATCGGAACCACCTGTGTCAGATTCGGTTTCGACTTGACCACCATAAGCCTCGATTCCGTCTCCTAAGTCGTCCATAGTGAGTGTAATCAAATTCCCGAGCGTATCGAGACCCTCAACACCTGTTTCAAGACTTTGAAGAGTCCCCATCGCTTGCTCAAGCGACCGATAGGCTTCGTTACCATCCGAAATTGCTTTCTTTCTCAAATCATCATTTGTTGCGAAATCGGCTCTGATGGCTTCGAGGGTCGGTGGCTCTCCAGATGCATCCCCAATGGTGGAGCCGGCGTCATTGAGCAAGTCAACGATGTCCAGCACGGCCTCTTTTCCTTCTCCCGACAGATGTTTTGATACTCTCTTGGCTTCTTGAAGGGCAGATTCCAGACTTTCCAAAGAAGCGGACATTTGAACACTCCCCTCTCGCAGCTGAGTTGCAAGTGCCTCATCGGGATTGGTCGGTTCTGCACTATATGATGTCTCGACAGGAGGCTGATAAACAGGGGGATTTGCTGCCCGATTGCAACCCAAAACGCCGAGAACGATCCCAAAAGAAGTGACGATGAGCAGGACGTTCTTCACGAGAATTAAGGGTACCTGTTGACAAACTCCGCAAGAACATTCGACAATGGGACTGAAATGCCAATTTTCCCTGCCATCGTGGCTGAAGTCGACCCTTATCTTCTCGATATCAAAGGTAAGAAAAGGGTTCAAGTCAGCATGCTCGGTTTCACAGAAACTCAATCGGGTCGAGTCAAGTCTGCGGCTGACATCGCTTTGGCTGCCAAAGGTATTCGATTCGTGCTTGTTGGAGAATCGCACAACAATCCCGAGCATCACCGGGCACAGGCTAATGTCATAGAAGCACTCGTCAAAGCCGGAAGAGATGTGACCGTGGGCTTTGAAATGTTCACCCGAGACAATCAAGACAACATCAATCCCTTTTCACTCGGTTGGTGGACTCATGAAGAGTTTGTCGAAAAATCGAACTGGAAAAAGCAGTGGGGTTTCAAATATGAAATCTACAAGCCGATCTTCGAAGTTATCAAAACCAATGGTTTGCCAATGGTCGCTCTCAATGTTCCACGAGACTGGGTGCGCCAGGTCAGCAAACAAGGGCCAGATAGTCTGACATCCGAACAGAAAAAGTGGGTTCCAAGTTTAGATTTAACAAACAAAGATCATCGATCCGTTTTTGATGCTCTCATCGGTGGTCATCCTGGAACGGGTGCGGATGGAATGTATGCCGGTCAGGTCACTTGGGATACGGGGATGGCACAAACGGCCCTCGATGCCATGGGGGCCATCGGCAATGCACGCAAAGTCATGGTCATTGTGGCAGGGGCCGGGCACATGATGTATTCACAAGGAATCAACTACAGAATCACAAAGAAAACAGGGGAAAGAACGCTCAATGTGACTTGCATTGATGCCGATGCTTCTCGAGAGGTGAGTGCCTCCCTTGGAGACTATGTTTTCGCTGCGCCTCCAGGAAAAGAATGACATCTGAATGGATTTCTTTTCTTCCGTTCTGAAACCAATTTTATTTAAGATGGATCCTGAGCGAGCCCACAATTTGGGGCTATGGGCTATCCGCAAGGGTTTGGTTCCGTTCAGAAGCCGATGCCACGAAAGGCCCGTTAAGAAGCTCGGATTGTCTTTTACAAATCCGGTTGGCTTGGCTGCAGGATTCGACAAGAATGCTGTAGCCGTTGACCAATGGCACAAGTTCGGTTTTGGGTTTGCCGAAATCGGCACTGTCACTCGATTCGCTCAGCCTGGAAACGAACAACCTAGGCTTTTTCGCTTTCCAAAAGAAAAAGCCATCATCAATCGGATGGGGTTTAACAATGCAGGGGCGGATGCTGTGGCTGCAACACTGCAGAAATCTCACTCTCAAATCCCTCTCGGAATCAACATTGGCAAATCCAAGGTCACTCCCATCGAAGACGCTGCAGCCGATTACTGTTACTCTTTTCGTCGACTCGCACCGTTTGCAGATTATGTGGTGATCAATGTTTCATCTCCAAATACGCCTGATTTGCGGTCGCTTCAAGCAATCGATCCTCTCAGAAAAATTCTGGACTCGCTCAAGTCGATCGATTCGTCGAAACCCATACTCGTTAAGATTGCTCCTGATCTTATCGATCAAGACCTTGAAGATATTGCAAAGCTTGTTCTTGAACTTGAATTGGCTGGAATTGTCGCGACAAATACGACCATTTCAAGAGAAGCTGTGCCAATGTATGCAAATATTTCAGGCGGATTGTCGGGCGCCCCGCTTGCTCACAGATCCGATGAAGTGATCTCGTTTCTGAGACCAATTCTTGGCTCAGAAAAAGTTCTCATTGGGGTAGGTGGAATCATGACGCCAGAAGATGCACAAAGAAAATTGGATCGAGGTGCCGACTTGATACAAATCTACTCAGGTTGGGTCTTCGCCGGTCCGAGATTTGTATTCGAGATTGTCCGCAGCCTTCGGTGAGTGCTTGCCATAAGTCCACAAATAAGCACCCCAGGCTGCCAATGCCATCAATGCGAAGATGACTTTGATTACCGACGGAATTTTTGGGTTAAAACTGAAGAAGCCCTCGATCGGTGCTGCGATACAGATCATTATGATTCCGAGAATGAGCAAAGTAAAGGCGTCTTTTCCTGCCACTAACATGGCGTCTCTTCTCTTTCTTCGGCCGGGGCATATCATGGCCCAAGCAATAACATAGCCACCTGAGGCTGTAATCAAGAGTCCGCCGATCTCGCTAACTCCATGGGGAGACACAGAGGTCAAGAGAAATGGCAACTTTCCTACGGCAGACATTTCATGAGCGAGCGAACCAAGGATCATTCCATTCGACCACAACAGATAACTTGTCACAGTTCCAAAGCTGGCGACAGAAGCAGCATTAGTCACGATGCCAACTCGTGGATTGTTTTGTGCGTAATAGGCCGTCATGGCCAAGTTTGTGGAACCTTTACGGTTTTCGAACCCTCCCTTCTGCCACTCTTTAAAGAGCGACTCCATCCCGTTCGGAATAATTTCGGATCGAAGATCCGGGCGAGCACTCAGTAATCCGAAAGAGAAGATTCCTCCGCCAAAGAACAAAAAACTTGCCAGCAAAAATGCTGGAAAACATTTTCGAAATGTGCGGGGTGCATCTGCCAAAAATGCCTTTATCGTGTTCTTAAAAGTCTGCTGACGGCGACGATAGAGAAGGCCGTAAGCCCGCGAAACAATATCGTTGAGATAATGGATTACATCTTGGTTTCGAGTCTGAGACGAGATCAAAGAGAGGTCTGATGAAGCCTTACGATAGATGCGAACAAACTCAATGAGCTCGTCACCAGATAAGCGACTGAACCCCCTTTCAGCTCGATCGCAAAACTCGGCCAAACGAGCCCATTCATGGGATCGCATTGCTAAAAATGAACTTTCATCCATCGAACAGTTCCATAGTGTAGCTCGTCAGTAAAAGAAAGAGGAATCGATTTTGTTTGCAAAGACTGCCATTTTGTGATGTGAATCGCTTTGTGGCACGGCACTTGCTTTCAAGATCTCAGTAACTAGATGCGCTTTTATGGCGTATTTCAAGTTGTTGGTCTAGCAAATGATCCGGCACGAAGCCTTCGAAAACGAAGACGGAATACCGAGTTACCTCGGTAGGTTAACGCAGGCGCCCTTGTTGACGTCAGATGAGGAGATTGAGTTGACTCGATCTGCTCAAGCAGGCTGTATCGTATCTCGTCAGCGCCTCATTGAATCCAATATGAGATTGGTGATCAACATTGCCAAGTCGTATCACTCCAAAGCCATTCCACTCGAAGATCTCATCCAAGAAGGCGCCATAGGCTTGATGAACGCCGTCGAACGATTCGATCCTGAAAAGGGTTTCAGGTTCTCTACTTACGCAACTCATTGGATTCGCCAGTCTATTGGAAGAGCCATCGACAACAAGGCCAAAGCCATTCGACTACCTGCTCACGTTTCTCAAACCCTTAGAAAAATTGAGCGTGCACGATTAAAGGTTATGCGAGAGGTTGGCACCGAACCCACTAATGATCAGCTTGCAAGTGAGTTGGGAATCAGCAGCAAAAGGCTCCAGCAATTTGTTCAATCTTCTCAAGACTTGCTGAGCCTTGACATGAGGATTGGTGACAGCGAAAATGCAACGCTTGGAAGTCTCATCAAGGATCAGAGCCTTTGCGATCCAGAAGAAAGTGTTTTGAGCTCTGAACTTCTGGAAGAACTCCAAGAAGTTCTCATGGAACTGAGTGAGCGAGAAAGACGCGTTATGACATTTAAGTTGAAACTCAATGAGGCTGAAATGTCTGAAGTTCGAGAGGCTCTATGCGAAGAGCTTCAAATTAGCAACGAAAGAATTCGTCAAATCGAAATTCAAGCGATCAAGAAATTGCGCCGTCTGGCCCAAAGACGTAAACTCAATGACCTCATCCAGTCGTAAGAAGTCATAATCTCGCGATGAATGGTCATAACTTCCTCGAAGTCATGATGCACTTAGATAAATATCTTGGTGATGTCATTCACAACTATCAAGGTTGGACATATGCCATTCTTTCAGGTTGCATTTTCTTAGAAACGGGAATCGTCATTTTCCCATTTTTGCCCGGTGACACTCTTCTTTTGGCGGCTGGTCTTTTTGCGAATCCCGACAAGGGGCAACTCAATCTCACGACCTTGTTAATTCTTTTTCCCCTGGCTTCAGTTTTGGGGGACAACTGCAATTTTTGGCTCGGGCGATTCTTTGGAAAAATCCTCTTTCGCAACCCAAACTCTAAGATATTCAAGCGAGAATATCTCCATAAAGCTCAACTTTTCTATCACAAATATGGTGGCAAAGCTGTCGTTTTAGGAAAGTTTTTGGCGATCGTCCGAACGGTGGTTCCTTTTGTTGCCGGCATGGAAGCCATGCCTTATGCCAAATTCTTTCCACTCTCTGTGATATCGGCGTTTGTTTGGACCTTTGGTTGCACCCTGGCTGGCTATTTTTTGGGACAGATTCCGTACTTCAAGGACAACTTTGAAATTCTCATTCTTGGGGTGCTAGGGCTCTCTGTCGTCTTCATTATTATCGAGTCCATCAAGCACCGTCGCGCCGGCCAAAGAAGCAAGCGTGATAAACTGGCCGATGTTGAGACATCATAAGGCTGGGCTATGAACGTATCCGAGATCATGGAGGTGCTGCCGCACCGGTATCCGATGTTGCTTGTCGATCGAATTCTCGAACTTGAATCTGGCAAGCGTGTGAAAGGTTTGAAAAACGTCACGATGAACGAGGCCTTCTTTCAGGGTCATTACCCAGGCATGCCAATTATGCCTGGTGTTCTGATTGTTGAAGCTATTGCCCAGGCTGGGGCTGTCATTCTTCTAACTTTTGAAACATACAAAGGAATGGTGCCAGTTATTGGTGGAATTGATGACGTAAAGCTTCGTCGCCCTGTAGTCCCGGGCGATACCTTGATTTCAGACGTCGAACTATTGTGGATCAAAAGTGGAGTCGGCAAGATCAAGGGCTCAGCATCTGTCGAAGGTCAAATCGTGGCTTCAATGGAACTGACATTCAAATTACTACCATGGAAGTAGCCCGTACTCAGATTCATTCGTCAGCTGTTGTCGAACCTGGTGCCGAGCTCGACCTGGGTGTCTCTGTTGGCCCATTCAGTTACATCGAATCGGGAGCCTCCATCGGAGCTGGGACAAAAATAGAATCACATGTGACCATTCGGGGAGGAACTACCATTGGAGCACGCAATGTCATCGCCCAAGGGTCGGTCATTGGGGGAGATCCCCAAGATCGAAAATGGGCCGGAGAACCAACATTTCTCAAAATTGGCCATGACAACCATATCCGTGAGTACGTAACGATACACAGAGCCACAGGGGAGGGAAATTCCACTCTCATTGGAGACCGAAACTACTTTATGGCTTTTGTGCATCTTGGACACAATGTGACTGTCTGCAACGATGTCACTATGGCAAACAGTGTCGGAGTGAGTGGCCATGTGACAGTTGAAGACATGGTCACTATTGGAGGCATGACTGGCGTTCACCAATTTGTTCGAATTGGAAAGCTCGCTATGGTGGGCGGCATGTCTAGAATTGTCAGAGATGTTCCTCCATTTATGCTCGTCGAAGGGCTGGATCAAACCATTCACGATATCAATGCCGTCGGGTTGAGAAGGATTGGCGTAACACAAGAGTCACGGTCAGCCCTACACAAAGCTTGCAAGCTCTTGTTCAAGTCTCATTTGGGACTTACTTCCGCAATGACCATTGTGGAAAGAGAAGTCAAATCTTGTGCAGAAATCGACTACTTGATTTGGTTTTTGGAGCGATTGTTCCGGGGTCGAAATGGGCGAGGTGATCAAAATACAGAGCCTCATCCACCACCTCCGTTGGTTCCGAGTATTGATGAACGCTTGATTTAAGCTACAGAACTGGCACAACGATTTTGAACGCTTTGATAACCTGCAATAGCGATTTTCGCGGCTTGAATACCTTGTTTTCCAGTAGCTTTGGGCTCTGTTCCAGAAACCACTGAATCAAGAAAGTCCTGAAGCATCACCAAGTTGAGATCTGAGCCCGTTGAAGAAACCTTGTAAGAATTACTGACAAGAGACACGCCTTGGCCAAAAAGGTCTGCTTCGATCACACCCTGGGATCCTATGATCTCCAATGTGACGTCTCCCCAAGTCTTGTAATTTTTGGGTCGAGACCAACTTGAATCCAGTGTTGCAAAAACTCCCGATTTGTAGTGTAAGGTCAGATGGGCCGTGTCTTCCCATTCTTCTCCGTACATGTTAGAGCCAATCTGGGCCACTACTGACTGAGGCGATTCGCCTAGGAGCCTTAAAAGGAGATCGGCGACGTGAACCGTGTGGTCGATCATGGCACCGCCACCGGATAGCTCTGTTTGGACAAACCATTCGAAAGGACATCGCCCCCGATTTGTGGCATTTATTGCAAGAATTTTGCCGATATCGCCATTTTTGATGCGAGCCAATGCACGGTTAAAAATGGGAGAGTATGGGCAAGGAAAGGCTGTCATGAGCAATGTCCCGCATTCCTCAATGGTGTCCTCTATTCGGTCGAGATCGAAAAGAGTCGCTGCAATCGGTTTTTCACACAGAACTGGTTTTCCAGCTTTTGCGGCAAAAATAATGTCATCGGCATGTCTCATGTTCTCGCTGCAAATAATCAAAGCGTCTGATTGTGCGAGAAGATCTTCTTTGGAAAGCGATTGACAAGCGTGCTTTTCAGAAAAAGCCAAAGCACGGTTCGAATCGTGATCATAGATCCCGGTAAGAGAATCACCCAGGTGCGGAATGTAACTCTCCGAATGGAGATGTGCAACGCCTAAAAATCCAACCCGAATCATGAATTGAGTATGGCAGATGGATTCCAAGACTCTTGATCTGGGTTCAAGATTTCAACAACCCTACCATGCTCAGCCATGGCAATATTCACCGTCCAATGAGGCAAATTCTTAAAGAATTCTGGAAATTGATCAGCCCACTCAATTAAACAAATGTGATCATCCAAATACTCTTCCAGCCCGAGGTTTTCTAGGCTCTTCAATCGATAAAGGTCGGCGTGCAAAGTAGGAGGATGCGTTGGAAAAGTTTGCAAAATATTGAAAGTTGGCGACCGAACAGGCTCCGAAATTCCGATTGAGTGTAAATAGCCGCGAACAAAAGTCGTTTTGCCTGCTCCGAGTGGCCCAATGAGTAACACAATATCGCCAATCGAAAGGTGATGCCCAAACTCAACGGCAATTTTCTCCATTTGATCTTCGGATTCCACTAACACAATGGTCATCTTAGCGAATTCGAAAAAACAAAGAATTACAAATGGACCATCCCCGGTGTTACCGGGGTGGTCCTTTCGCTAGATATAAATCGAAGGTCAACTCTAGCCGCCCTGGAGCAATGCCAAGACTGCTTGTGGTGCCTTATTTGCCTGAGCCAAAACCGACAGACCGGATTGCTGCAGGATCTGGATTCTGGTGTAATTTGTCATTTCCTCGGCAATGTCGATGTCGCGAATTGAAGAATCAGTAGAAGATAGGTTCTCTTTTGTCACGCTCAAAGACCTCATATTGGACTCAATCGTATTCTTCATAAAGGATCCGATGTTTCCGCGACTGCTTGAGACTTGTGTGATTGCGTTATCAATCGACTTCAGAGCTGCAGTCACATCAGACGCCGTGATATCCACTCCTGTGAGCCCCAAAGCTCCAGTGTTAAAGCTTTGCAAGTTGAGGTGGGCTGTCTGATCTGCGTTTGAACCAATTTGGAAGCTGCTCTGTCCACCAGTGATTTGTATGCCATTAGTGATCGTGCTGGTCGAACTGCCACCGGTTGAGGTCAAGATGATCGCATTGCCATCGCTGTCTCGAAGAGTCAAACCTTTGCCACTTGTAAATGCGGCCGTCGCCAAAGTTGCGCTCGCCAGATCTTTATATGTCACCGTGGCCTGAGCATCAGTTCCAGCAGCGTTTGCACTCCCTGCAGTTGCCAATAGCAAACCGTTGCCGTCTGTCAGATTGATTTTGGCTTCGCTACCATATTCCAAAGTCTGAAGATCAATAGTCTTTGTTGTTGTGTTGTAGTTCGCTTGAACACCTGTGCTCTGAGCTGAGCCATTAATCTTTTGAAGGACATCGGCCACAGTTTCGCCACTTGCCACATTGATTTGGTAGCCATTGATGGAGAATGAACCCACAGCAACGCTCGAAGTTTGACCGGCATAGGTGGCGCCACCTGCTAAACCAGCCTTTGCAGCGGCCTGAGTCACATTAACATCGAGAGTTCCATTTGTTGTCATAGAAACTCCGCCAAATTGGCCTGCAATTGTCACCGAAGCAATGCTTGCGGGGGTATTGATTGTCCCAAAAGTTCCTGCACTGCCATCGAGAAGCTTCTTAGCACCAAAGGCTGTTGTCGATGAAATTCTGTTGATCGAGGCCAAGATATTGTTGAGTTGGTTTTGGTTTGCTTGCTTTTGGGCAGCATCAACCGTACTGTTACCATTGGCAACTGTGAGTGCTCGAGCATCTCGGAGGAGCTTGCTCACTTCTTCAAGTGACCCGTCTGCAGTTTTTGCAAAATTGAGGGCATCTTGATTGTTTCGAAGAGCAGCATCCATGCCACTGATTTGCCTTCGGAAGTTCTCCGAAGCGATCAAACCAGCCGGATCATCTTCGCCTGAGTTGATTCTCAAGCCAGTGGAAAGTCGTGTGATTGCCTTGGACATTTCAAGTCCAGCCATCGAAAGGTTTCTATAGGCGGTCATCGCCGTGACGTTTGTATTGACGCGAAAGGACATAGCGTTTTTTCTTCCTTGAAGGCCTCTGCGCCGTCCATCCTAGACGGCTTGGCTTTGGTTCCTTCTGATGAAGCTATTCCCTGTTATGATTGCCGGTATACCTAGTATAATTACTAGTATTCAGTGTTTTTACGAGTTTTTTTATGATTCTAGTAGCAATACCTGGGTTTTAGGTTCAAAAAATGGAAGCGAACTTGTCCTATTCGCCACCTTCTGAGCTCTCTCCGCCCGTTTTTGGGCCACTTGCCTTGGCAGCGGCACCTCTTGCGGCATCTTTTGCCGCAGATCCAACTGAGCCCCCGCCAGAGCCAAGATTTTCTCCTCCCGTCACTGGAGTGACACCGGCAGCTCCTGCCCCGCCCGTCTGAATTTGAATATTGTCTCCACCATTCCCAGAGGATCCGGCTGCACCGTTTGGTACCGGTTTCCCAGAAGCAGAAGATTCTGTGTCTGGGTTTGAAAGATCACTATAGTCCTTCTTCTTTGTGTTGATATTGTCGCAACCACAAATGATGGCCAAAGAGCAAGCAATGAGGATGAGGCGTTTCATAGCATTCACTTTACATCCGTAAGGACGAGAATTGTCACAGATTTCGTATCATAACATTGTAGGGAATCGCCGATGGAGAGAAGGTATCCTCATTCGCCCATGAAGCTCGCGGTGTGCATCATCCACAACCGAGATAAGAACCGGCTTTTTGATGCTTTGCTCAAGGGCGGCTTTAAGTTCACAATTATTAGCTCTTCCGGCGGATTTTTGCGTGAAGGCAACACAACCCTGATTTGCGGTGTGGAGGAAAGCGAAATTATCAACTTTAAGTCCATTGTGAGCGAAAACTGCAGCAGCCGGGAACAAGTTGTCAATGTTGCGGCCTATGAGGGCACTGTGGGAGGGCCGATTTTCGGGAGCCCCATAAAAGTTAACGTTGGAGGAGCAGTCCTATTCTTTTTGGAGGTATCGGAATTTGGTCGAGTTTAAAACAGAAACGACAATCCCTTCACAAAGTAAGAGTGCTCTGAAACGGATTACTGGTATCCACAGCGTTCTCTTTTACGGGTCGGAAGTTTCGGATATTAATTCATATGCCCGATATCTCACTAAACTTTGGGTTTGCAAGTCTCTCAACGATGGTGAGCCATGCATGGAATGTGTTGCCTGCCGATCTCATACTGCAGACCGGCTCGTAGACGTAATGGATTACAGGCCTTGGGGTGCTTCGAATACGATAAAGCTTGATGCTATTCGTGAAGCCAGAAAGGGCCGAGATGATCCGGAAAGCCCCCGCCCTCGACTTCTAGAATTTGTTAGAACTCCCCCTATGGTCGGACGAAACAAGGTCGCAATTTTTTGGGACGCACATCGAATGAATTCCGATGTTGCAAATGCCATTCTAAAAACGATTGAGGAGCCAGCCCCCACACACAAATTCATTTTTGCCACTCACGAACTCACCTATATTAAGTCAACCGTTCGGTCTAGGTGTCTCAATATGGCGTGCCCGGATATTGAAAACGAGCTGGATTCCAAAGGTCTTGAGAATTTTCATCGCTATGCTTGGGATGATGGAGAAAAAAATTCTGGCGACGAATTGCGACTCGAGCTCATTGAGCTCCTGAATTCCAGCAGAAATTGTCCCACCGGTTCTGCCCTCGTTTGGAGCCAAGAGTGCCGATCCATAGCAGAAAAGCTAGCTAAATCAACTGGTTCAAACGCCAAAACAAGCCAAGAGGCCGTCCTCAAAGCCATGACCGGCTGGGCCCTTGATTCTTTCCAAGGTCGGCCAGAAATCGTTCAGAAAATCGTTGAAACACATCGATTTGTATCTGGTTATGGGAGTGCTGGCGTGGCTTTCGATACATTGTGGGCTGAAATCCTTGAACTCCAATCTCTTTGAGTCGACCCAGTACTCTCACGAAGATTCACAGAGTCGGGAACAATGCGATATCATAAGCGGTATTAGGTAGGAGGATTGATAATGATTGGCGATTGGGTGAAGGCAATATCGAGGTCGAAAACAGACCGTACCCCCCTGTTCGAAAAACTCATGTCTCAATCTTATCGTCAAGCCTATAATCTGGCCTACAGACTTACTTCGAACTCAGCGGAAGCTGAAGACTTGGTTCAAGAATCATTTGTCCGCGCCTTCCGGTTCTTTCACCGTTACGATGATTCGCTTCCATTTACGTCATGGCTTTACCGAATCATGACCAACGTGCATATCGACACTGTTCGAAAGAAGACGCGACTGAAACTTGTGAGTTTGGATAATTCCAGTTCAGAAAACTACCGAACCTGGGAGATTCCAGATGAAACAAGCATGGCTGATGCGCAGCTTCTTGAATCCACTTTGGAAGGACCACTACAAATGGGGCTTCGATCTTTGAACCCAGAATTTCGAACAGCCGTCGTTTTGGCTGATGTCGAAGGTCTTTCCTATGAAGAAATCGCCGAGATCATGAATACGTCAATTGGTACTGTTCGATCTCGAATTCACCGAGGTCGCAAGCAGTTACGACAATACTTGGAAAACGATGGGGGGTTCATATTGCTATGAATTGTCAAAAAATTGAGCGCCTTTTATCTGCTTATATCGATAACGAGCTTTCTGGACGCGATATGTTCAAAGTTCGAGCACACCTTTCGGAATGCACGCACTGCCAAACTATGCTGTCCGAAGTAGAAAGCATTCGGGAAAGGGTGCGTGCCCTGTCTAGCCTGAAAGCGAGCTCTGAGCTCGAAAACAAGTTAAGGCTTTCTGTATTGAAACCAGAATTGTGTTTGCGACAAAAATTCTCTTATGGAATTCTTTTGGTCGCAGCTTCAGTTGCTTTTGCCTTTCTTGCGTACCATTCTTTAGCCAAGGGATCGACTAAGCCGGAGCCTTTATCAAGCAACAAGCGCGTTCAATCTTACGATTCACTTGCCGACCATGCTTTTCTTTCTAGCTCCGATCCAATATCAGGAGGAGCACCCGTGACAACGGTCAGCTATGCTGGTGGTCGCTAGTTTATTAGGGTTTCAGCTCATTGGAATTCTGAGTGCAAATGCGTGCTCTCTTGCCGATTTGCAGGATTCTGAGGCGAGAAGTCTTCTTAGACGGGCACTGAAGAAACAAAGAAGCGTCGATTTTGTTCGAATTGAAACTCGCCCCGGTTCAATTCCCGGCTCTAGTGGCTGGACACTCAAAGTTCAAACTGTGGCGAACAAAGGAATAAAGGTGACAATCGTGAGCCCGCTCACACAGGCCGGAGTTGTCAGCATTGACGATGCGCACGAGCTCAAAACATTTTTGCCGGATGACGACACACTGCTCATTCAGCCTTCGCCTGTCCTCTTGCAACCGCCAGTCGATTGGAGGCTAGAGCTCATTGATAGAAATTACCGGGTGAAAATGGGAGAAGAACAAGCGGTAGCGGGTCAAGAAGCGAGAATCCTACTCATAGAGCCTGTTCGGGAGATCATTCCCACTCGAAAAATGTATGTGGATCCTAAACACGATGTTGTACTCAAGTATGTTGTTGAAGACACATCAGGCCGAGATGTTGTCATCTTTGATACAAAGACCGTGATGTTCGGTCGCCAAATAGCCAGTGAAGACTTCGCTCTGCCCAAAGAATCTGAGAACGCCAGCACGAGAAGACGCCCTGGCCCTGTGACCATCAAAACCCCCTCCGATTCTAAGACGACTGCTGGTTTTTCTACTCGTGTTGTCGAACAAATTCCATATGGATTCAAATCGCATGGAAATTATCTCTTTAAGGACTCAAAGGGTGCTTATGTTGCAACAAAGCTCTCAGATGGGATGGCGACGCTCACTATTTATCAATGGAAGTCTTCGACCTATAAGAATAACCCTAGTCGAGAGATCAGGTTCAAAATGCAAGATAGCTACGGAATCTCAATAGGAATTTCAACAACGCCAGGGGATCATATCCCAGACGAAGTTTTAGAGCGAATTGTTGAAAGCTTTGTGAAAAGGGCAGAATAGGACTCGGAACCAAATTGATCAAAAAACCTGTTTCAAACCATACGCTATCTCATAGAAACTGAATGGAACCGCGATTATGAATAACTTTCTCAACAAACCTTGGCTCGTACTCTCCGCCGGTGCACTCATTGTTGGTGGAATCGTCTTTGCCCAAAATTTCAAACCGGGTTCAACAGTCTTCGCCGGGAACACGGCAGTAATGGAATCCGCTGGCCTGAACACTGGTGTAGACATGTCTGCGCTCAAACACTTAGATGAAACGTTCGCATCCCTTTCTGAGGCCGCTTCTCAAGCGGCAGTGTTTATCACCTCCGATACCAGCGATGCCAATGGCAACGACGCAATGAAGCAGCTCCAAGGCGGTAAGTCAGGTTCAGGATTCATTTATCGATCAAACGGCTGGATCGTGACTAACGATCACGTAGTTTCTGGTCTAGACAAAGTTAAAGTCGTTTTGGCAGATGGTCGAGAAATGATCGGAAAGGTTACACATGCAAACGATCCTCAATTAGATTTGGCGGTTGTTAAGGTAGATGCAGACAATTTGCCTTCGCTAGACCTTGGAGACAGCTCGAAGATTCGAGTAGGACAATTTGTTTTGGCAGTTGGTGCCCCATTTGGGTTAGAAGACACCGTCACAATCGGACACATTAGTGCTCTGGGGCGTCCTGGAATGATTCCGGATCCACAGACTGGGCAATATCGAGCTTATTCCGGATTGATTCAAACCGACGCCTCGGTCAATCCTGGAAACAGCGGAGGCCCGCTCATCACGATTGATGGCGATGTTGTTGGGGTGAACTCAGCCATCAACAGCCCTTCTGGAACAAATGCTGGAATCGCGTTTGCAATTCCCAGCAACGTCGTGCGAGTCGTTGCAGATGAAATGATTTCCACTGGCAAATTTGACCGAGGAATGATGGGTGTCGATCCCCGAGACCTCAAACCTTTTGAAAAGAAGAAAATGAATCTTCCTGGTGGCGCCTTTGCGAAATCTATTGAAGCAAATACGCCTGCCTCTCAAGCTGGCATGAAAACTGGCGACATCATCACCAAAATTGATGACTTGGCCATTAGTGGTGAAATTGATTTGCGGGTGGCCATGTACAAACACTCTCCAAACGAAACCGTAACTGTGACTTATCTTCGAGATGGTCGACCACAATCGGCATCGGTGAAGCTGAACGCTCCAAAGTTCAGCACGGCCCCGCAGCAAAAGCAAATCAACCCTTTCGCAGATGACCAAAAGCCATTCTTGGATATTCCCGATAATCCAAATGCTCCTGAAAGCCAAGATTCGCAACCTAAAGCGCGTGGTAGCAAGCCAGTGCTTGGTATTGGAATCCAGCAAATCAACCCCACTGCCCGACAGCAATTTGGGTTGCCAGAAGGAGTGAATGGAGTTGTTGTGACAAACGTGAGCGAAGGCTCATTTGCTCAGAAGGTTAATTTGGCGGTCGGCGATGTCATCACGGCAATCAACAACAAGCCCATGAATACTGTAAGCGATCTTACTGAAGCTATGGCCAGCGTTCAATGGGGGTCACAAATCTCTGTTAAGTTCGCTCGTTTTAAGAACGGTGGGCGATCGGAATACACCGTAACAGTTCCTTTCAAATAAGCAAATTCTCCATAGAAAAACGAAAGAACCGCTCTGGGACAGCCTGGTGCGGTTCTTTTTTTTATGCGTGGAGAGAACAGTTTGGGCAGATGGCGAGAATCTCTAATTTTGTTTGTTGGATGAGAAAGCCTTCTGCAGAAATCTGATTAGAAACAGCATCTGATATCTCAGTCGGAAGTGGAAGCTCCGTCACATCACCGCAGATTTTGCAAACCAGATGTTCACAATCTTCAGAATGAGTGTCATCGAGAGAACAGGCCACGTATCCATCTGCAATGCCAATGTGATGAATGAGTCCTAATTCGCTGAGGGTTTGAAGAATTCGGTAGACAGATACGACGTCGATCTTTCCACCAGATGCGATGATCTCTTGATGGATTCCATAGGCTGAAAGAGGTCTTGGCGACTGCGAAAGAGTTCTGATAACGCGGACTCTAGGGCCCGTGACACGGTGACCATGCTGATGGAGTCTTTGAATTGCTTGGGCTTCGAAACCTGTTTGCGAGACCAAAATGACGCCTTTATGCCTTCGAATGCGCATCTTTTTAATGTACCTGTGCAGATTGAAGGGCAAAAATTCCCGTTAGACTTGCGCAGACTCGATTGAACCTGGCAAACTTAACCATAGCTTTGATTGACTTATGTTCAACAGGAGTCAATCTTAGGTAGCACATTCGCAAAGACGAAAGGAACTAACCATGAAGTTTTATAACCTGAAGACCCGGTCACACGTAGACGTACCAGAATCTGATGTTCAAAAGAAGAAGATGGTTCGCAAGACAAAGAACGGCGAGCAGACAAGATATGCCCTCACGGCTGAGCATAATGGCTCCAGACTCTTCAAGTTTGTGAGCGAAGCGACTTATAAGGCAACCAACGTCAAAGAAGTCTGAAGTTTTATCTGCGGGTCTCAAAGACCTGCACCTAATATCGGGCATTTGCTGAACTCCAGCAAATGCCCGACGTCTTTTTAGTCATGAAGGTTTTGTCGGAAAGAGATAAGGTTGCTCATTTGCTTCGACGATTTGGATTAGGTGCGAGCGAAGCCGAAATCGACTTCTATTTGGGTAATGGAAGCTATCAAGACGCAGTCAAACGACTCTTGAATTACGAAGACCTACCCGACAAATCAATTCCGCTGGACATTTTTGGCAACGATAAAGGGCTTATCAATATGAAAGCATGCCAGTTCTGGTGGTACTCCAATATTCTCGCGACTGAAAGGCCAATTGAGCAAGCACTTACAATTTTTTGGCACAACCACTTTGCAACTTCAGCTGAAAAAGTCGATGCAGTGGGGGCAATGCATACCCATATTGAAACGATAAGGCAAAATTGCTTGGGGCGATTTCAAGACCTTCTCACGGCAATTAGCAAGGATCCAGCCATGCTCTATTGGCTTGACAATCACGAAAACAAAAAGGGCAAGCCCAACGAAAACTTTGCTCGGGAAGTCATGGAGCTCTTCACTTTAGGAATCGGGCACTATTCCGAAAAGGACATCCAAGAAGCCGCGAGAGCTTTCACAGGTTGGACTTATGGTGTAGAGCGAAGAGGCCGGATATTCGAAACTCCCAAACCGGCGCAACGGCCTAAGCTCAAGGAAACCGATACTGTCCCCATTATTGCCTTCTTGAATCAAGAAAACCAGCATGATTCTGGCGAAAAATCAATATTAGGAAATCGTGGCAATTTCGATGGTGACGACGTTTTGGGAATCCTTTGTGGCAACCCCAGATCTGCCATGTTTATTACGGAAAAGTTTCTCACTTGGTTTGTTTATCCCAACCCAGAACCTGCCTTCTTAGATCGCATGGCGAAGGCGTTCCGATCAAGCGGAATGGATATCAAGGCCCTTTGCTCTGCTGTGATGCTGTCGCCTGAATTCCTATCGGACAAAGCCATTCGCTCAATCGTCAAGAATCCCGTGGCCTATTGCGTGGCAACGATGCGCCAACTGGGACTCGGGAATCGAGTTTATAACCTGTCGCAAAACTCCGACTCAAAGCAAGTTGGTCGTGTTGGCGGTCTCCCAGTTTTGCTTGAAATTGCCAGCAAAGCCATGGGTATGGATCTCATGTATCCGCCCGATGTCTCAGGATGGAAATACGGATCGAATTGGATATCGTCCGCGACAATGGTCGAGCGCATGAAATGGTCCGAAAAGCTTTTTGGAACATTTCAAATTGGAACTAAAAATCGCCCCACAAGAAACGCTTCTCTCGGTATCAACGCATTCGATCTTCTTGAAGGTAACACATCTCCACAAGGGATGGTGGAACGAATCCTGAGCATTTTTGATGTTGTCTTGCCCGCCGACAAGCTCAAACAAGTTGTGAGTGCGGCCAGCAATCTCAGTGAAGGTGAAGTAACTGCCACAAATGCTAACTATGTGGCTGCTGGAATCACACGGCTTATTTTTGGTTCACCAGAATTTCAATTCTGCTAACGTCTAGGTCTCGACTTTGCCGACCGGTACCCTATGGGCTATGACGGTTAAAGAGCAACTCGAACTGCTGAGACGAGGTACATGCGAAATCATCAGCGAAGCCGATTTAGCTGAGAAGCTCAGTTCTGGCCGCCCTTTGCGCATTAAGCTAGGCGTTGATCCAACCGTTGCTCATGTCACGCTCGGCTGGGCGGTTGTTCTGAGAAAGCTTCGGGACTTCCAAAAGCTTGGGCATACCGCCGTCCTCATTATTGGAGATTTCACCGCCCAAATTGGTGATCCCAGTGGCAAAAGCAAAACCAGGCCACAACTTTCCCGAGAAGATGTTCAAGCTAATGTTGCAGCCGTGAGCCAACAGGTCTACAAGATCTTAGATCCTCAAAGAACAGAGATTGTTTACAACGCCGATTGGCTAGGATCGATGAATTTTGCCGACGTCATCAAGCTTTGCAGCAAATACACTGTCGCAAGAATCATGGAACGGGATGACTTTACCAAGAGGTGGAACGAACATCGCCCAATTTCGATGCATGAGATTCTCTATCCCTTATGCCAAGGATATGATTCTGTGATGGTGCGTTCGGATGTTGAACTCGGCGGAAACGACCAGAAATTTAACAACTTGGTAGGCCGAGACCTGATGCAACACCATGGACAAGAGCCTCAGGTCGTCATGCTTTGTCCTCTGCTTGTTGGCACAGATGGCCAGGAGAAAATGTCCCAATCACTGGGCAACTATATCAGCATTATTGATTCAGCTAACGATATGTATGGCAAAACAATGTCGATTCCAGATCATCTGCTAACTAATTGGTTTGAACTCTGCACAGATGCTGATATGGAGATGGCAAAAGCAAAAATCGCTGAAAATCCATATGAAGCAAAGAAGTGGCTTGCTCGGGAAATCGTCTCGCTTTATCATTCTGCCGGGGCAGCTGAAGATGCCGACCGCTTTTTCAAAGAGACCTTTAGTCAGCGTCAAGTTGTGGTTGAGGCAGAATCTGTCAAAGTTCCGGCAGATTTGGAAGTTGCGGGCCTCTTTCCAATTGCAAACTTGATTTCAGCTTTAGGGCTCGCAAAAAGCAATAGTTCTGCACGAGATCTACTTAAAGCCGGTGGCGTCGCTCTGGATGGCGAAAAGATTTCTGACCCATTTGCAAAATTGAGCCGAGCCGAACTTGAAGGCAAGGTTCTTCGGGTTGGGAAGCACCAATTCCGCAAATTGGAATTTTGAATTCCTTCGCAAGATCGCTAAGACCGCAATTCCAAAAGGAAAACTCCAACTCGGCTCTGGAACAACTTCAAATCGGCTGAACGATGTATTCGACGATCCGAATAGATTGACTTGAAAAAACAATTGCCCAATTCCTGCATGGCTAATTTGCGAAAACGCTGATATTGGGACATCCACAAATCGATCTGAAGGGATAGCCGTGATTGTGACAATCTGGATGTGTCGGGTGATGCTATCTAACATCCCCATGGTTATTGATAAAAGGGGCGCATCGGTCTGCAACGTGAGCCTCAAACTCTCGGCTTCACTTAGATCAAGGAGAGGTTCAAAGGGCAAGATGTCGAGGCTTGTCAATGTTCCTGAGCCGGATGATGGGATTGAAGGCGCGAGATCTAATCCATAAGCAATGGCGACCTGGTTTTCGATTTCTCCAACTGATTTGATATGCAACTGCCCATCATTCCAGACTGAAATGGCCAATTGGTCGGGGTTACTAAGAACGAGATTGCCAACATACCTCAGTGGAGAAGCTAAATCGGAACTGGATATGAAATGAGATGTATATTGGCTCTCGGCTCCACTCATCGAAAAAGTTTGATCGGAAAAATCATCAATGAGGATGTTTGCAAAGCTGGGCGAAGCGAACCCAATGAGCGAGGTCACGCATAAAACGACCATCCTAACCTCTCTGCCAATTATCAAATGAAACATTCCACCCTATTGTAAGACAAAACTCTTTGGTCCCATCCTTTGTGCAACCCAAACCCTTGGTTATCGTCTTAGGAAATGTGTATGAATCCACTATGAGACTGCAGAAAAAGCCTTGGTTGGCTGTTGTCTCGGTTTTAGGAGCACTGCTTTACGACGTTTCTCCAATTGACATCATTCCCGATATCATTCCGATTCTTGGCTGGATTGACGACGCAGCCCTGACAACGATACTCTTGCTTTTGGCGATCTTCAATTTTGCTCGTGTAAGAAAAGCGAATCGAACACAGGGTTTGCCAATTCGACGAAATTAGTCAAAGAGCTGATTCGCAAACGTCTCGCTGTCGAAATTCATGAGGTCTTCAGGTTTTTCGCCGAGTCCAACGAGCTTTATTGGAATATGGAACCTCTCCCAAACTCCGATCAGCGACCCACCTCGGGATGTTCCGTCGAGTTTTGTAAGTGCAAGTCCTGAAACATTTGCGGCTTTAATAAACTCTTCTGCCTGCCTGAGCGCATTCTGCCCCGTATTGGCATCAAGAACTAAAAGTATTTCGTCCACAGGGCGCCCGAGTGCCCTTTCGGCAACTTTCGTGACCTTTTCGAGCTCAAGCATGAGATTTGACTTTGTGTGCTGTCGACCGGCCGTATCAGCCAGAACATAATCGCAACCCCGAGCCTTGCCTGCTTGGATAGCATCGAAAATGACTGCAGCCGGATCGGATTGTGGCTTTGATCCCACAAATTCTGAACCACTGCGTTCGGCCCACATTCCTAATTGCTCGATGGCAGCAGCGCGAAAAGTATCCCCTGCAGCTAACAACACTTTGTGGCCTGTCTTGGTGAGGCGAGTTGCAAGTTTGCCGATTGTAGTTGTTTTGCCAACTCCGTTGACTCCAACAAAAAGATAAACCGTAGGGGAATTAGCACCAACCTTAAGTGTTGATTCTCCTCCTTGGCGAAACCTATCACGGATGAGAGTCTTAATTCGCTCCTTAATCTGGTCTGGAGACGTTATTTTTTCGATTCGAACTAGCTTTCTCACTTCTTCGATCAATTCGTGCGCTGTTCCAATATGGGTATCTGCTTGCAGTAATGCTTCTTCCAGCTCTTCATAGAGATCATCGTCGATCACGCCTCGCCCGAGCATACGATCGACCCTCTCCATGAATTTTTTGAACATGGAAACAGTGTAAACGTTTAGGGGTGCAATGCTAGGGACTGGGAGGCATCTGACTCGTAACTTTTTCTCCGCTCCAGGTTTTAACGAGCCCACCAAGGCTTCCGATTTCAATTGTCAGACCAGGAGAAGCACCTTCAGTTTGAACTATGAGCTTTCCGTTTTGACCCTGATCGTCACTCGAAAGCACAACGACACGATTTCCGTTTCTGGTGTGAGCCACAATTTCGCCGTCACCCTTGTCGTTACGGCCTAATGAGGCCATGGGCTTGCCAAAACTGCTCATCGTTTTTAAGGTTCCAGATCGCTTGTTGGCAGAAAGTTCCAGGGCTGTATAACCGCCCGTTCCTAAGATTCTGAAGAGTCCGTTTCCTTCGGTCGCTCCCCAATACCCTACAATATTTCCAGCGGAATCAAAGATGCTGATGCTGCCTCCTTGATCGTCTCCACTCAGCACAACCCCTTCTCCTCCTCTCTGATTCGCAATTCGCAGAGATTCTGCTCTCAGGTCTCTGATCTGTGCTCTTGCAGAAGAAAGTTCGGTGGCTTTGCATGCTTTTGTCACCAAGCTTTCGGCTTGAGTTGGCCCCATTGTTGCTGTTTGTGCGGTCAGGTTGTTGGTTCCAAGCAAATTGATCGTGCCAGAGTATGCACTGATCGTTTGAACTGTAATAGAATCGGCAACAATATTTCTTTGTTGTTGCCCTGATCCGGGCTGAACCTGCCCAAACCCACTTGCCATGACAAAGCCCAAGCACCCTAGGGTTATGGACAACCCCAATCTGTAGCGTCGGTTGTCTCTTTCTAATCGATTTAGTCTTTCTTCTATCGTGCTCATAAGGAATACTTATACGGACGGGCGATAACAAGAGAGTGTTCGTCCAATTGGTGGTTCAAATTCGCTACGCAAGTTTCTTTACTGGTTCCATGGGGCTCGACCTAGGCTTAGAGACGAGTGGTTGGACTTGCGAATTTGCCAACGAAATCGAAAAGGTCGCTTCTCAAACAATTTTGAGAAACCGCCCGAAAACCAACCTGCGCGTGTGCGATATTCGTGGTATATCGCCTTCTGATCTGCCTCGAAACCTTGATGTTTTTGTTGGCGGGCCGCCTTGCCAAGCATTCTCTACAGCGGGGCGACGATTGGGATTGAATGACGAGAGAGGTAATGTGTTTTTGCATTTTCTCGGGCTCGCTATAGACTATCAAGTTCCAACTATCGTTATCGAGAATGTTCGTGGTTTGCTTTCTTCTCCGTTGGTGCATCGGCCCCATGCTGAACGCGGGTTTGGATTTCCTCCTCTTTCGGTTCAAGAGCTTCGAGGAGGAGCCATCGGGCACATTTTGTCGTTATTGAGATCTCATGGTTACCAGGTCACAATGGATCTTTATGACGCAGCTGACTTTGGCGTCCCACAACACCGTCACAGGGTCATTTTGGTCGCTTCAAAGATCAGGAAATTTTCAAAATTTGTTCCCTCGCACAACTCATCTAATTGGTTGACTTTCGAAGAATCCACTCGAGGTTTGAAGAAGCATGATTCTGCGCCATTCAGATCTGGGCACCTGGAGTATCTTCAGATGCTAGGACCTGGCCAAAACTGGCGAAATTTACCACCTTCACACCAAAGAAAGGCTCTAGGGAAGGCTTACGAATGCACAGGCGGGCGAACAGGTTTCTTGCGTCGCCTTGCTTGGAATAAACCTAGTCCAACACTCATGACTTCCCCGACTATGCCAGCCACCCTTCTCGCTCACCCCGAACTCGATCGACCCCTATCAGTTCAGGAATACGCGAGAATTCAAACTTTTCCTGATTCTTGGATCGTCGAAGGAAATTTAAGTCAGCAATACAGGCAACTGGGCAACGCCGTTCCCGTGAAATTTGGGTTCGAAATCGGTCGTCAGATTGCGCTTCAAATTGGTTTTCAGCACACAAATTAGAACTTCTGCTAGACTAAGAATTAATTAAGCGAGGTGTCTATGCCAAGGGTCAGCATAATCACTCCAACATATCAACACGAAGCCTTTATCGACTTTTGCATTCAAAGTGTTCTCAATCAAACTTTCACTGACTGGGAAATGATCATTGTTGATGACGGTTCCACTGACCAAACGGTTGAAAGAGTACGTGACTTTCATGATGCCAGGATCAAATTGACTGTGCTTGAGCATAGAGGCATTGACCACCTTGCCGATCTCTACAACAACGCTTTATTCCAAGCTACAGGAGAGTTTATTGCGATCTTGGAAGGCGACGATTATTGGCCCGAAGACAAACTAGAAAATCAGCTGGAACTCTTTGAAGAAGGAGTAGTTTTGGTTAGCGGCAGAAAAGACATCGTTGATGCAAGAGGAGAACCTGTCCACATGCAAGAGCATTTGCCACTCACGGGCGAGCTCCGAAATGAACCAAAAGGTGAAGCTGCCATTGCTTTGCTCGATCATCGGCATTTGACATTTACTTTTCCTGTTGCGACCATGATGCGAAAGAGTGCACTTGACGCCATTGGCGGATTTCAAAAGCTCGATTACCTTCCTGTTATTGACCTTCCAACTTTTGTGAAGCTCGCAAGTCAAGGCTCATTTCGATGGCTTGAAAAGGTGTGTGGATATTGGAGACGGCACGACAATTCCGTAACTAAGAGTCGATTGCCTGAAATTCTAGATGGAGTCTATCGATTTATTGGAGAATGGCTCCAAACCGATGCCCAGCAATACAATTTTTCTGAAGAGAGGCTCTTTGAATTCAAAAACAGATGGTCTGCTTTCATGGTTCATCGACTTGTCCTTCAGTCTTATCTTTTTTGGAAGGATGGAAAACGGGATGAAGCCAAGCAGATTTCAGAAATCGCGACTCGGTTTCAAGGTCCTTTCAAGCGCAAGATGAAAGCCAAATTTGCCAATATGCTTTCGGGAATGAGCGTTTCTGAGACAACATTTGAAAAGTTCACCGGATTGGTTGGGGCAACAAATTTTGTCCCACCATTTGACCATTTGGTGGATGAAGGGACACTTAAGCGTGTCGAACCTTGGCCACTTTAGTCGGCAACCTTTAGCACACTCAAAAAAGCTTCTTGAGGAACTTCAATACTGCCGATGTTCTTCATTCTCTTTTTGCCTTCCTTTTGTTTTTCCAGGAGCTTGCGCTTTCTTGTCACATCACCGCCATAGCATTTGGCAATAACATTCTTTCTAAAGGGCTTGATGGTGTCTGCTGCGATGACCTTGCTCCCAACGGCAGCTTGAATACGAACTTCATATTGTTGCCTCGGGACAACTTTTCGCAATTGCTCAACTATCGCTCGGCCTCGCGAGTATGCAAATTGCTTGTTAACAATAAATGACAGCGCGTCTACAATGTCGCCATTTAAAAGAATATCGACCTTCACCAAATCAGCGGTGTCATAGCCTGCCAATTCGTAATCGAAAGAAGCATATCCCCGGGTTTGAGACTTAAGCTTATCAAAGAAATCGAGCAGAATTTCTGCCAGCGGAAGAGAGTAATACAAGATGGCTCGGTTATGGGAAGGATATTCTGTTTTTCGATAGGTGCCCCGCCTCTCTTGGCAAAGTGTCATGACCGTTCCTACATATTCATTGGGCACCATAATTGTCGCATCGACAACGGGTTCTTCAATTCTCGCGATCTTAGTGGTCTCTGGCATCTCCGATGGGTTGTTCACATCGACAACCTGACCATTTGTCAAATGGACAATGTAATCAACTGATGGAGCTGTGAGGATAAGATCAAGATTGAATTCTCGTTCTAGCCTTTCGCGGGCGATATCCATGTGAAGCAGACCCAAAAATCCGCATCTAAAACCAAACCCCAAAGCTGCAGAAGTCTCTGGGACAAAGTCCAGCGAGGCATCATTTAGTTGCAATTTTTCGATGGCGTCGCGCAAGTCAGTGTATTGATCGGCATCAGTGGGGTAGAGGCCACAAAACACCATTGGTTTCGCCTTTCTATAACCTGGAAGAGGTTCAACTGCAGGATTCGTCGCACTCGTGATCGTGTCGCCAACAGAAGCGTCTCCAATGGACTTGATGGCCCCGGTGATAAACCCTACTTCTCCAGAATTGAGGGCAATGCCTCGCTCCAAATAGGGCTTGAAAATTCCAACTTCGTCAACATCAAAGACCTTGCCTGTCGACATCATTTTGATCTTGTCCCCAGGTTTCACGGATCCATCGACAACTCGAACATAGGCTACCGCCCCTTGGTATGAATCGAAATGCGAATCAAAAATGAGAGCCCTCAAGGGAGCCTCTGGCTTGCCACGGGGCGATGGAACACGTTGAACCACTGCTTCCAAGATGTCGCCAATGCCGATCCCTGATTTGGCAGATGCTGGGATCGCTTCAGATGCATCGATGACCAAAGCATTTTCGATCTCTTCTTTCGCCATTTCGATATCGGCATGAGGAAGATCGATTTTATTTATGACAGGGATAATTTCGAGGTTTTGGTTCATTGCCATGCTTGCATTAGCAATGGTTTGGGCCTCCACGCCTTGCGTTGCATCTACAAGCAAGAGCGCACCTTCGCACGCGTAAAGTGCACGAGAAACTTCATAGGTGAAATCGACATGCCCTGGAGTATCGATCAGATTAAACTCGTATTCTTGGCCATCTTTTGCGACATAAGAGAGCCGAACAGCGGTCATCTTTATGGTGATTCCACGTTCGCGTTCCAACTCCATGGTATCGAGCATTTGCTCTTGAGCTTCTCCCCTGATAGCACCCGTTTGTTCCAAAATTCTATCGGCCAAGGTGGACTTTCCATGGTCGATATGCGCAATGATGCAGAAATTACGGATGTGGGATTGATCCATGGGATAATGGAGATCTCGCTCTGGGGCTCATTTTACCGGCAGAACGCCTATGGCAAAAAGGAACACGGAGGGCCTCCCCACAGCAAAGGCCCTCGTGAGTGCAAGGAAGGGAATGCTTTGTTGTTAGGATCTAGCTCGTCGTTTCTTCAGTGCTAGGATGCCGAGCCCCAACACACCGATTGTTGCTGGTTCTGGAACTACATCTGCCGAGGAAGTGAACGAAGCCGTAAAAGTATGCTGAGTGCCTGCAGTCACAGGGTTTGCAAAGCTAAATGAGAAGTGCTCATTTGTAAGATTTGCGACCTTTGGACCACCGAAAATGACATTATCAAGATTCACATCAGAGGCGCCAGCATTGAATGGGTTCAAGAATGAACCGCTCGAAAACTGAATATTGAACAGTGCTCCACCCGAGCTATCGAAGAAATCGATCACGCCACGACCCATCGAATAATAGGTGTTGGGGATTATGGGAGTCAGAGCAATGAGGTTGGTTTGCATTGTGACGTTGGAATACGATCCACCGCCGATCAAACCAGGAGTGATCAATGTAAGGCCTGGCTGTTTCCAAGAACCTTGAAGAGTGCTCGCTCCACTATCCCAAGTGAACATCGGTGCATTGCTAGACAAAGATGGATCTGCAAATGTTGCCACCGTGATGCTGGCTTGGCTCACGGATGCAAACGCAACGAGACCGATTAATACGGAATACCTTTTCATATACCTTCCTTTTTGCTAATAAAAAGCCAGACTGCACAACTGCAATCTGGCTCTATTCTACACCCTTTTTTCTAGGTTAATGACCCTTAAAAGGGTTGATTGTGAATTCTTATCCACATTTGCCCAATTTTGAACTTAGAAGCTGCAAAAACCTGGCATGAATGCCAGGCAGATATTAGGTCAATTCGACAGTTTCCGTAATCTTGATATCGAAATCTCTTCGACTGAGCTCTTTCATAAAGTTTTTGCCTGACATCGCATTTTCATAGCGCACAGCTCCCTTTGCAACTTGGCCATTGACAACTTCTTGAGCGACAATCGACATGCTAAAGCCTGTCAACCGTTCCATTGAAGTGAAATGAGTTTCGGGGCATTGCTTATCAAAGATATCGATCTGAATGCGTGTTTTTTTGCCGTCTCGCATGCCCCAGCCTAGGCCACGGACAGCGCATTGATCAAGATCTTCAAATTTTGCTAACTCGGGTCCAAAAACGGCGTTAAAAACATCTTTGGGCACCACATTTGTCCCCTTAACAGCGACTTCGCTTTCATTCCAGAATCCAAAATCCTTAAAAATTTTCATAAGGTGCGCATGACCTTTCCATCGAATCGTTTTGTATTCGTAGTTGGGAACCTTGCTTTGGAACGTATATGGAGCCGTGCTTGTGCCTCCGCTTGTAACAAAAGCTTCCATTTCGCCCAACTGATCGATGAATAGATCCTCGACTTCTGTGAGGGTCGGAATTTTTACGATCTGGCCCTGCCTCAAAGCGACAGCCTCGTAATCATATTCTGTGACAAGTCCTTCTACATTAAAAGTGACTTTGTAATTGAAAGGTGGCTTCGGGTTTTGAGGCAAAACACCGCAATAGAGCTTCACAGTGTCGCATGAATCGAGTGATTCGATGATGTAACAACCCAAATTATTCACGAGCCCGGGCGCCAATCCCGTGTCTGGAACCAGTGTTACGCCAGCTGCAATTGCCCGATCATTTAGATCAAGCGTTTTCATGGTGATGTCGGTGTTTCCTCCCAAATCGACCATATCGGTCATGGTTTGAACTGCGACTTCAGCAATCATCGGGTGCATCCAATAAGGCACGCACGAAAGAACGATATCGACATCTTGAAGAAAATTCGCGAGACTTTCGGAATTTAGAGCATCTACTTCTCTGGGCTCGCATACGAGGTCACCCATGAGGCCATTGACGCGATCCGCGCTCTTCTTAGCCTGTTTGATATCAAGATCGCCGACTAAAATGCGATTTGCACCGGCAAATTTAGCAATGTCATAGGCTGCAGCAGTGCCCTGCATACCTGACCCAAGGATTCCGAAAGTGTTTTGCATGATGACGTCTTTGTCTCCAAAAACGCCCCTTCTTCTTTTTTTATGAAGATGAGGCGTACTCAACAGGAGTTCTCTTGGAACTCTATTCAGGAGAATCTAATTTACCTTTCTGCAAGATTTGTGCCGGGGACTGAGAAGTCACTTCAAAAGGTCTTGAACAATTTCTCCAGAGACATCAGTCAACCTAAAATCTCGGCCCAAATACTGTCGAGTCAGCCGAGTGTGATCTATGCCTAAGCAATGAAGCATAGTGGCATGCAGGTCGTGAACGGAAACGGGATCCTTGACAATGTTGTAGGAAAAATCGTCCGTTTCGCCATGAGTCACACCGCCTTTGATTCCGCCTCCAGCTAGCCAAATCGCAAAGTTGCGTGGATGATGATCACGGCCGTATGTCGTCTCGCTTAGGTCGCCTTGGGAATAAACAGTTCGCCCAAATTCCCCACCCCAAACGATGAGAGTTTCGTCAAACATTCCTCTTTGTTTGAGATCTTTAATGAGTGCAGCAGAAGGCTGATCAATATCTTCCGCTTGCCTTTTGATTGCATTCGGCAAGTCGAAGTGCTGATCCCAACCCATATGAAAGAGTTGAACAAACCTCACCCCTCGCTCTGCCAACCGTCGTGCCAAAAGGCAGTTGTAAGCGTATGTCCCAGGAGTTGAAACATTCGGGCCATACATTTCAAGTACTGATGAAGGTTCATTCTTGATATCTAAAAGCTCGGGCACTGACATCTGCATTCGGAAAGCGAGCTCATATTGGGCGATCCTTGTATCAATTTCAGGGTCACCCATAATCGATTTTCTTTCTTCGTTAAGACCCATCAGGTCATCAAGCATTTCTCGGCGAGTTTCGCGATCAATTCCATGAGGGTCGCTCAAGAAAAGCACAGGATCCCCAGTATTTCTAAACTTGACTCCCTGATGCTCTGTGGGCAAAAACCCGCTGCCCCATAACCTGTCATAAAGTGGCTGATCATCCCTTCGGCCACTACCCAGGCTCGTCAAAACCACATAAGCTGGGAGATCGTTATTCATAGTCCCCAAGCCATAACTCAGCCATGATCCGATGCTTGGGCGACCAGCGAGTTGGTTTCCAGTCTGGAAGAATGTCACAGCCGGATCATGATTAATCGCTTCTGTGTAAATTGATTTGACAAGTGAGATATCATCGGCCACTCCGCCTAGGTGCGGGAGAATTTCGCTCAGCTCCATTCCGCACTGGCCATATTTATTAAATTTGATGATGCTGGGAGCCACCGGGAACTTGGCTTGGCCACTCGTCATACCTGTGAGGCGTTGCCCCATTCTGATACTTGCGGGTAACTCTTCTCCACGACGACTCAAAAGAGCTGGCTTGTTATCGTAGAGTTCCATTTGGCTTGGTGCGCCACTCTGGAAGAGATAGATAACTCGTTTCGCTTTAGGTGTGAAATGCGGCACCCCAGGCAAACCGCCAAATCGTTTTTCTTCGTCTCCTTCTCGGACGCTGGCAAATCCTTCAGCCGCCAACAGCGATGCAAAGGCCGCCAACCCCACACCGCCAGTGCGCTTCATAAAAGTTCGCCGATTGAAGCGATCTTGCATTTCAAAACAGGGATCAATATTGAATTTCATTCTCTTGTGATGGTTTCGTCAAGGTTGAGGAGTGTGCTACAAATGGTTGTCATGGAAGCCAGTTCCGGAACCGGAATCGTCTTATCAACAAGCGATGTTCCCACTTTAATCACGGATTTCGCAGCGTCCATGTCTGTTGAAAACTTAGCCAACCTCTTTTCGTAGCTCTTCAGTAGCAAATTCAATTCATTGGAACTAGGCTCTCTGCAAAGGACCGACTTAAATGCAAATTCAACTTGATTTTTGATGTTGCTCCGATCTTCTCGGATCGAGTTCTGAGCCAACACCCTAGCCGCTTCAAGGTAAGTCACATCATTGAGCAAGGTCAGAGCCTGCAATGGCGTGTCCGTTCTGGCTCTGCGCATTCGGCATGTCTCCCTCGTGGGTGCGTCAAATAACAACATGTTTGGAGGTGCAGCGGTACGCTTCCAAATCGTATACATCGAGCGTCGATAAAGGCCCGCTCCCGTATCTTCCATGTAGTTGCGCAAATTGCCATAAAAGTTGGTTTCGTCCCAAATACCTTTGGGTTGGTAGGGTCGCACTGAGGGACCACCGAGTCGATGAACGAGCAATCCACTAACAGCCAGAGCTTGATCTCGTATCATTTCGGCTTGGAGCCTATATCGAGCACCGTGAGACAAGAGCCGGTTTTGTGGATCGATTTGTAACGACTTTGCACTTGTCACAGAAGACTGTCGGTAGGTCGCAGACATCACAATTGTTTTCAGCATAGCTTTGGTGTCCCAACCAAGCCGAACATATTCTGTTGCAAGCCAATCCAAGAGTTCTGGATGAGAAGGAAACTCAGCCCTCGTTCCAAAATCTTCGGAAGTCGCGACAATGCCAATTCCAAAGAGTCGCTCCCAAAGCCTATTTACTGCGACCCTTGCTGTGAGCGGATTATTTGGAGAAGACAACCAATAGGCAAACCCCAAACGATTGTTCGGCACACCGTTTGGCAATGGTGGCAAAAATTGTGGGAGACCCGCGGTAACTTTTTCGCCGTGTTTGTCATATTGTCCCCGGGTTAAAACAAAGCAGTCACGATCCTTCTTCATTTCGTCCATGACCATGACCGTTGGGATTGCTTCGTCAATTGTCTTGAGCCTTAAGTTCTCCTGGTTTCTCTTTAAGACAAGCTTCGCAAATTGTGGATCTCTTTGAGTCAACAGAAATTGTGCGATATCGCGCTTCTGTGGCTCTGTTCTCTTCGCCACGGGGATCGATAGTAGGGGTGTAGCTGGATCAACATTAGCAATCCATGCGATTTCTTCTGGCTTAAGAACCCTAGAATAAAATTCAACATCATCGATCATTCCGTTAAAGGGATTAGCTCCTGTTCTCCTTCCAACGGTCATCGGAACTTTGGTTCGAATCGTATCCACCAGCGAATTGTTGGGAATTTCTGTCGCAGCTTCTTGCCCGTTTAAATAAATCTTCAATCCTTCTGGCTTTTGCGAACCATCATATGTAACAAAGACATGGGTCCAGGATTTGAGAGGGATTCTTGCTTTAGTAAATTCTTTCAGTGCATTGTTGGGCCACTTATTGATGAGATGAACAAGAACTGCGCCACCATCCAAGAAAATGTCCCAGCCCCTAAAATCGTTGCCCGCATCCATTCGTGCGAGAGGTGAACCATTGCCATCGATCGGATAAATCCAAGCACCATAGCTAAAACTATCTTTACTATCAACATCTCCCACCTGCCCAAGTTCAAGCCAATTGTCATTATTGACAGCGACCGATCCTGTGGAGCGGCCATAGGAATAGGCTGGCTTCCCGTGAACAACAACGGCTTTCTGCATGGCCATGCCTTCCGGATCAAATCTAGCGCTAAAAGATAGCGAGGATTTCAATGGGTCTGGCATTTCTCTTGGCTTCACAGACTCGTTCTTAAAGCGATCGATATTCGAATCAACGCTTGATTTTATTCTTGATTCGAGCTCATCGAGTCGCGATTTTGTCGCTTCGAGTTGCTGTGTTTGCCCCACGGTGGGTGCCTTGATAAATGGCGGATGGTTAATGGGGCGTTCTTCTCCGGTTCCCGATTCTGGGACATTATTAAAGTAGGCAAACAACCTATAAAAATCTTTTTGAGAAATCGGATCATATTTGTGGTCATGGCAACGGGCGCATCCAGTTGTCAAACCTAAAAAAGCAGTGGTGGTCGTTTCGACCCGATCGATGACTGTTTCAACTCGCCACTCTTCTGCGATAACTCCTCCTTCTGTATTTATTCGATGGTTTCTTTGGAATCCAGTTGCAATTTTTTGATCGAGTGTTGAATTCGTCAGCATATCGCCTGCGACCTGCTCGCGAACAAATTGATCATAGGGCATATTGGAGTTGTAAGCATTGATGACCCAATCTCGCCAGCGCCATTGATACCTCTCAAAGTCCGCTTGATAGCCATTACTATCGGCATATCGAGCGGCATCAAGCCAATCCATCGCCATTCGCTCGCCATATTTGGTCGAAGCAAGTAAACGATTCACTACAGTTTCGTATGCCGAATCAGATTTGTCTGCTAAAAAGGCATCGACCTCTTTGGGCGTAGGTGGAATTCCAATGAGATCCAGATAAACCCTTCGAATGAGAGTCGATCGGTCGGCTTCTGGCATGGGCTCCAGTCCTGCACTTTCCATCTTTGCCAAAACAAATCGATCGATGTCTCCCTTGGGCCAGGAAGTGAGCTTGACAGAGGGCGGAGCATTGCGTATTGGCGCGACAAAGGCCCAGTGCTCTTTATAAATGGCGCCCTCTTCAATCCATTTGATGATTGTTTGCTTTTCGGAGTCTTTTAGTGACTTGTGGGTAAAAGGTGGAGGCATTCGCTCATCCTCATCTTTCGCCATTATTCTTCGAACCAATTCACTTTCATTTGGGCGCCCCGGAACGATGGCGTGTTTGCCATCTTTCAAAGCGCTTGTCGCCGATTTGGCATCATCCAATCTTAATCCTGCCATGACTCCTGCGGGATCAGACCCATGACATTTGAAGCAATTATTTGCAAGGATCGGTCGAATATCTCGATTAAAGTCTAGTGTTTGAGCTCGCTGAGTGGATTTGCTTGAGCCCGCAAGAACACCGCTTAGCCCCAAGACACTTCCTGAAATCAAAAGAAAAGACTTCCATACTCGCGCCATCATTGCAATTCAAACCTCAAAGGAATATTTTCAAGGTACCTTTTATGCAACTTGAAGTTCCATTCTGAAACTTACAAAGTTTGACAGTTTTACTTGCGGGACCGCAAACCCGAGAAAATAAGCTCAAAAGGTAAAATGCATTAAAGATTATGGCCACTTCGTTCAAACTCAGCGTTGTTGCTCCCGATAGAACGGTATTTGAAGACGAAGTCACTTCCGTTGTGGTTCCTGGGGTCGAAGGGTATCTCGGCGTGATGGCTAATCACGAACCCACAATTAGCGCCCTCCAAAGTGGCGTAGTTGAGCTTGTAGATAAGGCAAACGTTCGAAGCCATATCGCGATTGGTGGTGGCTTTCTCGAAGTGAGCGATGGCCAAGCTATTATCTTGGCTGACGATGCTAAGATTGCAACTGAAATTAACGTTGCAGAAGAACAAGCAACATTAGAAAATGCCAGAAAAGCTCTTCGTGGGGAACATTCCGATATGACCGCAGAACAGGCACGATCTGAAATGAACCGAGCGATGGCTCGACTGAAGGCAGCAAAATTCAATTAGGCTCAGATTTATCTGGAGGACACTTGAGAGTTACTAAACTCAGCCAAGAATAGGAGATATATGCGAGCAATTCAGGTTGCAACAGTTTGCCTCCTCGTAGTCCCAGGAACGCGAGCTCTTGGCTCATTTACCCAGCAAGAAATCAAAGCTATTCAAAACAGGTGGAGCAACCATTGCCAAATGGAATCGCATCCTGCCGGAAATCCCGGATCGGAATGGTGTGTGCGATTGACTCCAACCGGTTCTAAGTGGATTCGAGAAGTTTATCGTCAATTCCAATCCGGCAAGGTCATTCCGACGCAAGACCCAAAGGGACAAAACGAGAGAACGCAAGCCTGGATTGCTTGGATCGACCGGCAAGTGGAAAGAGATTGGCAAGAAGCCCAGAAGAAGTGCGATGAGCTCAATTCTGGCCAATTTTCTAACGTGAGTCAGGAAAAAGTTGCCATAAAGTCCGACAAATTTACTCTGAGATCGGGGCTCGACAAGGTTGGAAGGAACCCATTACCTTCGCCACCAGCCCAAGAAGACCCGTGCCCAAAGGATCTCGAGGCTCTCGTTGGTGCACCTCCCAGATTTTCAGCACCGGTTCGGCCCATGCACTTCGAAATTAGATTCGAAGATGGAACAACAATTTCATACAACGACAATGTTCGAGTTCGGCCAAAATACGCGTATTACCGCTTTGCAAATGGCGTGAACAGCGAAGGAATGAGAATCAGCCAGATCTCTGATTCAGATTTTTCGAATCTCATCCGATCGGCAGGACTCACTCGATTAGAAGAAAAGGCCATGCGAGCTACTTCCTTGCTGGAAGGTGGATTCGATTCAGTAAATACATACGACACGGGATATGTAAGCGTAGGGTTCATCCAGTTTGCCAGCATGGCAGAAGGAGCCGGATCACTTGGGTCGATGATGCAGCACTACAAATCCTCAAATCTGGCTGGATTTGATAGAGATTTTAGAGCTTATGGAATAGACGTTGAGCAAGGAAAACTCATTGCTTTGGATCTCGTTAATGGAGTTCAAAAGATTGGCCCAGAGGCTTCTCTTGAGATTATTGATGAGAAGAGGTTGATAGCCGTTTTTCAGCGGGCTGGACTTAAAAGCAAAGAGTTCCGAGTCGCGCAGTTGCAATCTGCAAGAGATCAGTTTTATCCAGGGAAAGAATCAATCTTAGTGAACTTTCAAGGTCAATCTCAAAGCGTTCCATTGAACAAAATCTTTCGATCTGAAGCGGGCATGGCAACCCTCATGGATCGCAAAGTTAATACTGGAAAATTGGCTGGGCTTAAAGAGTGCCTCGATAGAATCGTTGAACAAAATGAGATCAAAAGCATTGATGAACTCGCCGACTTTGAGTATCAGATTGTTCGGAGCATGACTTACCGAGAAGACTTTTTGGCCTCCAATTCACTTTCTAAACCGCGTGATATGTCCACAGAGCTCGCTAGGAAAGGAAAAAGATCCGGGCGAGGACACTTAGAGTAGTTTCCGAAAAATCGAGCGGGGAAGAAACGTCGCTAAGAACCGAACTCGGCTCTTCCAGCGATGAGGATTAAGTTCTAAAGATTTTTTGTAACTCGCACGAGCTCTCTTCGGTTCCCCATTGAGGGCCTGAACAGTGCCCAGACATGCAAAATTGTGCGCTTGAGCTAATCGCAGCTCATCCTCGGGGAAACGCCCAACATATGATTCAAATCTTGGAATCATCCACTCTCTTAACATCTGATCGTCTTTCCATATTCTCTCAAGCTTGTGCGACGCATTTTCTCCATGAACACGGTAATGTGTCAGAGGCTGATTGATGTATCCGACTTCGAAAATCTCTGCAATTCGATACCACATTTCCCAATCACCTGACCCAAAGAAAGCTTCATTGAACTTTCCAACTTGGTCGATAGCCGAGCGTCGAAATACCGCTGCGCTTGCAATGATTTTGTTTGCTGCGGTGAGCGCTAGTAGGACATCTCCGTTGTCGGTTCTGGGGAACTCGAACCCAAGAGGATTTCCTGTCATCGTTTCTCCGGCTCCGTCAATAAAAGTACCATCGGTATGAACAAGCCCGGTTTTTGGATGTTGATCAAGGTGTTGAATCTGTAGCTCAAGCTTCTTCGGTTCCCAAAGATCATCATCGTTGAGTATCGCAAGATATTCTCCAGCCGAATTCGATAAACCAACATTCAGAGTCCCGTATGTGCCGAGGTTTTTTTCATTGAAAATGAGTTTTGACTTCTGGGGGAAAAGAACCTCCAGGTGCCCACTCAGCCATTCGCGAGTGCCATCTTGAGAACCATCATCCAAAGCAATGACTTCGAAATCTTGAAACGTTTGTGCTCGAATTCCTTCAATGCATTGAGGCAAATATTTGATGTGGTTATAACATGTGAGCAAGATTGAAACCCGAGGCACGGCATTTATTATGGAAGAGATTTGTCCCTTATGAGCTTCCTTGCGATCGGTAAAATTAACCCATGAAACTAGGAAATTTTCACTTTCCGCTACCTGCAAATGAACCTGTGAAATCCTATGGGCCGGGGTCGACGGAAAAAATTCGGCTTAAAGAAGTTTTGGCCGAGCTTAAAAGCCAAACCCTCGACATTCCCATGGTGATCAATGGAGAAGAAGTGACAACTGACACAAAGGTCGCCATACATCCTCCGCATGAAACCGCACATACTTTGGGGCATTTTCATCAAGGTTCTCGTGAACATGTAGAGCGAGCGATTGATGCGGCACTTTCCGCCAAAGAAAGCTGGGCCAATATGAGTTGGGAAAATCGGGCAAATATCTTTTTGAAGGCTGCCGAGCTGTTGGCGACAAAATACCGACCCTATATCAATGCTGCAACGATGCTTGGCCAAAGCAAAAATGTTTATCAAGCTGAAATTGATAGCGCATGTGAGCTCATCGATTTCTTAAGGTTTAACGTCCATTTCTTGGACGAAATTTACCGAGAGCAACCAGAAAGCTCGCCAGGCGTGCATAACCGAATGGAGTACAGGCCACTTGAAGGTTTTGTACTCGCTGTGACACCATTTAATTTCACTGCCATTGGAGGGAATCTTCCTACATCACCGGCCATGTGTGGAAATACTGTTGTTTGGAAGCCAGCAAACACACAAATCTATTCGGCACAAATGTTTATGAAGGTTTTGCGTGAAGCAGGGCTACCCGATGGGGTCATTAACTTGGTTTTTGTCGATGGGCCTACTGTCGGCGAGGCATGCTTCTCTCACCCTGATTTTGCTGGTGTTCACTTCACGGGTTCAACGGGAACCTTTAACCGAATGTGGGCCTCAATTGGATCCAATATGTCGCAATACAAATCGTATCCAAGAATTGTAGGCGAAACAGGTGGCAAAGACTTTGTCGTCATCCACAAATCGACCGATGTCGATGTTGCAGCAACTGCATTGCTCCGAGGCGCATTTGAATATCAAGGGCAAAAGTGTTCCGCCGCCAGCAGAGCTTATCTCCCGTCGTGCAAAGCCGAATTGATCAAAGCGAAACTCATCGCAGATATGCAGTCACTTAAGATGGGAACAGTTGAGAATTTTTCCAATTTTATCAATGCGGTTATCGACGAAAAATCTTTTGATAATATCGTGTCTTATATCGAAAGGGCCAAGGCCGATCCAACTGTGAAGGTCTTGCAAGGTGGTGGATATGACAAATCGAAGGGTTATTTCATCGAGCCAACGTTGATAGAAGTCACAGATCCAAAATGGTTGACGATGTGTGAAGAGATCTTTGGCCCGGTACTCACTGTGTATACGTTTGATTGCAAGAAATTTGAAGAAATGCTTGACCTTGTTAATGAAACCTCGCCCTATGCTCTCACTGGAGCCATCCTTTCTCGAGACCGAAGTATTGTTGAATTAGCTACTGATAAGTTAAGAAATGCAGCAGGAAACTTTTATATAAACGATAAGCCCACAGGAGCTGTTGTTGGTCAGCAACCTTTTGGGGGAGCGAGAGGGAGTGGCACCAACGATAAAGCAGGATCGCGACTGAACTTGTATCGTTGGCTAAGCGCGAGAACAATCAAAGAAACTTTCACACCTCCGACCGATTACCGCTATCCGTTCCTCTTGGAAGAATAATCTTCAGCCGTTCAACACTCGAAGGTTTGGCTCGGAATATAATGGGACAATCTCATGCAAATTGTCGCTCCGAAAGTCAAACCTTTGCTGGTTGTCGCCTCTGTGGCCATTATTTTTTCGATTTCTTATGCCCTTATTTCTAAAGAAGTTTCTCGTTCAAATTTCCTTTCACTGAATTCTTTTGTGACCATCACCCTGATTAGCACAATGGAATTTTGTATTGCCTTTTTTGGTGGCCGGCTCTTGCATATCGGGTTTCTTGCTTGCAAAAACTTGCGAACAAGTTTAATAAAGTGGCCCATAATTGCAATTTCTGTGGGGTTAATGTTTCTCGTTGAAGAAATTGTTTCGGGGCTATTCCGAATTCGATTTGAACATGATGCCGGTATCCCTTTGGCCGTGGGCTTCCTGCTTGGCGCAATTCTCAACTCTCATTCGACAAGCGGTTTGCAAAACTAATTCGGCCCCAAGTTATCTTGGGGCCGAAAGGTCTTTTTTTTCGTGAGAAGCCTAATCGCCTCGTCTATGCGGGAAAGGATCTGTTGGAGTCCTTGTGTGGCAAACCGTACACTTATTGATCACGCCAGGATAACCTTGATGCATGATCGCTTGCACATTGTCTTCCGGATTTAGAGTTGGGGTTATTGCATGCGGACTGTTGTGACAATTTGCACACAATATGTTTCCGTGTCCCCGAGATTCCTTATAGAGTTTGCCCGGTTCTTCATATTCATGGCCCGCAACATGGTGACACGAACTGCATTTCGGTTCGTCCACCCATGGTTTTCTTATAGGATCGCCGACATTTTGCATTGAACCATGACAATTCGTGCAAACCACACCTTTTTGAACGTGAATATCTCTTTGGCAAAGAGTTTTCACGCCAGGATGACAGGCATAGCACTTATTTGCGATATTGAGTTTGTCAATTCTCGTAGCATGGCTCATGTGCATCGCTGATGACATATTCTTGACTCCAGGAACTCCAGGGGTTCCAAGAGCAGGATCAGCGTGGCAACTTGCACAAAGAACGGGGCGCTGATTCATGAGGTGAGTCCCATGAATTTTGTCGTGAGCTCTGAGAATGTTGAATTCAACCTTATCCTCAGGCGTCAGTGGCAAATTTCCATCCTTGTTGCTTGTGCTCACTCCATGGCACAAATTACAACTGATTTCCCAAGACACGGGAACCACTGTTTGAGTCATGGCTTGATGGCCATTGTAGTTCGCCGTTATGGTTGCCAAGTTGTATGGCTGCAGGGCTCCATTGTCCTGAATTGGAGTAATGGGTACCCCCGTAACAATGTAATCAGTGGTCGTGTTGTTAACCATTGTTCCGGATAAGCCGTGACCTGTCAATCCAATATTTGGAGCCAATGCAACTCCAAAAAGTTGCTGAGCGTAGCTCCAAAAATTAGTTTTGGTATTGGAAACCGTGTTGCCGGGAATAGAGTAAGTAATTTGCGCGTTCTGTTCTACGAGTTGTGGCGAACCGCCTCGGACAATCAGTTGTGCGCGAATTGTGTTATAGGGTGGCAGAATGCACATGTTTTTGAAACTGTGGTTCATACAGTGCATACCCAATTCATTGTAGGCTAGCAGAGTGAGAGTGGGATCAACTTGTGGAGTGCTACTAACACCAGGCGGAGACAACGCCACCAGCCATATAGCAGAGGTGGACGCAAACAAAGCAAAGTTGAGCCATTTCACACGACGACCTTTGGGACGTGACGTCTTCATAGATGCTCCTTGGGAGAGACTCCCAACTATAGGGTGTAAAGGAAGCATTCATTTGATTCTTTACAAATCTATCCACAATGAAATTTCTTATTTGGGCTCTTCAAAAAAGAAAATAAGACTCCTGGATTCACCTTTAAGAGTTGCATCTGCTCGATTTGAACGGTCAAATTTCAATGACCAATCTTCGTCGTCAATCATGAGCCTCGCTTTCGATTCCGAGCTTCTCTTAAATGAAAATGTCCCTTCCCGACGTTCAGCCTCAGGCTTTTCACCGCCTTTGCTAACAAATACGAGCTCATAGTGGCCGTTCTTTCCAAATCGATAAATATAATCGGCAAAGTTATCGGCGTAGTGCATCCTCCAATTGGTTATGGATTTCGGCCCCAAATTTTTGGATGATTTTTTCGAAATTTGACTCGTCGCTGGTTCAACGAGAACGACAAAGAGGAGAGCTAATAGACTCCAAACCTTCATCCCATCAGTATATCCGGGGCTGGAATCGAGGTATCAATCATCGAAAACAAGCTTCCCTTCCATTCAATGACTTTCAAATGGAAGGGAAATAGGAAAAGCCAATTCGTGGCGCTTTAGACGGCTGCAAGCTTCTTGGCTTTTTCTTGCACGTCATCCAGCCCGCCACAATACAGGAACGCTTGCTCAGGCAAGTGATCGAGATTTCCAGCGCAAAGCTCTTTGAAGGCAGCTACGGTCTCATCGATCGAGACAAATCTTCCTGGATTTCCAGTGAACTGTTCAGCAACGAAGTTAGGCTGACTCATAAATCTTTCGATCTTTCGAGCGCGAGCCACAACTGTCTTGTCGTCATCGGAGAGTTCGTCAATTCCCAGAATCGCGATGATGTCTTGTAATTCGCGATATCGCTGCAGAGTTTGTTGAACCTGCCGAGCCACTCCATAGTGCTCTTCACCCACAACTCGAGGATCAAGGTTCTTTGAAGTTGAAGCCAGAGGATCGACCGCTGGATAAAGACCTTTCGACGCAATCCCTCGATCAAGATAAACATACGCATCCAAGTGACTAAATGTTGTCGCTGGAGCAGGGTCAGAAGGGTCGTCAGCAGGAACATAAACAGCCTGAACCGACGTGACCGAACCTTTATTAGTGGAGGTGATTCGCTCCTGCAAAAAGCCCATTTCGTTGGCAAGAGTCGGCTGATAACCAACAGCAGATGGCATACGCCCAAGAAGAGCAGACACCTCGGATCCGGCCTGGACAAATCGGAAAATGTTGTCGATAAAGATGAGAACGTCAGTTCCCACTTCATCACGGAAGTACTCGGCCATTGTGAGGGCTGTGAGGGCCACTCGGAGTCGAGCTCCTGGTGGTTCGTTCATCTGTCCAAAGACCATCGCAGTTTTGTCGATAACTCGTTTCGTTTCGCCACTGGAGTCCTTAAACGTAGTCTCCTTCATTTCGCGCCAGAGGTCGTTACCTTCTCGAGTTCTTTCGCCAACTCCCGCAAACATAGACACACCAGAAGCTTCAACAGCGATGTTGCGAATCAACTCTTGGATCAAAACTGTCTTCCCTAAACCTGCACCTCCGAATAGCCCGATCTTTCCGCCCTTATTAAAAGGAATGAGAAGGTCAATGACTTTTAATCCTGTTTGCAGGAGTTCGACTTTGACGCTTTGTTGAGCAAATGAAGGTGGCGTTCGATGGATCGGGAGCCGAACTTCAGCTTTAACGTCACCATCATTGTCTATAGGCTCGCCCAATAGATTAAACACTCGGCCCAAAGTGCATTCTCCGACTGGAACTGTGATGGGGGCGCCGAGGTCAACAGCGTTGAGTCCGCGAACCAAGCCATCTGTGCTGCTTAAAGCAACGCAGCGAACCATGTCGTCTCCCAAGTGTTGAGCGACTTCACATGTCAAATTGATGCCAGCTTTCGCGTCTTTGACTTCGATAGCGTTATAAATTTCAGGTAATTGCCCGGTCGGAAATCGACAGTCGACGACGGGGCCGGTAACTTGAATAACTGTGCCTGCGTTGGCCATGATGGGTGGTCCTCAAGGGCCCAACATCTGAGCCCAGATCAGACGCGAGTATACCGTTGCAAGTTTTTGAGTCCCGGGAGTCGCAACAACCCGTTTAAGGCTAACTTTGCTCCCATTCTAAGACACCACCCGAAAATCCTGATTTGAGTTTCACCAATAGTCGAATTTCAGAGCCACGAAGTGGTTTGAACTCGACGAGATTCCAAGCATTGGCTTGGGTTCCATATTGACCCAAAGGTTCAACATCGACCCATTCAGAACCTTGTTTCACTTGGATCTTCCAAGATTCCGGAGTTCGACAACCTCCTTCGGGGCTATCTTCGAACCAATAGACGCGAGTTCTTTGAAGGGTTCGAGGTCTTTCAAACGTGTACTGAACCCACTCAGAAGTACCTTTGTGATCCCACCAAGTGAATCGAGGAACCGATTCGTCATGAGAATCCTGGGGCAACAATCCATCACTGCAAGCTCCTTCGTTATCAAACCAATTTCGAAAACTGTAAGTTGTTGGGATAGTCTTTTGGGATTGAGGTGAAGGAATCCAATGATGAGCCTTGGGGTCGCTCGAGACTGTTGGGAACACTGTCATTCTCAACCGCGCTGCTCCCATCGGAATGAGTTGAATTTCTTCTTCGGGCTCTTTGCTAAAGGCCGGGCAGGCTTGGATTTTTGAGACTAAGCCATAAAAATCCATAGTCCAGTTGGGAATTCTCCGAGCCCTGGTTTTAATGACAACCGGAACGGAGCCCACATCGAATATCTGCTTTCTGAGTTGAACTGGTCGTTCAACGACAGTAAATTTCGGTTTGAGAGGCAACCCATAGTTCCAAGGAGACTTTGGATGAATTTCAAACGCATCCCAAGAATTAGAGCGGGGCACTCTTCGATATTCTTCTTGGATGGCTAACGAATAAGACAATGGCCCCCGAGTCACGCTCAGAGTTCCAGGGCGTTGCCCCCAGGACTGAAGATTTAGTTCCATGGGCAACTTCAGTTCGACTTTGTCGCCGTCTTTCCATGAACGAAAAACCGTCAGGATGTTTGAATGCTTTTCGGAAGCCACGGCGCGACCATTCACTTTTAGGCGCGGAACTTTGCACCATTTTGGGATCCTCAGGCTCAAAGGAAATCTTGCCACTCGTTGTGCTTTGATTGTCAAATTGATTGTGTCGCGGAATGGGTAATTTGTGTCCTCAAGAATTGAAACTGTTTGGCCGGATCCCACTTTTGCGGTGACTTCGCAAGGAGAATAAATGCTGGCAAGCAACCCATTACCGTTCGTTGCTGTCCAAAGACGCTCTATGAGATAGGGCCAACCCATTCCGATGTTATGCTGACAGCATCGATGGTCGTTCGGATCCATGAGAAACATCGGGCCACCATTTTCCAGTCCAGGGCTCTTGCTCCCAGAATCAGAAAGTGGTTGATTTGCAGCTTGTAAATATCTCAGTGCTTTAAGGTCAGGTGTCATCGTCACCGGGAACTCATTAAAGGCAACCTCTTCGGCTCGATCCATCCAAGTTGTATCTGCAGAATAAAGAAAGAGGAGTTCATCTGAAAACATCATCTCTGCAATGGCGCAACTTTCTGTAGCTTGGCGAGGATCCGTAAAACCCTTTCTTGCGTTTTCATCAGCAGCATACATTCCCCCAGGAAATTGACCAAAAGACTTTCGAAATTCTAGAAGGTTGCGTTCGCTAGCGCCAAAATCCCGTTTTGAACTGTTGAGAACTGAAAAAGCAGCCGGTTCTCTAAAGCCCTGAGCGAAGTTCACTCCGTGGTAATTGGGAATTCCAGCGCTCCAATTGCTACTCCTTTTGTGCAGTCGGCTGGCGAGTGTAATGAGCTTGGGGTTTTCTGTTCGGTTATAAAGCCATATGAGGTTTGCAAGCTGGTCTGCGACTCGATGATAGTGCCAATAGTGCCTTGGGTCGATCAGTTCATCGTCACTCAATTTCGAAAGGTATTCGCAGTAACGAGTGAGAAAAGGTAACACTCTTTGGTCTTCTGAAGCTTCATAGTAGGTTTGTAAAACATCCTGCATCAGCATGTTTGGCCAAAGATCGGGAGTCCCGATTTTCGTCTTTCTGTTGCTTTCTGGGCCAAACCAGCCGTCGGATTGCTGCGATTTCAATACCCCTTCAATCCAATCTTGGCACTGCTTGATTTTTGCTGGGTCGTGGCTCACAAATGCCAATGAAATTTGCCCTCTCAACCAATAAGGAACTTCCTCCCAACCGGCGCGTTCTTGGGTGCCATTGCTCATCCACGCATTATTTTTGATATCAAGAAATTTGCTAATTTGGGCGAGCTGACCAGAAAACCCTTTGAGCTGAAGATCAATTTGAAACTTGAGCCAACCTTTTGGTTGAATTGAACCGGCCGGTAACTTTTGTACAGGGCTGGGGGTAAGTGGAAATTTTTGATTGACATAGTAATCATTAATGGGCCAGCTGGAAAGATCCTGCGAAACCATTGCTATACCAAAAAAAGCCAACGCGACGGTCATAAATTCATTATGATTCGTTTCTTCTTGAGACATTCATGCATTCGATTTGAACTAGAGCAACATTAAGAATGGGTCAATTAAAGATTTCTTCTTCAAGTTGAAACGAAGGCTTAACCTAGTTTTGTGAATATGTGGGTGTTCCAGGAGGAACCCATGCGGCACAAAGCATTTACACTTATTGAACTTCTTGTGGTCATTGCAATCATTGCAATTCTTGCAGCCATTCTTTTCCCTGTCTTTGCCCAAGCGAAAGCGGCAGCAAAGAAAACTTCGGCTCTTAGCAATATGAAGCAAATTGGAACAGCTTCTATGATTTACACGAGTGATTACGACGACTTGTTGATGTCGGTTTATGATAACTCGCCGGGCAACCAGACACCAAATTGCGGTGGCGACCCAATTTGCACAATGTATCCCTACATGAAGAATTTGGAAATTTGGGCTAAACATCGGCAAAATGTTCAGCCAACGGCTTACGATCCGACAACTGGTGTTCAAAGGGGCAACAATGACATCGGATACAACTGGGGATGGGAGATTCGTGGTGCCGAAGGTGCGCTCAACGAAGAAAAATGCTCCGATGGCGGGCCTGTTCAGAATTGTAAGCAACGAAATTCAAACAACGTCCGATTTAACCAAGGCAAATCAACAACCCAACTCGTTGCTCCATCTAGCCTTTTCTTGTTTGGCAACACATATGACACTCCAAGACAAACTATTGGTGGCATCGACTGGTTTTTTGACGATTACCCAGGAAAATCAAGCACACCATCAAACGGTGGAATTTATTTTGGAGGAACAGTGACAATGGTCTTTGCAGACGGTCATGCTTCAACTGTCCCATGGAAAGGCGGATCACTTTCGGATGGAACTCTCATAGGAACACCTAAGTCGTTTAAGCGAAGAGTGGATGGTTATTGCGCAGATCCAGATGCAGGAATCAATCCTTTCCCACGCGATGGTTTTCCTTTAGGTCAGGGCATCAAGTGTCGCACATTTGTTGCCTTTCCAGAAGCTTCGGGTGTGAAATGGTGGGGCGACTAAACACCACAATTCTTGCGATGATGGTTTTGATTGCACTCTCATGCAACTTAGGGTGCCAACCATCATCTGAAAGAGAACCGCAAGCTACTCTTTCAGACACGCAAAAAGCGCAGGAGGCTGGATCGGAATGGACACCGGAAATGAAAGAAGCCTTCAAAAAAGCTCACGATAGATCTCGTAAAAACGAAGACAAATGATCAATTAAGGCGGGACGACAATCAGTCTCGCCTTAAAAATTCCCGAACAGATTCAGCCTGGCGCAAGGTCAATGTTGGTACTGTAGCGATCTCTTCTAATGATGCCCTGCGAATGGCTTCTATAGAACCAAATGTGCGCAAAAGGAGTCGTTTTTTCTTAGGGCCAATACCTGGGATTTCGTCCAAAACACTCCCATGAAAGGTCTTGTCTCTCACCTTTCGGTGGAATGTTATTGCAAACCTGTGTGCTTCATCACGGAGTTTTCGAATCATCATAAGCCCTGGTGAATTGAGAGGCAAAACCACTTCTTGAAAACCAAGGTCTTCGCCCTCCTTTGAATCTTCTGTAGATTCGTTCTTTACATAGATGATCTCCTGTTTTTTCGCAAGTCCCACCATCGGAACAACGAGCCCAAGGGCATCTCTCGCCTTGATGGCAGCCCCAAGTTGCCCTTTGCCTCCATCAATAACTATGAGATCTGGAAGATTAGAAAATTTTGGATCACAATCGAGATACTTTCTTAACCTTCTGGTTAAGACTTCGTTCATCATCGCGAAATCATTGGGAGATTCGGGATGCCATTTGATCTTAAAGCGTCGATACTCCGCCTTCGTTGGTTCTGATTCCAGTGCAACAACCATGGATCCTACAGGTGCCGTGCCTTGAAAATTTGAAATATCGTAACATTCGATTCGTGCCGGGAGTTTCGTTAAGCCAAGAGCTTCCGCAAGCTCTTCTTGTGCCATCTGTGCCCACTGCTCTTTTTGTTCGAGCTCCATAGTCATCGTCTTCAAAACCTCTTCCGCGTTTTGAGCCGCCATATCAATGAGCCTTAACCCTTCTCCCCCTTGCGGAACCTCGACCGAGACAGCCGACCCTCGCTTTTGACGCAACCATCTTTCGACAATTTGCCTCTCCAAGATTTCGACTGGGAGCAATACTTCACGAGGAACTTCTGGAACTTCTGAGTAATACTGTTTAACAAATTCTTGAACAGCCTCGCTGGACGTCGATTCCTTTGAACCATCCAACATGTAGTGACGTTGCCCAACGAGACGCCCTCCACGTACGTACATCATCTGAATCGCTGCGCCTCTGTCATCCCGTACGACCGCAATGACATCGCGATCCAGATGATCATCGCTGAGAACTTTCTGCTTTTCAAGAACCCCTTCAATCGCTGAGATACGGTCTCGAATTGACGCAGCCTTTTCAAATTCCAGATCTTCGGCTGCCCGATCCATGCTAACTTTGAGATCGTCAATCACTTTCGATTCTCGGCCCTCAAGAAATCTTCGAACCTGTTCGATGATTTTTTGATACTCTTCGGAGCTTGGCAATCCCGCGCAAGGGGCCAAACATTGCCCCAAATGATAGTAAAGGCAAGGCTTTTGAACAGGCTTTCCAGTCCAACTCTTGCCACAAGGAATGAGGGGAAAAACTTTGTGAAGAAGCTGAAGAGTATCGCGAACCGAATAGGCTGATGTGTAAGGGCCAAATGCTTTTCCAGCGATCCTCTTCGGATTTCTTGTAAAGAGAACTCTTGGAAAAGTTTCTTTTGTGATAACGATGAACGGATAAGATTTATCATCCCTCATCACCACGTTATATGGCGGTCGATGCTCTTTGATAAGGTTACATTCCAAAATCAAGGCTTCGAGCTCGCTTTCGACAATGATCCATTCGATATCTCGAATCTTGCGAACCATTCGCTCGTTCTTTGCGCCAAGTTGCGCTTTGGGCTGGAAATAAGATCGGACTCTATTTCTTAAATTGATGGCCTTTCCAACGTAGAGAACCTCCCCAGATTCATCGCGATAGATATAGCAACCAGGGTTTTTGGGAAGCGCCTTCAGCTTTTCTTGGATCGGTTCACTGAGCGGACTATTTCTCATCTACGTGCCATTCGACTCTACTTTCAGTTCAGACGTTCTATACTTGAGTCCTAGATATGCGTAAAGCCCTCATTTTTTTGGTGCCTTTGTTTGCATTAGGTTGCACTAGCAATGATGACAAACCTGTAAGGACATACAAAGGCAAGACACCGAAAATCAGTGTCACTTTGCTGGAAAGAGATGTTGATCAGCGTCTTGCTGGGCCCATTGGAGATTCGATCATTAGTTCCCTGGGTTCTCAAGACATGTCGGGGCTATCTGAAGATTTCAAGAATTTGCTCAAGGCTTCTGGGGAACCTAATCAGCCATGGCAGGGGGTGGCCGGGGCAAGCAAACGAAAAGAGCTCATGACAAAGCTTAAGGAGACTGGAGACGAGTCTCGTTCAATGATCACTGGAGACCAGAAAACAAGGCGAATTGAAGAAGGTGCTCAATCGGCAGCTCACCGATTGTCTGCGCATCTCATGCTTGCACGCATTTACAGCGAAAATGGAGATTCGAAAATGGCCGCCGATACAGCCATTGAGGCTATCGATTGGTGCAACAAAATTCTGTTTGATTCAAAGAGCTGTCAGTTACTTCAATCTCTCCATCCTTTAAAAGAACGCACGCTCAAAGCTGTGGGGATGATCTGTGACCAAGCATCAACAAAGCCAGAAGACAAAGCTCGCATTGCTGAAGCTGTCTCAAAGATGAACTCGATGCGAATGTGCTTACAAGAAGCGATTAGTCGCTCTTTTAGTAATGATCTCTTGCTTCCAAACTTTAATGTGACGGCTCTGAGAAGTGGCAAAAACGTCTTTCAGTTCGCAACACGCGGCGATGTTGATATTAAAATCGCTAACGCATTTGCTGATGCAGTACTCGACAACCACCCTGCTATCTTCGAACCACACGAGACTGCAAAAATTGGGTCGGATTATGTTGTTGGAATGGTAGAGAGCCTAACGAAATCTTGGCCGGAAGCAAAAATGGCGATGATGGTCAACGAAAAGAAAGCCACCGAAGTGTGGGGATTTGATCCTTTTAAGATGACCGAGTCCATGTTTAAAGATAAAGACCTCCAGAAGAAAACCAAGGAAAAGATCGCGAATGTGAAGTCCCCAAATGGTTATCTGCAGGTTCAATTCCGCTCGGAAGACTACCGAAATGCTATTCCCGCAATTTTCGTGCTCGATGTTAAGGATTCGGTGCTCATTGCCAAAGTCATGAAATCTTGTGGCACTTTGAATCTCTTGCCCAAAGACCCACTGACTGGACAGGGGTTTGCCGTTTCAGGATCAAGCTTCAAGAGCACTTACGCCCCACTGGCTGATGATCCAGGTGCGATCAAGTCTGCTGCAACAGCGAGCTACGCCTTTTAGAGACTAGCTCGTTACTTAGTCTTAGGATTGCCCTTGTTGAAGCCGTTTTTCTAGTTCATCAAGTTGGGCGTCGACGTCTGTTGCCTCTGCAACAGTGGGAGTTTCAACAGCCTCTGTTTTTGCACCCATCCCGAGCTTCTCTTCAAGTTTCTTTAGCTCTTCATCGGCTGCGATATCAGCGGCTTGATCTTCCATCGACATCATCTTGCCTTGGATCGATCCGGAGAACATTTCGGTACGTGCAGCAGCTTCGGCTTGTTTGTCCGCGATTCTTTCTCGAGCGGCAGCAAAAGAGCCTTCGTATTCGTTTTCAAATGTCAGACCTTCAAGAGCTTTTGTAATAGAGCTTTGAATTTGAGATTGCTTCCATTGAGCTTTGAGTGCCAAAGCCTCGGCAGTCTTTCTTCTAACCTCTTCCTCTTGTCTTTTGATGGCGACCTTAACATTTTCAACTGTTTCAACAGCTTGCGCATAAGTCGTTTTGAGGGTTTCTATCGTGGCTTCATTGGTGGCTTTTTCTCTTAAGAATTGCCGTGCCAAATCGCGATTACCAGATTTAAGTGCGGCTGTCGCCTGGTTTTCGAGTTGGGTTGCTTTCCTTTGAGCCTCGTCAAGCATCCCTTGAAGTCGATTTTTTTGAGTGATGGCCTGAACAGCCTTTTCGCGGTTCGCAACTAGAGCTTGGCTCATGTCTCGACGAGCCTGATCAAGCATGATTTCAGGATCTTCGAGCTTGTCCATTCCACGATTGAAAATCGCTCGTAACCAGGCAAAAAACCGTTTCATCTATGTACCCACAGCTAAGGAGAGCCCTAGCGACCTTGAATTATACCGCTTAGGTTCAAAATTCCGTTGCAATTGCTCCACCGAAGTCCCATATGCAATTTCGAAAATTGTGTTGTATCGGTTGACAATCTTGAAAGCAAGAGATGCGGTTCCTTAAGATCCAAATTTAGGAAATCCCTAAAATCTTAGTCTTTTGGTTCGATTTTGTTTGCAAACCTCGCCCGGGACAACTTACCAACCGAAAGGTAGAATAAGTTCAAATTCAAGTTCAAATTTGAACGAGTGTCAGGATACATATGGGCAGTTTTCAAACACTAACGACAATCGAGCTGGCTGGCAAAAATCGACAGGTCTATTCGTTTCAGAAACTGAAAGAGCAAGGAAAAAACCCCGATCGGTTGCCATTTTCGCTTAGGGTCTTGCTCGAAAACCTTCTTAGAACAGAGGACGGGGTTAAGGTTTCTTCTTCAGATATTGAAGCCGTGCTCAACTGGAATCCCAATGCCGAACCAGACACCGAAATTTCTTTTACTCCTGCGCGGGTTCTCATGCAAGACTTCACAGGCGTTCCTTGTATCGTTGATCTCGCGAGCATGCGTGATGCGATGTCTGCCCTAGGCGGGGATCCTCAAAAGGTCAACCCGCTGCAACCTGTTGAACTCGTTATCGACCACTCGGTTCAGGTTGATACTTATGGAAACGAAGCGGCTCTGCAGATCAACCTCGACTTGGAATTTGATCGAAATTCTGAGCGATACTCATTTTTGAAGTGGGGGCAAACGGCATTCGATAACTTTAAGGTTGTGCCACCGAATACAGGAATTTGCCACCAAGTCAATTTGGAATATCTTGCCAGAGTCGTATTTGAAAAGGAGACTGTGTGTTATCCAGACACACTTGTGGGAACCGATTCCCACACCACAATGATTAACGGCATAGGTGTTTTAGGCTGGGGCGTTGGTGGAATTGAAGCCGAAGCAGCAATGTTGGGTCAACCGATTCCAATGTTAATTCCCCAAGTTGTCGGGTTTAAACTCGTTGGAAAGCTCAAAGAAGGTGCTACTGCCACAGACCTCGTTCTGACAGTCACAGAAATGTTGCGAAAACATGGGGTAGTCGGTAAGTTCGTTGAATTCTTTGGTAGCGGAGTAAGTAACTTACCTCTTGCTGATCGCGCCACAATTGCAAACATGGCTCCAGAATATGGAGCAACTTGCGGTTTCTTCCCTGTTGACGAAGAGTCGTTGCGCTATCTCAAAATGAGCGGACGAAGCGAGGAGACGGTCGAATTAGTTCGGGACTATCTTAAGCATCAAGGCATGTTCTTAACCGCAGATTCTGCAGAAAGCGAGTATTCCAGCAAGCTCGAACTTGACCTCTCGACGGTTGAACCGAGCATTGCCGGCCCAAAACGACCACAAGATCGAATTCCACTTGGCAGATCTGCTGATTCCTTCAAATCAACTTTCCCTTCAGTCTCAACAAAAACTCATGATGAGTTGACCCATGGAAGCGTTGTGATTGCGGCCATTACAAGTTGCACCAATACAAGCAACCCAAGCGTTATGGTTGCAGCCGGATTGGTCGCCAGGAAGGCACGAGCACTAGGATTGAAGCCCAAGCCCTGGGTCAAAACAAGCCTTGCTCCAGGTTCAAGGGTTGTATCTGAATATCTTGAAAAAGCTGGATTGCTCGACGATCTTGGTGCCATTGGATTCAATGTCGTGGGTTATGGTTGCACTACGTGCATTGGTAATTCGGGGCCCCTGCCCGAAGAGGTTCAAGCGAAAATTGACAGCGAAGACTTGGTTGTTGCAAGCGTTTTGAGTGGCAACAGGAACTTTGAAGGACGTGTTCAACAGGCTGTCAAAGCCAATTACTTGATGTCTCCACCTCTCGTTGTTGCGTTTTCACTTGCGGGTACTGTTGACCTTGATCTAGTGAATGATGTCATCGGCACGTCTCTTGATGGACGAGACATCAAATTGGCCGAACTTTGGCCGTCGCAAAAAGAGATTTCAGAAACCATTGAATCTTGCATATCTAGCGAAATGTTTAAAAATAGCTATGCCAATGTCTTTGAGGGTGACGAGCAATGGAAGGCCATAAGAGTCGCTGGAGGTCAACGATATTCTTGGAATGCCGACAGCACATATGTAAAACAGGGCCCTTATTTTGATGGCTTAGAGCGACATGCCCAAGATCGGGTGGGCGACCTCAGCGGGCTTAAAGTTTTAGCGCTACTGGGAGACAGTATCACAACCGATCACATCTCGCCGGCCGGCTCCATAAAAGCTAATTCTCCAGCTGGCGAATACCTTACTGGCAAAGGGGTCGAACCACGAGACTTTAATAGTTACGGAAGTCGTAGAGGTAACCACGAAGTTATGATTCGGGGCACTTTTGCAAATGTGAGATTACGCAACTTGCTGGCACCAGGCACCGAAGGAGGATTTACAACTTATCCTCCAGGTGGAGAAACCATGACCATTTTTGAAGCTGCAGAAAACTACGGCAAGAATCAGCAACCTCTCATTATCATTGCAGGCAAAGAATATGGTACTGGTTCGAGCCGAGACTGGGCAGCCAAGGGCACGAAACTATTAGGGGTAAAGGCTGTTCTCGCTGAGAGCTTTGAGCGAATTCACCGATCTAATCTTATTGGTATGGGGGTGGTTCCCTTGCAATTCATCAATGGAGAAAGTGCTCTTAGCTTGAAATTCGAAGGAACTGAAGAATTCGCTGTCGTTGGATTTTCAGATGCGATGTACCAAGGATTCAAGGAAGGCAAAGTGCTTGAGATGCACGCGACCAAAGAGAATGGTGAGACTAAGAAGTTTTCGGTACTTGTCAGAATTGATACTCCCACCGAGGCGGAATACTATCGCCACGGTGGAGTCCTTCAATACGTACTTAGAAACTTGTTGCATTCGTAAATGAAAGGATTTGGTGGAATCGCTTGTGTTTTGAGCCTGATTTTGGGATCGGGTTGCTCATCTGTTGATGCTCATTCCAGTGAATATTTGCCTCCTGAGGACACAAACAATTCGCAGTATAAGAATTCAGCAAGCCTCTATTCCCAGCCAAAACCGATTGATGAAGTTGAGCCTATGGTGCTCCATGAGCCAGACACTCCTGAAACAAGAACCAAGCTGGCCGAGGTTCCAGTTGTGACGCCAACAAAGGTCAAAGAACCAAATTTGGGGCCAGCAATACCCGTCAAACTCGTCGCAGGAAACCCAAAGCAGAAGAAGATCGCTCTGACTTTTGACGATGGCCCTCATAAAGGATTCACCGAAAAACTTGTCGAATTGCTCAAAAGTCTGAATGTCAAGGCGACATTCTTCATGATTGGTCGAAATGTGCAGGCTAGTCCAGAGCTTGTGAAACTATCCTACGACAATGGATTTGAAATCGCGAATCACACCTTTACACACTCGAGGTTAGCTCTACTTTCTGACGATAGCGTTCGACAAGAGCTAAACTGGGGAGCCGATTCCATCGAAAAGATCATTGGCGTGCGCCCCAGGTTCTACCGACCTCCTGGTGGAGAATATGACAATAGGGTTGTCAAGATCACGCAAGAACTTGGAATGACCATGGTGCTTTGGACCAGCGATGCTGGGGATTACACAACCGTTGCTGGAAATCCAAATGCGACAACAATTCTCAAAAAGGTCATGGCAGGTATTCGACCCGGAGGAATCGTGATCATGCATGACCCAATGCCCGGCACACTACAGGCTCTTCCTGCCATCGTGGCATCTTTGCGGTCGCAGGGTTATGAATTTGTTACAATTTCTGAACTCGCAAGTGATCCAAATGCCGTGACGAAAGGAGGCCCTATGATCAAACCAAATAAGGACTCGGCGGTCCAGGCGCTTGTCAATCAAACGGGGTATCCTAAGGTTCAAACCAAAGAGGACACAAATGCGAGTTCGAAACAAGGAACTAAGGGAACGACGACGACGGAAGGAACGAAGGGTCAAGGAATTGATCAAGGTGGCCAAAGCAGAAGCCAAGGGTGGAAGCAAGGCCAGCAAATCGGCCCCCAAACCCGCGAAAGTCGCTGAACCAAAGGCAGCCGCCAAGAAAACAACGGCAGATAAGCCGAAGAAAGCCTCTAAGCCCAAAGCTGAAACGGCCTCAGAGTAATTCGAACTCCCTATTTCAGGGCCAAATGGTGACGAAATTTACCATGCCGTCGTAGCTCTTTGAGAGACATCACTTGAGCATTGCGCCTACTGATATTCAAAAGGAACCTTCGTCTAACGTAGACGCTCTTGCAGACCGTCTCAGGCTTGAAGGTTCACGGGTCAATATCGAACAATGTGCCCAAGAGTTTGGATATAGCCCTGCATTCATTCAGCAGATTGTCGATGCCCTCCTTGCACCCCAGTATCAAGTCAAACAATCGGAGGTGTTTTGGAAGCTTCTATTGCGTTGGATTGGTCAAGTATGGGAGTTTGTCAAAAATACTTGGATCAAGGTCTCCGATCAACCTCTTCTGTTTGTCATTGGAACCACTCTTCTCGCGGTTTTAGGCGACTTTGGTTACTCAGAGCTCGCTCCAAAGCTTGGGTTGCCGAATTCTGGAGTCAATCTCGGAGAGATTTTGGCCTGGATTTTCGTCATTCAATTCTTGTGCTTCTTTCGACACGGCAAATTGCGATATCCCTTATGGTCGACTTTGGTCGTGATGTCGACGGTAGCGCTCTCGAGTTTTAGAGCTTTCTTGGGATTCTCAAGGCCCATCATCGCGGTGACAATCGAGAGCCTGGCAGTCGGCTCTGTTTATGCCTTTTTGGGGAGCATCGCAGCCCTTCTTGGAGGATATATCCAAGTTCAACGCCGAGCTCATTCAGTGCACACAGTCTCGCGTCAGGAGGCCCTTGATCGTCTCTTTGTGATCAATGAGCGATTAAGGAAAATGGGGCAGGATCTTGAACGGCCTAGGAACCCACTCTCTTGGCTCGACCGCGCACAATCAGACCCTCGATGGATGCTTATGGCGTTTTTTGCAGGATTGGCGCTAGGAGCTTTAAGAGTTCTTCTGTTGGGTGGATATGCACATTTATTTATCAGACCAGGAGAAACCGATGCTCTCTACAATGCCCTTAGGGTGTTTTCCACCGTTTTTAGCGGTCTTGGCTTTTTAGGGATAGGTTTTTTATCTGGGGGTATTGGAAAGGGCGTGGCCAGCCAGTTTCTTGCATATGCAGGTTTTTGGGTCGCAAGCTTTATTCATTTAGGCCCTTTTGGCGCTACTGAAGCCTTGAGAAACCTTCAATGGGATCGAATATTGGCTGTCGTGCCGTTTCTTATTCTTTCTGGGTTGCTCAGTGGAATAGGTGCCCAAGTGGAAGATGCAGCTAAGCGAGAAAAAATGCTGGACAGCAACGATCCTGCTGCCCTTATCGCAGAAATGGTCACGCTTCGAAGACGCTTCAACGCAGAATCCTCGGCCAAATGTGTCCTCAGTGTTGATGTGGCTCGTAGTACAGCCATGAAAGCGCAAGAAGACCCGCTTGTTGTGGAATGGAGCTTTCGAGAATTTCAAAAATTCATTCAGGAGTGCTCCGAAAGAGCGGGTGGTCAAGTTCTTTCAACCGCTGGAGACGGAGCCGTATTGACCTTTTCAGAATGCAAAGCTGCAATCTTAGCAGCCAAAGACATTCAGACCCGCTTGAGCTGGTTCAATATGCGTGTCAACCGGTTGGAGTCTCCGTTTCGAGTTCGAATTGGAATTCATGCCGACCAAGTACAGGGTGAAATCGAAGATGTGCAATTCACTAGGGTCATCGACCTGGCAGCCCATGTCCAAGAAGTCGCACCTGTTGGCGGCATTTTAGTGACTTCTCCAGTTGCCCGGTTCATACCTGACGAAGCTTTTACGGAACTCAAGGATCTTGTTGAGGGCCAACACGTTCTCTTAGTGGTCAATCCGACGTTCGGAGCCTAATGAAGGTCATCGATCTTGGAAGGTTAGGCTACCAGAAGGCATGGGACAAACAGCTTGAAGTTGCCACAGAAGTTATTGCAGGCGGAGAGGACACTCTTCTGTTTGTTGAGCACGATCCCGTTCTTACACTTGGAGCCAACTTTCACGATTCAAACTTGCTCTTATCAGTGAAAGAATATCAAAGCATGGGAATAGAGGTAATCCGAACCGATCGTGGTGGCGACGTAACTTTTCATGGTCCCGGACAGCTTGTCATTTATCCCATTTTTGACATCAAAAAGCACGGAAAAGACCTACACAAATGGATGCGAGATCTTGAGGAAACCATTATTCTGAATTTGCATAGTTTTGGGCTTGAAGGTTGGCGATTTCCTCCTCATACGGGCGTTTGGGTGAACAAAGATCAGCCTGCAAAAATTGCTGCCATAGGAGTGAAAATCAAGAAATGGGTGAACCTTCACGGAATTGCTTTGAACGTTTCAAACCCATTGAAAGAGTTCGACTTGATCGTCCCATGCGGCATCATCGGCTACCCGGTAACCAGTTTGGAAAGGGAAACTCGACAACCTCAATCCATAGAGGATGCAAAACAGGGTGTTGAGCAAGCTTTTCGAACTGTCTTTATAGATTAAGATTTTCAGATCGCGCCAATATGCGAGAATTGGCCACCCAAGACTACACCTGAATCAATACCCATCCAATTGTCAAGCGCGGTTGCATAAACTTGCCTGAAATCTGTTGTAAATGTGACATCACCGTCATCTAGGGCGTTCAAATTCGGAACAGTTCCGTGGAATCCACCCTTTACGTTCTTGCCAATAAGCATCATCGGAGCAGCTTTACCGTGATCTGTTCCACCTGAGCCATTTTCATATGCCCGCCTGCCAAATTCGCTAAAGACCACAACTGTAACCTTATCGGCTTTGCCTATGGCTTCGATTTCTTGTTGGAACGCTCCAATTGCGTCGCTGAATCCTTTGAGCAGCTTGGAGTGCTGTTCGGTCTGCCTGCTGTGTGTATCAAAACCTCCTGTGCTGAAATAGATCACGCGCGTGGCAGGCGAAGAGGCTACGATTTGGGCTATTTGCTTGAATCCATTCCCAAAGGCGTCGTTGCCATAGGTTTGTTTGGGTGTGAATTGAGAAAGTTTGGTCTTCAATTCGCTCATGGCATCGAGCGCGCTCTTATTAGCTTGCTGAATCACTCGAGTCGAAGATCCTTGTTGAGCATCGCTCCCTTGAATCTGACGAAGCATTTTCTCGACGTCTGGGTCACCCACCATCGACTGAATATCGGCCAATGAAGCAAAACAAGGAATTGAAGCATGATCCGCTTGGAGTGCAATGGGTTTTTCAACCGAGAGCCCGATTCCAGCCACTGGCGAAAGGCTGGAATTGCTCATTTGCTGATCAAACGCTCTTCCAATCCAACCATATTTCAAGCTGCTATCCGGAGAAGCACTTTGCCAAATGTCCATGCTCTTAAAGTGAGAACGGTTGGGATTTGGGTAACCAACACTCTGAATAACGGCGACTTTGCCTTGTTTGAAAAGATCAGCTAAAGCCGATAAACTCGGATGGAACCCCATCGAATTACTAACTTTCAAAACTTCGCCTTCTGCAATTCCGAGTGTCGGGCGAAGAACTCGATACTGCGGGTCGGCATAAGGAATGATGGTGTTAAGGCCATCGTTTCCACCCGACAGCTGGCAAACCACCAGAACATTGTTTGGATCGACCTTTGCACCTTTTGATTGTTTAAGAACATCGGCTTTAGCAATTGCGGAAAGCCAAGGAGGAGTAGCAAGTCCAACTGCAATCATGCCACTTCGACCCAAAAAATCTCTTCTGCTGACGTTGTCGCTCATGGTGCTTATTCCTATCCTATGCCCTATTCTGACGGTTTACGGGTCTTTGTGTTCACTTTCGTGGATAATTGTTTTCGTGGAAAAGTTGTCCTCATCGCTGGTTTCGGTTCTATCATCAGCTATTTTGGGCACTCTGACTTTGTCCGTTTTCTTTATTTCGCGTAACAGAGGGCCAATTAGTGCTGTGACCAGATTTAGCCAATCGGCAGCTAGGCGAGATTTTGGAGTCTTGCAGTCTGTTTCATATCAACCCACCCAATCCAATTCGGTTAAAGTTCTCTGGTACGATCTTACGACTGTTTTGAACCCAAATACGCCGATGCAGTTTGCTCTTGAAGGCAAAAATCAAGACATAGCCATAGTCTCGGCCATCTATTCATTACCGGGTCGAAAAGTAGTGGTGAGATTTGCTGTTCGTAACGGAGGAAACCGATGGTTTGTGGACTCCAATGCCACATTGGCCCAGGCTGTCACGGGGCAAGCGAACTGATTCGGGTTTAATCGGAATCAGATGCGGACGAGTGGCAGAGTCAATTGGATCCTGATTTTGATCGGGGCTCTCTTGCTGACAGTTGTTGGAATTGTTGCAACTTCTGGAGAGTCGCCGTCTGTCGTCGCTACTAAGTTCATGGTCGCACTTGGAAAAGGCGATACAGAGACCCTCACCAACCTCAGCTACTTCAACCCAAAGATTTCTAAGGATGAAGTCAAAAAGAAATGGGAGCGAACCGTGCTTATCGGCAAGCACTATCGCTATCTCTGGAAGGTGAATTCTGATGTCCGACCGACCCCAGACCGCGCAACGGTGAGAATGACACTCATGAGAAACCTCGATTCTGGATCAGCTTATGACGAAAACTTTTCCCTTGATTTACTCCGAGAAAATGGGCAGTGGCTGGTCGATGTTCGCTCGATAAGCCGCGATATGTACCCGGCACTGCCTCGTTAAGCCCGTGGCCCTTGACCTAAGCTTCTGCTTGGGGTATCTTTTTTTGCATTGCGGGCCTATAGCTCAGTTGGTTAGAGCGCACCCCTGATAAGGGTGAGGTCACTAGTTCGAATCTAGTTAGGCCCACCAAAGCTTCTAATCTGCCTCTTCAGGCATCTCCTTGGCCTTTTGACGATTTACGTCCTAGACCGATTTTAACAGGCCGCCTAAGGCACTCGAAACAATTCCGTTTGAAATTTCGCAATTAAAAGTGCCGACACCAGATTCCAGTCCTGATAGAGTGCTCCACTCAAGGATTTTTCGTTTGAGCTTTGTGAGATAATTGCTTAACTTGAAAAGTGCCCAGCACCAAATTTTGGGATTCATGAATTTAGGATGAGTTTCGATTTGCCCATTGATTACGTTTTCCTTGGCTGGGATCACCATATTCGCAATGAAATGGTTCCATTTTTCGATGCTTTGCAAAAGACTGAAAAAGTTTTGTTTAATTGTCCCCCGCAAAATGGGGGATTTCAAAGTGCTCCTCGTCATCCGAATGCTATCATCTTCGCTTCCCGGTGGCCCGATGTCATCAAGAGTGGACTAGTTCAAAAATATAGGAGGATTCGTTTTGTCCGTATTTTTCACGGAATAGCTCTGCCTTGGGCACACGCCATTTCAAATGGTGCTCCTTGGGATGTCGTTATAGCCTCGTCACAAATTGAACTAGAAGCTTGGGCAAAGACCGGCTTTCAGCGCCGCATCGAAATTGTTGGTTGGCCAAAAGGAGAAGAAGTGATTCACCAAAGATCAAACCTTACAAATCCGAATCCTAACAAGGTCTTAATTGGTTCAAGCTGGGCAAAGGAAAAATCTGGGTTCAAATTCTACACAGAACTTATGGATTTGGATCATTACGATCGAACTTGGATGCTTCATCCATTGCTCGTTAATCCTGAAGTGCCGTTAAGCCCGCGGGCTCACTCTCCAGAATTCGGTAAATCTTTAATTCAAGACTGTAAACGCAAAGGGATCAATATCCATTTTGGAAATTCTAATGTCACGAGAATCATGCACGATCAAGCCATATTGGTCGGTGCAAAGTCTTCTACAAGTTTCGAGTGGATATTATTTGATCGCCCTACTTTGTTCATGGTTTCGCATCCAGATCTCAATTTTGGTAAGTGCCTGATCGGCCATGAAAATTCAATATCGAAGTGCATCGAGAAAGCACTTGATCGTGAAGAGGATTGTTTCGTTGATGCGAGGAAGGTTTGGAATGACAAGTTAACGAGTCACTTAGATGGGAAATGGAAGGAAAGATTTCTTGAAGTCGTTCAAGACATTGAACAAGAACTGCTAGAAAAGTAGTCTTTCCCTCTGGAATTTTAGATCAGCGGAGAGGCTTGCTTCCGCAACATAGACGAACAACCTCCAAATACCGAATAATTTGAACTCTAAGAAGAACCACCAACGCTTTTCGAATGCTCTTATTACCAAATCGATTCGCCGATGCTGTAATCATTCGAATTCTTGGAGCAGTTCGCTTAAACTCGATATAGCAAAGTCTGAGTCGCCACGACGATTGATTTGCGTTTTTGAGGATAGTGTGCTCTTGCCCCACAAGGCGCCGAATCTTTGGCGTTAATTCGCTTATTGTCGAGCGACAAGGATGCTTGATCTTGACTTCTTCAGAATATATTTGCTGTAAGCCAGCTTCATAAACTCGCTGACCAAATTCTCGATCGCCACCACTAAAGAAAGCCTCGTTGAAAACTCCAACTTTTTCGAAAACCTCTTTTCGTACAAATAAGTTTGCAGTGGCACCAAAGTGTAGATTTTCAACATACGTTTTCTGTCGCATGTGCACGCAACAATCGTATATCTCGTATGCATTGGGGACATTTGGATTTAAAAATGTCATTTGGATTTGCCCGGCGACGAAACCGCAGTTGTTATTCGATTTGATAGCTTCGTATCCTTTAAGAATCCAATCGGATGAAGGCAGACAATCTGAATCGGTGAATCCTATGATGTCGCCCTTGGACAATCGAATTCCTGCATTTCTAGCACTGTAGGATCCTGGTCGCTGGTGGTGGACGCAAGTGACTAATGAATGGCTCGGTATTTGGCTACACAACCCAGGAGAAGGATTGTTATCTATGACAAGAATTTCGTAATCAGGAGTGCCTTCACATTGATCTAGCAAACAGTCGAGGCATTTGAGGAGCCCTTCAATGCGATGACCGAAAAACGGAACGATAATTGAGATTTGTGGAGTGGGCATGAAAAAATTCAATTACCAGATATTCGAAATTTCGGGATAAATCCTGATCTCAACGTGTAAATCAGGGCGTTTCTTAAAGCCCATCTCTGTTCTGGCACCCTCGCTCTTTCTGTCATTAACGCTTGATAGATGGATTGCCCTTCAGAATTCATATGGTTTGGCTCCGAAGGGAGTGGCATCTCTTCGGATCTATGATAGAAAGCAAAGTCCTCCAAAAGTGTTTTGCCCAATTCAAGTGCGTCAGAATACGTCATTTGCACCAGGCCCGAAACCTCCAATCGATCCAAAAATCCAGATACTTCTGGGTTCAACTTGATATTTTCATTTTGACATCCATCTCCAAAAATGGCCTCCAGATAGAATCGCGGATCGTTTCGTTTAAGACTGGTTTTTTTTCTGCGAGGATCAAGAACCCGCTCCACCGCAAGTTCAACATCGGGCTCACCAAACCTGAACGGTGGATGAGAAGCAATCCAATTTGGAAGGTTAAGTTTGACCGGTACAAGATTCGCACCGCAAACCAGTTCATGAGCTGCAGCAAAATTTGCCGACACGATAGGTGTTCCGATGGCCTGGGATTCCACGAGAACCCTCCCAAACGTTTCATTGCTTGAAGTTGAAGGGAAGAACATAGTGTCCATGCTTTGCAAGAATTCGCCAATCTTCTCGTAGCCTATGGCATCATGAAACTTCATCGAATTTACATTTACGCCTGTGGCACGAGCAGTATTCATTAACTCGATTTGAGTTGAAATTCCTTTAGATTTGGGATAAAACGGGCCAGCAATATGAAGTTCGACATCATGCCTCTCCTTTTGCGCCAAGGCTCCAACTTTCAAAAACGAGCGGATATTTTTGTCATCTGATATTCGTCCTAAGTATCCTATTCGATACGAAGACTTCTCAGGAGAATTTCGTCCCCTTTGCAGGGAGTCGCTTATAGGATATGAGATCAATGTTTTTGATAATGTTCTCTTCATTGGAAGGACTGCTTCAAGAAACTTTTCTGTGTAGTTAGAAGGGAGAACGCGAATGTCGTCGCTCCGTTCTAAAGCCTTGCAAATTGTTTCCTGAAATAGGTACGGCGCCCAGCAGGTTGTTCGCACATCTCGTACTACTCGAAACGGAATCCCCGTAAGTTCACGAATGATCATATAAAGATGAGCGTATGGACCCACGGTGCAAACTATAGTTGAACCATTGGGGAAATCTTTCTCGATCTTTCGGCCTTGAGTGAAGTCCTCGATAACTTCGTGTAAATCGTGAGGTCTGGCCAGAGTGTGTTTTTGTTCCAAAAGAAGTTGCACAAGTTGTTCATATCCAATAGGAGCTCCGCCCACTGAATTTGGAGTTTTCTCAAATCTATGAAATCCACAAACCATGATTTGAGCACTCTAATTTGGATTCATGGATCCGATCACCATATGTCGAAAAGTGCCCTTTTCTTGTAATTCTAGCGAACCTGAAAACAGTATGCGGGTTTTTGAAAGCCTCGCGACCAGATGCTCCAAATCGTGAGATGGACATATATGAGAAAGCATTTGAATGTTTGTCGACTGCACCGCGTAAATTGTATTTTTAGGCAAAGTTTCTAGCCATGCATTCATCTGTATGGGATCCAGGTGTTCTGCGATGGTGTTTATTGCAACTTGAAAGTCTAAAGAAGTGGGAACTTCTATCTCGGCCACAATCGCTTCGAATCCTGGGATATCTGAACAAAGAACTCGAGCAACTTCTCTGCATTTTCGATTTTTGTCAATCGAAAAAATATTCGTCCACTCATGAGCACTCAAATGGTGCAGAAGACTGCAGCTTAGACCACACCAACCACCGAATACTGCGGCCGCGCCACCGCTCACATATTCATCCAGTTTTTCGATGAGCCAGATCTTGCTTGCTAATTGCCTCGCACTAAGAGCTTCTCTCAGCATCGAAGGATATGAAGTATGGAACTGACATTGAAGCCAATGTGCGAAGACGCGAGTCGGAATTCGAGCACTTTCTAAAACGGATTCCATATTTTCGATCATGGCCAATTGTATAACTTCTCACCATATGTCTTAGCTGAAACAATAAGTCTTCTCTTTGAAATCTTGGGGAAAATTTTGACCAATCATCCATGACTTTTCGATGCGTTGTATACTGATCATTCCCATGGCCAAGACGAATTCCCAGCAAGAATCTGCCCGAAAACTCGCCGAAAGTGATTTCAAACGGCTCAATTGGAGATGTGTTGGGCCAGCAAACATGGGTGGAAGGGTGAGTGACCTGTGCTTTCAACCGGGAAATCCAAAAGCGTTTATGGTGGCCTATGCCACGGGCGGACTTTGGCGCACCACGAACAGAGGAACAACCTTCGAGCCTATTTTCGATAAGGAAGTCACGAGTTCCATTGGAAGTGTCGTTTGGTGTGCGAAAGATGAAAAAAGCGAAGACCCTGGAGTAATTTGGGTTGGGACCGGCGAAGGAAATGGGCGTAATTCTAGCAGTTGGGGGAATGGTGTCTATAAGTCGACTGACGATGGCAAAACCTGGGAATGCATGGGGCTAGAAGATTCACACGACATTCCCAGAATGGCCGTGGATCCACGAGATTCAAATATTGCCTATGTCGCGGCACTTGGACACCTTTGGGGGCATAACGAAACACGTGGACTTTACAAAACTTCGGATGGCGGAAAGACCTGGAAACCAATTCTGCAGATTGATGACAAGACTGGTTGCTGCGATGTCATTCTTGATCCGAAAAACCCGGACATTGTCTATGCTGCCATGTATATGCGGCTGAGAAAACCATGGAGTTTTCAAAGTGGTGGCCCCGAAGGAGGCATCTATAAGAGCAAAGATGCAGGAAAGACTTGGGAAAAACTCACCAAAGGGTTACCTAAGCAAACAGGGAGGATTGGGCTCGATATTTTCTTGCAAGACACTGCTGTTGTTTATGCCGTAGTTGAAAGCTGTGATGAAGGGGCCAATTCTATTCGCGACGATCGAATGAAGGGCGGGGGCGTTTTCAAAAGCAACGATTCCGGCGAAACTTGGGAACGATTAAGCGTCCGTTCTCCGCGTGCCTTCTATTTTAGCAAGATCAAAATCGATCCCAAAAATAGCAACCGACTTTATATGCTGGGCTGGACGCTTGAATATAGCGATGACGGTGGACAGACGTTTTATGAAGGAGCTGGCAACATGCTCCATGCAGACCATCATGCAATCATTATCGACCCTCAAGATCCTGACCATTTGGTTGTAGGAACTGACGGTGGATTTTATCAGAGTTTTGATAAGGGCAAGACTTTTGATTACATAGATACTTTAGCTACGGGCCAGTTCTACAATATTTCACTGGATTTCTCAGATCCCTATCGCATTATTGGAGGTCTGCAAGATAACGGTACGTGGGTGGGTTTCAGCTCAACTCAAAAGGAATCCAGCAAGATGGACGAAGCTGGAATTATTGCGACTGGAATATCGAACCGAGATTGGCAAGTTGTTTTTTGGGGGGATGGATTCCATGCCGAATTTGACCCCAATGATCCCGACCTCATCTATGCAGAATGGCAAGGCGGGCACATCACCCAGATCAACATGGAAACAGGTGAAAAAATTTACATGTCTCCGGAAGCACGGGAGGGAGAACCCAGAATACGCTACAACTGGAATTCGCCGTTCCTTGTTTCTCGCCACGATCCCACTTCAATCTATCACGCCGGCAATTGTGTCTTCAAAATCAATGCACAAACCAAGGCTTGGAAGAAAATCAGCCCCGATCTCACTACTTGCGACCCCAGCAAAATGGATACGGTGGGTTCAAATGCTGAAGCTCATTGCACGATTGTCAGTCTTGATGAATCTCCTCTAAAGCCGGGGATCCTCTGGACAGGCTCTGATGATGGATTAATCTATTTTTCTAAGGATGATGGCAAGAGTTGGAAAGATGTAACTCCAAAGGCGGTCAACCATCGATACATCAGTCGTATCGTGGCCAGTGCGCATGATCCCAAAATCGCCTATGCCAGCGTAGATGGACATCGAACCGATGACTTTGACCCTTGTATCTTGATGACAGACGATAGTGGCAAGTCATGGAAAGACATTTCTGGCGATCTCCCTAAGGGGCGATCTGTTAAAGTTATGCGAGAAGACTTGCATAATCCAGATGTTCTCTTTGCCGGAACCGAAAGCGGATTTTACGTTTCAATAAACCGTGGCCAGAGCTGGATCCGCGCTCATGGAAAAACTTTGCCGACAGTCCCGGTGGATGATATTAAGCAACATGAGAGAGACCAAGACCTTGTGCTTGGCACACATGGCCGTTCTATTTGGATTCTCGATGATGCTTCGGCTCTTGGCCAACTGACTCAAGATGTGCTGAATTCGCCCTTACACGTTTTTGATGTCTTACCACGTCGTCCACGATGGTATCTGGATTACGGAGGGCTTTGGTCGCACAAGTGTTTTAGGGCACCAAACACGCCACACGGGCTCCGGATTCAGTATTGGATCAATGAATATACAGGGGATGACGTCAAGATCAAGATCGAAAACGGTGAGGGGGTCGTATTCAAAGAGTTGACTGGATCGAACGCTCCCGGACTCAACCAAGTCGTTTGGGATCTGGTTCTGCCAGAACACCTCAAGCTCAGCGATAAGGGCGAAGAGCCACTAATGCCGTTTCATGCGCGACCTGGGACTTACAAGCTTACTGTTACGATGGGTCAACACAAATTGACGAAAGAGCTCACGGTCTTAGAACGATTCTAGTGCCGGTGAAAGCTAAAGCCTTGCATTAGGTTTGAACTGGAGCTCAAAAAGCCGGTAAAAATTTTAGTTCTGCGACCCTTGAGTACGTGACTTGAGTTTGCCGAACACTTTATAAGGAGTGGTCGTGAATTCATGAAATCTACTAGAGCAATCGTCGTGGCTTTGACAACACTTTTGGCTCTTTCGGCAATCAGTATTCGAGCCGAAGTCCCAGTTTTGAAATCTGTTCTTAAGAACCTTGACCACGCCCAAACCTGTCTAGATTCTGGCCAAATCGCCGAGGCGCAGGCTTATGCAAACACGGCCACATTTTTGCGACCAATTCGAGTTCAGGTTCAAAACGACTCTATGGATGTCATGTCTGAAGCGTTCAATATTTGGGAAAGCGCCCTAGGTTATCAAATCCAATTTGATCCATCAACGGAAGGCTTTTCCGATCTGACAATTGACTTTAAGAATCGAGTACCGGGTGGCGGACACGACGTCTTGGGACTGGCGACCACACGCCGAAGCGTCCACGCCTGGGCCGGAGGGCAATTTACAACCCGAGTGACAGGAAGCATAGAAATCGCAACGATGACTCTGAATGGATTGCCGATGACCCGAGATTTGCAACTCAATATTGCGCTGCATGAAATTGGTCACTTCTTAGGTTTGGATGACACTATTGGTTTGAACCAGGTTATGAGTCAGATCGATTTGGATCACCCAGTGACACAGCCAAGCCAAGAGGAATACAGCACGATTTCTCTCTTGCAACAACAAGCTTGCGAAATTGCGCAATCTTCGGTTGGCCTGTTGGCTGGTCGCTAGATTTTGTCAAAATAGAATTTAGATTGAAGTTAAACCAACTCATATGGGGAGTCGCCGCCGCGGGAGCAGGTGCTCTTCTTTATGGTGCGCTTTTTGAAACCCAAAAGCTCAAAATCGAGAAGAGACACCTTCACATTCCTCGATGGCCAAAAAATCTCGATGGATACAAAATAGCGTTGCTCGCCGACGCCCATATTCGTGACCATCAATCTGTGTTATTAGCGCAACGTGCGGTCGAATATGCTCTCATCGAAAAGCCAGATCTCGTTGTGATACCTGGAGACACCATCGCTTATTGGAAAAGCGGTGTCTTGGATCTAGTAGAGGTCGCTTTTTCTGGGTTGAAGCTCATGAATGGGAAAGCGATTGCCGTTCCTGGCAACCATGACTATTTTGCTGGAGACGCAGAATGGTTGATCCCTGTTTATGAACGACTCGGAATCACGATGCTCAGAAATGAGGTTCTCAAAATCGACGGAATCAATTGGGTGGGGATTGATTCTGAAATCGCTGGCCATGCAGACCCCTATTGTGCGATTATGAATACCGATCCCAAAGATCCAATTGTGATTGTATGGCACGAGCCAGATATGATGGATACGCTCCCTTGGGGACCAGAACTCATGCTCAGTGGGCATTCACATGGGGGCCAATTTATCACTCCGTGGGGCTGGGCACCTACAGGTTCAAAACTTGGCCGAAAGTACATCAGTGGCTTCTATACTTCGGGGCCAGTACCACTTTATGTTTCAAGAGGAATTGGCACAACTGGACCACCTGCAAGGCTGTTTTGCCCGGCGGAGGTCTCGATTCTGACCCTCCATGGCTCTACACACGGCTAAAATAGACGAATGAACTCCAGAGACCGCGCTGTTCTCTTTATCCTTTTTGCAGGATTTGCGACTTTGGTGCTTGATGTTCGCTATGAACATCGGTTTCTTCTCCATGACACAAAGGTTTGGCAAACTTGGATTCCAATTGTTTATGCTGCTTTGGCCGCCTTGGCATCCATTATCGGCATGGTGGGGAAAAAGTGGGCTAAAGGAATAGCAGCCACAGTCTTTTTCCTCGGGCTAGGCGTCGGCGGATACGGCCTTTTTTTGCACACAAACTTCGATCCGCTCAAATTTCAAAAATTTGTGAACCCAGATGCCAAAGTCTTTACTGGTGAAAAGGACGAAGATGGCGAACCAATTGAGGTACGCCTTCAACAGCCACTTGCTGCACCCATGAGCATGGCCGGGCTCGCTGCCATTGGATTTGTTGTCACAAGCGGAATTTTCAAATCTAAGAAGTCAACCTAAGCCCCGGTTAGCGCGGTGGTAAACTCGATGCTCCCGCCCCGGTAACTCAGTGGATAGAGTAGCGGCCTTCTAAGCCGTTTGTCGGAGGTTCGAGTCCTCTCCGGGGCGCCAAGTTCGATTTTCCTAGTCAGGTCAAATTAATTAAAACTCATTTGAATCCAAGGCCCCGAAAGTTTTCATAATGTCCATCTTTATGAAGTTGTATTGTTTCAAATAATTCGACTTGCTCCCGTTTGCGATTTGTAGCGTTATTTTGTCTTCAGCTAAACTTGACCGGTGACCAACTATAACCGGCGTGCTATCTGTCTCGCTGTCGGGCTCTCTTGTTTAGCCGGGTATGTCGATGCTTCGGGCTTTTTGGCTACGGGTGGAGTATTTGTTTCCTTTATGAGCGGAAACTCTACAAAGCTCAGTGTTGCGCTTGTGGAACAAAAATACAACTACGCTGGCCTTGTTCTCGTTGTGATATTGCTTTTTGTGCTGGGAGTTTTCTTAGGTACTGCTGTCTCGCGATTAGCGGGAGAATATCGCAAACCAAGAGTTTTGATTCTTGTCTGCTTTCTATTGATAGCAGCCGCAACTTGCCACAACTTGCAGCTGACCGTTCCTAGTGCGGTGTTTATGGTTCTGACCATGGGGGCAGAGAATGCTGTTTTTCAGCGCGACGGTGAGGTGAGTATAGGCCTGACCTATATGACTGGTACTCTCGTAAAACTTGGTCAGCAACTTGCTTCCATGCTTTTCGGTGGGCCAAAGAATACATGGTGGCCTTACGCTTTGCATTGGTTGAGTTTAGTTTGTGGAGCAATCCTTGGTGCTTTGGGGCATACTCTCCTCCTTGGATATACGTTGTGGCCCGCTGTCTTAGCCGCCGTCTTGCTCTGCATTTATTCTGTGAAAATGAAGCCATCCACATCAATTCAAACTGAAAACAGCTAGAGCAAAATGTTTTTTTCGGCAAATCTAATTTTTTTCAGCTGCTTTTGGTAAAAAGACATCGAATCTGGTCGCTGGATCTCGGCTGAACTTAAGTGAAGAAGAGAGAAACAGCGACCAGAAATGTATGAGATTTATGAGCCAGCTGGTTCCAGTCTTTCTCCTGTCTCTAAAAGTGTCTTGAGACCAGCCAAGATGTATGACCACCCACTAAATGTTTGGTCGACAATTGGATGTCCTTCTGGCAACCCTTCGTGTGTTAGGCGAATTTTGGTCATATCGCCCATTTCGATCAGCTCATAAGTCACCAATCCCCCTTCCAGTGGTTCTCCTTCCCACATTTGAATAAACGTGCTCACTAGTCGATTGGGAGGATCGCATTCCACAACGACTCCATCAATCATTGTTTCGCCCTCGACATTGACGTATCGAAACGGAGAGCCCACCTTTAGGTCAGATTGAAGCCTGGAATCAAAGAAATATTGCGAAGTCATTTCGGGGTCAATGAGTGCCTGCCACACGGCATGCTTCGTTGCCCGAATGTAGGATTGAATAATATGAGTTGTCGTCTTAGGTTGTGTCATTGTAATGGTCTCCAGAGATGATTTGATGCCAGATAAGATTCTCAAGTGTGGCTGAGCATACTTGCCCACCCATCTATCGTAGAGTTCGCCAATTGGTGCCGGATTAAGATAATGATTTTTCTCCCTTCCTCGTTTCTTAGTAATGACAAGCCCTGCCTCTTCTAAGATTTTCAAGTGCTTCATGACTCCAAACCGAGTCATTTGTGGCAACTTCGTTTCCAATTGAGATAGCGTTTGACCGTCGAGCAGGAATAAAGAGTCTAATAGCTTTCGCCGACTCTCATCTGCCAT
>CAZOVP010000005.1:5386-8763 GCA_964583465.1 uncultured Fimbriimonadaceae bacterium | reverse complement strand
AAGGCTCGTGCCATAACCTCGCTCTTGTGCCCTTCCTGGCGTAAAGCCTCTTGAAAAAGCTGGAGGCAAATTTCATCAAGTTCAATATGAGCCCCATTTCTAGCGTGAATATCCTGAACTGAAGATTCGTCGCCATATCCTGCGGTGTAGAGTTTGGGTCCTCCAAAGGCTTGAGTCAGATATGCGGCAAGGCGCTCATCATGCTGTGGGTGGAGACCGTGCTCAAACGGATGGGCTGCGACGGGGTTTTTAAGACACAATTCATGCCATCTTCGGCATAAGGAAAGAATTTTGTCGAAGCCTCCCAGCTCTTCGTAAAGTGTCATAACCTGGATTATACAAGCCTCAATAAAGATCCTTGGACTGGCTTCTGAGAGAAGAGGAGATGACCCAACAAGTTTTAGCAAAGTAAGGACTACTCTCGTCGCCACCGATCCATGCTGAAACCCCGCCACCTTTCGTAACGGCATCTTCGAAATTTTGAGCCGTTGGAGCATTTTGCCCCTCATGCTTTCGATTGAAAGCGGTCTTGTGAAGCAACCATGGCACGGGCAAGAGAAGTTCCAAAAATACTCAGCACGATCGCAGGTTGTATCGGCATGTTCCGGTTCATTGAACAAGGGCCAACTTGAGCCCAGCAATTACGAGGACGACCCCTAAAATCACTCGGAGAGCCGGAACACCAAAAGTTTTTGTACCGAATTGAGTGCCAATCAGACCGCCGAACACCGCAGCAATTCCAAGTGTTAAGACCTGAGGGTGAACTTGATTCAAATTCTTAGATGCACCAATGAGCCCTGCCAAAGAGTTTGCCAAAATGAAAGCTGAGCTAATTCCAGCTGATTCCCGGGTCTTAGCCCAGCCCATCATGATCAAAACGGGAGACAAAAATATCCCTCCTCCAGTTCCTGTCAACCCTGCGAGGAGACCGATTATTGCACCGATAACAATCGAAAGCCAGATTGGAGCCGTGTTCGGTTTTTCGATATCCTTTGATTTGGCTGACATGATTAGTCGAACGGCTGCCACAAGAAGAATCACCCCGACAGCTATTTTGTACCAGTGCCCAGGGAGACTCATCGCACCACCCAAAAATGCGAATGGAATCGATCCAATCAAAAATGGCCAAAGCACTCTCCAAGATATTTGTTGGGCAACGACAAATCGAACAAGCGCGATGGTTGCCACGATCAAGTTGAGAACGAGTGCGGTCGGCTTCATGCTTTGCGGCGTGACACCTGTGATAGCCATCGCCGCCAAGTATCCTGACGCCCCCGCGTGCCCAACTGAAGAATAGAGAACAGCCGCTACAAAAACCAAGGCCATGAGAACGACTTGATCACTCACAGTCTTTCGAGTATGTCATGCAAAAAAGAAAGAATCCTAGCCAATTACTGCTAGGATTCTTAATTGGTCAGCCCGGAGGACTGAGCCATGCTCGGTTTAACCCGAACTTACTTGCGTCGTCGTCGTGCAAGTGCAACGAGACCAGCGCCGAGAGCGATCATCGAAGCCGGTTCTGGCACGACGGTCGTGAATCGGTAAGCTGCGTTCGAAGCCGATGAATCGATTTCGATGAATGGGCCGCCGAAGCCGAACGGATCGTTTGGCTGCATGCAGACGTCATTGTTCAAGTTGAAGCCGTTTGATGGGTTTCCGTTTCGAAGCACGAATGCTTGAAGGTTGTTGGTACCTGCGTCCAACAAAGCGGAAACGCCGAACCAGTAGTTTGTACCAGCTGTGACAGCGACGTTAAGGCCGGAGAGGGAAACGATTTTGGCTGGGGACGAACCTGTGCCGGAGCCAGTCAAGTCAGCAGACGACAATCGTGAATCGCCGTTAAGAATGTCCATTGTAGCGACGTTGCCGAGCAAGTTAATGCCACCAGCAGCGATCGAGTTCAATGTACCGGTCCAAACGGAGAGTCGATATCCTCGGGTTGCGTTGAAAGCAGCGTTTGCGCTCCAGACCATAGCAACGTCAACGCTGCTAAGAACGCTGTTGGTTGCTTTGACGTCTGCCAAGACCATACCGTTTGCTCCTGATTTTGCTGTTTCAAAAATCTGAGAAGTGCCATTCTGATCTGGGTCTGTGAGGCTTGCGCCGATATTATCAATTTGGTTCAAATCAGCATTTGCAAAGACGCATGCTGCGATGAACGACAAAGAAAGCAGGGTTCGCATTTTCATTTTGTGCTTTAGTCCTCCATTGTGAAAAACGCCCAGCCGAAGCTAGGAAAACACATTTCTGTGTTGGCTAGATTATACAACGAGAAATTGACCAAAACTGCCAAGAGAAACTAAAACCCGCAAATATGCCTGTCGCCATTAAAACTTCAGATTCGTCCGGGTTGGGAATTCTTAACACTTACTAATCCTGGTGATTATTCTACGGGGTCGGAGGGCCCATCATCAAGGCTTCCTTCGAGAAGCTTCCTGAGCCGATCTCGTTCTTCGCGTTCTTTTTTTCGCGAGTTCACGTTATCTATAAATGATTCGAATTCTCTTTGTGTTTGCGCCTTTCCACCGCGACTTCCAGAAACAGTCTTCTGGTTTTTCAAATCAAATGCACCCTTCCCTTGAAACCATCCAAGAACGCAAGCCGAAGCAGCTCCCAACCCCATCAATGGATTTCCTGTTCCATAGATAAAGAAGTCTGAAAGGGCCGTTATGAGCGCCAAAAACCGGGCTTGAATGGGAAAAACCATCATAAACCGAACCACCTGCATCGGATTGCGCGCAGCCCAAGCGCATGTTAATCCAGATATCGGGATCCAAGCACCAAGGAGTGCGAACTGGCCACTCGTGAAATAACCCAAGAGAGTACATATAAGTGCCGAAGCGAGCCCATACACAAAGAAACTCGCCAAAAATTTCTTCCAATTCCAGGCAGATTCAAGTTCTGATCCAATCATGTAGAGCCAAAAGGCTTCGAGAATCAAATATGGAAATTCTTGCCCAAATCCAGAGCTCCCCAATGGATAGACAAGAAAGGTCCAAGGTTTTGCTAGGTTCCCGGTGCAAGCAAAAAAGGTTGCCAAAGACAGATTCTTGAGCGAGAACCAAGATATGAAAAATGACAAGCAAATGACAATAATGAGACCATTTGTGGCATTGAATTTGAGTTTTCCGTTCGTCATTCTCAGGTCCCTACATGAACCAAGTATGATTATGGGCATAAATTAGAAAAAATGAACCAAACGCATAGACCAAAATGACATGAAGGAGACTTAGAAAAAGCGTGGAATATTACGTCATTTGGAGTGACGGCCAAAAATTTGGACCGGCAGACGAAACAACTTTGCGACAATGGGCTTTCGAACGACGAATCGCTCCAGAAACAATATTGGAAGACGTGATCACGGGGCGTCGAGTGCC
>CAZOVP010000005.1:0-5286 GCA_964583465.1 uncultured Fimbriimonadaceae bacterium | reverse complement strand
GGATCCATGGGAATGGTCGGTGCCGGAATCTATTTTGCCAACAAAGCAAAGAAAAATGGCGATAACAATGGGCAGGCGGCTTTTGTTACCGGAATCATATGCCTGTGCTTTCAATTTCTCCTCATCATGATGGCGGTCATATTTTTTGCAACACTGATCTTTGGAAAATCTGGATTTAGACGTTTCCCTTGAATCTCGATTTGGCGAATTCAGAAAACATTCATTTAGCGGTCACGCCATTGAAAGTTGCCGGATGTTCAATAGAACTGTCATGAAAAGTCAATGGACATCTCGAATGCTCTTCGGGGCAACACTAGTGCTGGCTGCCCTGGGGGCGGTCGCCAAATCTCATCCTGTCAAGTCGATCTATGACCGCGTTGGTGGAATCCATAAGATTGCAGCTGCGGTTTCAGAATCGATTGAAGTCATCTCAAAAGACGAAATCCTCACTGAGAATGCTCGGTTTAAGCTAGCTCTTTCTCAGACGAACCGCTCGCTGATGAACTTTTCGATCACGAGCTATGTTGCAAACTTATTGGGTGGACCTCAAGTACCGACAGTGGACTTAGCTGCACTTCATAAATTCCTCGAATTTGACCAAAAGCAAGAGAACAGGCTTTGGGATCTTCAATGGCCCATTTTCCAAAAAAATGGATTCAGCGAAGCAGATTTCAAATCGACGAGAAAAATGTTTGAAATGAAAATGAAGATGGCAAAGCCGATGGCTCCTCCCACCATGGAGATGTTCAAAGATAAATCGACTCTCTATGCTCGGCTCGGAGGTTTGGCTCCAATTAGCATCGTCGTAAATGATTTTGTCGATATGCTGGCTACAGATCCTATTATCACAGGTAACAAACAAGTTGTGAATTCAATTGTCACGGGGAAGATCACCCCTGCGGGCCTAAAATATCTTGTAACTGAACAACTTGTTATGGCGAGTGGCGGCCCGATGAAATACACAGGGCGCACAATGGCCGATTCTCATAAAGGTCTCATGGTGACTGAAAAGGAGTGGGAGTCCGGAGCGATGATTCTCAAAAAAGTACTCGACAAATATCATGTGCCTGAAAAGGAGCAAGGAGAAATTTTCCAAGTCATATCGTCAACACATAACGATATAGTTGGAAAGTAGCCTCAAGAAGTTCTTGTGAGTTCCACCATTGGCAAGCGGAAATCTGCTTGCCAATGTTTTGCAGTTTGTCCCTAGTTTTATGCCGGAAATCATAATTTGTCGCCCATATCGGGAGCAGATTATGAACATGAAGACAATTTGGATGGAAAGAATTGCTTGCCTATGGGCGGGCGTGATTGTTGCAGGAAACTTTATTGCTCCAACGGCTAAGTTCCAGGCTCCAAATCTAGATCTTCCGATTGCACTCGAAGTGGGAAGGATAACATTCCGTTGGATGTTTTGGCCAGAAATTATCCTAGCAATTGCCCTCATTTGGGTTGGAAAGAACTGGAAAGCAGCCCTCCCTTTCACCATATTCCTTATCCAAAGGTTAGCCGTAATGCCAAGTTTAGATGCCAGAACCTTGGCACGCATTCAAGGGCTAGCGGTGGGCAACAGTTCGATACATATTGTTTATATTGTCTTGGAGTTTGCCAAGTTGATGTCATTGGTTGTTGTTTTTCTTCCTACTACAAAGGCTTTTCAAACCCGCTTATGACTTCACCCAAGACATAATCTGGGGGCAAATATGCAAGACATTCTTCTAAAGATGAGAACTCTATTTCGAAACGTGGTTGCAGCCCAGAAGATTCGCTTGGGACGTCTATGCTTCCAGAATCGACTTTATATCTCCGCTTGACCAAGACCTCACCGCCAAGTTGCTTCAAAGCTTCGTATTCTTGCTCGTCAAGATAAATGTTCGTTATCGGTTGAACGTACTTTTGACCTTGGTACTTCTTTCCAAGCTTGAAGACACTTTTGCCATTTGGTTGTGTCATTTTTCTAAGTCGGATCGAACCGCCACACAAGAATTGATCTTCAATGAGAGTGAATTCTTGATCCACGAGTTGCGAAACCACGTTCCAATTGACAAACCACCGTCGTTCTATTTCTAAGATCGAATACTTGGGTTGATTCATTTCAATCCTCTTGCTAAAACAAAAAGTGCCTGACTTCGTTGAGGGCGTCAGCCAGGCTACTACAAGATTCCTTTAAGAGGAAAATTCCATAAATTTGATTTCAGGTTCGGACGGCGGTTTGGGCTTCGAAAGTTCCCAGCTTGGATATGCGAAAAACCGAGGCCGTTGCCTCAGTGTCAATCTTGTGGATGTATCTTGTTCGAGAAACTTAGCTGTTTCGCCAAGATAGGCCATCGCTTGTTTTCTTAGGGTAATAAACCTTTCAATCCTTTCGATATTTTCTGGTTTCGTTGCATTAACCTTAGCTCTTCTGAGAATGAGTAATTTTCGCGAATTCTCATCAATTGCGACTTGAATGAAGTGCAATTTCTCTTTTAGGCAAATCGAATCGTTGAGGATGAGTTTCCTTGTATTCTCAACGAGTTGGCAAATAAACGCTTGTTCAGCGATTGTTTTTGTGCGCATAGATAACACCTCCTAATGCGTCAGGTCAGTGAGAATGGGCAGTGCGCTTCACTCTCTTTCGATATGTCTACGAGGTTAGCTGCCGGGTTAGAGCCGAAAGTTACTCTTCCTAGTCAAAGGATTCACCCCACTTGGGTTGGTTCCCCCGCTCTGGACGTGGCCCAGATTCGACTACAATGAGTATACCACACGAATGAACCGACCCGAGCGGAAAGTGAGCAGATGCCCGACCACGATGGGGCGAGGCGTGAAGTCAGGCACTCAATTGTCGAGGGTTCAAAGCTCAACGCCCAATACATTGTAATGAACGCGCTGGCCACTGCCGTTGCCAGCTATGGCCTGCTTTCTGACAGTGCTGCCGTTGTGATCGGCGCGATGATTATCGCCATGCTGCTCGGGCCCATCTTGGGGTTCGCACTTGCACTAGTGGACGGGGACACCAAGCTGCTCCGGCAGGCGCTTATTGCGGAGGCGGTCGGCGCGCTGATGGTCGTGTTTATTGGCGCACTGATCGGACGGCTGCACTTCAACGTGGAAATCACAAACGAGATTCTGGTTCGGACCAAACCGAACTTGCTCGACCTCGGCGTAGCGCTCTTCGGAGGTGCTGCCGGAGCCTACGCGACGGCCTCCCCGCGAGTCAGTGTAGGTCTCGTCGGTGTTGCAATTTCAACCGCCCTCGTCCCTCCCTTGGCAAGTTGCGGGATCTGTCTTGCCCGAGGACTCTTTCCACAGGCAGGCGGAGCCTTCATTCTCTTCGCCACCAACCTCGTCGCAATTCAATGTGCGTCATCCATGGTGCTATACCTACTTGGCTTTCATCACATCACGAAGCGCTCTGCGGACGACAATGGCTACGTGCGCCGTCTTGTGATCGACGCAGTGGCTCTGGTGGCATTAGCAACGTTTCTCTACTTTCAACTCGCTTCGACCATTAGTGAACAACTGTTTGAGAAAGGTATCAAGAGCAGACTCGAAGCGGGTCTTCAGGCGATTCCAGGGGCATACCTGTCTGAGACTCGCTATGTTTACCAAGAAGACAAGGTTGTTGTTGTGGCGGTCGTTCGTACACCGAACTCCGTAACCCCAGCACAGATAGCCTCTCTTGAGTCCTTACTCGAAAGACGAAATGGCAAGGTCATTGAACTCCATGTCCGCTCCCTTCTGACGAAAGAGGCAACTTCGAAGGGCTACTTACATGTCATTGAACCTGAATCAGATCCAGTTGATGTACCGACGGAGACACCAAGCACTCGACCGACCGAGCCACCGAAAGGCGACTTGAGTATTCCTGACGGACTGGACGACCAAAAAGCCCAAGGAGTGAACAAATGAGTGGCCTTTCTCTGGAACGGGTGGAGATTCTCTTATTCGTAGCGGCTGTGGTCGCGCTCCTTGCGCGAAGAATGCGACTCCCCTATACTGTCGGACTAGTCGTCGCTGGAGCAGTTCTCGGCCTGAGCGGTGTGTTGGAGGGCTTCACCCTCACCCGCGACCTGGTCTTTAGAGCTCTGCTTCCTCCACTCATCTTCGAAGCGGCATTGTTCATCAAATGGAGGGAGCTGCGCGAAAACATGGTTCCTGTTTTGGCCCTAGCAACAGTAGGTGTGGTGATGTCTACGCTCATCATCGCTGGGCTTATGACCACCCTCGCCGGGTGGACGTTTGCAGCCGCTGCCGCATTTGGGGCCCTTATCGCCGCAACGAACCCTGTTTCCGTGATTGCACTGTTCAAGGAGATGAAAGTCGAAGGAAGGCGACGACTACTGGTTGAGGCAGAGAGTCTTCTGAACGACGGAGTTGCGGCTGTAGCCTTCTCCTTTGCACTCGCGGTAGTGACCGCAGGTGGTCTGTCTATGAGCCAAGGTGCTGAGCTCGTATTGCGTGAAGTGGGTGGTGGAATCGCATGCGGCGCAGTAACTGCTGGGTTGATGCTCTACCTAGCTGGCAAGACGAAGGAGCACCTTGTCGAACTCACCTTCTCAACGCTAACTGCATTTGGAGCCTATCTCCTGGCCGAACATTTCCACTGCTCGGGCGTGCTGGCGGTTCTTGTGGCAGGGTTGATGGTCGGCAACATGGGTCATACGGGAGCAATCACCGACGAAGGGAGAGAAGCCGTCGGTGCCTTTTGGGAATTCGCCGCTTTTGTTGCGAACTCCATCATCTTTCTCCTCATCGGAGTCCGTGAGATGTCTTTGGGACCGAAGCTAGTTGGCGAACTCCCTATCATCGGAATCGCCATCGTGGTTTCCCTCGTCGCTCGGGCAATCAGCGTGTATGGCGTATGTGGAGCTTTGCATTGGTCTCAAAGTAGGGTGAGGCTGGCTGATCAGCACATCCTGTTTTGGGGAGGCTTGAAGGGAGCTCTTTCGCTTGCGCTTGTACTCGGACTTCCAGAGAAGTTTCCGCACAGAAGCGAAATCCAGGCTGCAGCATTCGGAGTCGTAGCGTTCTCAGTGATTGTGCAGGGTCTGACAGTGCCCAAGTTAATCGAACGGCTTCGCCCGCAGACATAATTTGGGGCGACGCCCTTCCCACAGTGGAGGGCGTTCTTACGTTCATTTTGAACCTGAAAGCACTATTGAGTTCAACACTAGTCTCTCAATTCTGAAAGCAATTTATAGAAGGACCGAAGGGCTTGGTCTCTCATTTCCTTCTATCAGGTCTCTCATTTTTAGGTTCAAAAGCTTGGCGGCCCCGGAGGGAATCGAACCCCCGACGCCC
>CAZOVP010000004.1:0-254686 GCA_964583465.1 uncultured Fimbriimonadaceae bacterium | reverse complement strand
CGTAACAAGGTACCCGTACCGGAAGGTGTGGGTGGATCACCTCCTTAAGAGTCTGAACTTCTGACCCCACTGGGGAAACAGAACATACTCAGGTCGACGCTGTGCTTACTACTGAGCTTTTAAGGAAAACCTCTTCGAACACTCGAAGAGGTTTTTTTGTTTCAAAATCTAGAAGAGAAAATTCTTGTCAAATCACATCTTTCATGACCCAAAAGGAAGAAGAGCGCCATGGATCAATGGGATCGCCATCGCGCTTGCTTTCTTAACGAGTGGACTTATGGGGATCTTCGCCCTCACACTCGTTGTCAAAGAATCTGCCGAGCCAAAAAAATCAGCTTCACAAGTGGCGCGATTCCTAACGAATTTCGAGCGCCGAAATGCTGATGAACAATTGGCTCGATTGAAGTCCGAACTCCGACAAAGTCTTTCTCAGTCAAAAACCAAGACAAATGAGAATCGTGAAGATCACGTCATTCTCGCTTACTTCGCCCCTTGGGACGACTCGGCGCTTTCCTCATTTCAGGCTCACGCCGAGGCGCTCACTCATGTCGCCCCTGTGTGGCTTACTATGAACGATCAAGGAACCGAAATTGACTTCTCAGAATTTGATCCCGTTCAAGATCTAAATCAAAAGAGACTGCTCGAGATTTCTCGAAAATTCGGTATCAAGATTATTCCTGTTCTATCGAATGCAAAAGATAGCAAGTTTGATCCCAAACGGGTTCGACCAATCCTGGCTGATCCTGAAAAACAGTCAAAGTTGATCACTGAACTCATCAGGTGGTGTCTAAGAAACTCCTTTCAAGGAATTCAGTTCGATTTTGAAGAGCTTGTTGCCAGTGATGCTCAAAGTTTTTCTGAATTTCTCGTGAAGGCAGGCTCAGAATTTCATAAGTCTAAACTTGAAATCTCTATTGCCGTTCAACCCGATACTCCATCCAAAACACTCGCGAACTGGGCTGATTCTGTAGATTATGAGGTGCTCATGGCTTACGATGAGCATGAGGAATCAAGTTCGCCGGGCCCGATTGCAAGTCTTGATTGGGTTGATCGAGTACTGGAAGCAGCTCTCAAGGACGTTCCTGAAAATAAGCTCGTTTTGGGCATAGCCAGTTACGGATACGATTGGACGAAGAATCAAAGTCATGGAACCTCAGTTACTTTTCAAGAGGCCATGTCGATTGCTTCCGGCCTAATCGAATCATCCATTCAACCCAATCCAATTCATTTTGATCCAGAAAAAATGAATTCGACATTTGAATATCGTGATGAAAATCAAGCCACTCACACGGTGTGGCTACTCGACGCTCCAAGTATTGCCAATATCTGGAAAATTGGCCAACAAAGGCGAGTCCGCGGGGCAGCACTCTGGGCACTCGGAACAGAAGACCCTTCTTTATGGACATTCTTTAGCGCTTCCCAGATTTCAAAGCCGATTTCATGGCAATCCTTGAGTTCTTTTGAATTTCCATTTCAAGTGGCATATGAAGGAAAGGGTGAGATTCTTCAAGTTATGTCACTGCCAAAGTCGGGCAAACGCATCGTAACCGTCGATGCCAAATCCGGATTTATCGATGATGTTGTTTATGAAGAATACGCGACCCCCTATGTCGTCAAGAAGGAGGGATACAAATCCAACAAGATCATTTTGACTTTTGATGATGGGCCGGATCCTACTTGGACTCCCCAAATCCTTGACAAACTTAAGAAATTCAACGTCCTTGCAACCTTCTTTTGTGTAGGAAACAATATTGAATCTTACCCATATCTAGTTCAACGCGCGTACCAGGAAGGGCATGAAATCGGTAATCATAGTTTTCTTCATCCTGATTTAGGATCTGTAACTGAGCAACGTGCCAAGCTAGAAATCGTCGCTACCCAAAGAATCATTGAAGCTACCCTCGACCGGTCAACAACGATTTTCCGACCTCCATTTAACGCAGACAGCCAGCCGACAAGTTCAGTCGAAATGAGGCCCGTTGAATTGGCGGAAAAGCTCAAGCTCACAACTGTTGGTGAAAACGTGGATCCGACGGATTGGAACCTTTCCCAACCCGATGGGCGTAAACGCACGGCCCAAGACCTTTCAGATTTTGTTCTCAAAGACCTCGAAAGGCGAAAGAAAACAGGAGAAGAAGGCAATATTATCTTGCTGCACGATGCGGGCGGAGATCGATCAGAAACTGTCAAAGCTTTGGATATCTTGATCCCAGCTCTCAAAGCCAAGGGATACGAATTTACGACCGTGTCCGGGCTGATGGGGTGGCCTCGCGATCGAGTAATGCCACCCATATCTCACGAAGGAAACCAGTTACTCCTTGCCGACAAGACCGTATTCTCGATCGCTCATTGGGCTCAAATTGTGCTGAATGCTGGCTTTGTGCTCGCAATTATCCTTGGACTTGGGCGAATTTTCTTTGTTGTTCCACTAGCATTGTGGCAAAGTCGAAAGGTACTACCACTCACTCCAACGGATTCTAAAATCGCAGTTCTCATTGCAGCTTACAACGAAGAAAAGACTATAGAGAAAACAATAGCTAGCGTTTTGAAATCCCAGCATCCGATCTCCGAAGTCTTGGTTATCGATGACGGGTCGCAGGACAACACGTTTGCAAAAGTAGCGAGTGGGTTTGCAAAAAATGATCGCGTTCGCGTTATTCGCAAAGAAAACGGTGGAAAGGCATCGGCGCTCAATCTCGGGATCAAACAGTCTCAAGCCGAGATGCTCCTGTGCCTAGATGCTGATACTGTTCTTGATTCGAATGCGGTGGGATACCTCGCTCAGCACTTACAAGATCCTCGAGTTGGAGCAGTCGCTGGGAGCGTCGAGGTGGGAAACATTTGCAATATTCTCACAGCATGGCAAAGCGTGGAATATCGCACGAGCCAAAACATTGATCGGCGAGCATATTCAATTCTCAATGCCGTCACGGTGGTTCCCGGGGCTATCGGAATGTGGAGAAAATCTGTCCTTGAAGAGGTTGGTGGATTTTCCACTGACACCTTAGCCGAGGACATGGATCTCACCTGGCTTGTGAGAGAAGCCGGATACAAAATCGAAACTGATTCGCGGGCAAGAGCCTATACTGAAGCACCAGAAACTTGGAATGCACTGAGTAAACAACGGTTCAGATGGGCCTTTGGCACATTCCAATGTATGTGGAAGCATCGGAAATCGACGTTTCGACATGGATGGTTTGGTTGGTTTGCACTGCCTGGACTGTGGTTGTTTCAAGTTGTGTTTCAACTTCTTGGCCCATTTGTAGATGCCCAAATTTTGTTTTCTGCCTCGCTTGTCCTTTTGGCAAATCTCCAACCACATTCAGCTGAAGTGTCCAATGCCGCGACTCAACAATCGCTCAACACAATGCTTCTTCTTTATTCACTGTTCTTTGCTGTTGAGCTCACGGCCGGGCTGATAGCCTATAGGCTTGATCGCGCCAAGCCATGGCCCCTTGTTTGGCTATTTCTGCAAAGATTTGCTTATCGGCAGCTCATGTATGTCGTTATGCTGAAGTCGATTTGGTATGCCATCATCGGTCGGAAGCAAGGCTGGAAGAAACTCGCAAGAACAGGTCGAGTTGGAGACGTTCCTTAAGAAAATGCAATCTATTTTGGCAAGCAAGGCATATGGCAAAATGGCGATATGAAAGTGGTCAACGCTTCAGACTTTCCTGTTACTAATGAGGCTTGCAAAGAATCGACCGGAAAGACCTTGAACGAATGGTTCGATGAGCTTGATCGAATCGATGGATTAAGGATCGGAAGACGTGCCAGTTGCCAACACATGACTTCGGGCAGGGCAATGGACTGGTGGCCCACCACCATCTATGTCGAATATGAAAAGCACAAGAACATCCTCAAAAAAGACGGCTTGCCCGAGGGATTTTCGATCTGCTGCACGAAGAATATCAGTGCAAAACCAGAGCATGTTTACGAAACATGGGTCAACCCCAATTTATTCAAAGATATGTTTGGGGATAATGCCAAGTTCAACTTAGAAGTAGGTGGGCTGTTGGAGTGCGAAGAAGGGTGTCGGGGAACATTTCTCAGGATTCGTCCGGGAAAGGATTTGCGATTCACTTGGGAGCATCCTGGGTGTACGGGCCCAATGCTCGTCGATGTCTCTTTTAACCCCAACGGTGACAAATGCGTTCTTTATGTCAATACAGCCAGAATCCAAACTCGGGCCGAATCCGACGGCCTGCGGGACGCCTGGGCAAAAGCTCTTTCAAGGCTCAAAGATCAGGCTGAAGCCTAAATCTGCTTCGCCCCTTACTTCATAATGACAGTCATGAACTATTTGACAATCCAAGATATATTGTGGATTCACCTTCAATTGGTTGGGGCACCAAGCGACTTTCAATACGCAACTCTTGAAGAGGGCACAAATTATCAATATGGACTTGGAGATAGTCAAGATGTGTTAGGGCAGTCGAAGAGATTTTTTCTAGGATTTGAGAAGTTGGCCCCATTTCCCAGTGCCAATGCAGCCACGGCATTTGTGGGGGCCGTTTCCTTTTTAAGCCTCAATGGGTTCACTCCAAAGTTTTCCGATTCAAATGCCAGTGAAATTTTGTTGAAAATCAAATCTGGAGAACTCTCAATGGATGAAGCTTTCGCAAAGGAATCGAACGATCACCATGAAATTGATGAGAGAACTGCGATTTTAGGAGTGATGTCCAAATTCTCCGAAACCATTCGGAACATGGTTCAAAATTCAGTCGCTGCCTAAATCAATTTAGCCAGCCAAAGACCAGCGATTAGGGCCAGAGTCCAGTTGTGAATGGTATGAAAAGCCCCAGATCTTTCGACGCCTCCCAGTTTGTATTGGTGGGCAAACCAAAACCCCGCGACAATGAGGCCAATTCCAAAACTGATCGGTATTCCAACGATGCAATGAGCCAGCCCAAATTTGACACTTTGAAATGCAATCAACTTAGGTTCAGTAACATCTTTTCGAAAAGCATATTCTTCGTTAAGAGCCAAGCCGGGGATATTGATGACGAGGAGAGCCCAGAAAAACCAGGCAAATATTGGAAATTTCAGTCCACTCAGCAGCAAGTTTGAACCTGCAGTCGGAATTTCTTTAGGTGTCGCCAAAAGCTTTAGCCAAGACCATCCAAAAAACTGGGGTGAAAGTTGATGCAACGCCAAACCGATGGCGACCACTAAGAGCAGAATAGCCCAACTTGAAAAAATCGCAGAAACCCAGCTCCAACCCTTTAAGGATTTCAAGCACCCAAAATCTTCTTTGAGATCTCCGGAGCGAAGATAGAGGACAAACCGAACTGTAATGAGCCCAGTGACAACCAGACCGAGAATTTCGATAGGAGTCACTGGGCTATTTTGACATCAGTTCTTCTTTCGACGCTTTAGCAATGCACCAAGCGCAAGGCCACAAGCTAGCATCGAACCTGGCTCTGGCACGGGACCAAGTTGACCTTGTCCCGATCCTGCTGGAATTGGATCATAGTGCAATGCATCTGAAACACTCGAGATCCCGGCATTATAGTAACTTTGGGCCAAGCTGACAATGGTTGCATTGCTGCTCGCCCAGCCCGAATCCAATTGAAATGTGCCACCGGAAAGCAACGTATTGTCTGTTCCATATCGAGCAGCCCAAATCGCTAATTGTAATGCCGTGGCCTCATCACTATTTGTCACAGAAGCATAGCTGTTTGCAAAAACGCTTCCTGCAAATTCAAAAGTTGAATCGCCTAAGGTATTCGTGATATTGACGTCGTATGTCTGTCCACCACTAATGGCGTTATCCAAGTCGACGCAATATGTCTTAAATGACGAACTGTCTGTCAGATTTGCAAAGTTCAAGCGACCCGCAAACGATGATTTGGCGTTGCCATTATAGAAATAGCTCGCACTGCCCCCGAGATCGACTCCTGTAAACTGGATTGTTATGCTTGCTTGAACCGCAGTCGCAACAACTGCCAGCCCAGCAAACAATACTAAGCGCATTTTCATATTTAATTCCTCAACTAAAAAAGACCTTCAGCACGCAAGCTCAGTAGCTTGCATACGGAACTCATTATACAACATGATTTTTTGCATTCCTAAGAAAATTAGGTGTGATAAATCCAGCATTCTTAGGTCACCTCATTTTAGATCTGTTGCCCTATATTCGTTTTTTGCGAAATGCACTCTCATCTTGCTGGCTGAAGTATCATGGCGATATGAAGCTGAAACAAGTGTTTTTTTTGGGATTAGCCGTGACTCTTATGGGGTGTGGAGTGGCAGCTCAGGACAAAATCGAAAATCCCAAGAGTGCTTCGACAAAACAAAGTGCTTTGGGAAAAGACGCATATGAAATTTCCAGCAAAGATGGGAGTTTCACGATTAGCGTTATCAACGACTGGATTCGAAGCGATGACAAAGAGCCCCGATATGCAGCAGCTCTAAAGAAAGTCGGAAATTCTGAGGCAGCCCAGTCGATCAAGTCTCTCACAGATAACCCTATGATTCAGGTCATGCTTTTCAGCGAGAAAGGAATCTTAGCTAAGGATCCATTTGTCGAAAATCTAAACGTTGTGGTTTTGGATGTGCCCGAAGCCACAGGCAAAGAGGATATGAAAGAGATCGCAACTCTCGCAAGTAAGCAGGTGTTTACGGGAGCAGCAGAGGATATCTCGACATTTGACTCACCGTTTGGAGCCGTCGGAACTTATCGGGGCCAAACAACAATAGGGAATTCACCCAATCATGATGTTGTTGGTGCAATCGTCATCCACGAAAAGAAGTCTTACACATTCACATTAAGCACAAAAACCGGCAAGGGAGCCGGTTTTGTGCCTGTGTTTCAGGAAGTTGTTCGCTCGATGAAATTCAAGTCTTAGTTGCGCTTTCGTCGTCGGGCCATTCCCAAGATTCCGAGCCCAAGGGCTGCCATTGAAGCTGGCTCAGGGACTGGTGTCAACTGAGATTGTCCTGGAGGGCAATCTTTACCCGAAGCAAGTAACCTTGCGTCTGAAGGATTCGCTTTACCGGTGTTGAGAAAAGCAATTGCTTTTGTCACAACGTCGGTGTGCTGGCCATACCAAGTGCTATCCAATCGGAAAACACCGGTATTTGCCTGAAGGTCTGTTCCATAACGTGCCGCCCAAACAGCAACCTGAAGAGCTGCTGCGGTTAAGTTACTGTTGACAGATCCTTGCCCGTTGCTATAGACGCTACCTGCAAGGCTGAATACTGGGTCGTTGATCGTTCGGCTGACATCAACCTGATAGGATTGACCAGGCGAGATAAAGTGATCGAGATCCACGCAGTAACTCGTAAACTTTTGTGCAGCGGTGAGGTCTAAGAACTCAAGCTGACCGGCAAAGGCACTATAAGATGAACCGTTATATTTGAATTTGACACCTTCGCCCAAAGCCGTTTTTTCGAAACGGATGGTGCGAGTTTCCGCAAAACTTGCAACTGCTAATGCAAGCAGTGCAACCACGGTGAATGATTTATGTAAATTGCTCATGACGAACTCCATTCAGCAGTTCGTCAGGAACCATGCCAATTATTCGGAGCCCAAAAGATCAGGCAGTATTATCAGGGCCAATCAGCTCAGGCCGGCCTTTTCGAGAAAGTCAGCACCCATGATCTCTTTGACAACCTTGTTCTGATTGATCTTGTATTTTCTGGGGCGTGGAGAAATGACATTTGTCTCTACTTGCTCCGAAAAATCAAAGATCGGGCCACTTGCATTCCAGGTAGCTTTCGTTGTGACAAGCCATTTGGAATCGTCTCGGTCAGGCGTGTCAAGTTTGAAATGAGCTCCACGACTCTCATCGCGCAAAATCGCTCCACCCACAATCGCCTTGCTCATTTCGATCATATTTTGGAGTGACCTCACGAAGGGCTGTGCCTGGTTGGACCACTCACCCGAATCGAGAATGCAACATTGGTGCGATCTTTCTGTGAGTTCGTCGAGTTTTGATCTTGCTTCGATAAGTTCCTTTTGAAGTCGCCAAATACCGCAATAACTCCACATCGTGTCCTGGAGCTCATCCAAGAGTTGATATGCGTTTTCAGATCCATGAGATCGACTAAGCGCCTCGTATTGTGAAGTTCGTCTTGAAAGCGAGTCGTGAATCGTTTCACTGCTTAAATCTTCAAACGAACCTTCCAACGCATTTTGTAGGTATGCCTGAACTCCAAGTGCCGCAAGTTCACCCCCGGTTAAGCAGGACAGTAGAGCATTTGCACCAAGTCGGTTCGCACCATGATATTGATACTCGCATTCCCCAGCGGCAAATAGCCCGGGAATCGAAGTCTGCTGATTTCTGGGTGAATTGACATCAAGTGTCGCACCATCGACACCCTTTTCATAATCGACCCAAAGCCCACCCATTGTGTAGTGAACAGCAGGGTAAAGCCGCATGGGGTTATCGATGGGATCCTCCCGCATGAACTTTTCGTAGATTTCTAAGACTCCACCCAATTTGTCATTGATTAGCTCTCGGCTCCACCCTTTTTCTCGGTGAAGATGGCCGATATCCAAGAAGACCTGCTGCTTACCGCCGACACCTTTACCCATTCGGCAAACGCAATAGATAATGAAGCTGACCAAATCTCGGCTCAGCAAGTTGCCATAAGTTGGGTCGAGTTCTTCACAGAAATACCACCGATCCTTTTCTGGAATGTCTTTCGGTTTGCGGCTATCGTTCAGATCTCGTGGAACCCAAAGCCTTCCGCCTTCTCCCCGAACCGATTCGCTGATGAGCCGGCATTTATCTTCTCCTGGAATGGCTGTCGGGTGGATTTGCACCATTTCAGGGTTCCCATAAACAGCTCCTTCTTGATAGCAAACGCTCACGGGATCGCCGGTATTGATGATGCTGTTGGTGCTCCGACCGAAAATCACGCCATTGCCACCGCTACAAATCACGACAGCATCGGCAGGATAGGCTTCAATTTTCATGGTTCGAAGGTCTTGAGCGATGATTCCCTTGCAAGCGCCCTTGGCGTCCTTGATGAGGCCCACAAATGTATGCCCTTCGAATTTCTCAACATCATTCGATGCTTCAAACCGGCGAACCTGCTCATCAAGGGCATAAAGGAGCTGTTGGCCTGTGGTTGCTCCGGCATAAGCCGTTCTGTGCTTCAGCGTGCCACCAAATCGCCGAAAACTTAACATTCCTTCGGCTGTTCGGTTGAATGGAACACCCATGCGGTCAAGCAAGTAGATAATGGCTGGAGCCCTCTCGGCCATCCGCATGACAGGAGGCTGATGATTGAGGAAGTCGCCACCTGTAATCGTGTCTTCAAAGTGAAGATAAGGAGAGTCACCCTCCCCACGAAGGTTAACAGCGCCGTTGATTCCTCCCTGTGCACAAACACTGTGGCTTCTTTTGACGGGAACGACGCTAAAGAGTTGAACCCGAACTCCGGCCTCCGCCAATTTCATAGTGGTCATGAGGCCTGCCAGGCCACCACCAACGACAATCACCTTTCGCTGTGCCATTTGAGACTCAGGTTAGTTTTACCCGAGGACATCATTGAAAACTGGGTGTAACAGAAAGCCCAGACGAACAGTGGATTGGGGGGCCCCCAGGGAAGGGGGCCTTTGCTGTGGGGAATGAGCGCAGAACGCGCTGTTCCTCAAATAGTCTTTTGCCAGACTTTGGCCCATTCGTGACCATTCAAGACAAAAATGATCTAAGAATCTGTTGAATTCACTAGGATAGTAGTCCCTTTAGCAGAAATTCTTACTCTGTTAATCACTTGCAACTGGCAAGCTTGCATCTTCGGATCCTTCACCGATTTCAGCGAAAGATTTCAAATTCCTTTGCCTCTTTAGCCGCCACTTTTGGAATGCCTGTTCATCATCTGCATTGGTCTTAAAAAGTCTTAAGAGCTCAAGTGAAAACGCGACCCCGAGCCCGACAATTGGCCAATAACACCAAGAGAGAACCCCATCTCGAAAGTCGATAAAGAGCAGAAACCCACTGATTACAATATATGAACCAAAGCTTTCAAAAGTTCTCATCCTTCGAGTTTTTCGAAATAGAGCGCGATCAGATTTTTCGGTTTCCAGCATCTTCGCAGCTTCTTTTTGGGCCAGCCAATCAGTTTCGGCTCTTTGTATCTCTTCCGGGGTCAGTCCGATCTCCAGCCCAGACTGCATAAGCCTCTCGCGAAGGCTTAGTCCATTGCTCGATTGTCGCACGGCGAGTCTCAGGATTTCATCGACGTCTTCGTCACTTTGAAGTTGATCTTGATGTTCTGCCATTTCCTCAGAAATCCATGTTCAGTACTTTATTTTAGGCCAATCGGGTTGCAAAAGGTAAAAAGTATTCATGCAAAGGCAAGTTGTTGTTGTTGGAGCTGGGCTAGGTGGCTTAGTCTGCGCCAAAAATCTACAGCAATCTGGCTTTGCCGTCCAATTGCTTGAGAAATCGGATCGCCCTGGGGGACGTCTCAAAACAAATCAAGTCAACGGATTCCTGATCGATCAGGGCTTTCAAACCGTCTTCACTGCCTACCCCCATTTGAGACAAGAGGTTGATCTTCGAGAACTCGATCTTCGGTTTTTTGAACCGGGATGCTTCGTTGTTTGGAATGAGCGACTCCGAGCGATTTATTCAGACAGGAAGATGAAAATGGCATTCAGCACCTTTCTGGAATTCACAGATAAATTCCGAGCACTTGGATATTCGGGGATGTTGAAATCCATTCCTGCTCGAAAAATTTGGGCCGACAAGGAAACCACAATTGAGGATGATCTGAAACTTAACGGATTTACTGAATCCTTCACAAATCGATTTATCAAACCATTCTTTGGATCAGTGTTTCTTAATCGCGATCTCGCTCAATCGCAATTGCCCTTTCGCTATATTTGGAAAATGATCGTCAGTGGCCAAGTCGCGAGTCCCTCTGAAGGTATTGAGGAACTTCCAAAGGCCATTGCGTCAAAACTTGAGCCCGGGAGCATTCTTTGCAATGTCGAAGTTGAGACCATCTTGGAAGGCGAGAAACAAGTTCGAGGAGTTCGACTTTCCACTGGCGAAGAAATTGGAGCAGACGCTATTGTTTTAGCGACTGATTTCTTAGCAACTAGAAAGCTCTCCAATGTCTCAACGCCCACCCAAGCAGTTGGCTGCATCTCGTTTGCATTTTCGGCGCCCGATGTTCCATATTCCGAACGAATGGTGACGGTGAATGGAAACCACAGTAGGCCGGTGAGCCACGTTGCATTCATGACGAATCTTTCACCAAAACTGGCTCCAAAAGGCCGTCATTTGATCCTGGTGACGTGCCTTAATCAACCAGATTCCACAGAAGCCGAGATTGAAGACCGAGTTCGCTCTCAACTCGCTCGCTGGTATCCCTCGTCCCGAGTAAAGGATTGGGAGTTGCTTCGCAGGGACGACATCCCAGTCTCCCAATTTGCTCAACCTGTCGGTTTTCGAGAAACATTAGCACCGCTCGAAACAAAGATCACAGGCCTTTTTTGTGCTGGCGAGCAAACGACATACTCCAGCATCGATGGCGCATGTCTTGGAGGCCGATTGGCTGCCGAGAAAGTCAAATCATTCTTGGAGTCCAAATGAGAGTTGCGGTCGTAGGATCTGGGCTTTCTGGGCTTGCTGCGGCTCGAAAGTTAAGTCAGGCAGGATACAAACTTACAGTCTTCGAAAAGTCTTCGAAAATAGGAGGCCGAGTCGAGACACTGGATCTCGGAGGTTTTGTTTTTGACCCCGGGGCTACTACTTTCAGCCCTATGGGGCACGAGTTAGAATCCGTAATGACTCAAGAACTTGATTCGTCCGACCTCGTTCGAATCTCAAGCCCAGTTATGAGTCACGACGGTGTGAGGCTCGTTTCTGGCCATCTTACGGCTGGAAAAGTACAGCGATACTGTTATCGATTCGGAAATGGTGAGTTGCCCAAGCTCCTTTCGGAAGGACTGGATGTTCGACTTTCCAATGAGATACGGAATGTTGAAGCCACGGGGCAATCTTACAAGATCGGAGACGAGGAATTTGATTTTGTTATAGTTTCTGCTGCGGTGCCGATCGCCCAATCCATTCTCTCGGGAGCCGGCGATTCACGAAGACTAACGAACACCAAGTATCGATCTTGCGTCTCTCTTTGCCTAGGATATGACTTTGAGTTTTCTCCACCTTATCATGCGCTCATTGGTCCAGACCAAATCCATCCGATATCGTGGATCAGTTTCGAAACGACCAAGGTTGAGGGAACAAGAGCACCCAAAGGACACACGGGCTTGGTTGTTCAAATGAGCGCGGAATACAGCAAACGAAGGTGGACATCGACTCCGGAACTTATTCTCGAAGAAACTCTTGGTTCGCTTGGCCGTCTTTTGGGTGAAAGGTTTGAAAAACCGATTCTCACGCACATTGTTAAATACGAGCATAGCCATCCAGAAACGACAACATGGTTTCAGACCGTCAACAGCCCCATGAGTCGGCTGTTTGTCATTGGTGATGGGTTGATGGGTGGAAGAACAGAACTGGCCTTTGACACAGGTCTTCTTGCCGCAAAAATGATCACGGAAAATTCATGAAAATCTTCAAATTAGTCGCACTTTTATGTCTCGGCTCAACCAGTTTTGCTGGGACTATAAAAATGAAAGTTTCTGGGCCAGACGGACTTAACGGGACAGCCACAATGGTCAACAAGATTCAGGACGATGGAAGTAAATATATCCGATTGGATATGAGGCTTAAATTTGGCGATGGCCAAGTTTCAGATGTTCTCCAAGAGTCCATTTATGACAAAACAGGATTACCTGTCCGTATGCTCCAGACGTCGAGGAACGGCACAAAGAAGACTTCAATTGTTGTGACTTTTACAAACGAGGGTGCTCAAGTAGTTTCTGATCAAGGTGATGGGCCAAAAACGAATATGGTCTTGAGGCCGAGCAAGGGAAGCATTGCTAACCTATCTCAGTTTTGGTTTTCAAAGATAAAACCAGAACCAGGCGCCACCATGACATACTTTGTTTTTCGCACCGCCGACCAATCTTGGCTTGAAACTAAAACTCGATTTGTGGGGGATAAAGAGATCATTGTATTGGGAAAAACGGTGAAAGCTCATCTCGTTCAGACGGGAGAACTTTTATCTTATTTTGACGATGAAGGAGACCCAATTCGAATTGAACTTTCAGGAGTCGTTTTGGAGCTTTCCGAGTTCAAAACATCGCGGTAAACTGACTCAATGTCAGCTATTCGGGTTATAGTCGCTGGTGCCTGCGGAAAGATGGGGCAAGAGACCGTTAGAGCTATTTCATCAGCACCAGAATTTGAGCTTGTCGCCGTCGTGGATAAAGCCCATCCAGGAGAATCGATTCGAAATATTTGCGGAGGTCATGTACCAGAGCTTTCAGTCCAAGGAAAGCTCGGAGAAACCCTTGATTCAACTCCTGCCGATGTGATGGTAGATTTCACACATCCCTCAAGTGCTGCTTCAAATGCCGTTTCCGCTTTAAAACGGGGCGTCGCTGTGGTCATCGGAACGAGCGGACTCAGCAGCGAAGACCTGGCAGCCATTCGGGAAGAGTGCAATGACACGGGCAAGCCAGCATTGCTCGTCCCCAATTTCGCTATTGGAGCCATTCTAATGATGAAATTTTCAGAAATGGCTGCTCACTGGTTTCCAAATGTTGAAATCATTGAATTGCACCACGATCAAAAGGCCGATTCCCCAAGTGGCACAGGAACAAGAACCGCTGAAATCATTTCGGATGCCCGCGAATCAGTCCCTCGAGGAGTGATTGGAGCCATCGAAAAGTTCCCTGGAGCCCGGGGGGCCACGGTCAAAGGGATCCATGTCCACTCGGTGCGGTTACCGGGCTATGTCGCTCACCAAGAGGTCATCTTTGGGGGGCCCGGAGAAATTCTCACCATCCGGCACGATTCAATGGATCGGAAATCGTTTATGGAAGGCGTCAAACTCGCTTGTCGCGAAATCCGCTCACTCAGTGGCCTGACCGTTGGCCTTGATAAGTTAATGTTTTAGCTGAAAACTTACTAACATCAATTTTGTGGTCACATCGAACAGCCGGATTGTCGCGACTTTGGAAATTTTGAAATGTCAAATTTGATAGGCTCTTTCAGTGATTTGTTGACAATTTTCAAGAGTTCGCGAAGGTAATCCTGAGAATCCCCCGCCCAGAGTTTCGGTTTCGTCGCTTTTCCTGGCATGAGCAAAACATGATCAAGCGAATGTTGAACTCCCATCTTCTGAGAAACTGTCGACTTGGGATCAAGGAGAATTGGAAACTTCACTTGCTTTGCTTTGATGAATTCACGCGCAACTTTGGCATCTTCTGCTAAGACCCCAATAATTCTCACGCCAGATTTAGCAGTGGCAAATAACTCGTTCCAGCGTGGAATGGCCGTTTTGTTGTGTGGACATTCAGACTTTAAGAAGAGCAAAACTGTGGGGCGCTCAGCCAACTTGGAGATTTCTCGTGTTTGTCCGTCCAAGGAACGCAGAGTGAGCTCACCAGAAGATGGGGAGAAAGACGTGGAATGCCCCAGAATGGCTAACGATAAAAGAGCAAAGAAGAAAGAAAGTTTGAAGTGTTTCAACATGACTCCCATCATCAGTATGTCCCTTGTGCCATCAAGACCAATCCGAGTTCTGGGTATCCGGAAACCAATGGGATCCAAGAATTGTCATAATATGTGTAACTTGGGGGCGAAAGGGTTCGACAGGGTCGGATCGAGCACCGGTTGCGAGCCGAGGTGCCGTTGGCCTCGACAAAAACGGCAAAAAAGTAAACGCGAACAATAACTTCGCCTACGCTGCTTAATTGACAGCGCGTTCACCGGAACCCTGCTAACGGGGTCCGCCACGAGCGACGCAAAAGTTAGCTCGACTTGAGGGCTTCTGTTCGGAGTCTGAAAGTCTAAAATGAATCGAACTGGGTGATTGCCTCACGGGTCTCTGGGTAGGGCACCACCAAGATTAACCAGAGAAGACGCTCGTGGTGACCTATGCGGCGGCGATTTTGGAACGGGGTTCAATTCCCCGCGCCTCCACCAAAAAGTTCAAGTTTTCATATTCAAACTTGAACCCACCCCATCATGGTTCGCCTTCTTGATCTATCATGTGTCAAGATAGCCCCATATGATCACGACGCTTGCGCTTTTTTCGTTGAAATTGATCCACCAAGATGTTGGCACGATCAAGGGTCACACGAGAGACGTAACGAGTCTCGCTGTTTCTGCTGATGGTCGATGGCTCGCTTCTGGAAGCACAGATCTCACTGTGAGAATATGGGATGCTAAATCGAAGGCCAGCATCACGACTCTTGAGGGTCATGATGGCGAAATCGGAGCGCTCGCCTTTAGCCCCGATGGTAAATATCTTGCTTCAGGGGAAATGTATAAAAAAGTCAAAATTTGGGACACTTCCACTTGGAAAGAGATCGCAATGTTCACAGATTGCGAAGGAGCATTGACTTCACTTGTCTTTAGCAAAGACAGTTCAAAACTCTTTGGAACTAGCAAAGACAACTCTGCAAGGCGATGGAAGGTCGGGGCTTCGGAACCCGGCACAGTCTTGAAACACAATTATTCGGTCGTGGATTCCGCTCTTTCGCCAGACGGGACGATTTTTGCAACTTTTGATGACGGAGGCAATCTTCATCTATGGGATGCGAATACTCTCAAGCAAAAGCAGGAATTTGAATCTAGCTCGACAGGAAAATCCATAGCTTTTTCACCTGACGGCAAAATTATTGCCACCGGAAGCTCCGATAAGATCAGACTTTGGGATTTGATATCAGGAGAAATGAAAGTTGAAGCAGCCATCGAAGCCAACTCTCTCGCGTTCTCGCCAGATGGGAAGACCCTTATGGCCGCCGGCCAGGACAATTTTGTGTATTACTTGAACGCCCAAGATCTGGGAGTCAAGGCAAAGTTTGAGAAACATGAAAGACCTGTGACATCCATTTGTTTCATGCCTGATGGTTCACGAGCGTTTTCGGGCAGCATGGACATGACGATCCGTATTTGGAAAGGGCAATAACTGTAACCTTTTTGTGCCAGTCTCGCGTCCGATAGGCCTGGAGCTTCTTGATGCTCCAGGTGTTTTTATGAGAGTTCCAAGGATTCTATTTGCTGTCATCGGTCTATCTTGTCTATCAACCTTCGGGTTTTGCCAAGTTGCAGGCAATGCGTCTTATGGCCAAAGAAGGGGCCAAAACGCTTATGCAGAAGAACTTGCCATGCGAGCCCCCAACAAAGACGAAGCTCCACCCAACGGCAAAGGGATGTTTATCGAAGCCAGCGTTTTGACAAATATCAAGGCTGATGATTTTGTTGCGGTTTTTGGATTGAGAACGGAAGGCGCGACTCCAAACGAATGTATGACTAAGATGTCCGCTCTCGTGGCATCGTTTAAGATGGAACTTCAGCAAGTTGGGGTTTCGACGAAAGATGTTGTAGAAGATTTTATCGGGCAAAACCGAATTTATGGATTTAGAATCGAAGGAGACATTGCGAAGGAGACTCTGGAAGGATTTGAGCTCAAGAAGAATGTTTCTATTCACTACAAAAGGAACGAGTTTATTGATAGGCTCCTTGTTACAGCAGCAAAACTAGAAATATATGATCTCATTAAGGTCGACTATGTCGTGCTCGACATGCCAAAAATTCAAACTCTTCTATTCGAGCAAGCCTCCAAAACCATTCAACTTAAGCGCGCAAACTACCTGCAACATTTAGGGGTAAAGCTAGGGAACTCGTGCCAGGTCATATCTGAAAAATATGGACACTACTATCCAACAGAATCTTATGAGTCCTATACAGCATATGAAGGTGAAAACATTTCGGAGCCATATTACAGGCAAAAATACGCAGTTCAGTCGGCTCGAAAAGCAAGAACTTTTTACTTTCAGCCGCTCGATGGCAAGCTCTTTGATAACGTTCTTCAACCTGTAGTTACCGAACCAATCGTTCAATGCACAGTGTTTTTGCGAGTTTGGTATCCCTATCAAACCGAGCCCCAGAGAAATCCCAAGTCCCCAATTCGCAGACCCAAGTAGTACTACCAAGTTTCCTAGGGAACCGAACAATTGGGCCAGTTTCTGCATCAATAATATAAGCATTGTTTCGCTCTAATTGAGAGAGGATCTCAATTTGGCACTGCAATATTTTTTTGGAAGGAATATGAAAATGGTTCGTTCATTACTTGTTGCAACTGGTTGCCTTTTGGCGTCCACCGGTTTTTCTCAAAGTATATCGTCATTCAATTACGCCGAAATCACCGGAGTTCTTGCCACTCTCAGTGGAAATCAAGTTTCTCTCACCGTCGGGAATGCTCCGACTTTGAAGTACAACAATGTGATTTATAACATCACTGAAGTCTTTGGAGTCTATGCACTCGACCAAAATGATGATATGGCTGCGACTGGTGCAGCCCAAAACGGCTGGACTTTTGATACAAATTTCGCGGGTGTTGGTGGGATTGCTGGCTGGAAAACGAACCCAAATTCTGGGAGCGGGGCCAACTCAAACTTGACATTTAACTATACAACTCTTACGGGCACCGTTGAGGACATGGGCTATCATATTCGAGTTGCTGGTTCATTCCCAGGCGGAGGAAACACAGCGTACTTTAGAAATCAAGTCGTACCGGAACCAGCTTCCATGGTTGCACTTGCGGGTGTGGCTCTTGGAATCCTTCGAAAGCGAAAGTCTGCTTAAGAGCCAGACTTCAATCGCTTAGCGAACCATTCGACTAATTTGGGCAATCCAGGGGTCACGGTTTTTAAATCGTGACCCCCGCCTGGCACAATCACAACACTTGCCGAAACATGGGAATTTCTAAGAGCTTCCTCCATCGTTTGTGATTGCTGCAAAGGAACCAGCAAATCTTTGTCACCATGGATCATCAAGGTGGGGGGAAAGCTTGGAGAAATGTGGTTGATTGGCGATAGTTCTTTCGCTTTGGCCATTACGACATCTTCGCTCGTTTGGTCTGTGACACCAAATGCTGGCCAGAAGATTTTCATTACGGGGTTGTTCAAAGGGATATAATCAGGCTTGCCGTAGTTCAAGAAATCTGTTGGTGGAAAGAAAACCCCCACCGCTTGCACCACGCTACTCACTCTGTCAACAGGATCTTTTGCATCTGGATTCCCTTCCATTCCCAAACCTGCAGCCATCAAGGAAAGGTGCCCGCCTGCACTTCCACCGGAGATTCCAATCCGGTCAGGATCGATATCAAACCGCTCAGCGTTCGCCCGGACATAGCGAACGGATCGTTGAATCATGGGCAAAATTTCTGTAATTTGGTACTTGGGTTGCGAACCATGAACCACTTCGATAACTGTGATACCAGCATCATTAAAAGATTTTGCGAGATCAGCGTTGATGTCTTCATGCTTGCTGAACCAGCCACCACTCACTATCCAAATGACGCAAGGAGCCTTTTTGGCCTTTGATTTAAAAACATCCAATGTGAAGGCAGCTCCGCCACTCTTCATATAAATTTGGTCTGCAATCCGCTCTTGAGCATGAGAACAAGACGTGAGCAAGATTGCATAAAGAGGAGCAACGCGTACCCAAGACATGAGATCAGGATAGCACGATATGGAGCCCTTATGACATCGAATCTTCAAGAGCCTTTATCTTATCAATTGTCTTTCGTTGGTAGATCCACAGTCCGAACCACAGTAATAGTGGCGGAGCCATGGCCCACATTTTTATCCAATCCATTTTTATCCTCGTATTTTTGTTCTAGAATTCCGACTTTCACCCGCATCAAATAAATTTGATATGCAATCACGCTCAAAACCAAGAACGTTCCCCAAACACCTATCCTATATGGGCCATCTAACATGCCCTGTTTGATGGTATTTGAAGGATGCATACTCGCCTGCTCGATCTGCTTGAGCCTGGGAAAGACCCAAATGAGGAAGATGCTGGGCAAAATCGAAATCACGGCATAAGCAGAGCATACAGCGGCTCGTCGTTTTTCATCTTGATATCCTCCTCTTAAAGCGATGGCCAATGCCAACAGAAAAAGAACCATCAAGAAAGAAACTTGGCGCGGATCCCATTGCCACCAATAGCCCCATTGTGCGCGGCTAAAAATGATGCCTGTGACCATAGTCACCACTCCGAAGATGGTGCCGAGTTCAGTCGAGGCTTCGAGACGAATATCCCAATCCATTTTGCGAGACATGAGATATCTCGCCCCAAAATAGGTGTTGCAAAACAAAATGATTGTCGCAAGAATCGCACAGGGTAAATGCCAAAAAATGATTCTGGCGAGGCCAGGCTCTTTAAAAAAAGCAGCATCCGGAGCCATGAAGTTAAAGACAGTCATTGCTGCCATAGCCAATCCCGCAATTAAGTGCAAGGGCTTCATGTGCTTTCTATTTAGTTTGTCCGAACAGAACTGTTTCTTGCTAGGCTTAAACTCGTGTGTTCCAAGTCGCAGCTATGATTTGTGGCCCTGCAGCCCAGAGTGTAAGTGCCCACCCAAATAAACCAAACACACATTGCCACCCTCCAACAGTTCCTCCAACGCCAAATGCGACGCGAAAACTACCCATGCACAAAAAAATAAGCGGTAGCAATACGGGAAGCGAAATGGCAGAACCGAGAATCCACTTGTTGTTGGCTCCAATGACAAGAGCAGCGCAAAACGAAACACCTGCACAGAGGGCCAGGGAATTCATGAATAGCCCCATGCCAAACAAGAGAGGGTTCTTGATTGAAGTTATGGTGAGCACGACAAAAAGGCCAGACAAAATCACAGAAGATACGAGAGATAAAGCTGCACAATACAGCACTTTCCCAAAGTAAATAGCTCCAGGGTCGCCAACAATTCGAATGGTATCAAAGGTGCCCTGCTCATCTTCGATGAGAAATGTTCGTGGTATTGAAACAACTGCTGTAAAAAGCAAGACAACACAAAGCATGCCTGCAGCGATATTGGGGTCTGGCTGGCGGCCATAGGTCGCGAACGAAAGAGCGACCACAGATAAGACGCTAAAGAGTAAAGAAGTAACAAGCCCGTGCCGAGATCGTACTTCGGAGAGCCATTCCTTTTTGGCAATGGCCCGCGCTTGGTTAAGCCAAGGAGATGGTGTGGGTGGCAAAATCCCGATCCTCCTTTTGGTTCGTTGCAATGATTACGGATCCATGAGCCAATTGATCTTGAACTATTTGGCTAATAAGCTTCTGCCCGGTTTCATCCATGGCCGCGCTAGGTTCGTCAAGAATCAAAATATCGGGCTCAAAAAAAGTGGCTAAAGCTAGCTTCATTCTTGTTCGCATGCCTGTGCTAAATGTGCCCACCATACTTTCAGAATATGCTCCTAATCCAATGTCATCTAAGATTTGCTGAGGTTGCGATGGCGTGTTTCTCAGCTTCGAAAAGAGTGCGATATGTTCTACCGGGGTGAGTAACCCATAAAGTGATGAATCCAATGCAGCATAACCAACTGTCAATTCTTCGGGAACCAGCATCTTGCCTTCAGAAGGGGCCATAAGGCCAGACATGAGTTTAAGCAGAGTCGACTTTCCGGAGCCGTTCGAACCCAGAATCACCCAACACTGGCCCTTTTCTATCTCGAAATCCAACCCTCGAAAAATCCACCTTTTTCCGAATTTCTTTCCGAGATTGACGGCTTTCATCTCTCCTCATAGTATGGACGAACTTATGCCCAAGGCAATAGATTGCCCGTGAACTTACCTTCGTTCCACGAATACATCCCGAAAAATCGCCCATGTGAACCCCCATGACAAATGGCCACAGAATTCACGACCTCAGGCTCTTGCAACACACTGTGACTATGACCCCCAAAAATGATATCGATTTCGGGACACTTTTGAGCCAAAACTCTGTCTTGGGGCAATCCAATATGAGTAATTGCAATTAGAAGATCGCACTCTGGCCTGAGAATCTTGACCTGATTTATAGCGCAATCAATCGGAGGCTCCCACAAAAATGCACTTGCACGTTGAGTCAGCATCCTCTCGGTAACCATCGCGACACTGACCCCAAACAAACCAATTCGCATACCTTTTGAGTCTAGAATTGTATTGGGAAGCAAAACGAGATTCCCAGATCGATCAAACATATTGGAGCACAACAAAGGATGCGTGCATCCTCCAATCTTATCCTTAAAAATTTTCTCAACAACGTGGGTCTCCCGATTTCCGATGGTGCCGGCAGAGCAATGGAGTTGAGAAAAAAATTCCCAAGCGGGATCTTGTCGTGTGGGAATCCCAAGGTTGCCCGTTTTGATCGAATCGCCAGAATCAATATAAAGGTCGCATTGATTTCGGTGAACCAGAAGAGACTCGTACTTCTCTTTATTCAAGGCTCCGTGAAGGTCGTTCGTGTGCAGAAAAGTGATCTGCGACTTCACTTGTTAAAGGCGCCGTGAGCACCAAGATAATCTAAAATAAGCATCAGCGCCATAAAACCAATCCCTAAAAGCAAAGTTACTTTCGAGATCTGATCATCAAAACTCGCCTTTCCTTTAAATGTGGTTCGGACGCTGCTGGATCCGCCGGACATGGCATCGCCTTTCCCTGTGAGGAATACGAGCCCTGAAAATGCAATGGCGACCAAAATGCCAAGTCCTAACAATATGTTATAAGCAATAGCCATCACAAATCCTCTTTTGAACTCGCTAGATTACCCGCCAAGCGATTGGAATTTTAAGGACCGAATAGACCAAACTCAGAAGCAATTGCACCAAAATTGCACCGATAAACACCTGAACCATTCCACTGGCCAGAAGCCTTCGAGGAACAGTTGGCTTAGAAACGTCCGAATGTGCAACTTTATTTAGTAGATCCAAACCAGCACGAATACCGTCCTCGATCTGTCGGTCAGTCGGTGGTTTGGTAGTCACCCAAAATTGGATGAAATTCCCCAGAGGTTGCCATATCAAGATGGTCACCAAGAAGGCTAACAAGAGACGTAATTCTTGGTCACGAATCAGGGGCCAAGCCATGATATTTAAGAAAATTGTCGCTCCTACCGCCAAATTTGTGCCACATCGAGGATGAACCCTAGGCATCCTTCTGACGACATCTAATTTGAGTTCTTCGCCCCGTTCGATGGCATGAACAACCATATGCTCAGCTCCATGAGTCCCAGCAATAGGCAAAAAGCGAAAGATAAAGAAGAAGAGTCCCATCCAAAGCAATGGAATCGCGACTTGAAAAGTCGGCAGGATTTGGAGTTGTGGTGGAACCATGTTACTAAACCCTGTGACAAAAGTGCCTACGAAAGCAAAGATGCTAAACATCAAGATTCCGGTCCAGACCATGGCCCACGCAGGCGCCCCGCCACTCGTTGCACCGTTCGTAAGATAAACACCAAAAGGAGTGGCCATCCCGCCGACTCGTCCAAGGTGTTGCTTGGTTCCTCGATGCTCAACAAGGCAGGAAGGATGCAAAACCCCCACTGGAATTTGCTCACTATCGAGTACTACGAGATAACCTTCTGCCTCGGATTGCAACCTTCGCAGAGCTTCTCGCCCCGAAGTCATCGAGAGAATTGTCGGCGAATTTTGATTGAGGATTTGCGAGACAGGAGAATCGAAATCCAAACCTTGTGAAAGTGCAAAAGCGATTTCGCGATGACCCACAGCCCCGACAAATCGAGAGTTTTCAACAATTGGAACAGCCATCGTTCCAAACTCCATCATCTCGCGACTGACTGCGCGAATTGAATCTTCAGCGAACATGGGCTCCACATAGGGAGTCCATAGCCTTACGGGTTGATCGAGGCTTGAGCTCCGATTCAAACTTCCCGCCGGCGACTGCATGGATGCGTCGATTTTACACCTCAAGTGATCGCGGAATTGCTACCAACCACGAGATGCCAAGAGTTCTTCATCTTTTAGAGACGAGCAGTTAATTCCAACCATGGGCTCGCCCAAGTTCTGGCTGATCTCTGCAAGCTTCTTGGGATCACGATAATGAAGAACGCTCATAACAATGGCTTCAGCTCGGCGCTTAGGATCACCCGATTTAAAAATTCCGGATCCGACAAAGCAAGTCTGGGCTCCCAACTGCATCATTAGCGCAGCATCGGCAGGCGTTGCGATGCCTCCTGCAGAAAAGTTTGGTACTGGCAACTCGCCTTTTTCCTTCACAATTTTCACCATCTCTAATGGCGCCTGAAGATCTTTGGCGATCACAAAGAGTTCATCTTCTCTTGCAGAATGAACGACTCGAATTTGCGACATGATGGCACGCATATGACGAACTGCTTCGACAACATCTCCTGTTCCGGCTTCACCCTTTGTTCGAATCATGGCCGCACCTTCACCACAGCGTCTCAGGGCTTCGCCAAGATTTCTTGCACCACAAACAAATGGCACTCTGAATGCATGTTTGTCCACGTGGTTTTCTTCGTCAGCAGGTGTTAACACTTCGCTCTCGTCTATAAAGTCGACTTCTATGGCTTCGAGAATTTGAGCTTCTGCAAAGTGACCAATGCGACATTTGGCCATGACGGGTATGGAAACAGCCTCTTTGATCTTGATGATCATTTCTGGATCGCTCATTCTGGCGACTCCGCCGTCTCGTCGGATGTCCGCTGGCACACGCTCAAGGGCCATCACGCTCACCGCTCCGGCATCTTCCGCAATTTTCGCCTGTTCCACGTTGGTGACGTCCATAATGACGCCACCTTTAAGCATCTCAGCTAGTCCAACCTTTTCGCGCCATGTCTTGGCTGACGGAGGATTGACGACACCATTCTTCATGGGTTCATTGTACGAGAGAAGCCCAAGGGGCGGGGGCCATCTGGGCAAACGGCTTGAGTCTAATGATCCATCATTCCAGCTCAATTTGGAAATCGCTTCAATATTTGTTCGATATACTAGCCGTTATGAAGGGCTATTGCGTCTTCGTTGCTTGCCTCTGTTTCTCGCTAGCAAGGTCAGAAGAGACACATTATAATGTCTATTTTGGCGATTCAAAATGTGGAACCTATGAAGCCACAGTAAATGCCGATGGAAGCTTTCAATCCAAACTTGAAGCAAAAATTGCGACAGTTAAGCTCGATAGTTCGCTTAAGGCCCATGCTGCCAAAGGAATGCTTGATAGCATCGATATCGAAACCAGTCAAGCTGGTCATAAAGTCAATATCACTTGGAAAGACAACAAGTACACAGTGGCCACAGATGGGAAAGTTGCTGCAAAGGATATGGAATACAAGGCTCACCTTGCAGCTTCGTTTTCGATTTTTCATCCAGCCTTAAACTCTCTTTTGTATGAAGGATTAAAGGCTAAAGCTGAATCAGCTCGCTGTGTCTTTATCGATAACTTTGCTGAACTTCCTGTGAACTGGAAGGAACGCACCGTGACAGCCCAATTGAGCTCAGGTGCTACTCCAATTAAGATTTGGACAGGCGAACTTGGCCCTGTCGCCGTTGAGTTTGCATTCTCACAGGACGGCAAACCGTTGGGAATAAACATTCCAACTCAAAAATTTGCAATTGTCAAAGAAAATTTTGATGGAATTTTTGCTGATCCCCTTTCCGAATTCAAGGAACTGAGCCAAGCTACATACAAATCCATCACCGAGACCCGGATCCGGATGGCGGCCCGCGATGGAGTCAGGCTCATGGCCGATATTTGTCGACCCGATTCGAATGCAAAATTTCCAACCATTCTCATTCGGACTCCATATGGACGAGCTGCATCACTCGCGGCTGAATCATGGTATGCAAAAAGGGGCTATGTCGTGGTTTCGCAGGATGTGCGAGGTCGAGGAGGCAGTGATGGAAATTGGGATCCTCTCGTTCACGAACGTGCAGACGGAAAAGATACTCTAGACTGGATCACACAACAGCCGTGGAGTGATGGCAAAGTCGGGATGATTGGAGGATCATATCTGGGTTACGTACAATGGGCCGCTGCCACAACAGATCATCCGGCTCTTAAATGCATCATTCCTCAAGTCAGCCCACCCCAGCCCGATATGAATTTCCCTTGGGATCATGGCTCTTTCATGCTTCTCAGCAATCTTTGGTGGTGCCGAATTGTCAAGGATCGAGCCTCATCAACAGCAAGTGCTTTTAACGATCTTGTTGGGCTCAAATCACTCATGACTCTGCCGATCACTAAGGCAGATGACAAGTTTTTTGGATTCAATATCGACTTTTTTGATAAATGGGTGAACCGGCCTCAAATCTCAGATTGGGGAGATGTTTTCACAACACCAGAGGTCGCTCAAGTCAAAATTCCAGCCCTTCATGTCAGTGGAGTTTGGGACGGAGATGGAATAGGCACTGCTATTCATTGGTCCGCGCGGAACAATCCCAATGATCGGCTGATATTTGGACCATGGACCCACCTCTTTAACACGTCTCATAAGTTTGGTGACCAAGAATATGGGTCGCAAGGCATTCTCAAACTTGAGCCGATCTATCTTCGATTTTTTGATACTTATTTGAAAGGGAAATCTGTTAAGGAAGAAGACGAGCCTCGAGTTCGCTTTTTTGTCACGGGTTCAAACAAGTGGTTGGAAACAAGTTCTTGGCCAGCACCAAATTCTAAGCCAGTAACTTTCTACCTGAACTCTGGTACATCATCTGGCAAGCTCCAATCGACATTAGGACAAGGGTCAGATTCCTATAACTATAACCCTCTTAAACCTTTGTTCAAAATGGACACGATAGCGGTCAACATTAACGGTGATTCAACTGTTATTCCACCTGTGAAAAACGGTGAAAAGTCCCTCATCTATCTCACCGAGCCCTTTAAGACGGATACGACTTTGGCGGCCCCAACTTCAGCCGAACTCTATGTTTCCACCAGTGCAAGGGACGCTGCAATAAGTGTTCTTGTATTGGACGAGGACGAAAAGGGAGTCAGAAGGATGATTTGTATGTCTGGCACGCAAAGAATCACTTATGTCGACGGCAAATTCGTTAAGATTAAGCCAAATCAGATTGTCAAGATAAGTGTTGAACCTTGGTGGTTTGCACACCGTTTCGAAAAGGGACATCGGCTTGCAATTCTTGTCCAAAGCGACCAATATCCAAGGTTTGCAAGGAATCCAGGAACAGGAGAACCCGATGCTGTGGCGACGAAGCTTGTGAAAGCAACACACACAATATATTCAAACAAAACCTATCCTAGCAAACTAACCCTTTGGAAAATCGACTAGGGCCGAGCAGGCGTGGGCATCTGGTTCGGACAGGTGCCCAAAAGTCGAAAAGTCAGTTTCACATATGGGTAAAACGCTCGTATGCTTTTTGGTCTGCCAATTTGTGTGTTGAGCCCAGCTCTCAGTGACCATTTGTTATTGTTGAGTCCGACCCTCAGCAAGACTCGAATTGCTTTCGAGTTTGCCGGCGATATTTGGTCAGTTCCTCGGGAAGGTGGCAATGCTACAAAGCTCACAAGCCTTCTTGGTCGCGAATCTCGACCGCTTTATTCGCCCGATGGCTCGATGATCGCGTTTACTGGGCAAGCCGATGGCAATCCAGAAGTTTACGTGATGCCCAGCGATGGCGGAACGATCAAGCGATTGACGACCTTTGGGGGCACAGATGTTTGCGTTGGATGGGCACCCGACGGTCAAGATGTCTTATTCATTTCAAACCGAGATTCTAATACTGACTATCCAAAAATGTACCGCGTCTCAGCTGCTGGGGGTTTGGCCAAGATGATTGACTTCCCGAGCGGGTCGTTTGTGAACTATTCTGCCGACCAAACTCAGATTGCTTACAATCCCAGCTCTAAGTGGCAACCCTCATGGAAGCGTTATCGCGGAGGTCAGACTTCAAGGATTTGGATTGGAGACGTAGCAACTGGCAAGGTTAGCGAATTGCCTCGGAAAAATAGCAACGATACATTCCCCCAGTGGGTTGGAAACAAAATCTATTTCATTTCAGATCGAGATGGAAGGCCAACCCTTTATTGCTACGAAACACAAAGCAAATCCGTGACGCAACTTGTCAAACCGGGAGAATTTGACCTTGCATCAATCAATGCCGGGCCAGACGGCATTGTGATGGCTAGACTTGGCTCCATAGAAATTTTCGACCCCAAATCGGGTCAATCTTCAAAGGTCAATATTAATATTCAAGGAGATTTCCCAGAATCTAAACCGCAATTCAAATCAACTGCCGGCATGATTGCTGCCAGTGGCCTTTCGCCCAGTGGTGTGCGTGCAGTATTTGAATCTCGGGGTGATATTTATACTGTCCCAGCAAATAAAGGTGATATCAAAAATCTAACAGAATCTAGCGGATCCATGGAAAGGTATCCTGCTTGGTCTCCCGATGGCCACTCCATTGGATATTTTTCAGATTCAAGTGGAGAATATAAGCTGGTCATCAAGGATGTCGTCGGTTCAGACCCGGACAAGACATTCGATCTTGGGGCAGAGAAGGCGTTTCCTTTCACTCCAGTCTGGTCTCCTGATAGCAAAAAGATTGCATACAACGATAACCAGCTCAACATCTGGATTCTTGATCTTGAAACCAAGAAGTGCGCAAAAGTAGCGACAAATTTGTATGACGATCCTTTCTGGACGCCAAAGATTCATTGGTCACCCGATAGCCAGTGGATTACATTTGTACTTGAAATAGAAAATCATATTCCTTCGGCTTACCTTTATTCATTAAAATCTGGAAAAGCGACTCAGGTCACAGATGGCATGGGGACCGTTCGAAACACCATCTTCGATAGCACCGGTAAGTACCTGATATTTACTGCCAGTACAAACGATGCATCCTCGCAAGCATGGCTCGATTTCACAAGCTACAACAGTATTGATGTTGTTTCGAACATCTATGTTGCCGTACTCCGAAACGATCTCCCGTCGCCTCTTTCTCCCGAAAGCGATGACGAAAGAAATTCTCCATCCGAAGTTGATAAAAAAGCTGACCCATCCAAGGAGCCCTTCAGAATTGATCTTGAGACTCTTGGGCAGCGAATCGTCGCACTTCCAATTCAGAGCAAGAATTACATTGCACTAGAACCAACAGATGGCGATGGCTTTTTGGCCCTAGATATACAACCCACGTCAGCGGTTTTGCCTTCTCCGGTAGCTAAATTGACTAAGTTTTCATTTGGAACAAGACAGACCACTCCTATCGCCGAAAATGTCGATAGTTTCTTCGTAAGTGCTCGGGGAGACAAGATGTTGGTTTCTATTCAAGGGATGAAAATGATCGTTCCGACAGCTGGACCAATTTCTCCTGGGCAAGGCGTGATTTCGATCCAAGGCATGCGATCTTTTATTGAGCCACTTAAAGAATGGGATCAAATGTTTCGCGAGTCTTTAAGAATCCAGCGCGACTTCTTTTATGATCCGAACACCCATGGAATAAACCTTAAAGAGCTCGAAGCAAAATATCGTCCATTTGTTTCAAATTTAAGATCTCGAGAAGACTTAAATTTATTGATCGACGATATGCTCGGCGAAATCTGTGTCGGACACATGTTTGTCCGCGGTGGTGACTATCCTCAACCAAAAGGTGAGATTCCCGGCCTTTTGGGAGCAGATTATTCGATTGAAAATGGACGTTATAGAATCAAGAGGGTTTACAATGGTGAAAACTGGAACCCAGCTCTAACCGCTCCATTGACCCAACCGGGGGTTCAAGCAGTCGCTGGTGATTTTATCCTGGAGATCAATGGTCAACCACTTCTAGGATCTGATGATATCAATCGCGCGCTCAACGGCAAAGTAGGTCTTCAAACAAAGCTCAAATTGAGTTCAAGTGTTGATGGGGCGAACTCCAGAATCGTGACAGTTATTCCTATTGCAAGCGATAACTCTTTGCGCGCAATGGCTTGGGAAGAAGACAACCGAAAGTATGTCGAATCCGTATCGGGAGGGAAGATCGGGTACTTCCATGTTCCCGACACAAATGTGGGAGGTTGGACGAATTTCAATCGATACTTCTATAGTCAGACAAACAAAGAAGGACTCATAGTCGATTCGCGATTTAACCATGGTGGCCAAATCGATGATTACATGGCTGACACCATGAGTCGGCCTCTCTATTCAATGAGCATGACACGATACGGAAAGGATATCCCTTCACCATTTGGTCAAATTTATGGCCCAAAAGTTATGCTCACCAACGAAATGTCGGGTTCAGGCGGCGACTACTTCCCTTGGCACTTCAAATCCTTGAAAATCGGCCCGGTGATTGGTCACCGAACGTGGGGCGGGCTTGTAGGCATCCTGATTTATCCAGTCCTCATGGATGGCCTCCAGATTACTGCCCCAAGCCTTGGGCTCTACAATCTCGATGGCACTTGGTTAATAGAAAACCATGGCGTTGATCCAGATATCGAAGTTGAACTCGATCCAGTAGCTTGGAGGAAGGGGCATGATTCTCAACTTGATCGGGCGATTGAAGAGGTCTTAAAGCTCCATTCTAAGCAACAAAAAAATAAGGTCAAGCGACCAGCGTTTCAAGACAAAAGTTCGTTGGACAAAATCAAACCTTGATGAACTTTGCATGGGCCGCTAATTTTTTGGCGGCCTCGACATTTGTTTTGTGTCCGCTTCTTGAGGAAACGACATTGATCATGGTCATAGGCACGCCTGAAAGGTAGAGATCACCAATAAGATCTAGCATCTTATGTCGAACTGGTTCATCATCAAACCTTGGATCATTAACGTAGCCATTTGAACCTAAAATCAGCGCAGAATTGGCGTCGAGACCCTTTGCCAAACCAGCTTGGCGGATGGGTTCTACTTCTTCTTCAAAGGCAAAAGTTCGAGCCGAAGCGATTTCTTTCTTATATCGCTCGCTATTCAGCTCAATCTCAAAGCTTTGGAATTGGGGCCACCGATTGCCGGTTTCGAAATCGAATTTCCAGTGTCCTGAGCCTTTAGAAATTCCAATACGAACCTGGTCTTCTTGCAGGAAGACTCTTTCAAATAGCGAGAAGCCACATTTCCCCAAAAGCCGCTTTCCAGAGTCCACAAGGCCGTCTAGAAAAACAACCGCAGAACCATCCAGCGCGGGCAACTCGTCGGCTGACAATTCAACACTCGCGTCAGTAATTCCAAATGCTGCGAACGCACTCATCAAATGCTCGACCGTGGAGATATGCCCTAGTCTTGTGCATCGAGACGTGTCTGTGACGTGATCTGGATGAGCAGAAACTTGTTGTCCTCCGCAGTGAAAGATAATGCCTTGGTCGCTAGGTTCGATTTTGACTTTAACGGCGTTCCCACTGTGAAGCCCAAATCCTTGAAACTCAACTGTGTTTAGGAGAGTAAAGCGCTCAAACTCACTCACCATTCTTGAGCTTCTCCACTTCTTTTTCCAAGTCGCGAATTCGCTGGAGCAGCTCTGGTAATCGTTGTTGCAATGCAAGATTCCGCATCCCCTGCTTTATGGGAACAGGTGGCACACCGAAATAGACTCCGGGCTCTATAAGGTCGCTCAACAGCCCTGTTCTGCCGGCAAGTTGAATATCATCTCCAATTTTGAGATGATCGGCCATCCCACATTGCCCACCAATGGTCACACGTTTCCCAATTTCCACGCTACCACTGATTCCAACAAGCCCAGCAATCACGGTGTGATCCCCAATCTCCGAGTTGTGTCCGATTTGGACCAAGTTATCGATTTTGACGTCGTTACCGATCTTGGTGTCCCCAGATGTTGCACGATCTATGGTGGTATTCGCTCCGACTTCGACATCATTCCCAATTTTCACGCCTCCGACTTGGGGAATTTTGATTTGATTCTGCCCATTCCAAACATAACCAAATCCATCGGCTCCCAAAACCACACCACTATGCACTATGGTTCGGTCGCCCACCCTGACATCTTGCAACAAAACAGAACCGGGTAACACCATTGAATCTGCGCCAACAGAACAACGTGGGCCAATATATGAAAATGGACAAATTTGAGCTTTGGGCCCAATAACGGCATCCTCTTCGATGACAACAAAGGCTCCAATTTTTGCGCTGGGGTCAACTTTTGCCGATTCGTTAATCACCGCTGATTCATGTACTCCTTGCGATAAGGTGAGTTGCTTCTGGCTCATCGTCAGAATCTTAAAGAAAGCCATTCGAGGAGATTCAACAATGAGGCAGTTTTCACCTGGCACTTGTTGCCCATCGGCGACCAAAATGGCACCAACTCCTTTGCCAATGGCCTTCTGAAAATATGAATCTGATTCGGCAAAAGTTACCCCTTCGGGATCATTTGAACCTGCGGGTACAGGCCGAGAAATAAATTGAAGAGGCTCGCCAACAAGTTGAGCATCCAAAATTTCTGCTAATTCGGCGAGTGTCCAGCCCATGATTTATCCCATTTTAAGAATTCCTGAGTGACATCGCGAACTCCGGGAGCTTGCTTCGCCAATCGATAACCATTTACTTTTACAAACAGGTCAATTCTGTCTCTCTTACGGTCTTTACTCGACCAAGATTCCGTTTGATTTGAATCTGGAACTGATTCTATTTGACTACTATGACTGATTTGGACAATTCGAGCAGGAACTTCATCGAGTCTTTCTATTTCACTTATCATCGAAGTTTCAAGATCTTTGAGGGCCCCAATCGAAATCTCCCTCGCTTTTTTTTCTGCTTCAGTTTTAGCAGCATCTTCTTCTAAGATCGATTGCGCCATGAGAATTGAATTTTCTTTCCTAAACTCCTGCCTCAAATTCTCAATTTTTTCTGATACTGCTCGCCTATAATCTGCATCAGATTTTTTGATCGCAACCTTCAGGATTTCTGCTTCCTTCGCGTACGAGACCTCAACAATATTAAGTGGATCTGGGCTCTTACGTGCCGGCTCCAGCTTATTTGGGAACCCGGCAACAGTTGCAAGCCGAACCCATTTTGGCCCGACCACATCCGCATGCTCATCAAAGATTGATCGCAATTCTGAATAAAGATTCTTAAATTTTACGGTGTAATCGACTTGTAGTTTTTCGTAAGCTGCATGATTCTTTTTTGAAGCTTGAGTCAGCATCGATTTCGTTAAGTTTCGCAAGGCCTCTCGATATGCTCTTTCCTGATTTTGTCTAGCAATAGCTAGGGCTTCTGTCGCCACATTTGAGCCTGACCCAACATAAAGTGTGCGTTGCGGAATCGCAGAAGTTTTGTCTGAAAATGATAGATTCGCTGATGTTCCAGCGCTCATCCTGGAAACCTGAACCGATTCAGTTTGGCTTTGGAAAATGGCTTCCGAAATAGAAACGCTCTCGGGAGCGCGCGAGCACCCAAGAGCAATTCCTATACTGAAAACGACTGCAAGCCTATTTTTGAGCATTCAGTGCTTTTGTTACAGCTTCGGTTAGATCATTGGCACCATAGACTGCTGCTCCAGGAGAAGAAAAGACCACTGTGTAACCATCTCGCTTAGCTACTTCTTTGATGGCGACATCGGCTTTCTTCACGGAATCTGAAATCATTTGGTTTTGAAGTTGCTCAAGTTCCTGGCTAAATTGATTTCCCCAGTCTTGAATGAGCCCACCGGTGTTTTGAATCCTGGAATTATATTCCTGGAGCAAGTTTCGATCTTCCTCTGTTGGATTCGGTTTTTGGTTAAGTGCATCAAAATTCTTTGATGCCGAAATGACATCATCTTTAACTTTATCAAGATCCTTCTTTTCGGCATCTGTCAGCGGAGATTTGATAGAAAGAGTCTTAAGCTTTTGTGCTTGCTCTAAGGTCAATACGCGGCGAGTTTGCATAAATTCTATGATCGCTTTGCGAGAATTAACCGCGGCATCCAGCGCTTCTCGATTCTTCTTTCCAAGTTCGCTATCTTGAACTGCCTTATTAAGATCCACAGTTCCGGTCTTGTCTGCGGCACCTTGGAAACCACTTCCGAACATCACACCTACTAAGCATGCGGCAACAATCCAACCTGCATACGACAACTTCTTGCTATTCATCTTATACTTATCCGTTTTCTTTTGTGTTTAGAAGCTTGACCCAAAGGAGAAATGCGTTCTGTTTTGGCCCTCTTGATTGAAGGCGAAATCTATTCTAATGGAGCCCAATCTTGGAACTCGGAATGCAACACCGACTCCATAACCCAACCTCATCTTCGCTGATTGCGACTGCTCGAAGTCACGTATGACTCCGTATCCGCCCCAAGCTCCGCCATAATCTGCAAACCCGATGAGGTTGAATGATCTTTGGACGGGATGGCGATATTCGATTGTTGTGAGGAATGACTGATTCCCCCAGAATCGCTGGTTTGGATATCCGCGCAAACTGTCCGATCCCCCTACGAACTGCTGCTCGAAGAATGGAACCTTTCCGCTGATATAGCCATATTTGGCTCTAAATGCGACCACTGGTCTTGGCTTGTCAATTGGAGCATCATTTGGAAGTTTTTTCGACCAAAAGTGACGATATTCGACATTCGTTCGCGTGAAAAAGTTCTTGCCTAGAAGATCTGTGAAATTCTTAACATTGCCTCCAATCGAGTTCACATTGCTATATCCTGGTTCGATATTAACGCTCAAAAGCTGGCCTTGATAAGGCTCGGTGCTGGGCTGGCGAGTATCATAGGCCACTCCCAAAGAACCCGTAACAAGATCACCATCTTGCTGGATGAATTCGTCTGTAGCAAGCGGATTCAACGAGAGAGTTCGAATGTTCTGTCCACGCACGCCAATCGAAGCTTTATATTTGCCCATAGGTCGAGTAAAGCTGATGGAAGCACCAGTGCGTCGCTCATCAAACTTTCCGTCGCTGGTCGAAGTTCCTCCAAAAGGATCAGTTCCACTCCCTGTAAAGTTGTACACAACCCGCGAAAAGATTTGGAGATTCATCGACGTATCTCGAGAATCGTAGAAGCGATTTCCAAAGGCTAGTTCGGCAGAAGGACCACCCCCTGAAGTTGCCTGAGATAGCTGTAATCCAACATTTTGACCCCTTCCAAGGAAGTTAGAATCGCTATAGCTTAGAGTTCCTACGAGTCGGCTCTGGGGATCAAGCGCCACGCCTGCGTTGAGCAAACCTGTTTGAGTTTCTTTGAATTCTATGGCTAGGTTGTATTCGCCAGGCTTGTCTGTTGGCTCTGGAAGTGCTGGTTTAACGCCGTCGTTTTCAAACCAATATGTGTAATAAAGCTCTTCAATATCTCTTCGCCAATCTTTAGCACTGAATGGTTTGCCCGGCTTTGTCTTCATAATTCGCCGAATCACACGCTCATTTGTTCTTTTGAGCCCGATGATTTTGATTTCGCCCACCGAAGGCTCTATGACCGAAATTGTTAGTGTCCCATCTGATTTCTCGTCTGGCCCTAGCTTATCGATCTGAACAAAGAATCCTTTGTCCTCATATTCCTTTGTTATCGCGTCTCGAATTGTGCGAGCGTTCCGGTTGTTCCAAACCAAACCAACTTGCTGAGAAGCCAGCGCAATGGCCGTGATTTTTTCGGTTTTGATGACCGTATTGCCTAGGACTCGGACTTCACGAACGATAGGATATTCCGCTACTTCAACAACAACATCGGCTTCGGTATCCGATGTCATTCGACTCAGAATCTTTACGTCTTTAAAAAATCCGAGATTTCGAACCGTGGCTTCGTCATCAAGAAGTTCCTTTTGAACCAAAGGTCGGCCAACCTTAATTTTAAGAGCCGCTGTAATGGCGTCAACAGAAATGTTTTGATTGCCCCGCACCGAAATTGATTTAATCGTGACACTCGCTTGGGCATATGCAACCAAACTTGCGACTGACAATATGAAGACGAACAAAATGCGCTTTGTCAAAAGGTATGTCTCCTCCGTGATGAACCGGTAGTTTAGACGGTTCTTCATCGATCTAGTTATGCTTTTGGGAATACAGGGTCCTAAAACTTTTTTGACCAACTGATACTGAACCTAATCGGTACCGATTGATTGAATCCTAATCCCAAACGCACTCGACTTAAGAATCGATCTGCTACGGGTAAACGGTACACCAGTTTGACCTCGTAGCGCAATGGGTCGACTCCATTCGACTGAAGTTGTCTCATTGCTTCTAAGATCAATCCCTTTCCAATTGTCTTGCCAGCACTCAACACGACTTGGTCAAATGCATTGTAATCAACGCTGAGATAATCGAGTTTCAGCCCAGTGGCCAAACCTTGTGTGAAACCTTGTGAGAACGACGGTATAGCGAGCGAATAGACTGCCTCTCTGAGCCTCGAAGTATCACCTTGAGCAAGGCCCTGAATCAAATCTCGTTGACCAATGAGCGCCAAAATTTCATCCTGAGACAAATCCGGTGGGTCTGAAACAGCTGAAACCCTGAGATTCTTTTCGTCAAGCGCGTTACCTTGGATCGAAAGCGAGACGACATATGGCTCAAACTGCCCTGTCGAAGAACGTGCTAAGACTGTCGTGCGACCCTCCAAATCAAGTTCAACCCTTGCCACAGGATCCGAGGCCCCAATGCTTGTGAAAATGATGTTGATTTGCCCGCCAGGGTCAAGCGATATCCGACCACTTGGAAGCTGAAACTTGCCGTTTTCAAGTGAAAGTGGAAGGACAAGGTCTGGGTTCGTCAGAGTTCCATTGATGACACCTTGACCTCGAACAACAAGTGGACCAAGTCCTGTTTCAATCTTCGAACCAGATGAAACGCTGACTTTTATGTTGTCGAATTTAGGTTCGATAGCCAATGCAGTGGCTGCACCTACTATCGGATCAGCTGGGAGCCGAACCAAAAGCGAATCCACCGCTGTTTGGCCCGTGAAAACGGGATTTCTTAACGTGCCGCCAATTCGAACATCTCCATTGACCTTTGCAAAAGTTGGATCTTTGGCTCCCGGAATCTTCTGAGCTATAGAAAACCTTTCGGCCTTTACATTGCCTGTGACAGAAGTGTCATCTAAGAGTGCATCGAGGTCAAAATCGGATCCAAACACATGGGCGAGATTGGCATTCAGTTGTGCTTTGAGAGCGCCTCCTCGATTGCTTTCGGCGCTGACGTCGATTGTTGACTTACGGTCAATTTGATCGTAGTTAACTTGTACATTTTCGAACTCGGTGTCTGAGTTTTTAAGAGCCAAATGTGGGGCAGTGAGACGTCCTTTTGCATTAACTTTTAAGTCATCCAAAAACCCGAAAATACTTGCCGAGAGTCCAAGTTTTCCTTCAGATTTTTCGTAATCGATGGCTGTGAGTTGATCCTTGAAGTCTTGAATGGGGCGGTCTGAAAACACGATTTCTGCTGAAAGTGGATCTCGATGCCGAACAGCGTTCGATTCAAAGGCGGAATAAGGCAGATTCGCCGTAATTTTTCCTGTGAAACCAGAATAAGTCGCTTGACCGCCAACTTCTGCTCGACCGTTGCCAAAAGAAATATCATCAAGGCTCAATTGCAGCGGATCTGAAGTCTTGTCTCCCGTTTCATTGGTCAAAACTGCGTGATCCACAAGGAGTGATGCCCGTCCGGATGGGTCGTTCTTGGAGCCAGAAGCGACGACTGTGGCCGATGCATGCCCAGTAAGAAATGGAAGATGAGAATCCAATGCCCGTAACCAGCTGAGGTCAAATTCCGTTGCAGATGCAGTCATGTTCATCTCTCCAGAATCTGCCAGGAATCCCTGGCCTGTGATCAAGGACCCATCTGAATTCCAAGAAAACTTTTTCAAATTCCAAATGTCATCTTCTCTATCCAGAAGTGCCTGCAATTTGCCAGCTGATCGACCTGCTAAGAAAAGATTTTCGACCTGCAAATCAGTTTGCTTGACCTTCAGCTTTTCGTTTCGATAATCAAACGTTGCTGATCCGCTAACGATTCCGGTTGTCTCGGAGAACCAGCTCGGTGCGCTTGCCCAACTCTGCGACCAATAAGGCCGAGAAGCGTCGATTATGTCGTTGAGTTCCAAGTTATAAGCCGACAACTCAGCATGGATGCCCTTTGAATTTGTATCGTATCCCAGGTCAGAAATGCTGATGAATCGATCGATAGAACCGACATCACCACTAAGCTTAACCGCATTGTTTTCGGCCGAGAATTCAAGATTCCCCGCTCCAATTGGCGTTCCGTTGAGCCCAAGTTTTTCGAGTTGAAACGAGCCCTTTCCAGACCAATTGCCTGATTTCGTATTCAGCGTTACGCTTCCATCGACCAGCCCACCCAAATTGAAATCGGGAGTCGATAAACTCGATTGCCCCAAATCTATCTTTTCCACTTTCGATTGAATCTCGCCCCTTTCGTCGCTGATATCGTAGTGGCCACTAGCCAATACTTGGCCGCCATAGAGTTGTGCAATACCATTTTCCAATGCAATCCGGTCGCCGTCGAGTGAAACCCGTCCGGTGGCAGAATCTATGACAGTGCCAAAAATCGTAGCTTTCTTTGATTGAAAATCAGCAACAGCTTTTATGGCGTCCAACTTTCCAGAAATGACTCCGTTTTCAAGGTCAAAAGTTCCGTAGCTTTCGTCATTTAAGATTTCGGATAACGCTATTTTTGTACCACTAAACTTGCCAATAACGACTTTTTCTTTAAAATCTATCTCGCCATTTGCTTCGGCCTTTCCCGTCCCAGAAAGCAAAGTCAATCGATCTACAATTGTTCTGTCCTTGGATCCATGAATGAGCCCTATAGCTTGGGCTACGCCTCGGTCTTTGAATCTTGGGCCGTAGACCTCAATTCGTGCATCGTATTTCGGATCTTTAAGAGAACCGCTCACATTGGCCCTTGCAAAAGCGGATCCCGATAAATCATCGTGAAAAGAAGCTAATGGGATGGCTCCACCAGTCAATTGGGCCGAAATATTTTGTGAACTCAAATCGATTTTGCCCTTTGCGCTCACGATGCCATGTGATCCACTCAAAACAAAACGATCAAACTTAGCTGTTTGGCCAACCAAATTCGCATGGATATCAAAATCGCCAAGATTAATGTTTTCTTCTTCGCCTTGGTAAGCGACTTTGCCTCGTGCATAAAGCTCAACTTTCGGGCTCTTATAAGACCCAGAAACCAATGCCTTTGCTTGGCCACGTCCACTCATGCTTTCGAGCCCCGCTAATCGGAAAAGGGGTTTCAGGTCCGACTCTTTCGAAGCAAAAACACCTTGTAAGGTCTGATTTTTATAATGGGACAGAATGGCACCAAAAATTGGTTGTCCTCGCCAGATTGCTTGATCAACCTTAATTAACGCTTGGTTCGAATCCACAACATATCGGCCCGTGAGATTCTTGACAAACTCCTTGGCATATTCGCCATGGGCAAGCTTAAGAGAGCCATTTGCTACAAGGCGGTTTTTCACGAATGAAATCGAGCCCTTGCTCAAAAGTCGGGTGAAGTTCATGGATTTTGGAAGGAGTTTATGTAGTCGTTGTGGCCATCGTTTTCCATCCAAATCGGCCGCATATTGGCCAGAAAAATCTTTCCAATTTTCGCTCACTGTTCCTTGAAAATCACCCTTGAGGCCAGATGCCAAAAAATGTGTTCTTAAGACGTTGTTCTTTCCGTTGCTACCAATTTTAAGGTCGAGACTATCGATCGAATCTTTGCCAATTTGGAGTCTCTGGCCCCTTATTGTGAGTTCTCCCTTGGTTGTAAAGTTCTGAGATCCGTCTCCAGCGACTTCGATTTCACCTGTTGGTCGAAAAGAGCTAGCTGTCACGGGATAAAACTCGCTCATGGCGCGTTTGTCGAGGTACGCATTCACAACTGGAAGCAACGAACCAAAATCGCCGGACATGTCATCGAGCCGGACCCAATATCGCCCATTCTCGTCGATTTGAACCAGTACATTTGCCCTTTGCTCATCTTCAACAGTTATCTTTGAGCGAATCAATGATTTTGAATCATTCTGTATAACTTTAAGTCCATTAATATTAATATTTCTTGTTATTGGGTTTGCCTGAGTTTCATCAAGATATTTGACAGTGGCTTGGCCCACTTCTACCGAGGTTACCGGTCCCTTGTTTTTGGGATCTTGCTTAGGGAGCAACGAGACAACATTGAATTGACCCTTTTTGTTTCGAACGACTTGACCCTGAACCTGGTCGATCTTTAAAAATATTCGCCCTCCTCGATAATTGGCTTCGAGATTCCTAAGTTGAGCAACTTGAAATCCACTGGGAGTCCTTAAACGGACGTCTTTAAGAACGGCCGTCATTTTCCATGGATCAATTTGAAACGATTGCGCAACGACTCTTGCGTGGCCAGCTTCCGTGTCATATTCAATATGAATTGGAACTCCAGGCGAAAGAGCAAAGTTCACACACTGCCAAACAGTCCATCCGCCAAGAGCGGCAACGCCCAATGGAGCAAGTGTCATTGTTGTATGCATGACACCCAAGAAAAATTCCGAAGGCTTGTGCTCGTATTGACGTTTCAAAGAAACTCTCTTTGAAGAGACGCTTATCGAGTCTCAATCGACATTATGTTATCTTTTAGACCCGAGAGTTTTTCGAGTCTTTCTGACATCACTTTCTCACTAAATGCAATTGCGTTATAGCTAGATCGAACGAAGGGAGCACTCGCAACAAAAGCAAATCCCATGTCGTTTCCAATCGATTCATATTCCTTAAAAACAGTGGGATGAACATATTCCACAACAGGCAAATGCTTCATAGTTGGCCTCAAATACTGGCCAATTGTCACGGCATCAACTCCGATTTCGCGAAGGTCTTGAAGCGTTTTGACAACCTCTTTTTGTGTCTCACCAAGGCCTAACATAATTCCACTTTTGGTATAGATGGCCGGGTCGAGTTCCTTCACCGACTTAAGAACAGACATCGTTCTTTCGTATCTGGCTTGTGGGCGAACAATAGTATGAAGCCGTTCTACAGTTTCGATATTGTGGTTATAAATTTCTGGATGAGCATCAGTGACGATCTTGATTAGTTCGCGCTGGCCCTTAAAGTCTGGAGTCAGAACTTCCACGATAATTTCAGGGTTCTGCTTGTGGAGTTGCTCTATTGTAAGAGCAAACTGGGTCGCACCTTGATCTTTGATATCATCGCGGGCCACGCTCGTGACGACGACATGCTTCATCCCCATTTTTTTGGCAGTCATTGCCACATTGAGCGGTTCAAAGCTGTCGATCTCTTCTCCACGACCCACCTTGATAGCGCAGAACCCACAACTTCTTGTGCAGGTGTTGCCCAATATCATAAAGGTGGCAGTCTTCTTACTCCAGCACTCTGGCAAGTTGGGACAACGTGCGCTCTCGCAGACCGTGTGCAAGTTCTTGTCGCGCATCATATTTTCGACCTCCTTGATCGAATCCGGGCGCGGAAGCCTGATCGTGAGCCACTCGGGCAAACGCTGTGCCATAGGCTCATTATATCGTTTTTGAACCTTGCGCCTTTGGCCAAATCACCCAATTCAACTCATCAAATTCTGTGATCTGATGGATGTCACAACTCAAACCCAAAGGGCCTCTGTAATTCCGAGCAAAATGAACTCATGAGGACTTGGTCAAAGGTCATCTTTATCACCGCAATTCTGGGGCTCTTGGGATGTGGGGTTGCTTTAGTGATGTTGGCAAACAGAGCTAGAACCAAGTCGAATAATGTGAACCTTCTTGACTCGCCAAGGCATCCAGTGACCGATCCTATGTGGAAGAGAGCGCACGCGATTGAAGGTAAACCAGCTCCAAATTTCACTCTACAATCCAATGAGTCCAAACTTATCACGCTTTCGCAAGTCTGCCAAAAGGGCCCTGTTGTTCTGGTTTTTACTAAAGACGGTTGCCCGTGCAGTATCGAAGCCCAACCATTTTTCAATGAACTCGCCAAAGGATACATGGGCAAAGCAAGCTTTCTTGGAATCATTGATGCCAACAAATCTGTTGCCACTCAATATCAGATCGATTTTAAGGTGCCTTATACGATGTTGCTCGGCCAAGAGCCTGATATTTTTAAGGCCTATGACAGCTTGCAAAGCGTGTACACGACTTTGGTCGACTCAAAAGGCAAAGTAGTGAAACAGTGGCCAGGTTACTGCAAAGCTATGCTCATTGATCTAAATGAAAGACTTGCCACTCTAACCCAAACTCAACCAACGAAGATTGAACTCGGAATGGCCCCTGAAAAAATGAATTCCGGATGCGCGTTTGAGATTGGGGCCATAGTTCGCTAGACAAGATTGATCGGATCAACATCGATGACATATCGAGCATGTCCAGATTTCAGTCCCTGAAGAGCTTCAGATAGGGGCAAAATGTCGTCGCCATGATTCAGCTTCATCAAAATGTGTCTTCGCCAAAGGTTTTGGATTCTTTCTATGGGGCAGTTGACGGGGCCCAAAATTGTGGCGTTAGGAAAGCATTTTCGAAGTTTTTGCCCGGCCACAGCACTTAAGCCCAAAACATCTTCTCTATTTTCTCCAGTAAAGAGTATGTTCACCAACCTCTTAAAAGGCGGATATTGGGCCAACTCTCTTTGTTTAAGTTCTTCTGCATAAAACCTGTCCGTATCGTGATCACGTGCAGCAACGATTGCACCGTTTTGGGGATTCAAAGTCTGGATGACTACAGTGCCTGGAAGGTGAGCTCGCCCGGCTCTACCTGCAACCTGAGATAGAAGTTGAAATGTCCTCTCGCTCGCTCGGAAATCCGGAATATTGAGACTGATATCCGCCGCAACAACCCCGACAACAGTCACATAGGGAAAATCCAGTCCTTTGGCCACCATTTGGGTGCCCACAAGAATGTCGATATCACGACTTCGAAACCGAGTGAGAATTTCCTCGAGCCCGCCTTTCTTGCGAGCGATGTCTCGATCCAATCTAGCAACCTTAGCGCCTGGGAACAAGCTGTTTACTGCCTCTTCGACCTTTTCTGTGCCAGTGCCAAATGGAGCGATTCTATGACTGAGACATGTGGGGCAAAGTTCGGGCAGGTTTTCCTGGAACCCGCACTGGTGGCACCGCAGCTTTTTATCTTTTCGGTGAAATGCCAGCGAAACAGCGCATGACTGACACAAAAATCGATGGCCACAATCTCTGCACACAAGAAACGGCGAATATGCCCGCCGATTGAGAAACAAAATGACCTGTTCGTTTCGACCCAGGGCGATTCCCATGTGTTCCTGAAGGGCCGGTGAAAGGATGGAAGGTGTTTTCGATCGGTAGAGTTCTGCAAGGTCGATCGTTTCAATTTGGGGCATTTGTGCTTGCGCGGCTCTTTTGGGGAGCTCAAGAAGTTTGATTGATTCTTCTTTTTTTGCTTGATAGTACGTTTCGACGCTGGGCGTGGCCGAGCCATACACAACAGGGCACCCAAAGTGATGTCCGAGAAACTTAGCTAGAGATTTTGTTTGGTAGCGTGGCGATTTGTCTTGCTTGTAGCTCGATTCGTGCTCTTCATCAACGATGATCAAGCCGAGGTTGTGCCATTGCGAAAAGAGGGCTGAACGTGGCCCTAAAACAACGGGAAAGTCACCGTTTTTGATCTTGAGCCAATTGTCAAACCGCTCCGTGGGAGACATATTCGAGTGCATGACAGCCACAAGTTGGCCAAACCTCTCTCGAAGTTGAGCGATAACTTGGGCTGTTAAGGCGATTTCTGGAACCAAATACAGAACTTGACGCGCTTGTCTGAGTGCAAACTCTGCCGCTCTTAAATAAACTTCTGTTTTTCCGCTTCCTGTCACACCAAACAATAGAAATTCTTCAAATTGCCTGAGCTCGGTCGCTTGGTTGATGGCATCAATGGCTTGCTTTTGATAACTATTCGGTTTTGGGGGTTCTTGGAGTTGAACCTGATCTTCATCAACGGGTAATAAGAGTTTCGCTTGAATGAGAGCCTTAATCGTTTGATCTGTAACCTGTCCAAGACTCTTGATTTCTTGAATCGAAAGAGACGAAACCTCAGAGCCTTGCATTCTCATGACCGTGATGGCTTGAGATGGGCGCTTCTTACCTTGCCCCAGCAAAAACGCCTCGACAAAAGCTGAATCGGGATTGAGACGGTAAAGCCCCATGAGCCGGTGACGCTCCTGAACCCTTTGGATTCTGCACTTTTGTGTGACGAGCCCCCTTTTTTCTAGAGCTCTTAAAGTCTTCTTTGTAGGTTCAGGAATGGGCTTGGCTTTGCTATCAGAAATTTCTCCGTAATCTTCAATTGTTCTTAGCGCTTCCTTTTGTGCTGGAGTGAGATCAGGATGGCCAGGTAATCCCATCCCGCACCAAGTAGTCGTCATTCGGTCTTTGATTGATGGTGGAATAACAAGAGAAAGTGCGAGAGCCAAAGGGGAAAGAGTCTGTTTCGTAATTTCATGTACCAAAGCTAATGTTGCAGGGCTGAGATCAAGATCCAAGATTTGAGTCGAAAGTGGCTTTAACCTCGATGCATCAAAATCGAGATCCTCTTGTATGACTTCGCGAATGGCAATGATAAAACCAATGACGCGCCGGGCACCTAATGGCACAAACCATGCCTGACCCACTGCTACTTCGGCATGATCAGGGATCCGATAAGAATAGAGACCATCGGAACCCGCCGTCCTGGCATCCAGCCCAACATCTGCGATGAGAAATCGTTCGATGAATTCAGAATGACATATCCTGATCCCTAGAATTCGTCAAAGTTTTGCCGTCGAAAATCGAAGGCGGGCCAAGTGGCGTATCTGCAAAATTGTGAATCCAACCAAAATTGAGCCCATAACCCAAGCGGCCGCAGTGGCGTATCCAAATTTTAGATACATAAAAGCATTTTTCCAGACTTCTAGTCCAATGGTTTGAGTCGAGTTGAGCGGTCCGCCACCTGTTAAGATAAAGACATTGTCCATTGCTTTGAACCCTGCGATAACGACACCTAATAGGTTGATGAGCATTAGCGGTTTCAGACCCGGCAATGTGATCTTTTTTAACATTGTCACCCAACTGGCACCATCAAGGCAGGCAGCTTCGTACCTTTCGAGCGGAATGTTTTTGAGTGCCGCAAGGTAGAGGATTGAACCAGGCCCAGCCCCAGCCCAAATTCCAGGCAAAACAACAGCCAGGAGTGCCAACTTTGGGTCGCCCAACCAATCATTTTTCGAGGTGAGATGAGGGCCATGAAAAAGATTTAGAATTGGGTTGAGCAATGGAGTTAAAGGAGTGACAAGAATGTTAAGAATTCCGGTCTCGGCCTTGTCATATATTTGACGCCACAAAAACGAAACAACTACCCCACTCGTCATGGCTGGCAAATAAAACAACACACGAAAGAGAAGCTGAAACTTTGGAATTTCATTGAGAGCAATGGCCAAGAAAATTGGCAACATAAAGCCAATAAGGACAGTTAATACGACATAGAAAAACGAATTAGCAATCGCTTGATAGAACACCGGCTGAGTAAAGACAGAGATGAAATTATCGAGTCCAACCCAAGTCGTTGGCTTTGCAATTCGATAATCTTGAAATCCAATAACGAGCCCAGCAAACAGGGGGTAATAGCTCCACAATATCATGCTCGCCCCAGCGGGAAACAAGCAAACTCCAACAAACTTCAAGACCCGAGATTTACTTGATCCAGCCGGTAACCGATCATCAATTACAGCAGCCTTCTTTTTGGTAGATTTGACCGCGTTCCAAGTCAAGAACGCCACTCCAAGTAAGACAATTCCAAGGAAAAAGACCGCAACTCGGCGCTTCGAATTCATTTCCTCTTCCGGGATGTATCCCAAAAGTCGTTTGTTCATTTCGGCCTGAACATCATCCAAAATGACCTTGGCTTCGGTTGTTTCGAGCTTCGCTCGATCCAAGGCATTATCTAGAATTTCATAGACTTGTGCTGAATTTCGTCCATATGGTTCTGGATGCCCAGTTTTGAAAAGTGTTTCATTTGCCGCCACGTAGTTCGGATCAACCGTCATTGCAATGTCTTTGTGCCCGAACTGAATGAGAAGTTTGGGAGACACAAGTTGCCCTAGCCCAAGTTCCACGAGCTTTTCGGTCTGAACTCGCGCAGCTTCTTGACTCACAAAGAATTTGATGAACCGCCAACATGCATCGAGCTTCTTGGGATCTTTAACAGCCGAATTGATAGCCCACATTCCGGCGTTAATTTCATTCGTTCTACCAGCCGGCCCAGCTGGCATTGCTGCGACACCAATTTGAGAGGGTGGCAGATCGCTGATGCTCAGAAGGACATCATTTGTATAGGCAAACCACATGCTAATTTTGCCTTCGCGGACGTCGCGAGACCAGTCTGACGAGATTGCTGCAACCGGCCCACAGATTTCCCCATTTGCACTCTTCCAAGTTTCCTTCACAAGTCTTCGATAAAACTCTAAAGCTTTGACTCCGGCGGGGCTGGACACCACTGCACGGGAATATCCACGCTCGGCTGGAACCAGCACATCGCCACCAGCTTGCCAAACAAAATTTGTCCACCAATATCCTTTCCCGCCAATCCCTTGCTCAAAAACAAATCCATTTCGGCCGGGTTTGGACTCAGTGAGCTTGCGCCCAAAGCGAATAAAGTCGTCCCAGGTTTGAGGTGGGTCATTGGGATTCAGCCCAGCTTCAACAAAGTGATCTTTTCGGTAATAGAGTGCTTGAGCGACCTGATAAAAAGGCATCGCATACATGTGCCCATCGTAGCTTCGCAAAACTTTTTCAATTTCAGGCAAAATTCGCCGTTTTGAATCTGGGTCGGCAACCAAGAGATCATCTAATGGGCGACAAAAACCTTGATCGATATAACTGAAACACTGTCGGAAATTAACATAGAACACGTCGGGAGCCGTATCTCCAGCCATCGACATGAGAAAGTTGACCTCGGCTTTATCTCCTATCGCTTGGAGTCCACCGGCGTTCACCACTCTTACATCAGGGTTTTGCTTATGAAATTCATCGAAAACGGCGCGGCGAGTAAGGTTTCGCGGGTTTGTATCATCCTTTGGAGGAATTCCAAAAGAAGGGCCGGCCATCATTCTGATCACCGTCTGCTGTGCCATCGAAGGCAAAGCCAGGGCCAATAGGATCCAAACAAAGATGCGTTTCAGTAGCAAAATTATAGTCGTTTCTGTTTGCCAGATTGCATAAACCTCTTTGAGTTTCTTGATGCGGTCGTTTGAAATCTTGTGACCAGACATTTCTACTAGGATTAGGCTTTGATCATGGACGGCAATTCTTTTTGGGTTATGCTGAAACGATTACGATTTGAGATGGGCTTGACATCGCTTCCCAAAACTTATGGTATAGTTACGTCTACTCCTTTTATGTAGAGATTTGAGGTTGAGAATGGCAAAAGAGCAAACAGGAACCACAGAACGAGAAAGAGCCCTAGAAATGGCTCTCCAACAGATTGAAAAGTCTTTTGGGAAGGGAACCATCATGCGACTAGGGGAAGGCACAACCGAACAGATTGAGGTCATTCCCACGGGTTCGTTGTCGCTTGACCTCGCACTGGGCGCAGGTGGGCTGCCCAAAGGTCGAATCACCGAAATTTATGGAGGGGAATCCAGTGGAAAAACGACGCTCGCGCTTCATGTTGTGGCCGAGGCCCAAAAGATGGGAGGAATGGCGTTATATGTTGACGCAGAGCACGCACTAGACACTGAATACGCAAAAACACTCGGAGTTGATGTTGACCGACTCTACGTGGCCCAGCCCACTTCGGGCGAAGAAGCTCTGGAAATCATGGACGCTATGATTCGCTCCGGTGCCATGGACATTGTCGTCCTGGACTCCGTGGCTGCTCTTGTCCCTAAAAACGAAATCGAGGGAGATATGGGCGATAGCCACGTTGGATTGCAGGCGCGAATGATGTCGCAGGCACTCAGAAAGCTTGGAGGTTCGCTTAATAAAACCAAGACCGCTGCAATCTTTATCAACCAAATTCGAGAGAAGATCGGTGTTATGTTTGGTAACCCAGAAACGACCCCTGGTGGTCGGGCACTTAAATTTTGGGCTTCTGTGCGGCTCGAAGTTCGGCGTGGCGAAATGCTGAAAAATGGCCCAGACGCTTATGGCGCACGGACGAAGGTCAAGGTCGTCAAAAACAAAGTCGCTCCACCCTTCAAAACTGCAGAATTCGACATTATCTTTGGAACCGGAATCAGCAAATCTGGTGATACTTTGGATCTTGCTGTTGAGCATGGAATTGTCAGCAAGGCTGGAACTTATTACAACTTCCAGGAGACTCGACTTGGACAGGGCCGAGACAATGCACGCGAATTTTTGGAGAACAATCCTGAACTCTTTGCCGAAGTAGAAGGACTTGTCCGAGAAAAAGTTGCACCCGCTAAAGCCGTGACAGAAACACCCGTTGCGCTTGCTACGATGAATGAGTAAACCCAGAGAACTGACCATCAAATTCCTTCGGTCTGCAGAGCGCACTGTTCACGAACTTGAACTTCACTTAGCCAAAGCGGGATTTGATGCATCCACAATCGAAATTGAATCGGAATGGGCCAAGTCAAAAGGCTATGTTAACGATGAAAGAGTTGTTGAACGAACAATTGAGCAATTCCAAGTTCAATCTCAGATTGGATTAGTCAAAGCGGAACAAAAGCTGGCCAAACGGCTGGGCCAAGAACCAGGAGAAATTCTAGGTGGGCGCAAAGATCTCGATGCTGCTGAGGTCAATCTCGCTTTGGATTTAGCAAAGAGACTCGCAGTACAAGGGAAGTCAGCGGGCCAGGTGGGTCGGCGACTCTCTGGCAAGGGTTTTACAGAAGACGCAATCCGATTTGCCCTGGAAACTGCATTTCCGGAACAAGAATGGTAGCCTTGCAATCTTGAGCAATTACAGAATTTTGTTTTTGGGGGACATCGTGGGTCGACCAGGTCGAGATGTCGTCGAACGCGAGCTCCCCGGTCTCATCAACGAATTGGATCCGACGTTTGTCATCGTGAATGGCGAAAACAGTGCCTCTGGAGTCGGAATCACGCCAGAAATTGCTGATCAGCTTTTCAAATTGAAAGTGGATGCAATTACTCTTGGAAACCATGCCTTTAATAAAAGAGAAATCAATCCTTACTTAGATTCGAAGCGCCCAATTGTTCGACCCGGAAATATGCCTGACCAAGTGCCCGGTAGAGGAATTTGTTGCATCGAACGCAGCGGTATTAAACTTTATGTGATCAATTTATGTGGACGAGTCTTCTTAGACACTTATGACAATCCCTTTGCTTGGATTGAGGACCAGCTCAAAGACCTTGACTCGCCACACGTTTTTATTGATTTTCATGCCGAAGCCACAAGTGAAAAAATTGCCTTCGGTTACCATGTGGATGGCAGATGCACGGCCGTCGTGGGCACTCACACCCATGTTACGACAGCCGACGAACAAGTCTTGCCTGCAGGAACCGCATATATCACCGATGTTGGAATGTGCGGGCCGATTCAAAGCGTCCTTGGTATGGATAAGGACGTCATTTTATATAGGTTTCGAACAACAATGCCCGCGAGATTTGAAGTTGCCGATCAACCTGGTGTAATCTCTGGAGTAATCATAGACGTCAATAAAGAGACAGGTCGCGCAACAAGCATTCAAAGGTTGAAGCGCGGACATGGCGAAAGGACGGCCCGGACAACATGAAAAATATCTTGAAAACAACCTTTGGTATCGTTGCATTAGCCTCAGCATTTCTAGCTCAAGCACAAACCCTTTACAACCCCACACGAACTGCAAACGATCAAGGGGTGTCGTTGATGCCATGGGGAAGTGGAACCATATCGGAAACAGACGAAACTGCTTTTGAAGGCGCTACTTCAATTCGAATTTCAAGTCGAAACTATTTCCAAGGTGGAATTATCAATTATTCATCGGCCGTTGATCTCTCTGGAGCTTTTGGAAACAAGAATAATCTTCTTGTCTTAACGATGAGAGTTCCCTCGGAACCTGGTGCTACTGGTAGCAAAGGTGGAGGTAAAGGTGGGCTTGGAGCAGGTGGCGCAGGAGATCTTGGACTCAACAAGGGTGCCAGCTCTGGCGCAGGCGCAACAGCCACAAGCTCTGCAGTGGTTGAAAAAGTAAGACTCGTCATCGCGACAACCGATGGCATGAGATCAGAAGCATTCCTAGATGTCAAAGGAAAAGTAGCCGACGACAAAGGTTGGATCAAGGGCAGTATTCCGCTCCAAGCGATTGCTGGATTTGAAAAAACCAACAAGAAAATTGAATCCATCGCCATAGCAAGCGATGCAGTTGCCACGTTTTATATTGGTCAGGCCGAAATTTCGAGTGATTCTACTCCGCTTTACGGTGAGATCAATCAAGGTGATTTGAACCTGGCGCTGGGTGATCAAGTTCAGTTTGTTGCCAGCGGTTATGCGGGAGCGACTCCTATCAAGTTTGATTGGGATTTTGATTCTGCTGACGGAATTCAGGTCGATGCTTCGGGCCAGGTGACTAAACGACGCTTTAGAAAACCAGGAGATTTTGTTGTAACGTTGACGATATCCGACGTTTATGGGCTGAAAGCTCCTTATAAAACCAGCATCAAAGTGACTGTCAATCCATAATTGCTCATAGGATGCAGAGTTGCAACCAGGTGTAAGTTCCCAAACTGAAACCGAATTGCCGGCGGAGCAAAAGACTGCGCCGGCAAGGTCTTCTTTTTTGCCCCGCCTCGTCACAGCGGTACTGGCTGCTTCAGTGACTCTTGGTGCTCTCTTCACGACCCACGCATTCCCAGTATTTTTACTAGCCCTTGTCATTGCTGTACTTGGATTCAAGGAGCTTGTTAAGCTGGCCGGAATAGAAGATCGACCCTGGGCGGGGTTGACGATTGGACTTTTCTGCTATGTAACTCCCATCGTTGTCGCTTGGCTGTTTCCACCCCAAAGTCCAAAGTTTTGGGTGACATGGGCTGTGCTCTGGGGTGCCTATATTGCTGGATGTTTTGGCGTATATCAGGCCTTACGTCGCAAATTCAGCGCCCCGATGTCTGCAGCTTGGTTGGGAGCACCAATAGCAACGGCTCTCATTACACACCAAGAAACCACAATGGCGAATGGCCCCTTTGCCGCCAATGCCTTGCTCATGCTCTTAGTTCCAGTATGGATCGGCGATACCGCAGCAATGATCGTTGGCAAGGCTTTTGGGAAGCACCTCCTCGCACCTTCAATTTCACCTAAGAAAACTTGGGAAGGAGCCATTGCAAACCTCCTTGCGTGCCTCCTCACATCTTCGCTTCTGGGGCTCTACTTCAAGTTTCCGCCTCTAGCTTTTTGTCTGGTTGGCGTATTTACTGGAATCTTGGGTCAGTTGGGGGATCTTGCGCAGAGCGCACTGAAGAGATCAACGGGAATCAAAGACAGTGGCAGCCTTCTTCCTGGGCATGGAGGTGTTCTTGACCGGGTTGATTCTTTCTTGCTTTCGGCTGTCCCCAGCGCGACAGCACTTTGGCTTCTCGTCCCCGACCTCTTTAAGCACAAGCTCTGGCCCTAACGGTAACATGGAATGGCCATGCCCGCAGTTGAGGTTTCAAACCTTTGCAAAAGCTATCTTTCCACTAAAAAAGCTCCGGGCGTTGCGGGAGCCCTAAAAGCTCTTGTTTCACGTGAAACAACGACACTTGAAGCTGTCAAAGACCTCACGTTTTCAATAGAAGAAGGGGAAGTCGTTGGGTTTCTGGGCCCCAATGGAGCTGGAAAAACGACAACCCTCAAAATGCTCTGCGGAATCCTGTTCCCAACTTCAGGTGAGATATTGACCTTGGGCTTTCGACCGTTTGACCGGAAGCACGAACTTCTGAGACAGATATCACTTGTTATGGGCAATCGGCAGCAGCTCTGGTGGGATTTGCCAGCCTGGGACAGTTTTTTGGTACTCAAAGAGCTCTTTGAAGTTTCTGAAGTGGACTTCAAGCGTCGGACTGAAGAACTCATCGAAGCCCTTGATTTAGGTTCAAAAGTCAACACGCAAGTACGAAAACTGAGCCTCGGCGAGCGGATGAAGTGCGAATTCATTGCAGCCCTTCTCCATTCTCCTCGTTTGATCTACCTTGATGAACCCACGCTCGGTCTCGATGTCGTCAGCCAAAAGCGAATCCGCGATTTTCTAAGGACTTTTCATAAGCAAAACGGATGCACAATTATTCTGACAAGCCATTACATGCAAGATATCCAGGAACTCTGCGAAAGAGTTATCGTGATTGATCATGGATCACTGGTCTATCAAGGCACCCTGGAAAGTCTGACCTTCACATATTCTGAGTCTAAAAGACTTCGGCTTACCTTTGAAACGTCTTCATCATACGATCTCTCTGCCTATGGATCCGAGGTAGAGACAACCGAAAATACGACAGTTATTGCCGTTCCTCGAAACGAGGTGGCCACAGCCACAGCCCGAATCCTGAAAGACCTTCCGGTTATTGACATTGCAATAGAGGACGTTTCGACCGAGGAGGTCATTCGCGATCTTTTTGCGAATCGATAGTGTTTCACGTGAAACAGCTTTCCCGAGGCTCAAGCACCGATTGAAGTAAACTTCGGGCGCTTTCAAGACAGGAAAGAGACATGGAAAATACGGAACTTAGCGCCCGCTACGATGCATCTTTGGTCGAAACTCGGTGGTACCAAACATGGGAAGATAACCATCTTTTTGAACCTGAAATCGGTTCCCCTCGGTCAACCTATAGCATCACAATCCCTCCCCCAAACGTCACCGGCTCACTTCATATTGGACATGCTTTGTGTTATGGGCTGCAAGATCTTTTTGGCAGATACAAACGGCTGAAAGGCTTCAACGTGATGATCCTGCCGGGTCAAGATCACGCAGGAATTGCCACACAGGGAGTTGTCACAAAGTTGCTAAAGAAGCAAGGGATTTCGCCTTTTGAAATCGGTCGCGAAAAGTTTTTGGAGCATGTTTGGGATTGGAGACGCGAGAGCGGTGGAGCTATCCTGCGTGGATTTCGGGCATTGGGATGTGCTTTTGATTGGAAAAGGGAGCGATTTACACTTGACGAGGACTACCAAAGGGCAGTTCTCAAAGTGTTCATAGATTGGTTTGATCGAGGTTTGATCTATAAGGGTCTGCGTGTCGTGAACTGGGATCCTGTTCTTCGCACCAGTGTGAGCGATATTGAAACAGAGCGAAAAGTGGTCATGGGCAAGCTCTATCACGTCTCCTATCCGTTTGAAGACGGATCCGGAAGTGTAACGATCGCTACAACTCGACCCGAGACCATTTTAGCGGATGTTGCTGTGGCAGTTCACCCAAAAGACGAGCGGTACCGAGGTCTCGTGGGTAAGAACCTTGTGCTCCCTTTAGTCGGGCGGATAATTCCTCTTATCGAAGATGATTATCCCGATCCTGAATTTGGCACAGGAGCCGTGAAAATCACTCCTGGCCATGACGCAAACGACTTCGAAGTTGGTCGCCGTCATGGCTTAGAGATTTTGATTGCGATTGACGACACCGGAAAAATGGTCGACTTTTGCGGTGAATATGCAGGACTTGACCGAATAGAAGCTCGAAAAAGGGTCGTGGCAGATCTTGAAGCTCAAGGAAACCTTGTGAAGGTCGAAGATCATGAGATCGCGCTCCTCATAAGCGAGCGTAGCCACGAAGTGATCGAACCTCTCGCAAGCGAGCAGTGGTTTGTTGACCAAAAGTATCTCTCTATTGAAGCTAAAAACGCTGTCGAAAATGGGCTCATCAAATTTGTGCCGGAACGTTACAAAGGCGTGTATCTCGAATGGATGTCCAATATTCGGGATTGGTGCATTAGTCGACAACTTTGGTGGGGGCATAGAATTCCTGTTTATTACACAGAAGATGGCCTGGCTGTTGCTGCCCTGAGCGCTGAGGAAGCTCGCCAAAAAATTGGAAAGGAAGTCGTGAGCCAAGACAACGATGTTCTTGACACTTGGTTCAGCAGCGGACTTTGGCCCTTTGCAACCATGGGCTGGCCCGAACAAACGGAGGATCTTCAAACATTCTATCCCACAGATCTTCTCGTCACCAGCCGCGAGATTTTGTACCTGTGGGTTGCAAGAATGATCATGATGGGGCTTGATTTCACAAAGACAATTCCGTTTCACAACGTTTATATCTATGCCACCGTTCTCACAGAAGACGGAAAGCGTATGAGCAAGAGTCTTGGAACAGGAATTGACCCCATGGATGTCATCGAGGAAATGGGAGCGGATGCGCTCAGATGGACTCTTTTTAGTCAAACGGGCGAAAACCAAGATATTCGATATAGTGCAAGAAAGATCACCGATGCTCGGAATTTTTGCAACAAAATCTGGAACGCATCTCGATTTGTCTTACTCAATTTAGATGGCTTTGAGCCTTCTCAATTAGAGAATTTGACACTTGAAGACAAGTGGATTCTGAGTCGGCTCGCAAAAACTGAACAAGAAGCTGTGGCTGGTTACGAATCCTATAATACACAGGCATCGACCCATGCACTTTACCGATTCTTTTGGAACGACCTTTGCGATTGGTATATCGAAATGGTCAAGGGCCGCTTGAACGATTCAGAAACAAGATGCACACCTCAAAATGTTTTGCTGTATTGCCTAGAATCATTTCTCAAACTTGCACATCCAATCATTCCTTTTATTACGGAAGAGATTTGGAGTCACCTGCCCCACCGTAACGAACTTCTCATGGCATCCAGCTGGCCAGAAGATCTCACCAAATGGTTAAATGATGAAGCTGAATCCAAAATTTCTATGTGGTCAGAAGCAGTTCGATCCCTGAGGGCATTGCGTGCGGAGCTGAACATTACTCCCGGCCAAAAAGTATCCATAGTCTACTTTGAAGGCGAACTTGCTGGCGGAGAAACCATGATAAAATCTCAAGCTTGGATCGAGAATCTAGTCGAAGGAAAACCGTCTGATGCTCACATCTCGACTTCAACGTTGGGCATGGATTTCTATCTCCCAACAGCAGGTTTAATCGATGTAGAAAAGGAAAGAGCTCGCCTTGAACGAGAGATTCAAAAGTCTAACGACATGGCAGAATCTATTCAAAAACGATTGAGCAATCCTCAATTTCTCGAAAAGGCAAAACCAGAAGTCGTATCTCAAGCCAAAGAAGATTTGAGTATGCTTGAGTCCGAAATCGAGAAGATGAAATTGAGTCTTAACCAATTGGTTGACCCTGGTCATCCCGGCGCCTGAATCGATACATCGAGAAAAACAAAAGGTAAAAGGCAACGAGCCAATATGGTGAAAACGGAGGCATCGGAATAATGCTCCATTTCCAGGTATTGAGAACTCCAATAACTGCCACAACCCATTGAATCATGGGCTCGGCCACATATTTGAGAAGTCCCACGCCTAGCCCCAACCATAGGAAAGAAGACATCCAGCCCAAAAGTGCTGCCAAAAGCACAAGTGGTAGCACAATTGCAACTAAATAATTCGCAATGACTGTGACGGTTGGAAACTGACCGAAAGTGTATGCGATGAGTGGCGTCGTGGCAAGGCTCGCTACAAGGGTCACTCGAACACTGAGCAGAGATGCCTTCCAAATTCTGCTTGCAACTCGAATTTTCGAACTGAAATTGGGAACTTGACAAAAGAGAAGGAGTGCCGCCACAGAAAGATAGGAAAGTTGAAATCCCAACTGTACGGCCGATTCCGGTATCCAAATGATTGAAATCACCCCGGAAAGAGAAAGGGCAGAGAGAATGTCGGGTTCCCTGTGAGCCAAAAATGCACCAGAGCAAAGAGCAATCATCAATGCTGACCGAACGATTGGAGGATTAAATCCTGCTGCCGCGGCATAAAGAAACAATATCCCCCAAAGTATTGTAAGTTGAAAAATTCGGGGAATTGGAATTAAGAAAATCAAGATTCCAATGAAACCAGAAATGATTGTTGTGTGCAATCCAGAAGCAGAAATAATATGCACAGTTCCGGTATTGCGCAAAGCGTCATATGTCGATCGCCCCAGGTCTCCGGTCACATTAAGAACCACAGCATCCAAGAGTCCGGCATCGGCTGGATCAGCAAATCGATGAATAAAAGCCACAAAAGATCCACGGAATCTTGAGGCGATTTCCCACCCTACAAAGCCATGATTCACAACGCTCACTCTCCCGCGAGGAACAAGTTCAGCAACCTCAAATCGAGACCGGTCGCCCAGTTCGGGCAATGGAACAATGTCAGCGTGGAGTTCCACAACATCTCCCAAATTAAGTTCCGATTCGGAAGAAACTCGGAGTCGATAACGCTTACCCTGCCCTTGTAAAACACAAAGCTTTGAGTCTCTTTGTAACTTAGGAACCTCTAAAACCGTTGCTCGACCATTGAAGACACCCCCTCTAATTTTTATCTCTGGAGATCTTTGCGGTAGCAAAAAGAAACCCAGAATTATGCCCGCCAAAAACACAAATCCGCTCTTGTGCTTATAAATGAGAGGAACCAAAACAAGCCCTATGAGCAAATTGAGAATGTGAAACGATGCTGAGATCCCCAAAAGTAGCCCCAAGAGGAGCAATACAGTGGGACGATAAACGAGCTCTCGGCTCAAGAACCTATCCTTGCAATTCGCGATGGCCGGGGCGAATTACAACGCGAATCCCTTGAAAAAGTTTCGATTCAGCTGAAAGTTGATTCAATCGCTCTAATATGGTCTCTTCTTGCAATCTGAGCTCTTGGGCCCAGACACTATTTTCCACGTGTACCCACACAATCCCCTTTTCAAATCTATCAGGAAAGGACTTACTTGACAAAAACTCTCCCACGACTTCGGGCCAATGCTTGAATAGCAACTGAGCACGTGCAGACTTGAGAATTTCGCTCTGCTCAATCGACTGAGGAAGGATGTTTGAGACTTTCTTCAACGGCAGTAATCCGCCCGGAATGTACCCGGAAGACCTTCGCTGTGTCTAGGAGATCAACTCCGGCCTGTTCTGCTTCTGTGCAAGTGATAAAAACTTGACCTCCAAACCGAATCGCAGTTTCCATGAGCAAGCTCCGACGGCTCTTGTCAAGATCGCTAAAGACGTCATCGAGTAAGAGAATGGGGATCTGATCCAAATGTTCTGTTGCACTGGTTAAAACAGCCAATTTGAGGGCAATAATGGCCGTTCTCTGTTGACCCTGGCTCCCAAAATGCCGAGCTTCTTGGTTGTTAACTTCAATCAAGACGTCATCCCTGTGTGGGCCTGCACTCGTGCTCCCTCGTGCAATATCTTGCGAAACTGAACTTTGAAGCATCAGCAAGAAGTCTTCCGCTGTTTCTGAGTTCCCTTTTTGCAAAATAGAAAGCTTGAGAACCTCATCGCTAGCCAGAGACCTATGAAATTCACTTGCAATTGGGTTCATTTCTGCAATCCAACGGCTCCTTGCAATTCTCATGGCATGACCATGCTTAGCCATCTGTTGATTCCAGGGATCAAAGGTTTCAGACTGAACAATCCCAGTTTGAGCTTGCTTGAGAAGCGCATTTCGTTGTTCCAATGCTCTTTTGTAAATTGTAAGATCACGCAAATAAGATGGGAAAATCTGAGCAAGTTCAGAATCTAAAAATTGTCGCCTCTCACTTGCATCTCCCGTGACAATCGTCAAATCAAAACACGAAAAAGAAATCAAAGGCAAACGACCAATAATGTCAGAACCTCTTGCCAATTTTATTCCGTTTAACTCAATTCTCTTTCTTTGCCCTGCTGTCAGTTGGACTCCTATTGTCGCTCCGTTTGCTTGGATGATTCCGTGCACCGTGGCTTGTGTGCATCCGGCTTTTATGGCGATGCTGTCTTTAGAAGTTCGAAGGAGCCTTCCCGTGGAAAGAAGTGCGATGGCTTCTAAGCAGCTCGTTTTTCCTTGAGCGTTTTGTCCCGATAAGATGTTGATCCCTTCACCGGGTTCAAGCCGTGTCGAGTCGATATTTCGAAACTGGTGAAGAGTCATGCTCTTGAGCCGGGCAATATCACGGTTTTTCACCATCTTTCTTTCATAAGCCCCTTTATGTGAAAAGAGAATTGATTTTTATTAAGCATTGAAAAGCCTGAACAACCCCACAAGCTCTTGAAAATCCAATTGAAATCTTTCGAAATCCGAACAGGAAATCCTGTGGGAAAATAAAGGATAACTCTCAGGCTTTTCAACACGCCGTCTTTCCCACATCCGTTTCAACAACTTTTCCACGACAATTCAAAGAAGATTGTGGATTCTCCCAAATTTCATCACGCTAGCTTCCATCAAGTAGATTGGGTGAACGCCAGCAATAGGCATAATTTGATTCTTATGAGCGATAGGCTCCCAAATTTCGTGACAAACCCAGCTTAAGGTTTCCGGGGGCAGAATATGGGATCGATCGCAAATGCGCTTTATGGCCTGATAATCTTCCAAAGTCATTTGCCTCAAATCACCCACAACAGACTCAAATTGATGGATTCCGACATGGTAGGGTGCCGGGCTAAATTCGGATGAAGATGCGATTTCGCCAACAATCATCGTTCCGGCCACCATGTCACCCAGTCTTTGCGAGCGCTCATTGCCAACAATGACAAGAAATCCTAGGAGATAGAAAAACGGCAAGAAATCTGCCACTCTCAAAAGGTTTCTATAAAGTGCTGCCGCAAAAGTGATAGGAGTTCCATCAATCATGACAACCCTTAACTTTGAGGCTCGTTTTCCTGGGGTCACACCTTGGCCAAGCCATTCAAAAAGAACAAAATATGCGAGAAAAAATATTGAGGAGAGCAGAGTCGCTATGGCCGGAAAAGCATCTCCAAGAAAAAACGCCCCACCAAGCTGAGCCATCAAAGCCGTCGGAGCCCCTGCTGCAACTATCGCCAAAATAATGTCGGCAATATGTCCAAAGGCTCGAGTTGCGAGTCCTGGAATTCGATATGAAATCACAACTTTTTCGGGTGTGAGGACGAAAAACTGATCGACCACGAAAGTATCCTACCTATCGATTATGGCAATCACTCCGACCAAAACATTCTGGGTTTGGATATCGGCGGGTTTGGTCTTTCCGCTCGGAGGTTTGACCATGCCGGGATTTGAACGTCTTATGTGGCCATATGATGTGGCGCTCTTTGCAGCACTTGTTTTGACTGGAGTTCTAACTCGGGCCGAAAATCCGATTGCAGTTCACCGAAAAGTGGATGAAAGACTCTCTGTGAGACAAGTCAATGATGTCCAAGTCCTTGTTTCGAATCTGCTGAATCGCAGAATCCAAATGAGAATCCTTGATGAAGAACCTCGAGGAATTTTGGCCAAAGGGAACGAAGTCTTGATGACTCTGCAACCCTATGAGGAACGTTCTTTCACCTATGAACTGATCCCGACAATTCGAGGTGACTTTCAATCTCCAGGAACCATCATTCTTGTTCGAGCAAAGGGCGGACTGGCTTGGGTTAAGCAACACTTGCCGAATTCATATTCCGTCGCTGTATATCCTAATCTCAAGGCCCTTAAAACATTCGATTTTCTTAATCAAAAAGGGCGACTGAGGGAAGCTGGTCTTCGTCGAACTCGATTTAAGGGGCTCGGAACAGAGTTTGAAAGCCTTCGAGATTACAACGACGATGATATAAGGCTTATCGACTGGAAATCATCGGCAAGGCGCGGAAAACTAATTGTCAAAAACTTTGAGCAAGAGCGGAATCAATCAGTTATGATTGTCTTGGATTGTGGGCGTCAACTCCTTGGCGAAGTCGAAGGAGTTACGAAGCTCGATCATGCTCTCGATTCTGTACTCATGATATTGCACGCGGCTCATTCGGCAGGCGATCTCACCGGTATTTATGGGTTTCACGATCAAGTAACGGCATTTGTGGCTCCAAAGAAGGGACGATCACATTTTTCAGCGGTCATGAAGGCGTCGTATGCTCTCGAAGCTACTCCCGTTGAACCCAACTACGCAAAGGCATTTTCCTATATGACAAACAAATGGAAACGCCGGAGCCTTCTCATTGTTTTTACGGATTCAGACAACGAAGACCAGGCTCGATCATTGGTTTCAGCTCTTGCGATTTTGAGAAGGCAACACCTTGTATTGGTCGTCCGGGTGAAAGATCCCCATATCGATGAGCTTATGACTCAGCCCATTGTGAATTCCGATGACCTATCGATGAGGGCATCTGCCGTTTGGTACAACAGCGATCGCCAAAAGGCCGGGTCAATCCTGAGAAATGCAGGGTTTCACACGGTCGAAGCCGAGCCACAACATTTGGCGGCCGAACTTGTCAACACCTATTTCGATATAAAGGATCGAGCATTGCTTTAGGCAGCTGCTTTCTTAATCAAGCAAGACTCTGTGTGCATGATAACCTGCTGGATCGCTCCTGGCAGCTCTTCTTGTGGCAACCCGACGAGATCCAAGACGCGAGCATCGCAATCCACAATTGGCGGTTGCTTTCGCTCGGAAAATCCAGATCTTTCTGCAATCCAGTTGCTGTAATTGAGAGCCGCTGAAGCCTGTGCTTCTTCGGTGGCTTCCCACGGTCTTTCAAAATCAAGAATGAGAGTCTTGAAAATTGGAGGTAGCTTCCAGGCGTCAAAGGCAGCGATCGTGAGCTTGGCCAGGGGCTCACCATAGTGTTCCTGAAACACTGCCGAAGTGGGAATTCCACGGTCTGAAGCAAGTCCTTCGAGGCAATCATATATTTCCGGGTAGCTGACAGCCAAGAGTCCAATACCGAGATCATGCATGATTCCCGCTACAAAGATTTCGTCGCCATGGATCTGGGTCTCGAAAGTCTGGATCTGCTTTCGCCTAAGGAACACATATTTGGCCATGATCCCCACAAAAGTCGAGTGTTGGACAAAGAGGTTGGAATCTAATTTTGACTTCTTTGAACCAGCAACGACAGATTGCATCAAAGTGGACATCGCAACTGATTTCACACCGCGCACACCGAGAATCGAAAGCGCAGTTCGAATATCTGAAACAGGCTTAGGAGATAGTGCAAACAAGGGGCTTGAGGCCGAACGCAAAAGCCCAGCAGTAAGAGAAGGGTCGCTTGCCGTAACTTTTAGAACTTCTTGTGACACGAGTTCATGATGAACAAGCTCGCAAACCCGCATGGCAGCAAGTGGAATCTGGGGCAAAGACGTCTCGCAAGACAAGCGAGTATACATTTGCTCAAAACTAACGTTAGCTAACATCAAAAATTCTCCGACGACATCTATATGTCGGTTCGATTTGATTCTGAAATTAGGCCGAGCGAATGTGCTCATCGAATTAGACATAATAATTTTTAATGTCTTGGATTTCTGAGTCGAATTCGTTGGGACATCTATTCCACACGAACTGTGAAAAGTTTGGTTCGAAAACTGCCTTTCGAAGGCAAAACAAAAAGGAGATTCAAGAATGGACATTTTCTGAGACTCACGATATTGTTCATAAGGTAGCGAGCAAACTTGATGCTCTCGGTTGCACCAAGGGAATATGTATAGCTATTTGTGCAGAAAGTTCAACAGAGTGGGTTTTTGCAGATTGGGCTTGCCAAACTCTTGGAGTCGTGTTGGTTCCCATCTATCCTACGCTTCCGGCCGATCAAGCCCAATATATCGCTCAAGATTGTAAAGCTATCCTTGTCATCACTCAAAACGAAGCTCAAGATGCAAAATTTTCAGGCATTCGTACTCTAAATTTGCAAGACTTAATTTGGAAGGAATCTTCAGATGCGGTTTTGAGTGTTGAAGATTGGCGCAAAAAATCAGATTCTGTCTGCAAAAACGACCTGGCGACCATTATCTACACCAGCGGAACAACAGGCTTGCCGAAAGGAGCAATGCTCAGGCATGGTGGGGTGTTGGACTTAAGCGATGCGATTTACCAAACATATGGAATCGACCAAAACGATACGTTTTTGAGTTTTTTGCCACTCGCTCACGTTTTTGAACGCTATGCCGGAAGCTTTCTGGCATTTTGTGTGGGTGCAACCGTAGCCCATGCGGGTTCGATCATTACCTTGGCCAACGATCTCAAAGTTTTTAGACCCACGATTATGTGCGCCGTTCCTCGATTTTTTGAAAATCTGAGAATGAGAATTCTAGACAGTATAGAAAAGCAATCTCCTCTAAAACAAAACCTCTTTCAGCTGGCTTTTCGCCAGGGGCTCGCTAAGTTTGAAAAGCGATTTGCACCTTTGTTTTGGCTGACTGATAAGTTGATCGGAAAGAAAATTAGGGAATCTGCAGGTGGAAACATTCGATTCTTTGTGAGTGGGGGCGCAGCCCTGGCCCCTCATGTGAGCGATTTCTATAACGCCTTTGGACTCATGATATTACAAGGATATGGGCTCACAGAAACAACCGCGGCGACGTCTTTGAACCTCCCTTGGGATAACCGACCTTCCACAGTTGGGCCACCAATTCCTGGAGTCGAAGTGAAACTGGCTTCAGACGGGGAAATCCTCACTCGCGGGAGTTCCATTATGAAAGGCTATTTTAACCTCCCCGAAGAAACGGCCGAAGCATTTGATTCTGAAGGCTGGTTTCGTACGGGCGATATCGGAGAATTTGATGGTCCCAATCTAAAAATTACAGATCGAAAGAAGGACATCCTTGTATTGGCTAACGGAAAAAACGTTGCTCCACTCAAGTTAGAATCAAAGCTCAAAGATTCGGATTTCATCAACGAAGCGGTTGTCTTCGGGGATGGAATGGAATACTGCATAGCCCTCATTGTTCCGGAATTTGATCGGATTAGATCCTATGCCAACAGCCAAAATCTCAGAACAAACGATCAGGATGACCTCACTCAGCTGCCTGAAATCAAATCTTTGATAAAGAACTCAATCGATAAGACAAATCAAGGATTGGCCGATTTTGAGCGAATTAAGCGACATGTGATATTGCCGGCTCCATTTTCTGTTGAAACTGGCGAACTGACTCCTTCGATGAAAGTCAAACGGAAATTTGTAAAGGAAAAGTTTGAGGTTGAGCTTAACTCGATGAAACGTTAATTATTGTTTCTCAGTTCTTGATCCAGTTCATCTTCAGCTTGCTGGAACGACCTCATTTCACCCAACACAGACTCGATGGCACTCAATCCGGGAAGACCATTTTCAAAAGCTGCCTCAAATACAATTTGTTGGCTCTTCGATTCGATGTCGTCTGCCAGTGCCTTCATCTTTTCCGCGATTTGGCGACCGTGAACAGCGATGGTTTCAGCTTGCGGGCTCTGGTGTGCATAAGCTGTCCAATCAGAATTAGCGAGACTCTTCAGTCCCTGCATGGCATCCACCCAATCGAGATCTACAAAACTTTCTAGGACGCCCTGCAGTTCACTAGCTTTGTTCTTTTGGGGTGGGCCAATGCAGTTACTCGCCATGATCAAGAGATCGTAAAGCGCTTCCATGGAAGCGGATGTCACGTTTTCGCGCAACTGCTTCCAACTCGGTGCGAGATCTGCACTCAGCCAAGGGCCAGTTGAGATTGCAGCATTTATCCTTTGCCAATGAAAGGCGGCTGCGTCCAAAATCGTCAAAGCGACCGGATCCATCCATTTTTGAAGCCTTCGATGTACGGCCAATTCCCGAATCTTCTGTACTGCTTTAAAGGCATTTCGCTTTCGTTGTAGTTGAGGATTGCGTTCGGTCTCATATTTACGAGAGAGACCTGCCCATACAAAAAAAACACCAAATGAACCCAGAATGCCAATAAGTGCCGGAATCGAAAACACTGGACTCGCAAAAGCTATGCCAAGGCCGGCCAGAAAAATGACGATTGATACCAACCAAGTCATCCGAGGAACAGACCGAAAGAGGTCAACTCCAATCTCGTTATCCAAATGAGTGAGCAAGGCATCAAGGGATTCAAATCGGCGACTTGGTTTCATATTAAATATTCTAAAGAAGTTTACAGGACTCGAAGAGATTTCGTTTCGATTGAACCAGGTAAACCTAGGGCTCTGATGATTCTCGTCGATACCCACTGCCACCTTAATGATGAGCACGCTTTTCCGCTCCCATCCAATGCCATTGAGGTAGCTCGGAAAGAAGGCGTTAAAAAATTTATCGTAGTGGGTATCGATACAAAGTCCAGTTTGAAAGCTTGCGAGCTAGCCGACGAATTCGAAGACGTCTATGCTGTTGTCGGTTGGCACCCCAACCATGCAAGTGAATATCAAAAATCAGAACTAGCTGTAATTGAAGAACTTTTGAAACACCCAAAAGTTGTGGCATTGGGGGAAATTGGCCTGGATTACTATCGTGACCATGCAAGCCGAGAATCTCAGTTTCAATGTTTGCGAGATCAACTTGACCTCGCACATTCTGTGCAATGCCCCGTTGTGTTCCATTGTCGAGATGCTTATGACGACCTTCTTGGCGTCATGGAACAAGAACCTCCGCTGAGAACCTTATATCATTGCTTCGCTGGAAACCAAGATCATGCTAAGCGTGCAGTTGATCTTGGGAGCTATCTTGGAGTCGATGGGCCGGTGACATATAAGAGCTCGGATGACCTTAGGCGAATTCTTTCGGGAATCCCAAGAGACCGCTTGGTGATTGAAACCGACAGCCCTTGGATGGCTCCTGTTCCTTATCGGGGGCAAAGAAACCAGCCTTCGTTTCTGGTTCAAATCAATAATGGATTGGCCGAAACACTCGGAATTGACGCCGGAGATTGCGCGAAATTGACAACTGGAAATGCGATTTCCTTCTTTGGAAATCTCGGGATCTAGCCACCACCGGCAGGATCTTGTGGGGGTTCATCTCCACCCATAGCACCATCGGCACTGGCGTCATCTCTGGGTGATCTGGATTCACTTCTCGGCTCGGACTTTTTCTTCTTTTTTGTCGAAGACCTTTTGGAAGTTGACTTCGAATCACGACCGTCAGATCGAGTTACGCTGACATCAAGCTCCGGGGCCTTAGAAGGGTCGATCTGAGAATCTTGGCTTGCATTATCTTCGGTGACGTCAGTGGCTTGTCTGACTTTATCAGTGGGAGATGAAGGTGAACTGGGGGTTTGCTGTGGATTCTGATCGACTTTATTGATAATTTCCGGCATTGCACCGATCATCGAGCCAAAAATCTTAAATCCTGCAAAATAGAGCCCTATTGGAATGACAATCCAGATGAAAATTATCTTCAGAATGGAGACAGCGGGATTTTTTTGCTTTTGAGCTTTCATTGATGTCCCATGGGTCTTCCCAATGGGCATATTTTAGCAGACCCGCAGGGCAATGTTGGGATCATGGGAATTGAGATCAAAACTGAGAATTGGACTGTTCCAGCTTCTTTAGTGGATCTCGTCCCCTTGACAAGTGACCCCGAAACCCAGAAATCTTATCCGAAAAACTTGCTTCGCGACTCTGGAAAGCAACACGACATCGAAACGGAAGTTGTTGTCCTGGAAAACGAGTTTATTCGATGCACTATTGCTCCGGGTTTTGGTGGCAGAATCATTGAGTTTTTTGACAAGCGTAATGACTTTGCGGCAATAGCTCGTCCCACAGAACTCGACGTGCAATTTTGTAAACACTTGGGCGTTGGGCTTAACAAAGGTCTTCGCCCCTTTTCAGAATCGACTGAAGAATTTGGTTTTTCCCCAGTTTCTTATCAAATTGTTCCTCCTCTGGACGATGATTCTCTTGGTGGAGTTCTACTTGGAGATGTCACGAATTCGGGATTGGATTGGACAATATGTTTAACTTTACATCCAAAACATGCATATATAACCCTCGAATTTCGAGTTCATAATCGGACGCTATTGGTCAAGGATCTCACTTGGGGGCTCACGGATTTTGGCTGGCAATCGTGTGGAAATGGAAACTGGGTGAGCGCAAATGGGCTCGGGATCAGCATCGAAACCGGCCAAACAATCTTGGGAGATTCATTTCCTCAATTGATCGGTCCACGTCAAGTGAGGCTAATGAAGGCCAGTTTGTCGTTCGTTCCTGTTGGATCCAGCACTCTCAGATTTTGCAATGGAATATGGGCTACTCATGAAAACGGCACGCTCACTATTGATTCAGCCAAACCTTACGATCAGTGCCTAATTCAAATCGAATCACAAGAGGGCGATAAGTTTGAATCGAAGTCCAACCTCGATCCCCAATGCCGGATCACAGCTCGATTTGAGAAGCCAATTGAGCACTTGCATGTTGTGAGCAAGGATGGAAAAGTTACCAGCCTCAACTTCGTCTCGAATCCTTCCACTCGGCCCAATTCGCGCTCTGTTTCTCTAAATCATAAAGTCGATCATGAGTCAGAACTCTTATCGCCAGAATTCGAAGGTCATCTTATTTATGGAGCTGCTTATTGGGTTGCGGTTGCTAGAGAGCACAGTAAGAACTGTCAATGGGTTCAGGCTCAAGAGGCGCTGAGCCATGCGATCAATTTGAACGCAGAAGATCAGCATTTGTGGTGGTTTCGACTTGTGCTGCAGAGAAAATTGCTCGAAGACGATAGTAGCGAAACTGCTTTGAATGCGCATTTTCTTGCTCCACTTGAGCCTCTTCTCAAAGCCGAAAGCTTTTTGGCTCAGTTCACGGTCGACCAAACAGTTGAGAATCCTTTCATCCTGCAATTAGCCTCGGATCCAAACTCATTGCTCGATGTGGTGCATGAATATCTCGCGATTGGGCAGGTGCAAGATTCAACAGTCTTGCTTACCGAAGCTCTTCGCCATCGACCCGGAGCTCTCATCAAGGCAGTTTACGCTTGGCTGGTTCTTGATGAAGCAAAAATGGAGGCTGAAGCGGCCAACCAGGTTCTTCAACTGAACCAGATGGCCATCGAGCCTCCATTCCCATATCGATTCTATGAAATCAAAGCTATTGAGGGTCTAGCAAATCGATTTCAAGATTCGCCCATCCTTCGCGAACTTCTAAAGCTTTCTCGAATCAAGACTTCATCTTGATCAACAATTTAGATGGGTCTGTTCTCACAACGACCAATCCAGCAGCCTTTGTCACGACGTCAATTGCGTATTTTAATGATGTTCCAATAAGGAAAGCATCAACCTTGTAAGCGGGAACAGCTTTATCGACCTCAATTTGGACATCTGTCTGCTTGCTAAATTCACTGAAAACCGCTCGAATATCGGCCTTTGCCAGTCGAGTAGTCACCTTTTTCTTTAAGTCTTCGTCAGTGATTTTAGGCTTTGCAACGGGAGCCGGGTTCGTGATAACTTTTGGTGTTGTAGGTTCTGGTTTTTCTATTCGAGAAACATAGTAGATGCCGTTGTTCACTTCGTATTGAAGCTTAGCGGTGCTGCAAACGATATCCAAGGCTTCTTCAAATTGAACTCCAGTAAGAGCTAAATATAAAACGAAACGCACATTGGGCTCCAGCACAAAGCTCTTTTTTGACTGGCTAAAGAGATCGAACAAAACATTTCGAACATCTTGGCCCTTTGATGCGATTGTGACAATTCCAGAGTCTTTTGCAACCTGGACGTCATCAGTTTCGCCATGAGTCTGAGCCCAACAGTTGGTGATTCCAACAGAGAGCAACAAGAGGAGGGGTACGAGTTTTTTCATGAGTTTCACTTGTCTTTACTTGGATTTCACGGAACCATCTGGTTCGTAAATTCTTACTTTTGAAGGTTTTGCCTTAGGTTTTGCTTTGGGTTTTGCTTTGGGCTTTGGTTTGGATCGAACTTTTGCAGTGGGTTTAACTACTTTCGCATTCGAATTCGCGGGCTTGATCTTTTTGGGAGCTGGCCTGGCCGTTTCGGCAACAATCACATTTCCACCAACTTTAGGCTTTTCGATCGTTTCACCCTTCGCGTGATGAGTTTCGTTTTCTGCCCTCAAATCAGGAGACATTTCGGGCGGAGCAGTGGTTGCTTCTGGTTCACTGTCGGTTTCGGTGGTTGTAGAATCACCAGAATCTGTTTCACCTGTCTTGTCTTTTGTCCCTAAATGTGAATCCTCCGACTTGGAATTCTCAGCGTCTTCTGGCGTCGATTCTTTTGTGCTTAACTCATCTTCGGTTGTGGTCTTTTTCTCCGATTCAACTGGAGTGGCAAGCGTAGCCGATGCCTTGCGTCCAAAAAATGATGTGGGGTTTTTCAAAAGTGTGCTCATCGCAACAAGAACGACTGCCAATGCAATACTCAACGCGAGGTTCTTTGGTGTTCTGAGCAAACCAAAGATGTTGCCTTCCGGGGCTTTCTTTCCTTTGGGAGCCAAGAGTCCTTGAGGCGGGGTGCTCGTGGCTGGGCCACGACTAAACAAGGACTTTATGGCATCGAGTGGTGAAGTTTTGGATTGTGTCGAAATAACGGCATGAGCGATTTCTGCAGGAGCGCCTCCCAATGATTCGCGCTGTCTGTTGGCTTCGTTCATGCACTGAGGACAAGCCTTAAGGTGTCGCTCAATGGCGACGAGCACTGTTTCTGGAAAATCTGCGCCAGCCAGATATCTTTTGATCTGAGCTTGAGTGAGCGTGCATTCTACTGTTTGTACCGGCATCCCTGACAATCCTTGTGAGGTTTTGATGTTTGAGAACTTTTATTCCCAATAGGATTGTCGGAGCACAGTAAATTTTCTGGAGAGTGGCCCTAAAGTGCCGGTTCAGCAAGCACACAACAGACTTTCCTGTCTTGGAGATAGGCAAGAAGCACGGCGACTTTGCTCCCGCCAGGTTTGATAACCTTTCTCACTTTTGTGGGGTCGAGCTCAGGACCTCTCACTTTGATAACCTCGACTCTCAGACCGTGATCTTGACATGCTTGAGAAATGGACTGGATTCTGAAAGGGCCAAACCACAAAACTTTGTAGGCTTTTTCGGGTCGGCATCCAAGTTTCGAATCATCTGTGAGGTAACCCGGAACATCACCCAATGCTGAAATCCCGTATGTTGCAGTGGCATCAGCCCGAATTACGGCGGGATCACATTCAAAAAGATATTGGGCAGGTTTATGAGCGCGGTTTGGTCGTTTCAAGCCACCGCGAATCCATGTTGCAGACTCCGCATGATAAGCCCAAACACCATTTGCAACAATGTTTTCAACCTCGGAACCAAGGAGTGCGACAACCTCTTTGCATTCTCCTTTGTGGCTCACAAAGATCCTCGTCGAACTGATCTCATCCAAATATGTGTCGGGGAGCATTGGGCTCAACTTGAGTTTAGCGAGTTTTAAGGCTCTCAGCATTGGAATGAGTTGATTCAAAGAAGGTTGGAAATCCTCGGGATGAAGCGTTCTCTCCTGTCCTTTTCTTCTGGCAGGATCCGCGAATGCGTATTCAAAATTCCAAGTACATTCAAGACAATCTTCGTTACGGATTTCGCCTGACAAGCCAGAAGCTTCGAGGTTGAGTTGAGCCAATCTAGCTCTTTCGGAGTTGATTTCGAACCCTACAACAGGGCCCCGCTTTGCAAGGGCGATCAGGTCGAGCCCAATTCCAGTTGTCAGGTCTGCGACGAGAGCTCCAGGGGGGAAACCTTCGGCATGTATCCCTTGCGCAATCTCTTCAGAGCTAGACATTTCAAGGCCCTGTTGGTCAAAAAAAAGGATGTCGGGTTGGCTTACTTTTGATGTTGCCTTTGCACGAAGTTTCCATGTCAAGAACGCCCATCGAGAACTTTCTGGAGAAGTTTTCTTCGCAACTCTATCGATATTCTTAGGAGTTGACTCGAGATCTTTGGAAAGCTCAAGAGCCAGGAGCTCATCCGGCGAAAGTCGGTAAGTCATAAGGCTCCAATTTCTGGCCACCTGATTTCGACACCCTCAGAAATGAGGCGTGTTTCAAAGTCTTCAAAAAGGTTCGTGTCTTCCAAAACGGCCACTGGTGGCACTCGACTCTGGATACAAAAAGAAGCAAGAAGCCCGGCCGATTCTCCAATGTTCCACTCAACGGGGTGTAAACGATAGCACCCGTTCGTGATATGTGTCGTTCCAATATTTTTGCAAGCTGGCACGAGGTTTTTGATTCGGATGGGAACGAGCGACCCTAGAGGAATTTGGAATGGCAAAGAAGAAATATCGATGGTATCAGCGCCATTAGTGCTTGGGTGCAAATCAATCCGATAAGCTCCAACTCCAACGCTCATCGGCATAGGCGGAGCAATCCGATGAGTAGGATGACATTCGGGGCTCACATCTTGTTCCCTCACCGTGTGATAAGCCACTATGCGGCGACTTTCGCGGTGATAGGGCATCTTGGCTAGGCCGTCTTCGGTACCAGAAACCTCTGTTGAAAAATAGAGGCCTTCATATCCCAGCTCACTTTGGAGCCAATACAAAACAGACTTTGTGAGTTGCTTGGCCCGATCAAGATGCTGAACATCGCCATGCAAAACATCACCGAGCATGTAATCGTTTTGAGGCCAATTCATGATGGTTGCATTGTGAGTTGGCGAGATGAACTTCGAGGAATCTACAATTTGCCTATATCCAAACAAAGTTAAATCGTTTTGTTGCTCAGAGAAAAGAGGTAAGAGCATGGGTGAGCCAGTTCGAACATTCGGAAAAGTCAAATCAAGCAACTGGCCCGTCCAAAATCGAGGCTCATAGCTCTTCCAAAAGTCGTAATCAGAGGGTTTGGCAATTCTCCGATCATTATCGGGATCAAAGGCCAATGCTCCACACCAAGTGAAACTTTGGATATTTCTTGGATCGGATGAACCCTGAATGGCGTGAGGTTCTTGAGTTTGCGATTGACTTTCAGCACCAAGTACATGTTCGATTTCGCCCAAGGAAAGCAGATCTCCAAGTTCTGTGGCATCAAGAACGAATCGAGGCTGAATGACCTGCACGTTGCCGGTTCGTAGGCATTGGACGCTAACTTCCGCGATTGAATCGTCATGAATTCCAACGCTTGTAGCGCGATGCTCCAAGAGAATCGTCAATTTTTCAGGAGAGGATTGTGCTAGCGAACGTTCTAGGCAAACGAGAATATCCTTTGGTTCGCAACAAATCCGACTCACCCATCCACCACCTGGATTGATGTTGCGAACAGAGAGTGAACTTGCGGTCAAGCGACCTTTGTTCCTGTTCAAAAATTCGAGTCGCCATAGACTCCTTTGGCGAGCGTATCTAGCCGTTCTTCCAAACGATTCTATCCAGGGGTGTTCATCTGGTGGCACCATCTGTGAAGTCAGTTGCCCACCTACCCAATCTGTTTCTTCTGTTAAGATGACCTTGAGGCCCTTGCCCTCTAAAGCGAGGGCCGCGGCAACGCCTCCCGTACCGCCACCGACAATGAGAACATCGCAGGTCATGGCAGCATTATGATGCGCTTTGAGCCTATTGGGATGATGCCTGACGGAGACATGCCACAATCTAGGTTCGAGTTTTCCGGTTATGACCGTTCGCGATCTTCGCCAAAAGTATCTTGCTTTCTTTCAGTCCAAGGATCATAAGTTGTTTCCAAGTGGATCGCTTGTTCCTATCGATGTGACGGGTCGATTAGATGAGTCACTGCTTTTTAACGGCGCCGGAATGGTTCAATTCAAACCATTTTTTCGTGGAATTGCCGAGCCACCCTATCCGCGGCTAACAAATGCCCAAAAGTGCGTTAGAACAGGAGACATCGACGAGGTTGGAGATCTCACTCACCTCACATTTTTCGAAATGATGGGGAATTTCAGTTTTGGGGACTACTTTAAAGAAGGAGCCATTGATCTTTCATGGGAATTTATTACGAGTCCAGAGTGGCTCAATCTCGATCCGCGATTTCTTTCAGTCACCGTTTTCGAAACTGACGACGAGGCCTATGATGTTTGGGCCAAACATTTTCAATCTGTTGGGATTGACCCCTTGACGCGGGTCATTAGGTTGGGCGAAGAAACAAACTATTGGCCGGCAGGAGCTTTCAGTCATGGCCCTCCTGGCCCTTGTGGACCAAACACTGAAATGTTCTATTGGGTTGCAGATGGAGAGCCTCCTCAGGGCCCGTATTCGCGCGACGAATGGATTGCGGATGAATCTCAACACAAATGGTTAGAGTTTTGGAATGACGTTTTCATTCAATTTGAGTGGCAAGGAGAAGCTTTGTCTGAGGGTGGATATCGCAAAACGGGAATGCCCAACTTGCCATTTCAGTCGGTTGATACTGGCATGGGATTGGAACGTGCCGCAACCGTCCTTGGCGGGTACACCAGCGTTTACGATACAGATGTATTTCAGCCGATATTCAAAGCAATTCTCGGTTCGGATGTCAAGACTCAGACTCAGTCTTATGGCCAAAACGAAGACATAGATGTTGCGCTAAGAATTATTGCGGATCACCTTCGGGCTGCCTGCTTCTGTATTGCCGATGGCATCTTGCCGACGAATACCGGCCGGGGCTACGTATTGCGCAGATTGATCCGGCGAGCTATTCTCAAGGGCCAAAGAATTCTTGGTTTCGAGGGCCTGTTTATCCACAAAGTTGTTGCTGGAATTGATGAGGCCATGGGGGATCATTATAGTGAGTTGAGGGATCGCAGAGAAGTGATCGAAGAAACTCTCAAAGCCGAAGAAATTCTCTTTCGCCGGACATTGGTTCAGGGATCAGACATTCTTGTTCAGGATCTAAACGATAGAAAGCAAAGCGGTGAAACGGTCATTCCCGGCCCCTTTGCATTTATGCTCCACGACACCTATGGATTTCCTATCGAAATCACACAAGAAATCGGACGAGAACTCGGCTTCGAAGTCGATATGGTCGGATATTCTCAGTCATTTGCCGAAGCCCAAGAACGCTCGCGAGGATCGGACAACAGAGAAAGCGTTTATGGTGGAGTTGTTGTGGGATTCGTTTTTGAAGCAGTAGAAAGTGAATCTCCAACCCCGACAGTTTTTTTGGGATATGAATTTGACACGGTGTCGGCTTCAGTCGTCGGAGCTCTCCCTGTTGATGAAGGCACGGGCCGAGCCGGTTCCGAACTTGCCTTGGCTCTTGATCGGACTCCATTCTATGCTGAAAGCGGCGGGCAAGTTAGCGACAGTGGCAAACTCACGATTCAAGAAGGTTCAAGCACTTTTGAATTCAAAGTTGTAGATGTTGTCAAGCAGGATGGTGTCTATGTTCACCTCGTTGAACCCCAAAGTCGTATTGGGTATGAAGGTTTGTCAATGCCTGAAGCTCAAAACTGGTTGAACTCCAATCTATTTCGCAAGAAAGTTCTGGCAGAGGTCGATCTAAAGAGACGAACTTCAATTATTCGGAATCACACCGCGACTCACCTGATGCATGCAGCGTTGAGATCAGTTTTGGGAACTCATGTCACGCAGGCCGGATCGTTGGTGAATTCTGAGCACCTGAGGTTTGACTTTACACACAACAAAGCGATGACTGATGAAGAAATTCGTGAGGTTGAATCGCGAGTGAATAACATGATTATGTCGGCCCATCCAGTGACAACTTATGCCAATGTCCCGATTGCCGATGCCAAGCAAATGGGAGCCATGGCACTGTTTGGAGAGAAGTATGCTGATGTGGTTCGCGTCGTTCAGATTGGTAACATGCCAACCGACCAACCGAGTCCTTCGAGGGAGCTTTGTGGTGGTATCCATGTTCGGAACACTGGGCAAATTGGACTTTTCAAAATTCTTCACGAATCAAGTGCAGCAAGTGGTGTTCGGAGAATTGAAGCGGCCACGGGAACAGGGGCTTTGGAATGGGTTGAGCAGCAACAAGAGTTGATAAAGTTCTCGGCTCAAAAGCTCAAATCGAACCCGAAAGAACTCCCTCTTGCAATCGAAAAACTCCTTGAAAGTTTGCGAGAAGAGCGAAAGAAACGCGAAAGGCTCGCGCAACAAGGGGGCGGAGTTGCACAAGAAAAAGTTGAGATAGCTGGAATCCAAATTGTCACTGAAAAGCTGGAAGATGCAGAACCAAAAGATGCCCAAGCTCGGGCCGATTCTTTGGTCAGCCAAAACCCTAAATCCATCGCCATTATTACGAATAGTTCAGAAGGCAAATGTACGTTTGTCGTGAAATGTGGATCTGGTGCTGTTGCTCAAGGGGCGCATGCTGGGCAGATCGTGAAAGCGATGGCAACAATGACAGGAGGGGGTGGGGGTGGGAGGCCCGATTTTGCGACCGCAGGTGGCCGGGATCCGAGCAAGCTCGAACAGGCCCTAGTGGAAGGCAGAGAACTCCTCAAATCGCAAATCTCCTAGTCGCGCAAGGATACATTTCTGCGGTCTGGCAAGAATAGAGTTCCAACAACAAATGTTATTGCAGCAATCGCTATAGGGTAGTAAATACCGATTGTGGGTATTTTTGTTTTTGCCACTAGAGCCGTTGCAATGAATGGAACTAGGCCTCCAAAAACACCATTGCCGATATGATAGGGAAGAGACATTGACGAGTACCTAATTCGGGTCGGAAAGAGCTCGACAAGATACGCCGCAATTGGACCATAGACCATTGTTACAAATGTAACGAGAATAAACACCAAGCCAATGAGGGTGGCGATAGTTGAAGCGGGAAATTTCTTGTCGGTCCATTCCTCTTTGGAAACTTCTGGCTTCGTGGGATCTTGAGATCTCACAACTCGAATTGTCTTAACAGCCGTAACCCCTCCATAGAAAGAAACTTTGAACTTGGATTCCATAACGGTATCTCCTTTCTCGATCCCTTTTTCTCGATCTGGCTTGGGCGCAATAGAAATTTTTGAATCGCCTAATTGCTCAATGCCCCCCAATGACACTTGAAGGTGCGCCACATCCGTCAATCTGTGGATAGTGCTGAAGACAGGAACATAAGCCAAAACGGCCAAAAGGCAACCCATCATCATGATCTTCTTGCGTCCGATCTTATCACTGAGATTTCCGAAAAACAGGAAAAGTGGCGTAGCCAAAATCAAGGCAATTGCGATGATAAGATTGGCCGTAACCGGATCGACCTTTTGAGAAGACAACAAAAATACTTGTGCATAAAATTGGCCCGTGTACCAAACGACACCTTGCCCCATCGTTAACCCAAACAGGGCCAAAGCTACGACTTTGAGATTTTCTTTGTTTCCAAAGCTCTCTTTCAAAGGGTTGGTCGCTGCTCGACCTTGGTCTTTCATTTCAGAAAAAAGTGGAGATTCATGCAACTTTCTGCGCACAAAATATGAAAAAACAACAAGCACCGAAGAAAGTAAGAATGGAATTCTCCATCCCCAGGCATCGAAGGCAACTTTGCCCAAAGTGAGTTGTCCTCCAATGATCACTATGATCGAAATCAGAAGCCCAAGCGTGGCCGTGGTTTGAATAAAGCTCGTGTAAAATCCCCGCCTTTGGTCTGGAGCGTGCTCAGCGACATAAGTTGCGGCTCCGCCATATTCGCCTCCCAGAGCAAGCCCCTGGGTCAATCGGAGAAGCAGAACCAAGAGAGGGGCGAAAACTCCAATTTGTGAATAACCCGGAACAAGCCCGATTGAAAAAGTTGAAATTCCCATCATGAGGAGCGTGACGAGAAAAGCATATTTTCTGCCAACAAGATCACCGATTCGACCAAAAACGAGAGCGCCAAATGGCCGAACGACAAAGCCGGTTGCGAAGATAGCCAATGTTGAAAGGAGCCCTGCAACTTCATTTTCCTTGGGGAAAAATTGGGCGCTAATTACGGTTGCCAAACTTCCAAAAATGTAAAAGTCGTACCATTCAATGAGTGTGCCTGCACTCGATGCTGCAATAACTGTCCAGAGGCTATTTGTTTTGCCCGACATTGTTGGGAGAGTGTAGTCGGCTTACACGAAAATTTTCAAGTCAAAAAATTCTAGACAGTCCTAGTCAAACTATCGAATCTTTGCGACTATATCTGAATGTCACAAAAAATCGTCTTGAGCTTAGGTGGCATCAGCGACTTTTTTGGTGGCATCGTGGCAGTAGCAATCACCTGGCCCCCTCCATTTGGCAGCGAGCAGCTCATAGACATTCCCGCCCGAACAAATCGAGTGACGTTAAAATCTTGGGCCGAGAAATTTTCGAATACGCAAGAATTTGCCCCTTTGTTTATTGGCCCCCAGCGCTATAACGAGCTCGTCAAAGACATGAAATCTCAAAGAACGGTCGAAACCTGGGCTCTGAGCAAGTTGATCGCGGATATTTATGACCCCGAACGAGAGCTCAATTTGGTATTACCTTCAAATATCAGTCAAGTAGATCTGAATCAAGCTGTCAATCAGCGGGGTCTTCATCCTCAATGGATCGATCCAACAAGAGCTCCCGATGAATTGTGCTTAAGAGTCGCTAACCTTTGGGCAAAATTTCACGCTTCGGCACGGTTGGCATCTCTTTCTCAACACTATAAACTCCCTATTCCGCACGGAGCCAATTCTAATGCTATCGAGGCTGGGGCCCTCATTGTGGCCAAATATGGTCGAAAGGAACTCTACAAAATCTCCAAAGTTCACTTTCGGTCTGTTCAATCGGTCTTGGCCAGGACTCGGAGTCTCTAGCTGCAACCCGCCATAATGTAGGGAATGAGTTCAGTCGTCCTGGATTCTGGGGCTATGAAGCGAACGCTTGGCAGAATGGCCCATGAGATTCTCGAAGCCAATGGTGGTGGCGAGAACCTTGTTGTTGTGGGCATCTTGCGGCGTGGCTACCCTGTCGCCAAGCGACTAGCCTTTACCATGACTCAAATCGAAGGAGTAACTATTCCCTGTGGGGCTCTAGATGCTTCAGGAAACAGAGATGACCGCAAAGAGCAGGATTCAGATGCGAGTGAAATTCCGTTTGAGGTTACTGGCAAAAGCGTGATATTGGTCGATGAAGTCATCTTCACGGGTCGAACGGTGAGAGCATCCTTGAATGCACTTCTCAAGTTTGGGCGACCAAGCCGTGTTCAGCTCGCCGTTCTTGTTGATCGGGGGCATCGCGAATTGCCGATCCAACCCGACTATATCGGAAAAATAGTTGATACAGAGCGATCAGATCACATCGTTGTTAAGGTTTTCGAAAACGAAGGTGAAGACAGCGTTTTGCTCGAATCTGGGAGCCAGTTCTAACCTGTGAATAGCCTCATTTCAATTCGCTCCATGCCAACCGAATCGATTGAGGGCCTCATCAATCTTGCGAAATCTTTTAAAGCAGGAGTCGAAGCAGCAACTCTCCGCCCGAGCATTCCCCGTCGAACTCTTGGACTCCTCTTTTTTGAAAACTCGACTCGAACTAGGGTCAGTTTTGAACAGGCTTGTCATTACCTCGGCCACAATTGCGTGAACTTTTCTGGTGCTGGGAGCTCCATGACCAAGGGTGAATCGCTAAAAGACACTATTCTGACGCTGAAACACGAAAGACTCGAAGGCATCATTGTTCGGCACAATGCTTCAGGAGCCTGCCAGGTCGTTTCAAAGTATTTTGATGGCCCCATCGTCAACGCAGGAGATGGCAGACATGAACACCCGACGCAAGCACTTGGGGATGCCTTAACAATTCTCGAAAAACTTGGCCGGATCAATGGACTCAAGGTTGCAATTGTTGGCGACGTTTTACACAGCCGAGTGGCAAGGAGTAATGCCTGGCTTTTGAGCAAAATGGGTGCTGAAGTGAGATTTGTTGGCCCCCCTAACTTGCTTCCAAACGATGTTTCGATGTTGCCAGGAAAGTGCTATCACGACTTGAGACAAGGCTTGGAAGGAGTTGATGTTGTCATGGCCCTTCGGCTCCAGCGCGAACGTATGGAAGGTGGATTTGTGAGCATAGATGGCTATCGACGGGACTACCAAATTAATCGATCGGCGATCCGAGTCTCAAAACCCGATGTCGTGATCATGCACCCAGGCCCTATGAATCGAGGGATTGAAATTGACGACTTGACCGCGGATGGGCCACAGAGTCTCATGAATCAACAAGTGAGTAATGGGATTTTTGTTCGGATGGCAGCGATCTCATGGGCGTTTGATGGTTTTGGTGAAAAATCGTCCCTGGGAGGTCTTGCGTGAAGACGGCACTCGTCAATGGAAGAATCCTTGATCCTTCTAATGAAATGGACATTGTCGGGTCAGTCCTTCTCGAAGATGCTCAAATTATCGAAGTCGGATCAAACGTTGACATTACCGGGGCTACGGATGTCTATGATTGCAAGGGTCTCTGGATCTGTCCCGGACTCGTCGACCTCCACACTCATTTGCGAGAGCCGGGTGAGGATCACCGCGAAACAATTAAGACAGGAACCTATGCCGCTGCCGCAGGTGGCTTTACAAACATTTGCTGCATGCCGAATACAAAACCGGCTTTAGACAGCCCATCGCTCGTTAACTTCATTCTTGATAAATCTTCGGCACCGGATGCTGGTGGGATCTTCGTGGCTCCAATCGGGGCCATAACCAAAGGGCTTGAAGGCAAAATTTTATCTGATTTTGCGGCACTGAAAAAGGCAGGCGTCGTTGCGCTGAGTGATGAGGCCCACCCGGTTTTGGATTCTGGCTTAATGAAGCAGGCAATGGAAACTTGCGTGATGCTCGACCTGCCAGTGATGGTTCATTGTGATGACCCTTTCTTGACCGCTCAGGGGTCGATGAATGAAGGGGCCCGAAGTGCTTTGCTTGGACTTAAAGGAATTCCGAGGTCGGCAGAAGATACGATGGTGATGCGCAATTGTCTCCTTTCTTTGGAGACGGGTTGCAGAGTTCACATTCTCCGGGTGAGTACTTGGACTTCGGTTGAACTCATTCGCCAAGCGAAAGCTCTCGGAGCACCAGTGACATGCGAAGTTTGCCCGCATCATTTTTGTCTCACAGACGAAGCCGTAGGAGAATTTAATGTCAATGCCAAAACTACTCCACCATTGAGATCCCAAAAAGACATTGCAGCAATCCTGGATGCGCTCAAAGATGGAACTATCGATTGCATCGCTTCCGACCACTCGCCATTTGCTCCTCATGAAATTGAGGTTCCATTTGATGAAGCCCCCTTTGGAATGGCAGGATTAGAAAGCACAGTTGGTGCATCACTGACGTATCTCACAGATGTTGGAATTCTTAGCCCAATGGAAACAGTCCGAAAATTGAGCACCAATCCAGCGCAAATTTTGAGAATGGAAGCGGGAACTCTGGCTCCAGGAGAAACGCCCGTCGCGCAAATTACAGTGATTGATCCGCTAATTGAATGGACATTCGATGTTGCCAGAACCTTTTCTAAAGGTAAGAATTCTCCGTTTCATGGGCACAATTTCAGAGGCAAAGCCGTTCTAACTTTTTGTGGAGGTGAGGTCTATCGTGATACGCTTTTCGAACCGGGTCGCTACCAAGCTCGCGCTGATGATTAGCGTAGTTGGAGTTTTGGGGTGCAAATCTCAGCAGCTTCCTGATCCTAATGATCTTGAACCAGGGCAACTTTGGGCCGGCGACATTATTCAGCGCAATGTCACCGAGCTCGCTAATGGGCTTGAAATTCGAGTGGTCAGAGGAGAAATTACTTCGAAAGAGCGTGACGCTATTCAGGCCAAGGAGATTGGTGAGATTCTACAAAGTGTCGATCCCACAAAGGTTCCTAGCAGCCAAGCTTGGCAATATGGTGACGCGTATCGAATGGGGGGCCAATGGAAGGTTGCGGAAAGCCTTTATGAGCGGGCACTTACGGCAGATGGCACCGTCGATCGAAAGGTCAACGACACTCTTCGGCTTTCTCGAGTCAAAGCTCATTTGGGCAAATTCGAAGAGGCCATCATTTTGGCTAAGTCGACCTTTCTTGTTCAGCCCAGTGAAAAGGCTCCCATCATGATGGCCGTTCTTTATGAAATTGTCCCGGAAATGGAAGGCAAAAATCACGATGAAGAGCTTGCTGAACTTCTAGAAGACAGTATCAAACAACACGAGCAAACGATCGTCGATGAAAAGAGCGATTCCGGCAAGGCTTTCATCAAAGCCCGACCTGTTCATGTTCACAAGGCTTGGATAAAGGCCGCCCAGCTCTATCAAATGTCGGGAAAAGTGGATGATGCTAGGCGAGCTATTCTCCAAGACGAAGAATCGCAAAAGGATCGGGCAAAAATTTAAAAAAAGACATGCATCCAGAACTATTCAAAATCGGAACTTTTGAACTCCGTTCTTATGGCGTTCTGCTCGTTATTGGGGTTATTGTTGCAGCGACAATCGCCCGAAAACGAGCTGCTGCTTATCACATTGAGCCAGACAAGATTTGGGATGCGGCGCTCTGGATGGTTTTGCCTGGAATCTTAGGGGCTCGGATCACATATATTCTCCAATTTTGGAGCTATTATCAAGCGCACCCAAGCGAACTTTATTCTCTGAGGTTTGAAGGGCTCACGAGCTTTGGTGGACTCATCTTTGGATTCATCGGCGCTGTCATCTGGCAAAGACGGAGCAAAACAAAACTCGTTCCGTTTCTAGATACTCTTGGAGTTCCTGTGTTGGTTGCCCAGGCCATAGGAAGGATCGGATGCTTACTAAATGGTTGTTGCTATGGTCGGCCGACTTCGGAATGGTTTGGAGTAACCGTTGTTGGGCTACCTGATAAACATGTTCCGGCTCAGGTCATCGACACATTTTTGATGCTGTTGGGAGCATTGGTGATCACGATTATTGAACGAATTCGAAGTCTCAAATCAGGCACGTCATTTTCTCTTTTTCTTGTGGCTTACGGCGTGAGTCGTTTTATTTATGAAATTTTTCGCGGAGGAACTCGAGAGGAGTTCAAATTGGGAATTGCGAGCTCTGCATATTTGGGGCAATCACACATCACATTGGCTCAAGTCACAAGTGCCGCATTTCTCCTTCTAGGCTTACTTTATTATTTAGGTGTCCGTAAATTCGAGATCTCAACGCAGTCTGTGGCTGAAGTTGCCAACACTTAGAGATTTATTCAATGTCATTGATTCGTTTGATCTGGGATCGATGCCCGATTCGCGGGGCTTTGATCAATGCCCTTGCTGTTCTCATCGGGTCACTCTTGGGTTTGGGATTTGGTTCAAGACTTCCGGGATCTTTCCAAGAAATTGCACTTTCGGCTATCGCACTAGTCACTCTTGGCATGAGCATAAAGATGTTCTTGTCAACGAAAAACATTTTGATAACTGCGACCGCGTTGGTGTTGGGTGGTCTTTTGGGGAAGGCTTTAGGATTCGATATTGGTCTTCTGGCTTTTTCAAACTTTTGCCAATCGATTTTTGGAGGTTCAGGTTCCGGATTTAATGAAGGTCTCATGACTTCTTTCGTCCTATTTTGCGTGGGGCCAATGACGCTCATGGGTTGCATGCAAGATGGGCTTGAAAGAAAGCTCGAACTCCTGGGCCTCAAATCGATTCTTGATGGAATGAGCTCGGTATTTTTGGCCACAGCAACGGCATCGTTTGGAAATGGAGTTCTCATCTCAGCCATTTTGGTGCTTGTTGTTCAAAGCAGCTTGACCCTCCTTTCAAGCAAGCTCAGGGTTTTTGCCCAAGATGAAGAGATGATTGGCGAGGCCACAGCCGTAGGTGGGGCCATTCTGCTTGCTATCGGACTGAGTTTGCTTAAGATTGCAAGCGTATCCGCAATCCCGAAAGAAGTATTTTTGCCAGCCTTGATCTTGGCACCTTTGTTTTCTCGGCTGTCGAAGAAGTTTCAGCGCAAACTCGACGCAAGTTAGTTCCCGGAACTGAGCAAGGGGTAGTATCCGTTTTAACCAACTATGACTCTCCGACAGATGCATCCATTGTTACTTTTGTCGAGCCTTTGCCTTAGCTCAATAGCCATGTCTCAAGACCGATTGCAGTCTTGGCCTATTTGGAAACAGTTTCAAAAAGACAGCGCTGATGTTGCTGGGCTTGCAAAACTAGGCTACGCCCAAACAAAGTGGACTGAAGATGGAAATCTAGCATGGAACAAAGAAGGTTCATGGGTTGTCATTGACCCAAAAACTGGTAAGGAAACTCAAGTTTCATCCGAACCGGCATCGGCTAGTGCAAAGACAAAAAATAACCCCAACGCTGGCCGGGCAAGGCCAGGTCGAGGTGGACAATTTACAGAATCTTTTAGTCAAGACAAATTGGTGAGAGTGTTTTATAAGGATAGCAATGTTTGGGGGCAATTGAAAGGTGCCACAGAATTTCCAATTACAACCGATGGAAATGCCACCCTTAGAGTCAAATATGGTACAGGGTCGTGGGTTTATGGTGAAGAATTGGAGCAAACCGAGGCGCTGGGGGTCAACCCCGAAGGAACGTTTGCTTGGTATTACCGCTTCGATGAAAAGAATGTCATTGATAATTATGTGATCTTTAAACAGAACACGCCTCACCCAGTATTTGAACCTCAGGCATATCCAAAACCTGGTGACCAAAATCCTGTCGTTGACCTATTCTTATACGACATCAAGTTGAAAAAGTCAACGGCAGTAAAGGTGAGACCGGCAGCTTTCGATGATGGTATCGGGCATTACATTTACGATATTCAGTGGTCGCCGTGTAGTAATGAACTCTTCTTCAGAAGAACTGATCGTCGCCAAAAGGTTATGGAACTTTGTGCAGTCGATCCGAGCACTGGGGCCACAAGAACGATTGTCCACGAAGAATGGCCCAAAACCTGGGTTGAAAATAAGCTCAACGTCTATTTCTTTGATTACATGCCAGGTGAGGAAGCAAAGCAATGGTCTGGAAAGGCCATATGGGAAAGTTCAAAAAATGGGTTCATAAACCTCTATCTTCTTGATCTCAAATCTGGTCAAATGCTGCCGATTACCCAGAACAATTTTGATTCCACATCAATCGTGAGAATCGATGCTGCCCAAAAGAAGATTTTCTATATGGGCCGAGGTTTTGATAACCCATACAATGATCAACTTTACGTTGTTGGGTTCGATGGACGAGGCAATCATGCCGTCACGGATCCCAAATTTGACCATAGGGTGAATATCTCACCGGATGGAAAGTTCTTTGTCGATACAATGCAAACCTGTCAGGATGCACCGAGATCGCAACTTCTTGATATGAATGGCAAAGTGATCAAGACACTTGTCGAATCTGATATGACAAGTTTTCTTGCTGCCGGGTACTCGCTTCCAGAGCGAATCGTATTTACTTCGGCCGACGGCAAAACAAAAATTCATGGCGTTTTACATAAACCCAGAAATTTTGATCCGGCCAAAAAATATCCTCTTATCGTGGATGTATATGGTGGCCCGTTAGATGCGCACAATTCTGGATTCAGCGAAAATTTCCAAGCGTATGATCAAGAAACAGGGCTAGGGGTTTTGAAGGCCAGCTTCGACAATCGTGGAACAGGAGGTCGAGGCAAAGTCTTTAGCGATCCACTCTATGAAAACATGGGAATCGTGGAAATGGATGATCAGACTGAAGGAGTCAAAGCTATTATTGCAAAAGGATTTGTCGATCCACAAAAGATTGGAATGACAGGCACATCTTATGGGGGATATTCCACGATAATGTGCTTGCTAAGGCACCCTGAAATTTTTAAGGCAGGTGTGGCTTGCAGTGCACCGACAGATTGGCGAAATTACGACACAATTTACACAGAAAGATATATGGGTTTGGCCGGCGACGACAAGAAAGGCTACGATGCCGGTTCAGCCATGACCTATGCAAAGAATCTCAGTGGCGCTCTTCTCCTCTATTACGGGTCGTCTGACGAAAACGTGCACCCTTGCAATTCTTTGCAATTGATCCAAAAACTGTCCAGAGCAAGGAAGTGGTTCGAGGTCCAGGTGGGCACCGATCAGGGCCACTCGGGTTTGGATTGGGGCCGAACTATGGAATTCTTCTTTGAACGACTCAATATCAATCGCGGTTAAGTTGGAGCAGTGATTCACGAAGAAGGTGGAGCGCCATTTGTGTGCCCCTCAATCTGACGGTATCTCGCAAACCAGGAAAGAGAAAGCGATGTGCCTTGACTCCCTTTGGCGCGGCGATGCCAATCCAAACCAAACCGACAGGTTTGTCTGGCGCTCCACCATCGGGTCCGGCAACACCGGTGATGCTGATGGCATAAGATGATCCGGTAATTTTTGAGGCCCCTACTGCCATGGCAATTGCGCACTCTTCACTAACAGCCCCTTTCGTGCTAAGTATTGAATCAGAAACTCCAAGAACTTCGGCCTTAACAGAGTTCGCGTAGGAGATCACTCCACCTAAGAAAACGTCGCTGGAACCCGGAACGCTTGTCAGTCTTTGCCCCAACCAACCTCCCGTGCAGCTTTCGGCACAGGAAACCGTAGCGCCAGCAGAACGCAAAAGATCGACTGTAATAGACTCAAGTCGGTCGTCATTTTCGCCGTAAACGGATGTTCCGAGTCGTTGCCGAATTTCTCGAACCACGGGAGCAAGCTTCGAATCAACCTCAGATTGTGATTCTGCTTTCGTTGTGATTCGAATATGAACTTCGCCGGTTTTCGCATAGGGCGCAACAGTTGGGTCACTCTGTTCCATCAGGTCTTTCAGGATTTCTTCGACAATGGATTCGCCTTTCCCAATGATTTTTAGGATTCGAGATCCAATCATTTGACCCCCGGTCTTTTGCATAAGCCATGGCTTCACAAAATTCTCGACCATTGGTAAGAATTCATTGCTTGGGCCAGGGAGTGCAATCATAAATTTGTCTCCTTTAGAACAAAACAGCCCCGGAGCAGTTCCATTTGGATTCTCGATAGTCGTTGCGCAAGAGGGTCTTTGAGCTTGTCGTGACTGTGAACTAAGCCAAGGCAGACGCCGTTGTTCAAACATTAATTTCAGATTGTTTTCGATCTTCTGGTCTAAGACCAGCGGCGAATCCAAAGCAAGAGAAATCCCGTCGCGAGTCAAGTCATCTTGGGTAGGCCCTAGCCCGCCAATAGTGACAACCAAATCGGATCGGGACAATGCAAGCTTTAGAGTTTCGACCAGTCGCCCTAAGTTATCTCCGACAGTTTGTCGATAGAGATGATCCACTCCGCATGCGGCAAAAACCTTTCCAAGTTCCACAGAGTTCGTATCCGTGATTTGTCCAAGAAGGATTTCTGTTCCAACAGCAACGATTTCGGCGCGCACGTTCCCATAGTAAACTTGACAGCTAGGCCCATGTCTTGAGACCCAGGACTCTGATAGAAAGGCAGAATTCATCCAAGTATTTATAATGGATTTCTGCATAATGGTCGGATTTTGCTATAGACTATGTCACGGAATTCGTGGTTATTCGCGGATTTCGGTTTAGGTTTCTGACCTAATCTCATGAGGAAAAATATGAAATTAAATGCTTTATTTGTGCTTGGAGGCCTTCTCGCAGCTGGCTTCGCAACTGCAGGCACAGTCACAATGAACTTCGACACAGATTCGTCTGGAAACGCAATCACTTCGGGTTCGACAATCGCAGGTCAATATGCCGGTTGGGGTTTCACCTACACAGCTAATGCTTTCAGCGGAACTGGCTGGGCAACCAACACCGATATGACAGCGACAAGCACCGACGTAGGAGGGGGTTATTCTGCAGTTCACGCGAATGTTCTCCATAGCTTCGGTGGCTGGTTGAATGAAGATAACGATCCTAGCTTCTTGATCTCTTCTGTTGACGACATCACAGACGTCACAATGACATTTGTTGGCGACAGCACAGGAGCATCTGGATTCGGCATTTATGATATCGGCGGAACACTTCTCGCTTCAGCATTCGCACCTGTCACAAGTAGCGCAGTTGATGATGTCGTTACAATTTCCGGTGTGACTGGTGGCCGGTTCATCGCAGTTCTTCCAGGTAGCTTCGGCGACTGGGTTGGCGTTGACGATGTCAAGGTTACAACCGTCGTTCCAGAACCTGCTTCGATGATCGCACTTGGTCTCGGCGCAGCTGCAATGCTCCGACGACGACGCAAATAAGTTCTTAGCTTAAGAACTTAAGAGAGCTTATTCGCCCCAGTTCATATTGAACTGGGGCGAATTGCATATTATCTTGGCTTCTTGACAGTGATATCTAAGCGAGGTTTGCATTCCATTCTTGCCATTCTGATGGCCGAATATGGGCGAGAAATGACCTGAGCATTCAGCTGGTTGCGTGGTGGCGGGATGAGGGTTGCATGGAGATTCCACCGATCATCGCTGAATTTGAGAATTTTGTCAATTTTGAGGTTGTAACCAGAAGTCATGACTTCTGGTCCTCTAACGATTACGATTTGGTCATGGTGCCAGTCCATAAAATGGAGTGGGCCGTGGAGTTCCTTCAAGGACTTGTTGATTTCATCGGTCACTCCAATTGAACCCCGAATGTTGTCCCATTGGTTTTCGTTTTGAACCAAGGCCGCGTCTTCCGTAAGTTGCATGCCTTGATCGCCATTTTTGATTACTACAAAATTCAACATTCGAACAAAAGGAAACGGTCTTACTTGTGCATGACCCAGTGCAATTGCAAAAACGATACTGCCAATCATAATCCCATTCTACGGCCGTGATTTGGCCAAAAATCGATAGGAAAGAAGTATCGTCTCGATTCCAAAGATATCACCTCTTCTCCAGAATTGGTTTTGAATCGAAAAACAAATGAGTCTGGGCCAAGCGGAGTTCGGATAGCCACGTAGGGACTCAATGTTCCGAAGGCATCTGGAGCCGTCGACATTACATTTCGAGAGTCCACCAAAACCTCCCAGGTTTCAAAATCAATTTCTTTGACAGCCAAAACTGTGGGATTCAAGCCTTGGGTTCCTGTCGAACCAAAATTGATGGCAATGACCTGCTCTTTGCAAAAATCGGGCTGTATGAGGCTCGTGACTACGGCACCGCCAAAGAACCCGTTTTGCGCGCTATAGTATTCGTCCCAATCTCGTTTTGATCTTAAAACGTCAATTCGAGGTTCAGTAATTCTCCCGCCAAAACTTTGGGCAATTTGCTGAAAGGGAACATGATCTGACAATCGAAAATGGAGGCTCTGCGCAAACGCCATTGAACCAGCAACTACAAGACAGAGGCAAACCAAGACTTTCATCACGATGATTAGACGAATAATCGAGAGTGGTGAAACGCGAGAATTGGTGCCGGGGGCGGGACTCGAACCCGCACGAGTTTTTGGCTCAACGGTTTTTGAGACCGCCGCGTCTACCATTCCGCCACCCCGGCACGAACTGTTATGATACCGAGTTTAGGCATCAAAACTATGAGGCAGACCTTGCTTCACTTCTTCGCAATGGCCCAAGTATGGCCATCCAGAGAACCCTTCTGAACCAATTTCAGATCGCTCCAAAACACAAATTCGAGTCTTAAGATGTAAGAAATCGTCAAGAGTTCCTATTCCTGCGCCATCGCTAAGAGCCGTAGCCGATCCTGCGGCCACTCCATCAGTGAGGGCTTCCTTTATTGATTTTCCCGCGACATTTGCAACGATAAAGGCTCCCAAGAATGAATCGCCACTTCCGATCGTGCTTTTGGCTTCAATGATGGGTGGTACTGCATACCATGCCTTATCTTCGTGTGCAAGAAGTGCCCCCTTATCGCCGAGGGAAAGTGTTGCGATGGGATTTTCGGCCCCTGACTTGATCATGAGGGCTTGGATCGATGTGACGGCCCGAATTGCATCTCCAAGGTTTTCAATCGAGTAACCCACCAACCTTGATGCTTCAAAAATGTTTGGTTTGAGCATATCTGGAGACATTTTGAGTCCATCGAGCAAAAGTTGGCCATCAGCATCCAGCATCACTTTGGCCCCACATTTGTGGGCAAGATCCCCTAGAATTTCATAAGCATTTTGGGGAACATTTGGCATAAGCGAGCCCCCTAAGGCCACCCATCCACTTGTTGGGCAATGCTCTTCGACCTTTTCAAGAAGACGAGTCCAGTGAACAGGTTTGATCGGATGAGATGGGCCTGTGAAAACGGTTGGTGGGCCATCTCCCGATTCTAGGCTAATGTTAGTCCGAGTTTCTGACCTCAGCTTTACGAAGTCATGATCAACACCTTGACCTTCTAAAACATGTAAGATTTGGCTTCCGGCTTTGCCGCCCAAGAATCCAGTTGCCAATGATTGTCCACCAACAATGACAGCCATACGCGACAAGTTGATCCCTTTGCCACCTGCGTCAACTTCAATCTTCGAGATGATGTTGCGATCATGCAACTTGAGCCCATCGGTAAAGAGGGTGTGATCGATACACGGGTTTAGGGTGACGGACAGAATCATAGAGCCCCCTACTGAGCCATAACATCAACAAGCATGAGCCGTTCAGGATCAATGTTCCTTTCGGTGTGAAGGACATAAGAAAGAGGGTGCGAAACCAAATTTCCTCCATCGACTCCGACCATTTCTCCGCTAAAGCCACTAATGAGCCGATTCGCAGCCATTGCGCCAAGTCTCAGCGCAAGAACCCGATCGAAAGCCGTTGGGGAACCTCCCCTTTGCATGTGTCCCAAAACCAAATACCGTACTTCAAAACCGGTATTTGATTGCATAAACTCTTTGATATCGCTGGCACGGGCGGCACCTTCGGCCACGATAATAATGGCGGATCTCTTACCTTTTCCTGCCATTTTTCTCAGGTAATCGCAGATCTCTAAGAGCGAGTAGGGAACTTCAGGAACGATGACAGCCTCGGCACCGCAAGAAAGGGCGACTTCTAGGGCAATAAATCCGTTGGCGCGCCCCATGACTTCGATCACAAAGACCCGCTCGTGAGAATAAGCCGTATCGCGAACTTTGTCGATGGCTCCCAAAGCTGTATTGACTGCAGTATCGAACCCAATTGAAAAATCTGTCCCGCTGATATCGTTATCGATTGAACCGGGAATTCCAATAACTGGAAAACCAAACTCTTCGTAAAGTGTGAGCGCACCCGTGAGTGACCCATCTCCTCCAATAACTACGATTCCTTCGACTCCGTTGGCAAGCAAGTTGTCCATCGCCTTGCGCCGACCTTCAAAGGTCATAAACTCTTTCGATCTCGCTGTTCGTAGGATAGTTCCTCCTTGAGCGATGATTCCGCCAACCGATTTTGATTCCAAGTCTCGGGCTTCGTTGTCGATGATGCCCTGCCACCCATGAAGAAATCCCGTGACGGCGACACCTCGCCCCAAAGATGCGCGGACAACACCTCGGATTGCTGCGTTCATTCCCGGAGAGTCGCCTCCGCTAGAAATCAGTCCAATTCTCTTCATTTTTTCAAAATAGCCTGCAAATAAATGACGAATTGGGCTCCTATAGAGAAGCCCAATTCGTTAGGAATGGCCATTGAAAGCTAGTGAATTGTTTGAGCATTGGCATAGGCCGCGCTCTTTTGAACCCAGTGGCAAAACCCATCGTAATCATCGAGCACTGCGCGTGGCATCCGAATATATTCTTTCATAGGTTCCGCTCCAGGATTTGCCCTCAAGGGCTCTGCCCCAAGATCCTGAATAGCTTGATCGTAATCGTCGGGGCTCAGCTTCAGTCCGATGTCTTCGCCAACCAGATAAGCGAACATTTTCTCTCCCGAATAGATGGCCATGCCATCAAACATTCTCCTGGCTCTGACATCCAGACCTTCTGCTGCTTTCATCATTTGTTCGTAGCGCAGAGGCCGGTAAACCATTGTTAAAAAACCCTCATCTCAGACAAAACCCAAAGGTAAATATCCACGAAACAAAGTTCGATACGAGACCCAACTATGATACCCCTTTTGCCCTCCAAAAGTTTCCAGCATTGGGGATGTTGTTCACCATAATTCCCTGAATCATGCAGGTACCCTGCTGCTATGGAACAGAAGAGATTGGTCATCATAGATGGCTATAGCCTGCTCTTTCGCGCATTTTATGGAACGCGATTTTTGAGTACTAGTGATGGTCGTCCGACCAATGCTCTCTTCGGGTTCGTGAACACCTTGATTCAGCTTTTTGGGGAGCTAAAACCAACAGCTGTTGTTGTGGCACTTGATCCAAAAGGAAAGACTTTTAGGCACACGCAATTTGCAGAATATAAAGGCACGAGGCGCGATACCCCTCAAGAGCTCATTAGCCAATTGGAAACGAGTCGCGAAATGATTAAGGCCCTTAATATTCCTGCACTTGAAGTTGACGGCTTTGAGGCAGATGATATTGTTGGCACCATAAGTTTTAGGGCGGAAAATCAGGGATATCAAACGATCATTGTCACTGGTGATCGTGACAATCTGCAGCTTGTTGATGAGAATGTGACGGTCATGATGCCTGGAATTCGGGGCGCAGAAGCAACGTTTTATGATCCCCCGCTGGTGAACGAGAAATATGGTTTCGAGCCCAAACAGCTCATAGACTATAAAGCCCTGGCTGGCGATAGCAGCGACAACATCCCTGGGGTTCCTGGAATCGGAGACAAAACTGCGACACTTCTTGTTCAAAGGTTTGGTTCTGTGGAAGTTTTAGAAAACAAACTTGAAGAAGTCGAAGAGAAATATCGCAAGAAACTTGAACCGAATTTGGAACAAATGCGCCTTTGCAAGTGGCTTGCCACAATCAAAAGAGATGTGGAAGTCGAATACGATTTTAAGCCCTTCCATATTGATATTGAACATCTCAACCAGATTCGGTTAATGGTCGAGAATCTGGAATTCAAGTCTCAAGCAAAGAGACTTGAAAACATGCTCCAGCCCTACATGACCGACGGAGCAAAAGAAGTGATCGAATTTGGATCGGAAGCCATCGCGGCAACTCATCTTGGAGAAGCCGGATTTACGTTGCTCAAGTCGTGGTTGTCAGGCGCTAACGAGTATTCGATTGTTATTGAAAGTAGCGAAAGTCAGCCCTCCATGTTTGAATCGCAAGAAGCAACTTCGGTTGCTTATATTGCCCAAGGGCATGAAGTGCGTACCGCCATGTTTGAAGATGCTCTAAGGATTTTCAAATGGCGCCCGGATGCTGCTGTGGGGCATGACTTGAAAAGACTCTACAAAGGCCAATCAGAAAAAATCCTTGTCGCTCCGAAGTTTGATACCGCGCTCGCGGGTTATGTCCTGCAATCCAATAGATCCGATTACAACATGGACGACCTCATCGGAGGATATCTAGAATCTCGGCCAAGAAACGGTGAGCAGCGGGCCGTGGGGCTCTTGCATCTTAAGAGAGCCATGGAAAGCAAGCTGGAGGCGGAAAACCAGACAGCTGTTTATCGAGATATTGAACTGGCTCTTATACCAGTTCTTGCAGAAATGGAAGACTTCGGAATTCAAGTGAATCGTGAATATTTGCAAGATTTTTCGAAGAACCTGAATATATCGATCGAACAGTCGGCGTGTTTGGTTCACGAGATGGCCGGGCAAACATTCAACATTGGGTCTCCCAAACAGCTCGGGGAAATACTCTTTGAAAAATTGGGAATTCCAGGTGGCAAAAAGACCAAAACTGGATGGTCAACGGGAGCAGAAATTCTCACTGAAATTGATCATCCGATCGCACAAGAAGTGGTCAATTATCGCGAACTGACAAAGCTCAAGAACACATATGCCGATGCCCTTCCAAAGATGATTGGGGGCGATGGCCGAATCCACACGACATTTAACCAGACTGTCGCGGCCACAGGGCGCCTCAGCAGTATTGAACCGAATCTTCAAAACATTCCGATCAGGACAGAGTTAGGGCGCCAGATTCGCAAAGCTTTTGAGGCGCAAGATGGATTTGAATTAGCCAGTTTTGATTACTCACAGATCGAATTGCGAGTTTTGGCCCACATGTCTCAAGATCCAAATCTCGTCACAGCTTTCGAGAAAAGAGTCGATGTTCACACCGTCACAGCTGCACTCATGTTTAAGGTTTCAGAAGGTGAGGTGACCAAAGAGCAAAGAAGGCTTGCAAAATTGCTGAATTACGCTGTTCTCTATGGAGTCACAGATTTTGGACTTGCGAATCAGCTTGGCGAAGGGTTTTCACGATCCGATGCTGAGTCTTTGATACAAGACTATAACGACCGATTTCCTGCCGTGAAGGAATTTACCCAGAGCGTTATAGACGAAGCCCGAGCCAAAGGATTTACGAGCACGATGTGTGGCCGAAGGCGTCACTTCCCAGATATTCATTCGGCAAATCGGGGGATGAGGCAATATGCAGAACGGCAGGCTATGAACGCACCGATTCAAGGAACGGCAGCAGACATGATCAAGCTCGCCATGATCAAAGTTAGGAAAGATTTGGGAGATCGACCTGTTCGAATGTTGCTCCAGGTTCATGATGAACTCGTCTTCGAAGTTCCTAATTCTTCAGCAGATCAAGAGCTTTACCAACTTCTTAAAGGTGATATGGAACAGGCGCTACCGCTCAGTGTTCCGGTCGAAGTCGACGGAAAGATGGGTCGCAATTGGTTGGATATGACACCTTTGCCTTAACAAAGAGATATGGCCGTTTGGTAAGATTCACCGAATGCGCCAAGAGTCTTTGAAATTTTTGAGGGATATCTGTAACGCCCCCTCGCCTAGTGGGTTTGAACAGCCTGCTGCCCGAGTTTATCGTGACTTCACATCGAAATTTGCAGACCATGTTGAAACCAGCGTTCATGGAAGCGTCTGGGCTGTGCTCAATCCCCAAGCCTCCATGAAGATCATGCTTGCAGGGCACATGGATGAAATTGGATTCATCGTCGTGCACATAGACGAAAATGGATTAGTATTTTTTAATAGAATCGGCGGTCACGACACAATGATTCCTTTGGGCCAACGAGTATGGATTCATACTGAAAATGGCCCCTTGTTAGGGGTCATCGGGAGAAAACCCATTCACTTGCTTGAATCTCCAGAAAAGGAGAAAAGACCAGAGCTTCACGATATGTGGATCGATATTGGTGCGAGTAGCAAAGAGGAAGCCGAAGCCAAAGTTACGGTGGGCGATTGTGTGACATACCTTTGGGAATTTGCAGAGCTTATGGGAGATCGAGTGACAGCCCGAGGTTTCGATAACAAAATGGGTGCATTTATTGTTGCAGAAGCCCTTCGAATCTTAAAAGTAGACGGAGGTTTGAACCCAGAAGTGGGCGTCTATGCTACTGCAACTGTTCAAGAAGAAATTGGATTGCGGGGAGCAAAAACTTCGGCTTACGCCATTGATGCTCAAAGCGGGCTTGCTGTAGACGTCGATTTTGCAATTGACCATCCAGGATTAACAAAGTCGAGATATGGCCAGGCCGACATGGGCAAGGGACCGACGGTGACTCGGGGAGCCAATATTAACCCCAAAGTGTTTCAACTGCTGCGAGAAGCTGCACAGGAAAACGAAATTCCAATCCAACTATCCGCCGACGGAGGAGGGACCGGGACGGATGCAAACGCCATGCAACTCAACCGAAGCGGGATGGCAACTGGGCTAGTAGGAGTTCCTATTCGATATATGCACACGCCTTGCGAAACTCTTTGTCTCAAAGATGTGGAGCAGTGCGCTCAACTGATGGCAGCGTATTGTCGCAAAGTGACTCCAGAAACAAATTTCATCCCTAATTAGGGAATTCATAACGAAGGTTTGATGGTTCCGGAGCAGTCTCCAAACCCAACCCGGAATCCATCGCCTTGAGCAAAGGCACGCATTGTCACCGTATCGCCATCCTCCAAAAAAGTACGAGTTTCGCCGGTTTCTTGAAGCATGATTGGCTTAGAACCACGCCAAGAAAGTTCGAGCATAGACCCCGCCGATCCTTCATCAGGCCCGCTGATTGTTCCGGTGCCATAGAGATCACTAAATTCAACAGGTGTGCCGTTTGATGTCTGGTGAGCAAGTTGTTGCGATAACGACCAGTACAAATATTTCATGTTGGACTTGCAAATTCGTTCTGGTTTCGTCATCTTGGCAGTTTGCAACCAGACTTCAAGTTCAATATCGAAATGTGGCTTGCCATGATGGCGCAGGTATGGCAAAGGTGCAGGATCTTGATCCATACCTTCGGTCCGGAATGGATCAAGGGCATCAAGCGTCACGATCCAAGGCGAAATTGTAGTGCCAAACGATTTTGCCAAAAATGGCCCAAGTGGTTGATATTCCCATCGCTGCACGTCTCTGGAAGACCAATCGTTGACAATGACCAAACCCAGCATGTGATCTTCGGCCGCTGTTGTTGTAATCCTTTTTCCGGGCTCTTGTCCATGAGACACATAAAATCCCATTTCGAGCTCAAAGTCCATTTCCTTGGTCGGACCAAATGAGGGCTGCTCATCGTTTGCACCTTTCGTTTGACCTTTGGGCCGAAAAATTGGAGTTCCGGAGGCAAAAACTGATGAAGCGCGCCCATTGTATCCAATAGGAATCCATTGATAATTAGGCAAGAGAGGAGGTTGGTCGGGTCTGAACATCTTTCCAACATTGCTTGCGTGGTGGATTCCAGAGTAGAAGTCCACAAATGCAGTGGGTGGAATTGGAACCTGCAGATTAGCTTTTGCTAAAGGAATGAGCGCTTGGTCTCGAGTTTTGGTATCCATCTGCAACGTCTGATTAGAATCGACCAGGAGATCGAAGACTGCCTTTCGCAATTGACCCAATCGATCTTCGCCAAGCTCAATAAAGCTATCTAAAATTGGGAACTGCTCGCCGTCTAAGTAACCCGCCTCAGACAAGACAGAAAGGTTCAATGCGTAATCCCCAATGGCAACAACAACGCTTTCGTTTCTGCCTTTTGGTGCTGCCAGTCCAAACGGAAGGTTCTGGATTGGAAAATCACAATTTGGAGAAACTTTGACCCATGATCGGGACTGAGCGGGAATGACGAATCGTTTCATAGTGTATTTGGTGAGAGGAATGAGGTTTTGATGAGCCCGTCAATAGGCTCTTGGACAGAGCATGATCCGAATCCTTTGAAGATCTCGAACAGCGTGTTGCAATCTTCGTGTGTCAATCGATAGTTCCTGACTTCGATCGAATCTTGGGTTACGGTGATTTCATTTGGATTTTCAATTTCAAGAATTTCTTGGATTTCGCGTCGGCTCAAATCATAGATAACAGCCAGGCCTGTCGCAAGCATGACGTTAAGAAATCCATATCTGTGTGTCCCTATCGAGGCATCGAAATTGCGTAGTGGCTCATGGAGACCAGCCGTGAACTTAACAGGAACTTGGAGTGCCACACATTCACTGATAAATTTTGCAAGCAACTCGGGTGCTGGAAAGTGTTCTTTTGTGAGTCCGCCTGTTCGAGCTTTGAAGCCGGCTTCAGGGTTGGCATCCGTGATCTCGTGCATCCTTTCAATAAAGTCTTCATTCCAACCGAGTTCGAAAAATATGTCCATTTCTTCGGCGCCGGGAAGCTGCGGGAGTTTCGAAACTTGGGCCACATGAGACATCCAATTTTCTGCACTTGTCAACCGAACCTCGTAGCCTTTTATCAGGACTCGTTCTGAGTGATGCAAGGCAGAAAGATACGACGCATCGCTTTCAACAACTGTTTTGATGTCTTCGTTCGGAACCGTTCCAATAAGGGTCAAAGAAACAAGGCGAGAAGAAGCGGGCAAAGTTTCGAGGAATTCTTTGGCCCTTGACGCTGGGCAAATAAATTTGTCGACAATCCATTGGTGTGGCCCATTGACAACGTCGCTGTACTCTTTCACTGCATCCACCATTGACAATTGAGCGGGGGGAAAGAGCCCAGCGTAATCAATTGGATGATCTAAGAACGCCTGGAGGATGGGCTTCATGGTGTCAGTGTATCCGGACTGAGCAGAGGGCAACTAAGTCGGTATATTGAATGTTAATTTGTTTTATGCAGGAAGGTTATGAACAGCGAAATTAACTTGAAGGTGCTCATTGCAGACGATGACCCAATCATACGTTTGGATCTTAAGCAGATGCTCGAAAGCCTGGGATACATGGTGATTGCTGAAGCGGAGGACGGTCAGCAAGCCATCAATTTAGCACAATCCAAGCAACCCGACATCTGCGTTCTTGATGTGAAGATGCCCATTCGCGATGGAATTGATGTCGCCACATTTCTTTCAGAAAACGGAATTGCTCCTGCCGTGTTATTGACAGCTTATTCAGATACAGTTCTCATCCAGCGAGCAAAAGAGGCTGGAGTGTTCGGCTATTTGACAAAGCCATTTAAGCCGAGCGATCTATCTCCCGCCATTGAAGTCGCTAGAAGTCGATTCGAACAAAATCAAGTTTTGACTCGAGAAGTGAACTCACTCCAGGAACGACTTGAGACTCGAAAGCTGATTGAAAAAGCTAAGGGTGCGCTCATGAAGCGTGAAAGTATTGGAGAAGCAGAAGCTTATCGCCGGATTCAAACTCAAGCCATGAACCAGAGGTTGTCGATGAAAGAAGTCGCAGAAGCCATCATTGTTGTCGAAGGTCTCTAGTCTGCCGGGTAACCTCATCTCATGTCTGACCACCTTTGGGCGCCTTGGCGGTTTGACTATGTAAGTCAGGCAGACGAGAGCAACAAATCTGGATGCGTTTTTTGCGACATGACCCAAAAGTCTGTCGATCGTGACCAGCTCATTCTGCATCGAGACGATGAAGTTTTTGTTGTTCTTAATGCCTATCCATATACCAGTGGGCATCTCATGGTCATGCCTTATCGGCATGTTGCCAAAATCGGTGAAATGACAGATTCCGAGCTCTTGCAAATTAACCAAAATCTGGTGCGAGCGGTTTCTTGGATTGAGAAAGTGATGAAACCAGATGGATACAATTTTGGAGTGAACATGGGTCGCGCTGCCGGAGCCGGAATCCCGGGTCATATTCATTGGCATGTTGTTCCTCGATGGGATGGAGATACAAATTTTATGACAGCGATTGGAAATGTTCGAGTCATTCCGCAAGACTTGAGAATGACCTGGGATTTGCTTGTTGAAGCTAAGGAGAAGACTTGAGTTCAACTACGCAAGAACTTCAATTGCTAAAGGATCAGACTTCTGGATGCCACAGCTGCTCGCTTGCTAGTCATCGAAACTTTGTTGTTTTTGGAGAAGGAAATCAAGAATCTCCTCTTATGCTTGTAGGTGAAGGGCCAGGGGAAGAAGAAGACAAAACTGGACGCCCTTTCGTGGGTCGGGCAGGAAAGCTTCTTGACCAAGCCCTGCTCGATAATCATCTCACGCGAGAAAATGTCTATATTACAAATACGGTCAAATGCAGGGCGGCCGATTGGAGTTCAGGAAAACCCACGAATCGCCCCCCAGAACCAATTGAAGTTCAGAGTTGCCGAACCTGGTTGCTCAAGCAGATTGAGATCATACAACCCGAGATTATTCTCTGCATTGGGGCGCCCAGTGCCAAAAATCTCATCAAACCTGATTTCAAAATTACTTTAGAACGAGGCAAGTTATTCAAATCTGATTACTCGAAAGCGATCTTGGCAACTCTGCATCCTTCCTATATTCTGAGACAAAGAAATATGGGTGGAGATGGTGGATATGGATTCCTTGTTGCTGATATTGCTAAAGCCTGGGACACAGCACAACGGTTGCGCGAAAAGAGACTCTCGGGCGTTTTGACATCTCCACAAGCAGGTTGAAATTTGAACCTAAAGCAAAGATCAGCGACCTTCTTAGAAATTCTCCACGAGTATCCTTTGATTGCCTCGGTTCAAGCGTCACCAGATTCGCCACTTGCTAATTCCGATCACTTGCTCTCGATGGCAAAGTGCTCCCTTGAACATGGTGTAAAGATCTTACGTCTTGAGGGTGTTGAATCAATAAACAAAGTTCAATCCGAGACTGGCGCTAAAGCCATCGGCTTGATTAAGAGGCATTATCCGGGAACGTCAACATACATCACTCCAACGTTGAAGGAAGTAGACGACCTGCTTCAAACTGATTGCGAAATTATTGCTCTCGACGCTCGAAAGGTCGACGAAGGATTTGTTCAACGAGTACAAAAGTGTCATGAAAGTGGACGACTTGTATTAGCAGATATAGAAGCCGATCCTAAACAAGCATTGCTGGCACAAGAAGCTGGTGTCGATTTCATCTCAACAACTTTTGGTCAAGAATCTCCAGGTTGCGAAACAGCTGCCCAACCTGATTTTGTTGGACTTTCGGAATGTATGAAGGTTTGCGAAATTCCTGTTTTATTGGAGGGCCTGGTGGCAACAGAAGCCCATATCCAGCGGGCTTTGATGATGGGCGTCGCCGGAATTGTCGTCGGCGGGGCTCTTAATGATCCCGTGAAAACAACAAAGAGGTTTGTCCGCACAACCAGAGGTTTCCATAACAGAGTTGGAGCAGTCGACTTGGGTGGCACTTGGCAGAGATTTGCAGTTTTGAATCCAGATGGAAACTTGAGCGACATCAAGTTCGAGCCACTTGCCCAGAGCCACGAGCAAAGGCTCGCTTGGATTAAAGCTCGTTGTATTGAAGCAGAAGTTGAATATTGCGGGATCTCAACTGGGGGCGATGTTGACCCAAAATTGAGCCGCGTTTATGAAACGAAAGAGATAATCCCTGACAATTCCAGGGCTAAGTTTGAACTCGAGAATATGACCTTGAGAGTCCTCAATGATGGCTTGGCTGTGGCCTGGGGGCACTTGGCTTTTGCTCTGAAAAAGGGATTTCCTTTATCTTCAAGTCCCGTTACAGTCAGCTTAGCCATCGGAACGGGCTTGGGTTGCGGGATCACAATTGGAACTCAAATACTAAATCCAAGCCAATACCCTAGGTTGAATGATTTGCATTTTAGGAACGGAAGGACATTTGAACAAGCATTGGGAGGTTCATATTTGGGTGAAAATCCCGGTGAAAACCAGAAGGAGCTTGCAATTGATGCTTTGAAGGCCGCCGTTGAAATGCTTGATCAGATTCTCCATCCAGACCTTCTATTTTTGAGTGGTGGCGTGACACAAGCCTCTTGGATAAAACCTGCAATCGTCGAACTAACTTCCAAGTGTAATGGAAGGTTAATCCTTTCGCCCTTAGGTGACCAAGCCGGTCTTTATGGCGCTGGATGTCTCGCACAAAACCCACCACTAGGAGTCTTCGACAGATGAAGGTGGCTGTCATTGGTGCCGGAATTCATGGGCTTTGTGTGGCTCGAAGTTTGGCGAAGTCAGGTGAATCGGTGACTGTGTTTGAGCAAAGAAATCCGGGCAACCGCTATGGATCAAGCTATGGGAGATCACGCATAGTTCGCCAGGCATATCCCGACCAGTTCTATACCGAAATTTTGTTGAAGGGGCACGGGTTGTGGCATGAACTAGAGCTAGAATCCAACCAGCGACTCATTTACGAAGTCGGGCTTATCCTTGTTGCGGACCAACAAAACGAATACTTTTTGAGAGAGCTTGAGGTTTTAGAAAACTGCTCCGTTCCACACAAAGTCATTGAAGGCAAAGAGATTCGAAAGGTCCATTCCCATATGGTTCTTCATGACAAAGAAGTTGCTTTGATGAGCACGAGTGCGGGTTGGGCCGATGTCGAGACAGTTCTGCCTGCACTCCAAAGAATTTCAGAAAACTTTGGAGCGCAGTTTGTGAATCAGAGAATCACTAGTATTTCGAACCTTGTGCAAAGTGGCTTTGATCGCGTTGTTGTTTGCGCAGGTGCTTGGGTGACAAAGTTCTTCGAGATACCCCTTGAAGTTCATTTGCAAACGTATGCATACATGCAGCAAGAGATGAGCGGGCCAGTTTGGATCGAAGGCTTTGGAGATCAAATGTATGGTTTTCCCAGCGAGCCAGGTTCGGAATACTTCAAGATTGGTTATCACACACCTGGGCCGATCATCGATCCGGATTCCCCAGATCGAGAACCACAAAAGATCGCACTGGAAGCCATTGCAGAAACGGCCAAACGAAGATTCGATCTCGATTACCCAGAAATAGTTGAAACGGGCTGTTGCCTTTACACAACCGATCCTGATGAGGATTTCAAAATTGCGTGGGCAAGTGAGCACATTCTTGTAGTGAGCCCATGCAGTGGTCATGGGTTTAAGTTTGGCCCTTGGGTTGGAGATTTTGTCCTTAAGATCCTGAAAGGTCAAGACGATCTCTCGCAGTGGCCAAGGTTTGGGTTTACGCGATGAAGAATCTTGCTTGGTATTGGACAGCTGCTTGGATCGCAAGGAGAATAGCTTTCGGGCTTTTGGGTGGAATCGAAGTTTCGGGCCTGACCAACATTCCCAAATCTGGCCCCGTTCTGATTGCTCCCATCCATCTCAGCTATCTCGATCCTCCCCTCATTGGATGCGTTTGCAACCGCCCTCTTCGTTTTATGGCAAAGGAAGAGCTGTTCAAGTCTTGGTTTTTGGGTTGGTTAATTCGATCCCTTGGGGCTTTTCCCATAAAGAGGGGCGCTGGTGATATGGCCGCCATGAGAAAGGCCATTGAGTGGCTCCAAAACGGCGAGGCTGTTATTGTTTTTCCCGAGGGGCATCGTGGCGACGGCGAGCGCTTACAACCTCTCCTTGCAGGTGTGGCTGTCATGGCTCACAAGACTCAAGCCCAAATTGTGCCGGTTGGGATTTTTGGAACTCAAATCATTCTTCCTCGCGGGAGCAATAAGGTGAAAAGGCAAAGGTGCAAAGTGGTGTTTGGGGTTCCATTCTCTTATCACGATGTCGTCAAGGACTCAAGATCTCGCGAAGACTTCCTTGAGAGCCTCGAAGAAAAATTGCGAGAGGTTGCTGCTGAAGCTGGGCTTGAGCTCAATACTTCGAATTCAAAGTGAGCCCGAATCTGGTCACGCCAGATTCAAAGATAGCTTTCAATGTCAGTCCACGCAAAGGCTTGAATTGAAACCCTGCTCCTAGCCTTTTACTGTCTTGTTCTGCAAGTAACGCGAAGTGTTTAGAAAAGGGCAGGTTGGCTGCGAAAAAGAGGAGACCAGACGAACGACTCCAAAATCCAATAGTCAAATCTGTTGGAACATCTTGATTGAAGATTCCATCGTTGCCATATCGAAACGTTGTTGCGAGGTAAACAGTTCGGCCATTTTCAGTGCGATTGAGCCCATCGATAATGCCGAAACTGATTCCCGGAGAAATGTCGACAAGAGGGGGAGCGACGTTATAGGAAACGTTAAAACTTACGGCCCGGCTGTATTGATCTTTCGTTTCTAATGTGAGTTCGGCATCAAATGATTTTAGGAACCCAGAACCTAACCAAAAGGTGCGATCCTTTTCCCCACTGACACCCAGGATTTCGGCCTTCCATTCGTTAGTTGTGAGTCTTCGTCCTTTTGGAACCTGAATTTCTCGATCTGCTAAAGCCAGACTAGCGGTGACTAATGCGAGAAAGGTCAGCGTCAGTTTCACTTTGGATACCTTACCTAAGAACGGGTGAGACGTTCTAAAGTTGCCTGCATAATAGGCACCGTTTGTGCACTGACACTAAAAACAAGTGCCTCGCGGTAAACACGCTGAGCATCATTCTTCTTGCTATTGGATTGTCCGCTTGTCGCGACAATTCCGGCATGAGCGCATCTCACTGCCAGATCGATTGCCCAAGCTCGTACTCGGAGTTTTTCGTCTGTCGTTAAATCCTCGCTCCCGTCCTCAAGTGAGGATTTCATGGCTTCACGACACAAATTGACTTCTGAGACTAGCTTTTCATGTGTCGTTTTGATAAATTCGAGTGATTTCGATTCATAAGCTCTTGCCACAATGTCACAACCAGCCATAGCACAACCAATCGCAAAAAATCCTTGAACCGTGATGTTGATGAGATCGTTTTCGTGAATCCATCTTGGAGGTTTGACGAAGACGAGTTGTCGCTTTGATACGAAGAATTGTTCAAATTCGATTGCGACTGTTTGCGGTGACTCCATGGCAGCTAGCTTCATAGGCTCTCCGATTTTGAGACCATCCATTTCTTTGAACGGAACAAGTAAAAAAACCGAAGCTCCGTCGGGGAGAGCTGCTCCAACAATCCATGAATGGAAAAAAGAAAGTCCAGTTACCCAAGGAGCTTGCCCTTCAAGAACAAACCCTTCATGAGTTGAGGTGGCCCTGAGAATGGGATCTCCAGGTCTCCGAAGCTGGCTAAATCCAATTCCCATGAGAAACTCGCCATTATGAGTCTTTGGCAATACTTCGGCTTTCAAGTTTTCGTTATCTGATTTAGAAAGCATGCTCACGGCGCTTTGGTGCTGAGTTTGTAAGAACGCCAAAGACCCTGAAAATCGAGCGACGAGCTCTTGAAAGGTGCGGAAGTTGGAGTCCGACCAATTCGGTCCCCCATATGGATCTGGTCTTCGCAGTGACATCACTCCAAGATCGCAGAGCCCGCGAAACGCGACTCTGAGTGCTTCCGGATCAGCATCGGCAGCATTGGCAATGAGATGTACTTGATCTCTCAAATATGTTTCTACTGCTTCGAGACTAGGGTTCATTGCCAAAGATTCTTAGGGTCAAAAGTGCTTTTCAATCGGTCAGAATAGATTTTGTTTTCTCCCGGAGCCCATCGAGCGCCATTCGGTCCAATAATCCATCCTTCTGGGGGTCTTTCAGGTTCAGAACCGAGCCATGCGGTACATGACTTTGAGTCAAGTTGAAGAATTCGATGGAATGTCGCCGAGATCGATTTCCAAACAGAGGGAAGCGTTTTCAAGATCCACACTTGGCCTTCAGAGTTGGAATGTGCGATTTCCGGCTCAAGAGCTGGCTTCAATTGCATTGGGATCGTTTTGAGAGTTAAGGTCGACATGAACCCGAGCCTTCCCCAGGATCCCGCGAAAACTTTGTGAACATCGTAACCAGCGACACTTTTGACAACCTTGGCACCAGATCGGGCAATATCACCTTGAAACGTTGTTTCCAAGTGGAGGACCCAATCGCGGGGCCAACCAAACTGAGCGCAAAGACCATGTGGAAGGTTTGATGCGATAAGCCCTCCTACCGTTCCCATGCAGCCATTGAGAAACTGGCAGTTTGTTTGTGGCAGAGGAAGCGTTTGTCCCTTTTCTGACAATGCTATGAGCAGGTCTTGGACTTGACAGCCAGCTTGAACTGTAACAATTTGATCTTGAGGCTGCATATCCAAAATCCGGTTGAGGTAAGTAGATTTGACAATTGATATGGATTCCGGTAGGGGTGGCACCCATCGTGACTTTGTCATCTCACCTTGAATCCTCAACTTTGGGGCCGAGTTTAGAATCTCGAGCAGTTCAGAATCCGAATGCGGTTCGAAAACCGTCAAGTTGCAGCTCCGGACCATCTTACTTTATGCTCGATACACCCTTTTTGGTTGGGAATGATTTTACATGGATTGCACCAGGTCGGGACCTGAAAAGTCTCTCGGACAGCCATTTGCATTTTGAGATCGGCATCTGATTGAAACTCGCCCCAAACTCCTGCCTTTTCAATCCCTAGTCCATGTTCACCCGTGATACTTCCCCCAAGTTCCATGCATCGTTTTAGAATTTCTTCGCCAGCTTCAACGACCTTTCGAGTCGCGCCAGGAACTCGTTCATCAAAGTAAAAACAAGGATGCAAATTGCCGTCTCCGGCATGGAAAAGATTTGCCACTTGGAGCCCGCGTTCATGGGCCAATTCTGTGATGAATTCAAGCGTTTCTGGCAATTTTGAACGTGGAATCACACCATCATGGGTGACGATGGTGGGCGCAAGCCTACCCATGGCTCCAATTCCTTTCTTTCGGGCAAACCAAAGTTCTGCCCGCTCAGCATCACTTTTTGCTCGTCGAAATTCAAGGCAACCTGATTTATGGCAGATGTCCGAAATTTCTTTCATATCGCGCTGAGTTTGCTTGAGCGGGCCATCACATTCCAGCAAAAGGAGGGCACCTGCGCCTTTGGGGTACCGCAACCCAAACGCACTTTCCAAAGCGACCATGATATTGCTATCCATCAATTCAATTGCCGCAGGGATGATCCCTTCAGAAATGATTTGGGTCACAACATTTGTAGCCGATCTCACGTCCGGGAAGGCGGCGAGGCTCGTTTCTACGCACTCTGGCAATGGGACAAGCTTGATCCAAGCACTTGTCACGATTCCAAGAGTTCCTTCTCCTCCCACGACCAGAGATTTGAGATCAAAACTTGGGTCACCCTCAACTCGCGACCCTAAAATTTGAACATCGCCAAAGCAATCCACGAGCCGGATTTGCAAAATATGATTAGAAGTGACACCATATTTGAGAGTATGCGGGCCACCTGAATTCTCACTAATATTCCCTCCGAGGGTACAGACCGATTGGCTGCTGGGATCTGGGGCAAAATGCAACCCCAGAGATTTAACCGCATTGCTCAAATGGCTATTGACTGCACCGCTTTGTGCATGAAGGCAGCGATTTTCGCAGTCGATTTCAAGAATTTGTGTTAATCGCTTCGTGCTTAAAACAATTCCACCTTGGGCTGGCATGGCTCCACCACTCAAGCTTGTGCCGGCTCCTCGTGGCGTCAAAGGGCATTGATGCTCTCTGCACCATCGTACGATGGTTTGAACTTCAGTCTCCGTAGTTGGGAATGCCACAAGTGACGGAGGAAATTTGTCGATCGTATAGGCATCGCATTCATAAGATTTCTCATAAACAGCTCCAGATCGCGTCGCGCCATGTGGCAAACGGCGAACCAAGTCTGCAAAATCGAACGCGGAATTCATCATTTCAGTCCAATCGAAATCTGTTTCTGAGGAGTATTCTCGTTTCGTGTTTATTACCCTAGAAGGCCCGGATGGTGCTGGCAAATCGACGGCTGCCAAAGCAATCAAATCATTTTTGGAGTCGCTTGGGCACGAAGTTGTCTTGACCCGTGAACCTGGAGCTGGAGTACTTGGCCAGGAAATTCGAAAAATTTTGCTCGAAGGCCACGACATGAGCCAGTTGAGCGAACTATTCTTATTTCTCGCTGACAGGTCAGAGCATGTGGCGACTTTGATCAAGCCTTCTTTGGAATCCGGCAAGATCGTGCTCTGTGATAGATATGCTGATTCCACAATAGTCTATCAAGGTTATGCCCGCGGGCTTAATCTTGAAATGCTGCGCTCTCAGAATCAAATCGCAACTCAGGGACTCACGCCCGACCTTACTCTATTGTTTGACCTTCCAGTTGAAATTGGCCTCGCAAGGTTGCAATCAAAAGACCGCCTTGATAGTCAGCCACCCCAATTTCATGAAAAGGTTCGACAGGGCTTTTTGTCAGAATCTCTAAAAGATCCCAAACGTTGGCAAGTCGTCGATTCGTCGCAATCAGAAGACGAAGTCAAAGATGCTTGCATAGCAATCATCAAGCAGCGACTTTTATTGATTTAGCTAACTTTTCAGGAATAATATGGTCTAAATCAATGAGAGCAACCATCTTGTCATTGACTCTCCCAACCCCAGCCAAGAACTCATCTGACTTAGTGCTGACGAGAGAATTCGGGGCCGAGTAACTATCAGAATCGAGTTCTGAGATCCCGACGACTTCATCAACCTTCAGCGCGACTTGGCCATAGGGTGTGGTTACTACAACGTATTTTCCGCTTTCAGAATTTTCGGGAAGTTCAAGCCGGGTTCTTAAGTCTACAGCGGGCAACGTCTTTCCACGGAGCTCGAATACTCCCATGAACATTTTTGGTGTTTTAGGAATTCTAACCGGCTTCTGGTTATTCAGAATCGTTTCCACATAGAGAATGGGAACACCATAACACTCCGTTCCCAAAGATAATAAGACAAATTTCCCCTCTGTAACCATTTAGACCCTCAACTTGAATATGCCTGAGTTTTCAGTGTAAAACACTCGTACTAATTCGAGACTTGGTTGCGTAAAATGAAGTGACCTGCTTTGATACTCCTTCCTTTGCTCATTTTCGCCCCGATTGGCCATCTCGATTCGGCATATGATCGATCAGTGAGTCGTTACAAGGATTTGGATTCACTTCATGTCAAAGTTGCACTGCATTTGAATGACAAAGCCGGTGCAGCGGGTGAGTATTGGTTCAAAAAACCATATTTTCAGCGTTGCTTCATGACGTCTTCCTTGGGCCAAGAAGAACTTATTGCAAATCAAAAGGCCATCGTTTTGTTTGATCGAACGAACCTGGATTACGGTCAGTTTCCTTCTCAAAGTGAAGTCACTTCCGCTCCGCCGGGCGCGACAAATTATTTGAGTTATGGTCTTCCAAGGTTCTTTGGCATGGGAGGTCTGAAAGCATTCGGTGAATCGAAGCAGTGGGTTCGAATTGAGCCAGAGACTATTGAAGGGCAGCTCTGTGATGGATTGGTATTAGTTAAACCGGGAGAATCTGCTGGCCAAGGAAAAACAAAGGCCTGGGTGAATCTTGCTGGGGATATCGTTAGGTTTCAGGCTGAAATTTTAACAAATGAATCAGTTCTTCAGCTCAATATTGATTTTCATGACTTTGATCGTTCTTCGCTACTCGTGTCGTTCTTCGACACATCAATTCCTGATGGATATATGCCATCAAGAATTCCGAAAACTTTTGAGCCAGCCGGAACAGGCGATACTGTGAGCCTGGGATCCTGTTTTGATCTTGAAACCGGCAAGGAGGTGCGACTTAAAGACTTAGAGGAAGGAAAAGCGCTGATCCTCTTCATTTCTAATGATCTGGCCGATGAATGCTCTGTCGATTGGGGCTGGTTAGCGCAAGAAGCAAAAGCCAAGAAGCTCAGATTTTTCATAATTGCTTTGGGCAAAGAACCCAAAAATTTTCAAGGAAAACTTAAGATTTACTGGGATAAATATGGCGAAATCGAAAGAGGAGTCGGCATTTCTGGAACTCCTTTTGCTATTGGAATAAGAGACAGGCAGATTGTTTCCGCTTGGCAAGGACTGGTTCGTGATCGTAAAACTGTGGCAGAGGGATTGATAACGCCACTCCTTGAAAACTAAATAGAAAGTACACGCTCGGCCAAGATGAGAGCGACAAAATCGTCAACTGGCTCAGGTGGCGTCTGAAGGGTCGCGGGAAGAATTCTTCTCCAGCCTCTTCGGGGGTTGAATTCCCAATATCGTTCCCGAGCCTTAATGGTCGTGTCCCGTTCGTCAACAACAAGTATTCCTACGCTCGGAAAGGTCGCACGAATCTTTCCAACAATGTCTTTTGAACGGGTTCCTGACCCAACAATGATCATCGAGAACGTATGTTCGCTGACGAAATCGCGCAAACGGGGCTCGAAATCGGAAGTCGGTACGATGGCTCTGTCCTTAAGCTCAATTCGCCCTTCTGCAGAACGATAAACAACGGCAATGCCGCACTTGCTGCTCCCGGGATCAATTGCCAAAACCGTCTTTTCGCCAAGTGGGTTCATTTTAATACAAATTTAAGTTTGAGCCGATCCGCAGCTCTGGTCTCTTGGAGAGCCACAAACTGAACTCGAATAGGCCGATTTGCACGGTGAATATCGCTTACAAGAGCAAGAACCGAATCTGGTGAGATTTCACCCAACGGTTGGTTCTTACCAACCGCAGGGATCATGCCATCGGCAATAGCCTTTGGACCGAGTTTTTCTTGCGCAAAGGTGTTTATAGCTTCAAGAATACGGTCTTCTGGAAGTTGTCCATCGATTCGAGTTTCTATGATGAGTTGATTTGGATGGTAGATGACTGGGTTTGGCCGAATTTGAAGGATTAGCGGAACAGGCTCACTGGAAAATGCATTGAAGAACGCATAGGCAATCACGACTTGTTCGACCGGGCGATTGGCTAATTTTTCAATGTAGTTTGCAATCTGAGTCGCTTCCGATATCTCGTTTCCTTTGGCGTCTCTCATGACTCCAAGAACAGCTGCATCCCCACCCTTTACTGATGGTTTTGCCCCGCGGCTCTCAGCAAAATTTGATGACCCTTCAATAACGCCAAGAATAGTTGACTTGGCTTCGGCCGAGTTGAGCCTGGTTCGAACTGGAACTCGGACAAGCTCGTCTCCCCTCGAGAAAATGAGAGGTTGCGTTCGTGAAACTGCTGTTGGACCTGTGATCAACCGGTCTAGCTCGCCTCGCAACTTTTGATATTCAAGGTTGGTCGATTCCAGGTCTTCTTTGGATCGATCAAGGAGCCTTCGAGTTTCCTCGATCTGGTTTTGCTGTTCCTTGAGTTGCTTGTTCGCTGACTCCGATTGGCTAAAGAGTTGCTCTTGAAGCTGTTTGATAGTTGTACTGAGCTCGGCAATTTGATTCTTGTTTGAGATCAGTTTTTCTTCCGATGCTCTCAGTTGCTGATCTAAGATGATGTTCTGCCGAACAATTTCTGAATAGTGGTTGAGAGCCGTTACCTTCTGCGTGTTGATCGATTTATATTCTTCCTGGAGCTTGGCGAATTTAGGTCGCATGCTCGCGAGTTGGCCTTTCACACTTGCCAAGTCCTTGCGGACACTGGTGGCTTGACTTTTCAGTTGACTCGTGAGTGATTTGAGCTTAGTAAGATCCGATTGGGCGAGTTTGAGCCTGGCTTGTTCAACCTTGACTCTTTTTTGCTCAGCGGTCACCATTCCTTTGGTTTTGTCTAGATCGCCTTGCTTTTCATCGAGGCTTCTTCTGAGTTGGGCGAGTTCTTGTTTGAGCTGATCTCCCTGCAAGAGCATCACTCGCACAGGTTGAGCAAAAATCATGAGCGTTCCAATTGCAAGTGCCGAACCAGCCATGCCAAATGTGGCTGTCATTAAAGCAGCAAAATGTTTGGGTCTTATCCTAAAAAGTGTCAGTCTCTTTTTGCCAAGTTTTCGGCCGAGAACATCACCCGTATAAGCGAGCGCGCCACTTAGCAAAATAACAAAAGCAATGAGTCCAATGCCCGTAGGTGACACTAATTGTTCCTCTTATGGATAAGAACGATACCTGCGATTAAACCCGCGACGATGGGGAGAAAACTCGCAACGAAAGCGGGGACTCGGCCACCTTGTGCAGCAATTCCCATGACATTTGTCAGAAAGAAATAAAGAAGAATAATAAGGACTGCTTGCCAAAAGCCGGCGGCCATGGCAACGCGATGAGACCGGATCCCCAGTGGGGCACCGACGAGCCCAAACACAAGAGCAGCCAAAGGAAGCGAAATTTTATTCCAATGCCCAAATTCCAAATTAGTGATCTGGGATTGTAGCTCCCGCGTCATCTTTGGAGATCTTTTTAGTTTTTCGATCTGCTGCCTCATTTCATGCATTGGAAGAGCGTCGAGATCCCTCAGTGACTTCGCCAAGAGCTCTTCTGGAGTTGACTTGAGCTCCGGAACACCTGTAGGGAAGGCATTTGAAAACTTGATGGATGTCGATCCATTGGCTGGTGTCAGTTGCCCGCCTCCACGAATTTCCCAGTGCTCTTTGTCACTAAATTCGAGTTCATCTACATAGAGGTAAGCGCTGGGAAGCTCCTTATCGTCATAAACGGTGATAATGACATTCTTGAGTGTTCGGTGTACAAAACTGAAATCACTGGCCCAAAACGAAGCTTTAAGCTTTCCATCTTGGTAAATGGCTTGTGACATTTCCTGAGCCGTCTTGCCATTGAGCTGACTTTCAATCGTTTTTTGTATTCCAACAGCCTTTTGCGTGGCCTTTGGTACTACAAATTCGTTCACCCCAAAAGTTACGCTTGCCACGATCGAACCAAATACTGCGACTGGAACCATGATACGACCGATACTCAAGCCGGCCGCTTTGAGGGCGACGATTTCGCTATCTCCGCTGAGTCTTCCAAAAGACAACAATCCCGCCAACAGCACCGCCATTGGAAATGTTTTGACCATAATTCCTGGAATCAAAACAGTAGCCAATTGCGCAACGACAAATGGGCTGATTCCTTCACTTAAGTAGCGCGTGAGTTGAAACAAAAAGGATCCCGCCATAATGAGCACGGTAAACATCGCGACGCCGAACGCCCACGGGCCAATGATTTCTTTGAGAATCAGCGAATCAAGCCGTTTCAAGGTTCCGGATTGTCCTCCCGTCGCTCATTAAATCCTTCTCCCAAATAGAATTTCCTCACATTTTTGTCGTTTCGGATCTTCGATTCGTCTCCTTCGGCTTGAATATGGCCATCGATCAGAATGTAGTTGTAATCCGTGATGCTCAGAGTTGCTTCAACGTTGTGATCAGTAATCAAAATTCCGATTCCTTGCTTCGAAAGTCGTCGGATAATGACCTGGAGTTCTTCAATAGTGACAGGGTCGATACCTGTAAAAGGTTCATCCAGCAAAATAAATTTTGGTTCAGTGGCTAACGCTCGCGCAATTTCAACACGGCGACGCTCCCCGCCAGAGAGAACTCCGCCTTGTTGATCCATGATATGCGTGATATGGAGTTCTTGAGACAATTCGTCAATCTTTTGCTCGATCTCCTTATGGTTTCTTCCGTTCATTTCAAGTACGAGCTTCAAGTTGTCTCGAACGCTCATTCGTCGAAAGACGCTGGATTCTTGCGCAAGGTAACCGACTCCAGCTCTCGCACGGCGAAACATGGGCCAGCTCGTGACATCAACATCGTCAAATTTGACTTTGCCAACTTGGGGTTGAACCAATCCAGTGATCATATAGAAGGTTGTGGTTTTTCCCGCTCCATTTGGGCCGAGGAGTCCAACGACGTGACCTTGTTCGAATCCAAAAGTGACCCCATCGACAACTTTTCGCCCTCGATAAGCTTTGACCAGCCCTTCAGCCGAAATGATCATTGTCCGCCCGATTTCTCCGAAACCTGGGCTTGCCCCGGTGCTTTTGTTTTGATGGACTTGATCGTATAGTTCTTGTCAAAAGTGACAATTGCTGTGGCGACGGTCATTTCTCCCATAAATCCTTTTTGTTCATCGCCGGTCTCTTCGCTCGTGACATGGACATTTCCGCTTAATGTCATGATCTTCAGCAATCCATCTGCAGCTATCGTCACATGATCACCCTTGAGTGTGTAAAGTCGCTTCTTGCCACCTACTGAAGTCTCGGTGACGACAACATCAATTGGGCCTGTAATCTTGCCACCAATTAATGGGTTTTCGTCCTTAATAGCAAGCGATTTCATATCAAATGTGCCGCTAGTGCCTTTCAGCGTCAACTGCCTTTGAACACCCTCTTCGCTTGTTATGTTCACAAATGTGAAGGCACCAGGAATTTCAATGTGAGCCACTGTTTTGTCATCGACAAATGTCGCTTTGGCCATCATCATTGTCGAAGTCGTTTCTTTGTCTTGAATCACAATTTTTGAGGATCCATCCACAGTGGCATTGCTTAAGTGCATGACACCTTCTGCGTTCTTGATTATGGTTCCACTCACTTTTGATGCAGAGAATTCGAGATTCTGCCCTTTAGAATATCCATGTGCAGGTTGACCGCTGACTTCAAACTTGATTGTCGATTTATCGATGAATTCGGTGTAAGCCTCGCTAAACCACATTGCAAATTGGCCCTTTTTATCGATGAGCTGTGGCGCAACTTGCTTTTGCGCATAAACAACCAATGGCAAAAACGCAGCAAAGAGGAGTAGTTTTCGATTCATTTATATTTTCCTGGCGTCGCTATCTGTCTAAAATCTGGAGACGATATGAGTTCGGGGAATGGCCCAAGCGTCAAAGTTTCTGTGTCGATGATGACGTTCTGCCGGGCCGTGATTTTTTCGTTGAGTTGGTCGTATAGCACCCGCTCGGCTTTAAGAACCAATCCTTGATCTTCACCACTAATTGTCACAACTCCCGAAAGCTCAAGTGTCTGCATTTCCTTGTCGAGCACAGCATTTTGTCCTTTGAACTGACTAATGACTTTTCCTTTCTTTGATATCGATCCATGGACATTTTTGAGATTTCCAACTTTGATTCCAGTCTCTGAAAGATCAATTGTTGAATCATTTGCTATCACAGTCAGCTGCAATCCTTTGTTGTCGTTTCGCACTATGATTTCTGGTGATGTGGCTTTGAGAGATTTGATCGGCAGTTCTTGTTTTTTGTCTTCAACAACCTTGGGCCTTGGCGGACTTGAAGCGCATCCAATGACACTCAGGAATAAAAAGATCGTTCCGGCCACTGAGATATCTTTCATGAAGAACGAGTTGGATTCAAAGTCGTGAGCGAGCGATGAGCGAATTTGCCTTTATGTTGTCCAGCCAGCTGGCCACAAGCGGCAGCGATATCATGTCCCCGTTCAACTCGTTCTGTCACATTCGTTCCTAGGCTTTCTAAAATTAGGCGAAATTGTCGAATCCGCTCTTGAGTTGGACGGCTAAATCCTTCTCCCGTATCCACCCAATTAAAAGGAATGAGATTGACGACGCATGGCACACCTCGAACCAGCTTTGCCAGCAACTCTGCTTGTTCCGGTGTATCGTTGAGGTCTTTAATGAGAAGATATTCGAAGGTCACCTTTCTTCCAGTTGTGCGCCCATAAATCTTCATGGCATTCACAACTTTTGCAACCGGCCACTTGTGATTAACCGGCATGAGACGGTCTCGAATCTCATCTAGAGGCGAATGGAGAGAAAGGGCCAAATGGATTGGCAAATTCAATTTTGCCAACTCTTCAATCTGAGGAACAAGACCAACAGTAGAAACTGTCATGTGCCGATAGCTCAGGCCCACTTCATCATGAAAAATTTTCATGGAATCCAAGAGATTGGGCAAATTAAGTAAAGGCTCTCCCATTCCCATAAATACGATATGTCCAATCCTTCGAGGCGAAAGCTTTTGGAGTAAAAGGTATTGCCCGACAATCTCACTAACTTCAAGGTTTCGATCAAACCCTCCTAGCCCTGTCGCGCAAAACTTGCAACCCATTGGGCAGCCCACTTGACTACTCAAGCAGCAACTCACTCGTTTGTCATAAGGGAGCAGAACACATTCAAAAACCTGATGATCCCCACGGTGCACTAGGAGTTTATCGACGTTATCATCTGAATGCTTATGTGTGGCAATTTGCAAGGGATGAACGCAAAATTCGGCATCAAGTGATTGAAGCAGCTTGCCTGGAAGATTTTTCATTGAGCCCAGATCAAGCTCGTTCTTGCCATAAATCCAATCTGCAAGCTGTTTTCCACGAAACCTTTGCGTGCCCAGATTTTCGCAAATTTTGCAAAGCTCTTCTGACGACAACCCGACCAAAGACGGACGCAAATCGCCATTGTGTTCAAGATTTGCCGGGATTTTGGTCGAAGACACAGATTCAATTGTACCGGGGACTCCACTAGGACACTGGCACCAAATGAACTCAAATTTGGTATATGAGAGGTAGAGATATGTCAAAAGCCAAAATTGTCCTCATGACCCTTGGTATTTGCGGAACAGTCTTCGCAGGTACTTTTCTTGCTCTAAAAGCTTATGACTGGAGCAAATCGAATTCGACGATTTTCAAAAGTAAGCAAGACTCAGCGCAGTGGCTGCAAAATATCAAGCTCGATTCAGCAGAAACAAATTCTGCAGACTTTCGAGTCGCAGCCAAGAAGATTCTGCCAAGCGTTGTGAGCATCGACACTCAGGTGGAAGGCGAGGACTTTTTCGGTCAGCATGTTGTGCAAGATGCTGGTGCGGGCAGCGGAGTGGTGATTAGCTCTGATGGCTACATCGTGACAAATAATCATGTGGTTCGAGTTTCAATGGGTTTGGGGCGAGAGCAAATTGTAGACAAAGTGCGTGTGACATTTAGTGATGGAACAAGTACATCAGCCCGAATCATTGGGACTGATCCTCGTTCCGACTTGGCCGTTCTCAAAGTCGATAAGCAAGGTTTAAGCCCCATTGCATTAGGAGACAGCAATGCCTTAGAAGTCGGTCAATGGGTCATTGCTGTTGGTAATCCTTTGGGGTTTGAAAACACTTTAAGCGTGGGGGTTGTGAGCAACGTTGGGCGTCCGCTACCGAGTGGGGGGGATGCTGTTTTTATTGATGGAATCCAGACTGATGCTGCCATTAACCCTGGAAATTCGGGGGGAGCGCTTTGCGATCAGGATGGCCAACTTGTAGGAATAAACTCTTCCATTGCTTCTACGACGCGAGCGAATATCGGTATTGGTTTCGCTATTCCTGTCAGAAGAATGAAGCAAGTTGTCGATGATATCATCAAATTTGGCTATGCCAAGTATGGGAATCTCGGCGTTCAGATGCTCAGACGAAAAGGAATTCTTGGACTCGCAGAAGCCCGCGAGGAACTCAAGCGCAGAACGGCATCGATCACCGATCCTCCAAGTGAAGGAGCCGTTATTGTGGCCGTCCAAGGTGGTTCTGTAGCAGCAAGTGCTGGAATCAAGGAGCTGGATGTCGTAGAATCAATCAACGGCAAACCTGTTGTAGACATTGAAGATTTTCAGAAAATCATGTCTCCTCTTCGGCCAGGGGAAACCGTGAAGCTCAAACTTTGGTCAGCAGGAAAATCGCGTGAAGTGACTGTCGCACTTGCCGATATTGGAAAAGCATCACTTTGATGTCTTGCGATCTTCTAGTATTAAGAAATATGATGATGGTGTCAAGCTCAGCTTTTTGCCACGGTGCGGACGATATCGTGAAATCGTCCATATAAATAAGCTACATGTCGTTCATTCAAGATGGTCTTCCTCAGCTGCTGGATATTCTCCCACCAGTGGTTCGAGAAAAATTGGTTCAAAGTCCGCGCCTCAGCAATCTTGTTGAGGTGGTGCTGGATTATGGTCGCCAAGCCGAAGCCAGGTATTCAGACGGCTTTGAGCGCTGGCCTTCTGTGACAGTGAGTGAGCATGATATTGAGTGGGTCGTCAAGAATATCGGCGAATTTGGTGAAGACAACCGGGCCGGAATCGAAAGGACATTGCATCGAATCAGCGCGATTCGTAACAGAAGTGGCAAGGTTGTCGGGCTCACTTGTCGTATCGGCCGAGCCCTGGAAGGCACAATTGATATCATTGATGATATCGTTAGATCTGGCAAAAGTATCTTGATTTTGGGACGCCCTGGAGTTGGGAAAACGACCAAGCTGCGAGAAGTAGCTCGTGTCCTTGCAGACGAGGTCGAAAAGCGAGTTGTGATTGTCGATACTTCCAACGAAATTGGCGGTGATGGTGATGTGCCCCATCCAGCAGTTGGCTCAGCTCGACGAATGCAAGTGAGAAATCCCAGCTTTCAACACGCCGTGATGATAGAAGCCGTCGAGAATCACATGCCGGAAGTGATTGTCATTGACGAAATTGGAAATTTGGCTGAGGCCGAAGCCGCTCGTACTATTGCTGAGCGTGGGGTTCAACTCATCGGAACAGCTCATGGACAAACCCTTGAAAATTTGATGCTCAATCCTTCACTGTGCGATCTTATTGGGGGAATCCAAGCAGTTACTTTAAGTGATGATGAAGCGAGAAGGCGAGGAACACAAAAGACTGTTTTGGAGCGCAAAGCCCCACCGACATTTGATGTCGTGATAGAACTCATGGACTACGACAGACTCGCTGTTCACCACGACGTCATGAAAACGGTAGATACCATGCTGAGGGGTGTGCAGGCTCGTCCAGAAGTTCGAGTACGCACGGCTCATGGTATGGAGGTACTCCAAAAGGAAGAGACATTTTCGTTAGACGAAGTCGGATTTAACGAAAGAATTCCATCGATTTCTAAGAAAGAATCCACGACAAAAACAAAGGAAAAACCGCCGGCTCAAAAGAAAGAATCTTTGGTCTCGGATCAATCTCCTCGGCCACGAAAACGCGAGAAGAATGTCCTCAGAGTTTTTCCATATGGAATTGCTCGAACAAGGCTGGAGCGGGCGATTCGCGAGAATAATGTGGCGGCAATCATAACAAGTGACATCCATCAAGCAGATGCGATCATTGCTATTCGCACAGTGGCAAGTAATCGGCCAGGAAAACTCAAAGAAATCAGTCGTAACTTGCCAACGGTGACAGTTCGTTCAAATACATTTTCTCAAATTGCTGCAGCTTTGAGCGAGCTTGTGAATGGTGGGCCGGACATTGATCGAGAAGAGAAAGCCATGATAGAGGCACGCACGGCAATTGAATCCGTGATCCACACGGGAAGAGCCATAGAGCTTGCTCCACAAGATGCGCGAATTAGGAAGATGCAACATCAACTCATCGAAGGCAAGCAACTGGCCAGCGAAAGCGTGGGACTCGATCCTGAGCGCAGAATTCGCATTTTGCCGGTTAGGCTAGGGTAGCGAGAACGCGCTCCAAAAGGTCATGCGACCATTGGAAAAATTTTGTAGGGCTCCTGCAACTATTGATCATGCCAGGCGTAAAACCGACAAATGTCTATCCTCACTCACATCGCCAGTAGCATAATTTTGGGAGCAAGCCCCCCACCATCTGAAATCAAGAGACTAGATGGAACGCGAATTTCTGTGACCAAAGCGCACCACATAGCTGAAAGCCTACTCATTAAGCACAAAGTTATGGGAGCGCAAATCTTAATCATTAATCATGGCAAAGTTGTTTGGAGCGAATCTTTTGGAAAGCGAGGTATCAATCCGGATTTGCCGATACAAAACGAAACCATTTTGTGGGCAGCATCGCTCACCAAGCCAGTTTTTGCGACATGCGTGATGTCCCTTGCAGAAAAGGGCATTCTTGACCTTGATATGCCTGTGGCAAAACAGCTTAAGCAGCCACTTGATCAATATGAAGATTACAAAGAACAGGGAGCACAGATCATCAAGGAGCCAGGATGGAAGAGTGTCACACCGAGAATGCTGATGAACCATACCTCTGGGCTAATAAACTTCGCATTCTTGGAGCCTGATAAGCTCATGCATCTTCATTCCACTCCCGGAACAACATTTCGTTATTCTGGCGAGGGAATGAACCTACTCCAACTTTTGATTGAAGAGAAAACTGGTCGAGGGCTAGAAGATTTGATGCAAGCGAGCATTTTTCAACCTTGTGGAATGACACGTACATCCATGGCTTTCAAACCTTCGCTTGGAACAAACATCGCTGACAGATTTGATCACAATAGCAAGTTTCTGTCGCAGACTCGAAGAAGTCGCCCAAGGGGAGCGGGGTCAATGACGACAACTGCCGAAGACTATGCCCGCTTTTTGTTGGCATTTTCGACACATCGGATTGTTTCAGCAAAAACATATTCGAAAATGTTTGCAAATCGAGTGAAGATCAATTCGCTCCACCAATTTCCGCTCAGTCCAAATGAGCCGGAAGGCTCGGAAGGTACGAAAGTCGGCTTGTCATATGGACTCGGCTGGGGATATTTGTCAAAGACAAAGTTCGGCCCGGCATTCTTTAAGGAAGGACACGGGGATGGGGCACAAAACTATGCGATCTTCTTTGAAAAGTCTAAATCTGGAATCGTCATTCTTACGAATAGCGACAATGGCGAGCTTGCGTTTCGAGAGTTGAACGAAGAGTTGATCGGAAACTCGGTCACGCCGTGGGAATGGGAAGGCTACACGCCAAGTTATATTGCTACGACTAGAAAGTCATAGTTTGTGTAGTAGGGGGATATAATCCCGGCATGCCAGAGTGGAAAATTCTTCGTCTGTTTGAGGGCGAACATCTCAATGAGTTGATGATGCCAATTGGAGGCATTGGAACTGGTTTTTTTGGGATTGATGGTGCGGGACGCCTCATTGATTGGCAACTGATGAGTCGGCCAAATCGTGGCTGGAGGCCGATGTACTCTCATTTCGCCCTTTGGACAAGAGATCCTAAAGGTTTTAGCAAACTAAGGATTTTGGAAACCGACCTTAAGCCTGGCCGAGATGGCGGCAGCGGGCAACCTGAGGTCTTGGCGGGTATTCCAAGGTTCCAAAAGGCAACCTTTGAATCCACATACCCTTTCGGAAGACTCAACCTTTCGGATTCGGAAACTCCCTTTGATGTGTCTATCGAAGCCTTTAATCCTCTTATTCCAGGCAACACCGATGATTCAAGTGTTCCATTTGGATTATTGACAATTAGGGTAACGAATAAAACAGATTCAATTCACGAAGCATCGTTGACATTTTTGGGGACAAATTTCATCGGCTGTGATGGCCATATCTTCGAGCTCAAAGATAACATCACAGAGGGATTGAAGGTTAAGGGTTGGAACGGAATGTCTTGGTGGAAGTCTGTTGAGGCAAAGAATTCTCGATTTGGAACCATGGTCGTGCTTTGTGACCAGGCCAAGACGAAGTTATCCCGCCAATGGAAGTTCCGTGATAGACCATGGAATGGCGAGTATTTGGGAATCATGGATGAGCTCCTTGAAAAGGGCTTTATTGAAGACGAATCTCCAAATACGCCATGCCCACCGAGCCCACAGGACACGTGGGACAACTCCCTATCTGCGATGTTCTCGGTGCGCCCCAAGGAAACAAAGACGATTAGATTCTTGATCTGTTGGCATTTTCCGCTTAGAAATATGCGTGAATATGGATGGGGTTGGACCGGAGACCCCGATGGATTAGTGAAAAACTATTATGCGACGAAATTCAAAGATGCAACAGCGGTTGCTGAATACGTCATTCCAAAACTAGAGAATCTCATTTCTGAGACTGCAAAATTTACAAACTCTGTTGTAGCACGAAAGGCCCCGACTGCACTCAAAGAAGCAGCACTGTTTAACCTCGCGACTCTCAATTCTCATACTTGCTTCCGAATCGAAGACGGCACTTTTTTAGCAAGCGAAGGATGTGGTGATCGGGAAGGATGTTGCAGCGGGTCTTGCACCCATGTTTGGAACTATGAAGAGGCTACAGTGAACCTCTTTCCAGATCTGCACCGGAGTATGGTGGAAAGCCACCTCAAAAACGGAATGATGTCGAATGGCGCCGAGCGTTTTCGTCTCTCTTTGCCACTCGCCAAACAAAATTGGAACGGCGCAGCGGCCGATGGGCAAATGGGTCTCATTGTTCGGGTTTATGAACAATATCTGAAAGACAAAGATCGCAATTGGCTCGAAAAATATTTTCCCTTTGCAAAGCGAATGCTGGAGTTTTCTTGGGTTCCAGGAGGCTGGGATGCTGACAAAGATGGAGTAATGGAGGGTTGTCAGCACAACACATATGATGTCGAGTTTTTTGGACCAAACCCCATGTGCACAAGTTACTACCATGCAGCACTTGCAGCGTTGGCGGCTATGGCGCGAGTTCTCGGTCAAGAGCAATATGCCAAAGATTTGGATTCACTTCGCGAACAGGGTCAAAAATGGGTTGATGGGAATCTCTTTAACGGGGAGTATTACGAACAGAAGTTTCAAGCTTTTCAAGGCACGCCAGCCGAGCATTCATCTCTTGGCCACGAATGGGACAAGCCGGAACCGCCATTCCAAATTGGTCGTGGTTGCCTTGTCGATCAGTTGGTTGGACAATTCAAAGCACATCGTGTGGGGCTAGGCGACCTTTATGATCATTACCATCTTTTGTCGGCGGTGATGGCTGTCTATAAATATAATTTCAAACAAAACTTCCGCGATCATTACAATAACATGAGAACCTTCGCCACAGCAGATGAAAAGGGAACTCTTATCGCTTCTTATCCAAAAGGTGGAAGACCAAAAGTTCCATTCCCTTATTGGGGCGAGTGTATGACGGGTTTTGAATATCAAGCAGCTGTTCTCCTTTTGGATTATGGATTTAGGAAAGAGGGCCACGAAATGGCCAAAGCCGTGCGGGATCGGCACGATGGCCGGTACCGAAATCCGTTTAATGAACCTGAATGTGGCCACTACTATGCTCGAGCCATGGCCGCTTGGGCATTGCTAGATGCTTGGGATCAAAAAGTTGGAGATAGAAGCTAAAGAGCCTTCACACGATCCTTGACCGGAAGTTGAGCGTTCTCTTTTTCGACATGCTGAAGCTCGGCTCGTCCGCGTTCCACTTGAGAGAGCACTTTGCCCACTGCGTTTTCCAAACTACTTAAAACGTCGTGGGCGTAGCGATCTGCCCCTCGTCTCATTTGGCTTGCTTCTCGTTCCGCCGTGTGTCTCAGCTCGTCCGCTTGAGATTTCGCGAGCTTTAAGATTTCGCTTTCGTTGATCATTTGCTCTTGTTGCAATCGAGCTTGTTCGATCAACCTTTCAGCTTCCTTCTTGGCATCCGCAAGCACGCGATCGGCTTGTCCTTGTGCCATTTCCACTTCCCGGTTCGCGTCTTCTTTTGCGGTCTCGATGATTCGTTCGCTTTCTCGCGCGACAGAGGCAGCATCCTTGACTTCCCGGGGTAAGGTCGCCCGGATCATCTCAATTTGCATAACCATTTCTTCGGCATCGTAACCAAATGCGATACCTGCAAAGGTCTTTGGCTTTTGAGCGAGATTCTTGAGGTTTTCGAGAAGTCTCAAAACATCGATAGTGGGATCTTTCCGGATTGCCATAGGAGCCTCACGGAATACGTGAACCGTTATTTTACTCTGAGTTAAAGACGAGTCGTGTAAATCAGGGCCCGGCACAACTGCCGGAACTCAAAATTTCCTAGTTGATTCTTTCTTTGCCAAGGGCAAATGTGCCCGGCTTAGCAGCTTTACCGTCAAGGATATACCGCTCCAAGCTATCCAAAGAAGATGTCACCTGGGCTTTAAAAGCTTCGTTATTGCTCTGAATCAGGGCCGTCTGGAAATCCTCATGTGCTTTGATGAGATCGCCTTTCGAAAGGAAAGCCATACCGCGCGTATATCTGTAACCAGGCTCGCAAGGATTGAGGCGGAGCAATTTGCTTGTTGTCAATATGACCTTGTTATATTGACAGCCGAACCATTGTGCTTGGGCCAAAGTTTCCAAAGCACCCAAATGTTCAGGATCTCGAGCCAATAACTGCTGGCACACTTCCATAGCACCTTCCCAGTCGTACGCATGCATTGTTGTTCTCACTACCACGTCCTGTGGCTTGTTCACTTTTGGTGCAGGGCGCCATCGCTCCTGGCATTTCGTTCGCCCAAAAGGCGTCGCCAAGGCTTTCATACCCGTTCTCCCAAAAGAGAATGACATACATTATCCTGCCAAGAAACACAATTAATACAGTCAATCTTGCTTATTTGGTTCATCCAAGGGCTCCAGTTGCAGAAATCTGGTTTGATTGCTGGGTGTAATGTGCTACTTTTGACCTGAGCGAGACAGGGATTTTGATTTGGCCATCAAGAGATGTGAAGGTCATCATGGCCGCAGTCGTCACAGCTGTTGCTGCCCAACTTCGTGCATATGCCTCATCGTCTGTTCGGATAAAAGCCACATAATCGCCTTCATATCTGCGACACAGCAGAGCCCCGGTTGGGAGTATCGAACAGAGTTTTCCTCCAAGTTTTCTCGATGCTGTTTCCATGGCAGTTTTGCCATAAGATTCGATCATTTCGTCTCGCCGAAGCATCTCCAAATAGACCATAAATCCTTTTTGTGATTTAACCGTTTGGTGAAATTCTTGCGGAGTTGTCATTCCTTCGGGCTCTTTGTTTCCGCGGCTGACTCGGCCCAATGCACGTGAAAGTTCGAACGCCACCAGCCTAGTTGTTTCGATCATGCCCTCATCAATTCCATGAGCTCGTTGGGATCCTATCGAAAGATATCCATACACATCTTCGGAAAACGATAGAGGAATCACAAAGAAGCTACCGATTCTGCGCTTAAGAGCTTGATCCCTTGGAAACCGGTCGTCATCTCTTGCGTTCGCGACAGTAACTTCAGGAGCACCTGATTGAATCCAACCTTCGGCTCCGGCCTCTTGGTGAAAAGTCATAAGTTCCAAGGTCGGGTAGTTGATCCCATGGGAAGCGGCAAGCATGGGCTCGCCTGATTCAAGAAACGCAATAGAAAGGTGATCGAGCGAAAGGGTTTCCCAAAGCTCTCTTGCCACTCGAGATGCCAACGAAGATGTTGTGTCTGCGCCTTGACAGACAGAAGAAAGTGTATAGAGCAACTCTGTTTGCCTGAGTCTTCTCTTTTCTTCTTCACGAACAAGGTGAAGTCTAACCATCCTTGCAATGGTTTCAGAGCACTCTGTTGCGATTTCGGCAGCTTCAATCAATCGCGATTTAGACTGATCAAACAATGCGAGTATGCCCAGGATTCTTCCTCGATCCTTTAACAAAACTGTTGAGCTGTGCGAAGCGTCTTCTGGAGCTTTGATAACTTTGATGGCCGAGTCCAATCTGTCTTTTAGTTGCCACTCACTTAAAAACTCTGGAAGATCAATTGAGGAGTCCGATGTATTTCCTGGAACGTCTCCCGAAACTGCATGAACAACTAGCCGGGAACTTGATTGCTGCATGGCGTAGAGGCTCAAGCCCTGCACATTGCAGACTTCACGAATCTTCTTGGCCAAACTTGCCATCGGAGAAGTTGGGTCTGTATCAGTCGTGTCATGTAAGATTGCTGCAAATCGATCCCTTCTCCCAGACCTCTCAAGTGATTCGGCATGGTCTCGCATCTTCCGAAACTTGTCGCGCAATTCTTGGTATTCGGCTTGTTGGGCCCCGTTTTCGGAATGATTCAGCTCAAAGCTCAAGACAGGTTGCGCAACTTGAGGTTTTTCCTTTCGGGCCATAAGAAGCCCCAAAACTAAAGTTCCTCCACATTGGATCAGCAAGGGCGGTGTCCAGCCGGAGCCCTGTGGCAGGTTTGAAATGACAAGCATCGATGCAGCACTGATGGGAGCCATTGAAAGAGCATCGCTTTGAAATCGAAATGCAGCCCAGCCTATGGGCAAAAGCGAAATAAATCCGTATGAATCCAACAATTTGCTTTGATAAAGTGCAAAAGAGATTGCTGCAGAATCGATCACGGCGGCAATGCCTGCAACGCCTGAATTTCTCAATCCACGCTTCTCTAAAAGGGAGAGAACCATAGAATACGTGGCAAAGAGAGTTGAAAGCTTCCATGCTGGTTCAAAGGCTGGCCACTTTGCAAACCAAGAGAGGCTCACAAAACCCAATGCCAAAGCTAACCTAATGCTGAATTCGAACATGATGCTCTACTTCAACTTTCGGCTGGAAAAACCTAAACTGGAGGGTGAGCCTAAGTCTCCGGCAAACTAACCAGGTTTTTCGAAATATCAATTAACTGGGCACAAAGACCTAGTAAATTTAGATTCAAATGAAGATATGGGCTCGCTTTGAATCTTATGAACCTGTTAAATTGTCCGCTAACTCGTAGCATAATCCAGCTTGCACAAATTGATGCAAGGGCGGTTTGCTCGATAATTCGATACGAACAATGGTGCCGGTTTGGTTTGTCCTCTCCGCTGAACCGGCCTTTTTAATCTCGAATCCAGCCCCATAGCTTCTCGACATTCATCTTGTGATGGGTTTCCGCATCGGGAGTTTCGACAATAATCGGAATTTGTTCACAATGAGGATCGTTGACGAGGCATTGGAAGGCCGTTGCCCCGATAAATCCTTCACCTAAATGTTCATGCCGGTCTTTCCGCGTTCCCAAATCGTTCTTGCTATCGTTGCAATGAATTACCTTAAGCCGATCCCAACCCACAACCTCATCGAACTTTGACATCGTTTGTCTATAAGCTTCGTCCGTCCTGATGTCATAGCCTGCCGCGAAAATATGGCAAGTATCCATGCAAACCCCGAGTCTTGGGTGACCTCCACAAAGTTCGATGATTTTTGCGAGTTCTTCAAAATTGCTGTTAAGCACTGTTCCTTGCCCTGCGGTTGTCTCCATGAGCAAAGTGACGGAATCAGGCGTTTCATTTAGAATCTGGAGCGCCATTTCTGCGACTCTGGCGAGTCCGACCTCCACACCTTGCCCCATGTGGGCACCCATGTGCGAGACAACATGTGGGATTCCATATTTAGCGCACCTCAAAATTTCGTTCTTGAGCCCTTCTTTGCTTTTTGCCCTGAGCTCTTCATCAGGGGTTGCCAAATTGATCATGTAACTGTCGTGGCTGACAACATTTTTGCCCATTCCGGTCGACCGACATGCTTCCTGAAATGCTGCCGATTGTTCGTCTGTGATGTCCTTGGATTTCCACATTCTCGGGCTCGACGTAAAGACTTGGATGGCTGTGCAACCAATTGCCTTTCCGTTAATGACGGCGTTATTCAGCCCACCGGACGTGGGCATGTGGGCACCGATGAGTTTCGCTGGCATCGACCCACTTTACCCTTCGAAATCCCTGGTAACTTTGACTTCATATGGGCGAATATCTTCCGTGTTTTAAAGCATACGATGTGCGTGGAGTTGTGCCAAGCGAGCTTAATCCGGAGATTGCTTATGCCATTGGACGTGCATTTGCTGATGAAACCGGTGCAAAGACAGTGTGTTGTGGCTATGACATCCGACTAAGTGGCCCAGAGCTCTTAAAGGCCCTTTCGAAAGGATTGTGTGATGCAGGGGTAGACGTCGTTGATTTGGGCATGATTGGTACCGAAATGGTCTACTTTGCCACAGCTCATTATCAATGGGATGGTGGTGTTATGATCACCGCAAGCCATAATCCTCCTCAATACAATGGTATGAAAATGGTTCGGTCTGAAAGTCGCCCGATTTCCGGTGATTCTGGCCTTAAAGATATTGAACGAAACAGCTTCCTTAAGCAGTTTGCAAGAACAGGAAATGGGCAAGTTAGCAAGCAAAACATATACAAAGAATTCATTGCTCACTTGCTGACATTTGATTCTAATAAAAGCATAAAGCCCATGAAAATCCTAGCATGCGCTGGCAATGGTGCCGCCGGTGTGGCCATGGATCATCTGATTCCCCATTTGCCATTGCAAGTTGAACGGATGATGTTTGAACCTGACGGTACTTTTCCAAATGGAGTCCCCAATCCAATTTTAGAGGAGAGCCGAGCCCCTGTGGAAAACGCCATGAAAAATGGGGATTACTCATTTGGGATTGCTTGGGACGGCGACTATGATCGAGCCTTCTTCTTTGATGAAAGAGGCAACTTTATTGAGGGCTATTACATCGTTGGGCTACTTGCAAAAGCCATTTTGCAAGACCATCCAGGTGCAAGTATCATCTATGATCCTCGGCTGACTTGGAACACAATCGAAATTGTGGAAAACTCGGGTGGAAAACCCGTTTTGTGTAAGTCTGGGCACGCATTCATAAAAGAAAAAATGCGAAAGGAGAATGCGGTCTATGGCGGAGAGATGAGCGCACACCATTATTTTCGTGACCACTGGTATTGCGATAGTGGAATGATTCCTCTCATGCTTGTTGCGAAACTCCTTTCAACAACGGGTCAAACCTTGGGTGAGCTTGTCGATGGCATGATCCGCAAGTTCCCTTGTAGCGGTGAAGTGAATTCGAGTGTGGAAAACGTGCAGGAAACTCTCCGGAGGATTGAATCTGAATATGCACCTGGAGGAATCATGGACAAAACCGACGGAATCAGCATCGAATATGCAGACTGGCGATTCAATTTGCGAGGATCGAATACGGAACCAGTGATTCGCCTCAACGTTGAATCAAGAGGCGATCTTGCGCTGATGAAAGAAAAAACTAGTGAATTGCTCGAGAAAATCCGGCAGTAATTCCTTGAATAGACTCAAGAATAGCCCTAAAGAGGGCCTAGCAACTGCATTCTTGCTAGGGAATCAGCCATAATAAGAATTGAGGTGGACTACGTCTATCTCAAAAAGCGCAAGACGAGACGCAGGATGCGTCGCCAGACCAAAGGTGGCTTGGTTCTACAGGGAACTTAAGGAAAGTTGTGGATCTTGGACACCAAACGGTTCGATGGTAAATCCCTAGTCTCCGATTGCACGGAGAAAAATACACAATGAACCGAATGATGAAATTCGCTCTGGGTGCATTACTCGCAGGCCTCGCATTGCCAGTATTCGCTCAGGACAACTTCCCGGATGTTCCAGATAATCACTGGGCATACGAAGCTGTTGAAGGAATGAAGAAAGCCGGTTGCTTGGTGGGATACCCCGACGGAATGTTCCGCGGTGGCCGACCAATGAGCCGATATGAGTTCGCAGCTGCAGCCTACGCTTGCTACAACAAGATGATGGGCATGTACAGCGACCTCTCCAAGCAGATCTCTGACTGCATGGATGCTTGCAAGAAAATGGGTGGCGGTGGCGACACCAGCGCTCTCGAAAAGCAGCTTGCTGATCTCAAGAGCCAAGTTGATGGCATGAAGGGCTGGGGCGCACGAGTTGGCGACCTCGAAAAAATGTCGAAAGAGTTCGAAAAGGAACTCGCTTCAATGGGCGTCGACATGAAGAAAATGCGAAGCGACCTCAACGACCTTGAGAGTCGAGTGAGCGAACTCGAAAAGCACAAGCCAGCAGTTGATATTCATGGCAACCTCGACTTCCTCGTCCTTGCTGCACACAGCACTGACGGAAAGTACGGTATGACCGTGAACAACCGATTGCTCGGTACAGGCGCAGGCGACTATGCTGCAAAGGCAGTTGGCCTCACAAGAGACCTCACAGTTCTTCACGAAGCAGCTTTCACTCTCAGTGGCACAAACACCGAGGGTCCAAAGTGGGAAGCAACAATCGTCGCAGGCAACATGCTGGGCAGCGGTGGTGGTTTCAAGTCAAATCTCGGCAACTTCTCGCAGCAGTCGATGGGTTCGGGCTTTGGCGCAGGCTCTTCTGACGTCTACATCAACACAGCAAATGTGACATTTGATTCCGCTCTCGTCGGTCAAGGCTTCAGCGCCAAGATCGGCCGAGTTGGAGCTCAGGTCGGCCCATATTTGTTCAAGAGAAGCAACTATAACGGTAGCTACTACATGAACGATCGATGGGGAAGCGGTGACTACTACTTCGATGGAGGAATCCTCGGATTCAACTTCGGAAAGGCGAAAGTCAACCTTATGGGTGGAACAAACAGCTCCGTCACAAGCGTGAACGGCACAGCTGTCAACCCAATCGCATTTGGCGGTGGCACAATCGACCGATCGCTCGGCGTTCAGTTGATGTTCCCAGTCGGCGACATGGGCGACATCAATCTCGCTTATCTCTGGCATGACAGCGATACTCACATCGTTGACGCAAATCCGTTTACAGCAGGCCTTCAGCCAGCTAACCGATTGAACGTCTTCGGTGGCGAAATCAACCTCAAGTTCGAAAAGTTCAAAGTTTGGGGCGCATATTCGCAATCCACACTTTCTGAAAACACAAGCAATGCTCTTGATACCAAGAACAAGGCTTGGGATGTTCGAGGTACATACGACGGCGGAAACTGGGGCGCAGGTCTCGGTTACCGAGAAGTCGAAAACTACTTCATGGCAATTGGTAGCTGGGGTCGATTGGGCAACGTTTGGAGCCCACGAAATATCAAGGGCTTCAATGCAAAGCTCTGGTTCAAGGCTAATGAGAATGCAAGCTTCTGGGCTAAAGGCGAATTCGACGAACCAAAGGATAACACCGCTGGTTTCGCTTTCGCTGGCTATGACAAGATGCGATCATTCACTCTCGGACTCGACTACAAGCTCGGCGAGAACTGGAGCACCATGCTCTCGTACGAAGACGTCAAGTTCGACGGAACAGCACCAACCAACGACGACAAGATGCGATGGTACACCATTGGCTTTAACTATGGCCTCGGTGCAAACACCAATCTCATGTTCACCTACCAGATGAGCGACAACGAGTTCGGCGCTGGTAGCTTCTTCGATCCAAGTGGTGTCACACCAATTGGTGGTCGAAAGTATCGAGGCGGTCTCTTCGGTACACAACTCAGCGTCAAGTTCTAATTTGAACTTCCGTTGAACAAGCAAGCCCCTGGAACTTTGGTTCTAGGGGCTTAATTTTTTGATAATTTGAGTCTCGAAAATAAATTTCTGTCGTCTAAATCAATATGAAGCGAATTCAATTGAAACGAGCCTCACTTGTTGCGTTAGGAGTTCTTGGAATGGCAGCTTTCGGCGGAACACAGATCATGCAGGTCATAAAAGTACTTGGGGTCGGAGTTGCCATTGACAAGTTTGGACCGCAAATCAATAAAGAATTTAATAAGTTACTCAATCATAAAGATTCAGATCAAAATTACACCAAGGTCGTTCCAATTATCAGTATAGGAGTCGGAAGTAAGAGCGCCATCGGTGCAGCTCAGGTCAAAGGTGCAAAAGTCAACGTTGAAAAGGTTCGAGCAGTGGCCGCTCCAGAAGTTGAGCTTTTTGGCCGGGAATTGCGCTTAAGAGGAATGATTCCCGTTTCGACAGGTGAAGTGAAATCCAAAAGCGACATCAAGCCAGTTGATGGAGTTGGTGTGAGCGGAATCGTCGATATAAAGCTCTAAAATCATATCTTCTTTAAATGGAAATCCGGCGGGAAATTTGGGGTCCCAGCCGGATTTCTTTTTGCAAGGTGAACTAGCATCCATGCCGTTCAAAGGATCATTGTTGATATTGTCCTCCCTTGTGATGAGCCCGTGCTGGGCAAATGAAATTGGAAGAGTCTCGGATCCAGCCGTTTCCCCAGATGGGAAAATGCTTGCATTCTCATGGCAAGGCGATATTTGGGTCTCCTCTATAGAAGGTGGCAAATCAACTCGCCTCACAGTTCATCCTGCAGAAGACACCATGCCAAAGTGGACCAAAGATGGCCGGCATATCATTTTTAGTTCAACCCGATCTGGGAATGCCGATGTTTATATGATGACCACGGACGGCAACGAACTTAAACGGCTCACCTTTGAAAGCTCAACGGAATATCCTCAAGCTGTGTCTCCGGATGGCCAATATGTGTTCGGATACACCAATGCCTTTGGCAGGCTAGATCTTTTTAAAGTTTCGATCCGTGGTGGAGATTTGATTCGGCTCACGGAACACCCTTTGGAAATGGAATATTATCCGTCTATTTCTCCCGATGGAAAGTACGTGCTTTATAACACGAGTGGTGGGGCGGGAAACTGGCGAAAGCCAGGGCACAGTGGGTCAAACACAAGCCGAGTGTGGATCGCAGAAAACTCAGTGCCACTCAAAAACCATCACATGGTTTTGCAAGGCGACCATAACGACATGTTTCCTGTTTACGTTTCTGACACTAAGTTTGCTTTGATTTCAAATAGAAGTGGCGCGCCAAATGTCTTCAGTTGTGATGTTTCTGGTTCGGGCCTTAAGCAGCTGACAAAGTTCACGAGTGGCACGCTTCGGGCACTTTCTGCTTCTCAAGATGGATCGATCATGGCGTTCCAAAAGGATTCCAAAATATGGACTTTGGATTCGAACGGCAATCTTAAAGAGCTTCAATTGCTTGCCCCTGCAGACATGACAAGAGATCCGATTCAAGAAATCACACTAACTTCTGGAATTTCGAGTTTCACGGTTTCACCAAATGGTAAAAGAGCAGTCATCGCAGCACGAGGTGACATATTCTTTTTGCCAGAACGCGGAGGCACGACCCGTAGGCTCACTGAATCACCCAAAAATGATTCACAGCCAGTCTGGCTGGATGACCAAAAAGTTCTTTATGTTGCAGCAGGCGAAGCCGGAAAGCGCGAATTTCGAACGGAATCAATCGACGGCCAGAGCCATAAACTGTTCAAATCCGATCCTCTTGATCTCAATTCTCCGGTTCTCAGTCCAGACAAAAAGTGGTTGGCCTTTCACCGAGGCAACCATCAACTCTGCGTGATGCCAGTTTCTGGTGGCGAGCCAACTGTACTTGCTGAAGGAGATTTTGGAGAGTCCTTGGGTGGTTCCCGTTCTTTCAATTGGTCGCCAGATAGCCAGTGGATCGTCTACCGTGTCGGGCTATTCCGAGGAATTCAGATCGCGATGATCCAACCAAACGGTGGAAGAAAAATTGAATTGACTCGCGTTGGAAAGTCCGCTTCAACACCTGTCTTTAGTACCGATGGAAAGTCCGTTGTGTTTTCCGCAATTGAAGGCACAAATTTTAGTGAAGTCAGAGACAGCAAGTCGCCACTCATGGTCATTGATCTGGTTCCACAGCCTATCACTTACTCAGAAGATGACCTAGACAAAATCGACTCGCCCAAGGAAGAACCTTCCAAAGATATCACGGTGAAGATTGTTGAGAAAGGTCTTAGGAACCGGATTCGGCAACTGGGAACAGGGAGCTCCAATGGCATCTGGCCCGCTGTCGATGGACGAAGTGTGTTTGCCAACGTTGAGGGACAGTTCTCAACAGTGAGCCTCAAATCGGGTGTGGCCACGCCGGTGGCAGGTGTAACGGGCTCCGTTTCAGATGTCGAGATTGCCGGCAACAAACAAAAGGTTTATTTTGTTCAAGCTGGAAAGCCTAACGCTCTGAATATGGCCGGTGGAGCAGTTGCACCGATCTCATTTGCTGCCACATACAAAGTCGACCAAACCCAAGAAGAAATCGCACTTTTCGAAGAAATTTGGTGGGCAATGTCGCAGATGTATTACAACCCAGAAATGAATGGGAAAAACTGGAATGGAATTCGAGAATCGTTTGCAAAAATGGTGCCCTGGTGCACTAGTCGAGAAGACTTTTATGCCCTAATGGGTGAAATGATGGAACTCTTGGATAGTTCTCATCTTGGAGCAACGGCTCCAGCGGGTTCTCGCAATTTGTCTCCAGACGATACTGGGTGGCTGGGAGTCACCTGGAATTGGGGAGCCCTCGATTCACGGCATGTTTACATTGTCGATCATGTCTATGATGGAACGCCAGCGAGCCATCCTGATTCTGAACTTGCATCAGGAGATCAAGTCATGACTGTAGATGGGCAAGAGCTGAAAGAAGGAGTCACTTTAGCATCTCTTCTGAACAAAAAAGCTGGCAAGAAAGTGCGCCTTCAAGTTCTCCGAAATCTTAAGACTGTCGAGGTCACCATTCAGCCTGCTCGAGCCTCGACTAGAACCGGCGTTATGTACTACGATTGGGTTCAAAACAACAAAAAAATGGTTGATCAGCTCAGCAAAGGACGGTTGGGTTACATCCATATTCAAGCTATGGATGTGTCAAGTCTCGACACGTTTTTGAAGGAAATTCAGACTGATCTCAATGGCAAGGACGGTGTGCTTTTGGATGTTCGCTACAATGGTGGCGGATTCACAAGCCATATCATCCTAAATACAATGCTGAAAACTCCATGGCTCATTCGTACAAATCGCGATCAGCCGGAATTTAGGTTCAGCGAAAACAATTATCGGGGGAATGCTCTTGAGCTTCCTGCAGCTTGTTTGACAAATCAGTACTCGTTTAGCAACGCCGAAATTTTCAGCGAAGGCTTTAGGGCTCTTAAGCTCGGTCCGATTATTGGGGAGCGAACAGCAGGAGGCGTTATTGGAACAGGAGCTTATGGGCTTTGGGATGGTGGACAAATTCGGATGCCAGGAAGTGGTGCATTTAGTGTGAAAGGCGAAAATCTCGAGCAGAATGGTCGAATGCCGGATATCAATATTGCCTGGGATCCCAATGTTGCTCTGCAAGGCCGAGACCCTCAAATCGAGGCCGCAGTGAAGGCACTCCTCGAAAAACTAAGCAAGAATCGGGGAAAGAACTGACGATGTTGGCTCGCTCTGAAGATTGTGTCCTCGTTGTTGTAGATATTCAAGATAAGTTTCTCGATCCTATCTGGCAAAAGCAAAGAGTCGTTGATCGGGCGAAATTCATGATTGAATGCGCTAAGCTTCTAAGTGTCCCCATCATCGTTTCAGAGCAAGTGCCAGAGCGGATGGGGCATACGGTTTCAAATTTGATCTCCAAAAGTGAAGCCGATTTCTTTACAAAATCGACCTTTAGCTGTTGGAGCGAGGCCGCATTTCGACGCCTCATAAACAAACATAAGAGGGCGCAATGTGTTTTAGTCGGAATCGAAAGCCATATTTGCGTGAATCAAACCGCACACGATCTTATGGATGAAGACATCGATGTTATTTTGGCTGCAGACGCGGTATCTGCAAGAACAGAAGGAATGCATCTTTCTGCTTTAAAGAGAATGGCCGATGAAGGCGCGGCCATTGCACATTCAGAATCTATCGTTTATGAATGGATGCAAGATGCCAAGCATCCCCAGTTTCGCTCGGTGCTGGAGCTCGTCAAGGGGATGCCCTCGGTCGGCTAAAGATTCTTGAATTGGTCGGCTTTTGGGGTTTTTTCCCACGGGAAATCACTGTTCCCAAAGTGGCCGTTTCTTGCAGTGTCCCGATATCTTATTGAGTGCAAATTGAGCTCTTTAATAATCCCTTGAGGAGACATATCAAACACATCCTGAATCTTGCGGACAATTTTTTCGATGCTCGCTTGTTCTGTGCCGAAAGTTTCGATATTGATCGCGACCGGGTCTTTGACGCCAATAGCATAGGCCAAAGCAACTTGGCACCGTGATGCCACGCCACTAGCAACAACAGTTTTAGCAACGTGGCGAGCCATGTATGCAGCCGATCGGTCGACCTTTGTGGGATCCTTTCCACTAAAGGCACCGCCACCATGAGGGCACATTCCACCATAAGTATCGACAATGATCTTTCGGCCAGTTAATCCGGTGTCCCCTGCTGGTCCGCCTCGCACAAAGCGCCCTGTGGGATTAAAGTGAGTTTTTATTGGCCCTTTGATGTATTGCGAGAATTGTTCTAGCACGGGATCAACCAAAAACTTTTGGATTAACTGGGGCATCTCTTGTTCCAAATCCTCATTGTGCTGTTGCGAGACAACGATTGTGTCGATATGAATCGGAACTCCATTTTCATAAGCAACAGAGACTTGAGATTTGGCATCGGGTCGAAATCCTGGGTTGCTTTTTGAAGTGCGAATGAATTTGGATTGCCGCATAATGGCATGCGCAATGCTGATAGGCAATGGCATCAGATCCGGAGTTTCGTTGCTGGCCATGCCGAACATCATTCCTTGGTCGCCTGCACCACCGTAATCAACTCCCTGCGAAATGTCCATGCTTTGCGGTTGGATAGCAACGAGCACGCCACAGTTTGCGCCATCGAATCCGATTTGCGGATCCGTATAACCGATGGATTGAATCGTTTCACGAACGATTTTTTGGACATCGACATACCCTTTGCTTGTAACTTCTCCAGACACCACGGCAACCCCGTGCGCCAGCATTGTTTCAATTGCAACACGACAATGATCGGACGTGCCGAGTTTCTGGTCTTCTTCCAAAAAAGCATCAAGCAAGGAATCAGATATTTGATCTGCAACCTTATCTGGGTGGCCCTCGCTAACGCTTTCGGAAGTATGTAAATGAATCATTGTTCAAAGTGCCCTAGTTGGGTTCAAAAATTCTACCTTTTGCGGTTTATCGACTCGGGGTACATCCGCTTGAATGTCATTGCGCGATAATAGGGATTGTGCAACAACAGGGGATACTCTCGATCCGCGGACTTAGCGTCTCGTATGGATCCTTTGTTGCCCTAAAAGATATCAATCTTGATTTTGCACCGGGCCGGATTTATGCTCTTGTGGGAGAGAACGGAGCTGGTAAATCGACCCTAATCCGAACATGTGGCGGCTACATCAACCCTTCTGATGGATCCGTATTCATCGATGGAGTCCCTTGGCCAAAGGGCAGCGTAAGACTATGTGAAGAATCTGGGATATCCATCGTTCATCAAGAGAGTTCAGCATTCCTTCACCTTTCTGCCGAGGAAAATGTTTTTGTGGGGCGCGAGCCGACGGTCGCTTTCGGAACTGCGATCGATCGGAAGGTCATGGTTGAGCGTACGAGAAAGTTACTCGAAGATCTTGGGTCACGGTGTCCACTTGGTGTTCCATTGCGAGACTTGCCCTTGGCACAGAGGCAATTGGTTGCAATTGCAAGGGCCCTGTCCTTCGATTCCAAAATTCTCATCCTTGATGAACCTTCAGCATCGCTTTCCCGCCATGAAACTGAAAAGCTATTTGCAATCTTAAGGCAACTCCGAGACCAAGGAGTTTGCGTGATTCTGGTGAGCCATAGGCTGGAAGAAGTTCGAACGATGGCCGATGAAGTCTTTGTCTTACGTGATGGGCAGCTGACAGGACATTTTCTGGCGGGTCAATACACAAACAACGAATTGATAAAGTCCATGACAGGACGAACCCTGACTGAGCAACGAACGGAGCCCTGGAGCGGAGTAAACACGGCTTTGCTCCGAGTGGAAAGTCTATCGCGAGTCAACGAGTACGATTCTGTGAGTTTTGAAATCAAGCCTGGAGAGATTGTGGGTCTCGGTGGATTGCTAGGAGCAGGGCGAAGCGAGGTCGCCTTGTCTCTCATGGGGCTAACCCGGCCGGATTCAGGGAGAGTGCAAATCGAAGGTCAGGCAGTGAACCTAGATTCAGTGGCAAAGAGCATAAGTCTCCGTCTGGCTCTTGTTCCCGAAGATCGACAAAGCCAGGGGCTCGTGGTAGAGCAATCAATTGTCCAAAACATCGTTGCTTCAATTAGACAAAGGCTTGCAAACTTTGGGTGGATCAATAATTCAGAGGAACGACGAAAAGCCCAGAATCTAGTTGAAAACTTGGGCATAAAAACGCCACACATTGATGCCGATTGCTCATCACTTTCTGGTGGAAACCAGCAAAAAGTGGTCTTAGGACGAGCGGTTTCCTCTGACCCCAAGATCTTAATTTTAGATGAACCGACACGTGGCGTCGACATTGGATCGAAACTCCAAATTCATGAATCTATTCGCGATATGGCTAAGTCTGGAATGGGAATTTTACTTATTTCATCCGACTTGCCAGAGCTCATTGCTTTGAGTCACCGAATCGTTGTCATGAAGAACGGACGAATTGAAGGAGAAGTCACGTATGAGGAAATGTCCGAAGAGAAAGTCCTCCAACTTGCATTTGGAAGAGAGGTGAAGGAGTGAAACGCGAGCGCGGAATTTTCGTTATTCTGGCCCTCACAGTTTTGGTCGTGGAGCTCGTCAATCCACGATTTCTTAGCGTTCAAAATATCTCGGATCTGTTAGTTCAAATTGCTCAATTTGCAATATTGTCAACGGGTCTCATGTGTGTGATATTGCTTGGCGAAATCGATATCTCGGTTGGCTCTCTCGCGGGACTGCTGTCGGCAATTTTGGGTCTCCTCGTGTCTTCGTCCCACGCGAAATTTGATCCAATTTTGGCGATTCTTGTTATGGTTTCAGTTGGAGTCGCTGGCGGATATCTCAATGGGCTCTTGGTGACCAAAGCAAAGATTCCGTCGATCATTGCCACGCTTGGCATGATGACAATTTATAGAGGTACTACAGAGGCACTATTGGGTGGCCAATGGGTCAAGGACATTCCAGAATCGGTTCGATTTTGGGGCACTGGGAAGCTTTTAGGTGTTCCCGTTCCTATTGTTGTCTCCGTCATTTGGATCGCATTAGTGACATACCTGCTTAGCCAAACCCCGTTTGGTCGCAGGCTCTTTGCTTGTGGCAGCAATGCTCATTCTGCAGAACTTCGAGGATTACCTATCAATCGAATCAAGCTCATAGCATTTGTCATTTTGGGTCTAAGTGTGAGCCTTACAACATTGGTGACAGCTCCTCAACTTTCGGTGATTGAATCGGGATTCGGAACATCTTGGGAGTTATTTGTGGTGACTTGTGTGATTGTGGGTGGTGTCCAAGTGCAGGGCGGGCAAGGAAGCGTGGTTGGTGTTTTGCTCGCTGTAATGCTTTTAAGCCTGATTCGAACGGCATTGATTTTTCTCAAATTGGGAGACCAAGCGATTTATTGGGAGAGAACCATTCAAGGAGCCCTTATTGTCGGAGCCGTAAGCCTTGATCGTGTCTCCCACAAGAAATCGAAAGGTGCGCCGGCATGAAGAAGTGGCACGAAATTGCCTTGATAGTTCTGTTGCTTTGTTTGACTTCGCTTGCGGCTTGGTTAGATCCCAAGTTCTTGTCCATGGCGGCGCAGGCAGAACTTTCAAAATCGTTTTGGCAAATCGTTGTGATCTCGCTGCCGATGACATTTGTAATCCTGATGGGGGGAATCGACCTCAGTGTGGGGGCCATAATGTCGCTTTCAGCTGTCGCTATGGGCTTGATGAAAGAAGCAAATCAGCCATGGCCTTTGATTATTCTTTTTGGCCTTGCTGTTTCGGCTTTGTGTGGATTGGCAAACGCATTGCTCGTCACCAAACTCAAAATCCATCCGCTCATCGTGACACTCGCCACGATGTCGGCCTTCTTTGGCTTGGCTGAAGGTATCAGCCATGCTCGCCCCATTTCTAATTTTCCATCTCCTTTGGCCCAGGCCCTTAATCCAACGATGCAGTTTTTGATCTCTGTTGTCATTGTTGTGGTTTCTTTGGTTTGGTTTGCGAAATCTGTTCGAGGGCAACTATTTTCTTCAATAGGTTTTAATGAAACGGCGACGACCTACTCAGGTCTGCCTGTCGAATCGACTAAATCTTTGGCTTACGTTCTTTCTGGATTGGCTTCTGGAATAGCCGCGATATTCTTTGTGGCGATCCGAAACACAGCAAAAGCAGACATCGGACAAGGTATGGAATTGCAAGTTGTGACCGCTGTTGTTTTGGGTGGCACGAGTGTTGCAGGCGGTCGAGGAGGGATCTTAGGCACGCTTTTGGGAGGGTTGCTCGTTTACGAAACTCGGTGTTTTATCAATTGGCATTTTGAGCGCGATGAACTCAATCTGATCGTCACAGGACTGCTTCTCATTTTTGCAGTTTTTGCAAAAAACGTGATCGAACGATCCAGAATCAAGGCAAAATAGAACCAACTATGCGAATCGCTTATCTTGTACTGGCCGCTGCTTGCTTGGTCGGTTGTTCAAATTCTAATTCTAGTTCCGATTCAGCACAAAAGCCAGCCACTGAGGGCAAAAAGATTGTGATTGGCTTCTTGCCAAAACAAAAGGGCGTCCCTTATTTCACATCGTGTATGGAAGGGGCAGAGAAGGCTGCAAAGGAGATCGGGGGTATCGAAATCAAATACGATGGGCCAACCGATGGGAGTCCGGAAAAGGCCGCCGAAATTATTGAAAAATGGGCCCTGAAGGGCGTTGATGTCATTGCTGTTTCCGTCAATGACCCCGATGTTCTAGGGCCAGCTATGAAAGCCGCCCGCCAAAAAGGAATTCATGTCATCACTTGGGATGCAGATGCCGGCCCAGATACTCGAGAGTTTTTTGTGAATCAGGCCACCCCTCAACAAATAGGATTTGGACTTGTTGATGCTATGGCAAAAGATCTTGGCCAGCCAGAAGGAAAAGTTGCCATTGTTACAGCTCGATTGACAGCAGCAAACCAAAACGAGTGGATGAAATATATGAAAGAAAGGCTGGCAAAATATCCGAAAATGGAGCTTGTCGCTACAAAACCGTCGAACGAAGATCAGAAGCTTGCCTTTGAAGTGACGCGGGATATGTTAAAGACATACCCAGATTTGAAGGGTATTTTTGGAATTAGCTCCGTTGCTTTTCCTGGTGCTGCAGAAGCCGTGAAACAAGCAGGGCAAACCGGCAAAGTCTTGGTCACTGGGCTCGCAACACCTAATGATATGAAGGCTTATGTGAAAGATGGAACTGTGAAATCGATCCTGCTTTGGAAAACGGAAGACCTTGGATACCTCACTGTCGAAATCGGCAAAGCCCTTGTAGATGGAACCTTAAAGGCTGGCGACAAGTCGTTCAAGTCCAAGAGTCTAGGCGAAAAAACTATTCAAGGCGATAATGTATTGCTTGGCGATCCTATGATCTTCAACAAAGAAAATATAGATCAGTTCAACTTCTAGAGATAAAAGTTTTCTCCTCCTATGTATTTTGGGAGGAGATAAATGCACATTCCTTTTAGTTCTCCAATTGGCGGACTATGAGGAATCATATGAAGTTGTCTCTTAAATCTTGCGGAGCACCCTTTGTTCTTGCTCTATCTTGCGGAAGTTTCGCCCAATCGTATCACGCCGTTGTGATCCCGACCTCCTACACCTGGGCTCTTGGTGGCTCAAATGGAATCGCAGTTGGTTCGAAATCTTTGAGCCCTTCGTCATTTAGTGGTCACGCAGTGACTTGGGACTTATCAGGTGCCATGACAGATATCCATCCTAGCTTTCTCGATTCCGCAACAACTGCTGGTGTCTCACAAGCTATGAGTTCTGAAAACGACATTATTGTCGGAGCGGGCCGAGGTTCTGTGACTAACAACCGACTTGCGGCCATAATTTGGCTTGCTGGTTCAGCATCACTATTACCGATGCCCAATGGTGGAGACAATTATGGAAGTCAAGCTGAATCGACCGATGGTCTACAAGTCGTTGGAACATTCACGCCATGGGGAAGTATTCGAGATCACGTGGCTCCAGGCGACCAACACGCTTTTGTTTATGACATCAATTCTGGCTCGCTAGTTGACCTTTATAATGGCAACCCTTGCGTTGGTCTTGATTGTAAGTTAGGTAGGCAAGTCGGATACGAAATTCGTGGCCAAGCTGAAGCCAGGCTTTGGTCGGGAAGAGCTCGAAACTTCATTAATTTGCACCCGAATGGTTTCGATTCGTCGATGGCCATTTCTCTAGACGACGGCATTCAAGTTGGTTCAGTCGCGAGAATCGTGAACAAGCTCGGCGAAGCCAAGCGAGGTATCAAAATTAGATATGATCAAGCTTGCACTTGGGCCGGATCAGCCAGTTCGATGTCGCTCCTATTCAGTCAATATGCGAATTCGTTTTCAAACGATGTCACCGGCCAGACAATCTGTGGAAATGGAATTGTCACGGGCTTCAATGGTCTCCGGGGCCCGTATCATGCCCTTGTCTGGGCTACTCCGAGCTCTGCCGCCACAGAACTACATAATGTTCTGCCGTTTGGCTATTCGCAATCTTTTGCAAATAGAGTGGATAGTAGCGGGAACGTCTTTGGATCTGCGATCGATGCGGCCGGCATTTCTCACGCCGTTATCTGGATTCGAGACTGAATCAAAATCTTGACCCGAGCCTTGATGAGGAACCAAATTGGTTCGGGTCTAATAATTCCGTAAAGCTAGAACTGGTCGGTCATGAACATTTGGGGCTGGCCGGGGATGTTGCGAGTCATGAACAAAAGCTCTCTTCTGGCTCTCTTGATCGGAACTTGACACGCTTTTGTCACACTTCGCAATCCATACCACTGGGAGCCTTCGGGAACGGGCCATTTGGTTTGAGCTTCAAATGACACAGCTTCGCGGATAAGTCCAGGTTCTGGAATATAGTAACCACCACAAAACGGCTCGCATGTTCTGCAACTTAGCCCCCAGTACCTCCATCGATCACTTGTGCGAACTAACCGCTGAGGGTCTTCTGCTGACCAACGGCCATAATGGGACTGAACGGCGCCCATAGAAAGTTGAGCCACGGGTTCGGGTGCTAGATCTGTGATGATATTGGCTTGGATGACTTCATCGCAAAGTTCAAATCCGGTTTTTTTGTAGAGAGATTCTTCATGAGCAAAGAGCATCGATCGACCTTGGGTTTCAAGCTGCGAGTGCTCCAAAACTCGCTCGAGTAATGTGCGTCCATAACCCCGATTTTGAACATTGGGGCGAGTGGCAACGCCAGCAATACCAATACAATTGCCCCAACCAAAGGTCAGCATCGTCGTAGTCAATATCGAACACATTTCAGAACCATTAAAGAGTGCCCATTTGTGGCTCAAGTCATAAAGAACTGGATCGTAATAGATCGGTCTCGCACGTGAAATATCAAGGCGAAAAACGCTACAAAGGAGCTCCAAAAACTGCTCTGATTCGTGTTTTTGAATCTGCCGAACAGATATCAATGAGGCTGAGACTCCTTGGCAGAATTGGGAACAATGTGAACAAAGATTTTGACTTCTTTTGGCCCGGCAGGACGAATACCTTCTGGAAACTTGATCTTTGCGGAAAGGCTCACATCAGAATTAAGCCCTTCGAGCGAAAGTGGCTCCGTTTCAAGAACAGATAGCCTGGCGAGCAATGCACTTTCCCCGACAACCGATAGCTGCTGTGGCTGGATATCGTAGGATTGGATTCGAAATCCGATTTTGGGCTGACCTTGCCAAATCACAGAAATGAGAGCTCGCTTTATGGTCGGGGCAGCAGAAACCGCTGGTGTCACAGAAACTTCAGTTGGCTCTGCAGAGACATATGGCAAGACACGATCAGATTCATCGAGAAGTTCCACAGGCATAGAAATCGAGGATCCCGCCTTTATCTGGCTCAAATAAAGCAGTACGCGAGCTTTTTTGACTTTGCTCACGTAACTCTCTGCGCCTACGACGTTGATTCGCTCTGGGGAAAGCGATGCTCCCAAAAAGACGAGATCATTTGTTGGCAACCCCAAGGGTTCGAGCTCTACAGCCTGCTCTTTGGTCGCAATGTTCTCAATCGTTAAACGAATACGCGGAAATTTTGGAGTAATTGTTACTCGGGATCTGGCTGGAGACTCGACTACAAAATCTGCGGTTCCAGGTTTGCCTTTCGTCAAATCTACAATCATTGTCACGGCGTTCTGATCAAGCTTGTTCAGGTCATCGGTCGACCCCACAGCTTCAACTTTGATCTTATCTGCGTTTCGCAAAACGATGAGATTGCCAGGCAATCCTCTGTATTCAAGCTTGGCTTCAAAAATAAACTTACTGTTTGGGGCGAACCGTTCTGCGAGAGCGATTCTGATGCCTATCACAATAGCCATACAGGTCAGAAACATAAAGAAGTTGGGTGCTTTCATCAACCAACCTTCCCAATCTTTTCGTTTGTTTTGCTAGATCCCTTTCTGTCTTTTCGTTTTGAAACTTTGCTTGTACTCAGCCCGCCTCGAAGTTCTTCATTCAAGAATTCACGGAGGTCTTTGCCCATGGGTATCACACTGAGCCGGCCATCTATCGCAGCGGAGACTTGTCCTCGTTCTTCGCTCACAATGATTGCAACGCAGTCCGTTTGTTCTGTAATTCCGACACCCGCTCTGTGTCGCATGTGGTAGTGCGAATCAATTGTCGAGCTTTCGCTCAAGGGCAATCGACATGCTGCGGCCAAGATTTGCCCATGACGAATGATTGTTGCACCATCGTGGAGAGGTGAACCTTCATTGAAGATTGCGCCAAGTAAGGCTGCTGTGACATTGGCCTTCACTGGAACACCGTTTTCAGCTATGGAATCAAGATTGGCCCCACGCTCAATCACGATGAGTGCCCCTGTTCTCTGTTCTGCCATTTCAGCAACGGCTGACACAATTTCTTGAAGCGAATCACCACCAATGCTGTTTTCGCCAACAATGAACTTTTCGCCCCAAATTCCGAACCTGGCAAATCCTTCGAGAGCCTGCCGTAGTTCTGGCAAGAAAAGAATGACGACCGCAACAGGCCCAAGATAAGTGCCTTGCTCCAAGATCCAGTGAAGGGTTTTGAACCCCAAAAGGTCGCTTAGTGCTAGTGCGGTTATAAAAACTACCAATCCGATTACGACACGCCAAACACGAGTGCCTCGAACAAGCTTCAAGAGGCGATAAACGAGGTAGGTCACCAACAAGATGTCGATGACATTGATGACCCCTTGCATTCCTGGCGCAAAGATATCCTGGAATCGCTTGAGCAACTCGTTCAACTTATTGACTATTCTACAAGAGAATACGCGCTCATAATGAAGGAGTGGGTAGTCCAAGCGATCGTCGATCAATCGATGAGATTCGTAGCGATATTGACAGTATCGATTTGAACCTCATCAAGCTCATGAGCAAGCGAATCGAACTTGCCCGCGAGATTGGTGAAATCAAAGGATCAAGTAGCACCCCATATTTCATTCCGGAACGCGAACAACAAATAATTCAAAGATTGACTTCGTTGCCCGACTCATCACTTAAACCTGCACAAATAAAGGCCATTTTTGTCGAAATCATGAGTGCTGCCAGAGCTGCGGAAGAGCCTATTGTTTGCGCTTATTGGGGTCCGCCGGGGAGCTTTTCACATTTGGCAGCGATCCAAAGTTTTGGGCGATCTTCGAAATTTGTCGCGACGAAAAATATTCGTGAAGTTTTTCGCAAAGTCGAGCAGGGCCAGGCTGACTACGGTATCGTCCCGATCGAAAATTCGATCGGAGGCGTTATCCCAGAAACGCTCGATTTTTTTGCAGCGACCAACCTCAAAATCTGTAGTGAATCAGTCATACCAATTCATCATTGTTTGGCAAGTGGAGGCGCATCTCTCGATTCAATCAACAGGATTTATGCTGGCCCCCAACCTTTAACACAGTGCCGTCATTGGATCAGCCAAAACCTGCCTCAGGCTGAGATTGTCGATATGAGCCCGACCTCAAAGGCCGGCGAGGCAACCCTTATAGACCCGGAAGGAGCTGCCATTGTCAATACAATGGCCATTGAGACTCTCGGCTTGACCTTGCTCGCGGAAAACATCGAGGACGATTCCAATAACCGAACTCGGTTTGTTGTATTAGGTGCAAACGAACCAGAACCGACTGGAAGTGACAAAACGACGCTTCTTTTCAATCTGCGAAATCGACCCGGTGAGCTCTATCGAGTTTTAGGGGCCTTTGTGGAGCACGACGTCAACTTGCTCATGATCGAATCTCGCCCAGCGTCGCGAGCCTCTTTCGAATACCTATTTTATGTGGATTGTGCTGGGCATCGGAGCAATCCTCATCTTACGCAGGCGATTGAGAAAATCCAAGGATTTGCGTTGGAAACTTCGATTTTGGGGAGCTATCCCAGCAACGATCCCCAGCTCATGGGCTAGTTTTCATACGAGGATCATTCCGAACCTAGTGAATTTGTTTGTTGATCATTGGGCTTGAAATAGAACATCAAAGTTGGAGGAGTGTCCTCCAATTGATTTTTTGTGTTTGTACCCGGCCCTTCTCGGTCTACAAGTTCTCATATCTCAGATCCAAGCTTAAGTTCAATGGATCATGTGGTGAGTCCTGAGAGTTTTGCTCAAGATAGCGAAGCTCTAGCGCCTGCATTTGAATCTTTGGATAACGCTCTTGAGCGAGCTGCCAAGGTAGCGGCATACCAAGTAGCCGATCTCATAGACAATGTCATCCAAGGTATAGAATCCAACCAAACAGCAAATGACCCGGCAGAGGCCAACCACAGGCTTTTGGCGACGGCTGTTTCACTCACCCAAGATGTCATCCGTAACACAAAAGTCAATGGAAGAAATATCTTTGCTTCGCATTCAGCAGGTGGAAACTCAACGATTGAAGTCTATGAAAGGATTGCAACCCAATCTTTGGCATCTCCTCCATTAGTGAAGCGGCTATCCATGGCTTTGCGAGAGGTAGCCCAGACTATGGGGAGCCTCAGTGCGGGTTCAAATTTAGAAACTTTGCGTTCGATTGGATATCTCAATGAACTCGGGCAAAGACTTCGGGGTTCACTTGTCAGTCAAGCTAAAGAAGAAGCCCATGTTTTAAACATCATGGTTTGATTCTCGAAACAATAGCCTTAGAAACAGCTGGTGGCACAAAGAGTGCAGTATCTCCGCCGAGTCGAGCCACTTCTCGCACAACAGAGCTGGCCAAGAAGCTATATTCATCTCGTGAAATCAGAAAGAGAGTTTCGATCCCAGGAGCCATTCGTCGGTTTGCCATTCCCACCCGAAACTCGTATTCAAAATCACTGACGGCCCTTAATCCGCGGACAATAACCTGGCAGTCTTGTTGTCGTGCAAAATCTACAAGCAAGCCTGCAAAGTCTAGAACCTTTACGTTGTTCAAGTGGCCAAGGCATTCGCTCAAAAGGCTCTTTCGGTCTTCTACGGGCAAAAATGGCGACTTGTCAGAATTCACCCCGATGGCCACGATGAGTTCATCAAATAACTTGGATGCACGCTCTACAATATCGATATGCCCCAAAGTCGGAGGGTCGAATGAACCAGGGTAAACAGCTCGGCGCATCGCAATCATTAAACCAGAGTCAGGTCAAAGATTGCGTGACATTCTTTTGAACAAATGCAACTCGAGTCATTCGATTCCTGGCCATATTTTCGACACGGAGAGTTCCTATATCCAGTTCAATTGAGTCTCCAAGCTTTGGAATTCTTTGGAGTTCATCTATGATAATCTCTGCGAGGGTCTCTGTCGAGTAAGTGTCGGAATTCACTTCAAGGCCAAGGAATTCCAGAAGTTCATCATATCTGACATCGGCTCTGGCGGTAATTCTTTGTGAATTGAGCCTTTCGATATTAGGTCGCTCACCTTCAAGAGTGTCTTCCAGCTCTCCAAAAACTTCTTCAACAACGTCTTCTAATGTGAGCAACCCAGCTGTCCCACCATATTCGTCGCGGACAAGGAGAATTTGAATCTTTGCTTCTCTCATCCTTTGAATCACTTTGTCAAGCGTGAGATTAGAAGGGACAAAGACTGCCGGCCTCAGAATTGAAGTGAGCTCAAATGTCGGATCGTCCCATGCTTGAATCATATCTTGCAAATAGACAAGCCCTGTCACTTCATCAATATCTTTATTGCAAACCGGAATTCGCGAGTGATTAATTTTTCCAAGAACAGTAGGTAGCTCTTCGCGTGTCAAGCCTTGGTCGATCCACTTAATATCCAGACGATGAATCATCACATCGGAAGCATCGAGTTGATCGAACTTCAGAGCTTTGTTAATGACGGATGCTTGCGAATCTTCGAAGTGGCCTTCTTCACGGCTGGCTTGAACGAGCATCAGGAGCTCTTCGCGGGTCACAGCCTCTTCGGAATCTTTGTCAATATGAATTCCAAAAGGTTTAAGTAGGAGTTCGCCAACTTTTCGGGTTGTCCAAACGACTGGAAAAAGGATCATGGTCACCCAGCGCAAAGGTGTAATCGTGATGAGAGCCAATCTTTCTGGATACCGGAGAGCAATATACTTGGGAACTAGCTCACCCAGGGTAACCAGTGGAAAAGAAACTGCGAGAATCGATACGAGTCTCACAACAGAGGAAGGCAGGAAGGCCAGCGGTTTTTCAATGAGCCCGGTCAAAGCCGGTTCGGTTACTGCGCCGAGAGCGATCCCACACAAAGTGATGCCATTTTGGATACCAGCCACATACATGGACATCTGGTGATAAGCATTGAGCAAAACCTGAGCATTTCGATTTCCTTTTCGTGCCAAGGCCTCAATTCGTGTCCGACGCGCTCCGATCAGACCATATTCAGCAGAAACAAAAAATGCGCTAAGAAACAGCAAGATGAGACTGATTGCTATAGTCGTCCGACTGTCATCCATATTTGTGTCTTATTTTATCGCGAACTCAAGAAGATGATGGCCATGCAGATGCCTTGTCCCACAAAATTTTAACCCACAAGACATGAGAATCTTTTGGCTCGGCAGATTTTGAAGAAAGGTAAAGCCATGTAATTGTGGAAGCTTGATATCTTCGAAAGCATACCGAACGACTCTCTTCGCCGCTTCTGTTGCATATCCGCAACCCCATTTTGATTGACAGAGAATGTATCCGACTTCGACAATTTCGCTGGGTTGAAGGTGAATGAGACCACATCGCCCAATAAAGTCCCCGGTTGATTTCTCGATCATTGTAAACATGCCATAGCCAAAGTTTTGCCAATGTTCGAATCCTTTGTGAATGGCTTCCAGGGTTTTTTCTGGAGGCATTGGTTCCCCTGTAATGTATTTCATGGCAACTCGATCGGAGTAGAGCTTCTGAATATCTTCTAAATCGGACATTTCAGTTGGCCTGAGAACGACCCGAAGTGATTCGATCATAACAATATTATAATGGTGAGAACCTCAATGTGTAGCTTGAATCCCGGTGTGTATCCTGCTTCCGTTACCCCATTCTTAGAGAATTTGGAAGTTGATTTTTCCTCACTGGCGCGGTTGCTCGCTTTGTTTCAGGTACAAGGTTGCGCCGGAGTTGTATTGGCAGGGACAACAGGCGAAGGCCCTTCTTTAAGCAGCTATGAAAGGCGCGATCTTTTGATTTCGGCAAGAAAGATTGCACCTGATTTGAACCTCATTTTAGGGATTGCGACTTCTAATGTGCCTGAGGCCATTTGGCTGGCGAATCAAGCCGCCAAGGCGGGGGCAAGGGCTTGCCTCATGATGCCACCGGCATATTACAAATCTGCAACGGAGCAAGGAATTGCCGACTGGTATTTGTCGGTTTTTGATAAGATCGAGATTCCCGTTCTCGTATATAATTTTCCAAAAGTAACAGGGATCACAATCACTTCGCAAATCGTGTCGCTACTGAAATCACATCCGAATTTCGCGGGAATAAAAGATAGCAGTGGAGAATTACAGAATCTTAAGAGCTATCGCGAATCGGTCGGCGATGAGCATTTGCTGTTTGTGGGGGATGAAACCTTGCTATTGAAAGCAATGAAATGCGGTTGGTCTGGAACAATCAGCGGTGCTGCAAACTCAGTTTCAGGCTGGCTAGTTCGCTATGTTCAGGAAGAACTTTCCGACAGTGGATCCCCAGAAACAACGTTTAATTTCTTACTTCCGATCCTCAAGATTATCCGATCGCAAAGCCAGCCGGCGACACACAAAGCCACGCTGTTCGAGCTTGGAATCCTATCAACTTCGTTGGTGCGCCCACCATTAGAACCTAAGTGTGCCGGCGAGCAGCTCAAATTGATGCAAAATTTGCTTGGCATTTCCAAAGACAATTTGGGATTGAATTCGCTTTAAGGCAAGCGATCGAACTGATCAGGGTCGCGATCTAAATAATCTTTGAATTTGCCAGCGATACCAATTACTTTCATTTTGTCCCCGACCAAAACATGCCAAGTGTATCCTTCAGTAACGATTGATTCTGTTGATTCATTAAAGATTTTGTATTCAAACTTGAGCGAAGCGCGCTTTCGCTCAGAAAGTGAGACCTGAACTACTATCCAGTCGTCATATTTCACTTCGCCCTTATATCGAGCCCATACTTCGACGACGGGCAGTTTGTAACCTTGCTCTTCGAGTTCTTTATAAGTAAACCCACGATCCCGGCACCATGCGCCACGAGCTTGCTCAAACCAATAAAGATAATTGCCGTAATATGCGTGGCCCATCATGTCGGTTTCGCCATATCGAATTCGAATTCGCTCTTCGGTTATGGTGCGCACTCTTCTTTCTTACCCAAAATTGGTAAAGGTTGCTTGCCAAATTAGGCAGCAAAAGGTGACCGCATGAGACAAAAATTTTCCTGTGCATTTTGCCAGAGTCGGTAGACTGAACATCCCTTGAAGGGAACCACTTGGGGAAATCGAAGGTACCATTATTGGTCATGAGGCCCGAGGACAACGAGGGCGCAACTCCATATGTTCAGTTTCAGAACGTTGAGGTTGCCTATAACGAATTTGTATCCGGTCTGCGAGGCGTCAACCTCACAATTCACAAAGGAGAGTTTGTCTTTCTTTGTGGACAAACAGGATCGGGCAAAAGCACGATCATAAAGTGCTTAACTCGTGAAGTTTTCCACACATCTGGGAAGGTGATACTCGCTGGACGAGATCTTGGGTCTGTGCCATTTCGAGATATCCCGCTTCTCAGGCGCCAAATGGGAATCGTTCCACAGGATTTTGGGCTCTTGCCAAACAAACGTGTTTGGGAAAACCTTGGCTACGCCATGAGAGCATGCGGCCGAACTCACAAAGAGGTTCGACAGTTGGTTCCTGAAATCTTAGAACGAGTTAACATGCTTCAAAGAGCCGATGCCTTTCCTCGCGAACTCAGCGGTGGCGAGCAGCAACGAGTCGCCATCGGGCGAGCCCTAATCAATAATCCTCCCTTGCTTTTGGCCGATGAACCCACCGGAAATCTCGACCCAAATCATAGCATCGACATCATGGAACTCTTGCTACAACTAAACCTGAGGGGGACAACGGTTTTGGTTGCCAGCCACGATATGCCGATTGTGGAGCGATTCGGCAAGAGAATTATCTATCTCGAACAAGGAAATTGTATTCTGGATACCGGAACAATCGAGCCAGATCAATCACAAGAAGCTCATGTTATGGCAAGTTTTGCTGCGACCTTGGAGACTGAAATTCATGTCACTTTAGACGGGGAGCCAGTACCTCAAAACTTGAGTTCAGTGGAGGAACAAGATGCTGGATCGAATTGAGTTTCTGATTACCGAAGCTTTGGTTTCAATGCGGCGAAATTTGTGGATGACTTTTGCAGCCGTTTCAACTTCTGCGATGGCACTTTTTTTGCTTGGTGGCCTTGGGTTTGTGTACATGGGATTTGTCAAATTTGTGGCCAATTTGGGAGAAAAGGTCGAAATGAAGGCTTTTGTTAAAGATGACATTTCGGACTCGCAAGCAAAGGCTCTTCAAGATCGAATTCTCAAAATTCAAGGGGTGGCTAGCGTTCGTTTTGTGTCTCGGGATGATGGACTTAAACAGTTCTTGAAAGAAAACCCCAATATCGACATCAAAGGCTTGGAATTAGATAATCCGTTGCCAAATTCATATGTCGTGAGAGTTCGAGACCTCAGTGCTTTCAAATTGGTTGCCCAAACCATTCAGGGAATGAAAGAAATTGAACCGGACGGCGTGAAATTCCCGACGGCGGAAAAAGACTTCCTATCCGATGCAATGAAGACCATCCCTTGGCTTGGGCTAACTTTGGGCGGATTAATGCTCATCACCAGCGGGATTCTTATTTACAATGCCATTCGGCTCACCATATTGGCGAGGCGCCGAGAAATAAAGATTATGCAATTGGTGGGCGCGACGCGATTCATGGTTTGGACCCCCATACTTTTAGAGGGAATCGTCCAAGGGCTTTTTGGCGGGGCAATTGCTGCTTTTGTTTTGGCCTTTGCATATCGCATAGTGAAAACGGCTATTGTCCGTAACCTGTCCGCCTTCGCAAATATCTCTCCATTTCCATTGACAACTGCCCTGTTGGTTTTGGGAATTGCAGGGGGGATTTATGGCTTGATTTGTTCTGCAATCGCCGTTCGTGAACCTCTTAAACTGAAGCGCGGTGCCGTATGAAGTGGGCTATGTTTTGCGTCGCTGCCCTCATACTTGCTTCAATCGCATTTGCACAGCACGCTCCAAAAAAGACTCCGCCAAAAACTCAAGCTCTCAAGCAGAAGCTCTCAACTGTTAAACAAAAGAAAGCTCATGTTGTCAGTCAGCTTAAACAAGTCAAAAAACAGGTTTACAACACTTATGCTGAGGTCGAACAGCTTGATGGAAAGATTGGAAGCATCCAAGATCAGTTGGATTCGATAAAAGTGAAATTGCAGCAAGCCAAAATTGAGCAAGCCCTGCTGGCAAAGGATTTGGAAATAGCACATGCAAAGTTGCTGGAGAAAAAAGCAATTGCTGGCCGAAGAATTCGAAGCATGTATATGTCTGGCAGCTTTTCAACGCTTTCTGTTCTGATTGGCGCTCAGAGCATCGCTGACTTCGCTTCTCGAAAGTCTTTGATCGAGCGGATAGCAAAGCGCGATCATGAAGTATTTGACAATGTGAAGACTTTGCGAGACGCCATCGCAACGAAAAAAAAGAGACAAGATGCCATCGTTAATGAGGTTGTAGCGCTAAAGGCCAAAAGACAAATTCAAGAGCAAGATATGAAATTGGCCATGTCTAAAAAGCAATCTGTCCTAAATTCTTTAAGGCAGGAGCGAAGTGATCTGCAAGAAGAACTCGCAGCAATGGAAGCTGAGAGCGCCAGAATTGAGGCTCAGATTCGTGCTTATCAAAAAGTGAGTGGCGGAACAATATCGCCCTATAAGGGTCGTTTTATGCTCCCAGTCAATGGTCGATTTTCGTCCGGATTTGGATATCGTATTCATCCAATTTCCCATGTCAAGAAGATGCACACTGGGCAGGATATTGCTGCATCATCTGGGACAACCATACACGCGGCCGGCCCAGGAGTTGTGATATCGACAGGTTGGCGCGGCGGCTATGGCAATACTGTGATCATCGACCATGGCGGTGGAATCTCTACGCTCTATGGACATTGCTCCAAAATCTATGCTCATTCGGGGCAAAAGGTCAAAGCGGGCGAAAGTATTGCTGCAGTTGGGTCGACCGGCTTCTCAACCGGCCCGCATCTCCACTTCGAAGTTCGCGTCAATGGTAGTCCAGTAAACCCGAGAAAATACCTTTAGGCAATTGCTTCCCGATATGTCTTGAAGCGCATGTGTCAAAATTGAACCTAAACGTGAGGCAGTATGGCAATTGACACGAGTGACTTTTCTAATGGCATGGCGTTCTATATGGACGGGGATATCTATCAAATCCTTGAATTTCAGCATGTCAAACCTGGAAAAGGGGGCGCCTTCGTGCGAACTAGGCTCAAAAAAGTCAAAACAGGCAACGTTTTTGAAAAAACCTTTCGAAGCGGTGAAAAATTTGACCCTTGCTTTCTAGAGAAAGTTCCGTTTCAATTTCTCTTTAGAACAGGCGACGAGCTCACTTTAATGGATCTGGATTCCTATGAGCAAGTCAGCGTTCCTTCCGAGGTCATTGGCGATGGAGCGCAATATCTTAAAGAAGAAGCTGAAATTCAGGCTCTGACAGCGGACGGCGAAGTTTTAGGCTATGAGTGCCCTAACTTTGTCGAGCTCAAAGTCACATCTGCCGAGCCCGGAGTGAGAGGCAATACAGCCAGTGGTGGTGTTCTTAAGGGCGCAGAAGTCGAAACAGGGGCCTCTGTTCAGGTTCCCATGCACATCGAGGAAGGAGATGTCATCAAGATCGACACACGAAATGGTGCATATATAGAAAGAGTCAGCAAAGGTTAGGCTCTTGGCTTCCATCAAAAACCTTCTTTTTGAATGAATTTCAAGCTACAATAATTCGATGGTGCAAAGAGAGAGGAACACGGGTTCAGACAATCTCGGCGACGGTTTAGCTGGGTTATTGGATACGTTATGTCGATTTCTTCTCATGGTCGGTGGGGCGGCGACTCTCATCGGCATCGGATTACTGATTTATAACTTCTCAGCATCGGGCACGCCGACCGATACCATGGTGAAACAAGCCACGCAAAACATCGGAATGTTTGGCACTTTGGCACTTTTGGGATCTATTGTAGCGGGAATCGGAGTGGCTTATCTTCAATGGGGCGAAGAAGTGCTTGGTCCAATTTTGCTCATTGCTTGGGCGGCTCTCTTTTTCTCGCCCCAATATCTGCCTTCAATGTTTGGTATGCAAAATGCCACAGAAATTGGCCAAAAGGCATTGGGTGCCATCCAGCGGGCCTCGCTTCCTTTGGGAATCATTGGAGTCTTAGCCATAGTGGCTGATGTCATCAATCGGGTGAGGTTGCGTGCAACAGAAGGGGCAAAAGCCGACCAGATCAAATTGGGCAAGGGGCTGAAAGAAGAAAAGGACATTAGAAATGTCTTTATGGGCAAGTGCTGGCAATTACCCTATTGCCGAAAGTTTGTGCGAGAGCGATGTCCTATTTATCATGCAAGGCGATCTTGCTGGACGGAAAGAGTCGGTTGCATGTGCGAAGAGTCCGTGATACGCAACGCGATGGAGGGCCGAGTCATACCTTCAGATTCTGTGGCTGCGGCGAAATACATTCCTCAAAATACCAAGCTCACGCCAAACCAAAAAGCAGAGCGGTGTCGTCAATGCGTGATTTATAACGAACATCAAAAACACAAATATAAGCTTGCCATGCCCATGACAATCGGAGGTGTTGCTGCCGTTTACGTCATTCTTCATGAGCCACTTGCAATGGGTGTTCGTTCTGCAATGGGCGGAATCGACAAAATCATGAAAAATGCGACCCTTTCGCAATCCACTGAAGTGAAAAAGTCATCTCCTGATGATCTCAGCAAGACGGGTTTGGGAAACGGCGACATCGCATTTAATGAGATGATCCTCATCGCACTTTTGATCATTGTCATGGCCTATCTCATTCGGTTTGTCGAATTTCTCTTCTTCAAAGCCAAAGTCTAAAGCCATGCGCCATCATACGCATCATTCCGTGATCAATGGATCTTACGGTGAGGGTGGCGGTGCGCTTTTGCGGACTGTACTGGTGATGTCTGCACTGACACAGACACCGGTTCGAATTCATTCGATTCGAGGAGCCTTGCGCAAACCTGGGTTGAATTCCGAAGATTTGACTTTTTTGGGCCTGATAGCAAGTTGCTGTCGAGCAACTGTTGAGGGAGATGCCTTAGAGTCAAAAGAGCTTATGTTCACTCCAAGTCGGTCCCCTCGAGGAATCCACATGGAATGCGACGTGGCTTCATTTGAAAAAGGCATCACCTATGGAAGTACCTGTGTTATTGCACAAGCTCTCATTCCAGTTCTCGCTCGAGGTGGCACGATGAGTGTTCTCAAAATCGCGGGCGAAACTTCTGCGCCAAATATGCTGTCGTATGATGCGTTTGAACGATCAACATTGTGGGCTCATCGCCAGCAAGGCGTATGCGCTTTTCCTCATCTCATTTGGGCAGGATTTGGATCCGGATCAAAGGGCGAAATGAGCTTGGAAATTGAGCCAAGCGCTCCTCAGGGAATCCAGTGGAGTGAACGTGGAAATATCCAAGATTTGAGAGTCATTTTGAGTCATTCGGATATTCATGAAGACATATTTGCGCGAGGCATAGAAAAGAGTCATGAGTTGCTTCCAGATGCGGAAGTTGAAGTCATTGATGTCAAAGGTCGTTCTCCCGGAATCAGCGTCACGGTCATTTGTGAATTTGAAAATGGTTCTGGATCTTTCACGGTTTTGGGCCAAAAAGGTGTTCGAATCGAAACGATAGTGAAGCAAGTTGTCGAGCAATATGCGGCCTGGAAGGCAAGCGAAGCGACAGTTGACGAGTTCCTCGCAGATCAGATTCTTCCACTGGCTGTATTGGCCAGTTCACCCACATCTTATATAACTCCAAAGGTCACTCGGCGGCTCATGACGATGGCTTGGATCATCAAACAATTCATCCCTGTGCATATTTCCATAAAAGGGCAAGAAGGTTTTCCTGGCAAAGTCACTGTCGAGCGTTAGCTCTTTCGAATGGCACCGTGGATAGGAGGCGGTTTTTCGCCCTTTTTGTCCTCTTTGGGCTTTTCGGGGTATTCGCTTTCGTCGATGTTGAAATCACCGGACAACCCGACAGCATCAAGCATGTCTTCGCCTTTCTTCGTCGATACGATCACAGCTTTTGCGTGTAAATCGTCTCCGACTGAATTGAGCAATCTTACAGAGCTGTTTTCCGAATGGCTCTTGAGCGACAGAGTGTCCTTTTCTCCATCATAGAAAGCAGAGTCGGCCCAAACCATTCTCCAAACTCCTAAACCTAGCTCTTGACGCGCCTGAGGTGATCCATTGATTTGTGCATGTTTATTACCTTTTCCATACCAATATTCAATAGATTTGGCAGTCAACGAAATGGGGTAATCACGGATATTCTCCCCGTTCCGAACCTGTTTTTCTTGCGTATCCTGCGGTTTATCTGGATCGGGCGGTTTCGGCCTGGTTTTTAAGATTTGTTCAGGAACAACGGGCACAACGGGAGGGATGATCACTTCGTCGGGTTTCTCCGACCCGGAAGGTTTGATAAGCATATCAACATTGCCAGTAAGCAGAGCCCGCTTTTCCTTACGATAAACAACTGCGCGATCGCAAACTAAATTGGCGTCCGAGCCAAAGTATTGAACATGTCCCTTGGCATCAAGAATATCCGTATCTCGGTTATATTCCGCAGAGTCTGCCAAAATTATGATCTCACCATCTGTGGCTCGAAGCTTTCCAAAGACGCTCTTTGGCCCCCTAATGGTTGTACTCTGATTTGGGTCAAGGGTTTCAAATCTCCAGCGCTTCTTGCCCTCGTCTTGGGCTAGTTTTCCTTCCCATTTAATCATTCCAACTCGAAAAGATCTGTTTTCCGTGTTGTAACTCAAGTTAGAAGCTTTAAGATCGCCTCCCTGCAATTTTCCGGTGACCGGTTGTGGAATGATCAGTGATCGCAGTTTAGGGTCATATTTGAATTCCGTTGAAACGAGCTGCATTTGATCATTAGAGAGTGTGGTTCTGCCTCGACCCGCCAGGATGTTTGAATCATTGAGAAATGTGGCCGAATCACATTCAAATTGGAATGAAGGTTTATTATCTTCAAAATAGGATCCACAGGTTACTTTGGCAAGAGTGATTGTGTCCCTAGATTTGGTCACGTTTGCCTCCAAAACGTGGGCCACTGCAATGAGTTTTTCGCCATCGTAGGCTTTCCAATCAAAGTCCTTAAGTGTCACCCCAGTGTCTTCACCTGAAAGCGCTCTTGTTCTTAATCTCTTCATCGGATCGGCTTTCGTCACCTTTTGGATTGACCAGACAGAAAGGGAAGCCGCCCCAATCCCTAAAGCGATCCATGCGACTGATTTCCAATTTGAACGTTTAGTAGGAGACATTCGTTGTTGTTATGACGTTTTGATTTGTTATCGTGACGGACTTTTGAGCAAATTTTGATCCATTCGAGGCCGTCAAAGTGTAAGAACCAACGGGCAACCAAAACTGGAATTTTCCATCTGTATCGACGATGACCGTACGCAAAATGCTTGCACCAATTTTGATTTGTACAGTCGAACCCGGAGCATCCACACTTGGCAATATGTTGCCTTGCAAATTATAGGGTGGAGGAGGAGGATCAACCGAGCCGAATGGCGTCAGCGCAACATCGCCAACTTGGACAATGCCTGCCACCGGAAGGCTTGGCGGATTAAAGTGGCGAGCAAAATAATTTGAGGCAGAAACAACCCCATCGAGACCAAGAAAAACCGTCGTATTCGATGCACTAAAAGCAACATTTGTAACGTTGAATGTCCCGTTGCTTTGAGTGAATGCCTGCCGTCCACCAATGGTTACAAGTCCGCCAGAAATAGGTGAACCACTTTGAGAATCGACGGCACGACCACTTATCGTGACAACTGAAGGGCCGATATAGAGATCGCCGACATCAGTAAATTGAGTGACTGGGTTAAAGGTGAAAGTTCTCACAATAAGACCCCCGCCCGAAGGTGCGTAGGTCAATTTGAGACTCGAAGTTCCAGAATTGACATCAAACTGAAAGAATCCATCGACGGGATCGGTTGTCGATTTGTCCGTACCTGCTTCAACCGTCGTTGCGGGGCTGGTGGCGCCGCCTGATTCTATCCAGAGAACCCTTCCAAGAATGTTGACTCTTCCCGAGGTGCCCCCGCTTGTTCCACCACCTCCTCCACCACATCCTGTCAGAAGGATAAGAAGCAATGCAAAGAAAAATGCATAGGCTGATTTCATCGACCACCCATCTCTATTCGGAGAGTCTTAGTAGTTTCACTGGCTGTAAAGGAGATGTCTTGGTTCGATTTTAGCCACCGATAGCTAGTTCCATTGACAAGTTTGAGACTGGGCATACGATTTGTTCCTTGCAAATGAAGGTTGTAACGCAAGCCAACCTTGAGTCCCTTTATCCGAATATCAAAATTCTCCAATGTGTTGTTCGGTCTAAAATCTCGGGCGTAATAACGTCCATTGAGAGAGGATATTTGAAGTCCATTAGTGAGTGGAGGAAGGTCTGTATCGATTGCCAAATCATATCCTCTGGTGGCGTTTGTCGCCTGACCAATTTGAATAGTATTCGCAGCTCCTTGCCATTCTGAAAGGGTCATCGAAAGTGTCCAAATTTTCGAATATTGAGGTGGGGTTCGGTGGCTTCCTCCGCCATCTGGAACTCGAGGGCCATTCGAAGGGACAATGAGCAACGATCCTCCTTCTGTCCTGTTCATTCGAATGAAATATGCTTTTCCTGGCGAGAGTGATGTTGCAGGAATCATCGTCCCAAGGTCTGGGTTTGTGAAATCGGGAAGGTATTCAAAAATTGTTGTGCCAATCGTTCCGTCGTTCACAGCTTGCGCGTATGTTCCAATTGCTTCTGTTGTTGTTGTCACAAAGAGCGAAGTCGTTGTAGTGGAAAGAGTAAATGGCAATGAGAATTGATTCCACCCTGGATTGAGAGAAACAGTGACTGGCATCCCTGGGATATTGAGACCAGAAACGGTTCTGTTTATGGCGGATGAATGACGCACCCAATAACCCGCACCTGATCGCCATTCGCCCTCATCAGGATATATTTGTGCCTTGCCCGCGAGCGAATCCCACCTTGCAAACAAAGTTTGACTGTCGGAAATTCCCAAAATATCGGCAGGATTTGGTCTGAACGGTTCCAGAGGCATTGAGACCATTGAGAGCTTGGCGGGGATCACCAGATTATAGGTGACTTCAGACTCGGCCGGATAAAGATCAAGGGCCAAGTTGCCTTCAGTCTTAATCACATCGCGGTTTATTTTGATCGACGACCCCTGTAATACCTGAACGTTGATTGTTGTCGAGCGCAAATAAGCGGCGTCCGTAATGTTGGCACCAAAGGCGAGATTTGAAACTCGGATTCCAGAAAGCGAACCGCCGGTCCAACTCACTTTGACTGTGTAAGGCGTTGATCCCGGAGCAGGGAGCCCTTGGATCGTCCCAATAAAAGATCTTGGCGAATTATTCGAGCCCGTAGAATAGGCTCCAGCTGGCAGCACGATTCGGTCGTTTTTGCCATTCATGGGCAAGTCTACGATGACTCGATAAGGATTTTGATTAAATGTCTCACCAGAAAAATTAGGAGTGACAGAGCCATAAGCTGCAGCAATACGAATCAAATCGTCTTGGGCCGCACCAAAAAATCTTGAAAAATCGGGCCTCCAATAGATGGGATAGCATGATCCTGACAAAAGAGATTCATCCCCATTGGCTTTGGTCTGAAAGACATTAAGAACAATGTTGAAAACTCCAAAATCAGAGGTCGACGAATCGGCGACAAGAGGCAATGGAGTGCAGATAAGTTTTAGTCCAGGATTCAGCCGAGCATCAAGAACATATTGCCGTTTTGCCCAGTTGGGGAAGCTGGTGCCCTCGATTTTCGTCCCGGCTCCTCCACCTAAGGTGTCAATGACTTGTTGCCCCAAAAGCTCTAAGTCATTGGAAGTCTGATAAGATGCCGGGCTCAAAAAATATCGACGATTGAATTCTTTAAGAAATCCCGGAAATCTTATGGCAGCTTTCGCGAATACGGTGCCTGCCATCTGGTATCTCAGCAGGAAGATCCCACCTGTGCTTCCTCCCGAAGGAAGGTTCGTGTTGAGAAGGTTTGGAGCGATGAATTTCGGCCCACCAATTCCTTGCTTATTAAACCAATCATAGTAGGGGCCGACATCGTAAAGGCCAGATAGAACAGCTTCGATTTGATCAGATGTCGGGCTGCCTGGAATTGATCCTGGTGTTCTGGCAATGAGCATTGTCGCAGCACGCGCAAAACCCTCTTGATAGGCATCAAATGGATAGCTCTTATTTCCAAGATAAGCCAAAACCAAACAGTGAATATAATTGATGGCCGCGGCAACTTGGTTGTTATAAATTGGAAATCTAATTTCTGGTCCACCAGTGCCGTTGGTCACATAGTATCCTCCTGCGACTGCGTACCGATCTTGAATATCGGCATCAAAATTTCGCACAAAGACGGTTCCACCAGCAGAAGGCGATCCGAATATGGCATCGATTGCTGGCTTCGATGATGTCCAAACGCTGGCAAGAAAGGTTTTGTAAGTATCCGGGAAAACCCTTGTCCCCGAGGTATCAAAAGTCGGAACAATGTCTCCGGCGCCTCTTGGCAAAGGGGTAAGCGGGCGACCCCCACTGGTCAATTCGACAGATACCGGCAAGAAAAAGGGAGATCTCAGCAAGTGACTCTGCCTCAAGCTAAGTCTCCAACCCGAACTCAAACCTGCGCACTGCTTCGCAAATTTTCTAACTGAGCCATCAGTATCGGTTTGATAGTCTTTGGGCGAGCGCTTTGTTCCAATCTCCACTCGAAGGTGAGTAGCTTGAACAGATCCAAAAGTGCTAAGGGTTGCGAAAAGCAACCCAAAAAATTTCATTTTATTGTTCATAGACATGCAATATCTCAAAGTCTAAATGATCCAATTTGACTGATCGTGCGGCTGGAATCATTGTTCGCGAATCCTATGATAATGTAGTAGTAAGTCACGCCACTTGTCAGGCCGGATCCATTATAGATGACGGAATTTCCCGTGGCTCTGTTCGAACTATTGTTCCAAATCGACTGACTATCGATAGAAGGAAATTCATCAAAAAGATAGACCACGAAGCTGTCGGCCCGCGAACCACTTTGCCAACGGAAGGTCAGAGGGCTGACTGTTGGAGTAGAAAGGTTGAGTTGCGACAAAGTATCTGCAATGACTCTTGTGCTCAGGTTACTTTCGGTCTGGTCAGGAACTTGAGGATAAGCCGCCGAAATTGTTGTTAATGCATAAGAATATGTCGAGTTTGTTCGAAGATCTTGATCAACATAGTAAGCTGCCAAGGGTTCTGGATAAAAATCATAGGCGCCAAGTGATCCAATATCAGAATTGGCCTTGTAGACGCCATAGCCCAAAAGGTCTGGAAACCGTTGTTCGTCCCATGCGATATCGGCTTCAATGAGAGTCGTTCCTGTTGCCTTCACACGACTCTTTGAGACTTTCCCTTTTGCTCGAAATCCCAATAGGTTTTTTGCGAGTTCGATGGAAGACACTCCAGGTTTTGCCGTGGCATCGGAATTAGAAACCCAAGTTGTGACATCTACATTTTGGGGTGGAATAAGATTCGGAATCCCGGGATCATCGAGAACGAAATTGGCCGTGCGGCTGTCGCTTGTTCCCAGAGAAATCTGAGTCGTATCAGAGCGGTATCCCTGACCTCCCGCAAGAACATCATAAGTGACACCACCCACAAGGTTAGAAAACACATATTCGCCACGAGCATCTGTAAAAACTCGATGGCTTGAGCCTGCGCCATTGTAGGCATAGACCGAGGCCCCTTCCAGCGGGTTGCCAGTTCGGTCGCGAACAATTCCACTAATGTCGCCGAGTTCAGATTCAATTCCAACAACGATATTGATACTTTGAGTCTTTTCGTTTTGATAGTTAAATGCTGACGACGTACCAAAATAGTGGATTCCATTCTTCACAGCATCAGCTGTGATTTCGACAGCTCCTGTACCTTGAAGTGGAAGGCTAAAAGTTCCCGCAGAACTTGTTCGTGTGTTTCCGAAGCGAGTCGAAACTTTTGCATCACGAACAGGTTGGTTGTTGATGTCCAAGACCGTCCCGGTCATGGTCGAAGTTTTGCTAACAGACTGACCTCCACAACCTCCTAAAATTGAAAAAAGGAGAACACCAAAAACAACAGGTTTTTTCATTGTATCTGTTCTACGTTTGGCGAATCTCAGAGTTACAGAGAAGTTCATCGACCAAAATTAAATTGGAGTTCAATATCGAATCCTCTTGATCCATATCCTCCCGAAGAAAGTGTCGAATCTCGATTGATGACATCTATGATTCTATAACCGATATTAAACGCCAGAGATTTCCAAATTTGATATTGATAGGTGAGCGAAAGGTTCCTAGTTTCTTGTGGGAGATAGCCGGAGAGGCGACCATTATCCATTTCAAAGCTCATTGAATGACGCGGAGCCAGACGATAATTGGCTCTCAATTCATAAGTCAGAGAGTTCTGGTTAAATTGGCTGCTCCCGCTGCTCGTGAGCATGGTGAAGCCCCCATTCCAGCTTAAATTACCTTTGGGTTGGGAAGTTGCATAAAGGCTTAGTGTTGAAGAATCGGTTTGAAGAGTGGTTCCCAAAAACCGAGTTCGGCTCACGTTGAAAATTGTGTCGAAGCTCAAATCGCGCCTGGCTTGCCAGTTGATGCCAAGGTCAAGGCTTGTGGATTCCGTGTTGCTGCTCACTCCTCCTTGGCTTTTATAGAAATTGATATCAGCGTTCAGGGCCCAGGCATCATTGGGGGTGAAGGTCGCACTGAGAAAAGCTGTTCGTGCGTTCGAAGCTTCAGTAAAAGTAGAGGTATCCGCTCCCGAACTGAATCCGTTGCCATCGTAACCAATTCCGAGCCCGCCCACAAAACCTAAAGAGGCCAGTTGCCCAGCGTCGCTGTCTGCAGCTTGTCCACGAATCATGAGTTTCTGGTTGGGCCGATATCGAAATCCGAAAAGCAGGTCTCTTCCCATGCTGCTTTTCCCATCTGTTTGAACTCTGCTCAGGCTACTCGTCCAATCAAGTACCCAAGCCTTGGACGCATTATATTTCAGCCGGTAATCCAAGGCGTGTAGTGTGAGATGCCGTTGTTGTTGAACGCTGTCAATCGTTGTGGGGCCCTCGGCAAATTGTTGCGACAATCCTAACCGCCAATCCATCTTTCCTCGTGAACCCGAAGTTCCAAAATTGGTCGAATCAATTCGCGAGTTTTGAGTTCCTGTTTTGCTCATGATCCTGCTTTGCGAAAAGTTCCAAGGTGAGCCCTGTCCTCTAGGAGTGTATTGAGTTCCGGCCGAAACCATCGTAAATTTGGACTTTACTGGAGTTGTTGAAGTCTGATCCGTGATCTCGCTATTTCTCACATTAAATTCATAGTTTTGTCGTGACAATTTATTCCAACGAACCGATAGATCCTGTGCCTTTTCGTTTCGCGAAAAACCCACGGATTCGATGCCAACAAATCCTTGAGGAACGTCACGTATTGAAGCCGTCAAATCCATTCCAGTCGCGTTGTAAAACAAATCGAGCCCTCGGGCTGTTCCACTAGAAGGTGATGATGAATTTGATAGCTTTCCAATCGCTTGGCTGTAACGGATCGAGCCTTTCGAACCAAGGGGCAAAGAATAGTTCAGCCCCAAAACTTGGCGATCACCTTGCACGGTGTTGATGGGTTTGGGCGTGTAGATCACTGATAATACGACGTCTTGTGGAACAGGGCGCCGAAGAATGATGATGACATTACTGCCAGTCTGAAAATCGTAGCCAATCCCCTGAACTTGGAGTTCCGAACCAATGAAAACTTGCACCGCAGCACGAGAGAGTGGTTCATTTCGAAGTGTAATGGGAGTTCCAGGCGCCAAAAAACCCAAATATTGTTCTGTATAAGAGGAATCTCTGCTTGTCGTCCCTTGAACTTGGCGTAATCCCGTCAGGCCAACCTTACCTAGCCGTCCAAAATCGTAAGAAACGTGTGCCCCTTCGAGTCGCCCCTTGGTTCCATTGAACCCAAAGACTTCATATGTCGCTACGATACTGCTTGTCGGGGGGATGATTTTCGACTCACCTGTGTTTCGATTCACAAAAGTAATCGATCCAAGGTCGTAATCCATGATGTAGTCCTCACCGAACTTTTGTGCAACTCCATCAACTAAAACTTGTTCAGATCCTCTTACGATTTGACTGCTTTGCAGATAATATGGCCCCGAAGTATTATTGCCTTGAATGGAGATTGTTCTCGGTTGACCCCGAACTTCGCTGGCCACTGCAGTGACTCGAAACTTCTTCGATTTATAAGTGAGCTGGGCTCCAGTAATAGACTTTTCAAAATTCGCAAATCGGTTTTCAGTTGCAAGGCTGCCTCGAATGTCACCGAGGTCGGCCCCCCAATTGCCTTTAGCATAGTTCAAAGAAATACGGTTGGCCTGTGGGTCACTGAATCGACTATCTTGAATGTTGAGGTCGAAATTGATGACCCCCATGACTTTCGTTCCCGTGACTTGCACCTGACCGAAATCTGTAAAAGTTTTGAGACCTTGACCATAGTATTCGGTCAAATTGTAAGAGTCGCGATCTCCGAGAACAGATCGATTGTGATAAGAGAGGCGCCTGTAACCATTGAGTGTGATTCTGTTTGCAATTTGGGAATCAAACCATTTTCCAAGTCCAGTGACTGTTTGAGCTGTTCCGGGAAGTGGAGCCAAGCAAGCCAAAAAGCTAAGGCAGAAGCGTACGGTCGAGTACTTCAATATTAATTCGCGCCTCCTTGGCAAGTTCCTCTCTTCTTCGCAATAGCGAATTTGATACTCGTTCTCGATCTTTGATGTAACTTTGAAAACCTTCAAAAATTCTTTCAGCAGAGATTCCTTGAATAGGAAGAGGGGATGGAGCACCGATTGAGTTCGCAAATGCGTTGACTTTTGGGTCATAAGAAATCATAAATGGAGGTACTCCGACGGTCGCGGCAAGTATCCCTGCATGGAGCCTCATTGCGATGACACCTTCCATTCGACTCAATCTTTGCTGGATTTGTTTGGGAGATGTCATGTTCTTCATGTCTGGAACTTTGCCTCCTTGGGTTTTGGCAATTTCCTGGATCAAAGGACCATCCTCTGTTTGATCCATTTCCAGAAAAGTTGGTATATAACCGTTTTTTGTAAGAATTCGAGCGAGATCGCCAAAAACTTGGACAATATCTTTTGATTTGCCCCAGGGTCGAGCTGAGATGCCGACTGATTTCGTGCCGGCGACACCAAATTGGCTAGCCTCATCATGTGGCAAAGGGGTCATAAGCCAGGCCATGTCAGCGCTCACTGGCACTTGGCCGCTATATCCCAGAGCTTTGAGAGATGACACTGAAGCCGAATCACGAACGACTATGATGTCGCACGCTGCAAAGGCAGATCTTGCAATTTGTTTTCCAAAAAAACCATTGATGGGGCCAATTCCTTGCCCAAGCAATATAACTTTTTTCCCCGCCTTTTTGGCCATGCTGACAAGTTTTCCGTAATAAGCAATGCTTCGAGTGCTGGTCACATCTTGAAAAATGCTTCCGCCCGGAAATACCAGAGCATCGCAATCTGAAATGGCAGATTGGATCGAGGCCATATCCTTGCGATGAACCCCCGTCATGCCATAAAAGCGCATCAAATTTTCGACATTATTGCAAAGGACTTTTAGTTGGTAAGGCCGATTTGCAATAGCTTCTGAAAAGCCTAAGAGGATCGCATCATCTCCCAGATTCCCGCAGCCGAAATAACCGGCGAGCAGCAGCTTCATGATCCTAGTTTTGCCCTCCTCGATTGAGGAAGGTTTTTTTCGAAATCGCCCATAGTGCGCAACCCATCATACCGCCGATGATCAATCCAATAACAATCCTGGCAATCCCAATATCAAGTGGTGTATGAGTGTGGCACAGGGTGTCAACAAGATCCGATTGCCCGATCGATCCAATAATGAGAGCGAGAGTGCCCCACGACTTGATCTCGGGACGAGATTTGGCCTCATTCCAAAGCCCTAGCCCCATGATCAATGCCGGGTGCCCGATAAGAATCTCTTTTGTTCGGGGCCTTGTGTATAGAATCCTATCGAGTACCCCTCGGAATTTGAGCTCGGTTTCGCTCACCGCACCTGCAGCATCATTGCCAGACCGAATCGCAAGAACCGCAACAGCACCAAGAACAACGAGCCCAAGAAGTAAGGGGCCCCATTCGATAGTTTGACGGGATATTTTTGAGAAATTCGAGCTCTCGTGAATCAAAATCCAGGCGATGATGAGGATCGGTGCGAGCAAAATCGCCTTGATTCCAAGTGCTTGTTTGACTTGAATCAAATAAGGTAGCGAGATGAGCATCCCTGCAATGGCTAGCCCCCCGATGATACTGATGGCCGAAACCAAAACATAGCTCAAGACAATGTTCTTTGGCTGGATACGAATCCAAATTTGATATGAAATGACGGGGGACATAATTCCAATCAATAACCCAGCAAGTGGTCGAGCTCCATCGAGCCACGAGGCAAACATAAGGAGTGCAGATATCGCACAAGCCACCAAGATAAGCCTTGAGTTTCCCATCTGACGAAAGCTCCAAATGAGCCAAGGAATGCAACTCATTGCTATCAAAACAATTAAGAACTTTGGAACTTGCGGGTCTGTAAATGGGCGCGGAGTCTTAACGCCCCCTCCTTCTTTGATGAGCCCTGTTCGAAGAGCATTCAAGAATTGCCCCGTACTTTGCAAAACGTTGGAACCCCCGTTACTTAATGGACGAATAAGCAACCAGCGGATATTTCTTTCTCGAAACGCCTTCGTATACCTCTCGATTATCGCGCCGGTAGTTGCCTTATCCATCTCGGCGGCCTGCATCGAGTGAGTTCTTATTGTGAGTTCTGGAATTTGAGCTGTGAGCTTCGAATCTCCTCCAAGCTTTGCAAATTCTGGAGTGAGATACGACATGCCGATGTCCTTGAGGGTCACAGCCAAATCATCAATAGAATCTCTTTGCCCTAAGACTTGGTCACCAGCCGGCAGAAATCCAACTGCCCCCAACGACCTCGAGCTCTCGAGCAAATCCCGGAGATAAGCAGGGCCTGCGCCAACGGTGTTGAAATGACGGCAAACAATGTCGAGCCCTACTTGTCGAATGGTGTTTGCATCATCAGGGTCAATTCCAATAGAGGACTGTCTCAAGACCCGAGAGTCTCCCGTGAAGACAATTTTCGTCTTGTTCGAAAGTGATGGGTTTGTCCCGAGACCTCCGCGTCTACCAATTGCTAAAGCGATTCTGCTGAGGGTGCTGGGAGATCCCGAAAGTTCAATCGAGTTGTTTGTTCCTGGTGTGACGGCGACTTGGCCTGTATCAATGAGGTCTCCCACGGTTTGCTCGGTGAGTGCAACTCCTGAAAGTCCAGACTCTTTGAGATAAAACAGAACATAGGAAAGAGGTTGCCCCGAAACCGCTGCAATATCGTGGACAGCTTGCCCTTCTATCATCACTCCTACTGCTCTGTTGTTTCTTTCGACCTTGAATCGGAAAATTAAGCTTGTCAAAGATAAAATTGCAGTCAAAAGGATTGAAGCAAATAACCACTTCGGCACAGTCTTATCCATTTTCAAATTCCTCGTCTTCTTCAAATTTTGTTCGCATTAGAACCTTTTGCCTTCCGCCCATCACCAAGACAATAAACATTCCTGCCATAAAGCCACCTGCGTGTGCCCAGGTCGCCACGCCATCTTGGGGCCAGATAATCTGCATAACAAACCAGACCCCCAAAAGCCAAAAGGCGCTTAAATCAAAAGTCCACCAAAAGATTGGTGGAATGAGAACCTTGATTCGGTTGCCTGGAAAGAGCAAGAAGTACGCTCCCAAAACCCCACCAATGGCGCCCGAGGCTCCGAGGACAGCACCTTTTGAATGGGGATCGACAAAGATTTGAGCCACAAAAGCAACAATTCCCCAAAAAACGTAGTAGAAAGCGAATCTCGAACTTCCAAAGGAGGCTTCGACGTTTGGCCCAAATGTCATCAGAAAGAGCATATTGCCAACGAGATGGGCGATGCTTCCGTGCATGAACATAGCAGTAAAGAGCTTGCCAAGATCGGTGAAATCGCTACTTGCGCCAATAAGGATTTTGGTGATTTCGTCAGGTCTCAGGGCTAAATCGGCAAAGGCCGTACTCGAACCAAACATTGAGCCTCCACGATCCCAAAGAAATATGAAAATATTAAGTGTCATCAATGTCCAAGTGACATAGCTGGCGTCCCTCGAATATTTACTGTCACGAACTGGGATCATGAGTGCACGATTCTACCGGTCAACAAACACTCCCATTTGGCTTTCTGCAGAGCGAGAATTTTTTGTGGCCCAGTTTGCCGATCGGTTGTTGTTTTTGGCATATGCAAAACTCTCTGGAAAGGAATCGCGCCCGCCATTATCCAAGAACAATCCAAAACAAAGAGCACGTTCTCTCAGGCTCGATTTTTGAGCTTCTGTGGCTTGCCCGAGCGAGGTTCCCGAAGACTTATAACTATCATCTCCAGCGAGCTCAACAAAAATACCGATCCCATTCGCATTGCCTGCTCCAAGTGAGAGGTTTGGGGCTATGTATTCATCATTTCCAGCAGAATCACAAACAAATCCGATTCCAAAATCGTGTCCAGCTCCCAAGGCCATGTTCATTCCAGCCAAATAACGGTCGTCGCCACTTTTTTCGAAAATTGCTCCAATCCCAAAATGTGCCGATGCACCTTCAACATACCATTGTCCAGCATATTGATCCACTCCAGCATCGTCCCAAAGCATTCCGACCCCTTCCCAATAACCTGCGCCCATGCCGAAAACCCCACAAGAATATTTATCATTTCCTTCAAGGTCATAAACGATTCCCACTCCCCCGCTTTGGCTGTGTCCCGTCGTGTAGTCAGCCCGAAAGCCGTAACCTGCACCAATCGCCATACTATTGTTGTGCTCGGCAGATTGTGCGGAGGGGAAATCTAAAACCTTGTCGTTTGAATCGTAAGTATCACTTCCAGACTTGTCAAGTATGAGCCCAAATCCTTGTGGCAATCCAACTCCAGAATGTTGCGAGAACCCTTTGTAGATGTCATCGCCTTTGAGATCTTCTAGAATCCCGATTCCATAATGTCCAAACCCTAATGAATTGGTGTAGCAATCGTATTCATCTTTTCCTTCTTTGTCTTTTAGATACGCTAATCCAAATGTTGCCGAGCCCAACGAGGATCGAGTGGATCTGTAGTGATCATCCCCTGTCGAATCAACCAAAAAAGTAACTCCGAAAAGAGCGGATCCCGGGCCACTTAAACTTTGGGCCTTGCCTCTGGAGGGCCAATCCGCGACTTGAATTTTCAGGAGGGTTTGATCTGAAACATAGTTGTCATTCCCCGAAGTATCAATGGAGATGCTAGCCCAATTAGAAGCGCTGGAATTGCAAGGTGAATTGATATAAACATCGTCACCACCAGTGTCGATCGTAAGCAGAGTGGGGACTCCATCATGAACGGAATTGCCGCCCCCAGAAAGATCAATTACCCCCCAAGTCGTTTCGATCTTGACGCCATAGGATTTTGTGGCTTGAACGAGTCTAGCTTGGCTTTCTGCAAAATCTGTGGCAGTCGCGACTTCTTCGGCCCCCGCATAAAGATAGGCCATATTAACTTTCTCTTGAAGACCCAAAAAGCTTTTCTCTTCTATTGCAGAAGTTGGCTCTGAAAATCCGGAAGAAACCAATTTATAAGCAGATCCAAGATCTGCGACATCGCTGAAAGCCGCTCTCCGATCATCAACCGCAGAAAGAAGAGTTTCAAGTATTGCGGAAGCAGCTATTTGAACCTCCGTGGGGACCTGATCAAGATTAGGTATTCCGTTCGGAATCAGTCCTGCACCCTTCATTTTTGCAAGAGTTATGGCCAGGCTCTTTGGTTTTTTGGCAGCTTCGATTTTTGATTGAGATGGTTCTCCAATCAAGCTTCGCCGAATGCCGGGCCCCAGAATTCGCGTACTGAGCTCAATCATCGACTCCATGTTTCCGCTTGCTAAACTCAATTGCTGTTTGGTGTTTTCGACAAAGAAAGGAATCCTGCAAGGAAGAGCATATAAAGATTGATAAAAGGAAGTTGGTCGCCAGGTTTGTTGATAGGACAAAGATATGGCCGGATCAAACTTTACTGTTTCTTCTGATAACCCAACAAGTCCCAGCGCCGTGTCAAAATCTATGGAGGTTTCAGTTACGGGAGATGAGAGTATGTGGGTGAAGAAAGCTAGTGCAACAAAGGCGGCCATGGTTCTGCTGCTCCTCTATTTAGGAACAGCAATCATTTTGGCTCAGACCGACTTAGAGACACAGAGACGTATTGTCCAGACACCACCACCTGCGATTACTTTTTCCGATTGGAGGGAAATCGACTCTGATGAATTCACAAAGATCTTTGACATAAATTTTCCGAGTGCCGTTTCGAGCAAGTATCCAGAAAACGACACGGTCAGAGTTCGTGCGCTACTTCCTTCGGACATCAGTCGGCCAATACCCTGCGTTGTAATCCTTCACTACTGGGGAGCAACCGATTTGACCCTTGAGACTGAACTTGCACGAAATCTCAATAATTTGGGAATTGGAGGGGTGATTTTAACTTTGCCTTACCACTTGGGCAGGACGCCAAAAGGGTCGAAATCTGGCGAACTTGCGCTTCAGCCAGATACCGAGCAACTCAAATCAATGATGATTCAAAGTGTTCAGGACGTGAGGCGAACAGTGGATTGGATTCAGACCAGGCCGGAATTCGATCATGAGAAGATTGGGATTTCTGGAACAAGCCTTGGGGGCATTGTCTCTGCTCTGGGTTATGGAATCGAACCAAGGTTCAAATGCGGTTCCTTCGTTTTGGCAGGCGTGAATCTGGCTCGGATTCTTTGGTCGAGTACGAAGGCTATTTCGCAACGAGAGGTTTTGCGAAGAAAGGGCTACTCAGAAGAAAAGTTGAGGAGTGAATTGCGGTCAATTGAACCTGCAGAATACTTGCAACCCAACCTAGAACGAAAGACATTGGTCATCGGGGCCCGGCTTGATACCGTTGTTCCGCCAGCGTGCACTCAAGCGCTCGCCAATGCTCTTAAAGATGAAAATCCGATTTGGATGGATACTGGCCACTATGGCGGAGCTTTTGTGAGAGGGCGAATTGTCCGCACTGTTGCGGAGTTTTTTGACGAAAGTTTTAGGGGAAGGAAGTTCGAAGCCCCGCCAACGATAAACAGCTTGACTTTACGATTTGGTTTGGTCTATTCCCAAGAAAGAAGTCTGCAAGTTGCTGTTTCTACCGATATCTGGCGCCTCAATTCGAAAGGCAATCAATTTGCTTCTTTGATGCTCACTCCACAAGGATTTCAAGGATTTTTGGGTCAAAAAGTTACGCAGAGTCTGTCTATTGGGGTTGTCTTGCTTCCAAAGAGATCTGGTTTTGGATTCAATTGGAATGTTGCATTTTAAGCCTTTTGTGGAATTTTCTGATTAGAAATACGGTTGCATTTGAATCGAACAGTGATATAATTCACTTTTGAGTGGAGCGAAGATGGCCCGCATCAGAGCATACACATTATTGGAATTGCTCGTAGCCCTAACCATTGTTGTGGTTTTGGCCGGCCTCTTTGTGCCAATTCTCACTCAAGCCAAAGACTTCGCAAAGCAATCCGTCTGTATTCAAAACAACAGACAACTTAATTTAGCTTCGACCATTTATTTAACCGATTACGACGATCGTTTCTTCTTGTCTAAGTACACAGGTGCTTCTAATGCAAATTTCACAAACGATCGAACATGGGTTCAACTTGTTGGCCCCTATCTTCGTAGCTTTCAAGTGATGCGGTGCCCAGGAGATTGGACGCGGGCTCCAGGAATCGATCCCGTTTTTGACTCCGATTTAGCAACAGGATTTGATGCCGAGCGTTATTACAACGCTTCGCTCCACACGAATTCAGGTTTCAACTTTGTGTATTTATCTCCAATTGTCCAAGAATCAAATGGGGAATGGAGCGCAAAACCTCGAAGTTCGACAGAAAGCGACGATCCAGGCAAGACCATATTTTTTGGGGACAGCGTTTGGGAAGTTTTGGCCAACGGGCGACCCAATGGCGGCGGCAGTTATGTCGTCATTCCACCTTGCCGATGGAATGCTAATGATGGTTCAGATAGCTTTGGTTTATCCACTTATAACAACAATCAGGTCTTTACAGCCGCACGAGCTTGGGATGATCTTTCTCGCCCTGTGAGATCGAATTTGGGCGGTTTGTGGCCATGGCACAGAAATAAACTGACTGTTGTCATGCTAGATGCTAGCGTCAAGACTCTGTCGATCACCGAAGTGGTAAATGGTTGCAAAGTTCAATCGAATTGGGGCGGTCGAATCTTGAATCCATCCCAATATCTTTGGGACCTGAGATAACAGCTCAGCCTTCATCATAATTTGATTTGAAGCACGGTTGCGAATAGCAATTGCGTAAGGAAGTTATTCAGGATGAAAGTCAGCATCATTGGTGGCGGGGGCAGGGTCGGTTCAGACGCAGCGTTCGCTCTTCAAATTACAGGTGTCGTTCGGGAAATTGCATTGGTAGATGCCAATGCTGAAATGGCTGCAGGAGAAGCTCTAGATTTGCGCCATGGAGCCTCCTTGGTTGGTGGGCAATTCTTCACATCAGGTGATTACGGTGTTGTTGACGGAAGCGACTGCGTCGTAATCACTGCAGGCCTGCGGCGAAAACCAGACGAAAGCCGACTCGATTTAATTAACCGAAATGTTGGGCTCTTCAAGGGAATCCTGGATGAACTCAAAAAGGTGAAATTGCCCAGTAGCTCTACAATATTGGTGGTAAGCAACCCGGTCGATATTTTGACTCTCATGGCAGTTAAGGCAGGAATTCTTCCTGAAAAGCAAGTAATTGGATTGGGGACAGTTCTCGATACTTCCCGTTTCCGAGCCTTGCTTTCTGATCACTTCCAAGTGAACGCTTTGGATATCAAGGCGACCATTCTTGGTGAGCACGGAGACTCGATGGTTCCAATTTGGTCTTCTGCAACAGCGGGAGGTGTTTCAATTGAATCGATTCCCGGATTTACTAAGGAAACCGGAGATTCAATTTTTGCAGCAACAAAGACGAGTGGTGCAGAAGTGATTCGACAGAAGGGTGGCGCTGGTCGCGCTGTTGGAATGTCCATTGCCGAAGTTGTGAATTCGATTGCTCTGGATAGTGGCCGGGTTCTCCCTGTTTCTGCGCTCCAAGGCGGTGCATTCGGGGTCAACGATATCGCCTATTCCATGCCAACTGTTGTTGGGAAACTAGGCGCATCCAAAATTTGGGAGCCCAAAGTTTCGGCATCAGAAGCCGAAGGACTCCAAAAGAGTGCTCAAAGCCTTCGAGAAACCTGGGCGCAGGTTCAAAGCTAATCAAATTTTGAACTCTCAATCGAGCCCAGCTTTGAAGAGCTGGGCTTGATTCTTTTGTCCCTCAGGGGCTTAATAATGAGCGCATAAATGCCGAAAATCCCTTTGGGGATTGGGGTGCAGGATTGATAATCAAAGACTACGAATCGGGGCGAATATTGACAGATGTTTGTGTGGAGCTGACAAGAGGTGAAGCCGAAGAGCTCATGATCTATTTGCAACGAATGCTAATTCGAGATGACCTGAAACAGGTCTATCTGACCGATCTTAACCATGTGGGAATCCAACGCGAATTAACCGTGACTTTGGCAGCCTAGGTGTCACCAGCGGATAACGTTTGCGCCCCAAACCAATCCCGCCCCAAAGCCAACAGTGAGAACAGTTTGGCCCTTCTTAAGCAACCCGTCTCGCTGCGCTTCGTAGAGTGCGAGGGGAATAGACCCACCACTCGTATTTCCATATTTTTGGACATTCACAAAGACCTTTTCATCGGGCAACCCTAGCCGAGATTGTGCCGCGCGAATGATTCTCAGGTTTGCCTGGTGGGGCACAAATAGATCAATATCTTCCGGACTTAAACCAGCAGCTTCCAAGACTCGGCAACAAGCATCGCCCATCGCCGTCACCGCAAACCGATAAACTTCGCTTCCGTTCATTTGAACAAAAGGGGTTTTTCCTTCGGACCAATCCGCATCGATCGGAAATTTCGAACCACCGAGCTCAGATTGGATGTGTCGCCCGCCCGATCCATCGGCAAGCAGAACGGTCTTTAGCATCCCACGATCAGTATCGGACTTTGCCTTCATAATGACGGCACCTGCACCATCGCCAAACAGCACGCAGGTCGACCGATCGCCCCAATCCACGAACTTCGAAAGCACATCAACCCCCACAACAAGAACCGTCGAAAGACGTTCAGATTCGATCATTGATGCCGCAACATCGGCCGCATAGATGAACCCTGCACATGCCGCTCCGACGTCGAACGCACCAGCTTTCTTTGCGCCAATGGCATCTTGAATCAAGCATGAGGTCGCGGGAAAGGTCATGTCTCCGGTCACAGTGCCACAAATAACCATTTCGATTTCTAAAGGATCAATCTGGGCATTTGTAATGGCCTCCATGCTGGCCAAGATCGAAAGACTTGAAGCAGTTTCTTCTTGCGAGCAAATTCGTCGCTCTTTGATTCCCGTTCGTTGAACTATCCATTCATCCGTCGTATCCACAAATTTTTCAAGATCAAAATTTGTCACTGTACGAACGGGTAACCCGTGTCCAATGCCTTCGATAACTGCTCGCTTCACGCTACTTCTATTCTGCATCACTCGGGGCTAAAAGTGCGAATGGCCCCGACCAAATCGTTTTCGACGGCCTTTGCTGCCGTGAGAATGGCGTTCTTGATAGCTTTTGGGTTGCTTCTGCCATGGCAAATTATGCAAATTCCATTGAGCCCTAAGAGCGGTGACCCACCATATTCTGCATAGTCCATTTTTTTTCGCAAGGGAGCCATGACCTTTTTCATTGGCAGATAGAGAAGTCGCCCCAAGCCAGTGGGAACCTGTGATTTGATCTCGTCCACGATAAACTCGCCTACTCCTTCAGCTGTCTTAAGCACAATATTGCCCACAAATGCGTCGCAAACTACGACGTCGCACTTTTCGTGAAACATATCCTTTCCCTCGATGTTTCCTGCAAACCATGAATGGTGAGACATCTTTTCAAAGGCTGCTTTTGCAAAAGCGTTGCCCTTGCCAGGTTCTTCTCCAATATTAAGCAGGTGGACTCGTGGTGAAACTTTTCCCATGACTCGCTCGGCGTAAGCCATTCCCATAAAGGCAAACTCTAAGAGGTGCTCTGGATCAACATCCGGAGAGGCCCCGGCATCCAGTAACAAAAATTGGCCAAATTTGTTTGGGAAGGGGCTCGCTATTGCAGGGCGGTGAAATCCACGAATTTGCCTCCAAGCGATAAGGCTCGAAGCAGTTGCGGCACCTGTATTTCCTGCGGAAACTACGGCTTGGCAGTGCCCTTCTTTGACCAGGTTGACAGCGACAATGAGGCTTGAATCTTTCTTTCTTCTGAGCGCATCGACAGGCTTGTCGTCCATTTCGATAACTTCAGAAGCAGCATGAATTTCGACATTGGTTGGCCATTGGCCTGAATGGCATTTATCGATTTCAGCAGGTTTGCCTACTAAAACTATCTCACATTGGAGCAGTGGTGCCACCTGAAGGACACCTTGAACGACGGCTTGAGGGGCATGATCTCCCCCCATGGCATCCACGGCAATTTTCATGAATCTTCTTCCATGACCAGTTTCGAAAGAGACTGAAATGCTGGATGGCCATATTCCTTCGAATCTTCGCTGGTGGTCAAGCTTTCAGCACATGGAATATCCCAACTTCCGGAACATAATGGCTGGGTGGGCAAATGGGAGATTAGCCCCTGCCGGATGTAAGCATCCAAAATTAAGGAATTGTCTTTAAAAATGGGCTCTGGCTCGTCAGTGACAACTTTGGCAAATCCTTCGTGAGAATAAGCAGAGGGCAGCCCTTCGACTTGAAATTCATCCTTCATTTGAAATTCAAATTCGGTTTCAATGGGTGCCGTGCAACGCGAACACTCCAGCACGAGTTTAGTCCTGAGATGTGAATTGACGAGAAGGAGGTTTCCAGTACTAATCGCTTCAATTGTTCCCTTGATAGGTTCAATAAGGTCAATTTCTGCTTCTTGTGGGAGCGAAGTCTGAACCTGAAAAACGATTTTTTTTCCAGGGTGCTGAACAGCTTCATTAAAGTCAAGAAGACCTTCACGTTTCATTTTGGAGTGACCCTATTCTACCGATAGCATTTAGTTGTACGTGAGGTCAGCGAAATTTTTGCCGACAATCTAACTTGGAGAGCAATGGCGAATAGTCGTCTATATATCAATAGCATTTCAAGTCAAGTTTTGGGTGTCCTTGCGAATCTAAAAAGGGACATCAAAAATCATAATAGCTTGCACCGTGCCCACCTCTTGGCATTGCAGAGTTCTCGCTCTGATGGCTTCTTAGAGCGAATAGTCAGCCAGGACAAACAATGGGATCAAGATACTTGCTTGTTGCTTTCCACGGGCTGTTACTCCGAGCCTGGTGCGATCATCGGAACAGTGAAGCAAGCTCTCGATCTTTTTGATTTCAAATCGGTCATGTTGACGGCTCAATTTGCAAATCTTGAACTCTTTTATCGTCACTTATCTCTCAAGTCTCAATTTGATTCTCGCTCCATTTTGCACTTTGGGTTGGCTGCGTCTTTGGCGTGCTGGGAATTGGGTCAAGCTCTGAATGTTTGTATCGAAAAAGCATGTTTGTTGGCCCTCTTTGAATCCAGCGGAGTGCCGATATTGGCATGTTTTAACCCCCAGAAGTTCCAAGAAATCAATAAGATTTGCGCAATGTCTGGCGCACCTGCACTGGTTGTGGAACGAGATATCTTTGGATTCGATTCTTTAGATGTTCGAAGGGTCATGCTTGAAAACTATGGATTTTCAACAGATCTAGAAGATGAGCTCAGGCTTCCTCTCTTTCAAATGTCTCCTGAAGCGCAGATTTTGGCGATATCTTATGCTGTTGCCCAAGGATTAGGAATAAATTCACCAAGACGTTGTGTTGAATTAGAAATAGACGAAGGTGTTATTCAGTCGATTGGTATTTCGCCCCAAATTATGGAAGCCACATTGATGCGTGCTTCCTATGCAACCAGAATTCTCAGCACCTTGTTTTCTCACTAAATGAGTCTAATAGCGAACAAAAATAGTGTCTTCAAACGTCAAATGAACCGGACGTCACAGGAACCTATTGTCCGAAGCTTGATTTAATGACTCAAGGACTGCTATCCTTGAGAGGTTCATGCTCGGGTTTTGAAACCTGGACACAGAGGTAACAACTTTGAAGAAGTGGTTGATTGCATTTTTAGCAGGCGCGGTGGTCATCGGTTGCGGTGGTGGTAGCGGGCTTGGTGGTTCGACAAGTGGCTCTACATCTGGATCGACATCTGGATCAACATCAGGTTCAACAGGAGGTTCGATTCCTATCCCTGTGCCCAATCTTGGTTCTCAGGCCCAAGTTCAAGTTCTATATCTTTCTGGACAGGGCCGTCATGTACCAGGCTCACAGATTGCAATATTAGACAACATTCGGGTTTACAACGATGCCGTTGACTACTATCCAAAGGATCAGCAAGGCTCGGGTTCTGGTCTCAGAGTTCAACTCGATAACTATTCGATCAACCAGTACATCTTTGATGTTCCGCTGACAACTGGTGGCCCAAGCAAGACCTTTACTCAATTCCCCTTTGAGATTAAAGCTATCGACGAAGACAATGGAAGCGGATTCACAAACGTCTTTTCTGGCCCTCCGGTGTTGATTTCTCCTTTCTTTAATCTGAACGCGATGCTTTATCCGGGTCGCCAAACGACGATTCAAGTCTTACTGAATGATGCCATCTTGAAATATGACTCTACGAATGGAGTCGTCTTTAATCGGTCTCAGTTCGAAGCGGAGAACTACGATGTCACGAATAGCAAGATGAATGGCTTTTTGAGTGACATGATCAGTTTTGATTGTAGCAATATGGCCACTGCCGATCGACCACTCTTGGCCTCCGGTGCTCGCGCTACAATGGCCCATTTTTCTGGAGACACCATCGGGATTTCTAATGGATATGATGCTTCAGATTCGTTTGACATCTTGCATCCGATCGTCGTCGATTCCGGAGTCATCAAGCAACCGACAATTGTTGGCGGTAAAAAGGCCCCTGGAATTTACACGATCATGGAACCAGACCCCACCGATCCATTTGGTTCCAGCAAGGTTGTGGCCATGGCTGGCATCTGGAGACCTTATACAGAGGTTCTTTCGAACTTAGGCTCGTTTGGAATGGTCGCCATTCCAACAACACGGTCGACAACTGTAAACCAGGTCGTGATGTTCAATCGCGATTCAAACGGGACGATTACGGCCATGTGGCAAGGAGTCGTAGACTTCAAGAATGCGACATCCGGCGATTTGCGTCTTTATAGCCTCGATCAATTGCCAGATGCCACAGCACAGCCAAAAGCTCTTGGTACTGTGACCTTTGCTCGAGAAAACGGACTTGTAAAAACTGGAAAGTTTACAATTACTGTTAAGCCCGCCAACTACCCATTCCCAGTGACTGGAGGATTTGCAGTCCTGAGATAAATGTGGCCTATTCTTACGGGGATTGAAACGGAATACGGTCTCCTCGTAGAAGGTCGAAAGACAGTCGATCAGATAGACGACTCAGCAGCACTTGTCAGGGAATCTCCTGACAAGTGCTTTTTTGGTTGGGACTATCGATTTGAGAGTCCCCGAAACGATCTTCGAGGGTGGCAACATTCTTCGCTCGCTGTTGACCCCATCGACACCCAATTTGATAAACCTGGATCAGACACAAGAGATTCATCCCATCGGAATGATCTCGTGTTGCCAAATGGGTGCCGATTTTATAATGACCACGGTCATCCAGAAATAACGACTCCCGAGTGTCTGAGCTTGACAGAGCTTGTTCGGCACGATATTGCGGGAGAAAGGATTGTGTGGAGGGCGGCGCAAGCATATGGATCCAAATATTTGCGGCGCGCATACGTGTACAAAAACAACTCTGATGGTCACGGCGCAAGTTATGGAACCCATGAAAATTATTTGATCCCGAGATCAATGAAGGTTGAAGATTTGTTGCAATGCCTCGTGCCCATCTTGGTTGCTCGGCAGGTTTTTTGCGGGGCAGGGAAGATTGGAGCCGAGATTGGCGAAAAATGCGAGTTTCAAATTTCTCAGCGGGCAGATTTTTTGACTGAAGTCATCGGTATTGATACGTTATTCAAGAGGCCGATTTTGAACACACGGGATGAACCTCATGCCCGACAGGATTTGTGGAAACGACTTCATGTCATTAGTGGAGACGCAAACCTCTGGTCCCATGTCACATGTTGGAAAACCGCCGTCGTGAGGCTCTGTCTCTGGTTAATTGGCGAAGGAATCGCCCCCCAATGGCAGCTTGCCCACCCACCTAAGTCCATGAGTGCTGTGAGCAAAGATTTGAGCTTGAAACACAGGATTCCATTGGCAAATGGAACATCTTGTAGCGCTCTTGAAATTTTGGAAGAGCTCATTTCATCCTCTTGCAAGAGCGAAAACTTTTCAAATCCCATGTTTCAGGAGTCGCACAAGTTGGCTAGTGAGGCTCTTGCATGTGCTCAAGGAATTTCCCAGGGTGATGATCTTGCCCTTATGAAAACGGATTGGGGACTTAAGATGCGACTTTTAGAAACTATTATGCCTTTGGAGGATTTGGGTTGGAACGATCCCCAATTGAAATCCTATGAGCTTGCATTTCACGAAATCGATCCTAATCAGAATTTATTTGATGCGGCCCTGATCACCTTCGGCCTTCAAGATCCTATGAGAATGAACCCTTCGGAGAATGATTTTGAAATTAAAGAAAAGACGAGAGCTTGGGTGCGGTCTCTGATTGTCACGAAATTTCCAGAATCTATCGAATCGTGGTCTTGGGGGGCGATCACCCTAAAATTCGAGACCTCGTCCAAAGTTTTGGAGCTTCCGCCCGATAAAACATATCCTGATTCGCTAGAAATGGCACAAACTGTAGACGAATTCGTCAATATACTTGAGAACCTACCATGACATTATTTGCTGATCGAACCTTGAGAAGGCAGCCGAATGAGCCTGAAAAGAATTTTGGAGATGAAGGTGAGCCAAAACGACCGGATATAGAACGCCCAAGTATTCCTAACGAGTTACTGAAAAGACTGAAAAACGTTGATCCAGATCAAGCCAAAAAGTATCGCCAGCGGTCGGGCCAATAATGTTGACAAGTTCCGGCAACTTTGCAGAATTGGTCGGTTTTGAACTAAATCGAGCACCGCTTTCAGAAGTGCACGGCACAACTGTTTTGGCCCTTCACTTTGATCTTGGCGTTGTGATGATTGCAGATAGAAGAGCCACTATGGGGAACCTTATCATGTATGATCATGCTGAAAAGATTCTCCCCCTTGATGATGCCATGGTCTTGGCGATAAGTGGAGCTTATGGCCGTTCTATTGAGGTCAGTCGATATTTGCGACATGCGTTTAAGTATTACGAAAGACTCAATCTGACGCAAATTTCAACAGAAGGAAAGCTGATGGAAATTTCACGAGCACTCCAAGGAAATCTCAGCGCAGCTTCAGAAGGAAGCGGACTCTTCATCCCGATCACAGCCGCATACGATGCCGCTGACAAGTCCTTTGGGGTTTATTTTTTTGATGCTGCAGGCGCCAGGTTTCAAAGCGCAGATTATGCCTGTGCGGGTTCAGGTTCCGAACGAATCCGCGGGATTTTTGAATATCTTATTCGGACAAAAGGAGCATGGAGAGCGAGAAAATTCGAGGATGTTTTGGAAGATGGCCTCATGATGCTCGACATCGCTGCTGATCTTGATTCGGCTACGGGTGGATTCCGAAAAATCTTGCCCTCAGTAGCTATTCTTTCTGCAACTGGAGTTTCGTGGATGCCCGAAAATCAGCTCAAAGCGGTTGTAAAGCGCGTCCTTAAATAAGCGAGCGACCGCAAAATAATTTTGCGGTCGCTCACATCAGTCTTTAAGTTGTCACTTAGAATCGATAGCCAAGATAGACGCCAACAGAGTTTGCTCGTGCGCCATTTGCATCATCCGAAAGGACAATATTCAGTTCGCCAAAAATGTGCTCGCCAAACATGCGACCCACACCAGCCCTTGCGGCCAGAACGGTCTTGGTTGATGTGACGTCAACAATCGCGACACCTGCTCCCAAGAAGAAGTAAGTCAGTTGGTCGTCTTGATTTTCGCCTTTGCCGAACCACTTTTGGTTGAGCATGATTGGGAATGCGTTGCCTTTAGCGCCGCTTCCACTCTTTCCGAGCCAATCGGCAGAAAGGTAGGTTTCGCCACCTGCAACAAGGCTTCGGTCGAAGCGGTAATCAAGTCCGGCGCCGATAAAATTCTTCACGGCATCTCGGGTTGTATTATCGATGGGATAGGCCACTCCAATTCGAAGAGCCATATTCGTTGGAGTTTCAACCTGAGCAGCGCTAAACGACGCCAGGCTGAGAGCTGTCAATGCGATCAGTGTCCTCATTTCCGTTCCTCCGTGATATTCACGGGCTCAATCCTTATGAGCATCCCTATTCTACTTGGCTGAGAGCCCTGATTCAAACGCCTAGGCTAAAAGTGGAACGGTAAACTGTTCGGAATGCCAAATTTTTTGCTTGAAATTGGGTGTGAGGAGCTTCCGGCTTCGTTCATTGATTCAGCTCTTGAGCAACTTCGCTCGGAATTTCAATCAAAATTTTCGGGTTCTGGGATTTCTTTTGGAGAAATCAAAACATTTGGAACTCCGAGGCGACTCATTGTTCACGTTTCTGATCTTCCGGCTCAGCAACAAGATCAAACCGTAAGGCAACGCGGCCCATCTTTGAAAGCCTCTTATGATGACCAAGGCCAACCGACAAAGGCTCTACTTGGGTTTTGCCAAGGACAAGGTGCAGAACTCCAATCGGTTGAAAGGGACGGCGATTATGTGTGGGTGACAAAGCACATTAAAGGGAAAACCACTGAGCAGTACCTCCAAATCATTGCCCCCGAAATCATCGAAAAACTCACTTTCAAGAAATCCATGCGTTGGGCAAACAGCAAGTTGAGATTTGCGAGGCCTATTCGATGGATTGTCTCACTTTTTGATTCAAAAGTTGTACCTTTCGAAATAGAAGGCATTGCTTCAGGATCCAGCAGCAAAGGACATCGCTTTCATGCGCCGGAACCATTTGAGGTAGGGAATCTGGATGAATTTCTTGCTGAACTTCAAAGTCGATTTGTTGAACCTTGTCATAAAAATCGTGTCCAAAGAATCGAGACATCGATGAAATCTTTGGGTATTGAAGTAGACGCTACCGACGAACTGATTACGGAAAACGCGAACCTCACCGAATGGCCGCTTGTTCATCAAGGCACTTTCAGAGAAGAATTTTTGAAGCTGCCTGAATCAGTTTTGGTTACAGTTATGGCAAAGCACGAGCGATTTTTCCCTGTTCGAGTATCTGGGGTATTAACAAATCTGTTTGTCGCAGTGCGAAACGGCGGTGATCAAGAAACGGTCAGCAAAGGAAATTCTTGGGTTCTCAATGCGAGATTCAATGATGCGCGTTTTTTCTATGAAGAAGACCGAAAACATACTCTCAGTCACTATTTGGAAAAGACTGATGGCATGATGTTCCAAGAAAAACTAGGGACTATTCGGCAACGATGCGACCGGCTGCAAAATCTCTCGGGGCAAATAGCAGTGTGGTCTGGAGCCGGATCCGACGAACAAGAATTGGCTCGTATGGCCGGGCTCTATTCCAAAAGTGACCTTTCGAGTGGCCTGGTCTCTGAGCTTGATGAATTGCAAGGCGTGATCGCTGGCGATTATGCACGAACCGAAGGGTTTCCCGAAGACGTGTGCTATGCACTAAGCAATCAATACGATCCTTCAGGGATTTCCCATTGCAATTCAAGCCAAGGGCGTACAGCCCTTCGGCTCGTTATGGCTGACCATATAGATAAACTCACGGGATTTGTAGGACTTGGATTCTTACCATCAGGTTCCAGCGATCCGTTTGCTCTTCGTCGCTCGGCAACAATTCTCATTGAAGCTGCTTGGGCATGGCAGGGAAAGCTTGGCTCCTTTGATCAAGTCTTTCAAGAAGCAATCGATGAATATCAAAAGCAAGGCATTGAACTCACTAATCAGGATCTAATGCCGAACATAAAAGACATCTTTGAGACTCGTTACCATGCCCTTATCGAATCAGAAACAGACGTTTTGGAAGCCAGCATTGGCGATGGCAGGGACATCCTTGATCCCCGAAAGATCGCTTTTCGATCAAGTGTCATGACTCAGCTTTGGGGGGATGAGGTCTTTAGACAAACGGCAAGCCGGCCCTTTAATATTGTTTCGGCTGCACAAAAGAAGGGCATTGAATTTTCTGGCGCCAGCGATGACCCTAAGAACCTCGATTCGAAAGAGGGAGAAGAGCTTTGCAAAGCTCTGAGCATCCAGAGTCCCCATGCCCACAAATGCGCCTTAGCAGAAGATGGATTGGGTTTGATTGCAGCTCTCAGACCTCTCATACCACCGATCAACGCCTTTTTTGAATCAACAATGGTTATGGTCGAAGACGAAAAGACAAGAAATTCAAGACTCAAGTTGCTAGAGAATTGCACCCAAACGTTAGGCTTAGCGGGAAGATTTTCTTAAGATACTTGATAGGGTTTAACTAAGTTTTCAACGTATTTCGCAATCATATCAAATTCCACATTGACGCTCGACCCAATTTGTAAAGACCCTAAATTAGTTTCTGACAGGGTTATTGGAATGAGAGCGACGGAAAATTGTCCGTTTTCTGGGCGAATCACGGTTAAGCTCACACCATTAATCGTGATTGAGCCCTTATCGACCACGTATCTAAAATCATCAATAGAAAACGACAAAGTCTTGAAGCTATTTTGAACATGAATCTCGGTCACCCTGGCCATTGAATCGACATGGCCAGATACCAAGTGTCCACCAAGACGATCTCCCAATCTCATGGCTCGTTCCAAATTCATTTGATCTCCAATACGAACATAAGAAAAATTCGTACGAAGCCAAGTTTCCGGGCTCAAGTCGAACTCGATCGTCGCTCCAACCTGAGAAACTGAAAGGCAGCATCCGTTAACTGCGATTGATTCTCCAAGGCTGGGAGGATCATTCAAAAACAGGTTTGGGCATTCTAAGATCAGTTTCGATTCATCTATGCTTGCCACAGTAGCCTTGGCCTGAATCAGCCCCGTAAACATGCGCGAAGTCTACGCTTTTGCCAGTAAGCTCGCCGGGCTGGGTCTCAAAACTCCAGTAATTCCAAGGTTAACGGAATTCAAGAATCGCCAAACATCTTCTCTGGGGCAGGCACGGAGAATTCATGTCGAAAGGCTTTGGACACAATCATTCGCTCAAAACTTCAAATACATTAAGGATCGATCCTAAGGTCATCCTCACAAGTCAAGTCTTGGAAATGACTCAAGGCGAACTCGAACAGGCGCTTGAGATTGAGCTCAATGAAAACCCAGCACTCGAAAGAATTGATGAAGGCGAAATTCCATTGCACGATGATGATATTCTCAAATCTCTCGCTCCTCACGAATTGAAGCCCGGAGGTGAATGTCGAGAACTCCATCGGTCGCTTCCGCAAGATGGTTCAGATACTGATTGGCTCGATTTAGCTTCGAGTGGAGAGGATCTTTGGGATCACCTGAGGGGGCAACTCCTGACCAAGGTTCCAAAACAGCTCTATCAGCTCTTGGAATACATTGTGGGGAGCGTGAATGAACGGGGGTATCTCACATGCACCGCCGAGGAAGCCGCCCTCGATTGCGATGTTCTCTATGATGATGCTCTTTGGATTATCGAAAAGCTTAAGGAGTGCGATCCTGCCGGAGTTGGGGCAGCGGATTTGCGAGAGTGCTTGTTGTTGCAAGTCAAAGACGCTCAAACCGAGCCTGAGAGGCTTGCCCGAGCGATTTTGAAGACGGAATGGGAAAACCTTGTTCAAAGAGATACTCGTGCGATTCGAAGGCGGTATCGATGCGATTCCGAACTTGTAGAAGAGGCTCTAGAGGTTATTGTGTCGCTAAATCCATTTCCGGGAGAAACTTTTAGTTTTTCGGGTCATACAAATTCGGTGGGCGGGCGAACAGCGTATCCAGATCTCATTATCTCGCGAAATGAAAACGGTTACCAGATTGAGGTGCCCGGTCCTTCGAGTTCAAACTTAAGAGTAAGCCGGGTCTATTACAGCCAGATTCAGCAAGAAAAGAAATCACGCGGGCTCGAGCGTAGCGAAAATCGTCACCTTACAGAATATGTTCATCGGGCGCAAAGATTCATGGATGCCTTATCCAGCCGAACTCGACTCATGATCGAAATTGGCCAGTATCTCATCGAAAAACAGCACGGTTTTATTGCAACTGGAGAATATCGCTTCTTAAACTCATTGACTCGAAGCAAGATGGCCACGGAATTGGATGCTCACGAAAGCACGGTTAGCCGAGCAACGAGTGGAAAATTCATTCAAATTCCATCCGGAGAAGTCATTTCGTTCGATGTTTTCTTTAAACCATCACTTCGAATTCAAAAATTGATCGAAGAGATTTTGGCCACAGAAAATCCAGGTAATCCTCTGAGCGACGAAGCCATCACTCGGCTTTTGGAGCGTCAAGGAGTCAAGGTCGCTCGAAGGACTGTGAACAAATACAGAGATCGCACGAAATTGCTTTCCAGTCGACGCCGACGATCTGCTTAAGGAGCGCCGGCGAGACCTAGCTCGATGGAGTTTGCTTTCATTGCCGTGAGCATATTTTCGATGTGATCTTCAATGGGAAGGTCAATGAGATCGCACCCGCGATGAACATCTTCACGCGATACTCCTGCTGCAAAGTTGGGTTCCTTGAGCTTCTTCATCACGCTTTTGACTTCAACATCTGCAATATTTTTTGATGGGCGAACGTAAGTGACGGCAGTAATCAAGCCACTGAGCTCATCTGTGGCGAACAAATACTTTTCAATATCTGTTTCTGGTTCGCGACCGGTCTTCGCGGGGTAATGGCTTTCTATGGCCCCAAGTACAGACTCATCAACTCCGAGGTCCTTCAACTTTTCAAGACCCCATAATGGATGCTCGTTTGGATATCGCTCATAGTCAAAATCATGCAACAAGCCGGCGAGTCCCCAAAGCTCAACATCCGTTCCACGAGCTTCGGCATACCACTTCATGCAGGTTTCCACGGCGAGCATATGCTTTCTCAAAGACTCACTCGCCGTGTACTCATGAACCAGACTAAGCGCTGCGTCTCTTGTCATGGTCTCATTTTTTAGATAACGCCCTTCGAACGGAGTTCTGGGTAGTGACAAGCTTTGAATTTCTTTCCACTTCCACACGGGCATTCGTCATTTCTTCCTACTCTTGACCAGTCAACCTTAGACAAATCGACCGGCTCATAACGCGTGACGGCTGGGATTCGACCAGGAGCTTCGATATCCATTTCATCCGTTCCTGCAAGTTGTGGAACTCCTTCAGTTTCAACTGTCCGAGGCTGTTCCACCTGAATCTGAGCCATATAGATCATCCGAACGGCTTGCTCTCGAATGGCCTTTTGAGTGGACTGGAACAAATCAAATGTCTCTCGCTTGTAAGCTACCAGCGGGTCAATTTGGCCATAACCTCGAAGTCCGATTCCTTCACGAATGTAGTCAATCATCTGAAGGTGATCCATCCACTTGTCGTTGACGGCTCGGAGCATCACATGTCTCTCGATTTCAGCCATGATATCTTGACCCATGGCATCTGTTTTGTTTTCAAAGATATCCAGGGCCAAATCGACCATTCGTTCCGTCATTTCGGAAGGGGGGATCTCGCTCAATTCAGCCAGCGTGAGATGGTCGATGAGCGGAAACATCTCGTTCAAATGCTCGTAAACTCGGGAGTGATCGTAGACCTGTAAGCCAGAATCTGGATCAATCGTATTGCCAGACATGCAGATTTCAGAAACGACCTCAATAATGGCCGAACGAACCTCGGAGTCACAATCCTTACCGAGCAAGATTTCTCTGCGAGTGCCGTAAATGGTTTCTCGTTGGGCATTCAGAACGTCGTCATATTCCAAGACGTGTTTTCGAGCTTCAAAAAAGTGGTTTTCAATTCGCTCTTGAGTCTTGAGAATCATTCCTGAAATGAATTTGGCTCTCACCTCCTCCATCGGTGGCCAGGCTTTAAGAACAGGGTTCTCCATCATTTTTGAATTGAAAATGCGCCAGAGTTGATCTTCCAAACTCACAAAGAATCGTGATTCGCCAGGATCGCCTTGGCGTCCCGCACGACCACGAAGCTGGTTGTCGATTCGCCTGCTTTCATGGCGTTCAGTTCCTAAAATGTAAAGGCCACCCAAGGTACGAACCTCTTCTGCAAGTTCTCTGCGTTCTGTGTCGTCAAGAGGCAGTGGCGGAGCGGCTCGCTCTTTGCCTCCTCGCCGGAAGCTCATGAAGGTGTCGGCGTAATCAGAGGCGATTCCTCCATCTTCTTCTTCTTGCTGTCTGGCGAGTTTCACGGTTTCGTCAGCAACTCGACCGCCCAAAAGTATGTCCACGCCTCGACCTGCCATGTTTGTGGCAATCGTTACGGCTCCCTTTCGGCCGGCTTCGCTGATAATAGACGCTTCTTTTTCGTGGTATTTCGCGTTCAGAACGTTATGTGGAATTCCATGTTTCAGGGCTTCTTCTAAAAATTCCAAGTTCAAGTCATCGAGCTTATGGTTTTGCAAAAACCATAATGTGGCCTCTGAACTCGTCGCTGATTGAGGCAAGCCGGCTTGAGCCATCACAGACTGAATCAGTTGCATAGAAACTTCATTGAGAGAATTTTCGTAGAGGGGGTCACTATCCTTTTTGACATCCTTTGCTCCCTTGTTTTGAAGTTTTTCGAACAGCATGTCTGTCAAAACGAGCTTCTGCAACATTTCTGGGGTCAAACGAGCCGATACTTGCTCAGACATTTCGATGGATCGTGTTCCGACTAAGCAGGGCTGTTGCTTGGCATAGAGTCGTAAGATTTCGCGCGCGATACCCCGGAATTTGGCATCCATTGTCTTGTAGACCACGTCTTCCTGATCTTTACGGATCATGTCTCGGTGAGTCGGGATGCTGACGACATCAAGACCGTAAATCTTTTTGAATTCGTCTTCTTCTGTCTTTGCGGTTCCTGTCATTCCACAAAGCTTGTTGTACATTCTAAAAAGATTTTGAAAGGTGATGACCGCGATGGTCTGACTTTCTCGCTGAACAGCGACCCCTTCTTTTGCCTCGAGAGCCTGGTGCAAACCGTCGGAGTATCGTCTCCCAAACATGGGTCGCCCAGTGTTTTCGTCAATGATGACGACTTCTTGACCCCGAACCACGTAATCGACATTCTTTTCGAAGAGGGAATAAGCTTTAACAGCCGCGTTGACATGGTGCATCAATCTTGGATCTGTTGCCAGGTTCTCGATCTCCATGATGATCTCCACTTGATCCATTCCTTCTTCGGTCAAGCTGGCAGAATGGTTCTTTTTGTCGGAAGTGTAGTGCTCTTCAGGAGTAAGTTGCTTCACGACCTGGTCGACAATTTTGTAGACACTTGTGTCTTCCATGCTTGGGCCGCTGATAATGTGTGGCGTTCTGGCTTCATCCACGAGAATCGAGTCAACTTCGTCGATAATTGCAAAGTTGAGTTCTCTCATACTGAGATCTTCAAGTGCAAAGGCCATGTTGTCTCGAAGGTAGTCAAACCCATATTCATGGTTCGTGCCATATGTGATATCGCACATATAAGCCTCGCGACGGGAGCAGGGACGGCAGTGAAGATACCGAGGATCTTCATGCTGGTATCCAGGGTCATAAATATAGCTGCCACCAAGTTCCTCAGTGTCTTCGCCTTGCCCCTGGATAATGCCGACGCTCAAACCGAGAAAGTGGTAGATGGGGCCCATCCACACGGCGTCTCTTCTAGCCAGGTAATCGTTGACTGTAACAAGGTGGGCACCTTTTCCAGAGAGAGCATTGAGAACCATGGGTGCTACAGCTACAAGGGTCTTTCCTTCACCGGTTTTCATTTCGGCAATTCGACCTTGATGCAAAACGACTCCACCAACAAATTGGACATCGAATTGTCGCATGTGAAGAATTCGCTTGCTGGCCTCGCGAACAACCGCAAAGGTTTCAGGAAGCAGAGATTCGAGAGTGTCACCGTTCTGAGCTCTGGTTTTCAGAGCAAAGGCTCTGTTCTTGAGATCTTCGTCGGAAATTTCAGAAAATGACGCCTCCAAATTGTTGATTTGATCAATTATGGGGCGGATCGATTCGACATCTTTACCGGATGTGTCAAAGAGTTGACGTAAATATTTTATCATGAGAAAGTTTATGGATCAATTTAGGACGCTCTGTTTGCTTCGGCGTCAAAGGGAAGGAAGTGCGAATTGTGATCCAAAAACGGGTCCGTCACGGCTTTTCTGGCTTTGAAAGAAAGACCAAAGTTCAAAGGAATCTGACTCTGCTATGAGTTCTTGATCGGAGCTTTCAATAACCCGAGGTTCTTGATGGGAATCAAGTTTCTTCGCAACGAGGGCATATTCAGAAAGCGGTAGGCCAGCCAGACACCATTGTTGAGCAAACTGGGCTCGGGTGGATATCGTCAAGTTTGATTCCGGCAAAGACATGCTGTCGCAGGCTAGGTGACCAAATGGCCCACTCGCCAAGAACAGTATCAGTGCTGGAATCAAGTTCAGCATGACTTAAAAGATTATAGACGTCTTGCGCCTTTGTCATCAGGACGAAACTTTTGGACAATCTCTCCAGTAATTGGCACTATGTCTTTTCATCGTGTTCTTCACAATTTTCGCTGGGTCGCCCTGGCTACAATCCTTTCCCTAGTCAACAAGGCAAGTGCAGAACCTGTTCTTGGAACTGGGCCACAAGACTACACAATTCCATTTGTTTCTGTTCTTAATCCCCCCAAAATTGATGGCAAAATCGATCCTAACGAATGGCCAAGTACGCCGGAAGGTCATGGGTTCTTTGATAAAGATACGGGCACTCCCAGCGAGGAAGAAGCCCAGTTTTGGATCGCCAGCGACTCGAAATACATCTACTTCGGCGCTCGAATCAAAACTGATCCAAAGAAGATCGTTGCAGATGAATATCGAAATGGTGTGAGCCTTACTGGAAACGACAACATAACATTAGCCATTGATCCTTTTGCAAGCGGAAACTCCATAAACAGCTTTGGAGTCAACGCGGCTGGAGGAACAAGCATTCAACTTGCTGGCGGTCGGGCGGCCAAGACTGAATGGCTTGGAGAAATTGAAGGCTCGGGCTCAATTACGCCAACGGGCTGGGAATGCGAAGCGAAGGTGCCCTGGGGGATCATGAATTTGCCCGCATCAGGCAAAAAGGATGTCAAGTTCAACATTTTATGGTTTCGATCAAACAAGAGCAATACTTATGAATGGAAATACACCCGAAATGATCTGCGAAACTTGGCGATTTGGACAGATGCGATCGTTCCAAATATCAAACTGGATCGAACTCTGAATCTACTTCCCTACGCATACTTTGGAGTTGGTGAAAACGGAAATCTCATTAGCAATATGGGATTGGATGCCAAGACCAAAGTCAACGACCAACTCCAGCTCGTGACAACGGTGAATCCAGATTTTCGGAACATTGAGAACAACATTCTTTCGCTAGATTTCAGCTACTTCGAGAGATTGGCTGATGATGCACGGCCGTTTTTTCAAGAAGGGGCTCGATTCTATCAAACAGGCTTTGATCAAAAACTCTTTGCAACCCAAAGAATTAAGGATTTTGATATGGGAGTGAACCTCTATGGGAACCTCAACAGCGGCAAGACGAAATTTGGACTAGCTTCGATCACAGATTTTGGCAACAAAGAGACGGCCGTAATGAGCGTTGTTCAAAAAGCAGCTCCCAATTATGATCTTGGATTTGCATATGTGGGTAATCGAGAAAAGAGTGGTGACAATGATGCTCTTCAACTCACAAATAGCCTTAAACTAGGAGACGACCAATACTATGTGAACGCACAGTTTACGAGCGATGAGCTAAAGAAATCGGGGCATCGACTGAGCACGGGCTGGTTCAGGGAAGCGGGAGGATTGACTGCTAATATTGACTACTCTCAAGTGAGCCCAGACTTCTATCCAAGAGTGGGGTTTTCACCTGAACAAGATCTCAAAGGAATCAGTTTGTTTGCCCAAAGAGAATGGTCCTATCAAACTGGATCTTTGCAATCTCTCAATTCGAGTGTTGAAGCGATCTATTTTGACCACTTTAATGATGGGTTTTATCGTAATCAGTTATCGCTCGGAACCAATCTTGGGTTCAAAAACGGACTTGCGGTTGGTGGTTCAGTTGAGTTTTCAAATTTTGAAGGTTCCTCGGATTCCTTAAAAGTTGTTGGAATGAAGTATCCATTTACGAACGCATATCGGTTTGTGAAAATGCTGTATTCCTTCGGCTCGTTTGGAGGACAATCGTATCGGAGCTGGTCGATTCAAGGCGATTACAAACCCGCCAAACGAATGCAGGTCTCTCTTGCTGCCCAATATGTTGAATTCAACGACTTCTTTAGGCAAATAATTGGAACAGTTCGCTATGATTTGGGACGATTCGAGTCTGTGGGCACAAGGTTTGTAAATCGAGGCGACAACTGGAATATCTATGGGTTCTATCGATTCAGCGGTCGGCGAGGAAACGAGTATTTCTTGATTTTGGGCGACCCGAACACTCGGACGTTTGAAAAACAGCTGATGATCAAAGTTGTCATGCCATTCACGATCAAAATGTGAAGCCGCTTATGTGACCGGTGATCGAAAGTCTTTTTTAGAAGATTGTTCGCGATTGGTTCGAATTTGCACGATATTTTCCGGCTCTATGTCGAGCAATTTGAGCCAATCATCGAGAGCATCAGATTTTGGGAAAATCTCGTTCTCAGCGAACTCGGATTTCAGCGCGATAGTGAGGTCATTTTCGGTGATTCCAGCTTTTTCTGCGACGATTTTGTGATCGATAGCCCTTCGGATTGCAAGATCCTTTGCTCGATCTACGACGCTTTTCAGCAAAGCACCACTTAAGAAATCGGACCAAAAAAGATCCTTGTCGGTTCCGTTTTTCATCCGGACGGTCATAAACCTCGTGTCTTGAGATTTCGAAAAGATCTGGTTTTCAAGAGAGGAGACAAGTGCAACTCTGGCGCACTCGTAATCTCCATGACTCTTTATGAATTCTGGATCAATTGGAACCTCGAGATTGAGATAGATCATCAGAATTTCTCTCGCCGCTTCGCGGTCTGGTCGTTTGATCTTCACTTTTCGGTCGATTCTTTCGGGTCGCAAAATGGCCGGGTCAATGTAATCTGGTCGATTTGATGTCAAAATGATAACGACGTTTTCCAGTCCCTCAAGTCCATCCATTTCAGCGCAAAACTGAGGCACAACCGTGTTGCTAATGTTCAGCCATTTGCCACTTGAGCGCGTTCTGAGGATCGATTCTGCTTCATCGATGAAGATCACAACGAGCTGATCTTCTTTTGCATGGTCGCGGGCGACTTCAAATATTTCTCGGACAATTCGTTCCGATTCACCAAGCCACATGTTGAGAATTTTTGGGCCATTGATATGCAAAAAACAGTCTTTGACTTCATGGCCGACTCGCTCCGAATAGTCTCTGGCAAGGTTCCAAGCGACCGCTTTTCCGATCAAAGTTTTTCCGCAACCCGGGGGGCCAAAGAGCAAGATTCCTTTTGTTGGCTTTTTCTTGAACTTTGAGTAAATTTCTGGATAGAGAAGTGGGTGCTCAATCGACTCACGAATCACTTGAATCGCTTCGTCTTGACCTCCAATCGATTCCCAAGTAGTTTCGTTGACTCTTTCAATAAAGAAGTCGGAACTTTTCTTTTTGTTTGGGAACCATTCAACTGCAAATCTACCACTGGCATCCAACCTAATTTCGTCGCTAACTTTGATGTCTGCTTCTGCCAAATTTGCAGATCTGAGAACGAGTTTCCCGCCTTGTCCTTGAATATCTGTAGAAATCTTCAGTCGAGCATTGTCATAGATTTCTGATACTTTGGCCAGCGCGCCAAGTTGGCATTCCTCGGCTTTACCCACGACGGCATAGGCATCGTTTAGCTTAACTCTCTCTCCAGGATGAAATTCCGTGTCTTTCATCAGGGGGTCAGATTCTGCAACATATTCTGCGTCCCCAAGAGAAATGAGTAAATTCCCAGATTCCACATACTTCAGAAACATCCCAATTTTGTTAGCTGGAGAGGTGAGCTTGTCATAAGCTTCGGCGAATTCTTGAACCTGCTGGCGCAATTGTCCTTCTTCCTCGACGAGCCATTTGATCTCAGATTCTAAGGCGTCTAGGGTCGTATCGACCTTGACGTCATTTCCCCCCACAAGATTTTTGAGCCTTTCGAGCAAGAGATCGGGCTGTGGAGACGAGTCCATACTTAAATTGTACGATTCGAATCGATTCAACCCACTCGATTTAGGGCCTTATATCCTGACCTCGCAGCATCAACGACCGCCTCTGCCGTGCTGATCAAGATTCCTCGTTCGCTGCATCCGCTCCCTACAACCTTTTGAGTCTTAGTTCCGAGTTCAACAATAACTTGGGTAAGCGCCACCATTTGGCCGTCCCATCGTTTGTAAACAACAACATCTTCGACAGAGATCATCGAATCTTGTTTGAGTTTTTCAAATGCTTCCGCTGTTGCCCGGGCCACGGCCAAAAGTGCATCGGAATCTGATTGAATCCATGCCCCAAGGCTGGATTGACCATCGACGGAAATCGAAGAGATCGCACTTGCGCCCGATTCAAGAACCTGAAGATCAATCACGCAATTGAATTCGCTGGTGCCGGGTGTTTTCGATTTGGGAGGTTTTTGCCTCAGGCTATCTTGGCTGGCTAGGTTTATGAGGTTATCGACAGTCGAAGCGTAGTGAGTGCGATCTCTTTCTTGAGTCCTCTTTCCGCCAGCGAATCCGATTGTAAACCCAACAGGATCGGGGATTCCTTCGATATTGACTTTGGCCTGGCTGAGTTCGAGTGCCAAAACCTCAAGTTCCGCTCTTGGGCGACGGCTACCGATGGCAAATTCGTCCCCTGCGTATCTCACTAAAATATCAAAATTCGCATCTATTGATTCTGAAAGAAGTTTGGCCACGGACTTTATGACAAGATCTCCGATAATGTGGCCATGGGCTTTGTTGTAACGTCCAAAGTCATTGAGGTCAATAAACAACAGAGTAATTTCTTGCCCAGACTGAAGGGCTTCGATCCCCCAATCTCGGAGCCGATCGCTCCATGAAAGACCTGTCATGGGATCCCAACTGCGACCAAGTTCGACAATGAGCATTGTCGATGTCAGGAGCCCCAAAAACCGATCGTTACGATAGACGGGAACGATGTCGATGTCATTCTCGCCAAGGAGTTTTGAAACCGATCGAATCGGAGTTTCTGCTTGCATTTGCATCGGCACGGGAGACATCACCTCACGTACAGGCAAGTCTGGCGCCACATTCTTTAACAAATCGAGATTAATAATCCCTAGGAACTCGCCATTCTGCAAGACAGATAAGGCGCGACATCCGTGCGCCCTCAGCTCACGGATAGCAGACGAAACTGTCGCATATGGTGCGACAAAATCAGTCAGAAGTTTGAGGTCCCCGATAGTCCTCATAGATACTGGCCAGCATATTTGTAAAGGTTTTAGTTCGTTAACCTTACAAGAGTCTGACGCAGATTCTTCACTATTTAGCTCGTCAAGAACCGCCCTATTCCTCCCTAAAACCTAAAAGAATGGCATTTCTACAGGCATAAACCGGTAATTGTACGTCGTGATCAGAGAGCTGTCCTTCGATTTCCTTTGCTCTTTTATAAACCAATCCTGGGCTGATCTTGAGGAATGACGCGATGTCTGATTCGCTTAGCCCAAGTTCTTTCAAAAGAAAGTAGGATGTCATCGCTGACTTCGAAAATCTAATTTGTGATTTTGCATGAACCGCTTGAATGGCATCAAAAACCTGATCCCTTGGATCCCAGCCGTTCTTTCCAATCAAGTAGGGGCTCAAGAATCCGCAGGCACTCATCACGTCAGTTTCCTGAGACCAATCAGTTTTGATAAGTTTGAGCGTCTGCAAGGCTCCGACAATCGAGTGGCCATTGCCATTGAGATGGATCGAAATGAGGTGAGCTACGGAGTGCGAGATGGTCATGCCGCATCGCTGTGCCAATTGCATGGTGATCTGAAAACGCTCACTTGATTTTGGCTCGAAAATATTTGTAAATTCCCATGTATTGGATTGGGTGATAGCCAGCTTTATCGCGTGGATATCGCTTTCCGAACTAAATGCAATGAGTGTTTTTCGATTCGTGCGCTGTCTCCATTCAATTTTCAGTTTGAATGTGTGTCGGGCTCGCGGATGCATCAATATCCCTTGAACATCGTCCAAGATCAACGGGGCTTGGCAATCAAGCCGAACTCCCTTGTTCGACCACTCGATAGCTGGCAAAAAGTCCACAGGGAGCCCATGATGAATTGTCATCTTGCGTGCTACTTCTTGAAGAAGAAGAGATTTTCCCCAACCCGAAGGGCCACGCAACGCGATTTGGTTGCACGATCCATTGATGAAACGCTCCATAGTCTCAATAGCCGAGATATTTGATGGCAACGCAATGAGCGAGTGATGTTTCTCGAGACTCTGAGTTTTGAGGCAGTCTGAGAGCCTTGCGCGCATGAAATCACGTTTATCTTGAACCAACGACATTTTCCTACGAACCCTATCGCTCTGCACACCGCCCCCACGGCAAAAACAAAACGTTGAGTTCATTCTTGCGGTTATGAGGATGTGTTGTCAAGGCCCAAGCGGGCATTGAAATGACCAAGTTTATGGCACAAACCGTTATATAACATCTAATTGAATAGGTTCTGTTAAGGTTCTTGGGCACTGTTCTTTTTGGGAAAGTTATCCCCAAGTTTTACACCGTCGGTTCAGTGCTGAATTTTTTCCCAATACGAGTTAAATTCAAATTTGGGGCTGTGTTCTTTAACGTGACATTTAGCGCAGGCCTGTTCTCCCGTCTTTTGCAAAGGTGATTTTTCTGGATTCTGGGAATGATTCTGGCCAGGGCCATGACAACTCTCGCACCCGACATTGGCAAGTTGGGGCGTCTTAGATCGATCCATATAGCCTAGTTTTGAATCAAGACCAACAACGTGGCATTTCACACAATCGGGATCCTTCCCATGATGGTCGTCTTCCAGGCTCTTGAGCGCATGGGCATGCTCACTTTTGCACCACACCTCTCCTTCTTGTGTATGACAACTCACACATTTTTCTGTTCCGGCAAATGGCTCTGAATCTACTCGTGGCATTTCCATGAGGAGACCTTCTTGTTCGACCCTGGTCAAATAGTTATCATAAAAACGAGATACGTCTTTTTCATTGTCAAATTCGGGGCCAAGCGAAATTACTCGATAGTCTGAAAATTGCTCCCCATCCCAAGACAAAGACACAAGATCTTTGTTGTGTTCTCCTGGAGATACCAAAAGCGTTTTTCCAATTTTTGTTGGGTTGGGTCGCAAGGGTGAACTGGCTCGAAAGACGATGACATCCAGCTCTGGAAACCTGGTTGCCAGAGTTTGCGCCAACTGAACATCGCCTGCAACCAAAAGAATGGATGGTTTTCCAACCTGTTTCGACTCATCGATGAGAGATTGAACGGCCGAATCTTGGGGAATTTCAGTTAAGGAAAGTTGGCCGGCAATTTGTGCTGAACGCGAATCAATTCCAGTCATCACAAAGAAGTCAGATTCAACGGATTTTTTGAATTCGATTTCGGATCCTTGTTCAAAACTTCCTGAAATCAGGGCACCCTTTGAAAGTCGATACAAAGATGAAAGCAATCCGCGACCAAGATTCACTTCTGATTTTGTAAGATTGATGGCCTTAACACCAACGTTGGCATAGGATTCGGCGAGAGATTCAGCTTTCATTTCATCTTGTCGCGAAGTTCCTTCTACAAAGCCACCATTAATCACAATCGTTGTGGGATGGATCTGATCCATCTTCTTAACGGCTTCGGCCCAGCGTCTAATTCCGCCTGTCATGGGCTTTGTACAACCACAAGGGGATAAGTATCCCAAAACGTCACCCCCAATGATCAAATAGGATTTCACTTGGCGAGCAGGGGCTTTAAACAGCCCCAATCCGACAAGAATTGAACCAAAGACGACAATCGAAAGCTTCATTTAACAAAAGCAGAAAGGGGCACGACTATTGGGGGCTGATTCGGGTCGTCCGTTGAAACAATGATATTTGCAGTCAAGTTGCCCGGAGTTAATTTGCCCTTAAGAGTGACCAGAATCCTATATTCACCGTTCTTAGTTGGCTCGGCTTTGGCCACAATATTTGAATCTGTACTAGCCACTCCTTTGATTTTGAATGGTTGCCCTGGTCGCGAAACAGTAAAGTATCCCACTGCTCCAGTCGTTTGAATTTCGCCAAGGTAGAGCTTATCAGGATAAGCAGTTATGCCCCACTGGAGATAAGTTGTATTGTAGATAACTGGATAGTCCTTACTATCTGTTTCAATGGCAATTGAAAGGGGCCATCGGCCAGCTTTCGTAGTCGGGCTAACCAAAACAGATATTTTGTATCCCTTTCGAGATTTAGGGGCCACATTTAACTCGGGATCGGGCAGAGCACCTTCCCACTCAACATAATCAGCAACCGCTTTGACCCCAGTCACTTGAAGAGTTTTGATCTTGAATGGCTTTGCTGGATCGTAAGTAAGATAGATGTCTGTTTTTAATCCATCTGCAGGAATCATGGCGTCGTTGCCAAGATTCGGCTTCAAAATTCGATATCCAGGTTCAATCCAAAGATCAAAAGTCACCTTCTGTTCTGGCTTATCTGGATCATTAGAATAGATAATGAAATACTTATCAAGTTTGCCAATGGCTCTGCTGCTATCCACAGCGACTTTGATCAAGCTGGTTTGACCAGGGGCCACAGAAGGTGGTACTTGAGCCGATACGCATCCACAATCGACGACAGCGCTTAAGTATAACGTCGAGTTTCCTCGATTAGTGACTTCCATACTCATAGGAATGATGTCGCCCTGAGGCACGGGCTCATGCTTGAGTATTGTGGGTGAGAGAAACATCTGGGGCGCTTGGACTTCGGTCTTTTGATGTTTCGCGGCTGCATCCTTAAGTGCATTGATGAGTGATATGTTCAGGTTTGCGATATCAACATCACCTTTGCCGGCACGAAGTTCAAGCCTTAAAAGGCTGTCCACTCGTCCCATAAAGCTGGCAGGTTTTGGCAATCGAGCTGCTCCCAAAAATGATCCAATCGCAAATCCAACCTCGTTGCTCACATGTCTTGGGTCGATGGTCATTGGAGGCACATCGCGTTTCAGTGCGATAATTCCTTCAATCCTTGGCTCGTTTGGGTTATCTGAAGTGAAGTAGACCGCTCCTGCTGGCAAAACGGCATCCACCGCTGGGGGAAGCACTTCTTCAAATGAGATCTTAATGTCGCCCTTGCTGGCCAATGTGATTTCGAGATCTGGCTTTACTCGTTGCCATTCTTGAATAGCCGAATCTCTTGCAGTGGCGTACATGGCCCGGAAGTCTGCCGGAACTTTGGAATCATCCCACTGAATTGTCATTTTTGTTCTTGGCAATCTAGAAAGAGCTTTAGATGCCTGGTCAAATTGCCCCTGAGAGAGCATTTTTTCGACCCTTATGACTGAAGCCTTGAATTCAGGCGAGCATCCCGCGGAAACCGGAGGTATTTCGGCCTGGGAAAAGAATGGCAATAAGAGGAGCGATAATGACAACATTGATGTACCTGTTTGACGTTTGTTCGAGAGGTCTATTACTCAAAAAAAGTGTCCTCTGATGGCGGCTGCTTTAAGAATGCTTCCATAAAGCCATCAATTTCGCCGTCAAGAACACCAGTTGTGTTTCCGGTTTCAAACCCTGTTCGGTGATCTTTCACCATTGTATAGGGTTGTAAGACGTAACTTCTAATCTGTCTGCCCCATTCGGCGGGACCTGTGTCACCTTTTATAGCATTGAGCTTTGAAAGGTCTTCTTGTCTCGAAAGTTCTGAAAGCCTTGCAGCAAGAATTTTCATAACGCTTGCTCGGTTCTTGTGTTGACTCCTTTCATTTTGGCATTGAACCACGATCCCGGTGGGAATGTGAGTGATTCGTACTGCACTTTCAGTCTTGTTGACGTGCTGTCCACCCGCGCCACCCGCACGAAGAGTTTCAATTTTGAGATCATCGGGATTGATATCGATTTCAGTTTCCTCTGTCTCGGGCAGGATTTCTACCTTGCAAAATGACGTATGCCGGCGCGAAGCGGCATCAAAAGGTGAAATTCTCACGAGTCGGTGAACTCCGTGCTCACTCTTGAGATAGCCATATGCATTTGCGCCAGAAATTTCGAGGCCAACGTTTCGAAATCCAGTGACGTCTCCAGGGGTTTCGCTGAGCAATTCGACTTTGAACCCGCGATTTTCTGCCCATCGTATATACATCCGATACAGCATTGAAGCCCAGTCGCATGCTTCGCTTCCACCGGCTCCCGCACTGATTTCGAGCAAGGCATTTCTGTCATCGTGTTCACCGCTCAAAAGGGTTTCAATCTCGTATTTGTCCAGATCTTTAAGGAAAACCTTGGCGTTTTTGTCGGCCTCTTTTTCAAGCTCATCGTCAGGTTCCAATTCCAGGAGTTCATAAAATTCATGAATATCCTTTAGTCTTTTTTCAAATTCCAAAAACGGCAAGGCCTGGCTCTTGAGTCGCGAGAGCCGACGAAACATCTTTTGGGCTTCTTCTGGGTTATCCCAAAGATCTGGGCGCTGAGATTCAGCTTCTAATTGAGAAATTTGTTGTTGTAAGTGAGGGAGGTCAAAGATGCCCCCTGATAGCGTCCAGGCGTTTTACAGCTCCGGACAGCGCTTCATGTTGTTCGATGCTCAACATAGCCAACACTATATCCCTTAGAAGAATCTAACATATGGGGCCAGAAAAAACGTCTATTATTGTAACGAATAGTCTTCTTTGTGGTTGCTATTATGAAATTGAAGTCATTTTTGAGTATCGTCATTGCCTCCCTGGCTCCAGTTTTTGCTTTTGGTGCAGATGGCGTAACCGAGACAAGGGGTCCGGATGGATCCGGAGCTTGCATCGGTCCCATCACAGATACGACGAGCAGATTTTTCCCTCAAATTTCAGAGTCAATCGGATTTCAGGAAGTGGTTCCTGTTAATCCTAAACGAAGTCCGGGCATTCCAGTTGGCCCTTTGAATAGCGTGCCCATGCCTTCAGTATCGTCGGCCACACAAGCCACGCACGGCCCAAAATTTCCAGGGATTGTCTATACGTTTTTGAACCCCCCCGATCCTTTTATTGCCGTGGGATATAGCCATATTGTCGAAGTTGTCAACACGCAAGTTGCATTTTTTGATAAGGCGGGTAACAAGCAGTTTCAGCAGAGTCTTTCAACAGATGGATTCTTTTCTGGAGTTGCGCAAACAAGCTTTGTTTTTGACCCAAAAGTCATTTTTGATTCGTATATAAATCGGTTTATTATTGTTGCTCTGGATGAAGACGATAGTGGTCAACTTAGCGGAATTCTCATTGGGATTTCGGACGATGGCAACCCGAACGGCAATTGGACGAAATATCGAATTAATGCCAAAGGATCAAAGAATGCAGTCAATTATTGGTTCGATTATCCGACAGTGGGATCGAGTAAAGATGGACTTGTGATTTCTGGTAACTACTTTAGCTTTGGTGGAAATAGTTATGGTTTTTCGAGATCTTATGCTCTCCGAAAGTCAGAGCTCAAAAATGGTGGAGTTGTGAATTTCTGGTTCTTTGATCACACACAGGACTTCACATTGCAACCCGCTCGGACACTTGAAAACGTGACTTCAACTATTTATGGAGCGGCTCTCAGAACCACTTCGAGCATGTCGTTTTATGCTTGGAGAAACTTCCTTACAACTCCACTATTTTCAAGAATTGATGTTGCCACGCCTTCGTTTGTGAACATGACGAGTGATGCAACAAGCACTAATGGCGCTACCCTGGATCCCTTGAGTGATCGAATGATGGACACTTCTTTTAGGAGCGGAAGCCTGCTCATGGCTCACACGGTTCGAGTTTCTGCGGCTGACAACCGAGCCATGGTGCGATGGTATGAGTACCTGATGAACACTTGGCCAGTTTCAGGTGGCATCACGAGAAAGCAATTTGGCAATCTCAGTTTGGCGACTCCCAATCATGTCTATATGCCTGCGATCTGCAAAAATGGCAAAGGAGCGATCTCACTCCTTGTGACCCGTTCTAGTACATCCAGGGCGGCTGATCTCTATACGGCATCTCGAACATCTGTGGATGCTTTGAATGCCATGGGGCCCTTCAAATTGTTTGGAAGTAGTGCAGGAAACTACTCGGCTGGATTCCATCGATGGGGCGACTATTTCTCGACGACAAATGATCCAAGTGACGCTGCTAAATTCTGGGGAGTTGGGGAGCTCATCCAAGCAAATGGAACCTGGCGAACCGAGATCGGCTCTTGGTCAGTCAACTGAACAGCATTCAGGCAATCAAAATTCCTTCCTCGTATTCTTTTGCGAGGAAGGAATTTCAGTTTTCGCGAGTTTGTGAGCTTCAAACATATCGTTAGAAAATTCTAATGTTACTAGCTATTTTTGAAGGAATTTTGAACCAAAATTATAGATAAAATACTGGTGTGGGGTTGTGTTTTCACTTCGTGAGATAATTCGCTCTACCCATGTGAGAGATTTCCTATGAAATTATTTGGGCGTCGTTCTTTAAACAAGAGTCTGCTGGTCGCCAGTTTTTTGGCACTCTGCATCCCAGCGTTGGCTCAAAAATCTGGCGTAATTCCTTCTTCTGGCCGAGTGATATCGAGCAAGCCGATCAATATGGATACGCGGTCATTCTTCCCTCAAATTATGGCTTCGGTTTCGCCACAGCCCAGAGAGGTTAAGAACCCTTCATTGGTTCAAAAATTTGGTTTTGGCACTCCAAATGGTTTGACCGCTGGTGGCATGGGAACAGAGGCTTCAAGCGTTTTAGGAGCGAATTTCCCTGGTATTTCCTTTACAGGGTGGATCCCTGCCGATCCTCAAATTGCCGTGAGTGCGACTCATATTGTTCAGGTAGTCAACACCAAAATAGCCTTTTTTAACAAATCGGGAGTCAAATCTTTTGAAAGAGAGCTTGGCTCAAGCGGGTTTTTCACTGGAATTGCAACGACAGCAACTTTTGACCCCAAGGTCTTTTATGATAAGTTCACGGATCGCTTTGTTGTTGTGACACTTGAGCAAGACGGAACGAACAGTCAGTTTTGCATCGCTGTTTCAGATACGGGGAATCCAAACGGCAATTGGAAGAAATATAAACTCGATAACAAGGGGACGGTCGGAAGCAACACTTTCTGGTTGGACTATGAAGGTTGGGGTCACAACAAAGACGCCGTTGTTGCAACTGGAAATATGTTCCCGTTTGGAAGTGGAAATGTTTATGTCCAAGCATTTGTCATTAAGAAATCTGAACTCTATGGTGGAACTGGATTTTCTGCGACTAAGTTCGACGACAATGGAACATTTACCATTCAAGTTGCAAAGATGGATGACAATTCAGTGAACTATGTTTATGGCTCAAGCCTTGAGTCGAACTCATCGTTGCGGGTTTATGCTTGGTCAAACCTCACAACCACTCCAACCATGCAGTTCACGGTCGTCAACGTTCCAAGTTTCAACTTCATCGGTCGCCCTCCGAGCGCTGGTGGAGCTGTTTTAGATTCACTTAGTGGTCGACTTGTAGATGCGACTTATCGAACAGGATCGCTCTTAACCTGCCACACAACGGCTGCCGAAACGGGCTCTAGCCGGTCTCAGTGCACATGGTATGAATTCAAACCCAATGCATGGCCAGCCAGCGGAAATGTTACTCTTGCTCAAGCTGGTAATGTCGCCCTCCCGGGTGATGCTTGGGCGTTTATTCCTGGAATAAATAAGAATAAATTTGGAGATATTTCAATTCTCTTCACACGAAGCAGTACGAGTATCGCTGCAGACCTTTTGGTTACGTCCCATAAAGCCTCGGATCCAAAAGGACAAATGAGTGCTCCAACCCAATTGGGAACAAGCCAGGCTCCGTATAAACTCTCCGGTCGATGGGGTGATTACATTTCTGTGTGCGTCGATCCTCAAAATGATTTCACGTTTTGGGGTAATCACATGAAATCAAATTCTTCAGGGAACTGGGTTGCAGAAATTGTTTCATGGAATGTGACAACCGATACGGGTGGTGGTGTTGGTGGAACAACAATTAATGCGAATGGTGTTTCGACATTAGAAGGAACATTTGTTTCGGGTGATCTCAACAGTATCAAAACTGCCGACACATCGAATTACATTACTACGGCTGTTAAGAAAGCCGATGGTGGATTTGCAACTGCATCTCAATCGACCTTTACTTTGCCGATGTCTGCGAACACCTTGCAAAGTCTGGTTGTTTCAGAAAGAATCAGTAACTCGACAGGCAAATCACTCTCAGGATTTGTCTTCGTATGGAATTGGCTCACAAACAGATGGGACTCCATCAAAACCGGGGTATTTGGATCTGCAAATACAGATATCCAGTTCTCGATTACAAACTTTGCCAGCTATGTCAATAGTTCTAAGCAAGTCAAAATCATGGTTCGTGGACTAGACCCTATTCGAACCAATGGAGCTGCTCCAAGCGTATTCAATCTCAAGGTTGATCTTTCAAGACTGAATGCGATTCCAAAAGGCTAAAGGGAACATATCTCTCGCAAAAAAACATCCAACCGAGAATATTCGGTTGGATGTTTTAGTTCAAGTTATCGATCATACCGAAGCTCTAACATATGCTTTGATCTTCTTCTGAGCAAACGTCTCTTCGGCAAGGTTCTGAGTCATGACTGTTTGTCCCGTTTTCCAGGCCAAAATGAGCTCTTGTTCAAGATCTTGAGTCAAGCTCAGCCATTTGGCTGCGCTTGGGGTCATCAAACTTGTTTCAATTTTGTCTAGCGCGAGCGATCTCTGGAAAAAGAGTTGATCCTTCAGGTGCTGATCACCTTCTTCGACCGCTTCCTTTAGTAAGCAAGTGAGCTTATAGAGTTCTTCTGCAAGTTGCTCAACGGATTCAGGCAGCATGGGATTCAATTCCAGGTTTCATTCGGGTTTGCTTCTCAAGTTCCACCCAGCTTGCTCTTAGGTTTGTCAGCACTTGGATCGCATGGTCAATTGGTTCTGGTTTGTCTTGTACGTTGGCGTCAACCAGGCCATTGTAGCAAAAGCCATAAAGCGCAAAGAGGTTTTGAGCGATTTCTCCTCCCTTTTCCATATCGAGACAAGAAATGAGCTCAGCTATGATCTTCTGAGCTTTTTGCAAATTGACATTTTGCTCGAATGTATTGCCAGCTTCCATGGCACGTTTTCCTGCGTTCATGAATCGCAGGGCTCCATCATAAAGCATGACAACAAGCTGCAATGGTGAGGCACCATTGACAGAATTCTTCCTATATTGATCGAGATGCGGGTTAATTTTCGCCACGCTTATTCAAAAATTATTGGCTGGAGTCTAGAATACGTTAGGTTTGATGCGGCTCTCTTTTACAAAAAATCCATGCGATCAAGCTCGCGACAACAAACCAAAGAATAGGAATGATCGCGGCAAAAGACTCTGGATATTCGGGCCGCGGAATGTCTCGCGAGTAAAAACCTAACATTGTTTGCTGAAGCCTCAAATGCATAAAAACCGCTGCGGCGAGCGCACCACCAAAGAATCCGCTCGAACCTGCCAGTGTGAATTTCCGACCAAGAAAAATCCCGAAGAGGCAAGCAGGGAATGCCCCGAATGCAAAGATAGCCAACAAACCTTGGACGCTCCATTCGGGAAAGCGGGTAAAAGGCCAAATGGTTATGAAGTAAGTAATGATGCTCGAAACGCCAATTGTTGAGCACCCAGACATCAATTGAGCTTCAAAATCATTTTTTCTACGAGGAGCTTCCGCGAGCTCTTCGTCCGTATTCAAAGGCTCGAAGGGCATAGTTCAAAAGCTCCTCGCAAAGACTTAAGATCAGAAGCCGCGCTTTGCAATAAAATCAACGATATCCGCGATACGGCAGGCATAACCCCATTCGTTGTCATACCAAGCGACAACTTTGGCCATGTCACCAATAACTATCGTGTCGACTGCGCTAAATATGGAGCTATGCGGATTTCCTTTCATATCGCTACTCACGAGTTCCTCGTCGGAATATTCCAGAATTCCCTTCATCTTGCCGGTGGCATATGACTTCATGCAAGCATTGATTTCCTCAACGGAAACTTCTTTCGAAAGCTGAGCTGTAAAATCGACGACGCTCACGGTTGGAACCGGAACCCGAAATGCCATTCCGGTAAATTTTCCTTTGAGCTCTGGAATAACTAGCCCGACAGCCTTGGCAGCGCCAGTGGAACTCGGAATCACGTTTTCTGCTGCTGCTCGGGAATCTCTGACGTCCTTCTTGGCGGTATCGACGGTGGACTGGCTGTTTGTATAGGCATGAACCGTGGTGAGTAGCCCCTTTTGAATTCCAAATTCCTTGTGTAGCGCATAAGCCACTGGAGCAAGGCCATTTGTTGTGCAACTTGCATTTGAAATGACATTGTGTTTGGCAGGATCATACATCTCATCGTTCACGCCTAAAACAATCGTCACGTCCTCGTTTTTTGCAGGAGCACTGATGACAACTTTCTTGACGCCATGATTCATGTGGTTTTTTGCGATTGTTGCATCGGTAAAGAGGCCGGTTGATTCAATAACAAGATCCACTCCTTGGCTGTCCCAAGGTATCGCTCCTGGGTCTCGCTCCTTAAAAACCTTGATGTCGTAGCCTCCGACCTGCATGGAATCGTCATCGTGGTTGACAGTGCTGGCAAATGGGCCATAGCAGGTGTCCCAACGAAAGAGGTGAGTATTGGTCGAGACATCTGTGAGGTCATTGAGAGCAACAACTTCGATATTTTTGTTGTGCCTTTCTATGATGGTGCGGAGCGACAAGCGGCCGATTCGGCCAAATCCGTTGATACCTACGCGAATTGCCATTTGAGTTCAGTTTACCGGGATAAACGATTGGGTTTGGGAAAAGGAAAGAGCTGGGCGATTTTTCGTCCAGCTCTGATCTTTGGATAGAGATTTTTTGATTATCGTTTGACGAACTGGAATCCGCGTCGAGCTTTCTTTCGACCGTATTTCTTTCGTTCTTTAACTCGGGCGTCTCGGGTCATATAACCGCCCGCTCGAAGAGGAGATCGCAAGGACTCATCGAGTTCTACAAGTGCACGAGAAATGCCTAGCCGAACCGCACCAGCTTGCCCTGTAATTCCGCCACCTTTAACTTTCGCAATCACGTCGTATCTGCCCTCTATTTTGAGATGCACGAACGGGGATCGAACCAAAATATCCAGAACCGGTCTGCAAAGGTAGTCTTTGCAATCCTTGTCGTTGATTGTGATCAATCCTTCGCCTGGTTTGATCCAGACTCGGGCAATGGCGCACTTTCGTCGCCCAGTTCCATAACTAATCGCATTCTTCGCCATTTCAGTTCTTTCCAATTGAGAGCGGCTGTGGATTTTGTGCCGCATGCGGATGCTCCGAACCCGCATAAACTTTGAGTTTCTTAAAGATCGAGCTACCCAATTTCGTTTTTGGGATCATGCCCCAAACGACTTTTTCGACCAGCTTCACTGGGTTATTTTCCAGCATGTCTTCTCGGCTCACGTTCTTGATTCCGCCGGGCCAGCCACTATGCCAGTAGATGAGCTCTTCGCCTTTTTTGCCGGTCATGACAACCTTGTCCGCATTGATAACGATGACGAAGTCTCCACAATCCATATTATATGTGAATGTGGGCTTGTGCTTGCCCCGCAAAATTTGCGCGACTTGCCCCGCCAGGCGCCCCACCGGGACACCTGCCGCATCAACCACAAACCACTTCTGGTCGATCGTGCTCGGCTTTGCCGTATATGTCCTATTCATTTTCTCTATCCTAACTTTGCTAAAAATCTTATTTTTCATATTGCTGCTGGAGCTGCGGACTTCGCCCATAGTTCACTTTCAAAAGTGTCAAACCTCTAGCGGGAAGTACCGGTGGCAGCGTGATGCTGGGTTCAATCGTTTCTTTCAGCAGATCAGAAATCCAACTTTGGGGTCTTTTCCCCCGGCCGACCTCTAAGAGTGCTCCACTCATTCTTCGCATCATTCCTCTTGCAAAGGCTGAACCTAAGACCTCGATTCGAACCTCATCGAACACTTTTCGAACACGAAATCCAAAAATCACGCGCTCAGTGTTATCCGTTTCTTCGAGCTGCTGTGTGAACGAACGAAAATCATGGCGACCTTCAAGTAGCCTCGCTGCTCTACTCATCGCTTCCAAATCGAGTTCTCGTCCAAAATGGTACGCGAACCTTTCACGGTGCGGATCTCGCTTTCCCAAGATAATCCTATAACGATAGAGTCGATCTCTTGCCCAAAATCGGGAATGAAAGTTTGAATTTACAAACTGACAACCCACGACCGCAAGATCTCTAGGAAGCCGATCGTTCAGGGCTCGCAGCCAATTTGATTGGCTGATTGGCCGGGCAGTATCGAAATGACACACTTGACCAATGGCATGAGCTCCGCTGTCTGTCCTGCTTGCTCCAGTGATCTCGCAATCTTCGCCCGAGACCTGGCGAACAGTTTCTGTCAATATGCCGTGAACTGTCCTTAGCCCACTTTGTGGCGCCCAGCCACAAAACTCTGTGCCGTCATAAGCAACGACAAGCTTTACTCTTTTAATCCTATTCTCGGACAAGCTCGATGACGCCGGTATCGGCACCGTCACCTCGTCGAGTGCCTGTTCGAGTAATTCTGGTGTAGCCCCCGTTTCGATTTTTGAACTGTGGCGCGACAACTGTGAATAAGTGATTCACCAAATCTTCACCATTGATCAACGATCTCTGCTGAAGAATTTGAAGTTTTTCTGCTTCTGTTTTGCCAGCCAATATCTTTGTGGGCATCGGACTCGATTTGCTGTGCCCCACGAGAATTTTTCTCGTTTGGCGACGTGCCGTTAGGTTGTCTTCCTTTGCTGTGGTAATCAGCTTTTCAACAATTCTTCGCACTTCTTTAGCTCGTCCCATCGTGGTATGGACGTAGCCGGTGCGAATGAGCTGGCGAGCTAAGTTTGTGAGCAGCGCTCGTCTCTGGTCGCTTGGCAATCCAAGCTTTCGATGGTCGTTCTTATGCCTCATGATTCTTCAATCCTTTCAAAAATAATTTAGAAGTCGTCATCGTCGTCGAGCAGATCGAGACTGATGTATCCGCCTTTGGCTGCTTTGAGTTCTAGCCCGTGCTCTTGGAGTTTGTCTCTCACTTCCACAAGAGACTTCTTCCCAAACCCACGGATGCTGGTGAGATCAGCTTCATTTACAACTGCAAGCTGCCTTAGGTTCAAAATTGCTGCGCGCCTTAAACAGTTGAAAGTTCGCTGGCTAAAGTCCATTTCTTCAATTTTGATGTCGGGAACATTAGCAAGTTCTGGTGCCAGCTCCTCTTCACCAGCGATAACAATATCGACTCCAGCATTTCCGAGTTCAAAGAACATTCGGAAATACTTGTCAAGAATGTGCGCTGCTTGTGTCACGGCATCATTAGGAGGAACTGCACCATTGGTTTCAACTTCCAAAACAAGCCTTTCGTAATCGGTCCGTTGCCCAACACGTGTTGCTTCAACGACGTAATTGACCTTCTTCACAGGTGTGAATTGGGCACCAGTTGTAATAATTCCGATCACGCCTTTGTACTTTTCTTGTCTTTCGGGAAGAACATATCCGCTGCTCCAACCAACGTAAAGTTCAGCACTTAATGTGGCCTTTGCGTCGCTAATTGTCGCCAGATAACACTCTGGATTCATAATGGTGAGCCCTTCGGGACACTGTACATCTGCACCAGTGACTCGGCCCGGCCCCTTCACATCAATCCGCAAAACGGCTTCTTCTGGCGGAGTTCCTTCAAAATCCCATTTAATGGCCAAAAACCGAAGGTTCAAAAGAAATTCAGAAGCATCTTCTTTCACCCCAGGTATCACAGCAAATTCGTGGAACACCTTATCGACTTTAATTGCGCAAATGGCGGCACCTTGAATGCTGCTGAGCATGACTCGCCGGAGGGCGTTGCCGATCGTTGGGCCATAGCCCCGTTCCAGCGGTTCTAATACGAATTTTGCAAATTCGTTAGTGGATTCGAGAGTAGTAATTTGTGGCATGGTCTGTGAAGATTAAACTCGTCGCTTTTTAGGAGGTCGGCATCCGTTGTGGGGAACCTTGGTGATATCACGAATAGAAGAAACGGTCAAACCCGTGGCATTGAGAGATCGAATTGCGGTTTCTCGACCTCCACCCGGGCCAGAGACAAAAACATCGACAGTTTCCATTCCGTGCTCTTTCGCCTTTTGCGCGGCTTTTTCCGCGCTCAGCTGAGCTGCAAATGGAGTGCCTTTTCGGCTACCTTTGAACCCAACATTGCCACTACTGGACCAAACCAGGGCTGCACCTTGTGGATCTGTGATTGTAACGATGGTGTTGTTAAACGAAGAGTGAATATAAGCGTGGCCATGGGCGACCTGTCGCTTCTCTTTTTGTTTTCCTCGAGTTGTTGCTTTTCTTGCCATAGATTACTTCTTCGCTTTTTTCTTGCCTGCAACGGTCTTGGCCTTGCCCTTTCTGGTTCTGGCATTGCTTCGAGTTCGTTGGCCCCTTGTGGGGAGTCCGCGGCGATGGCGCAAGCCACGGTAGCTGCCAATTTCAATCAGGCGCCGGATATTGGAGAAAACTTCTCTACGGAGATCCCCTTCGACATCATAATCTTCGTCGATGACATTTCGAAGTTTTCCGACTTCATCATCGCTTAAATCACGAATCTTTTTTCGCGCATCAAGACCTGTTTTCTCAACAATCTCGCTTGCTCTTTTGGGGCCAATGCCATAAATGGACTGGAGCCCGTAATAAAGCCCCTTATCTCGTGGTAGATCTACACCTGCAATACGCGCCATTTTCTAATTCTTATCCTTGTCGCTGTTTGTGTTTTGGGTTGACGCAGATGACGCGAACAACGCCCTCTCGCTTAATGATTTTGCATTTCTCGCAAATTTTTTTCACACTGGCTCTGACTTTCATCTTTCTTTGCCTCTGGAGCGCGGTATCCGCTCAAAAATGAGTTGTTACCGAGAATCTCTTTCGAACTTGGCTACGTCCATATTGTGGAACACGGCCCAAAACCTTGCGGTCAGCACCATGTGCCGAGCGCGAAAGTCAATTGTACCAGCCTAGAAGAGCTTGTGCCTAGGCTGAAATGCCGAAGACGTACGAGAGGGTCTGAGATTGGGTCTTTTGGGTAGAAACGCGTAGCGCTCGAGTTCAAATTAGCGATATCGATAGACGATGCGTGCACGTGTTAAATCATAGGGCGAGAACTCTACTCGCACCCGATCACCATTCAAAATCTTGATCCAGTGTTTCCGCATTTTTCCACTTACATAGCAGAGGATTTCACTGCCAGTATCGTCGAGTTTGACACGGAATTGGGCGTTAGGCAAGTTTTCAGTCACTGTGCCATCAAGTTCAATGCCCTCTTCTTTAACAGAATCCTCTGTCTTTTTCTTGACAGGGCCCCTATATCTTCCACGTCCAGCCATGCTTTCCTTTGTCTATTCTAAAGTGAGAATCTCTGGGCCTTCGCGTGTGATGGCCACAGTGTGCTCAAAATGTGCACTCAGTTTACCGTCTTTGGTCACCATCGTCCAGCCATCATCCAAAGTCACAATTTCAGCGGTTCCTTCATTGACCATAGGTTCGATGCATATAGTCGTCCCTTCTCGCAAAACAGCTCCGGAAGAGGGCTTGCCGTAGTTCGGAACATTGGGCTCTTCATGCAAATTCTTTCCGATACCATGGCCCACGAGCTCCCGAACCACAGAATAGCCGTTTGATTCCACATATTTTTGGACTGTCGAGCCAATGTCGCCGACTTTATTACCTGCTTTAGCTTTGCTTATGCCTTGCATCAAGCTTTCTCGGGTGATGTTCAACAGCCTTTCTGCGGCTTTAGAAACCTTGCCGACGGGAAAAGTCCATGCACTATCCGCATGAAATCCGTCCTTAAAAACTCCAAAATCTAGATCAATAATGTCGCCTTCTTCGAGAGGCTTTTCATCTGGAATCCCATGAATCACGACATTATTTACGCTGATACAGGTTGAAGCGGGGTAGCCACGATAACCCAAGAAACTTGGCTTTCCCCCTTTCTCCCGAATCAGCTTATCTGCGAGTTCATCGAGTTTTGCAGGCGTGACGCCGGGCTTGATCTCTCCGGAAACCATTCTGAGTGTCCAGGCCAAAATTTTTCCTGCCTCGCGCATTTTTGCAATATCGCTTTCTCTTTTTAAGATGATCATGTTTTGTTTGTCAGATGTTAAGGCTCGATAGAATATTTCGATACACCATTTCTGGATCTTGATTCGCGTCGACGCGTTTTAGGCACCCTAATTGTTCGTAATAGCCGATCACTGGCTTTGTGTTTTCGTGAAAGATTCTCAATCTTTCTCGGATTGTGTCGGGTTTATCGTCGCTCCTGACAATAAGCAAACTGTCGCATTTGTCGCAATAACCTTCCCTTTTTGGAGGCTTCGATTCTGCATGATAGATTTCGCCACATTTTGTGCATCCCATTCTGCCTCCAAGGCGAGCTACGACAATTTCATCGGAAATTTCAAGAGAAACGACCCCATCAAGTCTGATTTCTTCCTTGTCTAGCTCAACTGTGAGGGCTTCGGCTTGGCGAACGGTTCTCGGAAATCCATCGAGAATAAAGCCACGCTTTCGAACTTGATCAGTTCTTAGTCGTTTGACCATCATCTGAATCGTGATACCGTTAGGAACGAGTTCTCCTCGGTCGATATAGCTCTTAGCAAGCTCTCCAAGGTCGGTCTCCGCTTCAATTTCGGAGCGAAAGATCATGCCCGAAGAAAGTGGTTTAACTCCGAGATTCTGTTCTAGGAGAGCCGCCTGAGTTCCTTTTCCAACTCCGGGAGGGCCGATGAGAATGATTCGAATGGGCATATCTGCTGAAATTATCGGAAAGAAAATGGCAAGCAACAAGTGAGTTGCTTGCCATAAGGGACATTATTCGTACTTCTTTGTGAGCAAGTTCGCTTCGATTTGTCGCATTGTTTCCAGTGCAACACTCACCATGATCAAAAGCGATGTACCTCCGATCACTTGCAACCCTCGTGCATTCGCAATAAGAGGGAACAGATACGAAGTTAAAGCTGTTACAGCCAAGAACAAGGCTCCAACAAAAGTGACTCTCGAGATGACGCCATCCAAAAAGTCCTTGGTCTGCTTTCCAGGTCGAATCCCTGGAATGTAAGAACCATGTTTTTTGAGATTGTCGGCAATATCTCCAACATTGTATGTCATCGCGTTCCACATATAAGTGAAGACAAAGATGAGACCTGTGTAGAGCAAGACTCCGACCCAACCCTGCCAACGAGTGAAGTTTGGTGAGAAAAACTCGGCCACTTTCATGAGCCCAAGATGGATTGGACTTGTTGGAGGGAAGGCCCCTGCAAATTGCGCTGGCATATAAACCAATGCAATAGCAAAGATTATGGGAATCACGCCGGCCATGTTGACTGATATCGGCAAGTAGCTCGTTTGTCCTCCCAGTGACTTCGTCCCGTAATTCCTTCTCATATGCTGAATTGGAATGCGTCGCTGTGCAATGGTGAAATAAACGATGAAATAAGTGACTGCAAGGAAGGCAACCACAATTAATCCTGCTTGCCAGGCTCCAACGGTGCCATTTTGAACGGCAGTTGTCAATTCAGAAGCCAAGTTTGGCAAGGAAATGACGATACCGGCAAAGATCATTAGCGAGACTCCGTTCCCGATTCCGCGTTCGCTCACTTGTTCGCCAAGCCAAAGCAGAAACATAGTGCCTGTCAACCAGAACAGAACGATGGTCAGCCTCAAAATGGGAAGCATTCCAGAGATCTCCGGCACTGTTGTCCCCATGATATGGAGAAGGCCAAATCCTTGAAAAACGCTTAAGCCAAGCGTCAGGAGCCGAGTTCGTTTATTCTGTTGTTTTCGAGCATATTCGCCACCTTCTTGTAGCTCTTGCTTCCAGGCAGGATTAGCAAGTGTGAGAACTTGCAAGATAATGGAGCTTGTGATATACGGGCTCAGACCTAATGCAAAGATCGAAAGTCTACGAAATGCACCCCCGCCAAACGTGTTCATCAACGAAAAGAAGTCATTTTTGACGAGGTTTCTCGTAACTTCATTAGGGTCAACTCCCGCGATTGGCACTGGCACATGAACTCCAAGTGCATAGACCGCAAAGACAAGGAGAACAAACTTGATTCGTGCGTTAAGGTCTGGATCTTGCCATGCGAGTTTGAAAGTGTCCGTGAGGGACATTCTCAAACCTTTATCGCCAGTACCTGGCCCATATGAGCCACTGCCCAGTGATCCTAAGGCCATGGCTTTTTACTTAGATTCCTTGCCAGCTTTCACTTTCTTCTGTGGCTGACCTTTCGAAGCTTGCTCGATCACTTTGATCTCGCCCCCTGCATTTGCGATTTTTGCGCTTGCAGATGCGCTGAAGTAATGCGCCGAGACTTTCAGCTTCTTGGTCAATTCACCGTGCCCCAAAACTTTGACTCCGTCCATAAGGCCATGAATTAGCCCCTTAGAAATCAAGGTTTCAGGCGTCACTTCTTCGCCCTTTTCAAAATGTTTTTCAAGAGCTTGGATATTGACGATTGCAAATTCCTTATGATTGATATTGCGGAATCCCTTTTTGACAGGAAGTCTTCGATGGATCGGTGTTTGTCCACCTTCAAACCATGGGCTGATCTGTCGTCTGGCCTTTTGGCCTTTGGTGCCACGGGTCGCAGTTTTACCCATGCCACTCCCAATCCCACGAGCGACTCGGCGCTTTCGCTTTGTCGAGCCCTTTGCTGGTCTTAAATCATGAATGTTCATTGGTTACGAATCCTTTTTTGTTGTGGCCTTTTTTGCAGGCGCTTTTTTTGGCTTGTCAGATGCTGTTACTTCGGCTTTTGGTGCTTTCGCAGGCTTTGCTGCGACTGGGGCTGCAGCAGCCTTTGCACCTTTTCGCTTCCGCACCTTTTCAACTCCCTCAACGTTTTCAACCTTGAGAAGATGCTTGACATGGTGGATCATGCCTTGGATCACAGGGTTATCTTCCTGGATGACGCTTCGGTGCGTTTTTCGCAGACCGAGGGCATGAACTGTCGCTCGATTTCGCGGAGTTTCGCTAATCGTGCTTTTGATAAGTGTGATCTTAAGCATGGAGTTCTTCTTCCTTTCGAGCCTTTTGTAGCCAAGGCACAAGATGCTTTACATCTGCGCCACGTCGCCCGGCAGATTCTTCTGGTGAGGCAAGTTCCTTAAAAGCTTTAACTGTGGCATAAGCGACATTGGTGCCGTTTCGGCTCCCCAAACATTTGGCCAAGACGTCGTGTACTCCCGCAGCTTCTAGGCATTGTCGAACAGCTGATCCAGCCTTGACGCCTGTACCAGGTGATGCAGGCTTCAATACAACAGTCGAAGCCCCGAATCGAGCCGTGATCTCATGTGGAATTGTCCTGCCAATCATGGGAACCCTAAACATATTCTTTCGAGCAGCTTCTTCCGCTTTTCGAATGGCGTCTGGTATTCCTCTTGCTTTCCCAAGGCCGACTCCTAAGCTCCCTTTGTTATCGCCAACGACAACAAGGATTGACCAAGAAGCAGTCTTTCCACCTTTGTGGGTCTTGAAAACTTTGTTTGATCGAATGACGCGAACGTCGAGCTGTGGTCCTTCGGGTTGCCTCCCATCTCTGGGTTGGTTTGAAGGTTGTCTTCTGCCGGTTAATCGTGGTCCTCTTGCCATATCTTAAAACTCCAAACCTGCCTCTCGGGCTCCGTCGGCCAAACTCGCCAACACACCTGCATAGCGAAGACCTCCTCGATCGAATACCACCGATTTGACCCCAGCTTTTTTGGCTCGATCAGCAATTGCCTTGCCCACCTTTTTGGCGCCTTCAGCGTTATCAGATGCTTTGAGATCTTTCTCCAAGCTACTTGCAGAAGCAACGGTCACACATTTCACGTCATCAATGATCTGAGCTGAAATGTGCTTGTTGCTTTTGTAAATTGCAAGCCTAGGTCGCTCTGTTGTTCCAGAAATTTTCTTGCGCAGTCGCTCATGGCGAACAACGCGCATATCGCCTCGTGATTTCATCGCCATAATTACTTACCTGCCCTCTTTCCTGGTCGGAGCTTAACAACCTCACCTTGGTAGCGAACGCCTTTTCCTTTGTATGGATCTGGCTTTCTTGTTTTTCGAATATCGGCAGCGACTTGTCCGACGAGAGCCTTGTCGATGCCTCGGACAACGATACCGGTAATTCGGCTCTTGTCTTCTTGTTTAATCTCAAAATCGATTCCGCCAGGTGCCGGCACCTTGATTTGGTGAGAAAATCCGACACTCAACACGAGAACTCGTCCTTCGAGCTGAGCTCGATAGCCGACACCATGAATTTCTAATGACTTCTGGTGTCCGTTTGTTACACCAGTAATCATGTTGTCGATGAGAGTTCTAGCTAAACCGTGCTGACTTCGATTCAACCGGTTGTTATCCGGCCTTGTGATGGTCAATTGGCCGTCTTCTTGGTTCACGACCAAGCTCGAAGCGATCTTCGTCTTGAGCTCACCTTTGGGCCCCTTGACGGTGACATCGCCATTATCGATGGTGACAGTGACATTTCCTGGCACGGTCACGGGTTTTGTTCCAATTCTGCTCATGATTACCAGACCTCACACAAAACTTCGCCACCGACTTTGCGGCGCCGAGCTTCTCGGTCGGTCATAACCCCAGCGCTTGTGGTCATGATTCTTGTGCTCAAACCACTTCGAATGGGTCGAAGCTCGGTTGTGCCTTTATAGACTCGAAGACCAGGTTTGCTCACGCGCCTGATGTTATGGATAACGGGTTTACGTCTCGAGTCGTACTTGAGGTGAACTCGGACACTGGGGAATTTCCCCTCTGTAATGACGTCATATCCTGTGATAAACCCTTCTGCTTGAAGGATCTTCAGGAGTTCAATTTTGATTTTGCTAACAGGGGCATCCACGTGCGGAAGTCGGGCGAGTACGCCGTTCTTGATCCGCGCGAGAAGATCCGCGATCGGGTCACTATGCATACTTTTTTACCAACTTGATTTCACAACGCCTGGGAGTAGCCCTTTGTGGGACATCTCTCGGAAACAGATTCGGCAGATGCCGAAATAGCGAATATAGCCACTGTCTCGACCGCACTGACTACATCTGTTGTAAGCGCGCACCTTGAACTTGGGCTTTCTCTTTTGTTTAACGATTAAACACGTTTTGGCCATAAATTTTGTCTCCACCATACTCAAACCGGTTTGCTCGGGTGGCCAACTGCTGGTTTCAGCAAAAGATCGTCAAAATCTCGATTCTTGTGGCCGATTCTGGCCGTCTCAAGAAATAACGAAAACCCTCCGCACCTGATCTGTGGTCTGGTTTTGCAAGCCTTCTTGGCGATTGACGCAAGAGGGCTGAGGTTCAATGGTACCCGAATCGATCCTGGAGCTAGGACTCCCTGGCATGATTATCAAAAAAGGGAAGTCATTGTAAACACTCAATTTTAGGTCAAATATGCCCACGAGTCCCGTTGCCAATAAGGCGATTCAAACCGATAATTCTTGAGAGATCTTTAATGAAACGTGCTTTGATTACTGGGATTACTGGCCAAGATGGTGCTTACCTTGCAGAATTTCTTCTCAAAAAAGGATATGAAGTTCATGGGATTAAGCGAAGAAGCAGCCTTTTTAATACCCAAAGGATTGACCATCTCTTCCATGACCTTCATGAAACTGGCCTACCGCTTCATTTGCACTATGGCGATCTCACCGATACAAGCTCGCTTATTCGGATCGTTCAACTCACCCAACCCGACGAAATATACAACTTAGGAGCCCAAAGCCATGTCAAAGTCAGCTTCGATTCACCCGAGTACACGGCTGAGACAGACGCGATTGGTACGTTGCGCATTTTGGAAGCCATTCGAATCTTGGGAATGGAACAAAAAGTCCGATTTTATCAAGCTTCGACCTCAGAATTATACGGATTAGTGCAAGAGATACCGCAATCCGAAACGACTCCGTTCTACCCGAGGTCACCTTATGCCGTCGCAAAGCTCTATGCTTATTGGATCACGGTGAACTACAGGGAAGCCTACGGCATTTATGCTTGCAATGGCATTTTGTTTAACCATGAATCGCCAAACCGGGGCGAAACGTTTGTCACGCGCAAAGTTACCAGAGCGGCCGCGCGAATCAAGGTTGGGTTGCAAGATGCGCTTTATCTCGGCAACCTGAGCGCACTCAGGGACTGGGGCCATGCGAGAGATTATGTTGAGGGAATGTGGCTTATGCTTCAACAAAACCAGCCGGAAGATTTTGTACTTGCAACCGGAGAACAGTTCTCTATCCGCGAGCTTTGCTTGCGCGCCTTTAGGGAAGCAGGAATAGAATTGAAATTCGAAGGTGAAGGCGAAAACGAACAAGGAATCGAAGTTTCAACGGGCCGAGTGCTCGTCAAGGTGGATCCGAGATATTACAGGCCTACAGAGGTCGAAACCTTGCTGGGAGACCCCAAAAAGGCCAAAGAAAAGCTGGGATGGGAACCCAAGACGCCATTTGGTGACTTGATCCATGAAATGGTCGCTTGCGATTTGATCGAAGCCGAAAAAGAAGCCCTGACCCGAAGAGAAGGATTTACATCGTATGCCAGCGCTGAAGAGCAACACTAAGATTTTTGTGGCTGGTCATCGTGGGCTCGTGGGCTCGGCCATCCTTCGCCAGCTTCAAAGGCAAGGATATTCCAACCTCATTACACGGTCTCGAAGTGAACTTGATCTCACGAACCAGGTCGCGACAAGAGATTTCTTAGAAGCGGAGAAACCAGAAGCCGTTGTCGTCGCGGCGGCGCTTGTGGGAGGAATCAAAGCGAATTCGACTCGACCTGCCGATTTTATTGGGCAAAATTTGGCCATTCAGCAAAATCTGATTTGGGGCTCGCATCTTGCAGATGTTCAGCGGCTTCTGTTTTTAGGATCATCTTGTATGTATCCAAGAGAAACTGCTCAGCCGATACCTGAGTCTGCTCTCATGAGTGGCCCTCCCGAGCCTACCAATGCTCCATATGCAGTTGCAAAAATTGCAGGATATTTTATGTGCGAGGCCATTTCCAGGCAATTTGGCCGGGTCTATTTCACAGCGATGCCTCCTAATGTCTATGGCCCAGGTGACAACTTTGATGCTCAGGGAAGTCACGTCATGGCTGCCATGATCCGGCGATTTCATGAGCACTTGCCAGATTCAAAAGTGACTTGTTGGGGTAGCGGATTGCCTAAGAGAGAGTTTTTGCATAGCGATGAAGTTGGAAGTGCTTGTGTTCACCTGTTGAACCTAGATAGCCCTCCATCACTGGTCAATATCGGCACAGGAACCTCAATCTCAATAAAAGATCTTGCTGAGTTGGTTCAAAAGGTCGTCGGCCACAAAGGTGAAATAGCATGGGATTCAAGCTATCCAGACGGATTCCCCGAAAAAACAAATGACGTGAGTCTTCTCAAGTCGTTGGGATGGGAATCGTCAATGGCACTTGAATCTGGTGTCAAAGATGCCTATCATTGGTATCTCGAAAATTTGGCTTAAGCCTTATCAATCGCTTCTGAGATTTTCGAAAGCAGTTCACAAGGAAGGTCGATATGCATGAGCTTTAGTTTAAGACAAGCGATCACGGATTCTTCAAATTGGAATTCATCTGCGCAATGAGAACACTTTTCCAAATGAACCTTGACCGCCTTCATTTCATCTTCAGAAAGCACTCGATCCAAATAGTCGTCGAGCTTTTCAAATGCCTCTTTGCAGTTGCTGTGTTCGCATTCACTCATGTGTCTTAGCCTCGCCAAAAATTCCCTTGTCTTTGGCCAACTGCCAAAGCGATTGTTGTAAAGCTTTACGCCCCCTGTGGAGTCTTGATCGCACAGTTCCAACGGGGATTTCAAGGATATGGGCAATTTCCTCGTAGCTCATATCATCTAGAAAATAGAGAACGGCCGTCGAACGGTAGTCTTCTGGCAAACTCACGATAGCATCCTGGATTGTTTCGAGATCAAAGCTATTCATGAGAAGGCTCATGGGATCCGTTTGGTTCCCTAAAAGGCCAAGCTCAGTCGCCTTCTTGTAAAGAAACACATCCTCAATGTCGTCCAATCCCACAACAGGATGCGCCTTCTTTGTTCGATCTTTGAGAAATTTGTTTGTCAAGATTCGAAGGAACCATGCTCTAAAATTTGTACCAAGCTCGAAAGTGTGAAATGACCGAAAAGCCAAAATTGTGGCATCTTGCACAAGATCAACGGCAGCTTCCGGGTGACGCGTGAGGCCAAGCGCGACACGATAAGCCTGGCCCGCCAAGGGCTTGAGTAAGCTTTCGAAGCGTTGCTTGTCGTCGGTCAATTGAGTCATTGCTGAAACCGTTCAGGGAACAAAGCATATTTGATCAATGCTGTATTTTTTGGAGACGATTGCGGATCTTGATTCTGATATTCGATTGTGCCCCACGCTGATCCTTGCCCCGGATTCGAACAATCCATCGTATGGATAAAGAGTTCACCTCTATTTTCTAACCAAGTTTTGAGCATCGAAGAATACAATTGTCCCATGGCTTCGCTTCGATTGGCTTCTGCTATTTTTTCGAAATCTGGAGTCAAAGATGACGTTAAGTGTTGCCCACCTTCAAAGGCAAATAGTTTTAAGCGATGACTTCGGGCAATTTTTGAAATAGGAGCGAGCTGATTCTCCAAATCTTTGGTCAGGTTATCGCTTAGAGACTTGAGCAAAGCATCGATAGGGTCAAATTTTGATTCCTTCGCTCCAAAATAGACCTCAACAGCAATGGCGTCAGATTGTAAAGAAGCGTTCTTATAGTCCAACATTTGATTCGCAAGCTCGGGCCTCTCAATGGGAACAGAGAGAACTTTTACAACTCGTGTCGGGTCTTTAAGTCCTGTTGTGAATTGTTTAAAGATGCCAGTCGATCTTTCCACATATTCAAGCATTCCCGCCTTTCGGATATCTGAATCTAGGCCCTTTGCTTTGCCACTGTTTTCACAGTAAGCGGTTTGAGGGAACCCCGAAATCCAGCACCGGTCACTGTATTCCACATAAATTTTGAGATTGGGCTTAAGCATCTTTTGGCAGAGGTCAACAAGTTCACGAACGAAGTTTTCTGAGGCTTGATATGGAATGTTGAGCCAAGGACTGATGTTCTTGATGTTGCAGAGCTCTAGCATGGTTTCGATAGGAACACCGCTCTTGGCAAATGAAAGCGACGATGGTTGTGGCCGATCGTTCCATTCTAATTTTTGCGATGCACTGGGAGTCCACCAATTCTTGAACCTGATCACCCGATAAAGCGACATTCTTTGAAGAAAGACTGGATCAAATTGACTCGAATCGGGTTCAAGTTTGACCCCAGGTAACAAACATTCAAAATTCTTGAAGCCACTCGATCCTATATTCCGCACCGAAAGAGTGACATCGGTTGGGCATTGAACACTGAGCACGGCTCGACCCGGAGAGGTCGATTCGAGTTTGGCTCCAGTTACAGCGAGTTCGCCATCACCGAGCCAACTTAGCTGATAATCGCCTGAAACATCTTGTGGGCCAAAATGCAATTTGAGTTCAGCCACACCACCAGTCTTGCTTGAGATGATCTGCCCTTCGGAATCGATTTGCACAAGATTTGGAGACGATGTTACGTTCCAACCTAAACTTGTCTTGACAATGTTATTAAAGGGTCGCTGAGTGCTAGTCGGGCTAATTGGGGCCAAATTTGTGCCCAAAAGTGGGACGTCATCTTGAATCCGAGAAATACTCAACACAGAAACAAGAGCCAAGGCAATCATTCTTCGTCTATGTTACTCGCAGTCTTGCCTTAACCAGACGACCCTATCCAGAAACTAACTTGGTGCCAACGTCATTGATTATAGGCATGATCTCTGGAATTCACCATGTCACCGCAATGTGTGGCGATCCGCAGAAAAATATCGACTTTTACACTCAAGTTTTAGGATTAAGGTTAGTCAAAATCACAGTCAATTTTGATGATCCTAGCATGTACCATCTTTACTATGGTGACGAAACAGGTTCTCCCGGTACTGCCCTGACCTTCTTTCCGATTCCTGGTTTTGGCACATCTGGTCTTGGCCCGGGACAAATCTCTCGGCTCTATTTCAGCGTCCCTCACCAATCTCTTGGATTCTGGAAAGAAAGGCTCAGGGAAGCTAGTATCGAGTTCGAAGAACGATCAGTTTTTGGTCATAATTGCCTGCTGTTCCAAGATCACGACGGTGTTCGACTCGCTCTCACTGAATCGCACGATGATCGGAAGCCTTGGGTATCAGGAGGAGTCGGCGAATCAGAAGCGATTCGAGGCTTCTTCATGATTGAGCTTGCAAGTTACCGGGCTGCTCAATCGACCCAATTCCTAGAATCCATTTTTGATTATCAATACATCACAGAAGAAGGTGGTCTCATCCTATTGGGGGCTCCGTCTCGCCGTCCTGGCGATTTTGTTGCAGTTATCAAGGATGGAAACGATATTGCTTCAAAACCTGGATCGATGACGTATCATCATGTGGCTTTTGAAACCGCGAATCAGACGACAATTCAGCAAGCTCTACGCCGAATCTCTGAAAATGGTAGAAAGGTCACTGAAGTACAAGAACGATGCTATTTTCAAAGCATTTACTTTAGAGAGCCTGGCGGAGTCTTATTTGAAATAGCAACAGTAGGGCCAGGATTTCTCATTGATGAAGATGTCGAGACATTGGGTCAGGCTTTGAAATTGCCACCTTGGTTTGAAAACTATCGAACTCAGATCGAAAATTCCTTGCCAAAGATTAGAATAGGTGACGGGAGCCAACTGCCATGACATTTGTTCACACTTGGAAGAAAGGGAATCGCCCGGAGACTTTTGTGTTATTCCATGGAACTGGTGGAACTGAGCGGTCTTTGATACCATTGGCCGAATGTCTGGGCCCAGATTTTGGAATTCTTAGCCCAAGAGGCCAAGTCATGGAGGGGACAAAGACAAGATATTTCAAAAGGTTTTCAGAGGGGGTCTTCGATGAAGCGGACCTCGATTTGAGAACTCTTGAGTTGGCTGATTGGATTCAAGGGATGGAAGGAGAAAAGGAGATAGATCCTCAAAATGTCATTGCGCTGGGATACTCAAATGGGGCCACCATCATAGCTTCTTTGCTTTACCAGAGGCCAAACCTGTTCAAAAAAGCCATTCTGCTTCGCCCTAGTGTGCCCTTCTCGAGGGGTGACTGGCCAGATTTGTCCAATCTGCAAGTCCTTTTGCTCAATGGTCAAAAAGACGAAATTGTCCGAGCAAGTCATGCCGATGAATTGGCGAAAATTCTGATTTCTCGCGGAGCCCAAGTTCAAAATGTTCAGATCCCGGCAGATCATGGCCTCACGGAATTGGACATGGATACGATGCGACAATGGCTTAAGCTATGAGAACGAAGTCAAGCCTCTCAACCAGTTCTCGGGTAGATTCGTAACAGGTTTTTATCTGTAATTCGATGGTTGAGTCTGACCTCAAGTTTCGTTCGATCTTTGTTTCCGACGTCCATTTGGGCTCGGCTGGCAGCATGGTCGATGAGTTTTGCCATTTTTTGACAAGCGTTGAGTGCGAGAATCTCTATCTTGTTGGCGACATTGTCGATATTTGGATGATGATGAAGGCCGGGAAATGGCAACAGTCTCATACTGACGCCGTCGAAATGATCTTGAACAAGACGAAACAGGGTGTCAAAGTCTTTTATACACCTGGGAATCACGACGCCTTTGTTCGGAATGTCAACAATTCCGTCTTCGGAAATCTTTCGATCAAACATAGCTTCGAGCATGTGACTGCCGATGGAAAGAAGCTCCAGGTGGTTCATGGAGACCTTTTTGATAAGTCAGTTCGATTTGTTCCAGTCGCCTGGCTTGCAGCTTGGGGCTATGAGGGCCTCACCGTACTTAATAACAAGCTCAATGCCAAAAGGCTGATCAAAGGGAAGTCTGAAATCGAATTTAGCTCTGTATTTAAGAAGAGGCTCAAAAGGTTTATTGGCAGGCGAACGGACTTTGAAGAAATCTTGCTGGAGCAAGCCGTCGGAGCAGGGTTTGATGGCGTGGTTTGTGGTCATATACATAAGGCACAAATCAGAAAAGAACTCGATGGGACGATGTATATCAACACAGGAGATTGGGTGGAGCATGGAACTGCTATTGTTGAGCACTTTGACGGCAAAATTGAACTTTGGACATGGAAAGACAACCAAAGCCAATTCCAAATACCTAGATCTTTTTTAGCAAAAGAACATTCATCTCAGACGAGACAAGGCGGTTTTGTTGAATGCGTGCGCAGTGGTACGAAAGACTGGGCATAAGATTTCTTTATCGATTCGTTGCGGGCGTTGTGATGGAACGCATGCTGCCGTCCACTTCAGAAACAAATTGTGATTGGGGACAAGATGAAATCGAGGAGGCAGAAAGAAACTCTCGGTATTTTGGGGCAGCAAATTTCGCAAGGGCCAGTTGCTATATTCCACAAGCCATTGCGTTTTATCTCTTTCGCTATTGGCCCGGGCTGAACTATGTCCTCATTCTTTTTATCCTTCACGGCCATCTCGTTGCCCTAGAAGGTTATAAGCGAAGATTATGCAAATATTGGATCCCAAAAATTTCCGAGGACAATTCTCCGCGTGCAGAACCTGATCCTAGTTTGCCAAAGGGCTGGTTTGAAATCAAAAAGTTTGAGTCTGAGAGGTTTTACAGAATCCTCGGGCTCGAGCTCTTTAAACGCTTTGTCACCATGATCATGAGCAAGCTGACCTATGGGTTTTCCGGCAAAAGAATGATTTACATTCCCCAACCAAATCGATCCAATACAGTTGCGTTCGAACGGGCAACGAGGGTGAGTGAAATAGTTCATTGGTCCAGCGCGGTTAGCGTGCTTCCGCTCGTATTTTTTTCGTGGCACGGGGCCCCGCTTGGAATTGCCATTTGGTCGACGATAATAGTTTGGGGAGACATTATGCTCGCTCTTCTCCAGAGATACCATCGTTCGCGATTATGGGTTGTTTTAAAGCGAATAGTCAGCAGGAAAAAATGAAAATCCTGCTTCTCTCAGCATCGACTGGAAATGGCCACATGAGTGCTGCTTATGCCGTTGAACGTGCTGTGAAGGCTCTCGGTGGCGAAGCTCAAACGATTGATGTTTTGGATTTTACGGGTAAGAGCTTTAGGGCCTGGTATCGGGGAGGATATGAGGTCTTGGTGAGAAAAAAACCAAAACTTTGGGGGCATCTCTATAAAACGTCTGACAATCCCCGATTTAACTATTATTTTCAAACTGCTCTTGACTCTGTTTTCGTGAGAAAAATAAAGGGATTATTGGAATCCGCTCAACCGGATTGGGTCATTTGCACCCACTCCCTTCCGCAGCCAGCATTAGTCAAGTTTCAGAGATCGATGAAGTTCAAAGTCGGAGTTGTTGTCACCGATCTTTATCCGCAGAGGATGTGGTTAAGGGGCCGCCCCGACCTCTTCTTTGTTCCTGGAGAGTGGTCTCGCGAGATTTTAGAAAGCCGTTATCCTCGTGCAAAAGGCAGAACCAAAGTTACAGGAATTCCAATCGACGATCGCTTTGAACTTTCCGATGAAAATCAAAAAGTGTTGATCGATGCCAATTGGAACAAGACGAAGCCAAATATTTTGGTGACAAGTGGGGGGATTGGCGGTGGCCCGATGGGAGAACTTGTCAGTCGATTGGGGCAAATTGAAAGTCCGATACATTTCTCAATTATTTGTGGCCGAAATGAGCTGGCATTAAAGGCTGCACAAATTTCCACGGCCCATGCCAAACCCGGCCATACTTTTCGGATCGAATCGCATGTACCAACGGAAACGATGATCGAATTGATGCATAGTTCCCACCTTTTGGTTGCCAAGCCAGGCGGAATCACAACATTTGAATCAATGGCATCTGGGCTTCCTTTTTTAATTTACGATCCATTTTTAATACCTGGACAAGAAGAAAAGAATGCAGAATTTCTCGTCGAAAACGGTATCGGCATTCGGGCTCCAGACGCCGAAGTCTGTGCGCGAACAATTGAAGAGCTATTAAATGAACCTCAAAGGCTGGCTATTATGAGAAGCAATGCCTTGAGCCACTCAATGCCAAACTCGGCTCGGCTTATTGCTGAGGCACTTTTGAATGGTTGAGCGCGATTCGATGTGACTCTTTTTCAAAGAGATCACCCATGAGCCGAATCAAAGATGTGTGGACAAAAATCAGTTCTAATGCCGGAGTCAAAATTCCGACTGGAACCGCATGCCCGAAAGCAGGAAAGAATTTGTCAATAAGCGATAGCGCAAGCACGCTCACGGGCATTAAGAAAACATTGGCAGCAGCCCAACGCTGAAATCCATGCCATTGCAAAGGCAAGATATCTCTCCACATTTGAAAAAAATCGTAAATGAGGGGCGGGCGGTGGCGATAAAGTGCTCTCGACGAGAAACCCCAGATAACTTGGAATCCTATCACGCTGAAGAGATTGCCAATAACAATAGTGACAATTAGGGTGAGAACGGAAGCAAAGGCGAAATGTTTGGCGATATTGTATTGAAAGTAAGTTGCGGAAATTGGCCCCAAAATTCCAAACGGGCCGACCAAGAAATAAGAGGCCAATAAGCGACCTCGAATGGCTTTAGCTAGACTAGTGGCATCATCTTTCAGAACTTCTAAATCCCGATTTTTTAAAGCATGGATTGAAGCATGAAAATCCTCCTTGATTTTACGTATGTGGTAGCCCGGCCGAGCAAATTCTTTGAGATAATCTAGAAGCTTCATAGGCTTATTTCTCGCTACATGCGAGATAACTTCAGCTTGCGATTGGGTTGGCTGATGAGGAGGCATATCGGATGGCATGAAGCTTCGCTTCTCATAGAATACCTACGAGAGCGATCGTTGATCGTTTGATGCGGTGGCCAAATGGCCCTGCAATCGTGCCAATTTGGGTCACTATCGAAGAATTCTATGGATGTGAAAGAGCAGCCCCAAAAGTGGCCCGAGTGGATTCCTTTTGTCGTTGTTCCCTTGCTTGTGGGCTTGGCACATGTCCTTTGCATCAATAATTACGGATATTTTCGAGATGAGCTCTACTACCTTTCCTGCGCTGATCGGTTGAGTTGGGGATATGTCGATCATCCTCCATTCTCTGTGTTTGTCTTGCGGGTATGTGTCGCCATATTTGGCGATTCACTAGGGGCTTTCCGATGGACCTTGGTTTTGAGCTCGATGGCTACTGTTCTGGCCATTATGGGCAGTGCCAAGCAGCTTGGAGTTGGATGGACCGGGATTTGGATTGCGGGTCTTTTTAGCGCCCTGTCGGGTGTCTTTTTGGTCGTATTCAGCTTTTATTCGATGAACGCGTTCGACATCATGTTTTGGGCACTTGCCGGCTATGTCCTAATTGCAATCCTTAAAGAGCCCTCGTTGCGCTTGTGGCTTATCTTGGCAACCATTCTTGGCCTGGCATTCTTGAACAAGGCATCGGCACTTTGGCTTGTTGCGGGCATATTTTTTGGATTGTTGCTGACACCTTATCGAAAACTTCTTATGGACTGGCGGCCCTGGATCTCGCTTCTTGCGACGATCGGCATTGTTTCACCGCACATAGTTTGGCAAATCGCGAACGGCTGGCCCACATTAGAATTCGCAAAGAACGCCCAAGAACACAAGTTGTTGCCACTCGTTCCATGGGAGTTTTTTGCCCAACAATTCGTTGTTGCAAACATGGTGGCCTTTGTCTTTATTGCGATAGCCCTTGTCGCGGCATTTTTTAAGCCGTGGAAAAAGTGGTTGCCCTTGGCAATCGTCTTTTTTTTCGTTCTGGCTGTGCTGCTCATCAATGGCAAGAGTCGGGTCAACTATTTGGCACCGGCATACACTTTGGTTCTGCCTTTGGCCGCTGCAATAAGCGAGGCATGGATCGGCTCCAGCCGCCCAAAGTTGTTTGTGATAACCGCCCTTCTCACGGTCACGGCACCACTATATTTAGTCTTTGGCTTGCCTTGGTTGGCTCCCCAAAAAATGGGTTGGCTCATCGGTTTCAGCCCGATCCAACCACCTGTTGAAGAGAAAGGGGCCAAGAGCCCGATCCAAGGTTGGGCAGACATGTTTGGATGGGAAGAATTGGCAGAGGCTGTTAAAGAAGTTCAATCAAACATGTCCAGTGATGAAAAGTTAAAAGTGATGGTTGTCGCTAATAACTATGGAGAAGCAGCAGCTTTGGAGCACTACAAAGTTGGGCCGGTCATTTGTGGACACAATAACTTTTGGCTCTGGGGATATCACGATTGGACGGGTGAAGTTGGCATTTTTGTTAATGAATGGCCTTTCGAAATCAAATCAATGTTTGAATCTTTTGAGGAAGTGGGCAAAGTTGAAGCCCCTTACGCAGTGCCTGAGCAAAACGGTTCGCCGATATGGATTGCTCGAAAGCTGAAGGTTCCCATGGCAACATTTTGGGCCAAGATGAGGAAATACATCTAATGGATTCAATTCGAGTGATTGATTCTCATACAGGGGGTGAACCAACTCGACTCATTATCGAAGGTCTGCCAGACATCGGCGGTTCGGTGCAAGATCGCCTTGAGATTTTGCGTGAGAAGCATGATTCGATTCGGAAAATGCTTTGCTTGGAGCCAAGAGGAAACCCGATTGCAATCGGCGCAGCAATCTTCCCAGCGAGCGACCTTGGATCTCATTTTGACGTTGTCTTCTTTAATAACGAAGGTTATTTGGGAATGTGCGGGCATGGCACCATCGGGGTCTTTGCGACCATGGCTTGGCTTGGAAAATTGAATCCAGGTGCTTACAAGATAAATACGGTTGCAGGAAACGTTGAAGTCTGGTTACATAACTCGCACGAAGTGAGCTTCGAAAATGTACCATCTTATCGGCATTTGTCAAATGTTGAAGTCAACTTGCCAGGGTGGGGAAGAGTTGTCGGCGATGTTGCATACGGAGGCAACTGGTTCTTTTTAGTCAAATCCGGTGGGCCAGAGGTGAGCCCCTCAAATCTTCCAGCACTCTCCGCCTTCACAACGTCGTTGATGGCATTTTTGCAAGTTTGTTCTATCACTGGTGCAAATGGAGAGATCATCGACCATATCGAGGTTTTTGGTTCGTCAACTATGGGAGATTCCAGAAATTTTGTCCTTTGCCCTGGTGGGCAATACGACCGGTCACCATGCGGTACTGGCACAAGCGCGAAGATCGCGTGTTTAGCAAGCGATAACTTGCTAAAACCTGGGGAATTGTGGATTCAAGAAAGCATCATAGGTAGCTTTTTTGAAGCGAGTTTTCGAAGGCATCAGGATTTGATTATTCCTAAAATCAAAGGCAGCGCTTTTGTCACCGCAGACCTGAGAATTGTTGCAGAAAATGTTGACCCATTTCTGGATGGATTCTAGGTTTGGAATTCACGAAGGCCGGTAAAATTTAACTTCATGGATATGGTATGGAAGGGAGTATTGCCGGCGATCACTACGCCGATGAATCGGGATGAATCAGTCGACTTCGATTTCCTTACTCGCCATGTCAATTGGCTGGCCGATCATGGCTGTAAAGGAATTGTCGCTCTCGGTTCGTTAGGAGAATCCGCGACTCTCACTATTGAAGAAAAGAAAGAAATTTTAAGAGTGTGCGTGGAATCCGTCGGCAATAGGATTCCTGTTATTGCAGGCATCTCTGCGCTCTCAACACAGGAAGCAATTCAATTAACGAAGACTGCGGAATCTATGGGTTGTTTGGGGTTGATGGTTCTGCCTCCTTATGTCTATCGGGGAACTTGGGATGAGATGAGAGCGCACTTGAGTGGAATTTTTGAGAACACTCGACTTTCATGCATGCTTTATAACAACCCTATTGCTTACGGAACGGATTTTTTACCGGATCAGGTTGCTAGTCTCGCCGAAGAATTTGATCATTTGCATGCTATCAAAGAATCGAGTACCGACGTGAGAAGAATCACCGCGATTAGAGCTCTCATTGACCAAAGGCTCCAAATTTGTGTTGGAGTTGACGATGTCATTGTCGAGGGTATGGCTATGGGTGCCGTGGGCTGGGTCGCAGGGCTAGTGAATGCTTTTCCTAAGGAGTCAGTTGAGCTCTTTGAACTATGCCGAAGAAAGGAAGAGGGCTTGGCACTCAACCTTTACAAGTGGTTTTTACCACTCTTACGCCTGGATACCGTTCCAAAGTTCGTTCAACTCATCAAGCTGGCCCAATCCGAAGTCGGAATGGGAAGCGAAGCTGTTCGGCTGCCCAGAATGAAACTTTCTGGAGCCGAGCGAGACTGTGCTCTGGCCACTATTCGCGAAGCCATCGCGACTCGCCCTTCGATCTAAGAGTTACGGATTCACTTGAATAGTCTTCCAATCGGAATAGAAGTCTTTGGCGACTTCGCCTTGTTCTCGTGATCCTGAGCTCGAAGCTTTGATGCCTCCAAATGGTGCATGAGGATCGACTCCAGTGGTATCTCCATTGATTCTCACAAGACCGGCTTCAGCTCTTTGGGCGAATTCAAGCCCTTTGGAGATGTTTTGAGTGAATACTGCCGTTGATAAACCAAATGGTGAATTGTTCACGACTTCAACCGATTGGTCAAAAGATTTCGATCTTTGGGCGATGAGAATTGGTCCAAAAAGTTCTTCCTGACAGAGCCTGTGATCAGGACTGGCCGATTCAAACAAAGTGACAGGAACAAAATGACCACGGTCTGGAATTTCGCCTTTGAAAAGAACAGGTAGATCGGATTCATGGATGATTTTTTCGAGTCGATCTTTAGATGCTTGATCAATGACCGGCCCAATGGCAGTGTCGGGATTCATAGCATGCCCAACTTTGAGCCCGTAAATTGAATTCAAAAGTTCTTCAATGGCACTATCCCAAACGGATTCTTCAATAATTACTCGGCTTGTAGCCGTACATTTTTGACCGGCAAATCTCATTGCGCCTCCAGCGACTAATTCAGCGGCCCGTTTAAGATTTGCGTCGCTTAAGATCGCGGCAGCGTTTTTCCCACCCATTTCACACTGGCATTTCTTGTTGAGCATGGCGCACGATGCTTGAATTTTCGATCCAGCTCCTACCGATCCAGTGAAGCTCACAGCTCGTACCATCGGATTTTGAACCAGGTGCTCCCCTGTCGAGCCATCGCCAGTCAAGACATTGAAAACGCCATTTGGCAGCCCACGCGAAGTTTCGGCAAGCAGTTGCGAACAAAGTGGTGACTTCTCTGATGGTTTGAGAATTACAGCGTTGCCACAAGCGAGAGCAGGAGCGGCTTTCCATAGGGGAATGGCAAGAGGAAAATTCCAAGGCGTAATCAACCCTACAACTCCGAGGGGAATTCGCTGGCTATATTGCAAGCTCGTGGAAACCAAAGCTGGAATAACGGAGCCATGAGACCGCACGCAATCTCCAGCAAAGTACCTGAGAATAGCCACGCAACGCCCAACTTCGCCTTGTGCTTCGCCAATAGGTTTGCCGACTTCCTTTGCAATGGCCTCGGCGAGTTCGCTTGCCCGTTCGGTGATTCGCTGCGCCCAGGCATAAAGATGATCAGCTCTTTGAGAACCCGATAGGCCCTGCCAGGAGTCTAAGGAACCATGGGCTGCTTCTACGGCTGAATTCACCTCCAGTTCACCACAAATGAGTTGTTCGGCGACTAGAGTTTCTGGTTCAGAAGGGTCGAACGATTGTCTTCTGACTCCGTTCGAAATCTCGTGAAATTCATTTCCCCAAAATGGCCGAATGATCATGGCAATAAGAGACTACACCACTGGCCCAAGTCACCCTGAGGGAGAAGCCCCAATCAACCGAAAACTAACAAAGAGGTCGAACTCATGGTTCAATATAAACGGATCGGCGATATGTTGCTGGAGCGCGGAGAGATCACTCAGGCACAACTCGATAAGGCACTTCAAACAAAAATAGGAACAAGTCTGCGTTTTGGTGAGATTCTCACGGCATTAGGATTTGTTGAAGAAGAAACCATAACGGAATGTCTCGCTGACCAATATGGCTATAAGGTGGCTAATATTTCTCTCGTTGAACCAGAGCAAGACGCCATTAACCTAGTCCCTTCCATTACTGCTTTATCGGGCCTGGTTTTGCCAGTCAAAGTGACAGATGAGAGGTTTTATTGCATCATTGCCGACCCGCTCGATATTCCCATGACCGATTCACTTTTCAGGCTTAGCGGACGGCCAGTTGAATTCTCGTTAGCATCTCCGACACCGCTTTTCGACAAGATTGTCGAGGCCTACAATATTGGTCCACGAGCAAAGCAAGCCAACATTGCCAAAAAGCTCCCTCGCAGATCAGCGGATGCTCCCAAAGAAATGACATCGAGGCCTAAAAGAAAAATCAAGATTGATGCTCAAGAGGATCGACAAGCTCTTCTTTCTGCTCTTTCTGGAGGCCTGAAATGAAAACCTTAGCAATCACTGGTGGCAAAGGCGGAGTCGGCAAGACGACCCTATCCGCAAACCTTGGCGTTTGCTTGGCGCAATTGGGGTATCGCACAACTGTTTTCGATGCTGATTTAGCTTTGGCAAATTTGGAAATCATTCTCGGAGTCCGAGCAGAGTATTCCTTGCAACATGTGGTGGCTGAGGAGAAGTGCCTGTCTGAAATCGTGGCCCATGGTCCGGCTGGGGTGGGATATATCGCGGGTGGGTCTGGAATTCCGACTCTCATGCGATCCGGCCCGAAAAAGCTTGGCATGTTCTTCGATCAGATTATGGATCTTGAATCCGAGACAGATTTTCTTATTTATGATACAAGCGCCGGAATCGATAACAAAGTCATGGCATTTATCAAGAATTCCGACGAAGTGATTTTGGTGACTACGCCACAACCTGCTGCTGTAACTGATGCCTATGCAACCATTAAAGCGATTTTTCGAGCGAAAAAGGACGCTCGAATTCGGGTGGTTGTCAATATGGCGGAAACCGAAATTGAAGCCCTTGAAGTTTACAAAATCCTAGAGCGAATCTCATTCGATTTTCTTAAGAAAGAAATTGAATTTGTTGGATTTGTCAGACAAGACGAATCCGTGAACAAGTGCTCGAAAAGCCGAAAACCATATGTCATTGCAGACAAAAAGTCTACGGCTTCCCTCGATACGCTCAAAGTAGCCAAAGAACTCGCTTCGAGTTTGGCGTCCAACTTAGAAAAAGTGTCTTAGTCCTTCTTGGCTCCGTTCTTGATCCAATCTGAAATTGTTTTGGATTCGTCGGCTGTGAGTGGAGATCGATTCTTTGGCATTGAAGGCCTTGGGCCAGTTGTTGTTCTTACCATACTGCTTGAATCTGGGCTGCCAGCTGAAACTGATCCCGTGCTCATAATCGCGTCGTAAGAACTGAGGTCAATTCCAGACTTTCGATTAGCCGAACCATGGCAAGGCATGCAGGCTCTGTTAAGAATGGCTTGCACCGCGGCATATCCACTTGCAGTAGGAGCGATCATCGCTTCAACCTTTTCGGATCCTGGTGGCGCAACGAACGCAAAGACCTTATCCTCAATATCACTTGTAGGAAATGTCAGAGAATCGGCTATGACAATAGTTTCGGCATCTCCAGATTTGAAGGTGTAGCCAATGGCATAACCATCAGTATCACTGATGAGTAACGTGCCTGAGCCAGGCATATCTTTGGGCCAAGAAAGATTGAATTCTTCCACCTTTTTCCCCTTAAAGGATCGCTTGTTTCCAGCTTTTCCTTCGAGATCTTTGATTGCTGGGAGGTCAAAAAACTGGTTCCAGCCCCAAGTGTTGGCACCCAAAATCAACTTCTGAAAACTTGCATCACTGTATTGCTCCACGGTGTATTTCTTCGTTTTCTTGTTGTATTGCGTGATATTTTTCCCGTCACAAAGCACCAAAGACTCTTCCGATTCAAGACTCAATTTGTGTGGCTTTGCAAACGTGAATGTGATCGTTGACGCTGTTCCACCTAGAGGCTGCACGGTGGCTGTTCCGGACAAACTCTTGGCATCTATAAGTGCTTTCTTGTGCTTTGCATAAGCAGAGCTTTCTTGCACCTGAGCTGCGAAAACAATAATCGACGCCACTATAAGGAAACTTGAAGTAATTAATCGACACCGCTTCATGATATGTTGCCTGACGCATGAATTATACGTTGGGTTTCATCGGATTTGTTTCTTGATGAGAGTAACATTCATTTATGTTTGGGCTCTTCATTCTTGCAAGCCACGCTTGGCTGTCCCCTGCAGATCAAATCGAGGACATGATCAGAAAAAAAGGGCTTGTCGAATTGGGGGCCCATCGATACCTTTCCGAGCTCACGGGAACTATTGGTGGCCGGCTCAGTGGTTCTCCCGAAGCTGCCAAAGCCGTAGATTGGGCCGAAAAGCAGATGAAGAAAATGGGGCTCAAAAACGTCCGCAGGGTTCCTTGTAAAGTTCCTCATTGGGTGCGAGGGAAGACGGAATCAGCGGTGATTTCTGGTGGGAAGTCACTTTCGATTTGTGCTTTGGGTGGGAGTGTTGGAACTCCTAGGTCTGGAATCGAGGCGGAAGTCATTGAGGTCAAGTCGCTTGAAGAGGCCGAAAAGCTCGGCCCAAAGGGAAAGGGAAAAATTGTCTTCTTTAATCGAGCGTTTGATCCGACACTTCCAAACACGTTCCAAGCCTATGGCGGAGCGGTCGATCAAAGATTTGGAGGAGCGAGCGCTGCTGCCAAATCTGGTGCGGTTGCAGTCCTGGTTCGATCAATGACACTCGACATGGACGACGTACCTCATACAGGTGCAATGGCCTATTTCGGTTCGCAAAAAATTCCAGCGGCTGCTCTTGGAATTCAAAGCGCAAATCGGCTATCAGCGGCCATAAAGAAGGGACAAGTCAAGGTCAAGTTGAACTTGAGCTGCAAGTCGTTGCCCGATGTGGATTCGGCGAGCGTTTGCGGAGACTTGATAGGTAGCGAATTTCCAGACGAAGTCATTGTTGTGGGAGGTCATTTAGATAGCTGGGATTTGGGGAAAGGTGCGCATGATGATGGTGCAGGGGTAACCCAGTCTTTGGAAGCAGTTCGGCTGATCAAGGGGCTAGGATTGACACCGAAAAGGACCTTGCGGGTCGTTGCCTTTATGAACGAAGAAAATGGCGGGCGAGGAGCTCAGGCATATGCAGAAATGGCCAAGAACTCGAAGCAAAAACATATTGCGGCTATGGAATCGGATTCTGGAGGGTTTATGCCAAGGGCATTCGGGGTTTCGAGTTCAAAGCTAGAGTGGGCATCTGCATTGCTTCCAAACTTAGCTCAATTCGGAATCGAAAAATTCAATGTTGGAGGCGGAGATGCCGATATCTCGCCTCTTGAGCCCCTGGGCACGATTCTATTCTCCCTCGAGCCTGAGAATCAGCGCTATTTTGACTATCATCACACGCAAAAGGATACTCTTGATAAGGTCAACCCAAGAGAACTTGAAATGGGTGCATGTGCGATGTCCACCTTGCTGTGGAAAATCGCTGAGAAGGGCTTTTGATTTGCGTTTCTAAAGCATTTCCGCACAAAATGACTTCATGTTTGCCATTATTGGGCTCCTTTGTTCACTATCCAAAGACAATATCTTAACTCCTGCGGAAACAAAGGCTGGATTTAAGCTCTTATTTGATGGGAAATCAACCAAAGGTTGGACGAATTTTAATTCAGACAAAATTGGTTCAGGATGGACGGTGACCGATGGGGTTCTCAAATGTTCTGACCCCCACCATGGTGGCGACATTGTCACAGAAAAGAAATTTGATTGGTTTGAGCTCTTGATCGACGTAAAAATCGATCCGGGCCAAAATAGCGGAATCATGTTCCATGTGGCAGATTCCGGAGAAGCAACTTGGCATAGTGGTCCAGAAATTCAAATTTATGACCACAAAGCTGAACCAGGAGTTCAGATCACCGGCTATCTATATGAACTCTATAGTTCGAATACCGATGCCACAAAACCATCGGGTGAGTGGAACCACATGAGGATCGTTATCGACCCCAAGAAGTGCTTTACCGAGGTCAACGGAGTTCGATATTACGAATATGTTTTGAACAGCGAAGAATTTTGGACAAAAGTGAAAGCGAGCAAGTTTAATGAATTCCCCGAGTTTTCAAAACTCACCAAAGGTCGCATTGGTATCCAAGGCGACCATGGTGTCGTTTCTTTCAAGAACATAAAGATTCGGGAAATCAAACAGACCAACCGGGCTTAAAAGCCGGTCGGATAAGGTTATCGAATTCTTTCGTTCCTTTTGTCGTCATAGTCTTCGATTCCCATTGCACTGTTGGTCCGTCTGCCCAAATCGCAAGGTTGCCCAACAAAACAGTCTCGGTCAGCGCGCCCGAATAATGTGGGAAATTGGATTTGGCCTCTATCCCGCCGGCAGCAGCCCGCATAAATTCGGCCATATGTCCCGGCGATTCATCGACTTCAATATCTGGAATGGGAGCTCCTCCTACAAGATGGAATTCGGTGTTAGCTTCATTTGGGCTGAAGATCGTTGCATGTTCGCAAATAACGATGACACCGTTTCCGCCGAGTTCAAACCCAGGAACGAGGGCTGGGTCTGGTTTCTTGCCACCATCAGACCATGTCAGCGTGAATGGAGGGCGCGAGCCTTTTTTAGCAAATTCGTAATCGACAATGGCCCAAGCGGGGAAGCTGTCTCGGTTGTGTCCACTCGTTTTTGCTCGGACGGAAATGGGCTCATGGAGATCCAGGGCCATATGCGCCATGTTAAAAATATGGCAACCCATGTCACCTAATGATCCCGTTCCAAAATCCCACCATCCTCTCCAAGAAAATGGGTGATAGCCTTCTGCAAAGGGGCGGTCAGGTCGTGGCCCCAGCCAGAGATCGAAATTCAGGTTCTTGGGACAGATTGCAGGCGCAGGGCGATCCACTCCTTGAGGCCACCAACCTTTGGCGCGGTCGGTCCACAAGTGTATTTCCTTCACGTTTCCAAATGTCCCTTTGCGAATGTGTGCAGCGATCTTTCTCATTGCTGTGCTCGCCGTGCTTTGGTTGCCCATTTGTGTCGCCACCTTTTTTTGGGCTGCAATTCGGGCCAGTTGCCGTGCTTCCCAAATTGTTCGGGTTAGGGGTTTTTCCGTGTAGCAATGGAGCCCTGCTTTCATTGCTAGTGCAGAAGCTGGCGCATGATGATGATCGGGTGTACTGATGACAACACAATCGAGTTTATGGCCGATGGCATCAATCATGACTCGATAATCTTCGAAACTAGCAGCGTTTCTGTGTTCGACCATTGCTTTAGTTCGATTGTCAAAATCGACATCGCAAAGGGCCACAATGTCGCCATGCTCTGCGGCCAACTGCATTCCGCTCCAACCTTTACCTCCACAACCGATAATTCCGACTTGTAGTCGAGAGTTTTTGCTTTTTGGCTTAGATATTTGAGAAGCCGAGGCTTTTCGAGTGGCTAATGCGAGTGCTGTTGCAGCTGAACCTGCGAGAAGTTCTCGGCGCGAAAGATGTTTCGTCATAGATGTTCTTTTAACTCCCGATAGAACCTTCAGTTTGGCCGGTATTGGAGCAGAAAAACTACCGATCGCAAGGATCTGACTAATTTAGTCTGCAATCGTACGAATCGTTTGCTTTAATGCCGTTTCAGCGTTAAGCGAAAAACCAAAAACTTCTTGGAATTTCTTCGTTGCGAAATTTGGGCTGACTGAATGACCCTGAATCATTTTCGATCGATTCTTAAGACCTGTCATTTCTGAAACCCATTGGACAATTGTTGCTGCGGAAATTGGGTTTGTATCTAGCGCGAGAACTTTCAAAACGTCGTGAGGAAGGTTGAGTGCCAATTCGTAAGCTCGGGCCAAATCTGATATTGGCGTATAGCATCGAGTTTCAGCCTGCGAAACCTCGAACTCGAGACCAGAGCGAAGGAGTTCATACCAATGGATGATTCTTGCCTTTGAAGATTGAGGAATTGATCCTGTTAGAGGTTGTCCAACGATAAGCGTTGGGCGAAAAATTGTAACTTTGACACCGGCGTCCTTGGCCAAAAGGATGAGAAAGTTTTCTGCAGCAAGCTTGGATGCGCCATACCAAGAGTCTGGATTCAAGGCGTCGTCTTCGCTTATTCTGGTCTGAAACGGTCGATGAACGGCTGCCGAAGACGTGAAAATAATGTGCTGAACGCCAGCTTCGATAGCAGTTTTGAACAGTAAGACACATGCTTTGAGATCGTCGAGATTGACATCTGTCGCCGGATCTTCGTTCCAAACGAGGGCATTATGAATGAGGACGTCAAACCCTTCGAGCATAGTTTGGTTTGGGGGCGACGATTTGAGGTCACCTTGAATAACTCCCTCTCCTTCTTGTCTAGAAAACCCTGTGACCAGATGTCCACTTGATTGCAAAGTGTGCACAATGTGCTGGCCGAGATATCCAGAGGATCCTGTCACAAGAATCTTCATTCAAATTGAGTTTACTGGTTTCTAGAATGGATTAAACTCTGGCATAGCCTCATGATTTCGGTGGCCCCGCTTTTTCTTACAGTCATGCAAATCAACCAGATTCCCGTTTGGGATGGAAAGATCGAATCCCACGATTGGTTAGTCGAAAAGATAACAACGAAAGCAAACGTTTTCCGATCCGAAGATTCCACCTCTCTGATCCTCTCAAATGGACTTATCTACCGCGAGTTTCGGATGTTTCCCAATCTAGCAACGATCGCGTTCGACCACCTCCAGACCAAGGAAGGTTTTCTAAGGGCTATCAAGCCAGAAGGAGATATCACACTTAATGGCAAGTCCTTTCAGATTGGTGGCCTGGTGGGGCAGAAGGATTTGGCTTACCTCACAAAAGACTGGATCAACGGGCTTAAGAATGATCCCCAGGCTTTCCAGTTCCAGGGATTTGAAGTCAATGAGACTCAAGCAAATGTCACGTGGAAAAGAGTGAGGCACCACACGAATCTCAATTGGCCTCCATTAGGAAAATCGCTGAGTTTGACCTTTGCGGCCCCAAAGTCTTCGGGTTTGGATGGAGTCTCAGTGGTTGTTCACTACGAAATTTATGACAGTATCCCAGTCATAGCAAAATGGCTTACAATCAGAAACGGGTCTCAGAACCAGGTGACCTTGAATGGCTTCAAAAGCGAAGTCCTTGGGGTCGTCGAGAGAGAATCAACGGTTGATTCGACCGATCAATTCTTGATGCCTCGGATTTCTGTATTTTCAGAAATGGCGTTTGGTGGAACAAACAATTCTATTCATTGCAGAACAATCTCTTGGAAACCCGATTCTCAATATTCAACTCAGGTCAATTACGAAAAACAGACACCGTGCGTTCTAGAAATCCATCCCCCAATTGGCCCTGAACAAACGATTGAGCCCGGCCATGAATTTTCAACTTTTCGTGCTTACGAGATGCTGCAAGACACAGACGATCGCGAACGAAAGTCGTTAGGAGCCAGAAAATTCTATCGAACTTTGGCTCCTTGGATTACAGAAAATCCCATCATGCTTCACCTGGCTACGACTCGTCCAGATGAGGTTTACCCAGCCATTGACCAGGCGGCGGAGTGTGGATTCGAAATGGTTGTCATCTCTTTTTGGAGTGGCCTCGATATGGAAAATCTTGATGCTGAGAACATCAAGAAGTTTTCAGATTTTAGGAAATATGCGAACAGCAAGGGGCTCGAATTGGGCGGTTACTCCTTACTTGCGAGTCGATCTATTGATGCTGAGAACGACGTCATCAATCCCCAAACTGGAAAAACAGGTGGAGCAATTTTTGGCAATTCCCCTTGCCTTTGCAGCAAGTGGGGACAATCTTACTTTGCAAAGCTCAAAACCTTTATCGAAAAGACGGGATTTCAGCTTCTCGAGCATGATGGAAACTACCCTGGCGACGTTTGTGCCTCGAAAGATCATCCCGGCCACAAAGGGTTAGAAGATTCGCAATGGAATCAATGGACGGCGATTCGTGAGTTTTATCAATTTTGTCGAGAGCGCGGACTTTATTTGAACGTCCCGGACTGGTATTTCCTTGCGGGTTCTAATAAAACGGGGATGGGTTATCGAGAAAGCAATTGGTCTTTGCCAAGAGAACAGCAACATATCCATGCTCGGCAAAACCTTTATGATGGAACCTGGGATAAAACTCCATCGATGGGGTGGATGATGACACCACTTGTTGAATATCAGGGTGGTGGACCTGCAGCAACTATCGAGCCCTTGAAGGATCACTTGCCCGACTACGAGCAGCATTTGATGAATTGCTTTGGATATGGAGCCCAATCGTGCTATCGGGGGACTCGGCTTTATGATTGCGAAGAAACTAAGAGAGTTGTGATTCGAGCGGTAAATTGGTTCAAGAAGTATCGAGACATTTTAGAATCGGATGTCATCCACATTCAGCGGGCTGACGGCCGAAACCTTGATGCTATTCTGCATGTCAATCCCCAATTAGCAAATTCTGGAATGTTGATGGCGTTCAACCCGTCAAAGGTTGAGATTGAGCAAGTTCTCAAGGTGCCACTTTATTACACTGGAATTAAGTCCAGAGCAAGGGTTCGAGTTGAAAATGGAAGTGAAAAGTCCATCGATCTCCAAGAAGGAGGATCCGTGTCGATTAAGGTCAAGGTTCCCGGGAATTCAAGGACTTGGGTGACTTTTCAGCAGGGCTGAGCGTCTTGCATCCAAACTTTGTGATTGTTTTTTGAGGTGTGACACAAAAGCTCAAAACACCTAACGATTGATCGATTCTGCCCCGATATTAAAAAGGTATCTGTGTGCATAACGAGATTCGGGATTCAATAAGACTAAAAAATTCAGGATCTTGGGCGCATGCAAGAAATTGCAAAGTTAATAAGGGATTTATGAGCGCAGCAGAAAAATTTTCTACGATCCAATCAAGATTTTCTCAATCTGATATTGACCAGGCTCTGCATGCAAACAAAATAAGCGAAGATGATAAGGCAAGGCTCAGGGAGCTTAAGCCTTTGTTGCTCAGCAATATGGATACGATTGTTGAAGCTTTCTATCAACATGTGGGATCCATCGAGGGGTCTGCAGAGGTAATCCAAAGAGCAGGCTCAAGCATTGAAAAGTTAAAGAAGACCAATCCAGAGTATTTTCGTCGAATCTATGAAGCGAATTTCGACCTGGACTACTTTGAGCATCGATGGAAAATCGGCGAAGTCCATGCGCGAATTGGCCTGGAACCCGGAACATTTTTTGCATCCCTTTCAGCTTATATTGAAATTCTGACTCCTTTGGTCTTAATGAAATACAAGATGAATCCCAGAAAAGCAAGCTTAATGATGGTGTCGTTGCAGAAAGCGCTGAATTTAGATAAGAGCTTGATTATCGAATCGTTTAACGAAAATGGATTTGTTGCTGAATTAAAGGTCATGACAGGTAACAACTCTGAACTCACCCACGAGCTCCAAAGTCAGTGCGAAATGCTCTTTGAGATTGTCTCATCAGCTGACTCGGCCCTGAGTGAAATTAGCCAAGCTGCAGAGCAAGTGGCCCGAGCGGCAACCACGCAAGCTGAATCCACAGTGTCTGCTGCTGAGAGAACTGTCACCCTGGCCAAACATGGTGAAAAAACAGGACAGGACGCAGAACAACAAGGTGTTGCCTTGGGTGAGGCCGAAGAGGAGATTCAGCACGTCAGTGATTGCATCATCAAGATGAATTCTCAGGCTGAACTCTGGACGGAATTGCGTGAAAGGCTCTCGATTCTAGAACGACTTGAAAAGGCCGTTGGAGAAACTTCGACTCTGATCAGCGACATGGATCATCGTACGACAGAAATCGGAAGAATCGTCCTCGCTATTCAAGAAATTGCCTCTCAAACGAACTTGTTATCACTAAATGCCGCCATAGAAGCCGCGAGAGCCGGAGACGCAGGGCGGGGATTTGCTGTTGTTGCAGAAGAAGTGAGGAGGCTTGCAGAAGATTCGGCACAAGCCGCGAAAGACATCACGAAACTCGTTGGTGCGGTTCAAGAAGGCAGCAGGCAAGTCGGAGTCTCGATGAAAACGACTTTGGACGATGTTAACACTGTCACATCCATCACGATCGATGCTGCTGGGTGTCTCGAACAGATTTCAACAAGCGCCGAAGAAGCTGGAACAGCAGCTAAAGGGGTCGATGTAGCCATGGGCACGGTTCGCACAGTTCGTGACCAGAGCGCCGAACGTGTTGGCGAGATTCGGTCTCTGATTGCAGAAGTCAACGATATGCTCACAACAGTCTCGAACGCAGCAACCGATAACAGCGCCTCAAGCGAAGAAATGAGTGCCGCTGTGCACGAGATTCGCCAACAAGTTTCGCAAGTGAGCGACACTGCCAAGATGGTACGTCAATGTGTAGAAAAATTGATTTCTGGAAACCAACGGGCGGAAGAGCTCATCAATCGAAACGGTTCTTCACGAAGCTAAGTGCCACTGATCCTTAAGGGATCTTTCACCAAATGGTGAAAGATCCCTTAGTTATTTCTGACGACTCACCATTTCTGCGATCCAAATAGGTGCATAGGGAGAAACGCATCCTTTGGAAACAGGATAGTCCTTGTAGATTCCAAGTTTTTTGCCGATACCGATGGCACGTTCACGATATTCGGGGTATTTGATTCCAATTTCTGCCAAGGCATAATTCATAGTCCAACGCGATTGTTCAGGTTCATTGGCCATATCCGACTCGATTCGGTCAAGGATGCCCGTGATATCAAGGCCATCAGGATCTTTGCAAATTCTCTCGGTAGTCAAACTCCAGCCGGCTCTCGCCGCCATTGGGTGCTTTTCAGCCATCCACTCTAATCTCAGATCTTCTTTTTCTGGGTGCAGCTTGACAACATAACTGTTAAACCAGTCGGCAATCTGTGTGGATTCTATGGATTTGACCATTTCGTCAATTTGAGCTCTTGTCAAACTCCTTGGCTTCATAATCAGAATCGCTAGAAGCTGGGCATCGAAATTTGATGTCCCCCACAGTTTCATAGCGAGTTCATGATCCGTTTTTGCTTTTTTGGCAACAACACGAATGTCACCCATTTTGACTCCAAATTGAGACCCTGAAATGCCTTGTTTGACATTGAATTGTCTCACTTTCTCTGAACCCAATGATTGAAGCTCGTGAAGTGCTTCTTCGAGTGTCATATTTGCCTTGAAACCGATTTTACATGAATTCGTCGGCTGAAAAATCTGGGCATAATGAAAGGGCATGTTCCTTCAGATTAGAATTCCGCTTGGCATTTTGGGCTTGGTCTTTTGCAGTTCTTGGGCTCGTGTGGCCCATTCACAAAATCACAGAGCCACGCCAGTTTTCATAGATGGTCAAGCCCAAGTAGTGCCAGAATTCAACCAGAGTTCAACTTGGATCCGCGAGCATCTTTGGGTGCAAACGGAAATTGATTCAGATAAAGACGGACGGCTGGATCGGGTTCATGTCGATGTTACGCGACCCCAGCAAACAGAATCAGAAGGTCTGAAGGTTGCTGTCATCTACGAGTCTTCTCCCTATTTCGCAGGAACAGGAAATGGTCGACAAATTCTGTGGGATGTACATCAGGAGTTAGGTGCGGAGCCGCCAGCTAGAACCACGCATCCTGAAATATTGTTTGAACCCACACGAACCAGGATTTCTAATTCACTTGTTGCGACCTGGGTGCCCCGGGGTTTTGCGGTCGTTCATTCCGAAGCCCCCGGAACGGGTCTCTCCCAGGGAGCTCCTTCGGTAGGCGGGAAGGCTGAAAGGCTGGCCCCCAAAGCAGTAATAGATTGGCTGAATGGACGTGCGAAAGGGTTTACGTCACTTGATGGCAACACTGAAATAAGGGCTACTTGGTGTACTGGCAAGGTCGGGATGACTGGAACTTCATACAATGGCACGATTCCAGTTGCTGCAGCGACAACCGGTGTCAAAGGCTTGGAGGCAATTATCCCTGTGGCTCCGAACACTTCCTATTATCACTACTACAGGAGTAATGGTTTAGTTCGGCACCCTGGTGGCTGGCTCGGAGAGGACATTGATTCGCTCTTTGATTTTATCAACAGCGGAAATCCAACTGGGAGAGAAAGAGCAATTCAACTTTATCGAGACGGCGAATTTGCGAAGGGTCGAGATCGAAAGACTGGAGACTACAACAAGTTTTGGGCCGAGCGAGATTTGCTCAATTTTGTGGGTGGAATCAAGTGCGCCGTTTTGATGGCCCATGGTTTTAACGACTGGAATGTTGTTCCAGAACACAGTGTGAGAATTAGTCAAGCGATCAAAGGCAAAGTGCCTCTCGTTCAATATTTCCACCAAGGTGGGCACGGTGGGGATCCTCCTTTTGAACTGATGAATAAGTGGTTTAGCCACTTCCTTTACGGAGTCAAAAATGGCGTGGAGATCGGCCCCAAGGCTTTTATTGTGCGAGAACGTGACCCTAAAACTCCCCGTGAAACCCAAATAAAGCCAACACCATATGCCGACTATCCAAATCCTGATGCTAGACCAGTGACGCTTTACCCTTCTGGTGACGGAAATAATATTGGCCAGCTGGCCCGAGCCCGTCGGAAATCTGAGCCGGAATCTTTGTTAGATGATGTGAATAAGACTTCAATGGAACTTGCAAATGCCAAGTCATCTGAAAATCGTTTGCTTTTTGCAACGGGAGTCCTTGATCACCCAATTCATATCTCTGGAACAGCCAGAGTGACTCTCAGACTTGCGTCGAGTGCTGTCGCAGCTAATCTCTCGGTCTATCTTGTGCAGCTAAGCGCAACAGAAGCGGGAAACGATTCTCGGTTTCTCATCACTCGGGGTTGGGCCGACCCTCAAAATGCAGATTCTTTGATTAAGGGTGGCGATTATCATTCTTTGGCTCCTGGTCGCCCCTTGGTTCCAGGAAAATTTGTGAAAATGACTTTTGATTTACAGCCGGATGATCAAGTGGTTCCTGCTGGAATGAAAATTGGGCTCATGATCATTTCGAGCGATCATGATTTTACGCTTTGGCCCAAACCGGGTACCAAACTCACAATAGATTTGAACGAAACAAAAGTAACAATTCCAATTGTGGAAGGAACCAAGAATCTACCAAAAGGTTAGAGTTTGTAATATTCCGCCCACTCGGGTCTTGGAGGAGCCCCTTGCAAAAGGGCGTTTGCGACTTTGTGATTTGTAATTCTCTTTTTCTTCGGGTCGAAGATGAGTTTGGCGTTCACTCGCTGAGCAATGACACCGAGCGCCATTGTTTGGCACAACGGGCCGGCCACTGCAAAATGAGACCGAGTATGTTCTTCCCCTTGACAAGCTCTCACAAAGTTCAAAAAGTGGTTCGAAGGCGTCGGAGGAACATCTGGAAATTTCAGATCATTGGCCACATTCTTCTCGATGATCTCGAGTATTGATGCATGCGAGCCACCCTTGAATGTCAAGTGCTCACCATAAATCACTTTGCCGGGAGCCAAATTTTTCGTATCAATAACACCTTTTGTTGGTGGAGGAATGTTGGGATCGACAATGCCCCCTTCGAACCCAGGTGGCAGAGGTGGCAGGTTCTTTACTCCATCAAACCAGGTGAGCTCGACAGGAGGCAATTTGCCACGCGAAGGAAAACTAAAGGCGATTGTTGAAGCCTGTGGAAAAATAAAATCGCTGTGCCCTTCGATCATAAGAGGGTTCACAATGGTTGGCAATCCAAGGTGAAGAAACTCATGAGCAGTATCAAAGATATGTGCTCCCCAATCGCCTAATGCTCCATTTCCAAACTCGAACCAAGATCTCCAGTCGCCGTTAAGATAGGTCGAATTGAATGGATGTTCCCGTGCCGTTGCAATCCAACTATCCCAATCGAGATAATCGGGGGTCGGCTCTTTTGGAGCGTAATCGTCAACCACCATTCCATGCCAGCGCCTCGGGCTATTCATGTAAGCTGTGATTTTGGTGACGTTCTTGATAATCCCTGCATCAACCCAGGCACGAAACTGAAAATAATTCGCTTCGGAATGTCCTTGGTTTCCCATCTGGCAAGCAACTTTGTATTTCTTTTCTGCGGCCACCATCAGTTCTATTTGTCTAAAGCTGTGAGCCAAAGGTTTTTCGACATAGACATGTTTGCCTTTGGACATGGCCAACATCGTCACTGGGAAGTGCGAATGATCTGGAATACCAATGGAAACCGCATCAAACTGCTTTTCCATTTTGTCGAACATCTTTCGAAAGTCTTGGAACTGAGGCACATCAGGAAACGCTTTGAGAATTGCTTGAGTTCTTGGCGCACCAATTTCCGTATCGCAAAGGGCCACTATATTGACAAGCCCGGTTGCTTGGAGTGCACGAATGATGTCTCCACCTCGGTTTCCAATCCCAACGCATGCGAGGTTGATCTTGTTTTGAGGGCTTGTGCGCCCCACCCGCTCTATGGCTCCAAACACCTGAGTTACGGGGAGTCTTGATAACCCTCCCGCAACCGCAAGACCTTTCAAAAATGCGCGTCTTTTCATATGGCTTCCTATCTGGTATTCCGAATTTTGATGTTCTTGAATGAAACTTCATCACCATGGTCTTGCAGAAGAATGTGGCCATCGCTCCATTTACCAAATCCAGGAATAGACTTGTACTTGCTCTTTTGCACGAGCTCGGCAAAAGCGCTGGAATTTCGGTCGTACTCAAGAACCTTTTGACCATTTAGCCAATGCTCCACATGTTGCCCTTTAGCGATGATTTGTGCGGTGTTCCAATCCCCCAGCATAGAGGTGTGCTTTAGTTGCGAAGACGCAATTAAATCATAAAGAGAAGCCATAGTTCGATTTCCATCACGTCCGAGCTTGGCGTCTGGATGTCGGATGTCATCTAAGATTTGGAATTCGCATCCAATTGCAGAACCTACCGTTGCAGGTGCGCCGCTTCCTGTAATCGGATCCAAATTCGGCTGACAAAAATATTTGATTCCGCTGTTTGCTCCTGAAGTGATTTTGTAGTCGACTTTAAGTTCAAATTCGCTAAACCTTTGAGTCGTTACAATATCGCCACCAGATAAGGACTCCTTTCCACCGGACGCCAGTACGGTCAGCACGCCATGATCGATATTCCACCCTTTGGTGGGAAATTGATCCAATTTTGCTCCTCTCCACCCTTTGGTTGTCTTGCCATCCCACAAAAGCCTCCAGCCTTGATTCTTCTCTTCCTTTGAAATCGTATTGTCTTTTGGCGAGAGATCAACGAGCTTCATATTTTTCCACTTCACTTCGGCTCCAAGAACCGAGGTGTCGTTTCCGATATTATGAACCTGAAGTGCAATAAAGCCACGCCTGGTCATGAGATCCTGAATCTCGGCACAACGAGTGCCATTGAGCCAAGTTCTGATGATGCTTCCTTTCGCTTCGACCTTTATGTGATTCCACTCGTTTTGTTTGAAAAGTGTACGTCCTCGATCTGTGAAATATTTTTCGTCGCCACCCAAGCTTCCCGGGTAAAGCCACGCTCGACGCCCTTCATCATAGAGCCCCGCAGACCACCAGCGATCCTTTTTGGGGTCAGGATCGATTTCAACTTGGTATCCATGAACTCGTTCAGCCGGGATATCGATGATTTTGCCATTCCATTCTGCCTTGACCGGATAGTCAAACCATTCGCTACGAATTTGAACACCGGAATTCAAACGGGGATCAACCTTAAAATCGTAATCTAAGACAAAATCTGAATAAGCCCTTTCTGTACAAAGGAAGGTGTTTGGAGTGTTGAGAACGCAGGATCCAACCACTTCTCCATGAACCGAACGAAAATTCGCCATTCCTCCGTGACGAACCCAACCTTTCATCGTGGAATCTGGGAGGATGTCGATGGCCTTTTGAGCAAGAACCCCTTGCGTTTGCATAAGTAAGCATGTGCCACTGACCCAAAAGAGTATAAAAATTCTTCGCCAAAATTTCATCGAATTGAATCTGAATTATACTTGTGGATCATCAGGAATATTCCGTTTAGACCGTTGCAGAGTTTGAAAGATTCTGCCGCTGTTTCTTGCCATATCGAATTGCTGGATATTCGATCCATCTGTATGTCAGTGCACATAATCCGACGAGTAAGGGAACACTTAAAATCGCAATGGCCCAATAAGTAGAAGATGGCGCTGAAAGAACGATTTCCGGCCGGAAAACTGTGTGGAGGCAAACAAAGAGAAAGACCCCGTGAAGCAAATAAATGCTGTAGCTGCTGGCCCCAAGAACGAGCGCACCAGGAGTTTTCAAGATCCCGAAAAGTGTTGTTCCATAAACCATGAGAAGAAATGCCGGGAAGAGAAGTAGGAGCGCAGAACCCACCGGTTCTAGGTTTCGTTGCAAAAACCCCAATAGCAAAAGAATCAAGAGCAACCAAGAAGCCTGTTTGCTTTCTGCAAACGCAAGAGTAGGAAGTTGGAACTTGAGTTGTGCTGCGCAAATCCCCAAAAAGAAGTAAAGAACTTGCTGGATTTCATAGGAAGGATGCAACGCCATGATGGTGACCATAATCCCACCAAGGAACACAAATCGAGAACGAGTAGCAAACCAGCTGGCAAAGACCAATGCAAAATAAAAACCCCACTCATAAACGAGAGTCCAAGTCACTCCTGCATTGATAGGCATGAGTGAAATATCCGAGAGAAACTGAATATTTAGGGCACCGAAAGTGACTAATCGGATGACCAAACCCGCAAGATCAATCGAATCAAAATCGAATTTCCAAGCGACAGAACTTCCTGCAATCCCTAGAGTAAGTAGCATCGCCACGAGATAAAGCGGTGCAATCCTCGAAATCCGAGAAATTGCGAGCTCTTTCCAAGGAAATCGACCACCCTTTTTTAAGGCTTGCGTCCAAAACAAAAACCCTGTAATCATAAAGAAGAAGTCGACAGCTAAGGGGCCGGCATTACGAAAAACAGGTTCAAACGGAGCTATCCAAAGTGAGTTCCTCAGATAACTTCGATGTATTGCAAGATGATGAACAAACACCGATAGTGCGAGAAACCCACGCAGCCCATCAAGAGTTCCAACTCGGTTGGATACAGAAACTTCTGGAATTTTAGTGAAAAAATCAAGGCGAGAAATCCACGTTGCTGTCACGAGAGCAGCCAAGAAGACCCCTATTAGAGGAGCGAAGTCCAAAATATCTCGCAGCAGATCCACAGAATTCAATTATGTCAAGAGGTCTTTGACCACGTGACCATGCACATCGGTTAGTCTAAACTCTCGCCCTTGATATTTATAAGTCAAGCTCGTGTGATCAATTCCCAGCTGATTAAGAATGGTCGCGTTGAGATCATGGACATGAACGGCACCCGGAGTAAAGGTATCAACACTGGGGTCAATGAGATGTCCATCTTTATCAACGATGTTATATCCAAAATCGTCGGTCTGTCCATAAACTGTTCCCGGTTTCACACCTCCCCCAGCCATCCAAATGGTGAAGGCCCTGGGGTGGTGATCTCGGCCGTAATTGTCTTGCGTGAGTGGCCCTTGGCAATAGACGGTTCGGCCGAATTCGCCGGCCCAAATCACAAGGGTTTCATCCAGCAATCCTCGTTGTTTCAAGTCTTTTATAAGTGCAGCGCAACCTTGGTCAACATCTTTGGCTTGGGTGCTCAAATCGACACCCAAGTCGGAGTGCATATCCCAACCCCTTTGGAAGATTTGAACCACTCGAACTCCGCGTTCAACCATTCTTCGAGCCAGCAAGCAATTCGCCGCAAACGTTCCAGGTTCGTGAGATGCTTCACCATAAAGTTCGAAAGTCTCCTTGGTCTCCTTGCTTAAATCCATCAAGTCTGGGACACTGCTTTGGAGCTGGTAAGCGAGCTCGTACTGCTTTATTCTTGCAACAATTTCGGGGTCGCCAAAATTGTTGAGGGATTCATGGTTTAGTTCTTCAACTGAATCAAGCATGATACGCCTGGTCGAGCGATCCATTCCATTGGGATCTTTAAGGTAAAGCACGGCATCACCTTCTGAACGAAAAGCAACACCCTGATATTCGCTTGGCAGGAATCCAGAACCCCAGAGTCGGGGATAAACCGCTTGGTTGGGTTTGCCACTTGTGACCTTGCTGTGAAGCACGACATAAGTTGGGAGGTTTTCGTTCATCGAACCCAACCCATAGCTGAGCCAAGACCCCATACAAGGGCGTCCTGGCTGTTGGCTACCTGTTTGCAAATAGGTTGTTGCTGGGTCGTGGTTGATGGCTTCTGTCCACATCGACTTTACAATACAGAGCTCTTTGACAACTTCTGCAGTGTGTGGAAGGAGCTCGCTGACCCAAATTCCGTCGCCACCATTATCATATTGTTTAAACTTGAATTTTGAAGGTGCCACCGGAAATTTTTGTTGCGTGCTTGTCATCGTTGTGATTCTCTGACCTCGACGAACTTCATTGGGGAGCTCTGTATTAAACAGGTCGTGAAGTTTCGGTTTGTAATCCCAAAGATCAAGCTGGCTCGGCCCCCCGCTCATAAAAAGAAAAATGACTCGCTTTGCTTTGGGAGCTATTTTTGCGACATCTTTCCCGGGGGAGAAATCACTCATTCCACTGGCTGCAAGCAGTCGGCTGAGAGCTGCTGTGCCCACTCCGAGTGCAGATCTGCCAAAGAGCTGGCGACGAGTCATTAGTAGTTCGGCTTCTCGAAATGGGTTCATGAGTTTTAATAAAGGGTCACAAATTCGTCAGTGTTCATCAGGGTGGAGCAAATCGTCATCCAAGTCGCTTGAACCTTTGGAGCCCAGAGTTTTGAAACTGGCGTGTCTCCCACGGAAATGAGTGCTCGTGCAGATTCGGAATCTCCAGAAAATTTTTGCCGCAACGAATCCAGCGACTTTTCTAGAATTGAAATTTCTCGTCCGCGGGGGGACCTGCCAAATGCAATCAAAATGGCACGAGAGAGCCTGGCTCGGTCATCTCCAGAAGTTTGCAAAACCCGATAAGCCATTAACCGGGCAGCTTCAAGAAAAGTCGGGTCATTTTCTAAGATAAGGGCTTGTAGTGGCGTGTTTGTCACTGGCCTTCGCATCGTGCAAGTGTCGCGCAGTGGAGCATCAAAAGTCAGAAGTGATGGTGGCGGAGCCGTTCGTTTCCAAAACATATAGAGGCTACGCTTATAGATCGATTCGCCATTGTCTCGGACATAAAAGTGTGTGGAGCTCGCGGGGTCAGACGTGGTTTCCCATATTCCTTCGGGCTGGTAAGGTTTCATGCCTCGTCCGCCTTGCTTCGAAGAAAGAACACCAGCTGCAAAAAGGGCCCGATCTCGAATCACTTCGGCATCGAGTCGAAACCTTGGCCCATGACTCAGGAACCGATTTTCTGGATCAAAATCATGCTTTGCTTTGGTGACAACAGACTTTTGCCTAAAAGTCGCTGAAGTTACAATCAATTTGTGAATCTGTTTCACGCTCCAGCCTGATTGCTTAAAGTTCACAGCAAGGTAATCCAACAATTCTGGGTTCACGGGCCACTCTCCTTGATTCCCAAAATCTTCGGAAGTTTTAACCAATCCCACTCCGAAATGTTGTTGCCAAATTCGATTGACAAATACTCTGGCAAAAAGTGGATTCGATTCGGATGTCAACCACTGAGCGAATCCCAATCGGTTCAACGGGGCGCCGGTTGGGAGCTGGCCAAAAGAGCTCGGGACATGACGCTCAACTTTCTCGCCTTTTTGATCGTAGAGCCCCCGCTTTAAAACAAATGTCTCCCGTGGCTTGGGTAATTCCTTTGCAATAAGACTCAGTGGAATCATTGATTCAAGGTTCGCTTTGTTTTGAGAAACTTCAAGGTATTCGTCTTGCTTCACGCTCGGCGGGCCAAAGCGTAAAGTTGCATCTTGTAAGGTCTTGAGTAAGCTGGCTTGACCTTTAATTTGATATTCTTTCAGGGCGTTTTGAATCTGACTAAGGCTCTCGTCTTTCAACCGAACGATGAGTCCATCGATTCCTTGCCCATTTGTAACCTTGATAATCAGTTCGTTTTCGCCTTGAACAAAGTGACCTCGGACTAAGTCGATTTGCTGTACGATGCCCCGATTGACCTTGTTAGAATGAATGAGCTTGCCATTCAGCCAGACTTTTATTCCGTCATCACTGGAGAGCCCAAGCGTGACCCAAGCGGACTTAGGCGATATAACTACTCCGCGAACATAAACTGATGAAAAGTCTTTGCCAATGATTTGGGGAATCGCTTCACCAACAGGAAGCTCATAAGGGCTCCAATTGGAGACTTTGTCATCGGTGTCAAAGGCTTCGTCGAATGATCCGCGACTGATGACCGGACTCTTCTGCCAAGATGTTGCCGAAATTTGAACAGGTGTTGAAGTTTTGAGAATACTTTCGACATCGCTGACTTGAATCGAATTTCGGAGCGCATTCAATCTAAGTTCCAAAGCTTGAATTTGCTTTTCTTGCTCGGGATTCGAGGCGCGAATAAAGGGTGGGGGAAGAGTAATGTTTCCGTCCAGAGGTTCATCTGCTGTGCTGTTGAAGAATGCATAAATCCCGTAATAATCTTTTTGCTTGATGGGATCAAATTTATGATCGTGGCACCTCGCGCACTGCATTGTGAGACCCAAGAATGCAGTGCAAGTGGTATCAACCCGATCAAAAGTGTTCCTCGCCAAGAATTCTTCGGGTATTGCACCCCCTTCTCCAGAAGTCAGGTTCATTCGGACATAACCTGTGGCGATCAGTTGCTCAGTTGTTGGGTTAGGAAACAGATCACCAGCGATCTGCCATTGAGCGAATTTGTTATAGGGAAGATCTTGATTGAACGCTCTCACGACCCAATCGCGATAGGGAAACACTCCTCGTTCATTGTCTAATTGAAGGCCGTGCGTGTCGCCATATCGAACCGAATCGAGCCAATACCTTGCTTGATGTTCACCATATTCAGGTGAAGCAAGAAGTGAATCAACATAGCGCTCATAGGCTCCAGGCTTCTTATCCTTCAAAAATCCATCGAGCAAAGCTTGGTTGGGCGGAAGTCCAGTGATGGTCAGGGAAGCACGAAAGGCAAGAGTGGGACGGTCGGCTTCTTCTTCGGGTTTGAGCCCACTCGATTCCAATTTTGAAAGGACAAATCGATCAATTGAATTACGACACCAATTGCTATTCTTGACTTGTGGCAAAGAAGGCATTTGTGGCGATACATAAGACCAATGCTCACTAAACTTGGCACCACTTGAAATCCAAGCCTCTAAGATCTTTATTTCGGCAGGAAGCAACGGCTTTCCTCCCTCGGGCGGGGGCATGTGTTCAGAAGAATCCTGCGATCGGACTCGTCGGATGAGTTCGGAATTCTGAGGGGAGCCAGGTTTGACGACACCCGATTTCGTCGGCCCATCGCGTGTATCGAGCCTCAATCCGGCTGCAACTGTTCCCGAATCTGGGCCATGACACTTGAAGCAATGTTGGCTAAGAATTGGTCGAACATCCTTGTCAAAATCAACGCTCTGTTTGGTGCCAAATTCTTGGGTTGGGACAACCGCGACGCACACTGTCACACATGATGCGATCCCAAAAAAAACGTTGGAGAATTTCACGCAGAAGCTCCTAGTCGCCTGCGCCTAACTCCTAGGCACAGCTAGCATAAGTTTTACCTTTCGTCTAGTGCCAAAAGAATCCTCAATGTTGAAAAAAGAACCGGATTCCTTTGGCAATACAATGCTCATCTCCAGGCCAGAACTATAGAATTGTGATAGACACAGAACCTATGGCCGATTCTGAGAACGCAAGGCTCGCTTATCGGCTCTGATTTTAGAACCGGCAAACAGGCCCGTGCTCACGGGTTGATTATAGAGACTTGGAATCTGTAGCGTGCCTTGTTCTGCTGCTGGCTTCTGCAATTCGACAGGCATACCGTACTTTCGTGCGTAAAGGTCGTTCCTTCTGGCCTTGACTTCCCAGGAAACTTCGACATTTGGTGAACTTGTCATGATCATAAATCGATTGTCTCTGATCTTTCTGGCAACTTTGACCTGAACAAATCCTGACCCTTCCGTGTCATCCACGACGGTGAGTTGATACCTTGGGTCGATGTTGATGTCACCAAAATATGATGGCAACTGCACCCAGGCTTTGCCATCTGCCCCGGTGCGAACATTTCCTGAATAAACATTTAACGCTTCTGGCCCTTCGGCGCTGTAGTGAACCAAATATTTCCCAGTTGGATCAGAAGGGTGATCGATTCTAAATGTTTTCATGCCAGCAGTCCCCAAATTTGTGAGGCTCCAAACCCCATACCCATTGGTTGGATTGCCTGGGGTATCGCCAACTACCGCGTAAGGTGCTGTACTTCCAGCGACATAACCATAAATTCCAATGCCACCCGTTGTGCTCGTATTATCAAAAAATCCTGCAACACTATCCGTGCCTGTCGCGATCGCCTAGCAGAATGCGCTGGCCTTCGCGCACGAACACCGTCTCGGCACGGACAACTGTCCGCGTTTGCTCTCTACGGCCACCGGACGGCAACCCACAAGTCCCGTGCCCTCCTTTTCCTTCCCCTCAGCTACGTCGGCACTTGCGCTAATTCACGGCCTCAGATCTTTATGACTAACTGCACTATAGGCCGTTCTGTCTACAATGTCAGCCTCTGCCTCAATCACTAAGTAGCGTGTATCGTTGAACATTTACAAAATTTGAAATGTTGTTTCGTTTATTTGCCTTGCTTTTGTCGCCAAACGCCAACTTCCAAATCTCGAACCTTTAGATCCAGGCACAAAGCCATTGAACCCGAACTATTCAATCGGGCTCGTTTTGCGTAATCGATCGCTGCCTGCAAATGTCCTGATTCAGCCATCACATCCGACAAGAAAGTGAGAGTCAATCCACATTTTGGTTCGAGAGCCTCAGCCTTCCTCAAAAGCCAAACCCTAATGGGGTCATCATTCCAAGCAATCTCGAAAAGGGCAAGGCAAGTGGCAACGGCGACACTGTCCTTCGTTTCCTCCGTAGGGAAAGCGGTTTCCCATCCCTGGTACGGGCACCTTGCCGCAATTGTTTTCGACGCCAGTGCTAGGCCGCCTGAAGTCTTAATTTCGCGTAGGCCATTTACTAGCAATACTCTTAGCATCACGGGCTCTGAATCCGAAAGTGCGGGATACAAAGTGCTTATCCAACCACTAGCGCCAACAACGTCATCTTGCACTAAGGCAAGATCGGTCAACATCACCCGGCAGTCCGCTTCGAGAGTCGGGTATGACCGCAAACCATCCAAAACTACGCTCTGGGCACCCTTAAAATCGCCAGAATTGGCTAGCTTCTTATAACTGCTTTCTATAACGCTGAGCTTATCCATTTTCGATAAGCCATATCCAGACGCTTCCATCGAAGGCGAATTGAGAGCCGGATCATAGCCTCGAACTACCATTTTTTTAGGAACAGTGCTCACCGCTTTTTTGGGCAGCGCCACCTTGCCTCGATGCTTCTTTGTTATCCTTTGCTTGGCATGCGAATGCTGATCTGCGGAAGCGCTTTGCGCGAACATCCCTGACAAAAGGACTATTCCAGCTATGCCGACAAACCTGTAGTTACCAACGTATTTCATAAGTTTTGCCTTTACTGAATCTGCTTTAATGGGTCGTTTCCGTTTCGAAGTGTATAACCGAACGTCCACTGGAATTGTGGTGGATAAATAATTGCCACAGGCAATATTGAACCAGGAGGTTGCGACAACAGAACCGGATTCCTTTGGCAATACAATGCTCATCTCCAGGCCAGAACTATAGAATTGTGATAGACACAGAACCTATGGCCGATTCTGAGAACGCAAGGCTCGCTTATCGGCTCTGATTTTAGAACCGGCAAACAGGCCCGTGCTCACGGGTTGATTATAGAGACTTGGAATCTGTAGCGTGCCTTGTTCTGCTGCTGGCTTCTGCAATTCGACAGGCATACCGTACTTTCGTGCGTAAAGGTCGTTCCTTCTGGCCTTGACTTCCCAGGAAACTTCGACATTTGGTGAACTTGTCATGATCATAAATCGATTGTCTCTGATCTTTCTGGCAACTTTGACCTGAACAAATCCTGACCCTTCCGTGTCATCCACGACGGTGAGTTGATACCTTGGGTCGATGTTGATGTCACCAAAATATGATGGCAACTGCACCCAGGCTTTGCCATCTGCCCCGGTGCGAACATTTCCTGAATAAACATTTAACGCTTCTGGCCCTTCGGCGCTGTAGTGAACCAAATATTTCCCAGTTGGATCAGAAGGGTGATCGATTCTAAATGTTTTCATGCCAGCAGTCCCCAAATTTGTGAGGCTCCAAACCCCATACCCATTGGTTGGATTGCCTGGGGTATCGCCAACTACCGCGTAAGGTGCTGTACTTCCAGCGACATAACCATAAATTCCAATGCCACCCGTTGTGCTCGTATTATCAAAAAATCCTGCAACACTATCCGTGCCTGTCGCAGTCGCAATGGCTTCGATTGCCGTTCCAATTGGGCTCGTAGTCCAGAATTGTCCTCCAATTCCGTCGCCAGTCGTTGAAGTGTTGTATCCCACGATTCCAAATCCATCTGGGCTCGCCGACTGACCCAACACACCGACACCGGATCCAGTGGTCGAAACATTAGAGCCTTTGATGCCAAGGCCGGTTGTACTTTTGTTTTCAAATGATCCTGCAATGCTATTCCCGGTCAACGCAGTAGATATCGCAAACAGGCCAGTTCCGGTGGTGCTATTGGTTTCAAAATACGCCGCAAATGCGTCGCCAGTTGTCGCAGTGTTGCGCCCAAAAACCCCTATGCCAAGCGGACTTCTCGCTTCGCCTGCTGTTCCAATAGTGCTTCCGGAATTTGAAGTGCACACGCCAGAAACGCCAACCCCTGTGACACTTGCCGCCGAACCATAGACGCCCCAATTCATGCCAGTAGTCGCTGAAGAAGCGCCATAAACACCTGCTCCTGCTGTGCTGGCTGTCTTGCCATAAATGCCTCGATTAAATCCAGTTGTGGCATACGTTTCACCAAAGACTCCAACGCCTGTCGCGCTACCTGATTTTCCATAGACGCCCGATCCAGAGCCAGTTGTCGACAACATTTGACCAAGAATTCCAAAGCCGGCGGGGCTGTAAGATCGCCCGTTGACTCCAAATGTCGTTCCACTTGTGGCAGTCGCTTCTCCTAAGATTCCAGTTCCAGACGTGCTTACCGTTTTTCCCCAAACCCCTCGATTAGCACCAGTGGTCGCCGAAGAATAGCCGGCAACCCCATATCCTGTGGTGCTTTTGCTTTCTCCATAGATTCCATAGTTGACTCCAGTCGTCGCGCTTGCAATCCCATAGGTTCCAACGCCTGTTGGGCTCACATTTCTGCCAGCTACGCCGAATGAATTTCCCGAAGTCGCAAGTGCGTCACCCAAAACTCCTCGGCCAGACGTGCTATTTGTGTAACCAACGACCCCATTGTTGATACCGCTGATTCCTAGAGCGGCACCTAAGATTCCTGTTCCAGAAGAGCTATTTGATGTCCCACGAACGCCAACCGTCTGTCCGGTTGTACTTGTGGCATCGCCTTCAATGCTAATCCCGCTTGGGCTCCCCGATGATCCAAAAATGGCCGTTGCTTCACCAGTCAAAGAATCGTTTTGTGCAAACACTCCAAATCCTGTTGGGCTCTTTGAAAAGCCTGCAATTCCGGATCCCAATCCAGTTGTTGCGGTTGAACTTCCTTGAATTGCATATTGCCCCACCACAGAAGTCGATGCAATCGCATTTTTCATAATTGCAGTTCCCGAAATGTTGAGATGACCGCTATCTGGCGTGCCTGGAGAAGTGGATTGAAGAGTCACGAATGTAACTGGAGTGGCTACCAGGGCACCTAGTGCCACCAACGAACCGATGATAGTGAGAGTTTTGATTGCCATAATCACAATTCTACACATAGATTTGGTAATTTGATCAAAGCAGTTTTTCGAATATGTGTCAATTAGTAAGGCAATAGCACAAGAGAAAAATAGGTTCTCGGTTTCTTAAATGATTGACCTTGTCCTTAAAAACTGGGCCAGCGAAAATACGAATGTGCCTTTCTTGGAAACAACTGATGACAAAGAACAAATTCACGCTCAAGCAGGTTATTCGGATCTTTCCGTGGGCTGGGGTAAAGACGGTCACGAACATCTGCCACAAAGTTGCAGATCTACAGGTGCAACTAAAATCGGCTCGCAACCCAAGGAACCTGTTAAGGATCAATGAGGTTCAACTGACGGTGCTTAAGATCCCTTGGTGTGTTCTGCAACTTGTCCACTTACGATAAGTTTCGGAAACCAGAAAGTCTGATGAAAAAAGCTTCCTTGGGCCATTCACTTTTTAGAAAAAAGTTTGATGGTCTGTTGGGTAACTTGATGATATCCGATGATGATTCAGATTGCCGTTTGCGCTTCGCTCATGTCTCATTCGAACCCATATCACGGTCAATTGACTTCACACGATCAAGGGCTTCACGGATACATCAGTTTTAGCCATGAGCCACTGCCCAAGGATGGAAAGTTTACAGCCGGAATGGGATTCTATGCGGCTGTTTGGACCTTGATTGATAAACCACTTGCGGGATTTCAGATTGGCTTGCCAGGATCGTGGATTCTGCCGGACAATTCAGACGACAAAGATCAGCCATTGGCTCCAGAAGGCACTTTGGCTCGCCAGTGGAAGGAAAGAGGTCCGACATGGAGCTCGGTCTTCCAGACAGTGGAAGGCGGACTCGGATATTGGGCGGGTAACCACTTTCGATATGGACCACCAAAGTTTAGTATGAACGGCACGCCGCAGTGCTATGACTACGAAGTTGGTTCACCGGGCTGGTCATTTTTCTACAGCAACAAGGCGTTGCCCGACAATCAACTTGGCATTGCACAGCTTAGCAATCGTCTCTTGATTCCACCTGATGGTCTGCCATTTCAAAGTAAACCAAACGGTGAGTTTCTAGGTTACAGTTGGATGGCGCTTCCGTTTACTGATCCCACGGAAGGCGATCCGCCAACTGGTGATCAAAGCTGGACTTGTTTTCTTTCCTCGGCGAATTTTAAGGGGCCCATTGCTTTTTACATTCCGGAAACGTGGAGCAAGATTGGCAAAATTTTCAAGTATCCATACCTCTATGGACGTGGCTTAGACGCCCGGCCGGGAATCATGGGCGGAGGAGCGATGGAGATCAATACGGTGCCTTGCTTTGACAGTTCAGATGCGAATGGCACGACCTATTCGAAGCTGCCTAAGATTCAGTTTCCAGTAGATGCATCAGGGCGTACGATCCTCGTTCAAGACGTGACTTATTATTCGAAGGCAGCTCTTTATGACGGTTTCAAATCGTGGAAAGACGGTGGTTCGGCGTGTTCAGGAGTCTTTCGTGCTGAAAGCGCATTCAAGCCGAAATTGAGAACGAACACGATACGCTATGATCAAAATGGCAAGGTTATCGATGGAGTTGAAAAAGCTTTCGAGACCAAAATTTTTGAGGGAAATCTTTGGGGGTTAAAGTGGTTTGGTGACCGGTCGGTGACGACCGGAATTTTTCCGCAGTACTACAAGAATGTCGGCGAAAAGCTTGAGGTGATTGCTGCATCGGATGTGCCGGCCGAGACTCATTTGATTTCTGCTGAATTCAAGCTTGCCAGAAAGGGAGCTCCCTACACATCGCCGAATGTTGGGGCTTGGGCAAATCCTGGCCCCAAGTTGGGACCGTTTAAGGTCAAGCTAGCAGATGGGTCAGTGGTGACTTTTTCTTGGTATCGTTTCGTCGATCAACCGTCATTCCAGCAGTATTCTTGGGGCGAAACTAAGAAGAAAAAATTGCAGGCATTGGTTGAAAAGTTGCACAAGACGTGGAAGCCGGATCGAAACTATATGGATCCGCCGACACATGGAAGACTTGTATCATTAGATCCAGCACTCATGGTGACCCCGCCAAAAGGTCTTGAAGTCGGCTACGTACCGATCGTAACAGCGCAGTCAGCTATGGATTAAACAAGTGGTGGAGAT
>CAZOVP010000003.1:55242-291206 GCA_964583465.1 uncultured Fimbriimonadaceae bacterium | reverse complement strand
AGGAGAAATAAATTGACTGTTACGAATTTTGAGTGGTTCCACAACACCATAAATAGGTGAATCGGATGCAACATCTGAAGCGCAGGTTGCAAGTTTTTCTACAAATCATGCGCTAGTCTCCGAAAGATGAGGATCGCTGGGAACAGGGATTTCGAGGCTCGCAAGTGCGAACATCCGAAGTTTACTAGCCAATCTTCCACGTTTGGTACTCGCCCTTCCGGCCATTACGAACTCTTCCAGCAGACTGTTCCAGAACTATTCCAAATGAAATGAGATCGGACGAATTTTGAACCTTCGATCTGGCAGAAGCGCATTGTAGTCGTAGGTTCATTTCAGTCTAGGTCTTTCGAGTCTACACCGAAGATGTCGGGGGTTCGAGCCCCTCACCGCCCACCAGAAGATTGTGTTCACTTGTTCTTTTGCATGACAAAGTAAAGGATTCCACCGATCACGATTAGCCCAAGCAGGACGGCAAAGAATACTTTCCAGAATGAGACTGGAGCTTCGCCCCGAACTTCACCAGTTTGTCCATTGACCAAGAATCGCCAAGATTTGTCTCCATAGCGATAAGCACCAGACCAAATTGGCAAAAGAAGCTGCTTAAACGTGACATTGAAGTATTGGGTGTGTTTGCTTGTAATCTGCTGCTCGTCGCCACCGATATCGAAGCGAATGGCCCGATCAATTTCGGGAACCATCATTTGCTGAGCAGTTCCCCAACACGTGGCAAGGTCCAAATCGTAACGAACTGCTTGGAACCCTGTGAGGTATTCGGGTGTGTAGCCAACAACTTTGGCTAGCTCCCAAGATGTCATCGCTTGTGAATACATCGTGGGTAGCTTTGTGGAACCCACGACCAGCAAATCGTCAAAATCGACATCAACGGAACCAGATGCTGGATACCAGGCGGTATGCCTGACCTCTCGAGTTTGCGTATTTCCATCTGAATCCGTGTAAGTTTCGGTTTCGTAATAATATTCCCCTCGCATTCCGGTGTAATCCGTGAGAGTTTGGGAATCATAAGTCCAATACGGAATGTAAATCCCAGACAATCCGTGATGGGCCATAGCTCTTTTTTTAAGGTCATTTGGGGCCCAAAACCGGCTACTCACCCAGTCGGAATACATTTTTCGAGCGGCTTTCGTATCAATGGCAAAGGGAAGCACCCCATTTGGGGGAATTCGATTAACTGGATCTGTGGGAACCACGACATTGCTACCACAAAAGGGGCACGATGTCGATTCTTGGGTCGATGGCATTGTAAATTCTGCTGCGCAGTTATTGCAATGAAGTATCGCGTCCTTTTCTTGGGTCGCATCAAGATTTGCTCTTTCAAGATATTGCTCAATATCGAGTTCTGCCACTGCGGCGAGGCTGGTGAGAATTGGGGTTTCGTGTGAGCAATAAGGACATTTGAGGACAGTTGTTCCGGGTTGGTATTCGAGCTTTGCACCACACTGGGCACAAGGATATTTGAGAACGTCCGCCATTGATTATTGTTATGAATATTGATGCGTGCTAGTTTTCGCCTTGCCCATCGAATTTAGCCTTTTCGATCGGCAAGGCGAGTTGATTGCCTTTGACTTATTGCTGAGGGATAGGAGGTGGAACTGATCCGAACACGGATGCTAGTTCAGCGATTTCTCCAGCCTTGGTCCAGGAATCCATTCCATTAGCCCATACGAGTGTTTCTTTTGTCAACTGGCCATTGGATGCCATGGTTTGTAGCGTTGTCATGTCATAAGGGCCATTTTGTTGGCCATTGATGGCCACATGGAATTGCTTTTGACCGGGAACTGGTGGCGGAGCTGCTCCTGCGCTTTGTTGTTGGTTCTGCTGGCCCTGGTTCATGTTTTGCATCATCTGACCCATGATTTGGCCGGCGGCTATTTGTCCGCCAAGTCCACCCATTCCGCCAGGGTTTTCAGCACCCTTCACCATGGCTTCGCCAGCTTGCATTTGCATATATTCGTTCATGTGGCCACCCATGGCGCCAATCTTGCTCCGGGTATCGATTGCTGCTTCAACTTCAGGTGGTACAGAAACGTTTTCAATAAGCAAGTTGATGAGTTCCAGCCCATTGTCCTCAAATTTTGGCGCGATTTTGTTCGTGAGCATGCCACCCATTTCGCTGTATTTGGCATATAGATCAAGAACGGGAACTTTTGTTTCTGCTAGTGCTTCAGCCAGAGAAGAAACGATAAAGTTTCGTAGCTGGTCAGCGATTTGGTCTGTCGTGAATTCCCAGTTTGTGCCGACGATTTCTTTCAGAAATGTTGCAGCATCTTTGACTCTTGTGTTATATGTTCCAAACGCTCGCACGCGGACCATCCCAAAATCTTGGTCGCGCATCATGATGGGGTTCATCGTTCCCCATTTAAGATCCGTGAACTTTTTTGTATTCACGAAGTAAACTTCAGCTTTGAATGGGCTATTAAAACCATATTTCCAACCTTTCAGGGTAGAAAGAATGGGCATGTTCTCTGTCTCAAGGGTGTACATTCCTGGCTGATAAACATCAGCGATTCTTCCTTCATCGACAAAGACTGCAACTTGCGACTCTCGGACAGTCAGCTTCGCACCATATTTAATTTCGTTATTGTGCCTTTGAAAGCGATAAACCATTGTGTCATCGCTACTATCGAGCCATTCGATAATGTCAATAAACTCGCCACGGATTTTGTCAAAAATTCCCATTTGTCATCTCAGTATACGCTTTAGTTTCTGGTTCGTTGCGATCGTTGAAATCAGTCCCGGATTGCGCCTGGCAAGGGACTTCCCATGTTTCCAGATGGAAACTCAATTCCCATGAGTTTGCAAAGCGTAGGAGCAATATCGCGGGTATAGACGCGCTGGTCGTGACTTCCTCTGTTGATTCCAAATCCAGCAATCATGATTGGGACATGCGAATCGTAAGCCCAAGGCGATCCATGTCCGGTTCCTGTTCCACCTCCAAAGTAGAAACCCGGTTTTTCGAACACATAAACATCGCCAGAAAGCTTTGAGTTATAAGACCAAACGGCCATGTGGCCAAAGTCGAAATTTGGAACTTCGCCCCGAGAAACCATCTTGGAAGGTATCGCTTTGAAAATTCCTTCAACACCCATGGCTGCCTCGGAAGCGATTCTCTCAACCGTTTCAAGATCAAGTTTTTTGCTTTCGATAAGAGAGTGATTGAGATAAAGATCTGGCTCATTGAAGAGGCACCAATTTTTCCCGCCAAATGCGCTTTCCAAGGCTGAATTCACGGCTGCTTCAACACTTGCGGGGCTAATTCTTTTCACTCCTGATTTGCCATTTGTTGCTGATTCTTCGACAATTGGAACAACTCCGTGGTCTGCTGTTATCACAATCGTCACGTTCTTCAGTCCACCGGGAACTGATTGGTTGAGCTTGTTGAAGAATCTACTGAGCATCCTATCGGTTCGGATAGCAGTGTCCATAACCTCAGGGCTATTTGGGCCGTAGGCGTGTCCCACGTAATCGTTCGAGGAAAGATTGATGGCGAGCACATCGGGTACATCATCTTGCCCCAAGTTTTCAGCTGTAACTGCCGCCTCAGCGGCGCTTTCGACAATGTCGTTTCCAAACCCGCTTGTTGTGAGATTGTTATAGTAGCTACTATTCGCCGATGCTCCGAGAACATGGCTAAAGGGAAGCCCTGAAAGGGTTGGCTTTTCTGCTGGTGCTCTGCGCGCAACTCTGTAATTTGGAGCCGAAAGAAGAGGCTCCCAAGTTTGGTTGAGGTACTTATCAAACGGTTTCGTGGAGTTCAGGGTTTGAACCCAGCCAGGGAGTTTTTCGTCAGGACAATAGAAACTGCTGCTGCACCATTCTCCTTGCCCATTAAACCAAATGACTGTGTCGGCCGCATGCCCAGCCATGAGAATGGATGCCCGATCTTTAAAGGCCACCCCAACAACTTTTCCAATCCCGTTTGTCGCTAGCTTGAGTTCATCGCCGACGGTGGTCACTTGGAGATTCTTGGGGCTCATCTTGGCCTGAGTGTTCACTCCATTTGTCGTGGGATCACTCACGCAATACGTTGATTTTGGCTTCGAACCTGAATTCCAGTCAATTGTTGCAGGATCGTACCAAACATTTCCAACAATGCCATTGAGCGCCGGTTCGCTACCTGTCAGAAGAGTGGCGTGTCCGGGCCCAGTTGCAGTGGGAACATGCCCATGGTGAGCATCGCGGTAGCACGTCCCAACCGACTCAATGTACTTAAAGCCACCGACCTTGTTACCCGATTTTGCTGGAAGGTAATTTTCAGAAAATCTTTCGACATAATCTGCTCGAAACTGATCGATGCTAATGAGGACAACCAGCTTGGGCTTATCAGGTTTTGGTGCATTCAACGAAGACACTGGTGAGGAACAAAAGGCAAGTAGCGCCGAAGCCAAGTGGAGCATGGCTTTTAGTATGATTCATCCAAACTTGTTTCGTTCAAGCCACTGGTTCCCGATATCGAAATCTTAACTTGAATAGAATTTCTTATGATGAGAATTCTCCTCACCAACGACGATGGGATTCGGGCACCTGGCCTTAGACTTTTGGCGCAAACTGCTCGAGAATTTGGAGAAGTAAAAATTGTGGCGCCTGATCGTGAACGAAGTGCTTGTGGTCATGCGATGACCTTGCGAGATCCGCTCAGAGTCAAAAAGGTTGACTATGAATTTGGAATTGAAGCTCTTGAAGTTAATGGTCTGCCTGTCGACTGTGTCAATGTTGGCCTAACCGAGATCTATCCCGATGGTTGTGATCTTGTCTTAAGCGGAATTAACAATGGCCCGAATCTAGGTTTTGATGTTACTTATAGCGGAACCGTCGCCGGAGCAATGGAAGGCACGATTAACGGAATCACGAGCATCGCCATAAGCATGTGTCTCTTTGCAGATGGTGCACCCCCGCACTTTGAGACAGGAGCATTGTGGTTGAAAAATAATTTGGATTGGCTTTTGAAACTTCCGAAAAATGAACTTTCGTTTCTCAACATCAATGTTCCTGCAATCGCCTATCCAGAAATTAATGGCCATAAGTTTTCAGTGATGGGAAGACGAGTCTATCAGGATCGAGTAGAAAGGAGGAGTGATCCTTGGGGAAGACCCTATTATTGGCAAGGAGGTGTGGTTGTTATGAGGTCAGATGACCCGACTACAGACGTTCATGCCGTAAATCAAGGATTTGTCTCGATTACTCCCGTGAGCCTCAATTGGACAGATTCTGGTCTGTTGGAAAATTTTATGAACCTTCAATGAGCCACTTGTAGATTGGCGAATCCTGAGCGCTTTGAATGTAATCCCGTAATGACTCTTCTCCATGAATCCATCTCAAAACTTGGTGCGGAATTCGGCTTTGGACGTCCTCAGGCTGCGACTCTGGCCAATCCAAGTTCTTCCAGTGCGCTGGAGTTGGATATTCGACATCACGTACCAAGTTCATAACTCGCGCCCCTGCTGGAAGCTCAAGCTGAATTTGATCCAGTGTTTTCGCCATTATTTCGCTTCTCGATTCCTCCTTTTCTTTCGGATAACAGAGAATTTGCTGAGTCCTTAAGCTGAGCTTCTCGGGTGGAGTCGGGCGATTAAAATCACCCAGAATTTGATCTGAGAGTTTGTCGATTGGCGGCGGAGAATAGAGCTCTGGGGACATTCGGCCAGCCATTCGCCGGGCACAGTCTTCGTGTAATGTGATGATGACATCCGTTGTTGCCATTAATGGTTCGCTCAAGATTGAGTAGCTACTGACACTATGTGTTGTATCGGCGACTTCCAGACAGCGACGAAGAAAGAGGTCAAAGAGATCTAGTCGCTCTTCGTTGGCATCAAAAAGCCTAATGTAAACAATGTCATCTGGTTTCCATGACGCGAGGCTTGCCAAGGTCAAGGCCCCGCATCTTAAGCTTCCAGCTCCAATTACGGCGACAACCCGTTCTCTCACAAGATCATTTTATCCGAGTTGCGATGACATTGACCCTATGCTGGTAAGATGCAGATTGGCCGATGGAGAGTTTTGAAAGCGACAGAACCGACCTTACTGGCAGTCTGATTACTATCGAATTTGGCAACGGTGGTCGTGTCACTCAGCTTTGGGCGAGTGATCCGGCATTGCCAGAAGAAGGGGAAGAGTTTCAATTTGTCCTGCCTCCCATCCAGTTTGGCGAGGAGAATTCAGACGATTATCTCCCTGGAACAATTTTGATCGGAGCAAGAACGGGGCCCGAGCAGCCTTGGATGTTCTCTCGAAATGGGCAAGCAATGCCTGTATTTCCCATCGAAGACGATGAGTCCATGGACTCGAATGCCGTGACTTTTGACTATGAATTTCCGCTACTAGAAGACATCCAAGCACGCGGGAAATGGCTAGAGCAAGCAGGCCCTTTTCCTCAAGTCATATGGGAACTAGAGATTCGAAACCGTGGCCGACAAAGCATTGAAATTGGAGAACTTGGGTTTCCACTTGCTTTCAATAATTTTTACGACGGGTTCGGGTGGACTGATGATCAGCTCAAAAGGCTTTGGTCTAGCAGAGTCTATGTCCATAAATACATCGGCGGAGGCGCGAGTTGGGTTTTTGCTCAGCGAATGACGGCCGAAACTCCCGGGTTGTTGGTTTTTCCTGGGGTAGGAACGGGCTGGGAGTTCTATGCTCATGTGCCGGCGAGTTTAACGACTCCCTATCAATGGGAAGGGATTCCAGTTGTTTATGCTTGCAGTAAAGCAACTGTCGAACGCGAACAATGGCAAACCTGGTCCAATGACCACACATCGTTGATTCTCGAACCAGGGGATAGTCGAACATTTAGGATGTGCTTTGTTCCCGCCGAAAGCGATAAACAGGATGGCCTTCATCAGACGCTGGTCGCTTGTGGACAGGCTTCAATTCGGCTCTTGCCCAGTGCCGTTGCTCCAAAAGATGTTGGAATTGCCTTAGAAGTTAATGGAGCAAATCCAAAGCAATTCTGGCTCAGCAGAACCGCAGATATTGAAACTGACTTTGACACAGACGGATCTTTTTGTTTCATTAAGCCAAAAGATGCAGGTCCGATTAGAGTCAGTTTTTTAGACAACAACGACCAACTTTGCCATGTCCACCTGATGTTCACAGAGCCCATGGTCGATTTGATAAAGAATCGAGCGCACTATATTGCTTCAAAACAGGTTCTGGATCTCCCAGGCGATAGGCTGGATAAAGCGATTGCTTTGACAGATATTTCTGAGAACAAGCCGGTGGCAACACCTGAAGAATATGGTGAGTCTTCGGGGATCGAATGTAGTCTCGCGGACACGCTATTTCTAGCTGAAAAAAATTCGATTTATCCCAAAAGAAGCGAAATCGAAATCATAGAAAATTACATTCAAGACTTTCTGTTAGATGACGTTCAAAATCCTTCTAGTTTTGCAGTAGGAAGTGTGTTTGATAGCGAAAAGGGAACCGCTTCATATTATGGTCGACCTTTGGGTTATCCCCACGTCTTCAATCTCTATCATTCGATGTATCGAATCGCCAAGCATTATCCGGCGACGAAGCGTAGCGCCCGAGATTACTTGATGATGTCGGCTCGAACAGCTCGGGCAATGTTTTTGCACGGTTGGAGACTCTATGTTCGTACGGTTGGAATCTTAGGGTTTGCACGAATTTACGATCTCATTCGCGATTTGGAAGCCGAAGGTCTCATACAAGAATCACAAGAACTCAAGACGTTTGCAGAGTTCAAAGCAAAAGAACTGACGAAGCTCAATTATCCTTTTGCAGGCGAGTCGGTATTGGATACGAGCGGGTTCGAGGAAGTTTTCGCTGCTGCTCTCTATGTTGCGGATGACGAGCATTTGGAAAAGACCGTGCGTTGTGCATTCGCAACGCGTTCGCTGGCTCCAAGTTGGTGGTGGTATGGCGGAGATAAGAGAAGTTGGGACGGCGCAGACTCCACACCTCTGCGTGCTCTTGTGGATCGTGGCGAAGCGTGCCTGAGCCACACGACGATCCCAAACTCGCTCATCTTTTTTGGACTTATGGATCGCGATTATTTAGCGCTACCGGAAGGCTATATGCGGATGGCCTTTGGAGGAATGATTGGTCCTTGGGCTCTTATTAGAAAAGACGGAGGAGCTTCCATGTGCTATTGCCCAGATCTTAGTTCTAAACAAGCTGGTTACAACGTTTATACAGGTGCTGGTGGGCTGGGATATTATCATTACTTGCGAGGCGCGGGCTCATACATATTGCCGAATCGAGCAGCCGGAACATTCACATTTGGATGTCATCATGAAGTTCTCGAAGACTGCCACTATGTGAGACCTTGGGATGGGGTTGGCCGGAAGATAGTTTTGCGACAAACTGGAGCTGAGTTCGAACTCTCATTTGGACAGTTTGTGAACTTGAGACTTGATATCAGAAAGCGATGGTTTGAAGCAGAAATTCACAATTCTGCTGATCGAACCGTGAATGCGAGCCTGACGGTGACCGGTCTTTGGGGAACGTCACTAAAAATCGATGGAAAGTCCGTCACGGTTAACGATGGAATAGCACACTGCACTCTTAAGCTTCCAGCTCACTCCACGAAAGTGATCAGGGGTATTGTCTAGAAGTGGAGAAGATCGATAAATGGATTTTGAACTCGGTGGGATTGTATGCCATTCTTGGTTGCATTTGTTTTGTCGTTCTTTCGGTCGTGATGGGTTATCTTCTGCTCATTCTTCGCGATCTCGCCATCCAAGTTCGAAACCTTTCTCAAAAGACCGATCAACTCGTGACAAAGGTTAGCGATATTGCCAACCAAGTGAATTCGATTACAACTGAAGTCGGAGTTCGAACGACGGGAATTGTGAGGATGGTGGATGAATCGGCCAGTGGAGCCATCAGGATTTTGGAGGTTCTTGCTCCGGTTTTTGTCGTATACGGCGCATTTCTTAAGGTCAAAAAGATGAGTGCTGCTCGCAAACGGTAGCTGGCCCCACAATTGTCCCAAAAATTCTTAACGATCAGATGACATAATAATTCTGCGGGGTGGAGCAGTCCGGTAGCTCGTCGGGCTCATAACCCGGAGGTCAGAGGTTCAAATCCTCTCCCCGCACCCAAATTGACTGCTCCTTAATTGATGACTTCTTGAAGCTTTTGAATAGCTCGAACGTCGACGTTTCCGCCCGATATTATCACCCCAACTTTTCGACCACGAAAGGTTTTAGAATTTCGAATTGCAGCTGCAATGGCCAGTGCACCGGTGGGTTCAACAACGATCTTCATTCGCTCCCATGTCAATAACATAGCATCGAATAGCTCTTGATCCGAAACGTCAAAAAAACCACTGACATTTTCTTTGATGATTTGGAAATTCATGACTCCCAAAGAAGGTGTTCGAGCACCATCGGCTATTGTATGGGGAACCGGAATAGAAACGATAGATCCCTTCCGAAAGCTCTGTCCTCCATCGTTTCCAGCGAGTGGTTCCACCCCAAAGATGCGACAATTTTCGTTCAGTGCTTTTGTGGATAGAAATGAACCTGCAAGCAAGCCTCCGCCACCACATGGAACAAGTAGCGCGTCAAGGTCAGGAACAGATTCATGGAGCTCTTTGGCGACTGTTCCGGCGCCTGCAATCGTATTGGCATAGTCATAAGGCGGAATGATAATGAGGCCCCTCTCTTCGCATATTTTTCGCCCAAGGGCCTCACGAGACTCTTCGGATGGGTCATAAAGAATGACTTCTGCGCCGTAACCGATGGTTGCATCCTTCTTTACTTTTGGCGCATCGTTCGGCATGATAACCGTCACGTTGATATCGAGCTCTCTTCCAGCCCGAGCCAGTGCCTGCGCATGATTCCCACTCGAAAAAGTCAGGACGCCGGCCCGACGTTCGACCTGCGAAAGTTGCATTAAAGAGTAGTAAGCGCCTCGATATTTGAAAGCACCTCCCAACTGAAAATTTTCACATTTGAAATACAGTTCGATTCCTGTGAAATCCGAAAAGAATTTTGATGTCAAAACAGGGGTTTGCTTTACGATTCCATTGAGACATTGAGCGGCGTGACAAACGTCTGCATATGTCGGGGCCATGGCCGTATTTTGATCATTTGCGAGGTTAAATAGCAGGGATCGGACTATGGAATTCTTGGGACTCGGAATGGCGGCTCTATCTTGGCTGGCTATTCCATTAATCCTGCGCCAGATTGCTTGTCCACTGAAATTGGGTGCTGGAGCTATTTGCTATGGGTTAGCTTATTTTTCGGCTAGGTTCTACGGCTCAAACCCGGAGTATTCGTGGCTACTCCTTGTCATAGCACTCTTAGGGCTTCTCGTTCTTTGGGTTCAAACGAGGATTGATTCGTTCGGAGGGGCTCACATCTTTTGGCAAGCCGGCTTGATTGCTTTGGGTCTCTTCACAGCCTTTCTTTCTGGCCCACAAGGAGGTGCCGGCAAGCTTATGCACTTCCTTCTTGATACGCTACGTCTCGATCAACACACGGCCGAGAACATCAATCTTATCTTTAGAAAAACTGTGCATGTGACGGTTTATGGTTTGCTCGCAGCGTGGCCTGTCGCCATGCTCGTGCGAAAGGAGGCGAATCAAAGGGTGCTCGCGTTTGCTGGATTCGGTTGGGCCATACCTCATGCCCTATTAGATGAGTGGAACCAGTCTCACTTTTCAAGCCGAACCGGATCATATTGGGATGTGGCCCTCGACATCTTTGGCATGTCGATCTTTCTCCTTGTGTTGGTTTTTAAGCAGAGAAAAACTCATGAGTAAGTCGCTAACTCTGTTACTTCACGGCATTGTAGATACTCCCAGTGATGACACATTTCTGAGCCATCTTAAATGCCTAAATCCTTTAGTTCAACGCTCGCGATGTGAGATTGTCGATCAGCCAGCGCTGCGAGCCGATTATGAGCTTGGGATGTTCGGGCTCGTTCCAGAATCATTTCAAATTCAAAATGGCGAAATCTTAGCCAGCGCCTTTCGGCAGAGTCCACCATTGGGCACCCTTTGTTTTGTGTTAAGTCTGTGTTTGCTCGATAGCGAGTCAAGGATTTCTGAGTTTGATCAGACCATTCGAGTTGATGAATTGCAAGAGCTTGGGAACTTGCTCGCGAGGCTCGATTCTCAGCAGCTTCAATCGAGAATGGGGCTCCAATCTAGACACATGTTATTCTGGCTAGGAGCCCCTCAAGAGTTTTACACTCAAGAACCATGTGGTCAGAAGCTTGCGGAAGCCTGGCCGGATGGCGAAAGAAGCAAAGTCATTCGACAGTTTATTGATGATTCTGCGAATCTGCTGATGGAGACTGAGTTGAATAAAAGGCGACTTGGAGAAGGTGAATCCACTATTGATATTCTTTGGCCGTGGGGTCAAGGAATTCAGAAGATTTATCCTAATTTGCCCCTAAGAAGGGGGAAAGTCGCATCCATACTAAGTGGTGAATTGACTTGGGCTGGATTATCGAGAATATTCGGCTATCAACATCTGGGTCTTGAGAATTTTGCTCGCCCTTTGAATCCAAATTTCCGAGAACTATATAAACAAGCTCAAAGCCTGGATTGTGTTCAAGTTCATTTTCACCAATTTAGCGAAGTGATAGAAAAGCATCGATTCGAAGAAGGAGTTATGATGTTTAACGAACTTTACGACAAATTCTTGGAGCCTTTGTTGAGGGCTGCATTTGACCATATTCATATTTACGCACTATCGAATTCTGGGCCATATGGAATGGCTCTGCATTATGATTCTGAGCGTCCACAAGACAACTATTTGCCATTCGATGAGCGACTCTTTGAAGAACGACTCATCCCGAGACGGGCCCTGCATGAATCACTGCTCCCCATCTTCCGTCCATAATTTCTAACATGTCTCGTAGATGGGGTTGGTGCTTATGCGGTCTTATGATGTGTTGCCATGCCTTGGCACAATTGCAACCAGATGAGAAGAAGGGAATCACAGAAACGCTTTCTCTGGCGAATCTCAGAATTGATGACCTTAAATTTCCACGCATTGCATTTCGAGATCCATGGCGTCTATCGCTGATTGATCAGTCTCTCACTGATCCATTGCAATCAGCCGACTCACTCCTGTTTCTTCACGAGTCGGTTGAAACGGGCTCAGCGGCACAAGCTTTGGGCTCAGGATTAAAAAACGTCTTTGGAATAAATCCAAAGACTGACTCAACACAATTCACACAGATATCTCAGGCTATTGCGCTTCCTGAAGGTTTGAAGAATCTTGTTTTAGAACTCATTTGGAGAATGCAAAAATGTGATACCCAGATTAAAGTCGCTCTCAGCAAACTCACCCCTGCCGAGCAACGCGAATTGATTGAAGGATTACCCGTGTTTGCTGTTGAGGAGCCAAAGGTGAAGTTTGATTTCGTGAAACAAAGCCCTCTTAAGCAAAGTCGAATCTTGGATTTGATGAAAAAGGTGGATCAAGAGCTGATCCTTTCAGAAGGAGCTAAGCTCACTGCAGATTCTGAACGAATTTTTGATTTGATCCGTGCTGGACAATTCGATATTCCAGAGCCAGTCAAGTTTTCAGTTCAGGGGCTCAATGTCTTAGTTTGCGGTTCTCAAAATGACGTTCACAATGAAACCGACGCACGCCTGACTATTGATCTTGGTGGAAGCAACTCTTATTTTGGTCGTCATGGTGCAGGCGTTGGCTACTCATCAATATTAATGGATTGCTCTGGCAATCTTCGGTGCAATGTCCGTGATTTGAGCATGGGGGCTGCTGTTCTTGGTGTTGGCTTAGCGTTTGTGGGGCCAGGCGATAGTGACTGTCGATCCAAGAGTCTCGCCTTTGGTTCCGCTTGCGGAGGGTTAGGCGTTTATTCAAAACAGGGTGGAACAGATCACTACCGGTCTTCAGCTCTGAGTCAAGGTTTTGGAATTTTTGGATTCGGTTTATTACTAGATTCTGGCGGCGACGATGATTACAATGTTGGTGTTTTTGGACAGGGCAGTTCTCGAACTCAAGGTTTAGGTTGGCTTATAGATCGATCTGGAAATGATTCCTATCGTTGTGGTGGGGTTGTGTCTGCTGCTCCGCTTTTTGAAGACCAATCTTCAGCCTTTTCTCAAGGATTTTCAATGGGTTACAGGGATGACCTTGGAGGTCTTAGCGGAGGAGTCGGGCTCTTGACAGATTTCGATGGAGATGATGTTTATGTTGGCGAAACATACCAGCAAGCAGCCAGCTATTGGTATGCAGTAGGTTCGCTCTATGATAAGAGGGGGAACGACAGTTATGTTGGCCATCATTATTGCCAAGCTTCCGCCATGCATAGCTGCTCAGCTTTTCTCTTTGACCTGGCGGGCTCCGATAGTTATGTCACTCGGGTAGGCGCCTCTCTTGCTATTGGACATGATTACGGAGTTGCTTTTTTGCTAGACCGGGCCGGCGATGATCTTTATATCGCAAGAGATAGTAATCCAGCGATCGGAAGTGCGAATGGGTTGGGAATTTTTGTCGAATCAGCGGGAAACGATCGGTACGATGGGCCTGAAGGGCAAGGACTCGCCGCTCGTGGCTCTGGCTCCCTAGGGGTCTTTGTCGATCTTGGAGGAAATGACAAATATCGTTCGGGGCTTAACGATGGAAGTGGCATAAGGGGTTCTCATTTCGGAGTTGCATTCGATCAAGAGGATCCCGTGAAGTCTCCGCAAGAAAACCCCGAAATTCAGGCTCCAAAAGTTGGCAGCATTGCCATGGTTTCTGAAACGGAACTGGAGAAAATCTATTCGCAGGCGACTCAGTGGGGAGTAGGTTCGGCCCAAGTGGCTGTTCGGGAAAACGTCAACAAACTCATTGGAATGGGAGTACCGGCATTCGAATGGATGGTGGCGAAGCATTTGGCCAATTCGGATAGGCTTCAAGTGAGAACATTTGTGGCTGTCGCCAAAGCACTTGGTTCTGAGGCCAGTACCATTTTGGGTGCAAAGATTTTCAATGGTTCAAAGGCAGAAAAGCGGCAGGTGATGATTGTTGCCATGGATGCCGGGATACAAGACATCGGTTCCGTCTTGTTGCCTTTGCTTAGTGATCCTGAACTCCAAAGTACTGCAGTGAAAGCAGCTGGTGCCCTCAAAGCTATCCCATGTCTTCCGGAGCTCAACCGTTTGTGTCTTAGCGATGATTTGCTCGTTTCTCGTTCGGCAATAGTCTCGATATCACAAATTGGAAGTGAAGATAGCCTTGGAACAGCGCAAGGAATGCTCCGATCGAAAGACTTTTTGGCTCGTGAAGCTGCCATAGAACTCATTTGCAAATTTCCGAGTCAGGCCAAGGTGATTGGAGAGTCAATGGTAACAGACTTTGATGAATCGCGGACAAGAATCGGTATTCGGCTATTGGCTGCTGCTGCGGACTATAAGGCGATCGCAAGTATGTTGCTCGACCCTCGGCCCGGGGTGAGAATTGAATGCTTGCAGGCGCTTAACGAGCATTGCCCGAGCGAATATGCGCAGTCGTTTCTAAGCCTTGAAAAAGATCCAGTGGCTCTCGTAAGAGCGATTGCCAAAAAGGTTCGACCAAACAAAGGAGCAGCCTAAAGTGCCAACAGCAATCGACCGTCTCGTGGATCTATGCCGGAGAGGCGAACTTCCGCAAATGATTTGTGCGATGCCGTCGGGCTGGGCCGTGATGGGTGAGAAACAGTTTTTGCGAGGTTATTGCCTTTTAATTCCTGACCCAGTCGTGCCTCATCTCAATGACATGCATTCTGGGTTGGCCGACAGTTTTCTTTCAGATATGCGCAAAATTGGGGACGCTGTTTTGGCTGAAACTGGGGCAATCAGAATCAATTACGCCATCTTTGGCAACTTAGAGCCTGTTTTGCATGGTCACATTATTCCAAGGTTTGAAAATGAGCCACCAAGTTTGGCGACTGCAACGCCCTGGTCTTATGATTGGTCTGTTGCTGTGCCATATTCGGAAGCGAGTTATGGCCTTTTGAGATCAGCATTAGAAGATCGACTAAGGACGTAAGCCCAGATTTGATACGGAACTTGAAAACCGTGCGTCTGAATATTGAAAGATGAAGTGGGTTAAGGCACTTTTGGGTGTGGCTGTCATTGGTGGTTTTGTTTGGGTTGCCACTCAGATCAAGTCGAAGAAACTGGATGTTCCATTCATAGAAGCGCCGGAACCGCCAACCGTCGCAAAAGATGGAACCAAGATTGATCTTCTCTTGATGACTCCACTCGATTCCGGTCATTCAGAACCTGGAACGCAGGTCAAGCTTATTGTGAATTCCGACATCAAAGGTTCTAACGGTAAGACACTCATCAAACAGGGCTCGATCGCTCTTGGTGAGGTGACAGAGAGTCGTGAGGGCACACTTGTGGGCAGCTTGACAAACAAACCCTCAAGACTTCGAATCAAGTTTGATTCTGTGAAGATGGTCACTGGGAAATCCGTTAAGCTCCGAGATATTGATCCTCAAAAGGACTACGAATTTACGCAGAAGAATACGAGCCTGGAAAACAAAGTTGAACCTCTTGGAATTATGAGTGATGAGCAGGCGCGCGGGCTCGTGGTGACGATGGCCCAGAATTTGGCACAAGGCAAATCCACAGATCCCAAAGATCAATTGCAAATAGACACCCAACTTTCGGCATTGGCCAACAAATATGGGCTGAAAGACACGCAAAAGTTTCTCAAATCTCGCGAGTCTGAAAAATCAGGGTCATCTGACCTCATGGAGATTATGAAGAAAGCGCAAATGGGGGACGTGAAAGGCTTGACTGGAGTGGATATTTTGCTGGCTGCAAGATCTGCAAATGAAATTCTTGAACTCGGAGCTTCTCTTGATAAGTCGCTACGCGGGATTTTTAAGGGAAGCAACATCCATGCTAAATTTGGGACTCCTGTGACAGCCTATCTTGGCGAAGATGTTTCGGAGAAGATCAAGACTCCGAAGAAGTAATGGGTTGGATTTTGGGTTGAACTAAAAAAAATGCCTCAAGAACTTTTGGGTCAAATTGGGTTCCGCTGTTTCTCTCGAGCTCTGCTAAGGCTTCGAATTCAGACAGGCGCCTTCTCCACGGGGCACCGCATAAAAGGACATCATAAGCCTCGCACAATGCAATGATCCTCGCACTTTGGGGGATTTGCTCTTTCGACAAACCATCAGGATAGCCTTGACCATCAAACCGCTCGTGATGATGGCGAATGGACGGAATTGTTACTGCTAGCCAAGGTATCGATTCTACGATTGACTCTGCAGCGATGCTATGTGCACGTAGCTCTTGCAACTCTTGGTCTGTGAGTTTTCCTAATTTGGTCAATAAGATCCGGTCTACCTTGAGCTTTCCAATATCGTGCAACATTGCAGCATAGCGCAAGTTTCGGAGATCCGAACCTCTTATTCCAAGCTGATATCCCGTGGCTGTGCAATAGACTGAGACTCGATCACTATGTCCCAGCTCGCTAGTATCGTGAATACCTAGTTGCTCGACCAGCTTTCGAACAATTTTGTTTTCACGCTCAAAATTTAAATGCTCGATCACTCTATTCTGAAGAATCTTGAACTGAAAAACAACATGTGCTGTTGACAATTTCTAGGGATGTCGCAACGACTTCTTGAAACTTCGGGTAACAATCAACGTCATGGCTCAAACGCCACCTCCTTTTCAGCCTTCGGTTCCTCCATCGGCTCCAGCTACAAATAGTTCTAACAAAGCCTGCCTAACGGCCGTGATTCTAGTTTTGGCAATGTGCCTTGTTTTTATTATTATCGGGGCCTTCTTTGTAAAAGGGGTTTTTGGGCAAGTTACCAAAACCGTAAATTGTGTTGCAATGTTTGAGCTTGCAGATAATGCCGTGATGGCTTATTCCAAGGAACACGGTGGGAAACTACCCAAAGCCGAGACTTGGCAAGATGATATTCGTCCTTATTACGACCGGCTTTACAAGAAAATGCGAAGTGATGAAGACTTGCCCCCGTTTATGATGCCACCGGCAAGTGTCGATCAACTTCAGTGTCAGTGGGAAGGGCAAACGACCGGAATTGCTTATAACGTTGATATGAGTCAAGTTGAGGTCTCAAAGATCAAAGACCCCACCACCACAGTCCTTCTTTTTGAGACGGAAAAAACGGGAAAAAATCTAGCACTAAAATATGTTGCTAAGCCTAAATCCAAAGCTCCAAAGGTTATGTATAACGAACGAGACTGGATCGTCTATTACATCGAAGGGAATAAGAACCCATTTGAATCGACAAACACTGGCAGGGCCAAGTCATTTAAGATTCGACCCCAAGATGCGATAGAAAATTCCCCAAAGTCGGCCCCACCGAACTCCGAAGAAGAGAATTCAAATTAGGAAAACTGAACTACGGAAATGAATTCGGCGTCTTTCAACCCTGTCTTAAGCGTATAATTCAGTAAGGAATAGTTAAATGGAACAATTTGTGAGCCTTGGTAACACCTACGCCTTTTTCGGCAGTGGTCAAGACTGGTTAATCATCCTCTTGGTTGTGCTGGTTCTTTTTGGTGGCGCCAAGATTCCTCAGCTGATGCGAGGCGTCGGTCGGGGCATAAGTGAGTTCCAGGAAGGTATTAAAGAAGGCAAAGACAAGATTCAAGCAAGTCTTCGGGATTCGACAGACGAAAAGCCTGCCGACAAAGCTTAGTCCGATAATCGAGACCGAATCTCTGTTTAGTCATGCCAGGCTCCCGTGCTTCTGAGTTAGCTCAAGAACTTGCAGAATTTCTAAGGCCATTTGAAAATTTGAAAGGGAACTTGCCGGTGAAGCCCGGGCACAGGGTTCCTTTTCATTGGCCTCCTCACCCCATTAGCCAAGACTTTCACGTCTTGCCCAGTGACTGGACTCGATCAGTCATAGTGGATATTAACGGAGAGGCCTTTGCCATCGAAATTGCTCAGACGTCTCAAGGTTTTTTTGGACGAATGGATCAAGTATGGAACGAGGCTCGTGGCGATTCTCAAGATGTGGTGGTCAAGGAAGTTCAACGTGGGGCAAGTCCGTTTTTCGAGCGTCAAAGTCAAATTGCCGAAGCTCTTGGCTATGAGGGGCGATATAAGGATCGAATTTCAGATCTCACTCCTCCCCAATTGCTGAAATTGTTGTATTGTCCCAACAGAGATTTGGCTCACGAAGCTCAAATTCAGATTGAAATTCAGGCGAGTTCGGGTGTTTTCTGTGAATCGTTAATCCTCATTCTCTTGGATGACTCTCATCCACACCGGCGAATCGCTCAGTGGTGTGTTCTGGATATGTTCGAAGATTTGCCCAGTTTTTGTGCCTCCCCAGAACTTCAGACCAAAGCTATTTGCGCTATCCGAGACCTTATTTCCCATGCGACAGATGATTTTGCAAGAACAATTTATAAAGCTGGCGTAGTCTTAGGGGGCCATATTTGCACGAATGAATCCGCTGAAGCTTTGCTTGCTGCTGCAAATTCAGATTCAAAATACGGTCGAAGAAGCGCTATTCATGCCCTGTTTCATTGTGCAGAATGGATGCCAGAAAAGAGAAATTTGATTGTGGAGTTCTTAAGAGAATGCTCTACAAAGGATCCTGTTGAATCGCTCAGAGACTTTGCTAGTTCTATGGCGAAAGATGTCGAAAGGGGTTCATTTGACCATCGAGTAGAACCCACCTTTCCGGAGGAGGAACTGGGATGATCGATGGCTTGCCCGTGTTGAACCTCTTAGACTTAGATTTGATTTTGAGTCAGCCAGTATTGAAGGGCGCATCAATTGGAGCTTGTGTAACAGATTCTGAAGGGCGAATACTTTTTCAAAGAAATGGCAGAAATCGATTCATTCCAGCGAGCAACGAAAAGATCTTTAGTGTCTTGTATGCTCTTGATCGATTTGGTCCAGAAAAGAAGTGGGAGACAAAGATTTGGCGCGAGGGAGACAAACTCGTAGTGCAAACTTTAGCCGATCCATCTTTGACCTTGTCACAGCTCCGAAATGTTAGGAGTCAGATCGGTAATTCTCAAATTCAAAAAGTTGAAATTTTCCGTTATTTTGAGCCGAGCTTTGGCCCAGCGTGGGAATGGGACGACTTGCCTTGGTATTACGCGGCTAAGACAACTTCATTTTCTGCGGATGATGCTGCATTCGATGCCTACATCAAAAATGGCCGGGTCGAGAAACTAGCACCGGAGCTTAGAGTCAAGGTGATTCGCAAAGCGTCGGGATCAAAAAAAGTTCGGTTTGATCTGAAATCTAATACGTTGACCGTGACAGGAAATTGGGGAAACACCCGAACGAAGATGGGATCTTTTGCACAAGCTGACCCCGAGGGAACAGCATCCAGAGCACTTGGCGGTGATCCCCAAATTGCCTCTTTTTTGCCTTCGCGAATGGCGGATGTTTCTGTCACTGGAAAATCAATGAGAGAGATGGCAGCTTGGACTTTGAAGGAGAGTGACAATATGTATGCCGAGCGACTTTTGTGCTTGAGTGGAATCGACCAGCCGATTCTCGAAGGGCCATATCCTCGAGTGGCGAACCGAATGAAGGACTACTTCGTTGGCAGAGCGGGGCTCGATGAAGACGAGTTTTATCCGGTAGATGGAAGTGGTCTGAGTCGACATAACTCTGTTTCTCCGTTGGCAATTTGTCAGGTCTTAAATTGGGCAAATCGGCGTGAATATCGACTAGATTGGTTGCAGTCAATGGCCGCCGGAGGCCAGGGCACATTGAAAAATAGGCTAAAAGATAGTAGTTTTATCGGTAAGACTGGCACGATGAGTGCAGTAGTGTGTTTAAGCGGATATGTCAAAAGCTCTCATGGTGAGTTGTTGACAGTTAGCTTGCTCTTTAATAATGTTTCAGCATCCAGCAATGAAGCCCGCAAAGTGCAGGATCAATTTGTCAGAGCGTTAGAACAAGGTTTTGAAACACATGCAGTCTCTTCGACCAGCAATCAACTTAGTAAAAAGCCTCTTCCCAACGAGAGCACTTGCTCTTCTCATGTTCATTGGATTTTTTGACCTCGTGATTACGGCTGTGCTTCATGCCGAGGGCCGAATAGTTGAACTTAATCCGCTGATGAAAGTCTTCATTGAAAGAAACGAAATGTTGTTCGTTTTGGTGAAATCAGCAACTTTGGTTGTGGCATGGGTAGCCATGATCGCCTATTGCCGGGTGAATTTAGGATTTGTTCGAAGAATGGCAACATTGGGCTCTGGACTCTATGTGACCATTTGGACTGTTTGGTTCTTGTTTGGCAAACCTTAAAATGTGATATCCACGAGTTCCTTAAATCCAGCAGGAACAAAGAGTCTTTCGTAATCCGCGATTGCAAATCGATCAGTCATGCCACTCACATAGTCGATAGCTCCCTGCAGTCCCTCAAATCCTGTTGGCAAATTGCCCTCAATTGCATAATGCCTGAACAACGTTTTGACTAAATTCTGGGCTTTGATGGTGTCTGGGAACAAAAGTGGATATCGAAGATAGACGTTTTCGAAAAGCCATTCTTTTAGGTCGTTGAGAGTTTGGAGCATTTTCGCCGACAACTTGATACTTGGACATTCATAGCTGTTCCTGAGAGCATCATCAACCATCTTGGAAATACGCTGGCCATGCGATGATCCAAGATGTTGAAAAGCGGACGGTATTTCATTGATCAGTCCACTTCTCAAAGCATCATCGAGGTCGTGGTTAAGGTAAGCAATTCGATCAGCGATTCGCACCACAGCGGCCTCTAATGTCGAAGTCGGCTCTCCATCAACATCTGAAAGATCAGCTCGACCTTTGCTGTGGCCGCTGATCCCCGCCCTCGTTTCTTGAGTGAGATTGAGGGGGCTTAGGACATCGACAACCCTCAGGCTTTGCTCGTAATGGCGGAATTTGAGATTGGGATTGAATTCCTTGATAACATCATCAAGGGCGGATTCTCCAGCATGTCCAAAGGGAGTGTGTCCCACGTCATGAGCAAGGGCAATAGCTTCAATGAGGTCTTCGTTGAGGCTCAATGCACGTCCCATTGTCCGTCCGATCTGGGCCACTTCGAGAGTGTGGGTGAGGCGAGTTCTGTAATGATCACCAACGGGCGAGATAAAGACTTGCGTTTTGTGCTTCATGCGACGAAACGGCTTACTGTGGAGCACCCGATCACGGTCTCTCATATAGCAAGTGCGAAGCGGATCGGGATCTTCGGGAATTTGTCTTCCAATGCTTTCGGTCGATTTTTGAGCAAAACGAGAGAGAGACATCAGCTCTCTCTCTTCTATAGATTGCCGAAAGTTCACGAAATATAGGACGAAACAATGTGGTCAAAGTAGGCACGCCGAATCCTGGTCCTGAATGAAGTAAGTCTTCAGGTACAATATGAAATTCCCCATGGCCATTGGTGAGAAAATTCTGCCGAATCCTGATAAGCTGAACAACGTTGAATATGGACCCTTTGTCCTGACCAACTTGGCAGCCAAGCGCGCCAAACAAATCAAAGATGGCGCCCCTCCCCTAGTCCGTATTGAATCGGGACACCCCCTAAGCATTGCTCTCGCTGAGATCGCCGCAGGAAAAATCAAACCCATCATGGTTGCCGAAGGCGCTGATGCCATGGAAGTCGGCGATTACTCCGCACTAGAAGGATTGGATATTGCAGATGTTGGCTTGCTTTTGCCGGCCATCGAAGAAGATCTCGATTTTGCAGAATTGGCCGGAATCGAAGAAGAAGAGAATCTCGAAGACATCGAGGAGGCAGTGGCTTTAGGTGGCCTTGCCGATATCCTTGAGGACGAAGAGATCGCAACTCCAAGCGACGAATCTGAGATTAGTTTGGACGACCTGGCTGAACAAGAAGAAGGCGAAGAAGCCGACGAGAACAACGAAACAGACTAAGTATCTTTCATGTCGCAAGATCCCTATGCTGTTCTAGGTGTGGCAAGGTCTGCAAGCGCGGACGAGATCAAGTCTGCTTATCGCAAGCTAGCCCGACAATATCACCCAGACGTTAATCCAAATAATCCGGAAGCCGAAGAAAAATTCAAGGAAATTTCTTCGGCTTATGCTGTTTTAAGCGACCCAGAAAAGAAATCTCGGTTTGATCAATTTGGGACAACCGATGACACCCAAGGTGGAGTTGATTTTGGAGATTTCTTTAGCGGTGGTGGCGGATTTGGCGATATTTTTGGCATGATGGAAGAGGCCATGGGGATGGGTGGCCGCCGCCGAAATCAAGTACAAACTGGCGACGATCACAGAGTAGAAGCTGTCATCAAACTTGAAGATGTTTTGCATGGAGTTGAAAAGACTCTCAATTACAAGCGTATGGCTTCTTGCTCGTCTTGCTCTGGTAGTGGTGCCGCTGAAGGAACTCATCCGGAAACATGTTCCAATTGTCAAGGTTCTGGTGTTGTGACAAGAGTCCAGCAAACGATCTTGGGATCAATGCGAACGCAAACGACATGTGGAGCTTGCCAGGGCCAAGGCAAGATCATCAAGGATCCTTGCAAGACTTGCCATGGACGCGGCTTGGAGACCATAAGTGCGACCTTGAGTGTGACGATTCCGGCAGGAATTGAGAGTGGAGTTGCTCTTAGGCTCACGGGGAAGGGGTCGGATGCTCCTCGAGGTGGTCAGGCTGGAGATCTTTATGTTGTGATAACAGTAGCTTCACACCCTAAATTTGAAAGACATGGACGAGAGTTATTGACTCATTACCGAATGAATTACGCTCAGGCGGCTATTGGAGACACATTGAAAATCGATGGACTTACAAGCGAATTAGATTTCAAGATTCCAGCTGGTAGCCAGCCGGGAAGTCAACTTCGAATAAAAGGTGAAGGTTTGCCTAGGCTGCATGGGGGTTCCCGAGGTGATTTGGTCGTACAACTTGACCTGGTGGTGCCCAAAAAGACGGATGAAGACCAAGCTTCAGTGTTGAGGGATTATGCCGAGATGATTGGCGAAAGGGTGCCTGTTGGTGTTGAAGAAGCGAACCTCTTTGGCAAAATATTTCACAAAAAGAAGAAGTCGAAATGAGCAAAGCAGCTTGGATCAAGGTCACGGCGGTTCTCAAAGAGGTTCCGCTTGATTGGTCGATCGTTAATTATGTCTTTGAAGAAAATGAGTGCTTTGGCACACTACAGACAGATCAGCCACCAACAATGAGTTGCTATATTTCGCCCTTAGATTCTGAAAAGATACCGAAACTCAAAGTGGATCTGCTGGGAAGCTATGCCTCTGAAGTTCTCTTTGAGGACGTCCCCGAAGAGGATTGGTCTGAAACCTGGAAACAATTCTTTAAGCCCATGAAAATCGGGCGGTTTGTCATAAGACCAACTTGGGAATCATATGAAATTCAAGAAGGGGAACAGGAAGTCGTACTTGACCCCGGACAAGCATTTGGAACAGGCGACCACCCCACAACAAGAATGTGTGTTGAGTTCCTAAGCAAGGAATCCTTATTCGGCAAGTCTATGGCAGATATTGGGTGCGGTAGCGGAATACTGAGTATCACTGCCAGTCTTTGTGGAGCGAGATCTGTTGTCGCAGTCGATACGGATTCCTTAGCGGTTGAATCCGCTATTCAAAACTTAGATAGAAATGGATGCCATGCACAGGTCTTTCAAGGCAAAGGGTTCGACCAAATCAGTACCACAGAGACATTCGATGTCGTTGTGAGCAACATTATTAGTGCAGCGATTATTGGTCTTGCTCCAGAAGCTTTCCAAAGAATAATTCCAGGTGGTATCTGGATCGTGAGTGGCATCATAAGAGATAACTGGGATGACGTTAGATCGGAAACAGAACGATTAGGATTCCACACTACTCAAGTCAAATATGAGGGCGAATGGGTCGCAGCGAGACTTCAGCGATAAGATCACTCCCAAGGGTCTTTGTTCCTGAAGTGCCCGAAGATTGTTCGGAGTTACCACTGCCAGATGAGGCTTTCGATAAGTTTCATAAAGTATTGAGATTGCGATCTGGCGCAGAAGTTCTTCTTTTGCCAAATGACGGTCGAGCGCTGAAGGGAGTGCTTCAGGGTCGGTCAGTTTTGATCCAAGAGGCCATAAAAATTACAACCGAAAGCCTTACGGCTGTGACTTGTGGCCTTGCTTTGAGCAAACCCGAAACCCTAGAGGCATCGGTGAGGATGGCCACTGAAATCGGTGTTGCTCACTTTGCAATTTTTCCATCGGACAGAAGTGTTGTGAAATGGGAAGCGGCAAAATTGGGCCAGAAAGTTGAGCGACTCAATCGAATTGTTAAAGAAGCTTGTGAAGTGAGTTTTCGTGGAATCTTGCCATCAATTCAAGTTTTCCAGTCGCTCTCAACGTTTCTTGAATCATATCCACAGTGTCAGGTCTTAAGCGAATGGGAGTATGTTCAGGAGTCCTTATCATTTGAATCTGATATCCGCTCGATCGCCATCGGTCCTGAAGGTGGATGGTCGCCTCGAGAGGTCGAAGTCATTGGGCCTCGAGCCAGAACTTTAGGTCGTCGAGTCTTTCGAGTTGATACTGCTGTTGCAGTGGCCTGTTCCTTAGCTGTCTTAAAGTAACTCGGGTAAATTTTGGCTTCCATGAGACCTGATGGCAGAGCCCCAGATGAACTGCGTCCGACGACACTTGAGAAAGGTGTCATAAAGTTTGCAGAAGGTTCGTGTCTCATCAAAGCTGGCGACACTCACATGCTTTGTACGGCGACCGTGGAAGACCGAGTGCCACCGTTTCTTAAAGGAACTGGGCAGGGATGGGTTACAGCCGAATATTCGATGTTGCCCCGATCCGGAAGGCAAAGAAATCAACGCGATTCGAACCGTGGCGCTAATGGCCGTTCACTTGAGATTCAAAGGTTGGTTGGCCGATCTTTGAGAGCTGTAGTTGATCTTTCGGGCTTTGGAGAAAGGACTATCACGATTGATTGCGATGCAATATTGGCTGATGGTGGCACCCGGTGCGCCTCGATTACTGGAGGTTTTGTGGCCCTATCGCAAGCGTTTGATTGGATGCTTGCCCAAAGGATGATTAAGCGATCGCCACTTAAGGATCAGCTTGCGGCCGTAAGCGTTGGAGTTTATCGTTCGGTCGAGGTCTTGGATCTCAATTACGATGAAGACTCAACGGCCCATACAGACATGAATGTGGTGATGACAAGCACAGGCAAGTTTGTTGAAGTGCAGGGGACAGCCGAAAGCGAACCCTTCAGTGCCGAAACTCTTGGAAAACTTTTATCACTTGCCCGAAAGGGAATTGGCGAGCTCGTAGACCTTCAAAATGCTGTTTTGAAGACATGATTCAGACCATTGTCATCGCATCACATAATCGGCATAAGGCAGGAGAAATGATCGCGATCCTTGCGCCAGCATTCCACCAAATCGAATTCAGACTTCTCTCCGATTTTCCCAATGCTCCTGAGCCTGACGAGACAGGAAAGACTTATGAAGATAATGCTGTGATCAAAGCCATATCTGGTGCCCGAGCCACGGAACACTGGTGTTTGGCCGATGATGGTGGGCTCGAAATTGATGCTCTTCCAGGAGAGCTAGGGCCACTGAGTAAGCGATTTGGAGGCGAAGAACTGCCTTTTTCCGAGAAGATGGATCGAGTGCTCGAAAAATTAGCCGATATTCCCTGGGAGGCTCGAACTGCGCGCTTTCGGTGCGCTGTGGCGATTTGCAATCCGGCAAACCTAAGAGACATACACACGTTCAATGGGGTTTGCGAAGGGCGAATTGCATTTGAAAAGCGTGGAGCGGGTGGATTCGGTTATGATCCAATATTCTTTGTTACAGAGCTCGGAGTTCACATGGCGGAGCTCACCCCAGAACAAAAGCATGCGATCAGCCATCGTGGTCGAGCTCTCGCTCAATTTATGAATTGGTTTCAACAATCCAACGTGAAAAGTTAGATTTTAGGTTCCCAATCTCCCGTTCCCCCTAACAGGTCGGCGATTGGAAAGATTGGGCAAAAGTCGTCCCCTGGTCCAAAAACAGTTGTCCCAGATCTATAAATTTTGTCCCCCTCCATTACGAATGTTGAAACGCCGGGCCACCAACCATCCTTTTCGGACCAATATCCCATTTCTGTTGTGAATTTCTTCGATTTATCTGAGACCATTGAAAAAGTCCAACCGCGTTGGTTTGCAAACGTCTTTTGTTCATCAGGAGAATCGGGAGAGACAAGGACGAACGAAGCCAATTCAAGGTAATGCTTGAGCTGGCCCTGCAAGCCATCAGCCCAGAGCGTGCAATAGGAGCAACTTCGCCCCATATTGTGAATCACAATGAGTTTCTTTCGGCCATCAAACAAATCTTTCAAAGAAATCGAGCCTTCCAGTGCTTCAAAACTGTAATTTTGTACTTCTTCTTTGGGGGCGCTTTGGCGAGCCTTTGCCAGCTTTTCTTTGAGTTTGATAAGTTCATTCTCAAGCTCACGTATTTCGTCTGTCATTGTAGTTCGAAGATACCTGCTCAGACTCATAAGGAAATACTGAATTTCACTAAACTGGATTGTGAATTCCTGGTCTCGGTACTTCCTTCACCCTGCTCTCATGTTTGTGGTACTGGCTTGGGGCATTAACTTCAGCATTGTCAAAGTGGCTTATCTCGATTTCAGCCCAACAGCTTTGGGCCTCATTCGATTCTTGCTCATGTGGCTCATTTTGCTTGTCGTTTGTAAGGCCTCTGGTCAAAGTCTCAAATATGAAAGCGGTCAATTTTGGCGCTACCTTCTTGCGGGGTTCATTGGAAGCGGAATTTATATGATCTTTTTTCTCGAAGGCATGCACTCCGCTCCGGCTGCCTTAGGAGCCATTGCTTTAGCCACCGCTCCAATTTTCACAACACTTTTCAGTGTGGCACTAGGGCACGATTCCTTCAGATGGAGCTTGGTCATAGGAATCTTGCTTTCGTTTTTCGGGGTGACGATTGGAGTTTTGGGTCGATTAAGCGATTCAAAAGGGTCTGCATTTGGTGCCTTATTGGTACTAGTATCTGCCGTTTTGTGGGCAACCTCTGTCATTCTTTATCGGGGCCTTTTAACAAAGGATTCGCCAATCAGAGTTTTGACTCTGAGTTTTCCCGGGGCACTCTTGCCGCTTACGATTTATGGTGGAAGGGCTGCATTAAGTGTGAATTGGGCGAAGGTCAGCTTTTCGGGATGGTTATCGCTAAGCTATTTGGTGATAGTCGCTGGAGTCGGCGCATTTTTGGCTTATTACAAAGGTCTGGCTGATGTCGGCCCAGCGCAAGCGAGCCTGACACAATACTTAGTCCCGCCTTTGGCTGCGATCTCAGGTGCGATATTTCTGCAAGAAAGAATAACAATATTTGAGATTTCTTCGCTCACTGTGGTCTTGATTGGGCTGTTTTTTGCCGTGCAAAAGCGATTGCCAGTCACTTCTTGAAAAACATATAAATTCCGACTGCGACAAGGAACACTGAGAAACCCTTTCGCATCATTTCATCTGAAAGTCCAACTGCAATTTTTGATCCTCCCCAAGCCCCAACTACAAAACCTAGTGCTAAAAATCCCCCTATTTTGAAATCGACATTTTTCGATTTGTAATATTCTGTGAGCGCGAGGAGACCGACGGGTGCAAGAAGTGCAACGAGGCTCGTTCCTTGGGCCTTCTTCTGAGCAAACCCTAGTGTCACGATGAGAAATGGAACCATGACGATGCCACCTCCGATTCCAAAGAGTCCCCCACAAATACCTGCGAGAACTCCACCAGCAAGCGCAATCAACCATTCCATAGCGCCAAGAGTCTACACGCAATTAGAGAGTTTCGGTGACTTTACTAAGATGGCTCACTTGATCCGGGTTGAGCCCTTTAGCTCGAGCAACCGCAAGCGCCAAAAATTGGGAAAAGACTATTGAGGTGATGGGGTTAAAGGGCTGTGGATTGCTGACTCTTCTCTCGATCACGTCGCAACCTTGGCCCGCGAGCCATTCGGGAGACTGACCAAAAACGAGTGCCATAGAACCATGAGTCGCCAATGCTTTTGGGCCGTGCTCAAAATCTGCAAGGGAATAGGCTTTGACTGGAGTCAGCGAGCATTCCATCAATTTCAGAGCCGTTTCATGAGCCGTGGCAAACTCGAAGCCTCGGCTGAGAGCAAACCAACGATTCGCACGAAGAACACTCTGGGAAGCAGCTTGTGCATCGATCTGAGCCCTTTCTAAACATTCAGAAGTGGGCAGTACGGGTTCTGGCAATTCGCTTGCAAGTGCTCTCACGATTTGGTAAAGAGCGAGAAGCGAGCTTGTATAAGTTTTCGTCGCTGCTAGAGCATATTCAGCCCCGACGTTGAGTGATATCGAATTCTTTGCAACGGAAGAAACTCTAGAACCTGGAGAATTACTGAGTGCAAGAGTTTCGTGCCCTTGGCCACGCATGAAGTCGAGCACTTCAGAGACGTCCGGCGCGGCACCACTTTGGCTTATTCCAATCGCTAAGCTTCGGGGATACCGAATCTCGGATTTGTACTTTGTGATAATGGAGGGAGCAGATAGGCTGACAGGAATTTTCCAGAAAGTTTCAATGAGGTAGCGAGCAAACAAAGCTGCATTATCGCTTGATCCACGGGCAATGAGAACCACGAGATCAAAAGATCGGTTCTGAAGAATTTTTTTAGCTTCGGACAAGTATCTTTCCGAATTCTGGGCAAGAACAGTGACTTGTTCCCAGATTTCCGATTCCATGATTTGTCCGGGTATCACAGTCCCATGCTACCTCTGGAATGACTCTGGTACCGTGTACCTGGTCGATGCGATACTTACCACGAGTATCGAACGTCAAAAAGGCCAGAACAACTATGACTTTGATTCCCCTTCTTTTGTTTGGGTGCCTGGTTCAGGACTCGAAAGCGATCTATCGCGATACAAAACTTGGCTTACAATTCGAATATCCAAAAGTTTGGAAGTTGCGAAAAGATAAGTTTGCAACGGTTTTGGAATTCAATACAGAAAAGGGCACTCCGGTTCAAGTTCAGCTCTTTAGCGCAAGGTTTAAGGATTCTGCAGATACTTGGCAACTCATTCAGGTGGAAATCAACAAAGGAATGAAGAGAACCGTAGACCGCCAATATCAAGAAGAGTTTTTGGGAGTGCCGATGTTGATGACAAGAATCTCATATACCGATGCCAACAGAGCGATGTTTGGCCTCACCGGTCTACTCTATACATCCTTTGAAGAAAAGCTCAATTTCCGAGTGTCTGGGCCAATTGAAGGGGCCGACGACGGAATAGCAGCATGGCACGAAGTATTGTTAACCCTTCGTACAACGACCGGTGATCTACCAACAGCCGAGGATCCCAACAAACCTTCAGTGAAACCTGAGGAACCTAAACCCACGAAAATTTGGAAGCAAGATCAATCCTCAAGGAAACCTATCAGAGGTGCTCAGATTCAGAATTTTAAGGTCGGCGGCCAGGAGTTTGTGCTCAATCTCCCAAAAGACTGGAAATTTGAAAGTGGGCAGCTTTCTCATCCATCAATCAAAGGGTCAATCAATTTGGATCTTGGCATTGCGATTCCAGAAGAAGCGGCTTCCAAGCTCAATGAGGTCTCGGGAGCGGCTTTGACACAGTTCGAGAAAGTGCGGTTGAGAGTTGACTCCAAGCCTTTTGTTGCCGAATCTGGAGCCATTGTGGGCCAAATATTCCGCTATGGTGAAACAAAGGGCCAGACCTTAAGCGTGGGGCATATTTTAGGATCTTGTCAAGCAGTTTATTGGTTGGTGACTTATAAGGGAAAAGACGAGGCATCGACAAAGAGTGATCTGAAAGTTCTTAACGACCTTATCGAGCACTTCTATGTCGAGAAAGCATGATTCTTGCAACAAGTACTTCAAGCCCAAGAGTCTGTGTGGCGATTCGCGGAGCAGATATGATTTGGCACGAGAAAACCCGTTTGGCCCCGAGAGCAGCGTCGCAAACCCTGGTTCAACTCATCAAAGATCTCGATGTTGATCTCGACCGAGTTACTAAGATTCTCGTTGATTTGGGGCCCGGAAGTTTTACCGGAGTAAAGGTCGGAGTCACTTTTGCCAAAGTTTTGGCTTGGTCGAGAGAGATATCGCTTTTTGGTGTGTCTTCCTTCGACCTCATCAGCCTAAGCTCAGACGTGGCCATTCCCAGCAAAAAGAATGAATGGTATTTGAGGCGAGCAGGGGAAAATCCCGTGATCGTGGATGGCCAATGTCCCAAAGGGGCGTGCGGGTTTGACCCATCACAGGAGAATCCGGTCTTTCCTTCTTTCTTAAATCTTCCAGTGAATTGGGTGCCTTCTATGAATCTCGATGTTAGGGGAGCTGTCCCGCAATATATTGGCGAACCAAGCATTTCTATTCCTAAGAAATCGATGGGGTTAAAAAATGGTGCCTGACTCGAATACTGTCTTGGTTTTGGATCGAGTTGAGAGAAAGGTTAGTCTTAGGCTGCTGACCACATTGAGAGTCGGAGGATGTGCCGAGTGGTTTATGCGCGCAACCAGTCGTGACGAATTGGCCAGCGTTGCGCTATATGCTCAAGAGAACACTTGGCCGATGACAGTGATAGGGTCGGGCAGTAATCTTCTCCCGTCAGATTCTGGTGTTCCTGGGCTCGTCGTTGTCAATCAAGCTTCGAAGTTGTCGATAGATGAGTCTGGCATCATCGAAGCTGACGCTGGATGTGCCTTTCAAGACGTTTTCTTAAAGACCGCACAGCGAGGATTCGGAGGTTTCGAATTCGCCGTGGGAATTCCCGGCACTCTCGGGGGAGCATTGGTCAGTAATGCTGGGGCATATAGAAGCCAGGTCTCAGCTCAGCTCACTGCCATTGAAATTGTTTATGAAGGTCAAAGAACCTGGGTCGAGCCCGATTTTCTTGAATTCTCTTATCGAGATTCGTTGTTAAGGCGACATTTTGGAATTCAATGTGTCCTACTGGCTGTTCGATTTCAAATGGAAATGCGGAACCCTTGGAAGATCTATGAAGATGCTCGAGAGTACCAGAGGCAAAGAATTGGCAAGCAACCGCCTCAAGCAAGCGCAGGAAGTTTCTTTAAGAATGTCGAAGATGTCGATTTCGCAAACTCTTTGTCCGGCTTGCCTGAGGTGCTGAAAAAAGCTGGAGTTGTACCTGCAGGTTTTCTTATTGAGCGTGCAGGTTTGCAAGGAACAAGGCATGGTGGAGTGGAAATTTCAAAACGGCATGCAAACTTTATGATCAACTCTCGAAACGCGACCGCAACAGAAATTCGTCAGCTCGCTGGAATTGTCAAACGAAAAGTTAAGGAGACATTCGGAGTATTGCTAGAAGAGGAAGTTCTGTATTTGGGAGATTGGTCTGAATATCTAGAGGTCTGGGAGTCTTAAACCTATTCAATCTCAAGGGATTGGAATCGCTTTTCGGTCGCTGGTTTGTCGTCGATCAAGACTCGATAAGCCCAATTCACCCTTGTTTGAATCTTTTGAGCATTAGTGGCCTCGGCTGAACCTTCGGGAAAATTCTTGGGGTTGCTTCGCGAGTTGAGTCTGTCGAAACTCCGCTTTATTTCGGCAAAAGTTGCATCTTGTGTAACTCCCAGAATTCCTCGAGCAAGCGCTTTGTGATCTTGGGATTCGGATTCTTGATTCGCGACTTCTTCTTGATTCTTAGGTTCCACTTGCTTAGGTGGTGATGGAGTATTCAACTCTTGCCAAGCTTTTTCAAGATCGGATGATTTGATTCGATCCCATTCTTGGTTGACATAACCTCGGAGTAGGTCGTAGGCTCGTTTAAACTCAGACATTAATTCTTGATCTCAAGACTATTTTGGGCTTCTTCAAAAGAAGTTCCTAGGGAATGTAGTCTTTGAAGCATCTCGCTCAGCTCATCTTGATCGCCAGAAATCCCAGAGCTGCTCAGCATTCCGGCCGAAATTCGAGCTTTGAGCTCCGAAAGTGTGGCTTCTGCGACCTTTATTTTTGATTCGAGTTCAGATACTTTAGCTTGAACCTCGTTGTATGATTCAATTTCCCTTTGGCGAGATTGCAGAGCTTGATCCAACGCCTGACGTTCTTCATCTGTTTGGGATTCTTTTATTTGTCGTTGAATTCTTGCGATCTGGGTCTCGGCCTCGCCTCGTCCTTTAAGCGATCTCTTGAGTTCCTCACGAGCCTTTGCAAGATTTTCTGACCGCTCATAGATGAGATCGGCCTCAGATACTGCTTCACCTGCAATGACTCGGACTTCTGGGGGCGACGAGTCACTTGTAGCCAGTCTTTCGAGCGAGTTTCGAAGTTCCATAATCGGTCGGAGAAGCCATCGGGCTTCTGCTCCCAATTGCTCATTGAAGTCCGGATTTATTTTCTGCGATCTTCCAAAAAGAAGCGAGGTCAATGCTCCCACTGTCAAAATTACTCCAACAATTAGCAACAAAAGCGATGTCGTTACAATGCCTGCAACGGCCAATCCCCCGCCAAAAATAGTCAAAGCGATCTTCAAAGCTTTCATATCTTGATAAACATTCCAAAACCAAAGTCTTTGAAAGAAAGTCCATCCGTTCTCAAGAAGGGAACGTAAGAAATTTTGGCGTCGTCTCGGAGCTCAATTTCGATTGTAAAATAGTCTTTTCGATCGTCCCAGTCGCGACTCCACCCAGCATTTCCACGATAATTTGTTCCTGGAATTGCGAATCGCGCTCGAAGATCCGAGAGGTTTCTGTCGGAATCCATTGCAGTTTCTCCACGACGAAGAGCGACGAATTCGGCACTCCAAATGGTTGAGCCGACAGCTGTTTGCGAGTCGAGACCCAATGCAAATCGATAGCCCCGGTTCAAACCCAGATTTTCATCTGGATATTGAAATTTTGTGAGGTCTGTGGATTGAATGCCGATATGGTTTCCAAATGCCACACTGATTCCAATTGGTCCGCCAACCCGTGCAAAAACACCCCGAGTTCGGCCCGTTCCGGCATCGCAGGCCGCGATTGCGATTGGTGCTGCCTGAAACAGCAGATTGGTATCTGCTCTAGCAGCGAGCACAGTTGACCTAATAATTTCTCTTCGGCCAAAGGGTAAGTATTGCTTTCCGATTCGCCAATGACCACGGCTTTCAATATAGTACTCATCCAATGTATCGGGATCAGCACTCGAAGATTCTCGTTGAAATTTCTGTGCGACATAAACCCGATGTCCAGATTCGAGCATCATTCGCAAACCAACTAAGCTGTGCCTTCCTAAAAGGTCATTCCAGCCAAAGATGTTTTTGCCACCGGATCGCACTTGCCAAGTCGGGCGAAGCTCGAGGAAAGGTGCGACATCTGGAACTTGAGCCGAAGCAACCTGGCCCATGGCGAAGGCAAGAAGAATAGCCTTTGCCTTCATGATAATTTGCCTGTACTGATAGATTTGACAAATTCCTGATCAGTGACAGGCAATGTCAAAAGCTCACCCCAATTTGATGCAATCCAAATCATTTCTGCAACACGTTCCAAGATGTCCATTCTATAACATGCGTCCCAGCATGTGCTTCCCAAAGTCATAGCACCATGGTGCGCCAACAAAATTGTTTTGTGATGAGGCAAAACGCCAGAAACCAGATCGGAAAGCTCAGTTGTGCCAGGTTGCCCATAGGGAATTTTGATGACTGGACCAAGTTGAGCTGCGCTTTCGATAAGGAGATTATCCAAGAATGGCTCTTTGACTAAGGTTGAAGCTGTTGCAAATTTTGGATGCGAGTGAACGACACAATTGCAGTCCTTTCTCATTTGATAAGCAACAAGATGAATTCTGAACTCGGAAGATGGACGACCTGGCTCGAAGATTTGACCATTTAAGTCGCAGACCACGAAGTCCTCTCGTGTGAGTTGGCCCAAACGAGTGGCGCTTTTTGTAATGAGAAAGGTTTCCTCTGAGAGCCTTGCGCTTAGATTTCCTTCTAGAGCCGTAACCAACCCCTTTTGCTCAAGGTATTGGCCGATTTCGATCAACTGTTTCTCTGCATCTTCGCGGACAGTCACAGGTTCAATAATGACATGGATTTTAGCCCTTTATCATGCTGCGACTTGGCCGACAAATTCCACTTCGGCTTTGCTTGAAACTTCATTGTATGCCATGACAGGCAACTGCGGGATGTAGCGCTCAACAAGTTTCCTCAATGGCAATCTCAGATTTGAAGTGCAAAGAACAACTGCGTGAAGACCACTTGCAGCAGCGGACTCATATTGGGTTTTGATCTGATCCAGAACATCTTGCTGCAGCGCAGGCTCGATCGCCAGCATTACTCCTCCGGCCGTTTGTTGAACAGCTTCCATGAGTTGTCGTTCTAGCGATGGCTCCAAGGTTATGCATGACAACTTAGAGAGGTCATCAGCATATTGTCGCGTGATTGTCCTTGCAATAGCGGCTCTCACGAGTTCGCCAAGCTGTTCGTTGTCCTTAACCCGGCCCGCAAAGTCGGCCATTGTCTCCAGAATGGTGACCATATCTCGAATTGGAATTCTTTCTCTGAGAAGGTGTTGAAGAACTTTCTGAATATCTCCAATCTGAAGAACATTAGGGATGAGTTCGCTGACAACGGCTTCATTGGCTGAACGAGCATGGTCAATAAGGGCATGGACGTCTTGGCGTGTCAGTAACTCTGCGCTATGCGCTTTCACAATCTCGCTAAGATGCGTAGCCATCATGGCACTTGGTTCAACAACAGTGTAGCCATTCATTTCCGCAGAGTCCCGAATTCCAGGATCGATCCAAACGGCATCGAGTCCGAATACGGGCTCCTTTGTGGCAATTCCCTGAACGGGTGAATAGATATCGCCACCGTTTATGGCAAGGAGTTGATCAGGGTTAGCCAGAGCCTGGCTGACTTCCTCTCCTCGAACCTTGATCACGTACTCATTTGAAGCTAGAGCCGCATTGTCTCTGATGCGAACACTTGGCATTACGAACCCGAGCTCTATTGCAAGCTGTCGCCGAGTGGATGTGATCCTTTCTGGCAAGTCGCCTCCAACACGCGTGTCTGCAAGCCTGGTCAAACCATAGCCGACCTCAATTTCTAAATTGTCGACCCCGATCAGAGCCATAGTGGATTCTGGGGTGTTCGTCGCCGTAGCCCCATGAGATTGATGTGCCGGCGCGTGGTCTGCTTTCTTAGGCATCTCGCCGGCCATCATCTTGCTGATGTTGGGGTTCTTTTGCGAGAATCGGCTGACCGCAATGAGTGCGCCACCGAGAATCAAGAAAATGATTGTGGGGAAGCCGGGAATAAAGCCAAACACGCAAAGCGCTCCTCCAGTCGAGGCCAAGACCTTTGGTTGAGCCAGGATTTGGCTGAAGAGTGTTCCTCCCATTCCAGCTTCCTGTCCGGCTCGGGTCACCAGCAAGCCACTTGCAGTTGAAATGAGAAGCGCAGGGATTTGAGAGACCAGCCCTTCACCCACAGAAAGCATAGCGTAGGTGCTTAGAATCTGCTGTACGTCTCCACCACCCTTCATAAATCCGACAGCGAAGCCACCGATGATGTTGACCACTATGATGAGAATTGCTGCAACAGCATCGCCTTTAACGAACTTACTGGCCCCGTCCATCGCACCATAAAAATCGGCTTCTTGCTTAACAGCTTTTCTGCGACGGCGTGCCTCATCTTCGTCGATAAGCCCTGCTCCAAGGTCGGCATCTATGGCCATTTGCTTTCCGGGCATAGCGTCCAATGTGAACCTGGCCACGACTTCGGAAACTCTCGTTGCACCATTTGTGATGACGATGAACTGAACGATCATCAAAATGATAAAGGAAACAAATCCGACAACAAAATCGCCACCGAGAACGAACTGCCCAAAGGTCTGTATGACGTTTCCAGCTTCACCTTGGCCCAGAATCGACTTTGTCGCGGCAATACTCAGCGCCAGGCGAAACAAAGTTGTGATCAGCAGTAGCGAAGGAAACACGCTGAATTGCAAAGGATCTTTCACGTTGACGGCTGTCAAGAGTGTCACGACGCTCATGGCGATGGCAATCACGAGCCCAAAATCCAACGCCCAATGAGGCAACGGAAGGATGAGCATGCTGACGATAACGAGCATCGCTCCGCCGATGAGCAGGTCGGTGTGCTTGAGAGCCTTTTGCAGAAAAGCCATTGCGGGTACATAGGATATGTCGGCAGAATTACTGGGAATTGGAGAGGCGATTTGGGCCCTTGATTAACTAAAGATTGTTCTTTGTGCGAGGTATTCTAAGTCGTTTGCGCTCGTAGCTCAGTGGATAGAGCATCAGCTTGCGGAGCTGAGGGTCGGAGGTTCGAGTCCTCTCGAGCGCGCCATAAACTATTTATCCCCTTACGAAGAAAGTAGTCCATTCAACAAGTTTTTTGTTGCTATATGCCATAATATTACAATAAGGCATGAAGAGCTTAGACTGGGATCGTTGGGGTGCGGTTGCGAGTTTTGTTTGCGCGATTCACTGCGGACTTGTGGGTTTCGCCCTAAGCATTCTTCCAATAATCGGGATGTCTTTTTTAGCAAATCCTGGAGTTGATATTGCTTTTTTTTCGTTCGCGGTTCTTTTTGGCGTGCTGGCTGTGAACCGAGGCTATCGCAAACATGGATCAAAAACTCCGATTGCAGTTTTTTTTATTGGGATCACTTTGATTCTTGTTTCTCACTTTGTCATCGGGCATCGTGAAATTGGCGAAGACCACCTTCACTCACTCTTAGGCTTGAAGTTCCCAAGAACATTTGAGCTCTTGGGAACGATCATGGCCGTTATGGGCGGGCTTTCATTGGTGATTTTTCATTTTTTGAACCATCGGCTCATGAAACAAGTCGACTGCCACTGCGTAGTTTGCAGAGTTGACGATAAGGTTCACCCTGAACGAACTCAAGCTCACAATACACATTAGTTGCTGAGCGGGGGTTTTTGCCCTGCATTCCCAAATGAGAAGTGTCCTATCTTCATGCTCTCTTTGGTCGATTTGATCTTTTCTTTCATGTCTTGCGGAAGTTCATCCTGGTTCATTTTGGCCGAACCCTGGGAAATCCAAGCATCCAAGAATTCAGAAGACCTCAAGATTTTCGGATCAAAAGAAACTTGGAACGAGACTTTCTTTCCTGATGCGAATTGGAACTGATTGTAATCTTGAAGTTTTGAAGCAAGTTCGGCATTTGAATTATCTGCGCGAAAAGCCTGTTGCATACCTAAAGAACTGGGGGTGACAAAGTCTCCTCCTCTGTTTAAACCCGCACGAGCAAAAAGGAGATCTGTTGCGAGCTCAAATTTGATTCCAACAACAGTGGATAGTGGAAGGCCATTTGGAAACATGACGGTTGGTTCATCTCTGACACTTGGAGGCTTGATTCCATCTGCCGGTCCATCGCCAATAGAAACGGCCATAAAGTCGCCTTCTCCAATAATTAAGGGTTCCAGGGCTGAACTATAAAGCGAGTCTTCTAAAACCTTGCGCTGTCCCGGAGTCATTGCCGACATAGAGAACTGTATGTCGTCTTTGGTGGATTCTAAACTGGATCGGTCGAGCATCGCTAGCCACTGAAGGTAATGACCGTTTGATCCGATGTCCGTCCTTAAATTGGTTGATTCTGACGGACAAAGAACATCTAGGCTTTTCATCGCAAAATTGTTGATTGCAATAGGTGATCCAAGCGCCAAGCAAAATTGGGCACGATCATAAAGGCGACTGTAGCCATATTTCATTAATGTTCCAAAAAATTGCGAAGCAGCCTTTCGATCCATTTGAGCCCGATCTACTAGATCCGATTCTTGCGGCTCTATTGCTAAGAGTTGATTTTCGAATTTGACTTTGAGGTTCGCTGTTGACAACCCATTAATAAACTTTTTGACTTGTCCCGCAGAAGTCGCTAATCTTGCCATTGGCACAATCGATCGATCTGGAATGACAGCAACCACATCGATATCTGCTTTCTTTGCCACATCCAATAAAGAATCAGAAACAAACGTCGAAGTTGGATCAAAATTTACTGGATCCTTGAGTATGCCCAACGCCTCGTTAGACAAAGGGATACAAGGCTCGGGTCCATCTGAACTCACTCTAAAGCTAGCACCTCCATCTGAAAGAGCTACAACGTGCCGATTTTGAGAATCGGATGATGGATCTGTAATAAATGCTTTTGCAAGTTCTGAACTTACAGTCGAAAGACTGACAGATTCTTGATTGGCTGGAATGTTGAGTTCAGGAGCACTCTCCGATGCCGTTGATGCATCCAAACTGCACATGGCATTGCCTACATATGTTCCGTCGCCATCGGCAAACTTGATTGAAATACCGACACCGTTTTCTGAAGACCCCCGCTGAACCGTGACAAGAACAACAATATTGGAGGCATTCAGAGGCTTTGCGTTGAGATCAAGTCCACCAGAGACGGTGACATTTGCTGGTAGCTGAGATCCTCCTTTAGCAAGGCTTGCTAAGAGATTGTGAGCATCTACGAACTTGTTAATGACTTTGAGTGATGCTAGAGGAAGTGCCCTTTGCTTGAGGGTGGGTTGACTCGAAAAGACCAGCCGCTGGCCTCTTTTAACCGCGGCTAGAGTATCAATTGGAAGTGCCTGCAAGATTTCAAGAAAGGCCGGAGTTGCTGGTGTGCTCGCTCTCGTCGAACCTTTTCGAACATGAACATTTTGAGTGTCGATATCCGGATTTCCTTGGCGGAGTCCTTCTAGCATCGAATTGATTTGCTTCTTTTCTTCATCGACAAGGACTTGAATTCGCTCTCGATCCCAAGACTCATCCTTTTTGTGATCCTGGATGTACTTGTCTAGTGAGTCTTGAAGTGCTTTCTTTCTCGCATCAAAAAGTCGGTTATTCATAGCCGAGACAGACTCTTGATCTATTTCGAGACGATATCCCGTTTTCTGCTTGACCCAGTGTGAATGTGTCGATGATGCAATGGGATTCAACACTTCAGAGAGCGGTCGATTCTTAACTTGTATAATTACGGGCCAATTGTTATAAATTGAACTGGCATCGAGGTCAAAACCGACAGCTTTTTGAATCTCTTTCAAAGCTTTTGAAATGGATTGGCCACGAAGTGTAATCGACACTTTCTTGTTCAGATCAAAGTCTTGATTTTGTTGCCCAGATAGTGATGCCGCTGTGAGGATAAAGAGAGCAAACATGATTTCCACTAACTATTACTTTGATTGAGTTTATCATGAGTTCCATTACTGCAAGATTTCGGAAAATGGATGTTCAATGGCCCCCTTTTGTAAGTTCAAAGTGGTATAAATAATCGGGCTCCTCAACGAAGCGGTGCTAAAAGAAGTTCACTTCAAACACCGATATATAAATTAGGATCACTATGGGCAAAGCCAAACTCGAACCAAGCGCGATGAAGCCTGCGCAACTTGTTGAATTTTATCGCCAGTTGTTGTTTATCAGGCACTTTGAAGAAAAGACAAATTTCGCATATCGCCAGGGCAAAGTCGGGGGATATATGCATGTATATATCGGTATGGAAGCAACTGCCATCGGCTTCAATGCCGCACTCAAGCCGAAGTGGGATTATGTCATGACGGCCTATCGTGATCATCCTCAACCTTTGCTCATGGGTTCCGATCCTGTTGCTGTGATGGCTGAAATAATGGGGCGAAAAGATGGATTGAGTAAAGGGAAGGGTGGCTCAATGCACATCTACGACATTGAGAACAACTTCTTTGGGGGTTGGGGCATTGTTGGTGGGCACACAGCTCTTGCCACAGGGCTTGCTTTTGCGGCCAAATATCGCGGCGAAGACCGTGTGACACTTTGTTATTTAGGTGATGGAGCCGCCAATGCTGGTGTTTTCTTTGAAGTCCTCAATATGGCTGGGCTCTGGGATCTACCGATCGTTTTTATCATTGAAAACAATGAATTTGCTATGGGAACCAGGCTGGAATTCCATGCTGCAGATACTCAACTCTACAAGAGGGGCCTCCCATTTGACATGGAATGCGAGCGGATTGATGGCATGGACGTTGTGGAAGTGACCATGCATGCCAAACGAATTGTTGACAAGGTTCGCTCGACTTCTAAGCCAATGCTTATTGAGGTTATGAACTATCGATTTGAAGGCCATGGTGCAGCTGATAACGACCGTAGGTTGTACAGAACAAAAGAAGAAGAAGAGATCGCCATGAAGCGCGATCCATTGCCAAGACTTGAAGCTCTGCTTTTGAGCCAGAATGTCATGACGAGAGAGACCATGGAAGCCATTGACGAAGAAATTCGAAACGAAATTGAGGCTATCTATGAAAAAGCAGACGCAAGCCCATTCCCGGATCCTTCTGAGGTCTATGACGATCTCTATTCAAATATGGAGCCTGAAAAAGGGCACTAATTCCAAAAGAGCCAAAAGAAAACCCTCCTGGTTCATCAATTTCCAGGAGGGTTCTTTGTTTTTGCGATCAGCTTACTTTCGTCGCTTTCGAGCGAGAGCTGCAACTCCAAGAGCGAGCACGCTCAGAGTAGCAGGTTCTGGAACGACCGTTGCTCGGCCCTCGAATCCTGGGTTCGTAGCACTGTTAAAGAAGTCAGAACCCCCATAAGTGCCATTAAAGGCGTAGCAGAAATACTGCACTGTTGTTGGCATGTTGACATCACCCGATCGTGCCACAAAGCCACTCATTCCGGTTCCTTCTGCAATATTGTTTGAAAAGCTGAGATCAATCCAGTTGTTATCGTAAACGGTTGAGGAACCACCAAATCCGGAGTTGCTCCACGTTGGCCAAGTGTTTGGATCCCAAGACGATGGTGAACTCTGAATATTTCCTGCACCAAGCAATACGCCAAAGAAATAGATTTTTCCTTCGCCTGATAAGAAGTTGTTTTGAACATTAAAGTTCAAATCCCATGCTCCAGAAGAACCTGAAACTGAGAATGTGACGGTTGGCGCTCTTTGCGCCATGGCAGCAGCCGAAATAACGGACAGGGCCGCTAAGGAAGCGAGCTTTAGCTTCATATGATTTCTGTACCTCTTCATGAAATCTCCAACCAAAGGTGCCAGAGATGTTCCAAACTAGTCTATAACAATTTGGTCGAGGTTACTTTGTAAAATCAGTCAAATCTGGCATTTCTTACAGGTCGTTATTGGTAAGAGTCTGGGGACTTCGGGAACACCTTGTATGATCAGGTAATCTCGTGACTTGCAAATTCAGGCAAAGGCGCCTGGCAAATGCGACCGAAAATAACTCCATGGCAGCCCTTATTGACACCACATTTCGCGACGCTATCCATTTGGCCATTGACGAAGAAATGGAACGAAATCCAGATGTTTTTTTGATTGGCGAAGACATCGGTCGCTACGAAGGGACATTCAAAGTTACCAAAGGCTTTTGGCCAAAGTATGGTGAAAAGAGAGTGGTAGACACACCCATTGTTGAACCTGGATTTACGGGCATCGCTATTGGCGCCGCCATGACTGGCTTGAGACCCATTGTTGAAATGATGACAATGTCATTTTCAATTCTGGCCCTTGACCAGATCATGAATCATGCTGCAAAAGTTCATTACATGACAGGTGGCCAGGCAACCGTTCCTTTGGTCGTACGAGGACCCGGAGGGGCTGCTAAGCAACTTTCTGCTCAACATAGCCATAGCATGGAAGGCTGGTATGCCCATTGCCCCGGACTCAAAGTCGTTGCTCCCGCTACTGTTGCCGATGCCTATGGACTTTTGAAATCTGCTATCTGGGACGATAACCCCGTGATCTTTACGGAGAATCCGGGCTTATATACGTTGAAGGGTGCGATTCCTGACGACAAAGACTATAGCGTTCCGTTTGGTAAGGCTCAGATTTTGAAGGAGGGAAGCGACATTAGCCTGATCGGTTATTCGCGGATGACCCAAGTCAATCTCGCTGCGGCTGAAGCCCTTGCTAGCGAGGGGATAAGTGCCGAGGTCGTCGATATTCGTAGCCTCTTACCGTTGGATACTGAGACGATTTATAACTCTGTTCGAAAAACTCATCGAGCAGTTGTCGTTTATGAAGATTGGAAATCGGGTGGATTTGGAGCCGAAATCGCAGCACGGATTGGGGAAGACTGCTTCGACGATTTAGATGCGCCGGTGGGGCGGGTCGGTGGACTGAACGTTCCCATGCCATATGCGCGAGTACTGGAATTAGAGTGCATCCCTGATGTCGAGGACGTTCTCGCTGCAATAAAGAAGCAGGGTTAATTCTCTTTTATCAGAGTTCCAACAGCATAAAGTTGCCGGATTCCATTGATATTGAGAGTGACTCTTTTGAGCACTGTGTTGAGTCGTAAACCAATGTTGGCGTTTTCCTTCGTTGAGTAGTTTGCGATTTGTTGCTCCAGAGTCATGTCTACTTCGCGTGTCCAATTATCGCCACCTTCTCCAACGATGTAAGCGAAAATTGGCCCTTGGTCTGTAATTTTGAAGTCACCTACCAGGGAAACCGCCATGGGAACCACAATGGGCTTAGATTGACCAAAGTCCAGCGGATCCAGAAGAACTTGAGCCATGAATGGTATTGAAACTCTCATCCAACCATCAGACAGTTCTGTGATAGGGCCGGATCTGAATCCCGGCGCTTGTGTCACTCTGATGCGGTCAAGTGTGACTCGGTTTAGAGCTGTGGCCATTTGGTTGGGCTCAATCGCAAGGTTCGGGTTACTGAACTTACAGGCTTCATTGTTGAAGATACACTTGGAAAATACTTCTGTTGGTCCAAGGGAGATTCTCTCTGCTTGGTAATGAGTCACTTGCGCCTTGCGTGCACCTAAGTCGACTTGTAAATCGAAACTACCTGCCGTTGTCAAAGTTCCGCTCTTAGACCATTCCCACACTGGCTGGCAGGGAATCCAGTAATCACCATTGACTGGTTTGATGAGTTCATTAAGGGGAGAAACATAGGCTCCTTCCGGGTTCGAGACCGGGTCATAAGTTCCTGTAAATGTGCCTATTGTCTTAAATTCAATCCTCAGATTTCCTTTGGTAAATGATCGTTCGGGGTCAAATTTGAAATGATAAGACTGCGGTAATCCAAGACATGTGATGGCCATTAAAGTGGCTAGGCTCAAAAACCCGCGAAACATTTAGCTATTCTACAAGAATATGAGCAAAGCGAAAGAAAATGTCTGCCGATTCATTCGGCAGTTTCGGGCCATCTTTCGTATCTATCTTTTGGATGGTTTGGCATACAAGGCTTCAGGAGTCATTTGGATTCTTACAGATGTTGCTTCTGCGGTCACCATGCCCCTTGTTTGGCTCGCAGCGAGTCATGCAGGGTCTTTGGCAGGCTTCACTGGAACCGATCTTGTTGTCTATTATCTATTTTTGCTCCTCATATCGAATTTTGTGCTCTGCCATTTCATGTGGGACTTGGGATTTGAGATTCGAGAAGGTCTTTTTTCGACAAGCTTGCTTCGCCCAGTTTCAATTTTAAGATTCACGATGATTCGGAACTTTGCATGGAGGTGTATCAGATTAGGGTTGTTTCTGCCTTGGTTTGTCGTCATTTTTTGGGCATATTCAACTTCAATTTCGCATGTTCAGTTGCATTTGACCTTACAGTTTTGGATTTCTCTTGCTTTGGGCCATATCCTCAGCGTTGTTTTTGTCACAGCCATGGCTATGCTCGCTCTTTTGACGACTGAAGCGCAAGCCATTTTTGAACTCTATTACTTGCCGATGTTGTTCTTAAGCGGGCAATTGTTTCCTATTGATTTATTGCCGAATTGGGCAAGGGGCCTTGCAAAGGCGTTGCCATTTTATTACACTACTGGGGCACCAACTGAGATTCTTGTCGGTAGAACTGACACCTCGAGCTCGTGGTCAGTGATCGGCGCACAACTCATTTGGATTTTCTTAGCGTATGGGCTCTTTAAGCTCCTGTTTTCTTTTGGGATAAAGCGATATTCGGGCGCCGGAATGTGACTTTTGTAGACATGAGCCAGGGATTTGTGCGTCAAACTTTGTAACATGCAGCTCTTTCGCTTTCGGTGGTTTGCCCTTTGTTTTTCAGCTCTTACACTTTGTTCGAGTGCTTTTGCCCAATGGGACGATATCAAGCGAGTTGGCAACGGAGGGGAAACGTATGTCTCTGCCGATGGAACAGGTGGTGTTTATATCAGTTCACATATTCCAGTGCAAGTTATGGTGAGCAAGAACTGGGGCGAAACATTTGATAAGCCATTTGTTTTTCCAAAATCGCTTGGAGATACCGTGGTTATGGCTAGACCAGGTGGAAAGGCCCTCGTGAGCTACATGTATTCGTTTGACAAAGCTGGAATGGCGACTTGGACAACGAGTGATTTTGGCGCAACCTGGAAAGAAGGCTCGGGCATTCCTGGTCGACCTTTGGATCGGGAATGGCCTGTGATCAACGAAAAAACCAACACGGCATATCTCATCTATTCCGATGGCTATATTGGCGGGCCAAAATCCAAGGGCGTATTTGTTTCGTCATCATCAGAAGGTGGTACCGGAGCCTGGAAAGAACTTTCGCGGGTTGACAAGGAAGAAGAAGGTACTTATGCTGTTGATCCCCATCTTGTTCAATCTTCCGATGGAAAACTTTACGCTTTTTGGAACACATCGAAGGATTACAACACCGTTGATGCTTATAAATTTGCAATGTCGGACGATGGCGGGAAAACCTGGAAAAATCATACGACTTTAGGAGTGTCCACCAAGAAAATTGGCGAAAAGGCCACCGACACGCAGGAACGCTGGATGTTGGGTGGACTATCAGCCTTTGGTGCGACAAAGCTCATGGCGTTTTATGTCGATTATAAGGCTGTTGATGTTTATGGAGAAACGAAAGCAGCACTTGTTTCAAATGTTCGCTATAGCGAAGATGCTGGGAAAACCTGGACCGCTCCTCAAACAATTTTGAACTCCAAGGAAATCACCAAAGCTTCGACTGCTTACTACGACAAGCGAACAAGTGGTGACAACTATGCCTGGTATATCCAATGTTTGACCTGGGGCTGCTTCGACGCTCAAGGAAGGCCTCACTTCGTTTTTTATGACAATCGAGACGGCCAAGCCAAAATTGGTGAGAAAGATTACAATCGTTGGCATCTTCGTCACGCTTGGGCAACAAAGTTTGGGGAAACAACCGTGGATTCCGAGCGAGTTTCCAAGGTAATTACATGCAAGCGGCCACCTCTTGACTTCATTTGCTGCACGGCAGACTCGAAATATCTTTATGTCACATGGACAGAGACTCCAAAAAGCACGGGAGATTGGGATTTTTCGGGAGAATTTTACTTTGGTCGAAAGAAGCTGGATGAATAAGATCTGGCGAATGAATTGAACCTAGGTCTCTCGCTCCGCGAACCGAAACACTTTTTGGAGTAGATCGTCAAAAAGTGTATTATGGTGGCAAGGAACACCTTGAGGCTGAACCTACAAGTTCCAGTGAAAAGCGTAGCCATGGAGACGCAATTTGAGCGCGACAGCGATGAAGCATTGGTCGCGTCTGCAAGAAATGGTGACTTTTCGGCCTTTGAGAAACTCTTTGAGAGACATAGGAATCTTGTCTACCGATTTGTTTATCAGATGTCACATCGGCGAGATGATGCCGAAGATTTAACGCAAGAAGTGTTTGTTAGAGCCTATCAGAATTTGCACAGGTATCGCGACGAGGCCAAATTCACAACTTGGCTCCTTAGAATTGCGACGAATTTGGCCACTGATAAAGCGCGAATGTCTCAGCGACGCATGACCCTTGAAAATCAAGAATCGGGGGCCCAAGGGGCTCTGTCTTGGATGACAGTTGGCTCGATTGACGATCCTATTGAAAATATGGAAGGAGATCGTAGGGTGGAAGCATTGAAAAAAGCCATCCTCGCCCTGCCAGAACATCACCGAAATGTCATTATCATGCGAGATATTCAGGAGATGGATTACAAAGATATGGCCGACGTCCTGAATTGCACAGTGGGTGGGGCAAAACTTCGCGTATTGAGGGCTAGGCGTGCTCTTCGCGACCGGGTGGCGTCATTTTTTGATGAGGAGGTTTTGGCATGAGAAAGCTTGATGAAATGATCGAACAAGTGTTTGAATCAAATTCGATTCCAACATCAGCCGATCCGAGAATCCAAAAAGAATTGGAGTTTCTGCAATCCCTAAAGTCAAATTTGAAGAATCTTAATAACGTTCCCGAGTGCCAACTTAACACGGAGCACTTGAGGCTGGCTATTTTGAATCAGAAGCCCACTGCGACACCGGTGAAATCTCGAATTTGGTTGTGGTCGCCACTAGCCGTTGCTGCGAGTGTTGTTGCGATTCTCACTGTTCTACCGCGCCAAGATATTGTGGGCCACGTTGTTTCCAATGGAAATCAGTTGGCACCTGCTCGCATTGAGAAGCAACTCAATTTGGATGTCCCAAGGGCGGCAAGTACGGTTGTTGCTTCACGGGAAGATTCCAGTGGCAAGGCTCAAGTAACAAGGGTCGAAAAGGCTCTTTCTTCCACGAAATTGCGCAGAAAGACTTCCAGAACAAAGGAAATTGATCGGCCGTCCGGATCGACGACGGAAGTGACAGGACTCACAGTCGCCAAGGATTCCGCTAATCTGGAAAAATCCCTGCAGCCCGGCGAAAGTTCTATGAAGGTGGCCTCGTTTGAAGCTACTCAGGCAGCGGCAGATAATCCCGTGGTTGTTGTAACCGATAGTTCCGATTCTGCGACAGGTGCGAACAACGCGAAAGAGGTCAATCAAACAGTCAATGTTGTTTTTGGCGGTTAACCTGGGTTTGGCTCTTTTGAGCCCAAATCAGCAACAAGTTCTCCTTGATGATCCTGTTTGGAAGCAGATTAAGCCCAGCCTTGCCACTATCAATGGAGTAGGAGGAGCCTCTGGAATTGCAGTTCTCGTAGATTCTCGTGGCTACTTTTTGATGCATCGAAGCGCCGTGACGGGCGACAGCACTGTCGTAACCTTTGGACTGAATGACAAGATGACCCTAAGATTGAGTGCTGTTGATGAGCAGACTCAGCTTGCAGTTTTTAGAGCCGACGGGTGGAATGACATGAGCACAGCTCCTGTTCGGGTCAATACGGGTCTTGCAGTTGGAGCAAAGCTCATTGCTGCGACAACAAGTGGCCCTGTTCATGGCGAATTCGTTTCTGGTGATCGAGTAGGCCAAATAAAGGCGACCTTGCGTTACACTCCACTCAGCGAGATTCGGTTGGAGAGCACAAAGTCGAAGATTGGTGGCGCCATAGTCTTTGATGAAGCAGGACAGCTCGTTGGAATCCTCGGTGCGACGCTTTCTAACTTGAACTCTGCAAATGATGCCGCCCGAAATTTGAATATGGGAACTGGGCTTGCCAAGTCAAATCCACCCAAATCGAACGAAACGAAGACCAGTTCCGATGTGTTCTTTGGTCCACAAGGCCTGACAGTGGCATATTCTCTTGGTCCGAAGGTCATACAGCGTGTTGTCGATGGCCTTCTCAGTCCTGATCACAAAGTCAAACATCCGAGCATTGGCATTTTCTTTAAGAATTCTGAAAATGGCCCAATTGTCGAAGAAGTCTTGAAGGACAGCCCAGCATTTGTCGCTGGGGTTCATAAGGGCGATATCGTGACAACTATTGATGGAACAGAGGTTTCGAACAGCGTGGAACTTGCAATGACTCTGTTCAATTTCACACCCGGTCAACGAATCACGATGACAGTGATGCGAAATGGCCAAGAGCTCACCATGACGATGACAATTGGGGTTCAAGATTCGCTTTCTTGAATTCCGAACAAGTTCAGCTTAAGTTTGGTTTGACCCCTAAATGTATCCTCTTCTGCTGAAAATACAATATCGTATTCTAAATCTCGATCGAGTTTCATCAACTCCAACCCCATACGAAAGGCGATTCCTGAGAGTGAGCCTCGACCTGCATTTACAGTAAAACGAGCATGCTCTGGGTTCGACGTCGGGGTGACTTCTGAAAGCATGACGTTTCTTAAAGACAAGATTGGTTCCGGATTCGACATCCCAAAAGGACTTAGAGATTGAATATCTTTCAAGCTTAACTGGCTAGCTTCCAACGACGTGAGTTCAACATCCACATCAACTTGCGGTACAAGGTCTTCTGAGGTTAGTCGCTCCTTGGCCAAAGATTCAATTTGCGATTTGATCGCATCAAATTCAGGTGCAGGGAAGCTTAGTCCAGCGGCAGCAGTGTGACCCCCTCCCGACAGCAGCTGGGGCCTGAGAATTGAAATAATTTCCCCGAGGTCAAATCCTGGAATAGTTCTAGCAGATCCTTTGACCATTCCATCGAGCTCCGTCATGACAAAAGCTGGACGGTGGAATTTTTCCACAAGCTTGCCAGCGACGAGGCCCACGAGTCCACTGTGCCAGCCTGGATTCTTTACAACTAGCGCAAAATTCTCGAGGAGTCCCGAAGATTCGACATGTTCCATGGCTTCTTCAACTACTCTCAGCTGCTCTGATTTTCTCTTTTCGTTAATTTGGTTCAGAGTTTGAGCGAGATGATGAGCCTCTTGAAAGTCTTCTGTCAAGAAGAGATCTAAGGCGATTGCCGAGTCGTCGATTCTGCCAACGGCATTGATTCTGGGTCCAATTTTGAACCCAATATCTGTTGCAGAGATTGGGCTTCCCATGGGCAAGTTGCAGACATTTAAGAGGGCTCTAGCCCCAACTTTTCTCGTTTCGGTAAGTTGCTGAAGCCCAAATTTCGCTATGATTCGGTTCTCGTCTCGAAGGGCCACCATATCAGCAACGGTTCCGAGAACTGCCAAATCCAGATAGGCACGATAGAAGTTTGCAACGTTTAATCCTAGCTCGCGAGAAAGCCCTTCACAGAGCTTGAATACCACGCCTACACCCGCAAGCTCTTGCCAGGGATACTGGCTATCGGTTCGATGCGGATTCACAACAGCTTCAGCATTCGGCAAGGATTCTTGCACTCCATGATGATCTGTGATAACGACCATCATTCCCGATTCATGAGCTGCTTCAACTTGGGTATGGGCACTTGTTCCACAATCGCAAGTGAGAAACAAGCTTGCCCCCTGGCTCGCAGCCCACTGAATAGCATCAAGATGAATTCCGTATCCTTCGCGGGTTCTGTGTGGAACATGTGGAATGACTTTGCATCCAATCTTTTGGAGAAACCTCGTGAAGAGGGCCGTGCTTGAGACTCCATCCACGTCGTAATCTCCATGGACATAAATGGTCTTTCCTTGTTCTTTGGTACTAAGAATGCAAGAAACAGCTGCTCCATAATCTGGCAGAAGATTGGGTGGATGGAGATCCTCCAAACGTGGATTGAGAAATCGATCTGCTTCGGAAGGATCGCTTAGCCCACGAGCAATTAGGATAGAAGCTAATGCACTAGAAACTCCGAGCTCTTCTTGGAGTTTCTCCTCTGCTTGAGGTTGTCGCTCAGAAACGTTCCAGCGAGTCTTAACTTTGTTCACATCTTCTCGACTTGTGTAAATTCAAGTTCGACAGGGGTGTCTCGGCCAAAGATGGAAATCAAAACTTTGAGCCTTTCTCTTTCTGGGTTCACTTCTTCGATCTTGCCCGTATAGTCGGCAAATGGGCCTTCGATAACTCGAATCACATCGTTCTTTGAGAATGCCACCCGTGGAGCTTCCTTTGAGTTTTCGAGGTTGCTCATAATTCGGCGCACCTCATATTCTTCGAGCGGAATGGGTCGATTTCCACTTGAAACGAAGCCAGTGACTCCTGACGTGTTTTTAACAACCTTAAAGGTTTCGTCGTTCATGTTCATTTGAACAAGAATATAGCCAGGGAAGACTTTTCGGTCGACAAGTGTTCGTTTGCCGCCTCGTGTTGTGAGTTCTTGTTCGGTTGGAATCAAGATTTCGAAAATATCAAAGTCCCATAATCTTTCGAGTTCGGCTCTTCGCTTGAGAAGTTCCTTCACCTTGTTTTCGTGCCCCGAAATGGTGTGGACGGCATACCATGATCTTGCCATAGCCTTTATCGACCTCCAATTCCGATGATTTTAAGGCCCTGCTCTAGTACGAACGACAGCGTTGTGAGTAAAACTGCCAGCAATCCGCAAACACCTAAGACTGTTCCGCTTAAACGAAATGCCTCTTGCCGTGTTGGCCAATTCACATGCTTCATTTCTCGAAGAACATCTCGATAGAAGCCAGAAATTCCACGACCTTTAATATCGGGTATGGGTGGCGTTGTCTTGCTCATAAGTGCACCAAACTGCTCCGGCCCTTCGGTGCCTTTCGGCATCAGGGGGATAACCCATCATACCACCGGATGCCGAGCAATAAGGTGGGGCTAGGCGCGACTTTATCTCGTAATTTTTACGACAGTGTATTTGATGTTGCCAGCAGGGGCTTCGAAATCGGCGATATTCCCAGGTTCCAGCCCCATGAGTGCTTGGCCCATTGGCGATTCTTCACTAATCAAATCGTTATCTGGATCGGCTTCGACACTGGCGACCATGCGAACAGCAAATTCGATTCCTCTTTCGGCGTCTTTCACTGTGACTTTTGAACCAAGGCCAACATGGTCAGTCGAAATTTGGTCTTCTCGAATGACTTCAGCCGCAGCCAAAACGGCTTTGAGCTCGTTGATGCGGTTTTCAACAATGGCTTGCTCAATCTTAACTTCGTCAAGTTCATTGTTGTCCTCGCTATATTCACCGTGATCTTTGCTTTCTCGAATTCGTTCAGCGATTTCTGCCCGCTTCGTTGTCGTCAAATGGGTGAGCTCTGCCTGAAGACGCTTGAAACCTTCTGGCGTCAGCAGAAGAGGTTGCGACGATTCTAATTCCAGGTCTTCCATTTGGTCTGTCCTTATATGACCTGCGATTCTAGCATTTCCTCATTAAGAATTGCGGGTCTGACTGAATACTGACGTCAAAACGGGTCAAATCGTTCCAACGAAATGTTCAAACGTTTTGATCATAGTGATGGTTTGACTTTTAGCCCAAGTTAGGCCAAAAGCCTGCGGTATCGTGAGACTTGTGTTGAGGCTCATTTGGATCGCTGCCTTGTGGCTAGGTTTTGTAGCTTCTTGTTTGGCTCAAAACAACGAAACAAAGCCTGATTCAGTGCCACCCAATGTAATCATCACTGTTCGCAAGCACCCGATGGGGGCAGATATGGTTGAAGTCTCTGCAGCTTTACCTAGCTATCCCCAAGAATTGTTAAAATCACAGTGCGAAAAACTAGGAACACTTCTCAATTCTGAGCCTCGGGGCTTGGCTCTTTATTATTCGAGCCAGGATCCCAAATTCAAATTCCTTCGAGCCTCGTTTGCTATCGATGGGATTATTAATCGGGACACTCATGAAATCAATTTGAATGCTATTGTTCAGGCGTTCCTAGGGGCGCCAGAACCTTATCAGGTCTCATCATTCATGGTGATTCTTGAAGGGGAAAAGCCGGTTGATGGTTTTACACTTAAAGATTTTTCGTCTTCAAATGCCAAGCTTCTGGCGAATGTGAGCGAGTTTCCAGTCGGAATCGAATATAGAATTTTGACGCTCACACAAGATCCAAAAAAGGTGGATATTCCTATGAAGTTTGTATCCACCGAAAGTTCTCACAAAAAATCCGATCAACAGGGTGCCAAACCTCCTTCCCAGTTGTTTGTTGGCTTGGTGGCTATTGCAGGAATTTGTGTCGTTGTCTTGGTATACTTTGCAATCTCCGGTCGGAAGCGCTCATAAGAGCCAATGAGCTGACTTTTAGAGGACTAAAAAACTATGCGCGATGCTGCTTCAATTGATATTCGTGAACTCATTGAGATCGGTTATGACCTAACCGCATCAGACGTCTTTATCAAGTGTGGCAACAAGCCCATGATGAAGCAATATAGCGCGATAAAGCCGCTTCCTGGCGAATGGCCAGTTTTAGAAGAAAAAGACATCAATCGATTGCTGTATTCGGTAATGACCGAACGCATGATCAAGAAATTTGAGGACACTGGCGAAATGGACTTGGCCTTTGTTGTGGAAGGTAAGTGTCGAATTCGAACTAACGTGTATCGGCAACGCGGTGGCCCAGCGGCTGTTATGAGAATTATTCCAGCGCGGATTCGAACACTCGAAGAACTTGGGTTGCCAAGTGTTCTTTCGGAGCAAACAAGACACCGACAGGGTTTAATTCTGTGTACTGGTCCAACGGGTTCCGGAAAGACGACAACATTGGCGGCTCTTCTGGATATTATCAATGAGCAACGACCAGTTCACATTGTCACGATCGAAGACCCTCTAGAAATCACTCACCCTGACAAAACGGCCTATGTGAGCCAAAGAGAAATCGGAATCGATACCGAAGACTTTATGCCGGCCCTGCGAGCTGTTGTCCGAGAAGCTCCCGACGTGATTTTAATCGGTGAGATGCGCGATACCATTACGATGCATACGGCGCTTCAGGCAGGTGAAACGGGGCACTTGGTTTTCTCCACAGTCCATACGGCTTCTGCCTACGAAACATTAGATCGAATTATCAATATGTTCCCACCCCATGAGAAAGTTCACCTTTGTCAGCGGTTGGCAAATTCGTTGCGAGCGATCATTGCTCAGAAACTGGTTCCAAGAGCCGATGGACAGGGACGTGTTGTTGTTCCCGAAATCTTAATCTGTACACCAACAGTCTCGAAGGCCATTGAAGATGGTCACTTTGGTGATATTTACCACCTGATGAACGAGGGCGGATTCTGGGGAATGCAAACAATGAACCAGGGACTTGCGAGATATGTGAAGGCCGGAATCATTGCCGAAGAAGTGGCAATTAACTACGCCGGAATTGTTTCAGAACTTAAGCAAATGCTTCGACGATAGGATCATTTTAAGGACGGCGATGTCTAGGCTTAACGAGCTTCTCCATAAAGTTGTCGAAGTTGAAGCGAGCGATCTTCACCTGAAGGCCGGGAATCCGCCTATTATGCGAATTCATGGTGATTTGCAACGTTTGCCGGTTCCGCCACTGACCGTTGAGGAACATCAATCGATGCTTCTGGAGATCTTATCAGACGAGCGCAAAGAGAGGTTGATGAACTTTAAGGAGTGCGATCTCTCTTATGCAATTCCGGGTTTAGCAAGGTTTCGAGTTAATCTCTTTTGGCAACGAGGCAGAATTGGTGGAGTTTTTCGATTAATTCCATACAAGATTCGAACAATTGATGATCTCCGGCTGCCACAAGTCTGCAAGAAGATTTCGCTTTTGCCACGCGGGCTTGTCTTAGTTACTGGCCCAACCGGATCAGGGAAGTCGACGAGCCTTGCCGCAATGATTAACCACATCAACGAGGCGACTCGAAGGCACATTATTACGATTGAAGACCCCATCGAATACGTTCACCAAGATAAGCTCGCAATAATCAATCAGCGAGAACTGGGGACTGACACCCATTCATTTTCTGATGCGCTGAGGCACGTGATGCGCCAAAACCCCGACGTGATATTGGTTGGCGAAATGCGGGATTTGGAAACAATTCAGTTGGCTATTACTGCAGCTGAAACAGGGCATCTGGTCTTTTCCACGCTACACACTGTCGATGCCGCCCAGACAATTGACCGAATTGTCGATGTTTTTGAGCCTGATCAACAAGAGCAAATCCGCACACAACTTGGAGTGACTTTGCAGGCTGTGATTTCACAAACTCTTTTGCCCACCAAAGATGGAAAAGGGCGTGTCGCAGCTCATGAAGTCATGGTGGCCACACCGTCTATTCGAACTATTGTAAGAGATGGCAAGACTCACTCGCTTTATCACGATATTCAAACTGGGCATGAACATGGCATGCAAACACTTGATGGATGTTTACTTGGTTTGCTGAAGGAAGGAATTATTGATTATGAGCATGCCTTGACAAAGAGCTCGATTCCTGCGGAGTTTGCTCGCAGAGCTGTGAACCAAGGACTAGTTACTGCGGAGGTGGCCGGTGTTACAAGTTGAAGCATTGTTGAGGCGGTGCGTAGAGAGCAATGGAAGCGACTTGCACTTGAAGACTGAAACAGGAAAAGTCTACGTTCGCATTCATGGTGAACTTCTTCCTTGGGATGATGTACCGAACTATAGCCCTGAAGAATTTTGCGAGGCGATGCAAAAGCTGCTGAGACCGGAACAATGGGCCAAGTTTGAAAAAGACATGGAATTGGACTTCGCTCTCGAGATTGTTGGCATATCTCGATTCCGTGGCAATATGTACATTCAGAGAGAACGGCCACAGGCGGTCTTCCGTGTGATTCCTTATGAAATTCAAGACATGGAATCGTTGAATTTGCCTCAAGTTTGTTTCGATTTTATAGAGCGCCCACGAGGACTTGTTTTAGTTACTGGGCCAGCAGGATCCGGAAAGTCAACGACCCTGGCCGCCATGATCGATCGTATCAACCGAAAACAGAAGGTTCATATCATGACAGTCGAAGATCCGATTGAATTCGTTCATGACGATCATGTGGCGCTTATCAATCAACGGGAACTTGATGTTGATACTCATAGCTTTGCAAATGCATTGAAGTACGTTTTAAGACAGGATCCAGATGTGATCCTCGTAGGCGAGATGCGCGATTTGGAGACAATCCATTTAGCAATTACGGCAGCCGAAACAGGACACCTCGTTTTTGCGACATTGCACACAGTTGATGCCGTTCAAACCGTCGACCGAATAGTTGACGTTTTCCCCATGCATTCTCAACAGCAGATTCGAATGCAACTCTCCGTGAACTTACTTGGAGTCGTGAGCCAAAGTCTTGTCAAGCGAAAAGATGGCCGGGGGCGCGTTGCAGCATTCGAAGTATTGAACGCAACAGGAGCTGTTCGAAATCAGATTCGTGAAAACAAAACCTACCAGATTGGATCGATCATCCAAACAGGTTCACGGCAGGGTATGCAAACTCTAGATCAATCTTTGGCGAAATTGACGATCAATGGTCTTGTGGCTAAAGAGGACGCCGTGATGAAAGCCAAAGACCCCGGAGAATACATGCGACTGATCCAGATTGGAGGAGGCGGAGAAGGGGGAACCTCAAGTGCAAGCGCACCAAACCAACCAGCGAACCCACCTAGTGGAGTGCGTGGGCAACCAAACAGACCACAAATAAATCGTGACAGTTAAAAAAATGACTTGACACAGAAAATATGCCATAGATATGCTGGGCAAATGGTTAGGAAGGGACGGCAATTAGCCACTTATTCGGTATTACTTTCTTGTGGTTTTTCTGCGATTAGTTACGGTCAATCTTCAGTTGATCGTTTTATTGAAAGATCGAGTCGGTTAGAAAAAAAGAACCCTGTTGTTCAGGGTGCTTCTGCTGTAGAAGCGAAACGATTTATGGTTGATCTAGAAGGCGCCGGAAACAGAAAACAGTATCCAGAACATTTTATTAATCTCAATAAGAATCTGATCGATTGCTTTGTGAGTGCATTCAAGTCTATTGTCGATAACGTCGGTGATGCCAAAAATTACGATCCAGAATATTGGGGACTTGAACCAATTTTGGAATACAAGGATGGAGCGGAGAAGTGTCCTTCTCAAAGTTATGGTCTCCGCCTTCCGGCCCTAAGAATTAAAGAAACTTCAACTTCGACCGCAGGTCTGATTTCCCGAGACTATGCTCCCATTGGCGACCCCATGGATCGCATGTATGTTCCAAAGACTATGACGAGTGAGACTGCGCTTGGAGCATTACTTGATTTAGCAATTGAAGAAGTTAAAACGAAGTACAACAACCTAGACCTAAGCTATCTTTCTAACTTTACAAAAGTTCGATATGTCGGCGATGCTGGAATGGGCTCGACAAGTGCATTTCTTCTCTATACAAATATTCGACCAAAGGGATCTAGTTCTTTGGAAGCTTATGTGGCGGATTTTACTTATCAAATCAATCCAGACGCACAAAAATTTGTTTGGTCGCTAGGATTCGACTATTTTCACTTTCCTATGGCAATGGATTATGAGTGGACGACAACCGTCTCAGTGTCATCGACCCAACTTTTGCCAAATTGTGGCATTGGGTTGAATGTTAACCAAGTTGAATTGCATGGTGGCGCCAACGCAGGCAGCGTCACATCGGGGCTCTCAGCCTCTTTGGATTTTCAGACTGCGGTCGGCATCGGAAAATTGGCATTAAACTACCAACTGCCATCAAAAGTCCAAGGGGAATTTGACTACACCATCAAATATGTGGTGCCTCTTACGGCTCCTGGTGCAAAAATTTATGTTGGGCTTGCCAAAGATAACGTCTTTTTGGCGGGTTTAAGCTTTCCCCTTCGCTTTTGATTTGCAACACGAACATTGAGACTTTTTGGCTTTAGCTGAGCGAGTTGCTTTAGCAGGGGCTTTCTTGCCCTTAGCAATCTTGGCTTCAGACTTTATTGAACGAACCTCGTTGCGTATTGATCTAATATCTTTTTCTTGTGCAAATGATGTCGATGTCAAAGCAAGAGCTATAAAGAGGAGTGCTGAGATTTGCTTCATATGTCTTTTGACGATAAAAAAGGTTTATGGTTACGGTCCTGGTTGCGAGCACACATTGGGTAGCCCATGCCATAATAATTTTTCCCTAGCGCGGGGGTGTAGCTCAGTGGTTAGAGCGCCGGCCTGTCACGCCGGAGGTCGCGGGTTCAAGTCCCGTCATCCTCGCCATTCCGTGCCGCGGTAGCTCAGTTGGTAGAGCAAAGCACTGAAAATGCTTGGGTCGCCGGTTCAAGTCCGGCCTGCGGCACCATTTCTTCTCACATCATCAGATGTGTAAAATTTAGGCAACCTGATCATCAAGGTAAAAATGCCAGGACAATTTTTGCCTAACATCAGTAAACTTTTCTCGGTATTTGTTTGTTGACATGAAGGTTCGGTTCACGTACTTCTCTTTTGTCTTGATTTTGCTCGCTGCAAACAGCTTTGCCCAAAGGAATCTGGGCAAGATTCACTGTGTGGGCGATTCGCTGACATGGGGGTTTGGCAATTACCCAGGAACCGGTGGATATCGCAAAGCGCTCGATGACAAACTGACCTTGGCCGGCATATCTCATAGTTTTGTTGGCAGTGTCCCCACATGGACTCCTTCGTCTTGGCCCACAGGTTGGCACGATGGTCATGGAGGATGGACAAGCTCTGATCTTATTCTCGGTAAGAATGGCGAGGGTAACTTATCAAGTTGGATTAGCAGCTATCAACCTGATTCTTTTGTTGTCATGATTGGCCGAAATGACGCACCGAACTGGACTCAGACATTTCAAGATTATACGAATATCGCAGACACGATTTTTGCGCTGAGGCCTCAGGCAGAAGTCTTTTGGTGTAACGTTATCCTTCCAGCCGATCAGAGTGCTCCACAGCAAGTTCAGTGCGACGTTCAAGATCAAGCGCTTCGTGATTGCATTGAGGCACAACGGCTATTGGGCCGCAAGATTACATACATTGATTGTTATCGCCGATTGCGAGGAGTCCAATTCATCTACTACGATTTTGTACACCTGAATGACAAAGGCTATGACCTCCTTGCGAATATTATTTTTCGTGGAATTTTGAAATCGAAGCCTGTTTTGCCTTAAGTTGAGATTCTAATCTGCTGGTCAAATCGTCTCTTAGCTAAGATGCGACAAATTCGGATTGTGATTTTGACCTGTGTGTTGGCGATGTTGGCAATTCCAGGTATTGCCCAATCACCGGCCAGAAAGATCAAACCTGCTGATCGACTGATTGTGCAGTGCAAAGAAGAATCGGCATTGAGCAAGACTTATAAGGTTACGAAAGACGGCGTGATCCTTGTAGACTTTTTGGGAGCTTTCAGTGTTGAGGGCTTAACAGAAGACGAGGCATCGGTCGCAATGAGCAAAAAACTTGTTGATGAACGAATTTTGAAATCAGCAACCGTGAAGGTGCAAATCGAGGGACAAGAACCTTCAAAGGAACCTACACCGCCCAAAGACCCTCTCCAACAAGTCAAAGTCTCAGGTGCAGTCGCCAACCCAGGTGCCGTGAATCTCACAAGTGGAACGAAGCTCAGCGAAATCATCAAACTTTCAAACCCCACTGAAAATGCTGACCTAGCTAAGATTGAAGTGAAATCCGCTGATGGTTCGATTCGGATTTTCGATTTGTCGAAGAGTGATTCTGATATCGTAATGGCGAATGGCGATCAGATTCAAGTGCCTGTAAAGCAGATTATTCCATCACATGTTGAAGTCTATGTTATGGGTGGAGTTTTGCACCCAGGTTCTGTCTCGTTAAGCGAAAAGTTCACCGTTCGCCACGCAATAGAAGCTGCGGGAGGATTTGTCGCTCTCGCCGTGAAACAACGAGTAAGAATTGAACGAAATGGGCAGTCGGTTGAAACCCTTGACCTGACGGATGAATCTCTCGATAAACCTCTGCTTTCCCTGGATAAGGTTATTGTCGATGTTACGGAATCACGAAATTACGTTCAAGTTTCAGGCGCGGTAAACAACCCTGGATTTGTTGTCTTAGATTCGCAGAACACTTTAACTGAAACTCTTAAGTCTGCCGGCGGTTTAGCAACGGGCGGTCAAAGTACAAAGATTGAAATACGTTCTCAAGGACAAAAGAAGCCACGAATAGTGAACTTTGATGATGTTCAACAAGGATTTATGGGCGACATAAAATTGAAAGCCGGAGACGAAGTCTTTGTTCCAGGAAAGAACAAGAACGACAAAATGAGAACGAGAGCAATTGCTGGTGCAGCCCTTGTTTGGTTCTTGTTTGGCCGATGAAGTGGGATCGATCTCGGGGTCGACCCGAACCTATTAGAGCTCTTAACAAAATCATCGAACAAGAGAATATGGAGCCACTCGTAGATATGCGAGAGGCATGTCCATCACTTATTATTATGCGACCAAGCGTTCTTCCGTTTTGTCGCGCTACTGTTGCGAAAATGGCAGAAAGAGCCGCCAAGTCTGTACCATCAGGATTTCGTCTTGGGTGCGTCGATGCTTGGAGGCCATTTTATCGCCAAAAACGAATCTATGAGTGGATGTGGCAGTGTCTCAATGAAGCACATCCAGAACTCAGTTATGCAGCAAAGAGGCGGAAGATTTGTCGATGGGTCGCTCCGATTGACCAAAAGGCTCCACCAGGACACTGCACTGGTGCCGCTCTTGATGTTTTTCTGTTGGATAACCAAGGTAACGAAGTCGATGTCGCCTCACCTTTTGAGAGGTTTCAAAGCACGGCAACTTTCACTTTTGGTTTAAGTCCAGAAGCACATAAGCATCGTATGATTCTCTACGAATCCATGGTGGGTGCAGGATTTTCCAATTGTCGAGATGAGTATTGGCATTACAGCTTTGGCGATGCCGGATGGGCGGTGCGGACGAACTCGCCATCTTGCATTTATGGTTTAGTCGAACAAGATGAATCGATTTGGCAGGAAGCTCAAGCCGAATGGGAAAAGCGACTTATTGGCCGCCCGAATCCTTTCCTTTCGTAGCTGGTTTCATGTTTTTGAGCCATTCGAGTGGTTGGCGAGGCCCTTGGGGACGAAAGCCAGGATTTGCTAGACAAATGATATCCAATGCAATGCCACTGTTCGTCAATTGTGGCAGCTCAACTCGAAAGTTGGTGATTCCTTTTTGAAGTTCGATATCTCCGAACTTGTACCATGCAAATCCATCACCGTAAAAGCTCACTGGGTTTGAAGGTGGGCCAAGCAATCGATCCCCAGCAAGAACACGTATTTTGTCTCGAGCAAATTCGGGAATTCTGGCTGCGAGCCAAACTTCGTGAGACCCTGGAACTCGAGGTTGCAAGGGATAGTCCGCAAAAAAGAATCCTTGATTCGGCATAAACCTATTAGACAAAAGCAGTACATTGTCATAGGCACTTCCCACCGCTGGCCCAACATTTCCAAAATTGTGATTCGTCGATCGCGAAGCCGCAATCCACACATAAGGTGCTGCCTTCGGAGCAATTCTATAGAGTTGTGCTCTTAGAGTCTTGAAGGCGATGCCCGGGTCACGCTCTAGGCTCTTCACAGTGTCTGCAAACTGATATTTTTCTCCACCGCCCGTATTCACGACGTTATCCATGGTGTCGAGCATGACTGTCAGGGCATTCGTCGTTTCAATCACGGCACTTGTCGGTACTGGTGTTGTATCGATTCCCTTAAAGATGATGGGGCTGGTTGGCAACAAGAGTTCGACCTCTCGTTCTTTCTTTTTACGCTTGAATTCGACAGCCTGCCCCTCTAAGGTTGTGACCGAGAGGTTGTCCGCAACGGGAATCATAAATGAAACCTTCTTAGGTTCATCTGTGGACCAGAGAATTGTCTCGTTTTCGGCCTGGTAACCATCAATTCCAGATCCAATATTCAGTCTCGTGCCTTTGATCGGAGCCGGCAGCCACCAAATGCCACCGCGTAAGCGCGTTGGTGCCGCAGGATCGGACGCAGCTTCAGGATAAAAGAGCCCTTGAACTTTCCATTCGGAAGACGATGTATCAGCAACATGCTCTTGAGCTAGCTTGGCGATCTGCTTTCGCTTGGCTGGATCACTTGTACGGAAGTACCATCCTCGATATCCCAGGCCTTCGAGCTCGCTCACAATGTTTCCAATATCTGGCGAAGTAGTGCGAAGTTCGACATGTGTGGACATAGCGACCATGGATGCCGAAGACCGCAAAATTGTTGAAATTGGAAATGCTGCGTCAGAAATAATGCTGGACATCGATCGACTATTTGGAGTTGTGATGACACCGTTGATGATAGGGTTGGGTTCTTGATATGGCCCCGACCATCCGCTCCAAGCCGCAAATACCGGGCCCTGTGTCGTCGCCTTGATGTTTTCGATGAGGTTCTTCGCTCTGCGGCCAGCGACAATCCTCATAGCTTCGTGGATGTCTCTCCAAGCAAGTGAAGTCTTTCGGTCGACAGTCGTAATTTTGTCTGTTTCGATATCCCAAAGAGCCCCGACTCCCCGAGTATCGCTCCAAAGAGGGATAAGTCTAGCAAGATCTGCAAACGTACTGACGTCATTGGTTGAAAACCCCCAAGCATGAAGCGCGGTCGAGACTCCGCTGTATTTTATTTCGAGAAAGTTGGCGAGCTCAGCCTGATAGAGCTTTGAAGTTGGAATGCAAGTTGTATTTTCGTCTACAAATCGCGCACCAAAACCAAATGGATTCATGAGCCCCCGATATCCACTACCTGGTTTGGAACCTTGAAATGCGGCCAGCACTTTATCACGGTGCTCATCCAACCCGTCATAGTAGTCTGTGACTTCGGCTGAAACTTGAAGCGGGTACGCCAGCAAAACATGAGGAATATCCACTAACGGATCGATTGTCTGTTGGATTTGACCATCAATCACAGGAACTCGCTTACTCCAACGAATTGTGCTGTCCCTTTGAGCCACGAGCACGAGGAGGACCTCCTTTGCACCCGGAAAATCTAAGGTCACAGTTGTCTTACGTGATATTTCAGGGATTCGGTACCCCGCTGGATCGACAACCACGTTCTCTCGCATTGGCGGAAGAGAGTCGATTGATACGAAATAGCGCATTCCGCGATCTTCAAGAGCACTGAAAACGTCCTTCCAATTTCGCCCATCGCTACTTAGCGAAACGACAACATCTTTGATTCCATCGGCCGATGCTTTCTCAATTTCTGAAACCGCTCCATCGATATTGAGACCGACAGGCAGGTAGGGTTTTTGATCCCAAATCAAGGCGTGATTTTCATTTATTTGCCACAAACTGGCGGGCTTGAAAAGGATTGCCAAAAGGAGCGCGGCGGTCATATGTTCCATCCTACCTGTCGTGGTATTGTGAAGCCGTGATTACAGCATCTTCTGCGCTCGATTCCAAGTGTGTTAATGTGATTCGCGGTCTGGCGATGGATGCTGTGCAGAAAGCAAATTCTGGGCATCCTGGGATGCCCATGGGAGCTGCGACCATGGCTCATGCTCTTTGGTCCAGACATCTGAGACATAACCCTTCGAACCCAAAATGGTTCAATCGAGATCGTTTTGTCTTGTCGGCAGGGCATGGTTCAATGTTGCTCTATAGCTTGCTTTTTTTGTCCGGCTATGAATTGACGTTAGAAGATCTCAAACAGTTCAGACAGTGGGGAAGTGCAACCCCCGGTCACCCCGAAAACCACATGACGCCCGGAGTTGAAATGGCGACTGGGCCACTTGGGCAAGGGATCTCAACTGCGGTCGGAATGGCTTTGGCAGAAAAATTTTTGAGCGCGAAATTTAACCAACCAGGTCGAGAAATAGTCGATCACCGCACGTTTGTAATCGCTTCAGACGGTGATCTCATGGAAGGGGTTTCTAATGAAGCTTGCTCATTGGCAGGACACTTGGAGCTCGGCAAGTTAATCGTTCTTTACGATGACAATCAGATTACGATTGATGGAGAGACAAACCTTTCATTTTCTGAAAATGTTGAAGAGAGATACCGGGCTCTTGGATGGGGAGTCTGGAGATGCGACGGGATGGATGTGGATGCCGTTGACAAGTGTTTGGAATCCGCCCTGAAAGATACTGTGCGACCCTCGCTTATCATGTGCCGAACAACCATTGGATATGGATCTCCCCATAAGGCCGGCAAGTCCTCGTCGCACGGGGCCCCTCTTGGTGCCGAGGAAGTTCTGGAGACAAAGAAAATTCTTGGCATTCCCGAACAAGAATTTTGGATTGATGACGAAGTCTTAAGAGCGTATCGAGAATCAGTCACGAAGGGCGACGATTGGGAACGCACTTGGAAATCGGAGCTTGCCGAATATACCAGCCAAAATCCAGAGTTGGGGCCACTTCTACGCTCTGTCCTTTTTGATGGTGTCGTCTTGGACTGGGCCAAGATTTTGCCAAATTTTGAAACAGATGGAGCAACAAGAGACCAGAGTCAAGCTGTAATCAACGCTTTGGCTCAAACCATGCCTACTTTGCTTTCTGGATGCGCTGATTTAGCTGAGAGTGTTAAGACACACATTCACGATGGGGGTCATTTTTCAGTTCAAAATCCTACAGGTCGCAACATTGCCTTTGGAATTCGAGAGCATGCGATGGCAGCGATAGTGAATGGAATGACTTTGCATGGTGGAGTTCGTTCATTTGGTGGCACCTTCCTTATTTTCAGCGATTACTGCAGGCCCGCTCTTCGCCTCGCGGCACTCATGCAGTGCCCTTCGATCTTCGCATTCTCTCATGATTCCATTGGCCTGGGTGAAGATGGCCCCACCCATCAGCCCATTGAGCAACTTATGAGCATGAGGATGATTCCAAATTTTAATGTGATGCGACCGGCAGATGGCAACGAAACCGCAGCCTGCTGGAAGATTGCTATTGAGTCTAAATCAACTCCAAGTGTCATTGTTTTATCTCGACAAAAATTGCCAATTGTTACGCCTGGCATCGTCGCGAAACACCCTGCAGAAAGGGGCGCATATGTTTTGCGAGAAGCAAGCGGTTCCAATCCAAAACTTATTCTTGTTGCGACTGGCTCTGAAGTGAGCCTGGCCATCAAAGCCGGAGAAGTGCTGGAAGCCAGTGGAATTCCTACAAGAGTGATATCGATGCCCTCGTGGTTCCTTTTTGAAAAACAACCTGAAAGTTATAAGATGACCATTTTCTTGGAAGGCATTCCCAGAGTTTCAGTTGAAGCTGGAACTACATTAGGCTGGTCGAGGTATGCCGATCGATGCGTTGGGATCGATCACTTTGGAGCCTCGGCTCCTGCTGACATCTTATTTAAAGAGTTTGGATTCACAGTAGAAAACGTCGTTTCACACTGTCAAGAATTACTCGGTAAATAACAATTAGGCCCTAAACTTTCAGGTTTAGAGCCTAATTGCAAAGTTACTTTTTGCTTCCTTTGCGTTTGCCACCGGGGCCAAGTTCAATTGCGACGGCACCTTCAACAAAAACTGGCTTGAATTTCACCCGACGCCTTAAATCTCCTCCAGAAAGCGTAGCCCAATTGACCCTTTCGAGAGTCCAATGCCAACCGATATCTGTTGGAGAAAAGAGAAATTCTACGCCCTCTTGCAAGATGTCAGCAAGAAGAGTCTTCAGGTCTTCCCGATCACCAAGGACCGCTTCTCCAGCCTTTGTTGATGGCTTCAATTGAACTTGAAGGGTTACAGAATCATCGACTTCAGCAGCAGCTGCCTTCTTTGTCGGCTTTTCAACTGCTCCTTCTTGCATCTGCGCAACCTCTGCAAAAAGAGACCGCGTCATTCCCGCGTGGTCTTCAGCCGTCCATTCGTAATCGAGACCATCGTGGGTTGCTTTGGCAAATTTGCCGGATTCGATAAGTGCGGTAGCAATGAGCGCCGCATCGGTTGGCTTGAGATCCTTATAGGCCTTGCGGAGGGCATCAAAGGTTAATTCAGGTTTAGTCAGGTTGACGGTGATCAAATTGGGGGTGACCTCTCGACTCTGGACACGTGTTCCAGGTCATAATGACCTACATTTTACCGAAATTGGTATTAAGCATCATGAGACGTACAATCTTCTTAGGACTCGCCATTGCGGGTACCGTATTTTTGGCAGGGTGCCAGTCTGGATCGCGAAGCGACTCAACTGGGGGCTCTGCAGCCACCGGTGGTTCGAACAAACCAGCCGAGCAAGGCAAATCTCTTACAGTAGGAATCGTTTTCGATACTGGGGGATTAGGCGACAAGTCTTTTAATGACAGCGCATGGAGAGGAGTTCAGCAAGCTGAAAAAGAACTTGGCGTTAAGGTCTTTAAAGTGGAGAGCGCCAAGGAAAGTGATTACGCTGCAAATCTTCAAGCCATGGCTGATAAAGGCGCCGATATCGTTATTGGAGTCGGAATTAGTATGGCAAAAGCAATTGAACAGGTTGCTCCAAACTACTCCAACACCAAATTTGTGAGTATTGATGGCGAGCCACTAAAATTGGACAATGTGAGAACAATCCAATTCACAGAAGAACAAGGAAGCTTTTTAGTAGGTTATGTGGCTGGAATGGTTTCTAAGACTAAGAAACTTGGTTTTGTCGGCGGAATGGAACTTCCATTAATTCGAAAGTTTCAATATGGTTACTCAGCAGGAGCAAAGTTTGCTGATAAGAATGTTGAGATACTTCCAGCAAAATTCACTGAGGACTGGGTCAACCAAGACAAAGCCAAAACTGCAGCCGAATTCCTCTACGGATCAGGAGCGGACATCATTTATCACGCAGCAGGTCGCGCCGGGCTAGGTGTCATTTCTGCTGCCAAAGCAAAGTCGATGTTTGTTATTGGAGTGGATAGTGACCAAGATGATCTTGAACCCGGCAGGGTTTTGACCTCCATGATAAAGAACGTGGACAAAGGCGTTTTTATGACGATTCAAGACCTAAAGGACGGTAAATTCACACCTGGCCCAATTGTCTATGATTTGAAGGCTGGCGGAGTTGGAACATCTGAGTTCAAGAACACCAAAGATGTTGTTGGTGCTGAGAACTTAAAGAAATTAGAGGACGTGAAGACTAAAATCATTTCCGGAGAAATCAAAGTTCCCAATGATGAAGCCGGTTACAATCAGTTCCTGACAACTTTGAAATAAGTTCGGCGACAAAAAAGACAGGTGGTTCTTAATAGATCACCTGTCTTTTTTTTGTTTTAAAAGACGCCTTGCAAATTACCAGTACTATCTCCCAACTTTTCAAAATCCACACCCACATAATCTAGGCAAGAAAGAAGAAGGTTGTTCATAGGAGTTTGGCTAGGAACGACAAGATGTCGATTCGCTTTCAATTTGCCACCAGCTCTCCCTGCGACAAGGATGGGCAAATCATCGTGATTGTGCTTGTTGCCGTCGCTGATTCCACCACCGTAAACTAGGATAGAATTATCCAGCAGCGAACCATTAATGTCCTTGGTCGCTGCCATTTTCTCGAGTATGTAGGCAAGTTGCTCTACATGAAAAGTGTCAATTTTCATCTTTTTTTCGAGCTTTGCCGGGTCATTCCCATGATGGCTTATATCGTGATGTCCGTCTGTAATTTCAATTTCCCGATAGGGGCGGTTGCTACCTTCGTTTGCAAACATGAAAGTACAAATTCTTGTTAGATCCGCACGGAAAGCCAGAATCATCATGTCGCCCATGAGCCTTATATGCTCACCTCGATCTTGGAGGTTGCCCTTTGGCACCTGAATCCCATCAATCTTCGGACTATTTGCAGCGCCAACTTCTGCGGCCACGAGTCGGCGCTCGATATCACGCACTGATTCCAAATATTCTTCAAGTTTGAACTTGTCTTTGCCGCCCAATGTCTTGCTCAGTGAGTTCGCATCTTCCAATACAAAATCGAGGATACTTTTTCTCTTTTGATTTCGAATGGCTCGTGACGCTGCGGCTTCCACCGAATCTGCCGAACCAAAAAACCGCTCAAAAACCGCGCGTGGATTGACGTCCTTAGCGTTTGGTGTCGAGGGGCCTCTCCATGAAATACTACTTGAGTACGCGCATGAGTATCCACTATCGCAATTCCCCGCGAGTGCACTATGTTCACAACCAATTTCAAGGCTTGCAAATTGTGTTTTCTTGCCAAGAAATTGTGCGGCGACTTGGTCGGCTGAAATTCCGACTTCGATATCTGCACCTGCAGTTTTTCTGGGATGTACTCCCGTAAGCCAAGCAGCACAAGAGCGAGCATGATCGCCTGGTCCATCAGCCCCAGCGAATGCGTTCATTTGAGCCAGGCCAGAAATGACATTGAGTGACGTCTTGACGTTTTTGAGCGACATCAAAGTTGGAGAAAGCTCTAGCGCTCCTGTTGTCGCAGGTGTCCATTGGGCCATGTTTATGCCATTGGGTACAAAAAGATAAGCCATTCTCACCGGTGCAACATCTGTGGAGGCTAAAGACATGGCGTCAAGATAAGGCAGAGCCATGCTTACACCAAGCCCTCGGAGTAATGTTCGTCTTGAAATGGGTGGCATGTGGTTCTAATTCTCCAATGGTGCGGCGATCTTTCTAAAGGGGTCACTCTTCACAACGCCTAAAATCAATGAATTCATTCTATATCCTGATTTCCTAACTTCGGCAACGATTTTGTCGATATGGCAAGAATCTTCAGCGCGAATTCCACGACCTACCGCATAGACGAGTAGCTTTTCGGCCAACGAGCGCACAAAGTCGTCCTTTCTGGCCAAGATAATCTTCTTGAGGCTCGCAACTCCATCGACTTTTGTTCCATTTGGAAGTTCACCTTGGCTGTCCACCACCAGATCCCCATCTTTATCTCGATATTGTCCGATGGGATTATAATGTTCCAAGCTAAATCCGAGGGCGTCCATAGCTCTATGGCAATTGGCGCATGCTTCATTTTTGCGATGTATAGCGAGACGCTCTTTCATAGGAAGTGTAGGTTTTATTGCTGTGTCTTCGGGCAAAATTCCAACATTGGGTGGGGGAAGTGGAGGAGGTGTTCCCAAGATTTGCTCCAAAATCCATTTGCCTCGTTTCACCGGAGAAGTTCGGTTCGGATTTGAAGTCACAGTGAGAAAAGCTGCAGTGGAGAGCAATCCGCCTCTCATTTCGCCGGGAGACAGAACTTCACGAATATTATCACCGTTGACTCCTGAAAGGTTATAAAGTTTAGCAAGCCTCTCATTGACATAGAGTTTGTTGGTATTGATCAGATCGGTGATGGGACGATTTTCATACACGACACTCATAAAGTTCGCGACTACCTCGTTGAGCATGTCTCTTTTGAGTTCCTCGCTGTAATCTGGAAAGAGCTTGGGATCGGGAGAACAAGCTTCTATTCGACGCAGTTGTAACCACTGAAGTGCGAAATCTGAACCTAAATTTCGAGCTTTGTCGCTTGAAAGCATCACGTTGACTTGCTTTTCCAGAACAGAATCTTTGAGAATTTCTCCAGACTTTGCTAATGCCGAGAGTTCAGCGCTGGGGGTCGTACCCCAAATGAAGTAGCTGAGCCGAGTTGTGAGTTCGTATGGGTTTAGAGAAATCTCACCACGCTTTGCATCTTTGTTTTCAACCCGAAAAATGAAGCTCGGAGACGCGAGAATGGCTTGAATGCAGATTCTTATTGCGCCTTCATATGTTTCGCCCAATTTTCTTTGGTTCTTGTAAAGCTCTAGCAAACGACTTATTTCAACTTCAGTTATTGGTCGCCGATAAGCCGTCGTGGCGAATCTTGATAAATCTGCTTTGGGTGTTTCCAAATCTGTTTCGCTCTTTGGCATCGCAGTGATCGGGCCGTTGGGCAAGCTAATCTTTGGCAACTCTTTGACCAACTTCACCTTGGATACGGCTAAGTTTCGATCTCGTTGTTTCGGATCTGGATTCTTGGGATCATAAAAGTCATTGTAAAACTTGAGAGATAAAACGTGCTTGCCACTTTTGAGTTCAATCTGATACTTGAAATCAACATTGACCCCTGTTGGTGCATCGACCGTAGAAATTTCGAGGATGTTGTGATCTAAGATTGTTAGCAGCTTGGCGTTTTCTGCACCGGCTTGTTGGGCATGCGCAGAGACACTGAGGACATAATTTCCCGCGTCTTCGACCGAGAACTCTTGTGTTGCTGTTCCAGAAGCAAAGAAGCCCAATTCTGAATCCTCGGTGAGCGAAACTCCTTGAGTGAGCACCATGATGGCCAAGTCGAAATCCATCTGATAGGGTGCTGCCGACTTGATTGCCTCTGATGTCACCGTTTCGGCGACATGAAGGTACTTTTCAAGAAGCAATGGCGACACAGAAAGGACATCGCCAATATTGTCAAATCCTTCGCCAACATCGTCGTTCGGCAGTTCTTCACTGAGATCAACCTTCACACCGAGTAGATCATTGATTGTGTTTTGATATTGGTAACGGTTTAGCCTTCGAAGCGTGACTCTTCCGGCATCTGCAAATCTGCAATCCGATCCCAAGGCTTGCGAATACCAAGCAATGAGTTCGGCTCTCTCAGAATCGCTTAGCCCCTCATTGGGTGGCATTGACCGGCTTCTTAAGTTAAAAATTATCCTATTGAATTTTTCCCGGTGTTCGGCAAGATTCTTGAGATTCGAATCTGTTCCCAAAATAAGTTGACCGGCTGGCGAAGCACCGCTATGGCACGGACTGCATTGCTTTTTGATAATGGGGCTGATTTTGACTCTGTAACTCTGCTCTAGAGATTGATCCTGGCTGGCATGCACGGGGGAAATCGCACTAAAGAGAAAGAGCGATATTGGTATGGCCAGCAAAACAGAAAACCGAGCCATTTTCAGTCTTCATTTGCCGGGCTACAAGCGCATGATGGACCGCAGGGCTCGGAAGGATTCGGTTCAGGTTGAGAAGGCGCTGAATTCGATTGATAGTCGTTAATATGAAATCCCGAACCTTTGAACATCACGGCTGTAGGTTGGATCAGCCGTTTGAGAGATCCCTTTGCACCACATTTACAGTCCTTCAGCGGATCTTCGGTAATGCGTTGTTCGACTTCAGTGAGTTTTTGGCATTTCTGGCATTCATAAACATATGTAGGCAAAGCGACTACTCCTTGTCAAATAGAGACGAATGGTGACGTAGAAATTGTGGCAGAATAGGGCACCTTGCGTGAGCCCTAGGCTTGCATCCTCGTAAATTTCTTATGTTCGGTCAAACATTTGCAACCTCAGACATTGCAATCGTCGGCGTCCTTGTCCTGCTAGAAGGACTTCTATCGGCAGACAACGCCCTTGTTTTAGCCCTGATGGTTCGTCATCTTGATATCAAGCAGCAAAGAAAAGCTCTGAGTTTAGGGCTCTCCATGTCCTTTGCGTTTCGATTTGTTGCCATTCTCCTTGCTTCGATCGTTTTGAAACTCTGGTGGCTGCAAGCCATTGGCGGGCTCTATCTCATTTTTTTGGTAGTCAAGCATTTTCTACCCAAGAAGAATTCGAAGGAAGAAAAGGAACGAAAAAGCTCTTTTACAATGACAATCGTTGCCCTGGGTATTACCGACTTGGCCTTTGCACTTGATAGTGTTCTTGCCGCAGTGGCAACTGTTCGTGGCCATGATAAAATTTGGGTAATTGTCCTTGGCGCGTTACTTGGAATCGTTGCTCTTCGATATTCTGCTTCGGCATTTATCAAACTTTTGGACCGATTTCCAGCCCTGGATCATGTGGCATATTGTCTCGTCGGATGGGCAGGTGTAAAGCTCCTTTTTGAATCTTTGCACACGTTAGAACTTAGCGAACATGGGAATCTGCCTTTCCATGTCCCGGAAATGAGCCAAGCTGTCTTTTGGAGTGTTATGGGGGTTATCGCCATTGGTGGAACACTCTTAGCAATTCGCAAAGGGCAAAAAGAACCATTCAACTCTCCTGATTCGGACTGACCATAAATTTGGTAATCTCATTCCGTGAAAAAGGTTAAGATTGGCGTTATAGGGACTGGCGGAATTGCGCAAGCGTGCCATATTCCAGGATATCTCTCTATTCCTGACCAGTGCGAAATAAAGTGGCTTTGCGACATTAAGCCAGATGCCCTGAAGGCTGGTTCGCAAATGGTTCCAGAAGTTCTTACGACCGAACGGTATCAAGACATCCTTGATGACCCGGAGGTGGACGGAGTTTCGGTCTGCACGCCTAACAAAATTCACTTGCAACCCACTTTGGATGCGCTCGCAGCAGGGAAAAACGTTTTGTGCGAAAAACCTCTCGCCATGAACGCCAAAGAAGCCAAGCTCATGTGCCAAGCGGCTAAAACGAGTGGAAAGATTTTGCAGGTTGGCCTTCAAATGAGATTTGGTGGTGGCGCAAGGTTTTTGAAGAGTTTTATCGATTCCGGAAAGATGGGCGATATTTACTATGCGCGAGCCCAGGCTCTTCGGCGGCGCGGTGTTCCGAACTGGGGAGTTTTCATAAACAAAGAAATGCAGGGTGGTGGGCCTCTTATTGATATTGGGGTTCATATTCTCGATATCACGTTGGCGATGATGGGGTACCCGAAACCTCTTTCGGCCAGTGGCAAAACTTGGAATTATCTTGGTACGAACCCGATGATTGTCAATCCTTGGGGAGACTACGATCGCCAAAAGTTTACGGTCGAAGACATGGCCGTGGGTTTTATTCGATTTGAAAATGATGTAGTCGTCACCCTAGAAAGTTCGTTCATGGCGAACATCAAAGACGAGCTTTTTAGAACTGAACTCATGGGTACGAAGGCTGGTGCCTTGCTAAAAGGTGGCAATGAGTCGCCACTTGAAATTTATGCCGAATATGACCAACAGCTCTTCGATTTGACTCCCAGGAATATCGCAGATGTTCCCTCGCATCACACGGCAGAAATTCAAGTCTTTGTGAAGTCAATTAGGGAAAAATTACCTTCGGCTGTTCCAGGAGATCAAGGACTGATTCTTAATGCTATTTTCGACGCTCTATATGAATCCAGTGAGATCGGTCGAGAAGTGCTGATTGATACCAATTATTAACATAATGAGGTGGTTGCGAATAGTTTCCCTTTTAGCTATCCTTGCAATAAGTGGTTGTAAGGGAAAACTCATGGGGGGTGTTGACGAAATTCGTCGGCCCGTCACGGTTCAATACACTGAGGATGAACTCGATTTCGCAAGCGAAGATGGAACCAAATTAAAGGGAACTCTCATGATTCCTGCAGGGAACCTTAGCCAAACCTATCCTGGCGTTCTCCTGATCTCCGGATCCGGACCCACAGATCGGGACGGCAATCAGCCAACTTTGACCCCTAGAACTTTAAAACAGATTGCAGTCGGTCTGGCTGGGGCCGGAATAGCCAGTTTTCGCTTCGATAAGCGTGCAGTTGCAAATTACCGAGCGCAATGGCCATCTGTAAAAGACTTTGGGCCTTATTTTTCTTGGGATCATCACTTGGCAGATACCCGAGCGGCTTATGCAAGAATGCTGAAGCATGGTTTGATCGACAGAAATCATTGTGCAATTCTTGGGCACAGTGAAGGTGGACTTATTGCTTTAAGCATTGCAAGCCAGGTTCGGCCCCAGGCTGTTGTCCTCGTCGCATGTCCCGGTCGGAATTTTCGAAAACTTTTGGAGTGGCAATTTGAAACCAAGGGAGGCCCTGAGGCAAAAGTCGCTTTGAAACTTGCCTGGGATAGCTATTCGACGACAGGGCGCCTTCCTCAGGGAACAAGTGAAAGCATCGCGCAAATCTTCAACGCTTCTGTTTCAGAATATATGAAAGAAATCGTCAAGGTTGAGCCCAGCAAGCTCATTTCAAAGCTGAAAATACCGACTCTCATTATGAATGGAGACTCGGATTCTCAGGTTGATTCGGCATTGGACGCCCAGATTCTCAAGAAAGCCTGTGGTGGCCGAACCGATTGTGAATTAGAGATATTGCCACTAGCGAGCCACAACCTGAAGGCAGTGAATTCAAAATCCGATCTTGGGCTTGTCGGGCCAGTCGTTCCTGACGCGATTGAGGCTCTCCACAAATTTCTCGTCCCCCGAATTGGCGGCACAATTCCAGAAAATCAGCTTGATGTTGACGTCAATTAAAGCGGTTTTCGAGTTTTGAGTAGAGCTTCGGCCAGGTCATCAACATGCCCAGGGTGCGGAGCTGGGATGCTGATCTCGTCTCCTGTGACGGTTTGATAAGCGAGGGCTGCCTGAACATTTGCCCAGTTAGAAAATCTTTGGTGAGCCATTTTTGCCAGATCTGATCCTCTCGTCGCACGAACTCGCGCAGATTGCTCGGCATAAAGTAGCAACGTGAGATCACTGAGGGCTCCCACCACCACTTGGTCTTTGGAGAACTTAGCCATGGCCCTTCCCAGCAACTCGCCAATAAATGAACCGTCTCCTTGTGCAAAATTAGACCCATTTTCGTCGAGTTTTCTTTTTAATCGATCTGCCAAAAACACCCGATTGATCTCATTGGTTCCTTCGTAAATGCGACTGATTCGAGCATCTCGATAAATTCTTGCCAAAGGAAATTCTTCAGTAAATCCATAGCCGCCATAGCATTGAAATGCTTCATCAACGATCATGGCCTCTGCTTCTGTTGCCAAAATTTTGACCGCACTGCATTCGACGCTGAATTCTTCGGCGGCCTTTCGGTTACCATCGAGTGTTCCACCGTATTGTCCAAAGGCTTGATCGATATTGAAGCCTGTTCTGTAAAGTGCAGATTCTGCGGCATAATATCGGGCGGCCATATCAGCAAATTTTTGACGGATGAGCCCAAAATTTGCAATTGGTTGGCCAAATTGCCGCCTGTCACAAGCGTACTGTGTTGATTCGTATATGGCCTCGCGTGCCGGCCCAAGTGACATAGCTGCTAGTTTGAAGCGACCAATATTGAGCGCGTTGAATGCGACGTGATGGCCCTTTCCCACGACATAGAGTTGATTTTCGAGTGGAACTTCGGCGTTTTCTAGCACAACCCTTGCTGTCGAAGATCCTTTCAACCCCATTTTGTGCTCTTCTCGACTGATTGATACACCTGGAAAATCCCGCTCGACAATAAAAGCTGTGACATCTGTGCCGTTGACTTTTGCCATCACCAAGAAGAAATCAGCCCATTTTGCATTGCTGATCCACATTTTGGTGCCATTAAGAATCCACTTGTCACCCTTCAAATCTGCCCGAGTGGCGAGAGAGAGAGCATCTGAACCGGAGTTTGGTTCACTGAGACAGTAGGCACCCATCCAGTCACCTGATGCCAATCGTGGCAGATATTTTGATTTCTGTTCTTCTGTTCCAAAAAGGGCCAAACCTAATTGAGAGATTCCACTTGTGACTCCATAAGTAACACTAAACGATGCATTCAGGCTCAGGAATTCAAGGATGCGGGCCGAGAGATTTTTGCCCATTCCCAGACCTCCATAGGCTTCTGGAGAATCGATACCGATAAAACCAAGGTCTCCGGCACTCTTTATGAGACCTGGCATTAGGCCATCTTCTTGTTTGTCGAGCCGATCAGAAAGTGGCAAAACTTCTTTTCGACTGAATTGTTCTGCTTGCTCGATCATGAGAAACTCATCGCCAATAAAATCTTCTGGAGCGAAGATCTTTTCTGGAGCCTTTGTTGCGAATGAACAACCTGTTTCGAGCGTTTCAGTAATTTGCATAAGTTGGGTTAGTACTCCTGCCTATGCCAGAAGTATACATTCGGCGAGGCTGGTAAAATCTGGACTCAGAAGTGAGGGCCTGTAGCTCAGTGGTTAGAGCAGGCGGCTCATAACCGCTTGGTCGTGGGTTCAATCCCCTCCGGGCCCACCAATCGATTTCTGATATTTATCGAGTTTGTCGCCAGCGAGCCATAGGGAAGAAGATAAATTCGGCCTTTCCAATGAGACTTTCGCGGGGGACGAGTCCCCAACCTCTACCATCGAACGAACCGTTTCGATTATCTCCCATGAAGAAATAATATCCTTTTGGAATGGCGGCTGCCGGGGCATCACGCCATGCTTTGGCTTCATCGGCATCTTTTGGTGAAAGTTCCGCGGCACATCCCGTGAGAGCATTTGATTCGTAGATTGAACCTAGAGGCACCATGTTCACAGTGTTGTCCGTATATTGAACCGGAATGTATTGACCCTTCCATTCGATCAACTTATAGTTTGCTTGGACAACCGATGATGAAAGTTCGGGTGGCATTGGCTCACCATTCGGGTTTCCGGGATAGGTGTAATCGACGTACGGTTCGTTGACTGCCTTTCCATTACGATAGAGCTGCTTGTTCTTCCATTCAATAACATCGCCTTCTTTGCCAATAAGGCGTTTGATGAAATCCGTGTCCTTTTGATCTGGTGAAAGCGCTCGTTTTGGTGGCTTAAACACGATGATATCGCCATGCTTTGGTTCGTTAAACCGGTAAATGAACTTGTTGGCAATGATGTAATCATGCAGATGCAACGTGTTGATCATTGAACCCGTGGGAATATAAAACGTTTGAATGCCAAAAGGGCGAACGAGCATGAACACGACGACGCCTGCATAGACCGCAGCATCGGTTGTGTCATTGACGGCCTTTGCTATTTTGAAATTTCCAAATCGAAGATGTTGAGGGGTATTTTTGAGAATGGGCCAAACCATAAGCCGGATAGCTGTTAAGGCAATTGCAACCATAACAACGACGCTAAGCGGGGCACGAGCAACCCTGTCTATCCAAACAACTGGCCCTTCTTGAGCAATGAGCTCGGTTAAGCCAAACACAGCCTAGCGCTTTTCCTCGATTCGAGCTGCTTTTCCAACCTTATCTCGCAGATAATAGAGTTTCGCTCGTCGAACCTTACCTCGGCGAACGACCTCAAATTTTGCAACATTTGGCGAATGGACAGGGAATGTTCTTTCGACTCCAATTCCGCTGCTCATCTTTCGAACTGTGACATTCTTCGCAATCCCGCCGTGCCGAACAGCGATGACAACACCTTCAAAAATCTGAATTCTCTCTTTTCCTGCCTCGCGCACTTTTACATGTGCCCGAACTGTATCTCCGGGGCGCATATCTGGAATTTCTTCCTTTTGATATGGAGTCACAACGCTTTGGAGGATTGCCTGCTTGTTCATTATCTATGACCTTCTAGCTCAAATGTCTCAGAGCATTATGACAGGTCGAAGTCCTCTGGTTTTAGGTCTGCTTTAACAAAGAGGTCCGGTCGAAATTTTCGCGTATCGAGGAGGGCTTGTTGTCGTCTCCATTTTGATATTTCTTTATGGTTGCCCGTTTTTAGTACCTCCGGGATTGCTTTACCTAGAAAGACATCGGGCTTGGCATAGAGCGGGTGACCTAAAATTCCAGACTGAAAGCTATCATCTTGATGGCTTTCTGGATCACCCAGGACTCCTGGTATGAGGCGGATGACAGAATCTGCAATGGCAAGAGCTGGCAGTTCTCCCCCGGTTAAGACAAAGTCTCCGATTGAAAAGCAGTGGGTTGTGAGTTCAGTCCGAATTCGTTCGTCGACTCCCTCATAGTGCCCGCATATCATCACAACTTGGTCGAAACTTAAGAGTAGGGCGGCGTCCTTTTGGTTGAAAACCGCACCCCGCGGATCAGTCAGTACGACAGCAGTGTTATCCAATCGCTGAATTGGATCCGCCCCAAGGAATTCAAGAGCCGAAAGAATTGGCCGAGCCATGAGAACCATTCCCGGTCCACCACCAACACTTCTATCATCGACGGTCTTGCGAGAATCGTGGACAAAATTTCTAGGCGAGACAGCCCGAACCGATACAAGGTTCGAATCTTGTGCCCGTTTCATCATGCTTGTCGACATCACAAATTCTACAAGCTCGGGGAAGAGTGTGACAAAATCGAATTTCAAGTTGATTTCAGCCTACCTCTAGTCTTAGGGGCAAGCGAGGCTCGCGGGTTTGTTGAGCAAGTATGTTTGGATCTCAAATGAATCTGGTTGGCCCGTATATTTGTATGACCCATCGTTTTGAAGCCAATAAGCACGCGATTTGGGTTCGAAGTGGCGCAACAGAACTTCGTCTCGAACATATTTGATATGGCAGGGATCTTTTATGGGAGCCAAGACTTCTATTCGGCGGTCTAGGTTTCGACGCATCATGTCGGAACTTCCGATCCAAAGCTCTGGATCACCATTGTTTCGGAAGTAATACGCTCTGGAATGCTCAAGAAATCTTCCCACAACGCTGACAACTTGGATTCGCTCGCTCAAGCCTTTCACCCCGGGCCTCAAGCAACAAATTCCTCGCACCGCTAATAAAACGGTAACCCCAGCTTGGCTCGCATCATAAAGAGCGTCGATGACTTCAGGATCTACCAAAGAATTCAATTTGAAAATGATTTGCCCGCCCCCAAACTTTAAGTGATTTTCAGTTTCTAGTCGGATATTTTCAATGATCCTGTCTCGCAAATCTAGTGGCGCGACCATGAGTTGTCGATAACCGCTTTGGTGCGAATATCCCGTTAAGAAATTGAAAAGTTCTATTGCGTCTTTGCAAATATCGTCGTTGCTGGTGAAAAGTCCAAAATCGGTATAGAGTTTGGCCGTGGTCGGGTTGTAATTTCCAGATGCAATATGAACATATGTCTGAAGCCCAGTTGGTTCTTGACGAAGAACGATTCCCAACTTGCAATGAACCTTCATTTCTCGAAAACCGTACGTGACGTGGACTCCGGCTCGCTCTAAAGCACGAGACCAAATGAGGTTGTTATTCTCATCGAAACGTGCTTTGAGCTCCACCATTACGGCCACTTGCTTGCCTTGCTCGGCTGCCGCCAAAAGACTCTTGACGATAGGTGATTCGGGGCCCACACGATATAGAGTTGCCTTGATTCCGATAACCTGAGGATCGTTGGCCGCAGCTTCGAAAAGATCCTCAACGGGATCAAAACTGTCATAAGGGTGATGAAGGAGAATGTCTCTCGTCTTTACAGTTTCAAAGAGCTTTTCGGCAGGAGTGATTGCTTTGTGAATGTGTGGCTTGAACGGCTTAAATTTGAGATCCGGCTGATCGAATTGGCTCATCTCCCAAAGGAACTCATAACCTATGCGCCCTTTGACTGTGATGACATCTTCTTGATCCAGTTTTAGATTGTCGCGTAGGTGTCTGATCCAATGTTTTGGTGTTCCTTCGTCGATTTCAAGCAAGACTGGATCACCAAACCTTCTCAAGCGCAAAGTTTCTTCGACGGCATCTATAAGATCTGCGGCTTCAATTTCACGAATTTCGATATCTGCATCCCGGATGACACGAAATGTGTGCCAACCCAAAATGTCGACACCAGGGAACAGAGATTGAAGATGGCAACCTATGAGGTCTTCTATGAGAACATAAGTTCCAGGCTTTGAAGGCACTTGAATGAGCCGAGGATGGTGTGGTGGAATTTTGACCCTTGCTAGTTTCGGACACACCGAGTCCAGGTCAACGGCCAAATTGAGACTGCGATTAGAAATGAAGGGGAAAGTGATAAATGGATCCAACATTAAGGGCATGCAAATAGGGAAGATGTGCTCAAGAAAGTAAGTTTCAAGCTCTTTAAGCCCGTCTTGTTTTGCTTCTTGAGTTGACAAGATTCGATATCCATTTGCTCTAAGCTCAGCAGAAAGTATTTTTGACCATAAGTCATCTGCCTTTTTGCGAAGTTTTTGAACAGACTTGGCTATCTCTTCAATTTGTTGCCTGGGCGTTTTTCCATCGGGCGTCAATGTCATGAGCCCAAGTTCAGCTTGCTCGATGAGCCCACTGACTCGAACCATGTAGAACTCATCAAGATTCGATTCGAAAATCGCCAAAAATTTCAATTGTTCAAAGAGTGGATTTTTGGGGTTCGTCGCTTCGCTGAGAACCCTTTCATTGAACTTGAGCCAACTTGATTCTCGATTGAGAAATCGCGTTTCCGAATGTGCAAGATCAGGACTTAGATCGGACATCCCTTCACTTTTCCTTGAGACAGCTCAAGAATTGCAGCCTCTCGAACACCGAACTGACTCACAGTCATCCATTCCATATCGAAACGATTCATTATTGACGAAAAGATCAGAGCACCTGGCAAAAGAGTTGTGGCCCTCTTTTCTTTGACTTGGAATCTCGCACAGATTTGGGCCAGGGTGAGCTTTTGAACCGACCATGCCAAAAAGTCGATCTCTTTGCGATGGAGAATTCGATGCCCATCTGGATGAAGAGCTCTCCAAAGACCACGAGCGACTCCTCCAGAACCAATCATAAGATGGGCTCCATCGAATCCTATAAGACTGGAAAAGCTCGATTCGATGACACTCGTTGCAGTTGCCACGCTTCCCATTTTTGACGGGTGCGAAAGCTTGGCTTTGTCGATTAAGATGCCCGTACCTATTCCAAGAGATCTTTCAGCCAAAATTCGGTTCTGATCACACAATGCAAGTTGGACGCTTCCGCCACCGGTTTCTGCAAAAAGAAAAGGTTGGTTTGGTCGGCAATCAAGAAGCGCTCCTTTCATGCCTAACTCTGCCTCGCGTTCGCCGGAAACGACATCAATGGTTAGGCCAGTTTCCTTTTTGATTCGCTTGAGCGTTTCTTTGTGGTTTTTGGCCCTACGAACCGCCTCGGTCGCAAAAACATAAAGACTTTCTGCGTGAGCCAGCTTAGCAGACGCCTTAAAATTCAGAAGCGACTGAATAAGTTGTTCTTGCAGTTGAGTCGAAATGACCCCATCGTGACTGACACTTTGGCCCAGTGACAGCCATTCGCTCTCGTTTATCTTTCTGGTGAGCCCTTTCTTTCCAATTTCTGCGATGAGCAGATGGATGGTGTTGCTACCAATGTCTGCTGCGGCAAATGTCTCGGGCACATATTGATATACCTGAATTGTGTTAACCTTTGGGCCATGCAAAGTTCTGGGATGCAAGATGCGGTGGTGTTCGCAACCCAGATTCATTTTGGGCAGTGGCGTGACGGAGATCAGGCATTGCCCTACATCACTCATCCTCTTGAAGTATGCGGATTACTCCATAGGATCGGCCAAGTACGGGATGAAGTGCTTCTGATTTCGGCAATTCTTCATGATGTCCTTGAAGAAAATCCTGATGCTGAGGAAAAACTTGTGGATCAATTTGGAGAACAAGTTGGAAACATTGTAAGGGCCATGACTCGCCCGGAGCCATCTTTGAAGGATCTCGACGGTCTAACAAAAAAAGGAGTCTATCAGCTTCGAAATGAGTACTTGTTAGAGTCAATTCGCAATGCAGATCCGATTTGTTATCCGATTCGGTTGGCCGACCGACTTTCGAATTGGCGAGAGGCCACCATAGTTCGAGACTCTCGAAGTCTTTCAAGGTACCAAAAACAGACCCATTCTATTTTGAAGATCATTCCCAAAGCATCCAACAAGTGGATCTGGAACCAACTCGCTAAGGAATCGGAGTTTTGAACGTATCTGTCATTGGTTATGGCAATCAGGGTCGAGCGCAAGCTCTTAATCTGCGAGATAGTGGCTGGAATGTTGTGGTCGGATGTCGAGTTGGGCCCTCATTTGATCAAGCTGCCCATGATGGTTTCCGCGTCATCTCGATTGAAGAGGCTTCGGCAGCCAGCGATCTCATTGCGATTTTGCTACCAGATGAAGTTGCTCCGGATGTTTACTCCAAATCCATTGAGCCTTTTTTGGGTGCAAATTCGCTACTAATTTTTGCTCACGGCTTTTGTATGACTTATGGCCTGATTCAAAGACATCGAGCCGGCTTGGTCTCACCCGTTGGGCCGGGTACTGCCGTGCGTGAGAAGTTTTTATCTGGGGACGGACTTCCAGCTTTTTGGGATTGCCTTGAGCCTGAAGATTCAGACAGAGTGTTGAGCTATGCAAAGGCGATTGGATGCCCGGCACATCTGCTTATCAAGACTACATTTCGTGCAGAAACTGAATGCGACCTTTTTGGCGAGCAGGTTGTGCTGTGTGGTGGGATGCCTGAGCTCGCTAAGGCTGCATTTGAACTCTTAGTTGCTCAAGGTTATCAGCCCGAAATGGCGTATTTAGAATGCGTTTCGCAGATTCGATTGCTGGCAGAACTCATTGAAAAATATGGCATTGCTGGGATGAAGTCTCGGATCAGCGATACAGCCGAATATGGATCGTATCAAGCCGGTTCGCAGGTCATTGGCTCCGAGTCTCGAGCAGCCATGAGATCGATTCTTGCAAGAATTCAGAGTGGCGAGTTTGCAAAGGACTGGATTTTGGAAGCGAACGCTGGTAAAGAGAATTTGAACAAGATGAGGCAAGAGGCCAGGGAATCTAAGATCGAAGAGGTTTTTCGATCCTTCGATTCAGAATGAACCAGGCTCCGGAGTCCAATGCGGATCGCAAGACGTGGACTGGAACTCAAAAATCCGCGTTTGACCATCCTGCGAATTGAGCTCGCGGAATGATCGAAAGGTGTAACGACGGAGCACTTGTCGCATAAAGGCGATGGCCCCATCATTATGAACCGATACTTCCACATCCCAATTTCCCGGTAACTGATCAAAAATAATTCGAACAATCTCTTCTCCGATTCCCAACTTTCGATAGCATCGCATGATAAAGAGGTGCTCAAGGCGATATTGAGGAACTGATTTTTTGTTTGAAAGTTCGGAATAACACACAAAACCAGCAGGTTTGCCCTTCAACACGATAAGGTGAACATCTGCAGCCGACGGGATGGCCGTTGAGACATGAAAAAGTCCCGAATCGTTTGGTTCGTCGTGTTCAAACTCGCTCAAGTCGTACTGATAGAACTGTTGAAGTTGCGCCAGCACGTGAACATGCGAGTCATTGATTTCAACAAGTCTCAGAGGCATGATGTGCTGTCAACAGATAAGTAAATTCAAATATGATCAACTGCTTATTCTACAAGGAAAAACACCCGAATTTGTTCCTTCGGGTGTTTTGATGACTACCAATCCTGATAAGTTTAACTGGCCGAAAGCTTAGCAGCCGTTTTGGCAAGCCGGCTCTTTCTGCGAGCAGCTTGATTCTTATGGATAATCCCTTTCTGTGCAGCTTTGTCTAAGGCTTTCACGGCAAGAGTCATTGCCGCGGACGTCTTCGTTGAATCCTTATCAGATGCGACCTTTTTGGTCTTCTTAATATAGGTCTTGATTGCAGATTTTGTTGCCATATTGGCCTCTCTTGCTTTCAAGTTTCTCTTGATATCTTTTTTAGATGATTTTAGGTTTGCCATCGATTCCTCTATTCACTTATGCCGAAAAATTATACTTGATCGTCCTTTTTACCTTTGAGCCTCAAGCCTTCTTGATGAACTTCTTCTTGGTCTTGTCAAAGCCCTGGTCCACCTTTTTGTGATCATAGTGCCACACTGGTGAGCCTGAGCGTTGATAGAAGCAGACATAGCTACTGAGTAGCGATGCCAGCAATCTGCGAGACGTTCGGCGAACAACATTAACTTCCCAAAGGATGGTTAAGAAGTCGGAACCCTTTGGCCAGTGGGTCATAACCTCGCGCAAAACATCGAATGTCGAGAGCTCTTCAGCTCGGCTCGCGATTTCTCGCAACTCGTCCATTCTTTGGTTACTAATATAAACCACAGGATCCGTTTGTTCGAGCCAAGCGAATTCAAAAACGTTCGGCTTGCCTGTTTTTGTCAGGCTGAAAACAGCACCAGATTCAACGGGTTGATCAAGCCACCAATCGAAAAGCCCAAAAATCAGTCGCTTTTCGGCATTCAGCCAGACCTGCATATCTCGGCCATCCTGATCAATAAGAATCAATTCTTGAATACTTGGTTCCACTGTAAACCAATTCGAAGGAAATTGGGAAAGCGGGAAAGTACCTAATTCGCGGTGAATTGGCTTGAGAACGAGCCGAACCGTTTCCGGCATAGCTTTGGGTTCCGGAAGAATTTCTTCGTCATTTGCGTCCATAGCCAGCGGGTGAATAATGAGCTTACGCAATGAAGTCGAAAGTCCGTCATCTGTGAGTTCAACATCAACCAAATCTCCATCATCTTGCAAAAATGTGGTTTCGATAAACTTGAATGGCTCTGGCAACTCTGCAACGTAGTCAGGCGCCGTTCCGGGTTTCCGGAATCGATCCCCGCCAACCCACCAAACTCTCTTGTCGGATTTTAGCGATGTCATGATATTCTTGAGGTCATCTGGGAATGTCTTGACTGTAGGCGTAATTTCGAAATTTGATTCGAGTATTGAAGTCGCTGTCACTGATTCAGGAGCACCGACAATTTTCGCTACAACAGCTTCGATATCAGCAGATTTCAGCTCAAGAGGAGCCGCGTCTTCGACTTCAATTGTTGGCGTCACTTTTTCTGCCAGTTTCAATGCAGAACTAATCCACTTCTTGGCCTCTGATTCGGGGAAAAGGGTTCCATCTGATGCATAAACAAAGCCTGGAATACTTAATAGTTCGGAATTGAATGATCTCCAATCGTAAAGTAATCGACCTCTTGGGTCGTGACCATTGAGGCTGGCGTAAGCTGCAGCACCCACAACGACGGTTTTCACAGGAGCGGCCTTTTCAAGAGCCAAAATCGTGGCATCTGGCGCGAGCCAATCGAAATTACCCAACTTCTTGTTGAGTTCTTCGACTTCAGACTTTTCAACTCCGAACATCTCACATGCGCGATCAAAAGGTTCATCAACCGCAGAGAACACCATCGTGGACAAGACAACATGGTCATCCATGGTCAAGAAGAGTTCGCGATCATTCTTTAGAATCCTTCGAAGGGACATTTCTGTTTCCGAAGGTGACATCGATCGTGCCCAAGCAACTTCGCGAACAACGAGGCTTAAAGGCGTTGGGCCACCAAATCGTGAAACCGTATCTTGTGTGGCTGCATGTATAGAGCGCCCTTGGCTTGTTAAACGAGCTGCCGGAATCCATCGCCTTTCGTTGTATGCAAATTTTTCGGGGTTCGAAGCCAAAAGTGAGCGAACAGCAGAAAGTCCGAGCCCCTGAGAACTCAATTTGTCGGCAAGCTCGCTGGGCTTCACAACTTCGCGAAGTTCCATGAGTTTTTCAAGAATCAAACGGTCGGCATAAGATCGTGCGACGACATCGTCAGGTTTGAGTTCAGTAGCTTTAGCCAAGGCAAAATCCCTCGCAACCAAGAATTGGGGCGAACTTTTATTATGTCATAGAACCCGCAAAAATCTCTTGAGGCCCAGATTTGCAAACGATTTTTCTTAGGTCTGGTTGACAGAGAGGAAACTGCTGCCTATTGGCAATATCGTCATGAAGGCGAAATTACAATCCCGAACACCCGATGTTCTTGCTGTTTTGCAGCGAGCCGCGACATTTGGACCAGGGTTTAAAGGGCAAAGAGCCCAACCCAACGAGTCTGAGCATAGCGGAATTCTGCAACAGCTAGCATCGTTTCAATTAGATACTCCTACATATCTCGAAAGACCTTCTGAATGGGTTGATCGGCGGGCCAAACTGTTTGAAGCAGGCGACTTTCCCGACAAGGGGGTCACGGTTACTCCAGAAATGCTTGCGACTCTGGCCACAAACTTCGATTTGCCTGTACCAGTCTTAATCGAGCATTCAAATTCGCCTCTTGAGATTGGGTTTCTGACAGATGTCCAAGTAGACGGATCGCAGCTCTTTGGAACTGTGAGCCTAACACGCGAAGCCAATGACTTGATAGACAAGAGTGGAGCACATGCTCTTTCACTTGGCCTAAATAGCGAGCTGAATCTTATTCAAGAAGTGAGTTTGGTGAAGAAACCAAGAATCACTTCAGCAAAAATCTTTACTGGAGAGGTCTTTGCCGAAGAACATGACTGGAAGGCTCTCTATCTCAATTTGATTCAATCTCAGGTGGATCAAGAAGTTTCTCAATTTGTGAGTCAAGGGCGATTGGTACCAAGTCAAGTACCTTTTGCCAAAGTTCTTCTCAACGAGTTTCGGAACGTCGAATTCGATGGTGACTCAGCTCCAATTTCAAAGATCTTTCGAAACTTCTTGATGAATTGCCGCGGAAGTGAAATCCTTCACGAGATTTCGCCTCAGTTTGATGTGAAAACTCCTGGCGTCAATTCCGAAGCTCGCGATTTCTATCAGAAGCATTTTCCAGACCACACCCTTGAAGAGATCCTCTCTTCTCAAACTCAAAACAAATAAGTTATGTCCCTTAGTAAAGCATTCGAATCATTCGAACGGCCAGGCCTGGTCGTTTCATATAAAACAGCAGCCTCAAAAATCTTCAAAGGTGCTCTTGCTGCCGTCAACGTGCAGGGATTCTTGGTCCCGATAACTCACAGCGCAACGAGCTTGAAACTTGTTGGAGTGACCAACGAAACTGTCGATAACTTGGCTGGCAACAATGGAGACAAAAGCTGCAATGTTACAAAGTCTGGAACCTTTGTATTTAAGGCAGCTTCTGGCTATACACCTGCTCAAGCCGATCTTGGCAAGGAAGTTTATGCCGTCACAGATTGGGAAGTTCAATTGAGCACAGCAGGACTTACAAACCTCTACAAAGTTGGCACAATTGTCGCCATCGAAACGACCTCAACCGGAGCTTCCGGAGTTAGAGTTCGAATCTCCAATTACACCCTTTAACAATAAAAAACTATGCCTCTAACAAAAAGTGATATCCCCGATCTCTTGCTGCCTGGACTCAAGACTGAATTTTCAAAAGCCTACAGGTCTGAAGTAGAAAACAGCATCGCAGAAAAAATAGCAACGGTTGTCAACACGACCATGCCTGTTCAAAAATACGCGTGGCTTGGCGCCACTCCACCAATGCGAGAATTCATTGATGAGAGACGCCTTCAAGGCATGAGCGCTTATTCGCTTTCCATCGAAGACAAGGTTTTTGAATCTACAATTTCCGTCGATCGTCGGGCAATTGAAGATGATCAGCTCGATATGATTAAGTTGAGAATTCGCGACTTGGCGAGCCGAGTTTCTCAGCATAGGCACCAGATTGTGGTTCAGGCTCTTCTTGCCGGAGGAACCGGGATTGCCTATGATGGTTTAACGTTTTTCAATGGTGCTCACCCTGGCCAAGGTTCGTCAACGTATTCCAATACGACAACAAGTGTGCTTTCTGCCACGGCCCTTGCGTCTGGGATTTCCACCATGATGCAATTGCCAGATGATGCAGGAATTCCTTTGGGAATCGTGCCCGATACGCTTGTGGTTGGTCCACAACTCATGTGGGACGCCATCGAATTGGTCGAGAGCCCGGTTGTCGTTTACAAGGGAACGACTTCGACGGGAACATCGCCCACAGATTATAGCAACGCATTTATGGGCCGGTTGAGATTAATTGTTTCTCCTTACATCACAGGTTCCCAAGCCTCGGCTTGGTTCCTTCTAGATACTAAGCGACCCATCAAGGGGCTCATTTTGCAGCAGCGATCCGATGTTCCTGTGGAATTTTCAACTCAAGAGGGAAGCAATTCCAGCGATTCCTTTATGAGAGACCGATTCAATTATGGAGTTCGGGCTCGCTATAACGTTGGATATGGACTTTGGCAGGCAGCATATGGCGGCAAACTTAGCTGAGCTTGGTGCACTTTTTGGTATTGGCGGGCTACTTGGTTTGCTTGCCGGAGCCATGACTGTGGGGCAAAGGTTTGCGAATCATTTGTCTCAACTCGCTGCAACGATTGATGCAGTTTTGAAAGATCCTAGGAGAGCGGATCTTGGCGTTTTGGTTCAAGAAATCAAAATCGTGGAGTCTGATGCTCGAACCTTGATGGGACTCATCAAACAAATCATCAAAAAGTAATCAACAAGCCCTGAGCAAAAACTGCTCAGGGCATTTTTTTTTGTATATGAACGAACAATGGCAACAACTCATCACGCCCTTTTTGGGATTTCTGGCCATGACACTTGGGATTCTTCGAATGGCCATGACGCACCAGAAGTCCTTTGTAGAGCGCATGCTCGCGATCTTTGAAGATCGACTGAGCGATCAATCACGAGCCCTCAGCACTTTTCGAGACTCAGTAGAAAATCTCAGTACCAGAGTCCAAGAAAACTCAAGGCAGCTTCAATACTTAACGGAATGGCTTCAAGTGTCCTCGCCTCCAGGAGATGACTCGTGAGCCTTGTCGTAAGCCTTTCCCGAGTTAGAGAGAAGGCGGGCCTTACAGGTTCATCTTACGACTCCAAAATCAGCAATTTGATTTCGGACTGGGTTCCAGTTCTGGAATTTGCAATTGACCCCACTTTTCTTAATGACACAACAAACACTGGGCTGCAAGCCACACTGAATCTCGCAGCAACTGAACTAATCACAGGCGAAATCATCTCTCAGCTGGCCCGAGAAATTGGATCAACAGACGGATTTGCTTTTGGGTGGTTGGAAGTCAGATCGGGTATCCGGGACAATGCTGACCCAAGTGGCCTCAAACAACAAGGAGCGTTAAGACTTTCGACATTTCTTAAGGATAGAGACATGCTCGTTGGATCTCTCGGAGTTTATACGGGCGGATCGAGGAGCCCTGCATGACAGGTGCAATTCGCCGTCTGCAAACCCTTATCAATACTTATGGCGAATCGTTCAGCGTTGGCACCGTTCAACATTGGGGTTTGTTTTCCAATGTCACGGTTGGAACCGATAAGTCGTATATGTCTGGAGCCGAAGTGGATGCCGCTGGAGTTCCGCTTTTTATCTGCTTAGTAAGAGACGACGACACAACGGTTTTGGCCGACGTTGTATCCTGGAATGCTCTCCAATTTGATGTCAAGCGAATTTTACAAGCTCGGCTCAAAGGGACAATCATCGCCAAGATGCTCGTCTTATCTCCTCATGTTTCTGGTGGTGGAGGGACGGTTGTCGAAGGTTAGGGGACACTCATCCCCATCTCCTACAAATCTGCTGGCCTTTCCTGTTAGAATGTCCAATCAGAGTGGAAAAAATCCTTGTCATTGGCAGTGGCCCAATTGTCATTGGTCAAGCTGCTGAGTTTGACTACGCGGGCACTCAGGCTTGCAAGTCGCTAAGAGAAGAAGGCTACAAAGTCGTTCTCATTAATAGCAACCCTGCCACCATCATGACGGACACTCAGACAGCGGATGCTGTCTATATTGAGCCACTCACGCCTGAATTTTGTGAACGTGTGATTGCTCGCGAGCGACCGCAAGGCTTATTGCCGACCTTGGGTGGTCAGACTGGACTCAATCTGGCCTCCCAACTATCTGATCTCGGAATTCTTGAAAAATACAATGTCAAGCTTTTGGGAACTCCACTCTCAGCCATTCGCAAGGCCGAAGATCGCGAAGAGTTCAGGGCTCTTATGAAAGCCATCAAAGAACCTGTTCCAGAAAGTTGGATTGTGGAATCTGAAGACGATCTTAAGGAAATACTTGAAAAAGTTCCCTATCCTTGCATCATTCGACCGGCATATACGCTTGGAGGAACTGGCGGTGGAGTCGCTTATTCTCCGGAAGAGCTTTGGGAAACAGGTCGTAAAGGGCTCAAGCTTTCCATGAGATCCCAACTTATGATTGAAAGATCACTATTAGGTTGGAAAGAAGTTGAATACGAAGTCATGCGAGATAGTAAGGGAAATTGCATAACGGTTTGCAACATGGAAAATCTTGATCCCATGGGCGTTCACACGGGCGACTCCATCGTCGTTGCACCATCCCAGACTCTCAGCGATGTGGAATACCATATGCTGAGATCAGCCTCGCTTAAGATCATTAGCTCACTGGGAATTGAAGGAGGCTGCAACGTGCAACTCGCGGTCAATCCCCACTCTTTCGATTACTACATCATCGAAGTCAACCCCAGAGTTTCAAGATCGTCGGCTCTGGCGAGCAAGGCAACCGGATATCCGATTGCTCGCGTTGCTGCGAAAATCGCAGTCGGCAAAACACTTGACGAAATTGACAATGCAGTGACCAAATCCACCAAGGCTTGCTTTGAACCTGCTTTGGACTATTGTGTGGTCAAAATTCCAAGGTGGCCATTCGATAAATTCACGACCGGAGACCGATTACTTTCGACTCAAATGAAGGCCACCGGAGAAGTCATGGCCATTGATAGAAGTTTCGAAGCGGCACTGCTCAAAGCGATTCGTGGTCTCGAAGTCGGAACTAAGTCATTAGAACATTCAGCAATGAGGTTAAAATCGGACGACGAATTACGAGAAGAACTTGCTCATCCAACTGATGAACGCCTTTGGGCCCTCTCAGAAGCCATTTTGCGCAACTGGCCATTGAACGAAATCAACAAGATTTCGAAAGTTGATCTTTGGTTTCTAAACAAAATCAAGCTCGCGCTCGAACTGGGAACATCTCAAAGAGACTCAATTTATAAGATGGTGGACACATGTGCTGCCGAGTTCGAATCCCACACACCCTATTTCTATTCGACAGCAGGGAATACAAGCGATCACGCTTAGGATTGAACGTTGCTTTTCTCGGCCTTTCCACTCGTTACAAATTCCTATCAAGAGGTCACAACCAGCTACGATCTTTACGGAGGACTCAGTGTCCAAGTTGGCGGAGTACCTTGGATTCGTGGTTCCGCGTTTCAATATACTGACGCAGCCACTGGTCGTAGTATCTACGCTTCTCGCTGGTCACCCAAAACAGTTGGAACCCTTCCTGATGGCAAGATTCGCATTGTTTACAGCGGTGCAAACGGCGATGCCATAGGAAATATCGAAATTTCGCGAAAACTTGATGGATTTGAATCAAGATTTCAATTCAAGTGGAAGGGAAATCGCCCAGTTGCCATTGAAACAACTTTGGGTTTGCTTTGGTCTCCAGCCGTGATGCACGGCGAAATCCTTGCCGATGGCGAACCAATTTATGCTTTGTTGTCCCCTCGAATAGGCGATTGGACGTCGAGAAGGATGTCTCAACCTGCAAGCCACTTCGATTTCAATGGAGGATTCGCGAGTGCTCAACTCACAATTCGGGGAGGAAAAGCAGAACTTTTTGATGCAAGACGATATACAGCTGATTGGGCCAAGGGCACCAGCACCTATTGGTTAGGCATTCCAAAAGTTGTGATTCAAACGGGGGAAACTGCAGAATTTACAACCGTTTGGAACTTTTCCGGATACTCAGCATCTCCCAAATCTCCCCAATTACTCGAATTCAAAACAAGCAATTTACCGGTTGTCGTCACTGCACCTCGCATGGCTCCGGTCATTGTTCCAAAACCTAAGAGTTTTAAAGCTCATCCCGGGTCTCTTTTGTTGACCAAGCCCAACTCAAATTCTTCAGAGATTGAATCAGAATTTTCCAAACGAGTATCCGGCATATGGAAAGCCGAAAGCACATATTCACCGATTACTACAAAGCTCAATCCCAGTTTCAAAAAAGACGAATATCACATATTTGTTCATCCCGCACGCATTAAAATTGAAGCCCATTCAAAGAGTGGAATAGGGTACGCGCTTGAATATCTCATTTCTCAAATCTCACTATCTCAGCAAGGCTTGTCCATTGGTTGCCAAGAAGTTTCTGATTGGCCAGATATTCAGTATCGAGGCGTCCATACAATCACCGGCCAAAACGGAGTCCAATTTGCAAAACGGCTAGTTTCTGATTTCTGGTCTCGACTCAGGATCAACGAGCTCGTTGTACAGTGCGAAAGGACGCAGTGGGACAGTGTTACAAACCTAGTTTCAACCGCGTGGCCAAAGAAGTCGGAGCTTTTAGACTTTTTCGAACATTGCCGCACCAATGGTATTGAGCCGACGCCTTTAATTCAGAGTCTTGGGCATATGGATTGGCTCCTGGACAGCAAATACCGGAATTTTGCAGTGAATCCGGATATCCCTTACACCCTCGATTCGAGAAAGAAAGACGCACGAAACCTCATGGTCTCTATCTGGGACGAGGCCCTGTCAACCCTGAGGCCAAAAGCTGCCCATTTCGGATTCGATGAGATCGGAATGCGTGGCTTTCCTGATGACCAAACACTTGCCACGAGACTGTGTTCTTTGATGGTTCCAGACTTGGCTGCTGTGGCTCGAAAGCACAAAATTCAGCCTTGCTTTTGGGGAGACATGGGGCTAGCTCCAAACGAAGCCGTCGACGCAACTCACGCGATTTCAAAATTTCAAGCACAACAAGTGCGGCAGCTGTTTCCAAAAGGTGCTCGAATTTTTGATTGGCACTATGCCCCATTGAACCAGCCAGAAAAGTACACAAGTCTTGAACTTTGGAAGTCCCAAGGATTGACCCCGGTTGCCACAAGTTGGTTTAGAAGCAAAAATATCCAGGGCCACACCCTCGCTGCTCAAAAGCAGGGGGCCGGAACACTACAAACGACCTGGGCGGGCTACGAAACTTCGGAGAAGCAGGTTGTTTCGAATTCCGAACAATTTCAAGCACAAATCGTTGCTTCTAATTTAAGTTGGAACACGCAAACTTCTATGGAATCACTTACCGAAGGCAAACTTAGAAGTTATCTCGCAATGCTTTTGTGGCCAGATCCGATTCCACTCTCCGATCAAGGCGGATTGGCATTGATTCCTGACGGACACCCCATTGAGATTTTGAAAATTGGCCGATATGCTTTTGCAACTATTCCCGTGATTCAATTCTTTTCAAAGCTGTCGGGGCCAAATTCATTGGCACCATCGCAGGTCAGCTTAAATGTCCATAAAATGGCATCAGGAGTTGTATTCGCAGTTCAATGCGATACCTGGATGAACGAAGGCACACCAATAGCCCGGATCAGAGTTGTTGGAATTGACGGCCAAGAGGCGGAAGCAGATATCCTTTATGGACGGGATTTAAGATCGCCCGAAGATCTTGAACCACCGATCGCCCGAGATGTGAATCATGGGTGGGCCGCTTTTCCAGTTCATTTACCCTCAAATTTCCAAGTCGAGCGAATCGAAATCCGGGCATTAGAGTCTCTTGCCGGTCTTCGAATCAAAGGTGTGAGCCTTTGGTAAAGGATTTTTTAGAACTTGGATTAGATTCCGGCTTGATGACGGCGGCTTCATGGTGCTATGGAAATAGCTTTCAAAGCGAGTCCGGTTCAGTTGGAGGAGCTAGCTTATCTACTCCATTCGACCTTGCAAGCCTTACAAAGCTCATCTGCACAACAATGATCTGTAAGAAAATGGTGATCGAGGATGCGATTCAGCTCGATGACCCAATTGAGGGAGCTTATGACCGCACTTGGAAGGAGCTACTCCTTCATGAATCTGGATACCCTGCCTACCTTGATCCCCGACCAAGTGAAACAACCGCAGAATTTAGAAGGAGAATTCAAGAGATCGTGCCTTCGTCTGACAAGTCTTCGGTTTACAGTTGTTTGAATTTTGTGCACCTGGGATGGGCGTTGGAAGCAGTGGGGAAAGGTTCACTTGACAAGCTCTTCTCGGAGTTGATTGTTCCTGTATTTAAGTTCAACGATACAAAATTTGAAGGATCCCCTTATTCTCGACCCACAAGGAATCCAAGATCCATGGAAGTGCATGATCCATTGGCTCGTAAGTTGGGCGGTGTATCCGGCAACGCTGGACTTTTTGGATCTATCGAAGACATGGAAAAATTCTGCAGAATGATCCTATCGGATCACAAAGATTTCGGAATCCATTCGTGGCAAAACTGGCTACCGTTGGGAGATCTGTACACCCCCCGAGGTTTGGGTTGGGATCGAAAGTCTGAGCAGGACTCAACAGCCGGAACCTTGATGTCTCGCAACACATTTGGACACACCGGATTTACAGGGACAATGATCTGGATTGACTTTCAAAACAAAATTTTTGCTTCACTCCTTACAAATGCAGTTTTATGTGGCTTTCCCCGCTCTCAACTTATGAAAATGCGCCAACAATTCGCAAATACAGCCTTTTTGAAAATGACTTCTTGACCAAGATGTCATCAATTTTGATGACGCAAAAGTCCCAACGAACGCCTAGTTGCTATCCTACATAGAGCCTAGTGCCATAATAGTTTTTGAGGCCTCGGCTCCGCATTTGCTCTCCCCTTGGCGGTGTCCGGTGGCCTCATTTTTCTTTTATTCGCCATTTATGGATTCCTAAGAATTGGACTTCTAAGAGATGCTCGCCCTTCTTGAATTCGGACCTGGTGATTCGATAGCCGAACTAACAAGTCTCCTTCATGAATGTTATCGAACACTTAAAGAACAAGGCTGGAACTTCACGGCTGCGGATCAAAGTGAAGGAACTACGAAGTCGCGAATCCAATGTGGACACTGCTTTCTTGTGACTTCTGGTTCAAAAGCCGTCGGAACGATTCTGTTGGTAACCAAGCCTCAGGAAAATGGGCCTAAGCATTATCAGGACGAAAAGGTTGCTGTGATCAGTCAGTTTGGAGTATTGCCAGACTTTCGGAACCAGGGAATTGGTGCCATGCTTCTGGCACATGCAGAGAATATTGCGCGGGAGAAGAACTTTCGAGCCTTGTTGCTAGACACAGCGAAACCAGCAACCGAGCTAATCGCGTACTACAATAAGAAAGGGTTTCGTCCCATTGCAGAATATCAATGGTCTGGCAAGAACTATGTGAGCGTTGTAATGGAAAGAGTGCTGGAAGAAAGCATAAAACGTGACTCTTGAGATAGGATATTAAGATGGGTTTTGGCGAAACGATAATTCCTTTGGTCTCTTGTGCCTTACTTTTTGGCATCCCGATAATTGCTATTCTCACTTCTCACCAACGTAAAATGGCAGAAATTCTGCGGCAAAACCCACAGAATGACCTCAACCAGCAACGACAATTTGAATACTTACAAGTTCAGATAAATGAGCTTAAGGCCTTGGTACAGGACAATATTATTCGCAACGACACAATGAGGGCCATGCCTCCTGTGCCAAACCAAGATCTTGAAAAAAGGTTAAATTCATGACCCCTTTCTTGTTTGCGTACTCTCTCATAGTTTCTCCGCCGAGTCCAGACTATACTCGTGACACAGACAGCGTCGATCACATCATTGCTTCTCTTTATGAGGTCATTTCGGGCGAACCGGGGCCCCGAGATTGGAAACGATTCAAGAACTTATTCGCAGAAGGCGCCAGGCTCATTCCCACATTTCGTAGTGGATCACGCATTGCTTCAGTGACTTGGAGCCCACAGGACTATGTGGACAGAAGTGGCCCGTATTTGGAAAAGGAAGGCTTTTTTGAGCGAGAAGCACATAGAAAGGCCGAATCCTATGGTCCAATAATTCATGTTTGGTCAAGCTACGAATCGCGACATCACAAAAGCGACAAGACTCCATTTGCAAAGGGAGTTAATAGCATCCAATTGCGAAATGATGGTACTCGATGGTGGATTGAGACCGTCATGTGGGCCGACGAAGAAACCAAGAAGAGCTAGTTTTAACTTCTCTTCTTAGGTTGTGGGAAGGGAGTTGGGCTCGATTTCATGCGGTTTTTGATCTTATCGATTCGCTTTTGTAGAGCCGGATGATCACTGATCCATTCAGGGTTCTTGCTCGAGCCACCTGATTGTTTGATCAAAATTTCAAAGGTATCAACCATGCCCTGAGGACTGTATCCAGCTTTTGCCACAAGTTGATAGCCCCGATCATCCGCTTCTTGTTCATGTTTTCGTGAATAGGGAAGTTCAAACAAAAGCGCGTCCGAGACCGAAGCTGCTTTGAAAACAGTTTCATTGGCATTCAATACGCTTAAGATGACTAGTAGCCCAAGTTGGCGCTTTTGAGAATCGGCATATGCGCTGGCCCAATGTTCATTTCGAATATGGGTAAGTTCGTGTGCGAGAATCCCGACAATTTCGTCCTCTGTTTTCAAAGTGTCTAACAAGCCCGAATAGATGTAAATTGGACCGCCTGGGAGGGCAAATGCATTAAATTCCTTGCTTTCAATGACATTAAATGAATATTCGAAAGGTTTTTTCTTCTTTTCATCTTCCGGAATCAGCGAAACCAGCATGTTTCCCAATCTTCGAACTTCGCCCACGCGCTTATCCTTTTCATCAAGAACTTTTTCTTCCTTTTGAAGCTGAGCAGAAGCTCTTTTGCCTAATGAAATCTGATCCTTGACTCCGGGCTTAAACATGTCTGCGCGAGCTGTGACTGAGAACAAGGCACACGAGACAAAGAGAACCGTGGATAAGGTGCGGGTCATAAGTTTTATGACGAAAGATATGCCCAGCAAGTTTCTTGGGTGAATTTCCTTTGGAACACGGAAAGAAAAAGTGAGAGAGCCATAACTTAGGTTCAAGATCTTGGAGAACACTATGGAGAACAGGACTTCTAGAAAGCATCAAAAAGGATTTACTCTGGTCGAAATCATGATCGTGGTTTTGATCATCGGAATTCTTTTAGCAATCGCAGTACCGAATTTCATCACAGCACGACAAAACAGCCGAGCAGCAAACGTGATTTCAAACCTCCGCGCCGTCGATGATGCGAAGGAGCACTGCGCAATGGACAAATCCTTGAGCGTCGGAGATAACTGCCCCGATTTTTCTCCGTACCTGAAACACTATCCACCTGTTTTTCCTGCAACAGGAGCTTTTTCAGCCGGAGCTGTTGGCACTTATGCCACTTTCAAAGGAAAAACCTGGACCGATTGGCAAGCCGATAAGTCTGGGCTCTAAAGATCAGTATTCATGTTCTCGCCCGCCGTTCAGTGTCATGGCTGTGTCGGCGGGTCTCTCTGCGTTTGAACCTGGCTTCGCCAGAGACTTTTCAGCAAGATCCAACAAAACCTGACAGTTTTACGAGGATATTGAGTAGCCGAAGGTGGAACTAACTCCTTAAGTGGGCGCGAGTCCAACTTATCGATCCTATCAGTCCGGAAGGATGGAATTAAAAAATGAAGCGAACTAACAAGAAGCGAAAAGGTTTTACCCTGGTCGAAATCATGATCGTCGTTCTGATCATCGGCATCTTGCTGGCCATTGCGGTACCTAACTTTATCACGGCGCGACAAAACAGCCGAGCCCAGACCATTATTGCAACTCTGAAGCAAGTTGAAGCTGCGAAAGATCAATGCGCAATGGATAAAGGATTGACCACAGGCGACTCATGCGCCGACTACACCCCATATATTAAGACTTATCCACCTTCATTCCCAGTGAGTGGTGCATTTGCTGCTAACGCTGTGGGAACCGACCCAACGTTCAAAGGCAAAACCGCCGACCAGTGGTCTGCTGACAAGTCTGGCCTCTAAGGTCAACCGACATTTGTCTCGATATGGCAGGGCGGCATTATACGCCCTGCCATTCGAGTTGATAGCCATCACAAATTTGATTCTTAAGTGCTCAAATGACAAAAATTCGCAAGCCATCAAAAAAAAGAGGAGCTCTCATGGTCGAAGTTCTCTTTGCGCTCTTTGTCGCAAGTGTTTGTGCTCTCATATTTTCGGCTGCAATGCCAATGTCAAATCGGTCTAGAGCAAAGGCAGATCTTATGAATACAGCAGTTGGGCTGGCCCAAAAAGAGCTAGAAGCTCTCAAGAGCCTTGATCCCACGCTCAATCCTACAACCCTAGCTGCAAATGGCCTCATCGACAGTGCCTCGTCGGTCGCGCCGAACAAATACGTATTTACCAACTCTGATAATGCAGCTTTTGACTCCCCGGCAAAGACCTTGCCCAGTGGTAAGGGCTACCTCCTCATTGAATCAGTCGACTTGGAACTGAAACGGGTGACTGTCGAACTACAGTGGACGGAATCTGGAAAATCTCGGTCGGTCAAAGTCGGCACTCTTGTCGCGAAACTGGATGGATGATGAAAAGTAGAAAAAATTGCGCGATGACCCTCCTAGAAGCAATGGTTGCTTCTAGTGTCACGGTCTTTATCTTAGGAACCGTGACGAGCGTTTGGTTTGCATCGGCGGCCAGTTGGGTTAGAGGTTCAGGCAAAATCGACGCAGAATCTCAAAGTGGCCGTGCTGTGCGAACAATGTCCAGCGAAATTCAAGAAGCCATGGATGTTGCTATTGATGCCAATGGACAAGGGATCACTTTTCACATCCCTAGCCGTGACGCTAACGGCGATTTTATGATGGATGCCGTCGGACAACCAGTTCCTGAGAACTTCAATCGAAGAATTTACTTGGACGGCACTAAGGTCAAATATATCGAGCCTTCTGGAACCAGGGTTCTTGCCAAAGACATCATCACGACAGATCCGCTTTCAACAGGTGGAAGCCAGAGCTACAAAATTTTTGTCGCCGGGCAAGGCGCTATCACAAGGCAGGTCACTATTCAACTGGTCATCCAAACAAAGGGTGCCAAAAACGAAAAGGTCAATGGGCGAAAACGAGAAGTCGTCTTCTTAAGAAATATCTATAACACAACACGATAGAGGAATCCTTTCATGCAATCCCCAAATAGCACTCGCAGAAAGAACAAACGCGGATCAGCGCTTGTGACAACCTTGGGCATCCTTATGCTTTTGTCACTAGCGGCCGCGTCCTACTTGGATTCATCAACTAAGACAATTCGAGCTTCAAAGAGGAACACTCGAAATGTGCAGACAACCCACCTTTGTGAAGCTGGACTTCAAACCGTGCAACGAGCTTTGTGGCGCCCGTTCCGGCAGCAACAAAAGTTCGTTTCGTTGCAAACTGCATGCGCAGGAGCAAGCAATGAAAACCCAGTTTCCATCCAGTCTGGATCCGTTCCAAACGTTGGAAACTACACTGCAGGAGTCATTGGTTACACCCAAGTCAATGCTTATAATGCCACAGCAAAAATCAAGTCTGTTGGATATATCGATTCGAACAAGAATGGTCAGCTTGACAGTGGCGAACCCTTCAAAACCGTCATTGCAGTAACTAGATTTGAACTCGCGAGGAGCCAGGTCTTTGATTACACCTATTTTGTCAACAACTACGGTTGGATGGACGGCTTTGGAGTTAATGACCTCATTGTCAACGGAGATATGAGAGCGAACGGTAACTTCGACTTTCTCAATGGATCGCCTACGATCAATGGTTCTGTCATTGCCTGCGCAAATGATAAGCTTGATCCCAAAGTACCCGGGTTTATCAATATGCCTCCTGTCAAGTGGACAGATAGCGATTATCTAGCGAATTGGAATAATTCAAGTACACCTTCAAGAGACCGATGGAGACCACCTTATCAGTCTGCGGTTTATGGGGCCACCAATAGTGCAACATTTAACACATATCGCGACGAAGTCTTCAGCTCAAATGCCAGCTGGATCAATGGCCAAACAATCAATGGCTCATACGTTCCTCCGGGACAATTTGGCTCGGTTATGGCCGACTCACGTGGAATGAATGCTTGGACTCGAACTTCAGTTGGCCAAACACCAGTAACAACGATACTGGATACCAAGCCCACAAAGGAAGTTGTCATGCCGGATCTGAGCGATTTAGCAACCTACCAAACTCTAAGCAAGAACTTTGGTGATAATCCCGCTCAATATCAAAAGTCAACTTTTGCAGATGGCACGACTAATCCTAATTACGGATCGAAAGCATTTGTAGAGGTTTGGAACAGTTCCACAAGTAGCTATCAGCGGTTAAGCGATTCCAACGGACAAGTTTCGGGGAGCGCAGTGCTTGTCGGAACATCTGACAAGCCGATCAAGATCTATGGACCAGTAACCATTTCTCAAGATGTTGTGATCAAAGGTTATATCCAGGGTCAGGGCACACTCTATGCGGGACGAAATGTCCACATAGTAGGGAGCATCAAATACAAAAATGGCCCCTCTTGGCTAGGTTCAAACCCTGCAGCCAATGATCTTGCCAATGAAAAGAAAGATATGTTAGGTCTTGCAGCTCGTGGATCGGTCATTATGGGTGATCCGACGACTTTTGCAAACCCATATCCACTTTATTACATGATGCCACCGTTTACAAAAGGTCGATACGATGACAATGGAAATTACATTCCAGCATATAACGCAATGGATACGGACAGCACTGGCAAGCGAAAGTATCAAAGCGTCGTTTCCGATTCAACAATACATGGACTGTCCGAAGGAGTGAATCAAATCGACGCCATCCTCTATACAAACTACGTCGGTGGCGGAAATGTTGGCACCAGCGGATCTGGAGTGACCTTTAATGGAACGATCGTCTGCAAAGACGAATCCATCGTCACCTGGAGTCTGCCGATTCGAATGAACTATGACAACCGAATTCGAGAGCGTGGCCCAGACACACCTCCATTGATCGACCTCCAGCTTCCTCGGCAACCGACCCTTATGCGGAGCACATGGCAAGACAAAGGCTATATCGACCCGACTTCAAATTAAGAACTATGAAACTGAAACATTTGTTTATCGTAATTGGAATACTTGCAATTCAATGTGCGATGGCTTTCCAAGAAGACAAGCCGAAAGGAGCACAATTCTTTGCCGAACAGAGTCAGGACGTCGTACAACAGCAACAGGCATATACTGGCAAGGTTGACGTCTATGGCGAAGTCAAAACAAAGGATTCACAAGATTCCGAAGTGAAATCGACCTCAGACCAGAGCAATGATCTGGCTCGCGCAGAGGCTCGTTCGAACAAGGAGACGATGGCCAACGCAGACAAATTGACTGAGGAAGCTCAAAGACAACCCAATTACCTTGGCTTGTTTACGATCCTCATGGGTGTGCTCATCTTAGGGGCAGTCGGTTTTAAGTCTTATTCGGACAAGAATGCCCCAGTTCCAGATCACATCAAGTAGTTTAGATTCTATTGGTCGCAACCAAACCTCGAAGTTCATCGTCCTCTCATCGGGTCGATGAACTTTTTTTGGCAGGGTTTGAAGATCTTGTGTTCAAAGCCAAAGCTTTGGCCAGCTTGCCTGGCTCCAACACTGTTTGCCCTCATCATCGACGGATTCTTGTGTTGGATCCTCATAACATCTCTCTCAGAGAATATTCGTCAAACCCTCACCCAATGGGGATGGCAGCCACCCATAAGCATTCCAGTTGGGCGAGTTTTGACTTGGATGATCATTTTGATTGTTTCTGGGCCAACATTTCTCATCGCCTTCTTTTCCGTCTCTCCCGTAGCATTTGATCGTTTAAGCTTTCAGATCGAACGAATGCAGAGTTCTCAGCAAAAGTTCGCTGAAATCAAGTGGTCACGTCTTACCGTTGATCTCATTGCTCGAGTGGTGGTCGCGGGATGCATTGCAATGATTTCTTTAATCGCCGCACTTCTGGGCCACCCTTGGGTCTCTGCAATTCTCACGGGAATTGCGATCTTCTTGGATATGACCGCCCCAGCATGTCTGAGAAGAGGGGAAATGCTTTGGCATCAAGTCGGCTATCTTTTTCGAAATCCCAATGCTTTTTTCATCTTGGGCATGGTCATCCTTGTATCTTGGGTACCGCTGCTCAATATTATTATCATGCCCTGGCTCGTCGCGACCGGAACACTTTATGTGTCCTCACTCAGCCATGAGACTGAAGAACTTACTTGATATTCCGTAGAATAGACAGGTGGTGCAAAACAACGTGAATCCTGGTCGTTTCGGCAAGTATGGAGGGCGTTTTGTACCAGAAACACTTGTTCCCGCTCTTGACGAACTCGAACATGAATTCAAGACTGCCTGGGCAGACCCTATCTTTCGTGAGCAGTTTGAAGGGTTGTTGCATAACTACGTCGGCCGTGCGACCCCTTTGACCGAATGCCACAGGCTTTCAGAAGCAACAGGTTTTAAAGTTACTGTCAAGAGGGAAGATCTCAACCACACTGGTGCACACAAGATTAACAATGCATTGGGCCAATGCATTTTGGCCAAAAGAATGGGCAAAACCAGAATCATTGCAGAGACTGGTGCGGGCCAACATGGAGTCGCTACTGCGACTGCATGTGCACTATTTGGACTGAAGTGTGTCGTTTATATGGGGGAGGAAGACACCAAAAGACAGCAGCTGAATGTCTTTCGTATGCAACTATTAGGAGCCACCGTGATTCCCGTTTCAAGTGGCACTAAGACTCTGAAAGACGCCCTCAATGAAGCCATGCGAGATTGGGTGACCAATATCCGAGATACCCACTATGTCATCGGAACTGCGGCTGGCCCTCACCCTTATCCTTTCATGGTGCGAGAGTTCCAGAGCGTCATCGGCAGAGAGGCTCGAAGCCAATATTTGGCTCGGCATGGCAAATTTCCAGATTATGGAATCGCTTGCGTAGGCGGTGGAAGCAATGCTATTGGATTCTTTCATCCTTTTCTCGAAGATTCCGTTAAGCTTATCGGAATCGAGGCAGCTGGTCTCGGTATCGAATCTGGCCAACATGCTGCACCCCTCTTCGCCGGTTCCCCGGGCGTCCTTCATGGAAGCTATAGCTATATGATGCAAGACGACGATGGACAGGTCATGCCAACGCATTCAATTTCTGCCGGACTGGACTACCCAGGGGTTGGCGCTGAACATTCTTTTCTCAAAGATTCAGGAAGAGTGAGCTACACGACGATCACAGATGATGAAGCGATGAATGCTTTTAAGAAAGTCGCAGAGCTCGAAGGGCTCATTTCCGCATTTGAATCGGCTCATGCCTTTGCTGGTCTCTGGCAATCAGGGTTAATGGAGCCAGGATCGCGAGTCCTTGTGAATATGAGCGGGCGTGGCGACAAAGACATGGAGCGAGCCTCTGAAATATTCAAACTAGGTCAAGACTAGTCTCCCGATGGGGTTTAGGGCATCCTTTTTCATGATGTCAGAACAGTTGCGAGTGGGAGTCATCGGTGCAACCGGAGCAGTGGGCCAAGAATTTCTCGATCTCTTTGAAAAACGAAATTTCCCAATCTCCAATCTTCGCCTGTTCGCCAGCGAAAGATCTCTAGGAAAATCAGCTTCTTTTCGAGGCCAGGATATTCCATTAGAGTTGCCTAGTGAACTCGCGATGAAAGATTTGGATATCCTTTTTCTTTCTGCTGGGGCGTCGAGGTCGAAAGAATGGGCCCCAGTTGCTGCCAAGTTGGGGGTCTTGTGCGTCGATAACTCATCAGCTTTTAGGATGAATTCAGATGTTCCTCTCGTTGTCCCAGAAATCAATTGGGACACAGTCACGCCCGAGAATCGAATCATCGCAAACCCAAACTGCTGTGCTATTCTGCTTGCTCTTGCTGTCAATCCTCTCAGGAAGTTTGGAAAAATTGAGAGACTCATTGTCAGTACATATCAGAGCGCCAGCGGTGGCGGTGCAGCCATGATGGACGACCTTTTGCAACAGACACAAGCTTATCTTGCTGGCCAGAAAGTGACTCAACGGGTGACGATTCACCCTTATGCGTTCAACATTTGGAGCCACAACGCAACCATCTTGGACAATGGTGCCAACGAAGAAGAAGTGAAAGTTATTGAAGAAACCCAAAAGATTCTTGGGCAACCGGATTTGAGAATGAACGTGACATGTGTGCGAGTTCCAGTACTGCGAGCCCATTGCGAGTCCGTGACGGTTGAATTGGATCGTGTAGCACCTTCTGAAAGCGAGATTCGCGATGTTCTCGGCCATTCAGAAGGTCTTCGGGTCGTCGATGATCGCGAAGAGAATCATTTTCCCATGCCTTCTGAAGCAAGTGGCATCGATGAAGTTCTTGTTGGCCGAATCCGAAGAGATCCAAGCAACAAAAACGCGATTTGCCTCTTTCTAGCCGGCGATCAATTACTTAAAGGAGCGGCCTTGAACGCTGTTCAGATTGCTGAGAAAGCTTTGAAGGCGAATTTGATTTCTCACCTGGCTCGCTCATAATTCGTTCCCTCATAAGTCCTGGAAAAACTTGATTTGCAGCTTTGAACTGAAGATGATCCGACAGGACATCCGCAAGCACGTTGCGATAATCTGACGTCACGGCCAAGTCTCCTGGCCCCGAAAGATCCACGGGTCGAATTCCCGGCCAGCGCCCGCTCACACCGGTGGCTCTTTGGGGCCCGCCTAGAACCATCATCATAGAGCCCGCCCCATGATCCGTCCCTAAACCGCTGTTTTCACTCACTCTCCGACCAAATTCTGTTTGAACTGTGAGTACAACCCGATCAGAAAGCGATCCAAGATCACGAAAAAATGCAGAAATTGATTGGTCGAGATCTTTTAGGAGCAAACTCTGCCAACCCACATCGGCTCCTTGCGCGACATGAGTATCCCAGCCATAACTTTCGACACAAGCAACCTCCAAGCCAATATCACGTTTGACCAAATAGGCAATCTCGCGTAATGTGCTTGAGAGACCAGATTCCGAGTACTTTGCTACAGGTTCAGGCTGATAATTTCTAACATCAGCAGATGCCAAATCTCTCATGATTTTAAGAGCACCCGTTCCAGAGCGACCTAATTCGTTGTCATCTTTATACATTTGGCTAAGACCTTGAATCGCATTCGGGCTGGCATTGGTGAGCCGGTACTCGGCCAAAGAGTTCAAGGACACCGCTCCGAGCATTCCAGACATAGACTCTTGCATGGTCATTCCGAAAGAGACGGCCCGTAGCGGGCACATTCGTTCAGGAGTCGCTCCCATGTATCTTGCGATCCAACCGTTTTTGGCGCCCTTATTGGGATCAAAGAGACCCTGTTCCATTGTTCCCATAGCCTCGAAATGCGAGTGAGTCGCATCTCCCGAACCGACAGCATGCACGAATTGAGCCTTTCCTTGTTGCGAAAGTTCGTAAACGCCTAAAAGGGAAGGGTGTAACCCAAAATATCCGTCAAGGTTCAAAGCATCACCAGCAACTCGCTTTCCAGACTTTGGCGGCCGGATGGCGATTGTTGGTCTCACTTTATAATACTCATCATCGCCATGCGGAACAACGATGTTGAGCCCATCCGCTCCGCCTCTCAAAAAAAGAACCACCAGAACTGGCCCATCTTTGAGATCTGTTCGAAACATGGTCTGCCCCCAGCTCAAAGAAGTCAAACAGGCTCCTGCTGCTGCGAGCCCTGCGGCTAAAACTTGCCGACGTCCTCTGAGTCCACCGACACCATCGCAGAAAAATAGTTCTTCCATTTTTGTGTTATCTCCACTGAAACTCAGGGCTACAGATCACCAAAGCGAGCTGCTCGTCTGGGTCTGAAAGTTCATTCCGAACTCTCGAGACTCTTTTAACGGCCTCTTCATTCGCCGTTCCAAGGAAAATCTGCTCGGTCGCAAGGTTTTCAGGCGAAGGTTTTTGTGTACCCTTGATCTTTCCCTTGCTAAAGTTGAACGCAAATTCCCATCGCGCTAAAACCGAACTACTCCAAGATTGCGAATCAGTGGGGTAACCATCTGGCATGGGCCACTGAAACAACGGTTGCCCCATTTTCTTAAGAGCTTCTTGAATCCCAATGTCGCCATCAGTCGTCGTTCCAGTCGACCGAAGCGCTGAAACTATAAGATCAAATGGCCTTTTCATAATTAAATCTGGAAGCGCCCATTCATCAGATCGGTAAACATCAAGAATGAGATCCTTGATGTTTCCATTTGTCCTTTCATAAGTTCTTGTCATTTCGCTTATGAGCTTTTCCGAAGGCTTGCCCACATAGACTTGGGCCAGCTTTTGGCTGATGTGTCGAGCGGTCGAAGGGTGACGGCTCACAATATCGATGACTTGTTCACCATCCAAGATTCCTCCGCCGGCCGGAATCTTGTGACCTAAGACAGTTTTTTCGCCGTCATCATGGAGACCAGGCTCAAATTTGAACGTTCCTTGCTGGGCAAAAGCTCCTCTCTCTTCTGTCCAGCCAGTAAAACACCGTGCGACCTCCATCACATCCTTCTGTGTGTAACCACCGTTCACTCCAAGGCTATGTAATTCTAATAATTCGCGACCATAGTTTTCGTTAGGTTGGAACTTGTTGCTTGCCTGTTGATCAAGAAAAAGCAGCATCGCAGTTGAATGAGCGCTTTGCTTTAACATCGAGGGGAACAAACCCAAAGCATTGGATCGAACAACCTCTCTCTCATCTGAAGGCTTCCGATACGCAGCCAATCCTTTTCGGGCGAAGATATTGAAGTGATCAAACCAAAAATGGACCGTTCTCTCTCGCAATTGCCAAGGGCTCGAGTTAGCACGCCAAAACGCCATCAATTGAAGCTGTCTCAAGATGTCGTCTTCCGGCCAATCGCGAAGTTCCCATGCTGAAAGCTGGACAATCGGTAATGAAAAGAACTTTTGCTCGATGATCCAAGGCTCATGTGCAGGGGCTTGCAGTTGCTCCTCGACCCACTTATCGCGGCCGATCCTTCTCACATGTTCCAAGTCGGCGACTGTAGGGCCAAATCCAAATCGGTTGAGAAGGCGAGCATCAAGGTCGTTTGGGTAAGTCTTTACATTTCTAGGTTGAGTCCTGCAACCTCCCAGAAGAACGAGGCCTGCAGCTCCAAGTGTGCTAAAGGCTTCTCTCCTGGTGAGGTTCATATCTTCTCCAGCAAACTCTCGCTCGATTCATCTTCCAATCCTTTGAGGCTCCTCATCCCAGAACCAAGAGCAACAATGATGAAGAGTGGTCCAAACACCAGCCAGCCGATGAGAGGAAGGACTGCTGTTCCGGCAATGATGAAGGAACCTAATGCAATATGGTTGAGTGAATGAGGAGACTGACTTTGATTCTGGATTCGTTCTCCAAGTAACCGGGCCAAGCTGCCCGCCCCTACGAGGGCTATTACTGAAATCAAAAGGAGAAGTACAAATCCCACTGCTTTAAGAACTGGAGCCGGCGCTACAAGGAATGCAATTGAAACCAAAAGCAATGGCATTCCAAGCAGAAGACCTGCCGTAAGACTTTTCCAAGGGTGTAGTTGGAGATCATGCGATCCCCTGAGGGTTCGCTTCGAGAAAATCAAAGTCGACAATACCATCGCAAAGAAGGACGACAGGCCAATTCCGACCAGAGTTGACAAAAAGGCGAGAACGGTGCCAAGAGTCATATTTTTCTCCTTGAGACGACCCATCAATTCGCAGAGCCGTTATGCACCCATATGCTCATCGAACCTCAAAGGATTCACGCCTATGGAAAAAGTCCTAGAAAGCTAGAAGAAATGGTAGCGACGAACAGACTTGAACTGTTGACCTAACGGGTATGAACCGTTCGCTCTAACCAACTGAGCTACGTCGCCACAGAGAAACTAGATTATGGCAGAGATGAGAAGCAATTTTTGGGATTCTGATCTCGATCTTTAAGTCAGCTTTGCGCCAAACATCTGCCCCCAAGCCAAATAGTTGATCCACCGCCAGATCGATGGGCTATAGGAAGCTTGGCCTGCCTTCACCGAATTCCAAGTCAGTCTAAGTTGATCAAAATGAAAGGCCCGAGCGTAAGTTCCATGATCTTGGGAAAGCAAGTCGTCGACAAAAGGCTGTAATCGTTTTATCCAATCTGCTTCTGGCGTTTGAAAAGCAACTTTGTCTTTACGATCCAATACGACATCTGGGACAAGGCCCCTCATAGCCTCTCGCAGGAGTGGCTTTGTGACCGCGCAATCGGAGATCAAATATTTCTCGGGCAAGCTTAATACAAATTCCATGACAGGCTGGGAGAGATATGGCACGCGACTCTCGATGCTATGTGCCATAGAATTCTGATCTTCGTATCGCAATAGATGTGGAAGACCAGGCCCGCGCATCCCTCGTTCTAAAGCTGATTTAAGGACGAATTTTGACCGACTTTCTCGGTAAGGATGTACCCGAACTTGATTGTCCTTAATCCAAGTCTCGTTGAGCCAACTTGGTACAAGATCCTTACCAGCCACGCGCCTAGCCCAAATTTGAAGTTGGGGATTCAGTACGTAATCCAAAGCATTGGCAACCTGGCCTTTGAAGGTCATCCCGGGCAATTCACCTCCTGCTCTAGCAAGGTTCAATGCAGAACCAAATCTGCTTCCTCGGATAAGGCTCCCTATTCTTGCTCCGATATGGAAGCCATAGCCTCCAAACAATTCATCCGCTCCTTGACCATCTAGTGTTACCTTGAGCCCTGATTCGTGGAGAGACTTCATGACTCGATATTGAGCATAAATACTCGTTGTTGAAAACGGTTGCTGTTGGATTCTAATCAGTTCAGGCAAATCAGCAATAAGGTCATCAGCACTCGTTTCAATTTTATGTGCAATTGCCCCGCTTGCTTCCTGAACAGGATCCATCCATCTTTGCTCATCAAATGCGGTTCCAGGAGCGATGTGGCTAAACGTGTGAATTTCCGCAGATGGCCCCCCAACATGTCGCATCATCATCACAAGACTACTAGAATCAATTCCGCCAGAAAGACAGGCAGCAACGGGGACATCGGATCTCAAATGATAATCGACGCTTTCCAGAAGCAATTCTCTAAGTCTGTTACGAGCATCTTCGAAACTCAACTCGGATTCTTCTCTAGGCTTAGCCGACCAAAACTCTTCTGATTTGATCTTCGCTCCTTGGGCCAATGAGAACGTCTCAACTGTTCCGGGCCTAACCGATCGAATATCCTTAAAGATCTTACAATCTCTATGATCTGAGAAACCGAATCGTAGATAATCGACCGTTGATTGGGGGTCGAGTTCAGTGGTCACACCAGGCCAATTTAGCAAGCATTGGATCTCACTTGCAAATGCGAGTCCCGCCGAAGTCTCAACATACAAAAGTGGTTTTATTCCCACCAGATCTCGAACCAATATTAATTCATTCTTGAGTCGGTCAACAATTGCAAAAACGAACATTCCGACTAACTTGGTCAGAACTTGACAACCCCATGCCGACCAGCCTTCGATCAAGACTTCGCTATCAGATTCTGTTTTCATTTGAATCCCAAAATCTGCCTCGAGCTGGCGCCTAAGTTCGCGGTAATTGTAGATTTCGCCATTAAAAGTCATGGCAAATCGGCCACATTGGCTAACTTTTGGTTGAATTCCCCCATCACTTAGATCGATGATTGACAGACGGTTATGCAACAAAGCCACTTTCGTTCGCTCTGTAGTTTCGTTCGAAGTTACGAATCCGTTTTCTTTAAGAAAGGCAAATGCATAACCATCTGGGCCACGATGGTGGAGTGCCTTTTGAGCATTGGCGAGCCATGAGCTAGCAACACCTGAATCCTGGATCGAGACATATCCTGCGATTCCACACATGAACTCTTAGAACTTGATTCCCATCTTTTCGAGAATCCCTTCCAATTCGTCATCAGAATAGTAATCGATGCTGATTCTGCCACCAATTTTGCGACGATCTAAAGAAATCTTGGCATGAAAGTGTTCCGAAATTTTCAGTGAAAGAGCCTCCCAGTTGGGGTCAACGGCCTTGGGTTCAAGAGCTGGCCGACCCGACGGCTCCCTCCCTTGTGCCAAAAGCTCAACGGCTCTCACACTTAGAGAATCGCTCAATATTTTTTCAAAAACGGCCAATTGACGCTCAGGCGTTGCGAACATGAGAAGTGCCCTTGCATGCCCTTCGGAGATCAAACCCTCCATCAAAGCATCTTGGATTCTCTGTGGCAACTTAAGAAGCCGAATCGAATTCGAAATAGTTACCCGAGACTTGCCGACTCGTTGTGCGATTTGATCCTGAGTAAGTCCGTATTCTTCTCCCAACATCTTGTAAGCAAGAGCACAGTCCATTGGATTAATGTCTTCTCGCTGAATGTTTTCGACTAACGCAAGCTCCAGGGTCGTCTGAGCATTCGCACTTCGAATCACAACAGGGACAGTTTTGAGTCCGGCAACCTTACTTGCTCTCCAACGTCGCTCACCGGCGATGATCTCATATTTCTTCGAAGAGACCTCGCGAACAACGATTGGCTGGAGAAGTCCATGTAACTTGATTGAATCCGCAAGTTCGGCAATGCTATCTGCCTGAAACACTCGCCGTGGCTGTCTTGGATTCGCTGAAATCGACAAAATTGGCACTTCTTGGAGTCCCGACTCGTGATCCTCGTTAAGAAGTTGAGATAGGCCTTTGCCGAGTGCGCGTCGCATGGGAGATACTCCCAAAGATACCTGCTACAAAGAGGTTTCGCTCAATCAAGTCCCTGAAATTCACTCCCCAGTCCCGCGCTGAAACCGAACATGCGCTACAGTCCAGCCCAGCCGATTTTCGAGTGTGAAATGACCTCCGAGGCTTTTAGCCAATGAATCAATAATTTGAAGTCCGAGCCGCCCTTTGAATTGATCGAAATCTTCCGGCAAACTATCGCCACTATTGCTGACCCAGATATCGACGGTTCCATCGGGTTGAGATTCTAGGCTCAAGTGCACTTCGCCTTCATTCTTCACTTTGAACCCATGAGTTACGGCATTTTGTATGAGCTCATTGAGGATCAATGCAACTTGGGTCGCTTGAACTGTAGCCAACGAAATCGGATTACCGCGAACAGAGAATGCCAGAGATTTGCCGGGCAAAATGAAAGACTGCTGTTGATGATTGATGAGCATGTCGCAAAGGTGCTTCAGGTCAATATGATCCAGATCGTCCCGGCTAAGAAGTTCGTGAACGCTTGCAATGGCTTCAATCCTCCCCAACGTATCATTCAAGGCGTCATCCAGAGATTTGTAGTGACTTTGTCGCTTCTGAAGCCGCAGCAAAGAGGCGACTTGCTGCAAATTGTTCTTTACTCTGTGATGCATCTCTTGCAAAAGCGTCTCTCTCACTTGTGATTTCGCGTGCTCAATAGCGACTGCCGCCTGCTTTGCCAATGTCTCTAGGGTCGCCACTTCATCCGCCGAGAACTGGCGAACTTCACCCGTATAGCAACTCATAACTCCCACGGCACGCTCATAAAGATGAAGCGGAACACAGACCATGCTTCTGAGTCCTTGTTCGATCGCAAGGTCATGGCCGATAAAATCGTCATCATTTTGGACGTCTTCCACAATAATATGTCTTCGCCTTTGAATGACTTTCCCGGCGATGCTCTCGCCCATCCGAATCACTGGCCTTCTGGGATAGGCTCTGTGTACAGAAAAAGCCGCCCGTAGGATCAAATTCTCTCCTGATTCATCCAGCAATCTCAAGCTGACAACCCTATAATTAAATCGCCGAGCTGTGATATTGACCAAGTGCTGAAGGATTTCTTCTAGATATGGTGTGCCAGATAAGGTTTCTGTGATCTCTGAAAGTAAACCGAGCTGATTGCTCCTACTCCCGGCTTCGAATGCTCCGCGATAAATCTGTATCGCAGTTCCCAGTGTTCGGCCGGACAGCTCCAATATTTCAACAAGTTCGTTATCGATTTTCTTGGGACGAAACCATTCCACGGTCACGGCACCCAGAATCTCTGTACCAATTCTTATAGGAGTCACAAGCGCTGCTTCTGAATCAGGAATTTTTGTGTTTGGCCACTTTGCAAAATGCGGGTGCTTTGAGAATCCATGCTCTATTGAAAATGTTTGACTCGATTCAACGACTCGTCCAGCTATACCAACCCCTTTCCCGACTTGCATCCTATCTGCGAGGTCAGGATCGACTGTACATGCCTTGACCACCAGCCCGCCACATTGAACTTTGAACAAAATGTCGCAACTGTCTGCGCCCAAAACGGACTGAATGGCATCTGCGCATTTTGCAAGGGCATGGTCTTCCGTTTCTTCATGGGCGAAGATTTCAACAAGTTGGTTTTCGATGTTGGTCGAACTCAATCGATATTCCCAATGGCTGTTGTTCTCAGTTTCTCCTCAGGCAAGATCCTTTGGGCTAGTGCCTGAACCTCGTCCGAAGTAACTGCAGCAATCTTGGCCAGGGTCGTTTCCAAAGGAATGTCTTCGCCGTAGTTGAACTCATTTTTGGCCATTCGCACCATTCGACTATTCATGCCTTCAAGAGATAACGCCAATGTCCCAGACATACTTTGCTTAACTTTTTCTATCTCGTCGGTTGGGACGGGTGTTTCCATGAGTTTGTCAAACTCGTCCCTGATAACTTTTTGAACCTCTGGCCAGTAATCTTGACCAGTTCCTCCATATACTGTGATTGCACCACCACAAGTGTATGCCAGTGAATAGCTCCCCACGCTGTAAGCCAAACCCCGCTTTTCACGAATTTCTTGAAAGAGGCGACTGCTCATTCCACCACCAAGAATTCCATCAAAAACGGCAGCGGGGTAGAGCTCATCGTCATAGAGCGAGACGCCTTCCGTTCCGATACAAAAATGCACTTGCTCCACGTCCTTTTGAATGATGTTTCGGCCAGGAATTGCCTTTGGTCGATCTTGCTTGGGGCTCGGCTCGCCACCGGGAATACCTGCAAGTCGCTCTTCTACCGCTTTGAATATCGAGTCAATCTCAATGTTTCCTGCAATTGAAACGAGGATATTATTTCCTCGATATCGCCGATCCATATAGGAGCGCAAGTGCTGAGAACTGAACGACTGGACGGATTCGCGAGTACCTATGACCGGGAGTCCTATTTTGTGGCCTTCCCAGAGACCTTCCAAATGGAGATCATGGACGTGATCTCCGGGTTCATCTTCACCGCGTTTTATCTCCTCGACAACAACTCCCTGTTCTCGTTTGAGCTCTTCACCATCAATGAGCGAATTCAGCACCATATCGCAAAGAACGTCCAAAGCCGAAATCGAATCGCGATCGAGAACTCGGCAATAATAACAAGTCTGCTCCTTGTCTGTAAAAGCATTCAGCATGCCACCTCGGCCCTCGATCTCTTCAGCAATCATTTTGGCAGTTCGAGACTTTGTTCCCTTAAAGAGCATGTGCTCGATGAGGTGGGTGATTCCGCCTTCTTCTGGGAGTTCATTTATACTTCCTGTTCGACACCACAATCCAATGCAAGCTGACCCCACATAGGGAACATGCTGGCCCACGATCCTCAGCCCATTTGGTAGGGTAACTTTCTCTACTTTCATCAATTCATTAAAAGTTTAGATGATTCTGCAAACAAGAGTACCGATGGGTTCAATTTCAACCTGGATAGAGTCTCCTGGCAGCAGAAATCGCTTCAGTTTGGTGTTGTCAAGGCTGGGCTTTTCGAACGCCGGCCAAGCAAAGACTTCGCCTCCCTTAGGTTGAGACTTTTTGGAAGCGTGATCAATGAGATCATAGAGCGAAAATTCTGGACGTGCAATGACATGATGTACTTGCTCTCCGCTGATTGAAATCTTTACTTCCCAAGTAAATTCCGTAGGTTCGTCGGTTGTCTTGTTGTCAGTCAATTCGTCTGGTGTCGCCAAAAACGGTCCAAAAACTGATCCAAAGTCATAAGCAAATGTCACGCTCTGGCCTTCTGCAAGGAGTTCATCTCTCTCTTGCGATTCGAAAAAGGTCAAAAGGATTCCGACTCCCAAAAGCATTCGTTCCGCCTCGGCCGGGCCTTGTTCAATTTCGCCTTCCTGGATGAGAGCACCTATTCTCACATCAAAATCAAGTCCTGTATGGCTTCGACAATCGATCTCTGAAGTTGGCCCAAGAATAAGTTGAGAATGGCCGTAGTGAAATGTGATGCGAGGAGTTCCATCGGATCCCACGAATCTATCAAAGATTCTCAGAGCAGGGGGCGTCCCGGTCGGCGCTAAGAGCCTGATTTGGCCTGGATCGCGGATTCCGATCGCTTTTTCGCCGTCTGTCTCATAGAATCGGCCATCATAAAAAATCCCAGAGCGTCCAACGCCAGGATCGCTGACCAATTCGAACCGACACAACTTCATAGAATCATAGAGTACCAATGATAGGTCATTGACGCTTGTTCTAAGGGACAAACGTCTAGAATCACAATATGCAAGCGTCCGCAAGGGTCGGTCTTTTTGTTCTCATTTTTATGGGACTGATGCTTGGCGCTTTTGCAGTGCTTCAAAAGAGTTTTTTCTCAAAACCAGTCGAACTCTACTACGCTGAATTTCCCGATGCCGGTGGAATCACATCCGGTTCTTCTGTTCTTATGGCAGGAGTCAAAGTTGGGCACGTCCAAGAAGTCAAAATCGTTGCCCCGAACAAGGCCAAGCTTACACTCGCGGTTGAAAAGGGAACTTTCATCCCAGAACATACAACCGCGCTGATCCCAGCTTCATTCATATCCATCGGAGATATGAAAATTCAGCTGATAGTCAGTGCAAAGGATTCTGGACAACTTACTCCCGGAAGCACAATTGTGGGTCGACTAGGATCTCCTCTTGATGCCATTGCCCCAGAGAGTGGCAAAACGCTCGAAGAAGTCAACAAAACTCTTGTGTCGATCCAAGGTCTTCTCGAAGACAAAGGCTTGAAGAAAGACCTGAGCGATTTGATGAAGAGCGTTGCACTGACTTCGAAGAAATTTGGAATGGTAGCGGGCCACTTCGATAATCTCATAGTGGCAAATCAATCGAAATTTTCTTCGCTCTTGGCCTCGACTTCTGCAACCTTGCAAAACATGCAGGCAGTGAGCTTAGAAGTGAAAAAGCTCGTAGCCAGTGGCGAACTTCAGGGCAAAACAACAGCCCTTCTTGACAATTTAAATGCTGCTGTGATTCAAGGACGTGAACTCGTGTCCAGCCTTCAAGGCTTTGTTGGCGATCCCGAAATGCGAGGAAATATGAAAGAAACTCTCGGGAACTTTAAGGTTATGAGTGAGTCTGGAACAAAGATCGCTTCAAATGCGGAAAAGATGTCTGCTAACGGCATTGAAATCTCAGAAGAGACAAAGACTCTCATGAAAAAGGCTAACCAATTGGCCGACCAAGTTCAAAGTCTGATTGAAAAATTCAATAAGACGGTTGATAAGATTGGACAAGGAAAGAACTTGGTGAAAGACATCGAGTTCGAAGCAACTCTGGCAAGAGAGTCAAATCCCGGAAGGACTCGCACAGATTTTAACGCCTATATTCCAATTGGAAAAGAGAAAGCCATGCTTGGAATCTATGATGCCTTTGAGACGAACAAGGTGAATCTTCAATTCCTTAAACAAACTAGTCCTAACTTGGGCCTTCGGTACGGGGTTTACGCAGGAAAGCCAGGCATTGGGGTAGATTATGATGCTACATCTCGGTTGGGGCTTCGTGGTGACCTGTTTGGATTGAACGACCCTCGACTCGATTTTCGCCTCAATTACCGGATTTCATCTGGATTAAGTGGGTGGGCCGGTGTAAACAATATATTCGAAAAAGTGAGTCCTAGCGTGGGTGTCACCATTCGAAAATAAGTGGAATTTTAGCCATGAAAGTCATTTTGAAACAGTCTGTTCCGAAAGTTGGAAAAGAGGGCCAAGTCGTCAATGTAAAGGACGGATACGCCAGAAACTTCCTTTTCCCTCGTGGCATTGCTATCGTTGCTGATAAGAGCCAGCTCCAGGTTTTGGCTCGAAAAAATGCCAAAGCTGATGCTAAGCTTGCCGAAACTCGCGCCGACGCTGAAGCAATGAAAGAAAAGCTGCACGGCCAAGTCTTGGAAATTGAGGGTCACGTTGGAAAGGACACTGGAAAGCTTTTTGGAGCCATCACAAGTCAAGACATTGCCGACGCCATTTCGAAAAAATTTGGGGTGAACCTAGAAAAGAAGGTCGTTCTTTTAGCTCAACCGATCAAGCAACTGGGTAATCACACCGTCGATATTGATGTTCATCGGCAGGTTGACATTCGAGTCACGGTTCGAGTTTTCGATCCAGAACTCGTCGCGATCGACAAGAAGAAAGGTGCGACGAAAGAAGCTGCGCCAGTTGCTGAAGTCGCATCTGAAACCGAAGAAACAGAAACCGTCACCGCTTAAACTTAAAGCTATTTCATAAAAACTGCGAGAAGATCATATTCTGCTCGCAGTTTTTATTTGCTAGGGTCGCCAGCTTCAGCCCCAGAAGCCGACATTTCTGAATCCTCTGGCCCTTGTCACCTGTCTCTACTTTTGTGATATTAGCAACTCTCATCATGAGCTCACTCCTGAGTTCCAGGGGTGAATTTTCGGTCGCTCCTAACGTCCGACAAATCGTTCGGTTGGCTCTCACTCCAAAGCTAGATGGTTCCATTGAACCGGAAGAATGGGATCTCCTCAGCACAAATGACAATGGTGAGACATATTTTCAATGGGAGCCTGAGACTCTGTATTGGGGAGCGAAGGTACCAGATACGTCTGATGCCGTTTTGACTTTGGATATGGGTTCAAATGGATGGCTTGTTGGCAACGACAACCTTGAATTTCGCGTGAATTTCAACCATGGAGAACCGATTGTTAATATCAGAAGGCTTGATGCTACCGATCCTAATGGCCCAAAATGGGTTCCCGCAAATGTCTTGATGGAAAGCATCAAGGTCTCCGCAAAAAAAGCCGATCAAGGTTGGATCCTCGAATCTTCCTTTATCCCTCAAGCGACTATGGCTCCAGCGCCAGGGCAGAAATTAGGAGTTCGCTGCGACTTAGTTCCAACCGGATCAGACCTTGGCGAACCTTCAGTGCCTCGCGTACTTTCATTTGTCAGCCTTCAATATGATCTTGGCCAAAACTTGCCAACAGGTTTCAGCTGGAAGCCAGATTTTCTTGTTCGAAATGTCCCAGTGGATGACGATTTCACGGTCAAATATGGGTTCCGACGAACGGAGGAGATTGGATTCGATCATATCGAATTTCGCCCAGAAGGATCTGCACAAGGAACCATGGCATCGGGCCAAAGACCATTTCCAGATTGGGACAAGAAGGGCCGAACCCGTGAAGACTACAAGACTTCTATTGCCAAGGATGCCGGTACCGGGTTCCGAATATTGAGAGTTTCGCTCCATAAGGAAGGTCAACCGGAGACTGTTCTCAGAAGTAGTTTCAAAATTTCAGAACTCGTTGATTTCAACGTCAACTTGCCAAAGTCGCTAGAACTGCACCCCGATGCTCGAATCATTAGAGGAAGCATCGATATCCGATCAAATGGTCTTAAGAGCATCAAAGGCGTCTTTAATTTGTCGGTTCCAGAAGAATGGACTGTGACGAGAAACAAGCAGACGAACTTTACGATTTACCATAGTCGAGGTTTGGCTAAGATTCCTGTTGAATTCATCATTCCAAAAGATACCGTCGGAGTTTTTCCTCTCAAGTACCAAGCCGTCATTGGTGACAAAACCATCGCCAAGACGATGTTTTTGCCCGTAGGACAACAGTAATTTGGATCCAAGGGTTCAGTTTGGACGTGAGGCCGAAAAATACCTCACGTCCGCTGTTCATTCAGACCCGAACTCGCTCTTAGCACTGAGAGAGCTAGTACAACCCGAAGGGGGTTGGATACTAGATATCGCGACAGGAGCTGGCCATCTCGCACTTGCGTTTGCGCCTTTTGTCCATGGAGTCTTAGCAAGCGATCCGACACCTGAAATGCTTAAAGTTTGCCGAGATGAAGCTCAAAGAAAGGGAATAACCAACCTTTACGCAGTTCAACATTGTGCAGAAAACTTGCCCTATTCCGAAAGTAGCTTTCAAGGCGTAGGGTGTCGCGTCGCCGCACACCACTTTAATAATCAGATTGCTTTTATAAAAGAAGTTTTTCGAGTCTTGAAGTCAGGAGGGTGGTTTCTTTTCGTTGATACAGTTGGATCAGATGCTCACGATGCCAGACAATGCATTGACGAGTTTGAGACAATTAGAGACCCTTCGCATAAAACCAATCGTCCAATTTCAGAATGGCGCAAATTGATCTTGGATTCTGGGTTTTCTATCTCGCATGACTCCAGCCAAAGAAAGACCCTTCAAACTCAGGATTGGATGGATCGAATGTCGGTTTCAGCCGAGGATCAGAATCGCTTAAGAAAAATCCTTACTGAAGCTCGGGGAGAATTTGCCGATTATCTAAATGCAAGCGCGGAGACTTTCGATCTTCTCGAATGGGTTTGCCTCGCCCACAAACCTTAAGCCATTGTAAGGGCCCTTTAAGAAAAGGAGACAACTCGTGCTGGACAAAATCTTGGTGCCACTGGTCACCCCGTTTACGGATGACACAACTACGCTCAGCGAGATCCGAGTAGCGCGCCTCGTTCGATACCACCGTGAGCAAGGAGCTTCCGGATTTGTCGTGGCAGCCGAAGCAGGGGAGGTTCCCATGATCAGCCTGGCTGAGCGAAAGCAACTCCTTGAATGGGTGATACAGAACGCACATGGCGATCCCGTTTTTGTCAACGCTACGGCCAATTCAACTTCGGCGGCCGTTGACCTCGCCCAGCACGCCGAGCGTCATGGGGCCAAAGGAGCCATTATTCACATTCCCACACATACGGCTCTCACTCCAGACGAGCAAGCCAGCTTTGCATCAACCATCCATCGATTCGCCAATTTGCCAGTCGCCATACTTGGAAGTACATCATGTGTCAAAAATCAACCAAATTTCCTGACACTTTCCACCCTTTCTCAGGCTGGTTTAGGCCCGATTTCAATCTATAAAGAAATGACTTTTGAAGAATTTGTATGGGATGGTCATGTGGCAACCCCGCTTGCCATCTTCGGTTCGGATCTTGCGCGAACCTTGGTGCAAAACTGGGCGACCCTTCAAATTGATGTCCGTAACTTATTAGCACACGGTCGAACGCACCGAGTTGGAAAGGCCGCTATGCCAACATTTGGAGTGGAATTGGGCCCGCCGCGCTCGCCCATTCACGAACTCGACCAAGCCGATAGCCAGCTACTGGATAAGATCCTTCAGAGCTTGGGTGTCATCCAATCTGAGCAATCTGCATAGTGCGTTCGCTCTTCCTATCCTTTGGATTTCTACCTTATATTGGGCACCAAAGTACGAAAGGTCGAGAGTCGTTTTGAATTTGAGTTCATCGAAGAGCTCCTTTCCCGCCTGACGAAGCAAATTCGTAGTTGTGGTCTCCATGTTTGAAACCAGCCTCTCTGTCTCGAGTTCCGGCAAGCCAACTTTGATCATTCCTCTGGTTCGAGCCTGACCCAAGTCACCATTTCTAGTCCAATGAACCCTGACTTGACTCTCAAAATCTTCGACATTGTTTGAACGTCCCATCATGAGAGCGACATCGCTCTTGGTCAAGAGGTTTTGGCTCACAACATCAAGAGCAATTTCTGACTTTGTTAAACGCATCATTGCCGCCATAACATGAAACAAAAACTGCAAATGAGCATGGCTCTTTATCGCTATTGTGGATGCAAATTGAACCCGAACCAAGCTATGAGAACTGTTCAGCAATTCCAAGTAGTCGTTCATCTCGTCACCCAATTCCATCAGCGCATCGGGTTTAAAGGCTTCAGGATTATGTTTCCGAGTGGCCAGGGCGCAACGAAATCTAATATCTGTAAAGAAAGCCCCTTCACGAGTCGTGATACAAGGGAATCCAGGCGTATTGAAGGGATTGTTCGAAATAGCTTCGTGAAGTATTGCATCGATGGGAGGGCACCGTTGAACGTTGGAAAAAACCCAAAATTCATAATTCACCAACGGCTGCAAATGTTTGCGCTTCTCATACAAAAGTCCAACCACAATGAGCACGATGATCGGAGCAGCGATGGCAATGTAGACAAGGATTGGCGAAACTACCGCAATCATGGACGGAGCCCAGATAACCACTGAGTCGCAAGTTTCAATTCGTGATCTTCCAATAGGCTATAACAAACTTTACAAAGCCCGGCTTCATTGACATGAGGCTCGCGACACAAAAGGCAGAAGTTGTTCTTTCGAGCCTGAGCAACGTAGTCTGGCCGTCCTAAAGCCCAAGCAAGATCTTCTCTCTTGAGCCCTGTTCCATTGATCCTCACCGAGATTCCACCACAAACTTGCTTATTTTGAATCCCGAGGATGTGGAATCAAACTCGATTCTCCACGATGCATTTGATGCTATTCGACCCCAGACGCTCGGCCCACATCGCACCCCATTGAGGTCTTTTGGGCCGGAAAGCGTCCATTTTGGCCCCGCATTTGTGTTTTGAACCGTGCTCTCAATGAGGGTCGCGAAATATGAAAATTGAGTTTGAACAAAGTTGGTTGTCGGTTCGCTCGGGTCAACGACTAACTGTTTTACTTTAACGGTTGACATCGCTTCCTCTTCGGATGCCCGAGATTCATCAAAAAGGAGCTGATCGCCACCTGGGTCGCTGTCGTCAAGAACTCGACTTTCGAAAATCACAGTATCCAAAGAAAGGCGCGCAACCGCTTTCCAATCGCCCTTCCGAATACGATTCACAGCACTGATGACTGCATTATCAAAGGACTCGATCCCTGTTGGTTCGGCGTGAGAAACCCAATTTGAAGGAGCAGGCCGCGGCGAGACCTCTCCCCCAACATAAAATGCGATGGCAATCACGCATGCCAGATTCATCTCGTTCTATTTTGCCACGAAATTTACAAAGGTATTCTCACTGGCTATGAAAGTCGCAACTTTCAACGTCAATTCGATTCGAGTCCGAATGCCGATTGTCAGAGATTGGCTCCTGTGCGAGAGCCCAGACCTTGTGGCATTCCAGGAAACCAAGGTCGAAGACGACAAGTTCCCACGAGCCGAATTTGAGGAATTGGGATATGAAGTTGCGATTCACGGGCAGAAATCTTACAATGGCGTAGCCATCATTTCAAAAAAGCCACTCGATGAAGTTACTACAGGGCTAGAGGTTGAAGAATTTTCGCAAGATTGTCGCGTTCTTAAATGTTTTTACCAAGGCATCAGATTCATTGGAACCTATGTTCCAAATGGAACGGCTCTCGACAGCCCAAAATTTGAATATAAACTTCAATGGCTTAGGGTTCTCCGCGACCTCCTACAGGTTGAGCTGCGGGCAGGACATCCAGTGATTTGGATGGGAGATATCAATGTCGCTCCTCAGGATATCGATGTCTATGAACCTGAAAGGAAGGCCAAGTCTGTGTGCTTCACTCAGCTCGAAAAGGATGCTCTCAAAGCTTGCCTTGATCTTGGACTGACAGATTGTTTTAGAAAGTATGAGAAGGGAAGTGGGCACTACTCTTACTGGGAATTCTTCGTTCCCAACTCCTTCAAGCGAAACCTCGGATGGAGGATTGACCATATTTATGCCAGCGAACACTTAGCCGACCAATGCCAATCTTGCTGGATCGACAAAAGACCTCGAGAGCAGGAGCGCCCGAGTGATCACACACCAGTATTAGCCTTGTTTTCAATTTGAATGGCTTCCAGGAACAATTCACTGGGCATCGAAGTCAAAACCGGAAGTTTGTTGTGAAGTTTCACAAGAGATTGCATTCTCGTTGGATCAAGTCCTTGGAAACTTTTGTACAATAAACTGGGACAGGTTGAACTTATGTCTAAGAGATTTTTGACTCTTTTGATTCCTATGATTCTTTCGGCGGCATCGTTTGCCGAAATTCGATGGGGGAAGGTCGAGATTGCCTACTTTAAAGTACGAGGCGATAACGGCCAAATGATTTCATTGCCAACAAATGGAATCGTCTTGCCCGTCAAGATGGAGCGAATATCCGCTTCTCCGCGCCAACCCCAGCAGCACGATTACAAACCGCCTCTGGAAGAGTTCTTTCCAACGGCGACGCTCGTGTATCAGAACGACAAAGGAAACGGAACCTATTTTTATGATCCGTTTGGGCCAAGCGCCTGCGATGACATTACGATATTGCCAAGTGGAAACAACCAAAATTGGTACGATTTGACGGTTGCTGTTCACACTTACAACGGAAATCCAACTCGAAAAGTTTTGCTGCGGCAACTCGGATACAACACTTATGTTGCGGGAAGAGGCGCAGGCGTATCAGCATTGGATGGACTTCAATTCGATGTCGGCTGGGCCTTTGTTGCAGGTCAATTTCCACCAGATCCAGATCCCGATGGGCCGGGAAGTTCGTCATGGAAATTCACCCTTCCAATCGTCAATTATTGGGGAATTTTGGGGTCAAATGTCCCCAAGGCTCCCAATGGCTTGATCTATTTTTGCCAACAATGGCGCGAATATAACCTCACAGGTACAGGAGCCTTTATAACAGGCGACTTTTCTCCAGTATTTTGTGGCGGAGGTAACCCTACCATTGGATCTAGCGCCGACAATTACATTAACGACTGGGATCCAGCACCTGATGGAATCTACGACGAAAATGAGAATGACTACTTCGGTGGATCGCCTAACGAAGCTAATTTCCTCACGACCATCAATACACAAAATGCGGGTGTTCAGGAAGTTGTTCGGCCAGGAACCATGCAAATTCTACTTGGAGCTAATGGAGGAGGCAATATCGGAAGTTTGTATTTCGTTGATGCCAACTATCTCAGGATCAATCGAGCGTTGGTTCCAAACCTCGTGGTACCTTCAATTTCAGTTCAGCTCGATGGCTTCGTGAGCACTTCCAACCTAACTTCGCTTTCGCTTGATGTCGCGTCATCGTTTACCAACGGTAGCTTCCATCAGCTTCTCGATGCGTATAACTTCTCGACAGCGAGCTATGTTCGAGTAGACGAGCGAGCAATGACAACCACAGATCAGCGAATCACAATCGGAGTTCCCGGAACACCATCTCAATTTGTGGACGTTCCCAGTGGCAATGTCATGCGAATGAAAATAAGTTATAAACAGGTCAGTATCGTACCGACACCATCCTATGGATGCAAAATTGACTTGGCGAACTGGATAACCACACATCCTTAAAGTTCGATCCAATCCAAAAAAAGAGAACTCCTTGGAAAAATTTCCAAGGAGTTCTCTAGCTTTTAAGTTTAGGCTTAGGAGACTTTCTTTCTTTCGTTTCTAATCTCTTCAGATTTCTTTAATGCTCTGGCTTTGCGCTTCTTCACAGCCCATGGAATCACGTTTTCATCGGTTGTGTAGTGGCCTGTGATGAGGTCATATATCGGGAAAATCACGTTATAGTTTCGATCGTCCGCAATGTGATGAACATAATGTCGCTTGTCGAACCATTGGAACAATTGCCTTGATGGTGGAAAAGCGTGATAGAACCGAGGCTTGCCGTCTTTGCGAGGGAAGTGCATGTGCCAATGCATGAACTCATAGGTGATGTAATAAAGAGTGAAGGTGATCGGTACTGTCCATCCAGCAGCTGGCCCTAACCACAAAAAAGCAAGAATCGTCAGAGGGCTTGTGAAGACCATAAGGGCAGGCCACATGAGTGGGCCAAGGCTAATAGGTTGCTCTTCAGGTGGAGCTTCTCGGTGATAGTCTTCTCCTCGATAAGCAGGATGATGCTCGATGGAATGAGCATGGTAGCTTCTGAACAAGATTCCCCAAAGCAATTTTTTCTGAGGAGTATGGAGGATATATTGGTGAAAAAGCCCTTCAATGATGCTGCAGATAAAGACACAGGCTAAAGCAGTGAGGCTCACAATCAAAACGGTCATAGGGTACTTCCGTGCGCCCACTTGAAACCAATCCGATTGGAAAACATGGACTTATTTATTATGACGTTCCTGTTCATGGAATTCGCTTCGGGCCTGGGCTATTATTTGTCTCATGGAAGCCATAAGATCTGCCCTCGTCATATTTATAGGTTCAGGGATTGGGGCACTTGTCCGCTGGGGCATTGGTTTGGCATGGCCCGTGGCCAAAACAAATGGATTTCCCTTGGGAACCCTTGTTATCAATATCCTCGGATGTCTTTTAATAGGTTGCTTTGCTGGCTATTTCAAAACCAATCGAGTGCCAGTCGTCGTTCATCAAACGATCATGATCGGTTTCCTTGGTGGCTTTACGACTTTCTCCAGCTTCGGGCTTGAAACCCTGAACTTGTTGGTTACCCAAAGATTCGCTTATGCATCCATCTATGTTCTGGCTTCGAATATGGTGGGAATTGCTTTTTGCGGTTTGGGCTTTGCCTTGTTCTCGCAAACTACTTAACAAAAATAGTCCCGACCTTTGGAACGATTCTGGTAATCTATTCGTTATACATGAGTGTATGAGACTCAAGTTAAGTGAGTCGCTCATAAGGAAGTAACGATTATGGGACGAGTAGTAGGAATAGATTTAGGAACAACAAACAGTGTTGTGGCTGTCATGGAGGGTGGTGAACCAAAAGTTATCGCCACTGCCGAAGGCACTAGAACTTTGCCGAGTGTTGTAGCGTTCAAAGCAACTGGAGAAAGGCTCGTTGGAGTCACAGCAAAGAGACAAGCTGTCACGAACCCTGGGAACACAGTCGCGAGTATCAAGCGCTTTATGGGCCATACCGTCAAAGAAGTTTCTCAAGAGGTTGAACGAGTGTCTTATAAGGTCAAAACTGGCAAGAATGGTGCAGCTGTAGTACACATTCCCGCAGTTGATAAAGATTTTACACCCGAAGAGATCAGCAGTATGATCTTGCAAAAGCTCAAATCTGATGCCGAGGCATATTTGGGTGAAACAGTCGACCAGGCCGTAATTACCGTGCCAGCATATTTTAATGATAGCCAGAGAACGGCTACCAAAAACGCGGGCGAAATTGCAGGGCTCAAAGTGCTGCGAATCATTAACGAGCCAACAGCCGCTTCATTAGCCTATGGCTTAGATAAGAAGACCAACGAAACCATTCTTGTCTTTGACCTTGGTGGCGGTACTTTTGATGTTTCGATTCTTGATGTTGGCGACGGCGTTTTTGAAGTCAAAGCCACTAACGGAGACAGCCATTTGGGTGGCGACGATTTTGATCAGAAGATTGTTGACTTCTTGGCCAACGAGTTTATGAAGCAAAATGCTGTTGATCTCAGAAAGGACACTAAGGCCCTCCAGCGACTTCGAGAAGCTGCAGAAAAGGCCAAGGTTGAACTTTCTAGCCAAGTGACAACAGATATCAATTTGCCATTTATTACTGCAATTGACAACGAACCCGTGCACCTTGAAATCAATCTTTCACGTGCAAAATTCGAAGAGCTCTGTGGAGATTTGCTTAAAAGAATTGAAGCTCCTGTAAAAGCCGCTCTTTCAGATTCAAAACTGAGTCTGAGCGAGATTAATGAGGTCATTCTTGTTGGCGGATCAACAAGAATTCCCATGGTTCAGGAGCTTGTAAAGAAAATAACTGGCAAAGAGCCAAATCGAAGCGTGAACCCAGATGAAGTTGTTGCCGTAGGAGCTGCCATCCAGGCCGGCGTGCTTGGTGGCGACGTTCGAGACATTCTGTTGCTCGACGTCACACCATTGTCTCTTGGTGTCGAAACGCAAGGCGGAGTTTTAGACAGGCTTATTGACAGAAACACGACAATTCCAACCAAAAAGAGTCGGGTTTATACAACTGCCGTCGATAACCAAACAGAGGTGACGATTCACATCTTGCAGGGTGAGCGACCCATGGCAAAGGACAATAAATCGCTTGGACAATTCAATCTAAGCGGTATTCCTCCTGCACCGGCCCGTGTTCCACAAGTTGAAGTGACCTTTGACATTGATGCTAATGGAATCTTGAACGTCAGTGCGCAAGACAAGGCGACAGGCAACCAACAGAAGATCACTATTAGTGGTTCTGGAAGCCTAGGAAAGGATGAGATTGATCGAATGATCAAGGAAGCTGAATCTAATGCTGATCTTGATGAAAAGCTTAAGGCCAATGCCGAGCTTAGAAACGACGCAGACAGGCTCGTGTTCAATGTCGAGAAAATGATCAAAGATCTTGGAGAAAAGATCGAAGAATCAGAGCGAACAGACATAGAAACCAAGGTTCAGGCTGTTAAAGATGCAAAAGATCGAGACGACAGCGAAGCACTTCAATCCGCCTTCAAGGAGCTGGAAAGTGTTTCACACTCTCTTTCGGAAAAGCTCTATCAGCAAACCTCAGGCGAAGCAACTGAAGAGCCGGTAGGTGCAGGAGTCGGCGCTGGCGCCACGAACAAGGAAGACGTCATCGACGCCGAATTCAAAGAAGAAAAGTAAAACTAGCTCGTCCCAACCGATACAGCAAGCAGAAACCATAACTGGTTTCTGCTTGCTCAGCTTTGAGCGGCCTTACATTTCATTTCATAGAACCACTCATTTGCCCAAATGGCACGAGTGCAGAAATTCACACAGATGTCATCAAGATAATCTTCGGCGTAGAGTTTGTTAGGCAAAAATTCTCGGTAAGCGAGCTTGCCATTGTGTTCGCACCAAGAACCCAGAGAATGGCATCGCTTGTATTCGACCCTTTCATAGGTGTTAAGATCGATCACCAAGTGACCCAGTCCTTCTTGTGAAAACTTCATGGGAATGGTCAGTGTCACCTCGAGCCCGGCACCAAGTTTTGGATGAGGTTCGTTTGTTTGAAATTCCAAGTCAATACATTGATCCGGCTGTATGGCCCAATCGAATTTTGCGCTCAAATACGTTTGCCGATTCGTTTCAAAACTCTGTGCCTCGCGTTCCATCATCCAACTCGCTTGTTGCCAAGCAGGGCAATTGATCCAAGCTGACTCAGCGTTTCCTGAACTGAATTGATCCCAAGCGTTGCAATTTGCATGGTCAATAGTCTCGCGAATTCCTCGGTGCGGATGCCCACTAAGCGCACCTGAGGCGTGGAAGTGTTTTCCAAGTCGATCTGACAGTTCGTAAGCATCGGAAATTTGCAACATGGTTGCGGCCAAAAATGTCTCAGTTAGCCAAATCGCACGCTCGTCGCTGGCATAAATTCCACAAAACAGCGCGAATGTATCGCGATCCTTGTTGTAAATTGGACCACTGAGCGAACAATGATCCATTTCATGGGGAAGAGCCATGGCCAACTCTCGCAAGTGACCTCGTCCACGAATAAATTCTGTTTCACATGTGACACGATATTCGCTTTTTGAGCCTCGAAATACGCCCTGATCAGTTTCTATATGAGTCGCAAAATCTCCCGACCAATATGTGAGTCCATTTTGTGTATCCAAAATAAACTTTGGATCAAAATTGAGCCGATCGACGATTGTTGCGACGACCTGCTCTCCCAGCGTGGACTTTTCGCGCCATGACATGAGGTACCTCGGTGTAACCCAATATACGTCAAAATAACGCCAAGGTTTAATTTTTTCCAAGTATTTTTGCGAAATTGGCCTTTATCTCTGAATTTCTTATGAAAATTGCCATTCTCACTTGCCTAGACTTGCCAGAACCCGATCATGACGAAGAACTCCTCTTACAAGCACTAGCTTCAGCCGGACACACTCCGAGAATGGTGGCGTGGGACGATCCGGATAGCAAATTCGATGCAAAAGAGAAAGTGATTATTCGTTCAACGTGGAACTACCATTTGCGTGCAAATGACTTTCTACAAGTTTTAAGCAAAATCGATAAAACCACAACACTGATCAATCCCTTTGAAATGGTTCGTTGGAACTTAGACAAACGGTATCTCTTCGACCGAGCAAAGCAACCCTTGAACTACATTCCAACAATTTGGCTGGATCAAGGTGAAAGGATCTCCTCGAAAACTCTCAACACATTTGGCAGCTCGCAAATCATCCTGAAGCCAACAGTATCTGCCGGGAGTTATCTAACTCAAGTTTTCCCACGAGAAGATATAACGGGAATGAACTCCTTTTTAGAGCTTATCCACGCACATGGCTCGGCCATGATGCAACCTTTTTTTCAAAGTGTGACCACTTTGGGCGAACGCTCTGTAATTTGTGTCGCTGGAAAACCGTTACACACAATAGTGAAGCGTCCCCGATTCGAAGGGCAAGATGAAAGCGTAGGTCAGGCGCAATCTCCAAGCAAAGAAGACATCAGATTGGCTAGCATCGCGCTTTCAGTATGGAGTCCCGCTCCGACTTATGCTCGAGTCGATCTGATTCTAGATCCAGAAGGGAACTGGGTGCTCAGCGAACTCGAACTTATTGAACCTTCCTTGTTTTTCGCACAATGTCCAAGCTCGCTTACAGCTTTTGTAAGTGCGATTACGGCAGTCCCGCTAAATGAATAAACTTCTCTCGGGTTTAAGGTGATAGGCCTAAACACGATCTTCAAGTTCCAATTTGATTTGATCGGGCCAATTCATAGATAGCGACGAAAGCTTCCAGAGAGCTATCACTTTATTGCGAAATGTATCGATAGCAACTATTGGGTTAGAAAATGAAACAATGAATCAAATCATCGAAAACCTGAATCACTACTCTTCATTTGTTAAATAAAACATAAATACAAGACTAAAATAAATAATCTATCGAATTCCAACGTTTTAGGTAAGATTGAATTTGAACTTAGAGGGCAATCATATGTGGCATCATATTGATCATTCAAAGACCAAGACCTTTTCATTTATTGGCTTACTTGTGATCTCAGCGTTCGCAAATTCGCAGTCTGTCTGGAGCATATCCAGCGAAGTCTACGGATATGATCCAAGCCATTTAGATAATACAAATGTCTATTCGGGATTGGGTCAATGGGCAAGTGCAGGTTATCGTGGATCGAGCCATGCCCTCAGCGCTGGACATCCATTTGAACCACCCCAATCTCAAGCTGAGGCAAGTTCGTCGTTCGACCAATCCAAAGCAGAAGATGGAGTTCTTCGTGGTTCAGCTTTGTTAAGGCTCGGCTATCGTGTTAACGACACAAATTTTTGGCAAGCGCGAGCAAGAACCACATTGATTTACGATATCGAAGTGACAAGCAATTCTAACAGCGAACTTGATATTGTATTTGGCAATCAACTCCATGGAGTTTTGGCACAGGTTGATTACGGCATAGCCAAGGTTACAGAGTCAATGACCATTAGCGAAATTGGGCAAACTTTTAGCTCAGTAACTCTCAATGAACACGGAGTCATTACTGAGACCGGAAAGTTTGTGGGATCGACACACCAACAAGATATTTCAGATCCTTACTTTAATATTGTCCATACAGCATTTGAGATGAATTCATTCAACTTTTATGGATCACGACACTTTGCTCCTCATGAAACCCACGTAACAAACATTGCGCACACAATGTCTTACAGCGCTGAGTTTTCAGATCCGAACCTTTATTCAGGTTTGGCAATGGCCGATTTTTCTAATACGGGTCATTTGAACGTCAAGGCATTCGATCCTGTGACTGGTGCAGATCGATCTAACGAAATTACCGTTGCTATAGTTTCGGAACCAGTTTCGCTCTTGGCACTTAGTTTTAGTCTTGTAGGCATCATAAGTCGGCGAACAAAGAGGACTAAAGATATTGCTGTCGCTCAGCACAAATCACTTTAACAGACATGTGCCAATGCCGGCGTCATCGTCAAAGATGTTCCTCGGCACAACTTAACATGGCATCGAATTGGGAGAAGAAATGGTCAATCCCTCAAAGTCCCTCCTCGACTTCGATAGAAAAGGAGTAAAAAAATCCCCTTCCGTGTTGAACGGAAGGGGTTTTGGGGGTGGGATATGTTCTTGCTCTTAGTGATGATGGTGGTGGCCGTGTCCCTCGTCATCTTCGACAGGAACTTCAGCAACAGCCGCCTCGGTCGTGAGAAGAAGAGCTGCAATTGAAGCTGCATTTTGCAGGCAACATCGCACAACTTTTGCAGGGTCGACAACGCCAGCTTTCATAAGGTCTTCGAACTTAAGTGTGGAAGCATTGAAACCAGTCTTACCGTTTCGCACTTCGTTCACAACCACGGAACCTTCTTCACCAGCATTTTCCGCTATGGTTCGCAATGGCGCTTCGCAAGCTTTCTTAACAATGTTGACACCGATAAGAACATCACCTTCGGCCTTCACCTTATCCAATGCTTTGCTTGCTGTCAAAAGGGCGGTTCCGCCACCAGGGACGATTCCTTCTTCCAAAGCCGCCCGCGTAGCAGAAATTGCGTCATCAATTCGAGCCTTTCGCTCCTTAAGGGCTGTCTCAGTTGGAGCACCAACTTTGACCACGGCAACTCCACCACTTAGTTTTGCTTGACGCTCTTGAAGCTTCTCTTTGTCGTAGTTACTATCCGTCGACTCGATTTGCTTTTTAATCTGGCTGAGTCTGCCATTGATGTCAGCTTTTTTGCCCTTTCCGTTAACAATTGTCGTCGTATCTTTTGTGATGACAACCTTGCCACAAGAACCAAGCATGTCTGGTGTGACATTGTCCAATTTGAGGCCCAGATCTTCTGTGATGAACTGACCACCTGTAAGAATAGCCATGTCTTCAAGCATCGCCTTGCGACGGTCGCCAAATCCAGGAGCCTTCACGCTAGCAACAGGAAGATTGGCTCGAAGCCTGTTAAGCACTAGCGTCGCCAGACATTCGTTTTCGATATCCTCTGCAATGATAAGAAGCGGGCGACCCATTTTGAGAACTTTTTCGAGGATCGGCACAATGTCTTGAACCGCGCTGATTTTCTTTTCATAAAAGAGAATCAATGGATCTTCAAATACAGTTTCCATTCTCTGCGGATCTGTGATGAAGTAGGGCGACATGTAGCCTTTGTCGAACTGCATACCTTCAACTATCTCAAATGTGGTTTCGGCTGTTTTGCTCTCTTCCACGGTTACAACACCATCCTTTCCAACAGTGTCTATAACTTGTGAAACAAGATCCCCGATGGATTCATCCTTGGCGCTTATGGTTGCAACTTCGGCCATGCCCTTTTTGCCTTTCACAGGAGTTTGGGTTTTTTCTATTTCTTTGACCACAGCTTCAACTGCAATTTCGATGCCCTTCTTGATCTGCATGGGGTTGCTACCTGCAGCAACGTTTCGAGCTCCTTCCTTAAAAATAGCCTGGGCAAGAACAGCCGATGTTGTTGTTCCATCGCCAGCAAGGTCGTTGGTTTTGCTGCTAACTTCTCGAATAAGTGAAGCACCCATGTTCTCAAATCGGTCTTCAACTTCGATTTCTTTGGCAATTGTCACGCCATCATTGATAACGGTTGGCGAACCAAACTTCTTTTCGAGTACGACATTTCGACCTCTGGGGCCTAGAGTGACCTTGACCGCATTTGCAAGTTTGTCGACACCAGCTTCAATTGCTTTGCGACAATCGCCCGCGTATTTGAGTTCCTTTGCTGCCATTTACTTCTTTGCTCCTACTTTCTCTTTCTTTGCGGATTTTGCGCTGGTACCAGTCACTATTCCAAGGATGTCGTCGTTTCTCAAAATAACAAGATTGTCTCCTGCAACAGTAACTTCTGTGCCGGCATACTTGCCATAAAGCACAACGTCCCCAACTTTAACTTCGACCGGAGCGACTTTACCGCTATCAAGGGTTTTGCCAGGCCCGGTGGCGATCACTGTGCCCCTCATCGGCTTTTCTTTGGCTGTATCGGGGAGAATAATCCCTCCTGCGCTGGTCTCTTCAAAGGCAGCCGGCTCTACAACGATTCGATCGTGGAGTGGTTGTAACTTCATAGGTATTTCCATCCTCCTTATAGCTCCCCAAGAAAGGGAAGTGGAGATGATTAGCAGTATACAAGCGAGAGTGCTAATTGGGATCAAGTAAGTAGGACTGAATGCATATCTTTGAGGGTCTTTTGGGCAGGTCGATTTACCGGCACTGGTTCTGGCGATCTGAAGAGATTCTCAAGTATCATCCTGGAACTGGTTTTTGGTCGAATGAGAAGAGAATTGATTCGGGGAGTTTTGGCGATCATCGGGCTCTTACTATCCATTCAAGCTTTTGGCATGGATTGTTATTTGTCTGGCACAACGGTCATCGCAAATGGGATTAAGATTTATACTTTTCCCACCGGAAAGGCCTTTTCCTCTGCAGATCATCGAGCTCATCTCATGCTTAAGGCGCTTGAGGCGGCTCCCGCTGATGCCAAGTTTACAAAAGCTCCTTCTGGCGCAAATTGGAACGTCATGTTGAATGGCAAATCCATTGTTACGATATTTCCAACTGAAGCCAAATTGTTTAAGGTCAGTGCACAAACATTGGCTGCAACAATTACCCAACGACTCATAGACGCCTTGGCTTTGCCTGCACTCTTCATCGAAAAGAACTCCGTAATCATTCCTCCAGATCGCGAGTTCAGGGTGAAATTTGGCGGAGCCCTGTCTAGATCGGCGAAGCTAAATCTGGATTCGCCGACCGTGCTTTCGGTTGCTCGTGAACCTGGATTCCTCGTGATCAAGCCGATCAGTCAGGGAAGTTGCAAAATTAGTGTGACAAGCGGAGATACAGCGTGTGTTTTGGAAGCGACCGTTGCACCTTATTCTTTGAACCCAAACCAAGAGTTTATAGCTGAGGTGAGCGGTCAGCCAGCCGATGCCGGGGTTGTGGCTGGAGCTGTTGCCACAGCGATTCAGTCCTCACCGTTCGTTCCCCGGGGTGTGACAATTTGGGCTAAAGTGTTGGACTCAAAAGCACTCGCATCTGGGGCTTCGACACTTGTACAAGCAAGAGTTAAGGCTATTGGTTCCGGCTACTTTCCCTTCGAAGGCATTGTCAATGTAAAGGTCAAAAATTCAATTCGACCCGATAATCGAGATGACTTTCTTTGGTATAGCAACCAACCTGAACGTATTGAAAAAACCCAGCGACTTTATTGGGCTGAATTGAAATCTGATGAGTCTGCTCGGTTACTTTATCACCACCAAAATGCAACTGTCACGCCATTTCTGATCCGTTATATGTTGTGCAACACGAGCTCGGAACCAGCAAAACTTGTGATCTCCTTTGGGGAATGCCATCCAGATAAGAACCCAACGCGCGCTGGCTATGTCGCTGGAGACAGTTTTATGCAGAAATGGGTCACAGGATCAGCCGAAGTCGTAACGATTCCACCCAATTCTGCGATACCCGTGTCCTTGAGGTCTCTCAGGATCAACGAAACATGTAGTGGTTTGGTTTCCATGCGATTGCTACCAGACGGTGCGAAATCAGTTATTCTCGTGGGAGATTCGATCTTGCCCTCGAACTTATATAGCGAATGGTATTCAGGTTCAAATGTGCTCGGTGCATGGCATTCTGCCAGACCCAAGCCACTCAGCGAAATCAAAGTTAGCCTTTTGGGAACCGAATCCGAAGTTTTTCCAGAGCCACTAAAGGAAGAGCGAATGGACTATGAGGCCGGTGGGAGATTTGGTTTTGCCAGAATTGGAGATGAACCCCTTTTGGATCGGCAAAAGCAAAGCTCACTCGCTGGCAATTTTGGAGTCGTTTATCACATTTCTGGAACCTTGAGCAACCCGACCCCAGCACCTGTGGAAGTCGAACTCCTTTTCGAGGCAAGTGCTGGTTATGGCAGCGGGCTCTTTATTGTGAATGGCGATTATTTACGTCTTGGATTAATCAATCCCAAAAAAGAAATCGTACTCACAAGCATCAAGATTCCACCAGGGCAATCGAAGCCTCTTCGAATTGTGACAATTCCCCTTTCTGGTGCCAATTACCCCGTTACTTTAATAGTTAGACCTACGGGCTTTGAATGATTTGCCTTTGTTTTTCGTTTAATCTAATAGAGATATGACACCGAGCTTCAGATTAATTCGTGAGCTTTTTGACTTGCCTGGGCAAGTTGAACCGAACCCGCAGAATTCTGTGCCCAGAGTTGCCGGACGCAACGAAAAAGAGAGTTCAAATCTTGGTCATATCGCAATGAACGACGAAGATTATGAAGCTGCCATTGAACACTTCAAGAGTGCGGTCGAGCAATCGGACGAGAAATCGCCTTGGGCCCTCATGGATCTAGCCTCTGCCTATGCTGCGACAGATCAGATTCCCCAAGCTTTTCGACAATACGAGAAGGCCATGGTGATCCAAAAGAGCGGAGAATTGCAAATTGGATTAGCTTCTCTCCTAAGGCAAACGAGCCGAGGGCGAGATGCTATCTTAGCCCTTAAAGAGGCGTGTAATGCTGAACCGACGAGTGCTTACTACCATTACAAACTCGCCGAAGAACTCAAAAAGCAAGGATATCGGACAGAAGCAATTGGGGCGGCACAAGTCGCCATTTCCTTAGCTCCAGATCAAGCCTTTTATCATTGTTTTCTTGGGGAGCTCTTCCTTGATAAGAGGCTCTTTCAAGAAGCTGTAGAGTCCCTTCATGCTGCCATCGAGCTTTCACCTGGAGACCATGAATATTACTTTTTGGTGTCCCAGGCTCTTTGGGGAGCAGGAAAGCACCAAGAAGCGATTCGAGCAGTTAGACTGGCTACAGACATTGCGACCGAAAACCTCGCTTATCGGGGAGTGTTGGAGAGAATGCTCCGGGCAACAGGATTAACCGAAGAAGCTGATCAAGAGGTCTCAAAATTGGAAGGTTCTGATCTTTATGATGATGAAATCGTGAAACGTACCGCCGAAAAGCTGAAAATTTAACGGCCGCGGGCTGACATTTGCATAATCATCGTGATCAAGACAATCAAAACAAATCCAACCCGAATCATCCTGAGTCTTTTCAACATAACAATTTTTGCTTGACCTTTGCTTACAAAAATCAAGAATAAGCTTGCACCTAAATAGAGAAAACTTCCGACAACAAAGGGCCACGGAAAGTTGGAAGAGTTGAGCATTCCGGGCGCAAAAGACAAGAAAGTGAGAGCCAGACCGAGCAAAGCAATACCAAATCCAATTTTCGCTTTGATGTCGTTTGTCATATGAGCTGAGTTTAGCTCAAGGGGTATCTTTGAGATTGTCCGATGACACCAGAAAAGTTGATTGAATTGAGCCATAAACTCCAATGTGCGCTCGATTCTCAACTAGTTGCAAAAATTCAAGACTTTCTAGACGCCCTTTACGAGCATAACAAATCAAAAAACCTCACCCGAGTGTCGCGATCCGAAGCTATTTCGCGCCATATTTTGGATTCATTGTTGGTCTCGCCACTCATTCCAAGAGGTGCACGGGTTTTGGATATAGGCTGTGGCCCGGGATTTCCTGCATGGCCCTTGGCTCTGGCTCGGCCAGATCTACAGATTGTTGGTTTGGACAGCAATTCTAAAATGTTGGACTTCCTTCGGTCTCAGGTTCTTCCGAACCTATCAATCGTTTGTGGTAGGGCCGAAGAATATCGAGTTTCAAAGCTCTTCGACGTTGTCACGGGTCGCGCAGTGGCACCGCTTCCGATTCAGGCAGAGATTTCTGCACCGCTTGTGCAAGTGGGCGGATTGTTCCTTCCATTGCGCACTAAAAACGACATAGGACTTATCGAGAGACTAACAGAGACCAACCTTGGGATAAAACTTCAAAGAATCTTTGAACCTTCAACAGAGTTCTGCCTAGAAAATAGGGCGATACCGATATTCAAGAAGACCCTACCAACCCCAAAGTCATATCCGAGGCGTTGGTCGGAGATCAAGAAGCGGCCACTTCTTACTGAGCCATCTTGATGAGCTTTGTCAATTCTTTTGCTCGAGCATAGTCTGGCTGAATCTTGAGTGCATTTTGCAGTAGTGCACCGGCCTCCTTAACTTGACCTAGCTGAATTTTGATGCTAGCAGCATCTGTGAGGAGAGAAGGATCGCTTGGCATGAGTTGAATTGCAGCTTGTGCGTGAATGTCTGCGTTCTTCAGATCATGCTGATCAAAGTAAAACGAAGCCATTTCATCATGGATTCGCGCAATAGCTTCCTTATCATCTGGTTTTGGATTCGCAGGAGCCAAAGCTAGTCCCTGCTGATAGGCCCTCAGAGCCGCTTCGGCGTTCCCAAGAGCTCGCTGCGTGAGACCTTTAAGAATATAGGGTCCGTATCCATCACTTTTGAACGCGATAAGTCCATCAATGAGTTTGTCAGCCTTTTGCAAGTCCTTTTTCTCGCCATCACTAATGGGATGGCCTTCGTGCATGGCTTCAAATGGTGCCTGAGTAAGTTTTTGAACTTCAGCTAGGGTGGCTCGATATTCCAAGGCGTCTCGAAGAATGAGAGGGCCAGAAGTTTTGCCTTGGCAACCAGCCAAGAGACAAAGAAATATCAAAAAACTGAGAAATCCTAATCTATTTTGCAACGATATTCACCAATTTTCCAGGCACGACAATGACCTTCACAATTGATTGTCCAGACAAAAATTGCTGCACTTTTTCAGAAGATAGTGCAGTACTTTCCTGAGTTTGTTGATCACAATCTGCCGGCACCAAGACCGTGTCTCGCAATTTGCCGTTAACCTGGACTGCAATGGTCAATTGGTCTTCGGTTGCCAACGTTGGGTCAAATTGTGGCCATGACGCTTGGTAAGTAAACCCATTGTGACCCAATGTCTCCCAAAGCTCATCAGCCGTGTGAGGTGCCATGGGTGCTAACAGCAAGATCATAGTATCTATGGCTTCAGATACGGCCAGGCACTCTGCCTCGTTCCATTGGCAGTTTTTTGAAATGCTTGTCAGACCATTCATGGCTTCCATAAGAGCTGAAACCGCCGTATTGAACGCGAATCGTTCGATATCTTCCGTGACCTTTTTGATAGCCTTATGCGACTCTCTGCGAAAATCCTTAGCATTTCCCACAGATTGGCCAGAAATCTTCTTTCGCCATTCTTGATCATATCGATCCTGGTTGTCATGGACAAATCGTATGACACGTGAAAGAAATCGAGCAGTCCCGTTCATCCCATCGTTCGTCCACTCAACATCGCTATCAAAAGGTGCGACAAAAAGTTCAAAAAGCCTCAAAGCATCTGCGCCATAAGCTTCTACAGCTTCATCTGGAGTGACAACGTTGCCTTTAGATTTGCTCATTCGAACCCACTTCCAAGTGACTTCGTCTTCTGGCATCTGCGCGGCCTCGGCATAAGACATGAGAATTCCGTCTTCTCCAACTGGCAATTGCTCGTCCTTTCTGGGGCTTCGAAACGGAGTCTTTCCTAAGACTTGACCTTGATTTTTCAGTCGCTTAAACGGTTCGTGAACATCGATCAAGCCTTCATCATAGAGCACCTTGGTCCAAAACCTGGCATAGAGCAAGTGCATCACAGCATGTTCGGCACCCCCAACATAGCAATCGACAGGCATCCAATATTTCACGATCTCTGGATCCCATGCGCGCTCAAAATTGTGCGGATCGCAAAATCTCAAGAAGTACCAAGAAGAACAAGCAAATCCTCCCATGGTATCGGTTTCACGAGTTCCTAAAGAACCATCGGGAGTCGTGCAATTCACAAATTCCGTCATGGCTGAAAGTGGGGATGAACCGTCATCACTGGGCTCATAACTTTCGACTACGGGGAGCTCCACTGGAAGTTGATCTTTTGGAATGAGGTCGATTTGACCCTCCTTGTCATAGCAAACAGGTATTGGACATCCCCAATAACGCTGACGACTAATGAGCCAGTCGCGCAATCGATATTGAACCTTTCTCGATCCAAGATCACTTTCCTCAATCCAGGCCCCCAATTGGTTTTGAGCATCAGCAACCGATTTGCCTGTATATGTTCCCGAATTCACTAGAAAGCCATCTTTTGATTCAAAGGCCTCTCCCTTTTCATGAAACAGTCTTATTGATTCCACATCATTCGGTGCTGGGGCGATGACAGGCAAGATTGGCAATCCAAACTTCTTTGCAAAATCAAAATCACGTTGATCATGGCCAGGAACAGCCATGATTGCTCCTGTTCCATAGCCCATCAGGACATAATCCGCAATCCAAATTGGAATCTTGTTTCCCGACAACGGGTTCATTGCAAACGAACCTGAAAAGACGCCTGTCTTTTCGCGACCCTCGGCCATTCGAGTGCTTTCTGTTTCTCGTTTTGCTGCAGCCTGATATTCTGTGATAGCAGACCGAATCTCATCGGTTGCGGTATTTTTCAGCGATTCGACCAAAGGATGTTCCGGCGAAAGAACGCAGAAGCTCACTCCGAACACCGTATCTATTCGTGTCGTATAAACCTCAAAACTTAAGTCGCTCTTTTGAACAATCTCAAAATCAGTTTCCGAGCCAGAAGGCTCAGCCTTTTCCACTTTAAATTTGAATTGAACGCCTTCACTTCGACCGATCCAGTTTCGCTGCATCGCCTTAATTCCTTCAGGCCAGTCGATGTCTTCAAGATCGTCGATCAATCGCTGAGCATAATCCGTAATTCTGAAATACCACTGCGGAATGGCTTTCTTTTCAACGGGGGTTCCACACCGCTCGCAAAGGCCAGCGACAACCTCTTCATTGGCAAGAGCCGTTTTGTCCTTTGGGCACCAGTTAACCTCGGCATCTTTTCTATATGCCAATCCACGCTTGTAAAGTAACTCAAAGATCCATTGAGTCCAGCGATAATAAGATGGCTCGCAAGATTTAAACGACCTTGACCAGTCATAACTGATCCCAACAAGATCCATTTGCCGTTTGTAATTCGCGGCATATCGATCGATCATGGGTCCAGGATGAGTTTTGTTCTTGATCGCTTCGTTTTCTGCGGGCAAACCAAATGCATCAAAGCCCATAGGATGCAGGACGTTGTATCCCTGCATGACCTTCATTCTGCAAAGGACATCTGTTGGAATGTAGTTACGACAATGTCCGACGCTTAGCCCGGCGCCAGAAGGATAAGGAAAAAAATCGAGTCCATAGAACTTGGGCCGACCTGGTTCCATGACCGTTTTGAAGAGTTCGGCCTCCTCCCATCTTGTTCGCCACTTGGCCTCAAATTCTTGAGGCTCATACCTTTCCAACATTCATCTGTTGTACCTAGAAGTTGGTATGAAACGAGCCTCAGGCCCAATCAGTTGAGTGGTGGTTTTGTTCCATTTTGGCCACCACCTCGGCGGCCAAATCTTCCAGTTGCATTTTGATCTGCATTGGGGTTACCTTCTTGCCTTTGCGCGAACCTCTCCTTGAATTGATCATAAGAAGCGGTCACTGCTTTAGCGAACTCATCTGGCAACTGCTTCGAAGCCTGGCTTTCGTCAAATGAGTTGTCATCCAAAGACCTCGTGATGGTGATCCCATTGGCCAAAGTGAAAATGAACGTGTATTGCGATCGAGTTCCAGGTGCATACGTATCCCAATTCACAATCGTTGGTTGTGGTCCTGCGAAATTACTTGTATTTTCTCGTGAGAGTTTTTCCATCGCCATAGACTCAGGAGTGTAATTTCGGCTGACTTTTCCATCGTTTGCTGTTGCTTTAACAATTAATTGGGAATTCGATTGCATCACAACTACGCTGGAGTTAGGTGTGCCACTAGGAAGGATCTCCGTTCGCTCAGCAGTCATATCAAACAACCCACCAAAAGGATTACCTCTCCCCATTCTTTGGTTACCTTGTGGCATTGGAAACTGATTCACATTTGTGGCTTGAACCAATTGGGGTCCATCAAAGCTATTAAAGACCATCTTATTTAGTAGGCCATACGCGCTGGCCGAGAGTCCGGTCACACTCAATACTTTTCCAGAATCCAAGTTTTGCTTGGTCGCAAGGCTCATTGTCCCAAGAATCTGAAACATCTCTCGGTTGTTCGCATAGATTTGCCCCACGATAGCGGTCGAATCTGGAATAACAGCACGGACGATCTGCATATCAAGCCCTGTGGGAATTCCATTAGGCGATTTCGAGGCATATTTTGCAATGTCATTGAGTCGAGCCGAGCCCTTCTTTTGAACTGTGTCAAGAAACTCCTTGAGGGAAGCACGATCGAATCTCGATGCTCGGGCTTCTGTTCGATCTTTTGGCCGGATCAAAAGCCATGATTCCTCGGAAGTAATACTGAGGTTCCACTGCGATTTGGCTGTTTCAATGAATTCATTGACACTGTGGTTCGCTCTTAAATAACCAGAAACTTGGGCAATTTCAGCATCTGGAATAAGGGCGATGACATTCTTTCCAGTCTTTTCAGAAATGGCATGATAGACCTCGCCAAGAGCTAAATTGATTGGCTCATTGGTCACTGGATCTGATAGTTTTTTAGCGAGCTCCGGGCTCGCCTGCTGTGCCTGCGAGCTGAAACCCGCAGTCGCTCGTGCTGTCTGTGGGGCACGAATCGGCTGTTCTTGGGGAGCAATCGACATAAGGAGTCCCTTATAGTCACCCTCACCGCCTCTGCCAGCTCGTCCACCGCCTGGTCCAAAGCCTCCGGGCCTTCCGCCTGGGTTTCCAAAGTCCATTGCGCCACCCATACGTTGGAAGCCTCCCCCAAACCGATTACCAGAACCCAAAAACGCCAAATCGGCTTTTGATTCGGACGACAAGTTCAAAGTATCGCCACCTTGAGTTGATGCAGACCCTTGAGGGGCTGAGTTTTCAATAGTCAACGAGTAATTGGCAGAACCTAGGTTTTGTCCCTTTGAGCTTGCAACAATGTATGTGAAATTCAAAGTCTGGCCCTGTCTAGTGGCAATAAGATAAGCCTTAGACGGAACAGGAGGTGGTGTTGTTTGCGCTTGTGCAGCTTGATTGCTTGCATTCTCTGGCCCTCCGCGACGACCACCTGGACGCCCTTGTATTCCTCCAAAGATGGATTGATTTTTGACAAAATCCGCCATGAGAGAACTTGCCGACGACGGCAACGGCTTTTGCATTGGGGTTGGAGAACTTGAAAAAACGACCCTTTGGCCGTGTTCGATTCTTGCAAGATCTTCGGCCCTCATCATCCCCAATACTGTGAAAATTGTTCTTGTGCCCGGGAGTCGGATTTGCATGCCCTCCATGTTTTGTCTCATGGCAGCAGGGTCAACGCCATTCTGCATTTGTTGCCGAGCAGATTCCATTTGCTTTTGAATTTCGGTCGGAGTAATAGCTTGCGTCGACTTGAGCTGAGCTACAAGCTTTTCGATTTCTTGTTTAATCTTTTGAGTTCTTTCTGTTAATGCGAGATTGGAATCGTTTCTTGCACTATCTGTATCAAGATTTAGTGTGAGTCCGGAGGATGTTGATACCCATTGCCCACCGACTGTGTCTGCTAGTTTCTTGAGAAATTCATCTGAATCGACATTCTTTACAGAAACGTAGACCACCTCATTGGCCAAAAGCGAGGATAGATTGAGCCCTTTTCCGGCAGCCTTGCTCAAAGTTGCCATGGCAGAACTAAGAGTCGAAGGCTGTAGTTCGAGAGTAACGTCACTTGCCGAATGAAGAGCAGCAAGCGCGAGTGTTATTACAGAAATGCTCATGGAGTTTTGATTCCTATTGTCGTCCGGTACCCATCAATATTAATGGCTATGACGGCAGAAACGAAAAAGAGGTACAAAAGTTCAGTGATTCTTGAAGCGACTCACCGGGAGAGGCTCGATCATTTTTTGGCAAGGCACCTGGCAGAACATTCTCGTTCCAAACTCCAAAAGATGATAACTGAAGGTCTGGTTCTGGTTGAAGGGATCCCGGCGTCTAAAACTGGACTTGAATTGCGTCCAGGATGGAGAATTGAACTCCCTCAGCCGGAAGAAACTCCGATTCACAACCTCACACCCATTGCTATTGATCTCAACATCGTTTATGAAGACGACGATATCATCGTGGTAGACAAACCTCGTGGCCTTGCAACTCACCCTGCCAAGAGCCTCAAAGGAGCATCTCTGGTCAACGCACTATTAGCACTTTCTTTGGATCTTTCAACTGGTTCGGATCCCTTCAGGCCAGGAATTGTGCATAGGCTTGACAAAGACACGACCGGTTTGATTGTCGTGGCAAAACATGATTCTTCACACCGTGAACTTTCAGAACAAATTCAAAAGAGGGAAGTTGATCGAATCTATGTGGCACGAATACTTGGAATACCACTCGAAGACGAGTTCACGGTGGATGCCGCAATAGGACGTGACCCAATCAATGCCACTCGAATGGCCGTTCGTCGAACCGGCAAAAGGGCAAGGACACATGTTCAAGTTATTAAAACCAAGGGAAACGAAACAATGATCGCTTGCAAGCTCGACACGGGCCGTACACACCAAATTAGGGTCCATCTTCAGGCTTGTCACACGCCGGTAGTAGGTGACCCCATCTATGGCCAAAAGCAAGATGGTCGTCCGTTACAACTCCATGCGGCCCTGCTTCGCATCCGGCATCCTCGAACACAAGAGCCTATGACATTTTTTCAGCGACCCCCGGACGACTTCACGGACTATGATGAGATTAATCGAGAGGATGTAGATTTATGGAGCTGACACAATCTGATGCTTGGGAGCGAGCCAAGGAACTTGGAATCCGGAGCCTGACGAGTCACGAACTCTTAGCCATAATGGCCTCTAGGAACGAAACTGATGTCGAAATGATTCAGCTGAGACTCACGAAGGAACTCTCATTTAGGACATTGGGCGAACTAGCGGGACTTGGCAATGACGAGCTTCACAGAATCGGAGGGCTTGACGTCTTTGAGTCACATCGAATTCTTTGCGCCATGGAGCTCGGTCGAAGAATCGGACTCGCAGCCAGTGGTGAGAAGAAGCCTGAAATTCTCAACAAAGAAGACGCATACCACATCTTTCAAGATCTCGCTCGACTTGAGCAAGAGCACTTTTACGCGGCCTTTTTGAACTCTAAGGGTCACCTGATATTTCGAAAGTTATTACATATCGGAACGCTAAATTCAAGTATCGTCGGGCCACGTGAACTTTTTCGGGAAGCTGTTCGGGCGAACGCCGCATCCATTATTGTTGCTCACAATCACCCCAGTGGTGACCCAGAACCCAGCCAAGAAGACATCGCCTTGACTCGAACTCTAGTAACCTGTGGCAAGATGCTCGATATTATCGTCCATGATCACATCATTATTGGGGCGTCCGACAGGTGGGTTTCACTTGCAGAAAGGGGGCTCATTTGAATATTTCACTTGAAGAATTGAGAGCTGAGCTCGATCATATTTTTCATCATCGAGAAGAAGCGCTTAAACTCTGTCGCAACCTCATTCAAACTTCATCAAAGTGTATACGAAATATCCATAGGCGGGACTTCAAGGCAGCTCATTCCTTGCTTTCAGAGGCTATTGAAATCCGTGCGCGGGCCGAACAGACACTCAGGGAGCAACCGACGATCTACTTCGCTGGTTATTTGCAGGATGCTGAAAAGGAACTTGTGGAAGCGGCCACTCTCCTAGGAATGATTGATCCAGAAAGGGCGATTCCTTCTGCTCAAGAGCTCAAGGTCGGCGTTGTTTCGTATCTTCATGGCATTGGTGAAGCGGCCAGCGAGTGTCGACGGTACCTTCTGGATGACTTGAGAAAAGGGCGATCGCAAGATGCCGAGAGACTTTTTGAAATCATGGAGCAGATCTATGATGATCTCATCACTTTTGACTACCCCGACGGGATGACATCTGGATTAAGACGAACCTGTGATGCCTTGCGGGCCGTTATCGAAAGGACAAGATCGGATTTGACTCTGACAACCTTGCAAAGTCAACTTCAACGAGACTTGGAGTCTACAAGGTCCAGATTGGAGACCAAGTAGCCCATGATTGTTGACAGGGGAGCCACGATAGGGTAGCATTTGCGAACCCAACCAGGGCGAATTAGGTGACCTTTTCAATGCCGCCACTGAAAATTTTAGTTTGTGATGACGAGCGACATATCGTGAGATTGATTCAAGTCAATCTCGAAAAACAGGGATGGGTCGTTGTGACGGCCTATGATGGCAAAGAGGGTCTCGAAAAGATCCGATCTGAGAAACCAGACCTGTGTGTTTTGGACGTCATGATGCCATACATGGATGGCTTTGAAGTTCTCAAATCGATTCGACGGGAACCCGAAACAGAAGGTCTGCCTGTTATCATGTTGACTGCGAAAGCGCAAGACAAAGATGTTTTTGAAGGCTATCACTATGGTGCGGACATGTACCTGACAAAGCCCTTTAACCCAGCCGAACTTGTGTCGTTTGTGAAAAGGATAGCTTTGGGGAACGGTGGCAATAGTGGCGGACCAACTCGCTATGACCTCTAGTCCTGTAGCGTAACTGGCACAACTCTTGTAAACAAATAGCTTCATGTTTGAACTCAACTCTATCCAAAATCTGATTGCAGATTTTGATCGTGGCCCTTATGAACAAGGAGAGCTCATGATGATGGCCTTGTTGCCAGCATTGGCAGCGGTTCTCTTTTTTTGGTTTGGGTTGAAAATGCAGTTCAATGGTAAATCCCCCATGATCAAATGGGTAGCTATCCTGCCTCTTATAATAGGAGTCTTTATTGGGATAGCTCCAACTCAGAGATTTTATGGTGATCAGGTCTATCAAAGTCTCTATGGGGGCACCTGGAAGAAAGGCATGATGCATTCGGGGGCCATTTGGCTTTCGGTATTAACGGCAATTGCTCTCGTTGGGTGGAACTTCTGGGTTCAAAAGCAAAAATTTGAAGAACTCTAAACCGCTACGAATTTTCGGGATAAACTCTATTCATAACGAGAAATGGCCCAACCAAACATAACAGGATTTCCTGCCGGCATCGGCATGACAACGACTCAGGCGCCCTTTATTGAGCTAGCGACAGCCAACGGGCAACTTTATGTCGACCAGCCCTATGAACTGTATTCCGAAGACAATCATGCGGCTTGGAAGGCGCTTTATCACCGAATGCTGCCTCGCTGGGAAAAGTATGCGAACAAGCACTTTCTCAAGGGTATCGAGAATCTTTGCCTGGATCCTAACCAAGTACCTAAGTTGGAAGATGTGAATCGATTCCTTTGCCCCTTGACGGGATTTAGTGCTAAGGCTGTGAGCGGATATGTTCCTGCATTTACCTTTTTTGATTGTCTTAGACAGCGTGATTTTCCTACTACCATCACAATTCGAGATGCCTCCAAGCTCGATTATCTGCCCGAGCCAGACATTTTTCATGATATTGCTGGACATGTTCCCATGCACACGGACAAAGCTTTTGCTGACACGCTTGTCCGATTTGGTGAATGCGCCCATACAGCAGCAGAAATCGCAGATGGTATCAAAGACAGCGAAGAAAAGGTAAGAAAGTTGAATAGTGTCATTAAGGCGATGGCGCGGTTCTTCTGGTTTACCATTGAATTCGGGCTGATGCGAGGTTCTGGAAGTGAACTCAAAGCCTATGGAAGTGGGTTGCTCTCGAGTTTTGGTGAACTCGAATATTGTATCGAGAGCTCAGAAGTTCAACGCTATCCAATTCAGATCGAATGGGTTGTGAATCAATACTTTGAAATTGATCATTATCAGCCACTCCTTTTCATTGTAGACAGCTTCGACCACCTCTTTTCGTTAGTGGATGAGCTTGAAAAATGGATGCTCAATGGGAAACTCGATAATGTTTCCCCGAGTGAACCTGAAATCGGCGAACAAGACCTGAGAAGTTTCTTTCGTCACTGAAAATAAGGATTCCTAGGCAAATTTCGCGATTTCCAGCCATAATTCCACTATGCCTGTCGATATTTTGATGCCAGAACTTGGCGAATCTGTTCATGAAGGAACCGTTAGCCGTTGGCTCAAAAAGGTCGGCGATTTTGTGAAAGAAGACGAGCCTGTTGTCGAGATCATGACCGACAAAGTGAATACAGAGCTCGGTGCTCCTGCTTCTGGAATTTTGGTCAAAATCATCATCCCAGAAGGTTCTGATGTGGAAGTCTTTCACTCCATGGGAGTGATAGAGCCAGACGAGAAAGTCGCTAAAGATGCAATCTCCAAGGGTGGATCGGACTCTGAGCCAAGTCCCGCATCGGTCTCGGAGAAAGTGGTTCAGGCGCCAAAAGAACCCGTTGCTGCCAGCCAGCCAGTTTCTTCTAACGGTGAGAAAAAATGGTTCAGCCCTCTCGTGAAATCTATGGCAAAAGAGCAAGGTGTTTCTTTGGATGAGCTGAGCCAATTAACCGGTTCAGGAGCAGGGGGCAGAGTCAATCGGAAAGACTTAGAAGCTTATTTGGCTTCGGGCCGAAAACCTCGCTCCATTGATGCATCAGTTTCGATACCAACTTCCACCGCAAATGCGAGCGGGCCAGAGATCGAAAGCCTTAAGCTAGCGGGCATGCGAAAAATGATCGCAGAAGCCATGACTCGATCTTCACAAGTACCCGTTGTGAGCACGCTCATAGAAGTCGACATGACGCCTCTCGTTGAGTTCCGCGAGAAAAACAAAGAAAGTTTCCAGCAGCAATATGGAGTTAAGCTCACATACACTCCATTTTTTATTAAGGCCCTCACAGAGGCACTGCTAGAATTTCCTTACCTCAATTCAACATTGATTGATGGCGACATTACAATCAATCGGCATGTGCAGATGGGGATTGCCGTCTCCTTAGGCGAAAAAGGCGAAGGTGGGCTCATCGTTCCGGTCATTCGAGATAGTCATAAGAAGTCTCTTGTCGATATTGCAAAAGATTTGGAAGGCATTGCTGCGAAGGCCCGGGGCAACAAACTCGATGTCAAAGACGTTCAAGGAGCAACCTTCACACTTACGAATCCTGGCTCATATGGTGCCATCCTCGGAACACCAATGATCAGCGCTCCACAATCCGGAATCTTGGGCGTTTATGGAATTGTGAAGCGACCCGTCATCGTTAATGATATGATCGCCATCCGATCTATGATGAACATGGTTCTCACATATGATCATCGTCTCGTGGATGGATTAATGGCCGGCCGTTTCCTTCAATCGGTCAAAGCCAAGCTCGAAGGCATGTCGTTTTTCAAATAATTCCAAGGCTCGCGAGCACATAAACAGAACCCGTTTCTCGAGGAAACGGGTTCTGTTATTTTGCTCGAACGTTAGATTGGTTTTTATTTCTTGTCTAAAGCAGAACCTGCTTTATTGACTTCACCAGCGTTCGGATTTATCTGGAGTTCTTGGTTACTCGTTGTAGCGCCTGCCTTTCCAGGTTCAGCTTCAATTGTTTTAGGTTGTGAATTGGCCTCTGGAGCAGGTGCAGTAGAATTGCTGCTGCACCCGCAAGCGAGGACAAGTGCTACCAGAGCGAGAATTGTCCAGAATTTCATTCTTATTCCATATCCCAGAGATATTTCTTTTTGTCTGTGACGACGCAAGTGAATGCTGGGAGTGTCTTTCGCCAGTTGGTACCAGCTGCGATTTGACCTGCACCGAGTGGTGACACATGGCCGTCAGAGAAACCAACGACTGATCGTGTTGCTTTTCGGAGCGAAACGCCACCGGTGTACCGACCATTTTCTTCTGTTTGCGAAGCATAAGCTGAGCAACCGTCTCCCCAGCAAGTGATTGGCACGATGTAAGAGAATGGATTGACGTTTGGATCTGTTGTGTAGTAGCCAGCTGCAGGTGGGCTCACGAGGTTACCACCCCAGATGAACGATCCAACCCAGAGCCAGTCGCCATTGCCTTGTCGATCCTTCTTAGACACGAACATAACGGTCTGAGCTGGATTTGCAAGAGCTGTTTGTGGCGTTGGAGTTGGTACCCAAGCCGTGCCTGTGTAGTTGACTGGGCAGTGAATCGTAAACGCGTAGCCAAACTGAGTTCGATAGGTGTACAGAACCTGATCAGACATGTTTGGAGCAAATGGGTTCGGTTCCTTCGATGTCAGAGGATCCTGCATGATGTCGCCATTTTTGGTATAAGGCAACAACAGGTATGACCATGGCTTGTAGGGTAGCCCGTTGAGCAAGAACGGAGCATCAGCATCGCCTTGACCTTCGAGAACAGGATTATCATCGTAATCTGTTTGATAGATCATGTGAGCAGTGTTGATCTGCTTGTCGTTGCTGATACTAGCGGCGCCTTTGGCGGCAACCTTAGCTTGGGCGAAGACGGGGAAGAGGATCGCTGCCAAGATAGCAATGATCGCAATAACGACGAGTAGCTCGATAAGCGTAAATGCCTTGCGCATTTTCATTTTTATAATAGCCTCCGATTGCATGGACGAAAGTCCTTGCAAAAATGATTCCAATCTCGGTTTTCCGAGATATCAATGCAATATATAGGACTTTTGCTTGGAGTTCAAGTAGACACTTGTCTCGCAACATGAATTTTTAGGAACTTTGCTAGGTTTGCTTTAGATTGCGAATTTTAGTTAGTGGGACACAAGAACTTTAAGATCGTCTTCGCCAACCTCAGTTTTTGTATCTGCCATCTCCAAGAACTTAGCATAGAGCTCTTCAAATCGATCCTCGCTAAAGCTAAACCCCATTTCGGCAAGCCGATGCCTCAGACCATGTCGACCCGATCTTGCGGTCAAAATAATTTCACTTTTTTCTGCCCCCACCAGTTCTGGAGCGATAATTTCATAGGTGGATCGCTCTTTGAGAACACCATCTTGATGAATTCCCGAACTATGAGCATAAGCATTCGCTCCGACGATAGCTTTGTTTCGTTGAACCATCATGCCTGTGAGCCTGGAAACCATTTTGCTCATGGCCAAGAGTTTTGGACTCTTAATTCGGGTTTCCACACCAAAAAGGTCATTGCGAATGACAAAAGCCATCGCAACTTCTTCTAGGGAAGTATTTCCAGCTCGCTCTCCAATCCCGTTGATCGTGACTTCAACTTGGCGCGCTCCACCCAAAACACCTGCCAAAGTATTGGCTGTCGCCATTCCCAAATCGTTGTGACAATGGCAACTCAGAATTGCTTTGTCGATATTGGGGACATTATTCTTGATCCCTTCCATCAGTGATTTGTACTCATCAGGATAGGTGTAACCTGTTGTATCGGGCACATTGATGGTTGTGGCCCCAGCCGCGATTACCGATTCCACAACCCGATAGACATAGTCCCGATCCGCCCGGCCAGAATCTTCCATGAAATACTCGATGTTATTGGTGTATTGGCGAGCATGTTTCACCGCATTGACCCCAGTTTCTAAAGCCTGATCTTTTGTCATCTTCAGCTTGTGCTGGAGATGATTCTCACTCACGCCAAGTCCTGTATGGATCCGAGGGTCTTCAGCGGGTTTCAAAGCCTCGCCCGCAACATCAATGTCTTTTTCGCGGGCCCTTGTCAAGCCACAAATTTGCACACCCTTGAGCTCGCGTGCCAAAGTATTGACAGCTTCAAAATCTCCAGGTGAGCTAATGGGAAATCCGGCTTCGATAATATCGACCCCAAGATCAACGAGGGCGTGCCCAATTTCAAGTTTCTGAGACATCGATAACCGAACACCTGGGCTTTGCTCGCCGTCGCGTAAGGTGGTATCAAAGACAAAAACTCGATCAGACATTCTTTGGTTATTATACGGAAAATCGCGATTCAATCATCGCCGAATTAAGGTGCTGCACGGTAGACTCACTGTTGAATATGGCAGAAGTCGATATCAACCTGACAGCAAGAGGAGCCCAAGTTCAAGAGCCCTGGCTTTGGCGTCTCTGTCGAGAATTTGAGATAAAGGTCTCCATTGTTAAAGCCAATGTCGATTCTGACTTTGGATGGATCCAGGTTCGATTGAATGGACCAGCAGAAGAAATCCAGCGGGCAACTGCGTGGCTTCTGACGACAGGCATGCATGTCGATGCGCTTCAGAGATCCGTAGGAGCCGTCTAAATATTTGTCTCCTGACTCGCTTTTTGGCCCCTATGTGCCAATAGATTTCGATGAATTTTGGGATGTTGCGTCCCAACAAGCTGAAAAAGCGCCTCTCGATTTCAAGAGGTCGGGAACCCAGAGTAGTTTCCGGTCTGGATTTCAAATTGAAACTCTTCAATTCAGGGGGATATCGGGCGAAACTCTTCATGGCTGGATTGCCTATCCAAATTCGGCACACAGAGAAAAAGCATTTCTTTGGATTGCTCCCTATGGACGCTGGTCGATGTTGCCCAACGAATATGGAACCCGAGAAGGATTCGTTAGCATGAGTTTTAATTTCTTCGGCGAATCAGCTTTTCACCAAGAAGACTATGTTCCCAAGCGGGGCTACTTCGCAGAAGGCGTGAAGGATCCTCAGAGTTGGATTTTTCGGTCGATGCTTCAAAACCTTATCATCGCCTCGAGGGTTTTAGAAGCTCAGAGCGAAGTCGATGAGAACCGTCTTGGTGCAATGGGATTGAGTCAAGGCGGAGGCCTTGCCATTTGGCTCGCGGCCTGGAACCAAAGAGTTAAAGCTATCGTGGCGGATTTTCCATTTTTGGCAGCTATGAAATGGGTTTTGGCGCAAAGAATTCATCGCTATCCATTAAAAGAGCTCACAGATTTTATGGATTCGATTCCTTTAGGGAGAGAAGTTGTCGCACACACGCTTTCTTACTTCGATACTGTCAATATGGCTACCCGTTGCCAAGCACCCGCCCTTGTCACACTTGGGCTTAAAGATCCGGCTGTAAGACCAGAACAAGTGCGTGCTGTTTTTGATGCGCTTGCTGGGGAAAAACTGCTTGACGAACTGGACTGGGGCCATGATTGGCACCCCAGCATGATTGAACGGAACATGAACTGGCTCAATAAGTGGCTCTAAGAATTCTTAACATAGGTTCATCGATGCCTAAGGATTGGGGCGGAATTGAGCGGTATGTTACTTATCTGACTCAAGGGCTGAGCTCCCTTGGGCATGAGGCATTCATCACGGCTCCTCCGGGGTCACCATTAGAGAATGCGAACCCTGGCCGAACGATCCCTTTGCGCCTAAACAACAAATATGACCTTGTCGCACTTGCAAATTACATCCGGCTTTTTCGCAAAAATAGGTTCGACATTATCAACACACACTTTTCTCCGGATTATGTCGTTCCTGCATGGGCTGCAGTTCTCACTCATCAACCCGTAAGAATAATGACTCGCCATTTGGCTATTGGATATGGCAATCGCAGACAACGGCAAATAAAGAGAAACTATCATCACATCATCTCAGTTTCGGATGCCGTCAAGTCAGCGCTCGTTTCTCGGGGGCTCGACTCAAGTTATGTCACGACGGCCTACGCAGGAATCCCTTCTTTAGTTGTCGAAGTGGATTCACCCAAGTTGGAATTGGATCCTAATTTCATACATGTCGGCATTTTTGGGCGACTTACACCCGAGAAAGGGCATGCCGAACTCATCGAAATCATAAAGAAAGAGCCACGAATTCAACTCCATGTCTATGGTCAAGGGCCACAACTTGCAATCCTCAAACACAAGGCACTGAATTTGAATGTTCAATTTCATGGATTCGTTCCGAATATTGCTGGCGCCATGTCATCTATGGATGCTGTGACTATGCCTAGTCTTTGGGACGAAGCTTTTAGCATTGCAGCCCTAGAAGCGTTTTCACTGGGAAAAGTGTTGGTGGCGAGTCCGAGAGGCGGTTTGCCAGAACTCATTCAGGATGGTGTGACAGGGATACTTGCTGATCCAGAAAACGACCAAGAAAAATTTCTTGCATCCCTTCTTCATTGTGGCGACAAAAACTTCCAGCATTCGATAGGATCAGCAGCAAGAAGTGAATACGAAAGTAAGTACACGTTAGAGCACTTTGCTAAGCGTGTGGAATCCGTTTATTTGAGTGTACGCGAAGCAGCTTCAAAAACCTGAATCTCTTTGAAGAGTTGTTCGGCCTTTGAGAGAGGCCACTGCGTGGAACTGTCGCTCAGTGCACGATCAGGATCTGGGTGAATTTCCAAAAAGAGAGCGTCGATTCCAACGGCCAGGGCGGCTCTGGTCATTGCGGGAATAGATTGCCGGACTCCCCCAGTCACAGTTCCACCTGCGCCAGGTCTTTGCGCAGAGTGGGTCGCATCAAAGCAGATGGGAACGCCAAACTCGCGCATTGTTTCAAGACCAGGCATATCAACAATCAATGTGTTATATCCAAATGTCGTCCCACGCTCAGTAAGCATAGTTCCACTCGATCCAAAAGAATCCAGCTTATCGACAATATTTTTGCAATCCCAGGGAGCTAAGAATTGCCCCTTTTTCACATTGACGGGCCTTCCGGTCTGCGCTGCGGCTTCTAAAAGATCAGATTGCCGACATAAAAAGGCTGGGATTTGAAGGAGTTCGACCGCTTGGGCTGCAGCTTGAGCTTCGGACGGCAGATGGATGTCTGTTGTGGCTGGAATCCCAAACTCGTCTTTTATCTTCTCTATCAACCGGAGCCCTTCCTGGAGACCTAGACCTCTCGAGGTGCCACCAGACGATCGATTGGCCTTGTCGTATGATGCCTTGAAAATGTAATGAGCACCTATTGAACTACAGAGTTGCTGGACTTTCTCGGCCACCTGAGCGCAAACTTCATAGGATTCTGCCATGCAAGGTCCTGCAATGATCGTAAGTTGGCCACCGCCGACTTCCGCGGAACCTACCCGGAAAGTCCTCATGAAGTCTTGCCTTTTTTCAAAAAGTTTGCAAATTCATCAGCAGTTGGCGAAAGCCCTTCGTATTTATCAATCACGACTCCATCAGGCTTAACCAAGACATAAGTGGGGAGGGCAATGTTCTTCGCGAGTTTTTCTTGTAGCTTTTTGTTCGACTCATCTTGGGCGTTAGGACGATCTGTATACAGCTGAACATAAACCATGGAATCAAGTTGCGACCTGACAATATCAACTGGAAAAATATTTTTTTCCATAAGCCTGCAATTCACACATGTCACACCCGTGAAATCGACAAAGACAGTGCGATTGTGCTTCTTTGCAAGTGCAAGGGCCTCTTCATAAGTTTGGGCTTCGATTCGACCTTTGAATTCCAAACTTTCTTGCGCCTTTTTTTGAGCCACTACATCACTCGATTTCTTTGGATATGGATCGGGGGGTGGGAAGGAATCGACAAACCCAAGGGGCCATCCGAAATTTCCACCGAGCAACAGAACGGCTGTTGCCAAGGACGCAACTCCAAAAAATCTCCGTCCGATCCCTACGCTTCCAATCTTTTTGGGGATTCCAAGTAGATATGCCGCTAGTAGCGCAAAAATGACGACCCAAGAAACAAGAAACACAGGTCGAGTGATGAGCCCAAGCTCAAAACCTAGATCGGAATTCGAAAGAAACTTCACAGCGGCAGCAAGTTCAATGAACGCCAAAGCCGGCTTTATGACGCTGAGCCATTCGCCTGAACGAGGAATCTTGCTTAGGGAAGAAGGAAAGAGCGCCAAGAGAAAAAACGGCGCGGCGAACGCGATGCCGTAAGTCGTCATTCCAATGGCTGGATATAGGACATCACCTTTGGCAGCTGCGGCCAGCAGCGATCCCGCAATTGGGGCCGTGCAAGTAAAACTTGTCAGTGAAAAGGTCATTCCCATAAAAAATGGGCCCACCAAACCTCCCCGTCCAGTTTGCTTGCCTAGCTTGCTGGTGATGCTCGAAGGGAGTTGGATTTCGAAGACACCAAATAGATTGAGTGCCAGGACGACGAAAAGGAGCCCTAACCCAAGATTCACCCATGGATTCGTTGTGAAGGCTGCAATTCCTGTTGCCCCAAAAATAAGGGCAGCGCCGATTCCCAAAAGGGTGAATGTCCCCACGATTCCTATGCAATAGGAAATGGCTTCGGGGATAGCTCGACCCTTATCTCGCTTAGAGAAAAAGCTCACTGTGACCGGAATCATAGGAAACACGCAAGGGGTCACAAGGGAAACCAATCCACCCACAAGGCAAAAAGCCAAGTAGGGCCCCAGACCTTGTGCTTTAACGGCTTCAACCGAGGTCTGTTGCGAAAGGGCCGGCAGGGCAAACCATAAAACCGACCAAAAAATGAGAGCGAGTCGCTTCACTTCTTAGTTTTGCTCTTTTTCTCGATGACCTTTACCTCAACCGTACTTGGAGGCAAACAGGTTCGGTCGTTGCATGCTTGCGAGGTCACCAACAAGAGAGGTTTTGAGCTCGTCTTCTTTGCAGAGGAAAGCATGAGATTCACTTGAATCGTTCCTTCGAAAACTTCAAATTTTTCGCCACCTAATGTGATGGTCTTCGTTTTTGGATAATTGATGCTCGAGATCTTATAGTCTGTTCCTTTGACTTTCACCGCAGTTGCAATTCCAGTGCTACCAGCCTTTGGTCCATAAATGTGGTAGCCCTTGGGAATTTCAAGATTCAGTGTCACCGGTATTTTTCCCGAGACTGGCTTTCCGGAAGTAGCAGAATGGACAACGCTTTGTGCGAACGTAGTCGTTGCGACTGCAAAAAATAAAGCTGCTGAAAGTAATTTGATCATATGCTCCTCTGATTTTGATGTTCTACGAATCTGAATCTGTTTGGATCGTCAAAAGTTTCCTCATTAGTGAAAAGGGCGCAGTTAGTTTGGCCCAAAGCCAAACCATCGCTTCACTTTATAGACAGTTGTCTGACGATTAAGCTCGGCGATCGCATGTGTTAAAGGGACGTCTTTGGGGCACGCCTTTACACAGTTTTGCGCATTACCACAGTTCGTGATCCCCTCTTCTGTCGTGAGGTAGTCCATGCGCTCACTTGCTAGAGTTGAACCCACTGGGTGGAGGTTAAAAAGGAGCGATTGTCCAATGGCTTGTGGCCCTACAAAAGCCGTTTTCTCGCTCACTTGAGGGCAAGCTTCAAGGCAGCAACCGCATGTCATGCATTTGGATAGGTCGTATCGAAGTTTACGTACATGATCATCTTGTGGAGGCGCCATTCCGCGATCAAAAGAACCATCAATGGGCACCCACGCCTTCACTTTGATTAAAGCATCGAACATGCGACTTCGATCCACTACGAGATCCTTGACTAAGGGAAACTTAGTCATCGCTTGCAAGCTCACTTCGTATGTACTTCCGTTCTTTTCAGCAACTTCTTCAATAAGAGCCGTACAGGCCTGTCGAACTCGGCCGTTAATGACCATCGTGCAGGATCCGCACACTTCTTCCAAACATGCGGCTTCCCATGCAGGTGGCTCCACATCTTGACCGATCACCGTCTTTGGGTTCTTGCGAATTTCCATCAGAGCAGAAATCACGTTCATGTTTTCTCGGAAGGGCAACTCAAAAGTGTCCCAATGCGCGTCTTTCTTATTGGGTGATTGCCGTTTCACTTTGATTCGAACGGTATTGACCATGATGTTTCAGACGTTTAGTTTACGCAATTCGACCTCTGGCATGTTCGAGTCTAGGGCCCCGAAAAGAAGAAAGTGAATCGGTAGAATCAAATTTGAGTCAATCCCATGACAGTGACCCAAAGTCAAGTTGAAATACGTACACAAAAACTCCTTGGCTTGGAAATTAGCCTTTTGGATATGGATGCGACCGTTCTGGCCATCGACAAAATGGTGCAATCTGGACAAAGTCATATGGTCGTGACTGCAGATGCGAGTGGCTTTGTTATTGCAGAGCGAGACGAAGAACTACGCAAAATCTATTGTCAAGCTGATCTTTTAACTCCAGACAGCCAAGGCGTGGTTTGGGCACTAAAGCGAGAAGGAATTCAGAACGTAAGCAGAGTCACTGGAGTTGATTTGGTGGATCGTCTCTGTGCTCTGAGTTCACAAAAAGGCTACAGGATCGTACTGTTGGGATCTGAACCTGGTGTCGCGGAAATAGCAGCTGAAAAACTCCGATTGAAGCACCCTGGTTGCAATATTGTAGGAACCCGACATGGTTATTTTCCTTCTGAGGATGATGAAATCGTTGCTCATGAAATTGCACCCCTTGGGCCGGACTTCTTATTTGTGGCCATGGGAATCCCAAGACAAGAGAAGTTTATTCACAAAACAAAAGACATCATCAAAGCCAAAATTGCAATTGGAGTTGGCGGATCTCTCGACGTTTTTAGTGGCAGAGCCAAGAGAGCACCACTTTTCATACAAAAAATCAAATTGGAATGGCTTTGGAGACTACTTTTGAACCCGAGCAAGCTCAGCAAGGTTAAAATGTTGCCCCAATTTGTCAAGCTTGTACGTAAAGGGCACTTATGAAAATCTATACGAAGTCCGGAGACCAAGGGCAAACCGGACTTATCGGGGGGAACCGAGTTTCAAAAGACGATTTGAGAATCGAAACTTTTGGAACTTTAGATGAACTTAATTGTTTCGTCGGCTGGGCGAGATTAGCTGGGCGTGATTGGCCACTTGACATCTTTTTGGGACGCATTCAAAACGTCCTCTTTGAATTAGGATCTGAAATCGCCTCTCAGCCAGAATCAAAACAAAGCGTTGTCGCAGAACTTGGCACTATTGTTGAAGACATGGAGCGTTCAATCGATATTCAAACAACTTTGCTTCCAGAATTGAAGCGGTTTGTCATTCCAGGTGGTTCGGAATTGGCGGCTAGGCTCCATATATGTCGTACAATTGCTCGAAGAGCAGAAAGAAGTGTGGTCAAACTTTCTCGGCAACAAATCGTCAGAACAGAAATTATTGTGTTCCTTAATCGTCTTTCAGACTGGATATTCGTTGCAAGTCGAACGGCAAACTCGGATTTTGGCGTCAAAGAACAAATGTGGAGTAAAGAGTAACTAAATGAGCATCATCCTTGCAGTTCTGGCGATGTCGTCGCCATATCAAGATCAAGAAGGTTCCGCGCTGATCTCAAAAATGATTCAGAAGTATCACAGTGCTTCAAAGATAAGTGGAAGCTTTTCTTCTGAAACCACCATTCCTGGAAGCAAGATCGTCATCCAAAACAAAGTTCAGATTCAAAGACCTCAAATGCTCTATGTCTCGCAATCTGTTCAGAACAACAAGCAGAACTTTACAGTGACGAGTGATGGCAAGGTTTTCAGCTATGAAAAACCCTTCGATGGCCCAAACACAGACCGAATCAACGGTGCACGACTCATCGAAAATCTTGATGCGAGCACGACTTTGGCCGATATTATTCGAGCATCTGCCCATAGCCTGGCAGAGCGATCCGCAATTCTAGATCTCCTCATCAGCGATATCTCTGATCTCAAGTTTTTGCGTGAACAATGGGCATCGGTAGAAAGTTGCAAACTGATTGACCTCAACGGAGAGCAAGTTTATCGCATTGTTGGGCGATGGCGACTTGATGCAAAATCGCCCGTTAGCGCCAATTATGGAATGTTTATTACAAGCTCTGGTGATCTAAGAAAATATGTGATTGATGGAGAATTCGTAATGGACGAAGCGTTTGGCGAAAAATCAGACAAGGTTCGAATCACTCGCGAATTTCAGGTGAAAGTTGATGTTGATGGCGAGATAAATACTGCACTCTTCGCTGTCCCTAAGTAAAGATTTCATGCCTAAAAACAAGCCTCGATCTGGTAATCTGGAAGACAATTCCGTGGAAGAAAAACCCCAAGTCCAAAAGTGTGATTTTGCTTCTCTTTGCATGGGCCAGAAGTGCCGTGTGGTTTGCGTCGATCCAAAAGGAGCAATCAATTGCCGGTTAATGGAACTTGGGCTTACTCCGGGAACAGAATTTACTGTCACAAAAGTGGCTCCTTTTGGCGATCCCATCGAAATCGATGTTCGGGGCACAAGACTTTGTCTACGCAAAAAAGAAGCCAGCGAAATCGAAATCGAGCAGGTTTCATAATTTCGTGGCTCGAACGCTTATGGCGGGCCAAGAGATCATCAAGGTCGCTCTCGTAGGCAACCCGAATTCTGGGAAAACCAGCCTTTTTAATGCGCTGACAGGTTCAAGCCAAAAAGTTGGGAATTATCCAGGAGTCACCGTTGAAAGCGCCGAGGGTCGCATGGATCTCAACGGAGTCAAGGTCTCTGTCATAGACGTCCCAGGGATGTACAGCATGAGGCCTGTTTCGGTTGACGAAGAAGTCGCTTCAACGGTTATCGTGGGGCAAGATTCTTCATCGCACCCCGATATTTTGGTTTGCGTTGTCGACGCTTCAAACTTAGAAAGGAACCTCTTCTTTTTTAGCCAACTCATCGGTTCGCAAATTCCAACCGTCGTGGCAATCACCATGACCGACGTTTTGGCTCACGAAGGGAAGTCACTCGATATTGAGGCATTGGAAACGGTTCTTGGCGTTAAAGTCGTCAAGGTCATGAGTCATAAAGGATTTGGACTGAATGATCTCAAATCAGCCATTGTTCAGACTTTAGCTGACCAGATTCGACCTGAAGTTGATCTTGGATTCCCTAATATTGTTCGAGAACCCGTTTTTCGGCTCCACGAACGGCTTGCAAGAGCCGGAATTGATGTTACAAAAAGCTCTGTGCGCGAGGCATTACTTGACGAAAACGCATCATTGAATCGGCTCATTGCCGGACATCCGGAGATTGTGGCAGAGTTTCAGCTCGAACGTGAAAAAATCGTTGGCGGAGGGGGCCAAGCCAAAACAATTGATGCACAAGCAAGATATTCGTGGGCTTCACGGATTCGCAAACTCGTCTTGACCGAACCCGAAGCTCCTCTCAAGCGACTTTCAGACAGAATTGACAATGTCTTAACTCACCGAGTGTGGGGTCTGGCGATCTTTGTTGCGACAATGTATGTCGTTTTTCAAAGCATTTACACCGTCGCAAGACCCATCATGGATATCATCGAGTCTGGGATTGGACACACCAAAAGCTTCATTGCGCCAATGTTGGCCACGATGCCAACGGTGCAATCTCTTGTTGTCGATGGAGTGATTACTGGAATTGGAACAGTCATCATGTTTTTGCCCCAAATCCTCATCCTGTTCTTTTTCATTTCGATTCTTGAGGGATCTGGATACCTTTCTAGGTCAGCATTTCTCATGGATCGGCTCCTCGGCTGGTGCGGTCTTAATGGGCGGGCCTTTATTCCACTTTTGTCATCTTTTGCCTGTGCAGTGCCTGGTATCATGGCCGCCCGCGTCATGCCAGATCATAAATCGCGACTGGCGACAATTTTGATTGCACCATTGATGAGCTGCTCGGCTAGGCTTCCAGTCTATATTTTGTTTATTGGGAGTTTTATCGAGCCCACATACGGCCCCTTTGCAGCAGGAATTGCACTTTTTCTCATGCACTTTGTCGGATTGGCTGTGGCAGTTCCTGTTGTTTGGATCCTTAATAAAAGAGTGTTTAAAGGGCAACAAATCCCATTTGTTCTTGAGTTGCCCAGATACCAGTGGCCCAGATGGAAAGATGTTGCTTCAACTATGATCTCTCGGGCCAAGCTTTTCTTGCAAACAGCCGGAACTATTATCTTTGCTCTTTCTATCTTAATTTGGGCTTCTTTATATTTTCCGAGAAGTGAAGCGAATGATCAACAATATCGGCAAGAATTTAGGACTCTCGCTTCGAGTCAAAGCATGAACAAGGAATCGAAGGAATTCACTTCGAAAGAGGACAACTATCTCAATGCTCGAAGAACGCAGGAATCTTATCTCGGGAAATTTGGGCGTGGCATTGAACCTGTTTTTAAACCTGCTGGATTCGATTGGCGCCTGACAACTGCCATTTTAGCTGCCTTTCCAGCGAGGGAAGTGGTCGTGAGCGCCATGGGAATCATTTTTGATTTGGGTGGCGACATGGACGAGTCCTCCCCAGACTTAAGAAAAGCCATTGCTAAAGCAACTTGGCCCGATGGCAAAAAACTCATGACTTTACCGACAGCGATAAGCCTCATGGTCTTTTTTGCGCTTTGTTGCCAGTGCACTGCAACCTTGGCTACCATCAAGCGCGAATCCGGGTCTTGGAAATGGGCGGGGCTCGCTTTCACTTACATGACCGTGTTGGCCTATGTACTCAGTGTCGCCATCTTCCAAATTGGATCGAGGCTATAGGCATGACAATGGACACAATTGTGACAATAGGAGCCGTTGCAATGGCTTCAGGCTACATTGTTTGGCGAATCTCCAGGACGCGGAAAGGTCACCCAGAATCGACCTGTCACAGTTGCCCGATTCAAACCGGGAACAATCAGAACAAGTCGTGAAGACCTAAGCTATCGAGTTTGAGAATCGTGCCGCTCGCAACGCCTGTCACTTGAATGCGAATGTATGTTGTTTTTTCAGGATCAACATATCGAGAAATATCTGGCAACGAAATCGTCAAATTTGTAGGCGTCGTTGGAGCCGGATTCGTAGCAATTGTGACCCAGTTACCATAAGGGTAGCTTGCGCTCGCCCAATCATAAATCATAATATTTTCAATTCCACCGGCAAGTGAATAACTTCGTCTTAATTGAAGTGATTTCTTAAGCAATCGACTAATTCTTCTCAGGCTTCCTTGCATCGTGATCTTGCCTGCACCATCATCCGAAACATTCATGGTGATGTTGTCATTGATCAAAGTTTCTGTGAATCCTCCTGTCACACTTGATCCAATCCCGGAGGCTTCTACGAGGGGATTGCATACGTAGTGCGTGATTGGAACCTTAACAACTGCAAGCCTTGTCGCACCATCGAACAATTCAACATCACCGATCCAGCGATCTTGGTTTTCAAAATCGATCCAATTTCGGGTTCGCTCATAGATCAAACAAGTTCGGGTGCCTCGCTTGATAATGAGGTTAGAAATTCCTTCGAATCCTCGACCATACATCCTCGCCCGAAAGAAGGTCGTGGGAACCAACGGAAAACCAACCGGGCCCTGACCAAGATTTGCGATGTACCGAACAGCGACAGACTTGGGTGGTGCCGGAGTCCCTAAGAGCGCTGTTAGGGCTGCGGATGCATTGATCAATCCGTAGTTTGCGAATTCTCCATAGGGAGCCTGGTTTAGAACCTGGGCGGTATCTTCAATCGCATTTCGAACTTCTGTTGCTGTTGCCGTAGGTTTTGCACCAAACAAGAGGGCAGCCACTCCACTCACATGAGGGCACGCGCCACTGGTTCCTGCAAAACCTTGATATCCTCCGCCAGCGGAGGTCGTTCTTAAATTTTGGCCTGGTGCAGCAACATCGACCCAAGTGCCATAGTTCGAGAACCCGCTTTTGAGATTGCTTTCACTTGTAGCAGCAACGCTTAAAACATTTTCATAGGCACCTGGATAAAATGGAAGGACACTCGCATCATTTCCGGCAGCAGCAACTGGCAATACGCCATGTGCAACCGCATAGTCCATAGCATCTTTTTCAGATTGGCTGACTCGGTCGCTAAAGAAGCTCATAGAAAACACCTTTGCACCGTGATCTGCGCCATAAATGTAGGCTGGCACCAAGTAAGAATCGAACAAATATCCCGAGTCGTTGCATGCCTTAAGGGCCATGATTTTCAGCTTAGGGCAGGCTCCAGAAACACCTAAGTTGTTATCCTGCACCGCTCCAATGATTCCGGCGCATCCGGTACCATGGCCCAGAGTATCTGTTGGTGTGCCTGTGTTATAGGCAAAATCGAAGCCGTTGACATCATCGATGTATCCATCGTTTTCATCATCGAGGTTGTTGCCAGGGATTTCACCGCTATTGACCCAGACGTTTGCTGCAAGATCTTCGTGATCCGTTCTCAGACCTGTGTCGATTAGTCCAACAATAGTGGAATTCGAACCTTTGCTCACATCCCACGCCAAATCAGCCTTGATGGTACGCATATGCCATTGATCGGGCCATAGAGGATCGTTGGGGGTATAGGCTAATTCCGCAGCGCGGTCGTATTGAGCGGAGCCATCGCCAAGTATGGACTCGATCTGACTTTTGCTCTCCTTAAGATTTGGATTCTGAATCTCCACACTTTCCCAACCGATTTGAGGAAACCTTGCCAACACTTTGCAACGAGCAGTTTTGACCGCAAGCTCACTGGTTCTCGACATTTTCACCATGAGTCGCTTGGGATGACACCTCGTTCCATCGATCAAGATGGGCACTTCAAAATCGGCCTTTGAAAGCAAGAGACTCAATGGAACAAGCATCCATTGATTGTATCAAAATTGTCTCCTGAGATGTCCAGTTTCAAATTCAAAACTGGTAATTGAGAGTAACCGCTCAGCTCTTTAAAGCGTCAATTCGAATATGCAGGGCATGAAGTCGTTAAAAGCCACACCTTTGCTCGGTGCAAGCCTTATAGGGCTGAGCTTGATGAGCCATGAAACAGAACAGGACAAAATGGCCGTGAACTTCCTAGAAGAAGGTAACACGATCTTGAGACAGGATCCGCGGGATGATGTCTTTGGTCTTCGGCGGATCCCGACACTTCATGGTCGAAGCTCCTTTGTTTCGTCCGAAGAATCAGAAAAAAAGGCATACAGCCTCTTCAATGCTCTTTCCAAAGACAACACCATAGCATTGGCTTCTTGGGGCCAATTCAAAAATGGAAAATTTCAAAGAATGACGGTTTTGGGAGCAAACAATCAGCTGAACCACGTTACTGACGAAAATCCTCTTGGATTACCGGAAGTTCAGAGCGATTTTTTCTCCAAGTCTGGCCCCGATGGCGCGCTCGATCTCTATTTATCGGGACATCAGAAGGGTGAAGCTATTTCCAAGGTGGGCGACACAATGACAAAGATCAACTTTAGGGCCGTTTTTGCAAGTAGCCAAAAGTGTATGAGATGTCACGAGGAGCCCCCAAAAGGAAAGCCAATCGGAGTTATTGCCTTGATTCGGGTTCCAAAAAAGTCAGGGAATTTATTCGACAGCTTGCGTTGAAACGGCTTTGATGACCTCTTCGGGAGTTGTTATTCCTTGTAAGACCTTCATTTTTCCATCTTCTTGCATTGTCTTAAATCCCTGGCTACGTGCCGCAGCCAGAAGTTCTGGGTAGCCCGCGTTGTTATGAATCGCTTGTTTTAGAGCACGATCCGCAACAATGAGTTCATAAACGCCAATTCGGCCCTTAAAACCACTCCCATTGCATTCGCTACACCCTTTGCCTTTAAGCAATTTTGCTTGAGGCATGTCTTCTGCTGTGCAACCAAGCGACTCCAATTCTTCTCGCGAATAGGGGAACGGTTCACTGCACTTTGGACAATTGCGCCTGACGAGTCTTTGAGCCAAAATTCCACAAAGAACGCCAGAAATCAAATATGGCTCAGCGTTCATATCAACCATTCGACCAATGGATTCAATGGCATTATTGGTGTGCAAGGTGCTTAGAACGAGGTGCCCTGTAAGTCCTGCCTGTATACCAATCGCCAGAGATTCCGGGTCGCGCATTTCACCGACCATCATGACGTCTGGGTCTTGCCGCAAAAACGCTCGCATAACTCGAGGAAATGGCATCTTTTCCGTGACTTGAACTTGAGCAATGTTGTCGTCGAACTCATATTCGATCGGGTCTTCGACTGTCACAATATTTCGTCGTTTGCGATCCAACAAGTTGAGAGAAGCATAGAGCGTGGAGGTCTTACCGGAACCGGTTGGACCTGTAACCAAAATGAGGCCATATGGCACTTGAATGAGGTTCTTCCATCTTTCCCGAACGTCGTCAGGCATACCCAGAGTGTTCAGGTCAACCTTCATCGCTGCAGGATCGAGTAGCCTCATGACAAACTTTTCGCCATTCATGGAAGGCACGCAAGAGGCACGAGCACTCAGCTTGCGGTCATCGTATTCCATGTCAATTCGGCCATCTTGTGGCTCACGAGTTTCGTCGATCCTCATTCCTGCAGCGAGTTTGAGACGTGCGATGACGTTGGCTGCTTGCTCTGGTGGCAACTGACCATTGTCGTGCAGAATGCCATCCTGGCGAAATCGAATTCGGAGTTGCTCTCTTTCGGGTTGAAGATGGATATCGCTTGCTTTCAAGTCGAGAGCTTGCATCATGATATTATCAACAATTCCTACTGCCAAGGACATTTCGTTGCCACCCATCTCTCGGGCTTGTGTCCCTTCTCGAATAACGAGTCTAAACCGTTTTGCGGCTCCCCAGTTGCCTTGTTCCGATACTCCCATGATTTCCTCCTTTCAGTGTGACTTGTGCAGAACTCATTGGTCAAGTCTAAAATGAGCGTGTGGATCTCAATCCCGCAATCCTTTCGAGAGCATATGAGCAAGGGATTTTTCCAATGGCCGACGATGCGGGCCAAGTTGGTTGGTATTCGTCCCTGCATCGGGCACTATTGCCACTTTCTGGGATCCATGTTTCGCGGTCTTTTTCAAAATTTATGAAGAATTGCGGTTGGAAAGTTACCTTTGATGAGGCATTTCGAGATGTCATTTTGAACTGCATACGGCCCGACGGGAATTGGATCACTTCAGAATTTGTCGAATCGTATACAGAGTGCTACAAACAGGGTTGGGCTCACAGTTGTGAAGTTTGGGATGAAAGCGAACTTGTGGGTGGAATTTACGGGCTTGCAGTTGGAGGATGCTTTTCGGCTGAGTCCATGTTTTCAAAGAGATCAAATGCTTCCAAAGTCGCTTTATTTCACATGGTCAATCAGTGCAGATCCTTGGGGTTCCTGATTTTTGATGCCCAGATCATCAATCCACATACCGAATCTTTGGGCGCTTTTACTGTGTCCGAGTCGGAATTCCATGAACAACTCGCGGATGCCTTGCAAATCATGACCCTTTGGAGCACGGGCCGACCTTAAGGTTTGAACCTAAAAACTGCCACAATTGGAGCATGACGAGGAAGGTTCATCTCGGTTTGCTTGGGCTTGGCACAGTGGGAAGTGGGCTCGTTGAAATCATCAAGAAGAATGCGACTTCTATAGAATCTAAATCGGGTGTTCAGCTCGAAATTGTCAAAGCACTTATCAAAGATACCAACAAACCAAGATTGCTAGACACAACGCTCCTCACAACTCAATTTGAAGAAGTTATCAATCATCCAAAAGTCGATATTGTGGTTGAAGTCATGGGCGGAATCGACCCGGCTAAAGACTACATTTTGAAAGCACTAAAGAATGGTAAGAATGTCGTCACTGCAAACAAGGCTGTTTTGGCCCACCATGGTGCAGAACTATTTTCTCAGGCACGAGATTCTGGTACGCAACTCGCTTTTGAAGCTAGCGTTTGCGGGGGAATTCCGATTATTAGGGCCCTAAGTAGCGGGATGATTGCCAACGAAGTTGAAGAGCTTTGTGGCATTTTAAATGGCACAAGCAATTACATCCTCAGCAAGATGCATTCTGATCATCTTACATTTGAGCAATCGCTAAAGCAAGCCCAAGAGCAAGGACTGGCAGAGGAAGACCCAACTTTTGATGTCGAGGGAATTGATGCTTCACATAAGCTCATTGTGCTCACCGAGCTAACATTTCAGGTCAAGGCTACGCTTGATGATCTGGAAAGGGAAGGGATCACCAAGATTCAGCCTATTGATATCCAAGTTGCAGACGAATTTGGCTTCGTCATCAAACCCGTAGCACTTACAAAGAGACATGGACATTCTTTGGAAATGAGGGTTCACCCGAGCTTGGTACCTTATACACATCCTCTCGGACCAGTTAATGACGAGTTCAATGCCGTTATGGTGAAAGGAGATGCCACAGGCGAAATGATTTTCCATGGCAAGGGAGCCGGTTCTTTACCCACGGCCAGTGCCGTGATGTCTGACATTATCGAGATAGCAAGAAACCCAAAGGGGGGTGTGATTTGGAACCCCACAACCAGTACAAAAATAACGCAAGCAGGGAGCGAATCTCGATATTATCTGAGATTCCCGATTGAGGATCGGCCCGGCTTGATTGGAGTCATTGCTACGGAGCTTGGGAATCAAGGCGTCAGCATCACTCACGCCCAAGCCAAGCTGCATGATGATTCAGGCAATGTGATGATTGTTACGCATCCCACGAGTCACAAAAAAATCGGAGAAGCACTCAAACGAATCAGCTCGTATGGCGTACTTTCGAGTGAACCTCTTTCACTCAGAATCATTGATTAACCCCAGGACTTGCTATCGGGCCTTTGCAAATGGAAAGTGGAAGATCGTTGCAGGACATTTGCGACGGCCGCCATTTCCCCCTCTTTATAAAGGCGTCCGATCACTGAAACTGATCGAGGTTCACTACCCTTTGTCCCCCAGGGAATGATTGCTTGAGGATGCCCGGTTCCGTTGCAAATTGTAAACGCATCGTCCCAAAAGTGATCCGTGACAATAACATCAAAGTCAGCGAACTCTTCTTCAAATTTGGCAGCCATGATGGCTCGTGCCCTGTGAGCGTTGATGTATTCAACGGCTGGAACATATCGTGCAGCGAGAAACTCTGGCGGCCACAATTTACCAATTTTATCAATACCTTCCGATCTAGTCAGCTTATCAAAAAACGCGGCGGCTTCTGCCACGAGTAAGGTCCAGATACCCTCTGGAGCTTCACTAAATTTCACTGGCGAGAGCTTTGCGCCATTTTGTTGCAAAATTTTTGCCCAATCTGCTGTTTCAATAGGGCTTTCTTTTTCTCCGACTAGAACTCCAATCTTCAGCTTCGAAAGGTTTATCTTCGAATCATATGTAAAGTTGCGATTGACTGTTGCAATATCGCGAGGATCTTTGCCAATGATAGAACCTAGAACCACCGCACAATCTTCGATTGTTCGCGCAATGGGCCCGACCTTGTCCATGGTCCAAGTGAGTACCATGCCACCATAGCGGCTGACCCGACCATAGGTTGGTCTTAACCCACTCACTCGGCATCGATTCGAAGGGGAAATGATCGAACCTAAAGTCTCTGTTCCTATGGCGAATCCTACGAGACCAGCCGCCGAAGCACATGCTGAACCTGCTGAAGATCCGCTTGAACCTTGCTTGACATTCCAAGGGTTTTTGGTTTGTCCTCCCCACCAAACATCGTCATAAGCAAGGGCGCCACATGAAAGTTTGGCCAGACAGATTGCTCCGGCTGCATTGAGCTTCTCAACCACAGCACAATCGTGATCGATCATTTGATCTTTGAAGGCCTCTGCTCCCCAGGTAGTTCTATAGCCAGCCACTGAAAAAAGATCCTTGATTCCATATGGAATGCCATGGAGTCGACCACGATAATGACCCTTTGATATTTCTTCTTGGGCTACCTTGGCTTGCTGCATCGCAAGTTCCTCAGTAAGAGTCACAACACAGTTCAATTTGGAACCATAGGTTTTCAGTCGTTTCAAGTAAATTTCCGTTAGTTCCACGGGGCTGAGTTTCTTCGACTTCACCATTTGCGAAAGCTCAACGGTACTCAAATAGGCTAAATCTTCATCTGAAGTTGTTTGGCGAGTCTGATTCGACAAACCTTTGATGGAAACTCTCGAACCTTCGCCTTCCTGCCGGCCTGAGGGACTAAATGCAAGCAGGGGCTCGACTTCATTTTTCAAGCCTAGATTGCGAATGGTTGAAAAATTACTGATATTTTTTTTCACACCAGGAAGAGCCAGTTTGTGGTGTACTTCATCAAATTCTGCCGCTCCAAACTTATCGGCAACCTTCATATCAGCAACGGAAATATCCGTGGTCGACTGTTCTGGTTCTTCCAAGGCCATCGCAGCCTTTGGTGCCACTAGAGTTGTTGCTGCGATTCCCAAAAACTGCTTTCGAGTCAAATGACCATCAATACCCATAATAGATTTGATTCTAGCCTGAAATCTTGGTACAACGTAAACATAAATTATGCCTAGAACTGGATATCTAAGCCATTACAAGTGGAATACAAACCGACCGCATGTTCTGGTTGTGGCCTGTTCTGACGGAAGGCTCCAGCGTGCTGTCGATGACTTTTTGACCAGCAGAATGAATATCACAGACTATGATCGGCTCTATCTCCCTGGCGGACCAGGGGCTCTGGCCACAAGTGGACTCGAACATATGCGTTCGTCTCAGCAACGAGATGAATTTCTGTTTCTAGTGCGAGCTCATGAGATCGAAATTGTCGTTTTCATTTTTCATGGTCCTGCAGAAGACGGGCCAGACCTCGCGATGTGTGCTGATTACATGCGAGCCTTAGAAACCACAGATAGAGACTTAATTGCGAAAACCCAACTGGACGACTATAAACAGATTCTGAGTGATTTGGAATCCGAACTTTCTTCGCTTCAAATCTACGGATTCAGAATTGAGGTTATGGCAAATTGCGAACCGAAGTTTGTCAGCCTTGATTAACTTTCAAAGCTATCTTTCGCTCGTGAGAGTCGTTCCAAATTTTTAGCATCTCTGGAACAGTTACAAACCGATAACCTTTGCTTTTGAGCGTTGCCAATATTCTCGGCACAGCTTGTGCAGTATGAGGTTTCACGTCATGCATTAAAATGATCGCTCCCGGATGCGATGCCGAAATCACATTTCTATAAACTACATCCGAAGATTTGGTTGCCGTATCGGCACTAGAGCCGGTCCAAATTACAGAAGCGAGACCCTTGGTCTTCGCAATCTTGGCAGACCATGAATCCATCACTCCCCCTGGTGGCCGAAACAATGTTGGAAATACTCCAATTGCATCGTAAATCATTCGGTTCGTTTTTTGAACCTCGAATTTTGCCTTTTCCATATCTGGGTGATATGGATGACTAAATGTATGGTTTCCGATGATATGACCTTCTTTAGCCATTTGTTTCAAGATCTTTTCTCGGTGAGAAACCATTTGGCCGACAACAAAAAATGTCGCATGCGCTTTGTATTTTCTTAGCGCCGAAAGGACAGAAGGAGTCGTGTAAGGGCTTGGCCCATCATCAAATGTGAGAGCGATAACTTTTTCGTTGACTTTGGGATTGTTGAGAATTGTTTTTCCCACATAGGCAATGGGAATTTTCATCTCGCTTTTAAGACTGGTGGGCGAAGTCGCCATATGATAAGCAAACGAAAAAATCATTTTTGTCCTCCCACTAGTCCCAAAGTCAAAACCAGTAAGTTATGACTCTAGTATAGACGATATGCGACCTCGCACACTCCTCATGACGTTGGCCTTGTTACCAGTTCTCGGCCATGCCCAGGACAACCAAAAATACACATTCATCAGACCCGAACCAAAGGTTGGGCTCACTTATAAATGGAAATTTGATGTCAATTTCGCAGTCATGGGCAACGACGCAAAGTTTACTGGCAGTCTCGTACGAAAGATCATAAAGTTAGATCCTAATGGAGACCAAACTTGGGAATCCCAAATGACCGACGCGAAACTCAGTTTTGGGGGGAATGAATCAGATCAAAATTCGCCCGCAACAACAACTGTGATTGACAAGGATGGGAATCCCAAAGAGGAAAAGGAATCATCAAGCGATTTGGAAGACACTTTAGGTGCATATGCTACTTTCAAGTCGCCTGTTGAAGGCATTTTGATTGGCCAAGAATTTGAAGTTCCGAAGACCAAAATGCATCGCGGAGTTGGCCACGCAAAACTCATTGGGTTTGATACCTGGAAAGAAAGGAAGTGCGCAAAGTTTTCGCTGGAATACGCTCCGGACCAAAGCCAAGGGAAGAGTAGCGGAACCGTCTATCTTGATAAGGAGACGGGCATCTTGGTCGGATTCGACTTCACATTTAAGGCCATTGAAGTGTTCAGCGGAGTCGTTTCTGATGGCGATGCTCATTGCAACACTATGCCTTCCGGAACTAATGTTTTAGGGAAGTTGGTAAATTGAGAGAAGTTATGAAACTCATTTCAAAGACATTCATTTTGGGAGTGTTCTCTTTTGCTTTAGTTGCAACATCTTTTGCCGATATCACCGGGAAATGGTCGGGAAAAGTCACCTTAGAAACCAAAGATCAGAAAATGGCGCAACAGGTGAAGGCCCAAGGTGCCATGCCAACAGTTGCTCTTGAATTTAAGTCGGATAAAACTTATAAAGCAACGCAAACTGGTGGCCCGGATAAAGCGACCCATGTGAGCGAAGGAACTTGGGCAGTGAGCGGATCTAGCGTTACCCTGACTCCCAAGAAAAGGGATGGTAAGGCAATTTCCGGAGAGATGGCCAAACCAAAGGTTTACACACTTTCAAAAGATGGTAAATCGATGACTTATGTTCAATCGGCCATGGCCCGTGCTCCAAAAGATGGCAAACAGGCACCAGCTATGGATGTTAAAGTTCGAGTTACTTTAACTAAGAAATCGTAGTTAATTTCTCGAGAACTTTGCGAACTGTTTCTGCAAAGTTCTCGATCTCCTTTTTCAAAATTGTCGCAGTGGCACTTCTATTATCAATCGGAAACCCAATGCCAAGCCTATTCTTGCGAACATAAAAATGTGCCGGTTGGATTTCACCGTTCTTTTCAAGCAACCCATAAAGGAAATCCGGATCATGCTTTTGGTCATCCGATAAAATTCCGACAGAGTAAGTGAGCCAAATTTTGCTTTGACTTGCGCTGATGCTCACAATGATATTGAGTTGATCTGGTTCAGCTCCAATTGTCACTTGATAAAGTGAATTTCCTAGATCTTTCGTGGCGAATCCCAACTTCACAAGTGTCGATTTGAGTTCTTCCTTTTTGATCTTAAACGGACTTACTGCAGTTTGTGGTTTCGTTTGGCAGAAAGCAAATCCTGAAAACCCCCATATCATTAAAGCAACCGTGAATGCTCTCATAGTTTTTCGAACCTGAATAATTGAGACGAAATTGAATTCCTATTTGAATCGGAGCCTACTCGTTTAACCACTAATCAACTCAAGATCCGACAAAAAGCGAGCATTTTTTATGAGCCTGCCGATAAAATCAGCTACGGTGACTAAGATAATGCTTCAGCCAACAAGACGTGATGTGATGAAAGCGACCGCTGCCACGGCAATTTCTGCTGTACCGCTCATGGCATCTGCGCGTAACCAGAAAACTTCGCCAAACGACAAGATTGTCATCGGACTGATTGGTTGCGGTGGAATGGGCGCCGCTAACATGCGAACTCTCATGGGCTCATCAGAAATAGAGGTCGCCGCCCTTTGCGATGTAGACACCAATCGAATTACAAACGATTTCCGAGACGTCACTGCAAAATATGGTCGCCAGCCAGATGTTTATGAAGATTATCGGAACATGCTTGACCGAAAGGACATCAATGCCATCATAGTAGGAACTCCAGACCATTGGCACGCCCGAAACTTAATCCATGCTTGCCAGGCAGGAAAGGACATCTATTGTGAAAAGCCTATTTCCCACAATATCGAAGAGGCTCTCGCGATGGTTGCAGCCCAGAACAAGTACGACCGAGTTGTTCAGGTCGGAACATGGCAACGAAGCACGAAAGAATTTACAGACGCATTAAACTATGTCCGAACCGGAAAATTGGGCAAGATTGTTCTCTGCCGGGCATGGATTTCGGATGGAACCCGAATAGGGAAGCGCCCTGTTTCGAAGCCCCCAACCAATCTGAACTATGATATGTGGCTCGGCCCTGCTGCTTATGTTCCTTATCAAGACAATAAAGTCCACTGGAACTGGAGATGGGTCATGAACACTGGTGGAGGGCTTACCACAGATTGGGGGGTTCATATGATGGATATTGCTTTGTTGGGAATGAGCAAAGATATCGATTTGGTGATGCCAACTCATGTGAGCGCTGTCGGCGGTCGGCTGGCAATTCTCGATGATGACCGCGATGCACCCGACACCATTGAAGCCATTTACAAGTTCAATAATCCTAACTTTGTCATGCACTGGTCAGTCGGGCGAGACCATCCCGGAAAGCCCGGACATGGAACTGAGTTTGTAAGCGAAGATGGCAAGACCCTTAGAGTGTGGCGCGGCGGTTGGACTGTGATGGATGCAGACGGCAAAGAGATTCCAAAGGAAGAATCACCTGCTGTGAGTGATCACTGGCGGAACTGGATCGAATGTGTTCAAACCCGAAAGCGTCCAAGAGCCGATCTTCGATCCGTGGCTCAAACGACAATCTGCTGCCATCTTTCAAATTGCGCTCTCCTTTCTGGTGAAGTTGTGCATTGGGATAACAACCTCAACGATATCGCTGGTAAGGCGGGGAAGAACACCATGTCTTATCGGCGACATCACCGAAAAGGTTACGAACTACCAATCGTTTAAATTGGAAGCGTTCAGAAATCTTTGTCTACGAGTGGGGCAGGGTGATGTACGATCTTGGGTTTGGTTGTCTTGGCTCGGCTTCCTGCATCAGCCAAGCTCCAAATCCAAGCTAAGGTCGAAACGCCCAAGGGCAAAAAGATCATCGGGTTAAGGGGTGGCCCATGTTTGGATACTAAGCTCGCAAGACCTGCCATACCCTGTGGAATGGCGAGCGCCACGATAATTCCGATGAGCCAGGATGCCAGAAGTCCAGAGCCCAGTTTGGTCTCTCCAAGAGACAATTGCCCGAGTCCAGGAATCAAAAACGACAGGATGAGGATGACTCGTCCTGAAGCAAAAGAGTCGTCTGCAGGTGTTTGGCCAAAGTTGGGATCAATAGCCAATTGAATGGCCAGCACGGCTTCTCCATACTTTCTTTCTGCAGAAATGTTCCTTGGATCAATCTCGAACGCTTTCTTGTAGCAATCACGCGCATTACGAATTGAGCGATCTTGAAGAAAAGCATCTCCTAGGGCTTCTTGAACTTGCGATGAACCTATAGCAAGATCAGCAGCTTCTCTAAGAAGCCTGGTCGCAACAATTTTATTTCCCTGGATTCTTGCAACATTAGCTTGAACAATGAGTTTTTCAGCAGCTTCCACTTGCTCCGGAGAGGGAACAGTAAAGGTCTCGGACTCAGTTTGCTCTTCTAGTCCACTATCAGCGTCGAGTCTGTTGGAGTTGTCTTCCATAGAGTTTCCAAATCATAAAATTGCCGTTTTTCATCAAGCATGACATGAAACACGACATCACCAAAATCAAAGTACACCCATCCACCCGCTTTGGGACCCGCATTGTTTCGGACAGGTTTGATCCCAAGATCACGAAGCCGGCTCGCAACTTTGTCTGCAATGGCGTTAACATGCGTTTCGCTCGTACCCGTGCAAACCACAAGATATTCCATCATAGGTGTTTTCGTTCTTACATCGATGACTTCAATATCCTCGGCTTTGATATCATCGGCGTATTCCCGGATGATTTCAGCTTTTTCAATTGCAGGGGCGTTTTTCTTATTGGTTGTAGAGGTCTTTTCTATTGATGTACTCCAAAATGTTTGGCGTCAAGCGACCGTCGGTTGAATTTCTCCTTCCGAGATCCTCTCTAATCTTAGACGATGAAATGGGCATGGCTGGCATCTCGATGAGATCAACCTTTTTAGAAAAGTCGAGCGGAAGTTGATCCAACAGCTGAACCACAACTCTTTGATCTCGCGATGCAGCAGCAATTCTTGCCATATCCAAAAGCTTTTCTGGATCCTTCCATTTTTCAAGTTCCGCCAAAGAATCGGCCCCAAGGATTATCCAATATGAGCCGGGACGAACCATTTTGAGCTCTTGTAATGTATCTACCGTATAGCTCGAATCACCGCGCGTAATTTCGATATCAGAAACGCTGAATCGAGGGTGACCTTCTATTAGAAGCTGAACCATTTCTAGCCTTTGTGTTGCATTTGCTACTGATGACTTCTTAAAGGGATTTTTGTTTGTAGGCACAAAAATGACTTCGTCTAAATCCAATTGCTTAAGAGCACATTGCGCCAATTCTAAATGTCCCAAATGAGGCGGATCAAACGTGCCTCCTAAGATTCCGTATTTCACCAACCCTCCATATATTGAAATTCCCAATCGCCAATTTGAACTGTGTCACCATCGATTGCTCCTTTCTCTCTCAGCTCGTCGATGACGCCCATTCGATGAAGCCGACGATGTAAGTAGCGAACCGACTCATTGTTCGCCAGATTTGTCATCTCCACCATTCGGACTATTTGACGTCCCTCGACTTCAAATCCATCTGGAGTCTCTTTTACTTTCCAGGTTTCTTTGGTTTTTTCCTGGGGAACAATCTTTATGACAACAGATTCTTGTTTGGCCAACTCTTCCTTCAAAACTCGCATGCACTCAAACAAAAAGGGCTGAATGCCTTGCTGGGTTGCGGCCGAAACCGCGAACACAGGGAAGCCATATCTCTGAAATTCTTTCAAATGATTTTCGGTTTCATCGTGTGAACCAAGGTCAATTTTGGAAAGCAAAATAATCCTCGGTCGGTCTTTGAGCCCTGGATCATAGAGTTCGAGTTCTTTCTCCACAAGTTCAAAATTCGATATCGGATCGGATTGATCGAGAGGGAAGATATCTACAACATGGACAAGGACTTTCGTTCTCTCGACATGTTTTAGAAACTGGTGGCCCAATCCAACACCTTCGCTGGCTCCTTCGATCAAACCTGGCATGTCCGACATGACGAAAGTTGTATCGGCGACTTGAACAACTCCAAGATTAGGAGTGATTGTGGTAAACGGATATGCTCCAATCTTTGGCCTAGCTGCAGAGCAGGAACTAATGAGTGTGCTTTTTCCGGCATTTGGTAAACCGATCAGCCCAACATCTGCCAAGAGCTTCAACTCCAGCTTGACACGAACTTTTTCCGAAGGTTCTCCACGCTCGCTAATGCTGGGAGACTGACGAACACTGTTTGTAAAATGCAGGTTCCCGCGACCCCCCCGACCACCTTTTGCAACCACAAATTGTGCATTGTCCGAATCAAGATCTGCAAGCAGATCGTTCGATTCAGTATCGAAGACCATCGTTCCAACGGGAACTTTGATCAATAAATCTTCAGCATCTCGACCGGCTTTCTGTGCCTGAGCCTTGCTTCCATCGGTCGCTTTGTAATGATCCAGTAATTTGAAGTCATATAGAGTTCGCATTCCACGGTTTGCAACCAAAATGACATGACCCCCACGGCCACCATCGGCCCCATTTGGACCGCCCCTGGGGACGTGTTTTTCTCGGTGAAAACTTGCAGAACCATCGCCTCCACGACCAGATTCAAATTCAACAATTGCTTCATCAATGAACTGGCTCAACATCGTCTCCTTCTAAATATCCTTCGGGCAAATCGACAACAACTTTCGAATTTTGAATGTCAATTTTCACAATAAATTCCTTAACCGCTGGAATCATCATCTCGCCCGATCGAAAGATGCTTTGTCCAGGTACATGAATCACTTCTTCAATGCACCCAATGGCCACGTCATCCAAATCGACAAGAGTCATTCCTAAAAGATCGCTGTCCAAAAATTCGTCATGTTCCATTTTTGGCCGGGAGCCTTCAGGAGCAAACACAGGCATCCATTTCAGCAGCTCTGCTTCAGTCATGGATTTAATAGCGTCTATTTGGATTCGAACCTGATCTTTGTGAAAGGACGATCGCAAAATCTTGTGCTCCTTTCCACCAAAAACAACAGATTCTCCGACTTGAAAACGGCTAGGGAAGTCCGTCATCAATCGGATTTTGAGCCCACCTTTAACTCCGTGAGTACCGACTATTTGCCCAATTTGGGTCATCGGCTCACGGCCGCTCATATGACTTAGTCCGTATTGACCTTGACGACTGTTCGCTGATGGGCTTTTGCGCCAGCAGCCGAGACAAGTTGTCTAATGCAAGAAATGACTCGGCCATCTTTGCCAATGACTCGTCCAACATCAGTGGGGGCAACAGTGACATTGAACACCCTCGTCCCACGGTCGTTCTTTTCTTCCACCCGAACAACATCTGGTTCAAACACGGTGAGCTTAATAATATTTTCTACAAACGGCTTCAGGCTCACCCTTGAACCTCTTCTGCAGGATCAACCGCAGCAGCTTCATCTGCCGGTGCCACTTCTGCTTCAGGAGCTTCTGCAACTGGCTCTGGTGCAGGTTCTGGTGCAACTTCGGCTTTAGCTGCCGGAGCAACCTGAGCTTCTACAACAGATTTTTGGCTCATTGCAGCTGTTCGTTTGTCTAAATACTTAAAACTCTTTTTGGCCTGCGGGCGCTCTTCCAAAAACTTATCAAGGACGCCTTCTCGCTTTAGAAGGTAAGCGACTGTTTCTGTGGGTTGTGCCCCATTTTTGAGCCACTCAAGTGATCGATCATTATCTAGGTTCACTGTTGAAGGCTTGGTCAGTGGGTTATAAGTTCCTAAAACTTCAATAAAGCTACCACCACGGCCTGCTGCACTTTTAGCCACAACTATTCTATAAAATGGCCTGTGCTTGTTACCCATTCTGCGCAATCGAATTTTTACCATGGTTAAATTTCTCTTTATCTTCTGCGAAACTTCTGCATTTTTTTGCCCATCTTGGACATCTGCTTCATGCTTTTTCGCATTTGGTAGAGCTGATCGATCAATCGGTTAACTTCCTCTTGACTCGTGCCCGACCCCTTGGCGATACGTTTTCGCCGGGAGCCATTGATTATATCCGGATTTGTACGCTCCACGGCCGTCATACTGAGTACGATGGCCTGGATTCGATCGATCTGCTTCTCATCTATTGAATCGAGCGCTCCCTCTGGAAGAGCTCCTGCCATTCCCGGCATGAGCTTCATGATGTTTTTGATCGGGCCCATTTTTCGCACCATTCGCATCTGCTGAAGAAAGTCATTAAAATCCATCTTTCCGGTGCGCATTTTTGTTTCAATGTCTAAAACACTGAAATCTTCTCCTTGAAAAGCTTCTTCGGCCTTTTCGATGATGCTCATCACATCCCCCATTCCAAGGATTCTTTCCGCAATTCTGCTGGGGAAGAAGCCTTCCAAAGCATCGGTTTGCTCACCTACTCCAATGAATCGAACTGGCACTCCCGTGGCTGCGCGAATACTCAAAATGGCCCCGCCTCGAGCATCGCCATCCATCTTGCTGAAAATTGTGCCAGTCACTTTCAGCTTTTGATGAAAAACTTCGGCCACGGATACGGCTTCTTGACCAGTCGTGGAATCTAAAACCAAGAATGTTTCTGATGGCAAAGAGACTTTGCTCATGTTTTCAAGCTCGGACATGAGCGCATCATCTATGCTCAACCGACCAGCAGTATCAAGAATCACGACATCAAAAAAGTAATGTTTGGCGTGCTCAAGAGCCTTTTTGACAACATCAACTGGATTTCGAAGCTCGAGCGTGGAGTTCTGGCCCGCCAGTCCTTGAGGACCAAAAACAGGAACACCCACTTGTTCACCAAGAACTTCTAATTGCTTCACAGCAGCTGGTCGTTGTAGATCGCATGCGACCAAAAGAGGCCTTTTCTTTTGCTTTAGCATCCAACGGGCAAGTTTCGCAGAGGTCGTTGTCTTGCCTGAACCTTGCAAGCCAGCCATCAAAATGATAGTTGGAGGGGAAGAGCTCCAATGAAAAGGAGTTTCCGTACCCCCCAAAAGCTCCACAAGCTCATCACGAACAATTTTGATGAGGGTTTGATCCGCAGTGAGACTCCCATAAAGCTCTTCGCCAACGGCCTTTTCCTTGATCTGCGCGACAAATGCCTTCGCAACCGCGAAATTGACGTCTGCTTCAAGCAACGCCACCCGAATTTCGCGAAGCATCGTATTGACGTCATCTTCGTTGAGTCGCCCCTTTTTTCTGAGCCCAGAAAAAACTCCTGAAAGCCTTTTTGTCAGGTTGTCTAGCATTCTGATCTCACTCAGTTTACCGATCGAGACTTTGACCAACCGTCGAAAAGACCCCAACAGAGCCTATGATCTGTTCGCGAAATACCCCTTAAGTTTCCGGCTTGAAACGCCGAAAAGCAAAATAACGTCTCAAATCAGTGGATGAGGATCTATGGATACGAATAACCAACAAACACAACCGGAACCGCGAGAGTCACAAAAATGGGGCATTCTTGGAGCGTTTGCATTGCTCGGAATCGCGACTGCGGCTGTCCTTATCCTCAACAACCGCCGAAAAGCCGGCCAACCTTGGAACATTGACGATCTCTTTCAAGCTGCCGACCGTGCCGCAGATCGTTTAGAGCACTCCATTATCGGGGATCAAGTTCGAGCAAGCTAAATCTTCCACACTCCTTTAAGAGAGAAGCACCGAGCTGAACCCACACTTGCGTGGAATTTGTTTTCTGATAATCATTATTATGAGATTATTTGATGAAGCAGTCTAGGGCAGAGCTTCAAGGTGAGCCCTGCCCGCTTGGCCTGGGTGATTCAATTATCCTGTATGAGGTTTTCCACCCTTAAAGAAGTTCTTGCCACTTCTTTGTCGCCAATTTTCAATACGACCGTGAAATCAGACGTTCTGCGAGTTGAATTTCGGCCCCGGATATTGTAAGCCACCGTGTTGAGTCCTGCGGCTCCTTTGCCATCAAACTTTGTGACTTCATTTCCTTTGGCATCCAGAATAGACACAACGACCTTGTCGTCAGTCTTGTTTTTCAGCCAATAAGCGATAACGGTCGACGGCTGAGTATTTCTTGCAGAAAACTCTCCGAAACTCGTATACCCCGCTCCATCTTGACGGCCAAGGAGATAAGCAGTTGCAGGTTCACACAAGAAAACATCCTTAGTTCGTGCGTCATCAGTGAGCTGTTCGAGAGGGCTAATTGGTATCGACCAGAACGATCGTCCGTGGGTTGCGATTAACAAATCCATGTCTCGCTGATGAATCGTGACATCATCGACTCGCACGTTTGGCCATGAGCCAGTGACATATTTCGTCCAATTAGCACCCTGATCCAAAGAGACAAAGAGTCCAAACTCGGTTCCGGCAAAGAGTAGCTTCTCATTCTTTATCCCTTCTTTAACGACATAAACAGATCCATCTGGCAAGTTCCCTGTAATGTTTTTCCAGGTCGCGCCGAAATCTTCTGTCATGTAGACATATGGCTTGTAATCATTTGTTCGGTGACCATCAAAACTGACATAACAACGACCAGCCTGGTAGCGAGACGGCGCAACTCGGCTGACCCAAGTTGATTTGGGAACACCAGAAATATTTGCACCAACCTCTTTCCAAGTTGATCCGTCGTCTTGGCTCACCTGGATGAGGCCATCATCTGTGCCAGCCCAAAGAACACCGGGCTTGTTGGGAGATTCGTTCAGGGTGATGATTGTGCAATGAAGTTCAGCTCCTGAATTGATAATGTCACCTTCAACAGGTTTCAATTTGCTTGGGTCATTCGTGGTGAGATCTGGCGATATGGCTTTCCAATGAACACCTTTGTCGATGCTCTTAAACACCTTGTTTCCGCCCATATAAATCGTGGACTGATTGTAGGGAGACAAGACAAAAGGCGTGGACCAGTTAAATCGGTACTTTTCGCTTGCGGGCTCACCTGTTTTAGCATTTGTCGGCCGAACAGATTGGTCAGAACCGTTGATCCTGCTCGATTTCATAATCCCTCCACCTTGACTTTCAGAATAAAACCACTCGGAGTCTGCTTTATCAAATTGCACATGAAATCCATCCCCAAACTGGAATCCCACGAAGTCGTAATACAGAACTCCACCATGATTCGTTTGTGATGGACCAATCCAAGAACCGTTGTCTTGTGCCCCGCCACCAAACCAATAGGGTTTCATCATGTTGTAATCAACGGCATAAAACTGACCGATTCTCATCGTGGCAAGAAACTCCCAAGATTTGCCACGATCACGAGACTGAACGAGTCCACCGTCGTTCCCGTCGATCATATGATTTGAATCTTTTGGGTCGATCCAAAAAGCATGATGGTCAGGGTGCATATCGCCCATGGTCTTGAAGGTCTTTCCTTTGTCGTCGCTAAATTGGAGTTCAGTTCCAGGCAAATAGCAACGATTTTCGTCATTCGGATCGATGCGAGGCACACTAAAATAGAATGGTCGAGGGTCTAATTTGCTGGTTTGAACCCAAGACTGCCCCTCGTCTTCACTTCTAAAATATCCACCACCATCTTTGGCATCAATTGTTGCGACACAAATTTTGGGATTGCTTCGCATGATGTCAAGTCCGATTCTGCCTAAATCGCCTTTTGGCATTCCCTTCGTAATCTTTGTCCAATGGTCTCCTCCATCGGTACTCCTCCAGATCGCATTGTTTGCGCTTCGACTATAGAAGTTGTATGGAACTCGAAGCCTTTCCCAGGTCGCAGCTAAAACGATTTTTGAATTCTTCGCGTTGTAAACAACGTCAATAACCCCAACTTTGTCGCCCCCGTCGATAACTTTCTTCCAGGTCTTCCCTCCGTCCGTTGTCTTGAATAGTCCACGATCAGGATTCGTTCCCCATAAGTTCCCCAGAGCGGCCACGAGAATTGTCTTTGAGTTATTCGGGTCAAAAGTAATTCGTGAAAACTGCCTGCACTTTTCAAATCCAACAAGTGTCCAAGTCTTTCCTCCATCAGTTGAATGATAGAGCCCGTCGCCATAGCAGGTGGAATTGCGGCTACTTCCCTCCCCTGTTCCCACCCAAACGTCGTTTGGATCGTTGGGATTTACGGCGACTGCGCCAGTGGCAAGGCTCGGTTGTTTGTCAAAAATGGGTTCCAGTTTTGCTCCGCCATTTTCTGTTTTCCAGACCCCTCCGCTTGCTGTTGCAACATAAAATATTCTAGGATCCTTCTCATAAACCGCAACATCGCTCACTCTGCCACCAAGGGTGGTTGGCCCAAGTTCACGCGGTTCAATATTTGAGAGAATTTGGTCAAGGGATTGGCAGAAACTCACTGCCGATGTCAAAACACCTAAAATTGCGAGGAGATGTTTCATAAAACTCTTGAAACCATACCGCGATTTGACGAATTAAGGTTTCAATTCGTCAAAGATTTCCTTGTTTTTGGTGGTTAAGCTCAAAGTTTCGAGAGGGCCTGATCCAAATCTGCAATGAGATCTGCTTCGTCCTCAATTCCAATAGATATTCGGATAAGCCCGTCGGTGATCCCTACAGACTCGCGAACGTCCTTTGGAACGGAAGCGTGAGTCATTGAAGCCGGATGGTTCACTAAAGACATCACGCATCCCAAAGACTCAGCGAGTGTGAAAAGTTCAACACTCTCCATAAACTTTATTGCATTGTCCAAACCCCCGACAACTTCAATCGACATCATTGCGCCAAAATCGCTCATTTGATTCTTAGCAATGTCATGGCCAGGATGTGATTTGAGTCCCGGGTAGTAAACACGTGAGACTTTTGGATGGGACTCGAGCCAACTTGCTATGGCACGTGCATTTTGGCAATGCCTTTCCATCCGCAACTCAAGTGTCTTCAGTCCTCTCAAAACCAAATAGCAATCTTGTGGGCCCGGCACCAGACCTGCTGCATTTTGGACGTATTTAAGCTCATTCCAAATCTTTTCCGAGTTCGTCAAGAGGGCACCATTCACGACGTCACCGTGTCCATTGAGATACTTTGTCGTGGAATGCAGAACGATATCGGCTCCTAGCTCTAACGGATGCTGCAAGACCGGCGTGGCAAAAGTATTATCTACCACGACCGTAGCACCAATCTGCTTGGCAAGATTGGCTGCGCCTTGGATGTCCGTGATATTAAGCAACGGGTTGGATGGAGTTTCCAACCAAAGAATTTGAGTTGGTTTGCTAAGGGCTCTCTCAAGTTGGCCCAGGTCGCTAGTTTCAACAAACACAAATTCAAGGCCAAATTTGGCAAAGACTTGAGTAAATAAACGATATGCTCCTCCATAAAGATCAGAGCACGCTACAATTCGGTCACCAGCTTTCAGAGTCGAAACGATGGCGGTTACTGCAGCCAAACCTGTTGCAAATGTCAAACCAAACTTTGCGTTTTCGATTTCGGCTAACGTCTCCTCGAGTACTGTGCGAGTAGGGTTCTCACTTCGGCCATAACTGAGTTTTCGACCAAGGTATTCGGTTGGGTGCCCAGGGGTCGATTGACCAAAGGTAGAGGTTTGATAAATGGGAAAAGCGATCGCTTTTGAAAGCTTGTCTTTGTGTCCAGCTTGATGAACAGATCGAGTCGATAACCCTTTTGGCATGGGCTAAATTATGAAAGTTTTGAATCCCGTGACTTTAGGACATTTTGTATTGCTCCGAACTTTGAGCCTAATCGCACAATAATCTTTTGCACTGATGGCTTTCTTAGCCGAATTGTGAGGCTTTGCTCCGCATTTACGAAAACTTCAAAGTAAAGGAGTCCCAGGAGTTCACAGAAGAAAGCCACAAAACTGAAAGTCTCAAGTATTCTTCAATATCAAGATGCCTCAGATTTCGGATCGAGCAAAACACATGCCGGCCTCTCCTATAAGGAAGCTCGCACCATATGCAGAAGCGGCGACCAAGAGAGGTATCAAGATCTTTCATCTGAATATCGGGCAGCCCGACATCGAGAGCCCCCCACTCTTCTGGGAAGCCATACGCCATTACGATCATAAGGTCTTGGAATATAGCCATTCGGCTGGAATGCCAGAACTGCGAGAGCGCGTGGCCCTTCATTACAAAAACATCGGTATCGATGTAAATTCAAGCCAAATTACTGTCTGCACTGCGGGTTCAGAAGCACTTTCCTTTTCGCTCTTGACCTCACTCAATCCAGGAGAAGAAGTTCTCATTCCAGAACCGATGTATGCGAATTACTTGGGCTTCTCTTGTGGTGCTGATATACAAGTTGTTCCACTCACCACCAGAATCGAGAACGATTTTGCTTTGCCAGGAATTGAAGAGTTTGAAAAAGCCCTCACACCAAAAACGAGGGCCATTCTTATCAATAACCCTGGAAACCCAACAGGCACAATCTATTCATCGAGTCAACTCCACGATCTCCGAGACCTTGCGCTAAAGCATGATCTCTTTGTCATTGCCGACGAGGTCTATCGCGAGTTCAATTACACCGATCATCCTGTACTTTCGGTACTTAATCTAAAAGGTTTAGAAAAGCATGCCATCATGATCGATTCTGTCAGCAAGAGGTTTTCGCTTTGCGGTGCAAGAATCGGATTCTTGGTATCTCGAAACGAACTCATCAATGATGCTGCACTGAGGTTCGCTCAAGCCCGGCTGTGCCCACCAACCCTTGAACAGATTGGTTCACTTGCTGCATTTGATACTGAACAATCTTATTTCGACGAAGTACGAGCCGAATATATGAAACGAAAGGATGCTTTGGTTTCGCGTTTGCGTGCGATGCCTGGAGTCGTTGTTCCAAAAATCGATGGAGCATTTTACGCGACAGTCGCACTTCCCATCGATGACTCCGACAAATTCTGCCAATGGCTCTTAGAAGATTTTTCACATGAGGGCCAAACCCTGATGATGGCACCAGCCACCGGCTTCTATTTGAATTCCGAACTTGGAAGAAAACAGGTTCGAATCGCATATGTTCTCGCAGTTCCGGAGCTCAACAAGGCCCTTGATTGCCTCGAATTGGCGCTTAAGCAATACACTTCATGACAAAAAAACTCGCCATAACCTATTTGTCATGGCGAGTCCTTGATTAAATCTGAGTTCTCTTAGATTCCGTAATTTTGTCTTTGGGTCCAAGCTTTGGGAACAGGCTTAAGCCCACAAAGCACGGCTGCAAACTCTTGGCTCTTGAGAACCGAGGTCGCAACGGTCAACCGCACCTTACCGTTCGGCGTATTGATCGTCACCTTTTGAAGATTTGCGCCTTGAGTTCTGTTCTTCTTCGGAGCTCGAAACTTCCATTGACCGGAATGGCGGTGCCGAATATGCTTTGCGTTGTTTGCGCGTTTACCACTTACTTGACATACTTTTGCCATGAGATCCACCTCCGGACGTTCCGGGTCGGACAAAAAGGATACCTTGAATTGGCTTATCCTTTGGGACTCAGAAGAACTCCATGCAAACGACTGGACAAGTGCCAAAGTTTGGTATCGATTGTTGGAATCGATCTGCGTTATGCACCTCAAGAAGTTGCCAAGTTGCTAATTGCTCTAGAGAATATTGCCCAATTAGAACTTGGCTGAGCTGAGCAACATTGATCGTCATATCTGCTGGTCCAGACTCCGATCGAGTCCAATTGTCACCAAAGCAAGTCCAAGTACCATTGTTCTTCTCTAAGATTGGATCCACCACACGCATTGAAAAATCACCTCCCTTATTGGGCAATTTCTTGAGAAGAGAATCCAAGGTTATTATTCGCACCATTGTCGGTCGGTTGATTTGAGCTACGATTCCTTGATCCCAAAACAGACTGAAATATGGCGAATGGGGCGGTTCAATCCAAGTCACCGAATTCATATTAACACTGAGTGACTTCAAAAGTGCCATGCAACCTTTGTATCCTTCAAGAGACGTCCATGCCATTTCGCCAATGTGAAGATCGCTCCAAAATTCATCTGGTGTAAACCAGAGATAGGCCACTTCCGGGTCTCCGATTGCATAAACCTGAGGATGCTTTTGACCCATTCGATGCTCCCAATCCTTTTGCGTTCTTAAAGGCGAACCCGACATTTGCCGAATGAAACCTTCATAAACCGGATTCAAGCGCGACAGATCACGAATTTCTACTTGTCTAACAGGCAAATTTGAGCTCATTGCAGGAATTCGCGATTGCGGACACTTGATTTGATATCGCCATCCAGCCAACCCATAATCGAACCTTTCGTAGTAGGATTCTCTATAGGCATAAAGCATTGAAAGGTCGTAACCGTCTTCGGCCATCGCCGAAATCACGCCCTTCATGAGTGCACTTCCAGAACCAGACCTTCGAAATTCCGGCACTGTTCCGACTGCAGCAACTCCACCCATTTTTAGGGTTGAGCACTGACGAGCAATCGAATAATCGTAAACGGAACAGGCCGAAACAGGTTCAGAATTAACAGTTATGGCAAATCGCGATTCGTTTTCATCCCGAGGGAGTTCATCTTTCGCCGAGGCCCTGTTATAGACACGCTTTATGACATGAACCCAATCGGCATCGTGAGTTTCATCAAGTCGGCGAAATTCAAAGCTCATAACGGCATGGCAGTTTGATTCTTATTTATTCCAAGAACAAAACTACTATGAATCTTACCAACTCCCTGAATTGTGCTCAATCTTTCGCGCACCATTCTTTCGTAATCTTTCATGTCTTTTGCAACGATCTTGAGTAAGAAGTCAAAGTCGCCACTCACATGCAGAACTTCAAGAACTTCGGGAATTTCTTTTACTGAATTTTGAAAGCCTTCAATTGGCTTTTCTTGGTGCAGTGAAAGGCTGATCATGGCAATGACAAGAATTTTATAGCCCAAAAGATCGGGGGTCAAGATCGCTGTATATCGCGAAATAAGATGGCTTTCTTCAAGTTTGCGAACTCTTTGCAGGACGGAAGGTGGCGACAAACCAACTCGCCGAGCCAAGTCGGCATTGGACATCCGCCCATCTTCTTGAAGCAGAACCAGAATTTGACGATCAATCTCATCCATGCGAGAAATGTATTTATCGAGATTATGGTAGGTATTCATCGGCGTTGAAACCAGAGCAAGGAGACTATGAAAAAATAAAGGGTGTTCCCACTAAAATGTTAAAATCAGACCTATTGATCCCTATAATTAGGGCCTTCTTAACAAAATTAAGTCCCATGCCCTAGTCCATAAAGAAAAACCTGTCATTTTTGGAACATGCCATTGAGAAACATCGTCACTTTCGAACCAAATGTTGATCTAAATCAATGATCAGGCCCTCTCTAAAGAGTCGAAATATGCTCGGATTTCAGGTCGAAACCAGAGTAATAAGAGAACGAGCGAAACAGGGGCAAGAACGATTGTTACAAAACCTGTGATGATATTTGCAATTCCGATAGGCCAGGATTTGGAATCAAATTTACGGATCGCAGTGAGTACATTGAGAACGACAAGGATGAACGAGAAAATTCCGCCTAAAAAGCCCGTGCCCAAGATGATTTGCGATGAAACGACCTCATTTGCTAGTTCGGAATGTTTCAAAATGAACCAAATACAAACTAAAAAAAGGGCCAAATTCACGCTGAAGAGTGCCCAACAGTAGCACTTATAAAATAAAACAACTCCAGGCATTAACACCTATTTTGATCCGATGCGAATTCCATTTGATAGCCTTTCACTCGCTTGCGTCACCCATGAGCTCCAAGTCTGTCGCCACGCCACCTTGGAATTTATCGGGGAAATTGATGAATCGACGATCTGCCTGAGGTTTTTCCTCGAAAAGGAATATTGGGTTGCAATTTCAAGTCATCCCGAGTTTGCCCGGTGTCTTTTGCTTTCCAGGCGTCCAGAACTTCAAAAAACTACTTCGTCATTCGTTTCAACGATGCTTCACCGTCTTAAAGGTGCCCACGTGGTGAAGATCTCGCAAGTGGGATTTGATCGGATCATTCGATTCAGTTTTAAGTCTGAAAACACGGCTCTAGAGCTTATTTGCGAACTCATGGGCAAACATAGCAATCTCATCCTTGTCGAAGGAACAAAGATCGTTGCAGCCCAAAAGTTCGTAGGGGCTTCTAAAAGCGTTCGCCCCATTTTGCCAGGGCAACCTTATTCAGATCCGCCGTTTGAACCCAAGCCAAGTATTTTGAAAGCTACTCCAAGCGATAATCTTAAGGACTTTGATGGTGCATCTCCATTTCTCATCAGGCTCGTTCAATCTGGAGTTCCGTTACAAAATGTTCAAGCAGCATTTGGAAGTCACAAATTTGAACCTGTGTATTCACCCGGCCATGGTGCGTACCCCATAAGTGTTGAAACTCTAGGATTAAAGTGTTTTGAGCGGCCCAATCTCTGCACAAGCCTTGAGATTCATTTTCATATCCTTATTGAGTCTGCGGAGTTCGTCAAAACCAAAGCGCAACTCAAGGGCCAACTTTCCAGAATTTTGCTTTCGAGAGAGGTTGCGGAAAACGATTTGACTGAAGCTCTCGATATTGGTCTTCGTGCACCTCGTCTTCAAATGATGGGCGAACTAATCCTCGCTCACCAAAGGCAGATTCGCCCCGGCGATTCAGAGTTCAAAACATTGGACTATTCTGGGCAACCTTTGAGGATCAATTTGAGAAGCGATCTGACTGCAATTGAAAACGCCGAGCGAATATTCAAAAAGGCAAAGAGTGCCAAAACCCGTGTACCAGAGGTCTCGGCGCAACTCACCAAGATTCAAATTGACATCTCTTCTCTTAAAGACGCACTCGAATCGATTGAGGCAGCTGAATCGCTTTCCGACCTGGAGCCAGTGATCAGTCTTTGCATTGCTAAGCGGTGGAACCAGCAATCGGGTCGCGCACAACCTCAAAGTGAACGACCCTATCAAGGCTTTGCTATCAAAGAGCTAGAAGCACCTGGAGGTTGGAAGGTTCTCTACGGTGAAAATTCCACGAGCAACGACTATCTCACAACCAAAGTTGCCAAACCAAACGACTATTGGTTTCACGTCCGAGGCGGCCCCTCGGCTCACGTTGTCCTCTGTACTCAGAATCAACCGACCAAGGTTCAAACTGCCGATTTGCTGTTTGCTGCAAAAGTAGCTATCAGGCAATCAAGCAGCAAGCACTCCTCTTACGTTTCCGTCGATTACACTCTCAAGAAATACGTTCGAAAGCCCAGAAAAAGCGCACCAGGCCTCGCCGTTTACACTCACGAAAAGACACTTAACATTAATTTGGACTGAGCCATAATGGAACGTGCCCGAACTCTGGAAATTGGATGAAAATCTTTTTCGGATCGTTCATCTCTGGGTCTTTGAACACGTTCCAACGAGTTTGGTTGTCGTACTTACTTTTACAGGCCTAGGTTACTTTCATCCCATAGCTCCTTTGGCCAAAATTTCGTTTCCAAAGTTAGGATCGCTTCAAATTGCACTTGTCGCTTGGGTTCTCATGTCGTTTTTGGGATTTTTTGCCGAAAAGTCGCCATTGGCTTTGTTGAGTTCCGCTATTCTTGTCACTTGCCTTTACGGCATAAATCGGCGCACAGCTCTAGGAGTGGTGATTTCTTTTGCAACTTCGGGGATCTTGAGACTCGTCATTGTTCCTTGGGTTGCACGAGAGCGGCCAAGCAACTTATTATTTGCTCATCCTGGAGAGCAAATATATGGCCATAGTAGTTTTCCTAGTGGCCACACCACAACCACTTTTGCTGTTGCTCTCAGCATGCTCTTGCTCCAATCAGATTTGCCTCGCTGGCAAAAATCTTTGCTCTGGATCTGGGGACCCATTGTCGCATGTTCGCGCATTGGGTTGGGTGTCCACTATCCTCTGGATACGATTGCAGGGGCGCTTCTTGGAGCAGGCGTTGCAATGATAACAGTTTATTGTTTTAACCTTTGGGATCAGCGTTCTAAAATCTCGCCATGAGATCGAAATCTGGCATACCGATGCGATTTGAGTTCTTCGGCATTCAACCCTTCGAGTTCCTTCAGCCCTGATAAGATCTGAGACTTGACCAATTCGGCAGCTTGGAGCGGATTTCGATATGCACTTCCAGCTGGTTCATCTATAATCCCTTCGATTAGCCCTAGATCAAGAGCTGATTTTGAAGTGAGCCTGAGGGCAGCGGCAGCTTGAGGTCCCTTTGCAGCATCTCTCCACAAAATTGCAGCACATCCTTCTGGCGGAATCACAGAATAAACAGCATGCTCTTGCATATAAACCTTGTTGGCCGCGGCGATCCCAATAGCTCCTCCACTTCCCCCCTCACCAACAATAACACTTACAATGGGAACGCTCAACTTAAACATTGCAAGCATGCTGGCTGCAATGGCCTCGCTAATCCCTTGACTTTCGCTTTCAACTCCTGGATCGGCTGCTGGCGTGTCCACAAAGGTGATCACAGGCATTCTAAACCTTTCGGCCATTTCAAACATCCTTATTGCCTTTCGATATCCCGAGGGCTTGGCCATGGCAAAGTTGCGATAGGTTCGTTCTTGGATATTTCGACCCTTTTGGTGCCCAACAACCATGACAGGGCGATTTTCCAAATAGGCTGGGCCAGCCACAATGGCATGATCTGCGGCAATTCGCCGATCTCCATCAAGCTCAACAAAATCCATGAAAATTGAATTGATATAATCGAGTGTGTATGGCCGAGGATCCGCTCTGGCTAAAAGCACTTCTTCCCAGGCTCCGAGCCTTGAGAACATGATTGCCACGACGTTATCACGTCTTTTTTCAAATTCAAGAAGTCTGGCTTCGCCCTCGGCTTGCTTGTCTGGATCCGTCTCCCTTGCAAGGGCCGATTTCAATTTCGCAATGAGCTCTTCCAGTTCCAGAAGAGGCTTCATCCACTCTCGCCAACTCTTTGCCATCTCTTACCTCTCGCTCAGGCTTGCCGAGCGTTATCCCCTAGTAAATGCGCACCAAACATTTGAACCAGTTGTGTCAAGGTCTGCTTCATGTCTCGCCGTTCAACAATGCGATCTATCATGCCGGATCTCAGAACCCACTCTGCTTGCTGAAAATCATCAGGTGCCTTCACAACTTGGGCTTGCTTGCTGACTCTGCTTCCTGCGAACCCGACAAGTGCCTTTGGTTCTGCCAAAATCACATCTGCCACAGAGGCATAACTCGCCAAAACTCCGGCCATTGTAGGATCGGTGAACACTGAAATATAAGGCGTGCCACTCGACTGACATTTTTCAACCGCAGCAGTTGTTTTGGCCATTTGCATAAGGCTTAAGAGACCCTCTTGCATTCTGGCCCCCCCACTCGCGCAAAAAACGATACATGGCATTTTCATCTCAACGCCACGTTCAAGAGTTCGAGTGATTTTTTCACCCGCAACACTTCCCATTGAACCACCCATAAAATTGAAGTCTGCAATGGCAATACTCACAAGAGTTCCGCTAAGTCGTGCAATTCCCGAGACAACACTGTCGTTCAAACCTGTTTTGGCCACAGATGACTCATATTTCGCACGATAATCGGGAAACTGCAAGGGGTCGCCAGAGCGGAGCTCCGCGTCATGCTCAATAAATGAGCCTTCGTCAAAAGTGAATTCGATTCGATCTTTCCAATTGAGACGATGGTGAAAGCTGCAATATGGGCAAACCTTAAGATTCGCGACAAAGTCGGAGGCAAAAAGTGTCTTCTTACAGCTTTGGCACTGTACAAATCGACTAGTTGCTTCTGCTCCGCTCCTCATTGCCCTTGGAGATTACCAGCAAAAAGTAAGACGCTCCGGGGAACAATGAGTTTGTCCTCCAGAGCGTCCTTGGCTCAGATCTCTGATCTCAGATTACTTTCTTCGTTTTCGAACGAGTGCAAGAATTCCAGCAGAAAGAGCGATCATCGAAGCTGGTTCTGGAACTACTCCAGCATAAGCGATTCCATCAAATGGTCGTCCCAGCCCAGCTACAAAAGTCTGGCTATAACTGTTTCCAACATCATATCGTAATAGGCTTCCAGACCAATCGACCGCATACATCATATTGGTATTGGGATCCCAAGCAACTCCACAGTTATTTACAAATCCAGATCCAGGATTAACTTGCGCAACCGCACCAGTATTCGAATCAACACTGTGGATGCTTCCAGGGCCTGCGAAAATTCCTTCGATTCTTGAATTGGAACCAACATATGTGATTCCATCCAGGCTCACACCAGGATTACCACCAAGTTGACTTGCGGCCCCTGTTGCTCTATTGATATCAAAAACGCCTTGAGCAATTGTGGACTGAGTTCCAATCAAACGATTTGTATTTGGATCATATGCGAGCCCAAAAACGCTTCCTGTGCCCATTGAACCCACCAAAGTTGCCGCGCCGGTCGTGAGATTGACTGTATAGAGGTTTGAATTGCTGGTGCTTTGACCCCACCATCGGTCAAATACATTGTATTCGTCGACGAATCATAAGCAATGTCACCAAAGGAATAACTGATTCCCAGACTTCCTACAATATTGACGGCACCAGTGTTCACATCAATTGTACAAAGTGCGTCCCGATTTTCGTCGATTGTATAGAATTGTCCAGCGCTAGACATTGCTGACAAAGCAACCAAGCCACCCAACACCAATATTTTTTTGTTCATACTTCTCCTTACAAAGGCCAAACGGGCACAATTTGCTCGTTAGCACAATTATTCTAACACAGATTCAACATCATGACCAAAACTTTTACTCAATATCTCACTTTCAAGACCAACAAAAGTGAGGAATTTGTGAGAATCACAGACGAAATCCAAGCCATTGTTGATGATTCAGGAATACAGGATGGCATGGTGCTGGTGAGTGCCATGCACATTACCGCGGCTGTCTATGTGAATGATTGGGAATCTGGATTGATTGAAGACATTAAAGAATGGCTTGATCACTTGGCCCCGAAAGCTAACTATCGTCACCACCAAACAGGTGAAGACAACGGCGAGGCGCATCTTAAGAACCTCATCATGCACCACCAAGTCATTCTTCCAATCACAAACGCCCGACTTGATCTTGGACCCTGGCAACAAGTTTTCTACGCGGAATTTGATGGCAGACGCTCTAAACGGGTCGTTGTCAAAGTGATAGGGATTGGTTAAATTCAGTGAGTGAAGTCAGAACGACATCTGCCATGCCGAGATGTCCACGGCTCTCCCGGTCAATACCAAATACTCGAGCACCCGAATGCTTCCCACTCAACACGCCGTTGACAGCATCTTCAAAGACCAAGCATTCGCTCGGGCTCACTTTTAACCGCTCGGAAGCCAGGAGATAAGGTTCAGGGTGAGGTTTGCCCTGCTTGACGTGGGCTTCGCAAACGATCCCCTCCACGCGATCACGAATCACCGGGTATCTATCGAGAACAGCTTGAACGTACCAGTCCATGGAAGATGTCACCAACATTGCGGGTAAGTCACCGATGAGTTCAAAAAATGGGATGACATCTGAAAAAAGCTCAATGTCATTTTCCACATGGTTCAGCATCCTTGGCTTTATTCGAGCCAAATAGTCGCTAAGGCTAACCTGAGTGCCGTGTTCATCACAGATCATCTTGAGCCATACAGGAAGTATCACGCCCGTAAATCGATCCATGTCATGAACGTTGATCGAGACCCCAAATTCGCACAAGACATCAACTTCAGCTTGCTTGTACCAGGGTTCAGAATCAATGAGAGTCCCATCGAGATCAAGCAGAAAGCAAGGAGGCACCCAGACATTATGCCGGCACTTGAAATCTTGGTCGGGCCTTGTCATGGTTGCGATTTGGCTTCATAATGCCTCCCATGCCCTACAAGGTTGCAGTATTGCCCGGAGATGGAATCGGACCCGAAGTTGTCGATGAAGCCATCAAAGTTCTCAAGGCAACTGGTCTCAGCATGGAATTCGAGCACGGCTTGCTTGGAGGCGCAGCATACGACGAGACGAAAAACCCTCTCCCTGAGGACACGATTTCAATCTGCAAAGATAGTGACGCGATTCTGATGGGAGCCGTAGGCGGTCCGAAGTGGGATAAGATTGAACCTGTTTCTCTTCGGCCCGAAATAGGCGGACTCTTAAGACTTCGACGTGAACTTAACCTTTTTGCTAATATTCGCCCAGCAAAGACCTTGCGACCCCTGGTTCACGCAAGCCCACTCAAAGAGGGTCGCAGTCTCATGGATCTCGTCGTTGTACGAGAGCTCACCGGAGGAATTTACTTTGGAGACAAAAGACGTGAAGATTCCGGCCGAACAGCTATCGACACGTGTGTTTATACGGAATTTGAAATTGAGCGCATAACGGCCCGAGCTTTTGACATAGCGCGAACTCGAAGAAGCCAAGTTACGAGTGTGGACAAAGCCAATGTCTTAGAAACCAGCCGCTTGTGGCGAGAAGTGGTCGATTCGTATTCGCATAAGAATCCAGATGTCTCTGTTCAGCATATGCTCGTAGACAACTGTGCAATGCAACTTGTTCGAGACCCGGCTCAGTTTGATGTCATTCTCACTGAAAACATGTTTGGGGACATTCTGAGTGACGAGGCTTCCATGATTACAGGATCACTTGGCTTACTTCCTAGTGCCAGCATCGGTGACCTTAAAGGCAACATGGCGTTCGGACTTTACGAACCAGTCCATGGGTCGGCTCCCGATATTGCTGGCCAGGGGCGAGCAAATCCTCTTGCTGCCATTCTGAGTGCCGCGATGATGTTGCGATATTCCTTGAATGAGCTTAATGAAGCTGATCGAATCGAATCTGCTGTTGAGGCCGCACTTGGAGAATCTCTCCGAACCGCCGACATTTTCGAATCGAATACTAAGCTCGTTTCTACGAGCGAAATGGGTGACGCAGTCGTGGCCAAAATGGTTTGAGCCCCTATGCCAGATACTATCGTTGAGGTCATTGGCGCCGGCTTTGCTGGTGTTGAGGCCGCTTGGGCTTGCGCAGAACTTGGCATGGCTGTTCGGCTTTATGAAATGCGACCCCAAGTCACAAGCCCAGCGCACACCACGGATTGGTTCGCGGAACTCGTGTGCTCAAACAGCCTCAAATCAAAGTTGCCAACTTCTCCTGCAGGACTTCTCAAAGCTGAAATGTCTGCCTTGGGTAGCGTGGTACTTCAGGTTGCTTCTCAGCACGAGGTTCCAGGCGGTGAGGCTTTAGCCGTCAACAGAAATGAGTTTGGAAGAGCGATCACCAAGCTGATTTCAAATCATTCTCTGATTGAGATTGTGCGAGAGGAGTGGATACCCGATCGCCATTGGAATCCCGAATTACCGACCATTATCGCGACGGGGCCACTCTCCTCTAATCCGGTCTCGGAGTGGCTTGCAAAACTCACTGGACGGAAGCATCTCCATTTCTATGATGCTGTCAGCCCAACCGTCGAAGCAAGTTCGATCAACTTAGATGTTGCTTTTGCCCAGTCTCGTTATGACAAGGGCGGAGACGATTATCTGAATTGTCCTATGGAAAAGGACGAATACTTTCGGTTTGTCGATGAACTGGTACGAGCGGAGCGAGTCCCCATCAGGGCTTTTGAAGCAGGTGGAGTTCGGGAAACCGATACCCAAGAGGAACTCCAGGAAGTTTTCTTGGAAAAGGTGAAGTATTTTAGCGGATGCACTCCGATAGAGGCAATCGCGGAGAAGGGGCCCCGCTCACTTGCTTTCGGAAATTTCAAGCCAATTGGTCTCACCGATCCTCGAACAGGCCGAAGGCCGTATGCAGCCCTTCAATTGAGGCCAGAAAATGTCGAAAAATCGCTCTACTCACTTGTGGCTTGCCAAAATCGACTTCGATTTGGGGAACAAAAACGCGTTTTCCAACTCATTCCCGGGCTAGAAAGTGCCGAATTTGTAAGGTATGGGGTCATTCACCGAAATACTTATGTCGATTCACCAAGGGTTCTCAATCCCAATCTCAGCTTGAAATCTCAGCCCAATGTATTTTTGGCTGGTCAACTCACTGGAGTTGAAGGCTATGTTGAAAGTGCGGCCATGGGAATTCTGTGTGGCCTGATCGTTCACCGAAAGATGGATCTTAAAGAGTTTGAATTGCCACCTTCTGAGACAGCTTTGGGGGCACTTTTGAAGCATCTTGCGAACAATGAAACAAAAGAATTCAGCCCAATGAATGTGAATTGGGGGCTCTTGCCAGAACCCGAATTTGTAATCAAGGATAAATCTCTCAAGCGAGCTTGGAAGCTGGAACAAGCTCACACTTCATTCAAAGAGTGGCGCGAAAGAATGATTTCTTAGGCCGCTTCGTCATCAACCTTTACGCCTTTAGCAACTTCCGCCGAGCTGTAATCCCAGTTATCGCAGTCCAAGCGCTTGCAGTGGATCATCCTCTGCACAGTGCCGTCTTTCAATTCAACAGATGCCATCTGCGCAAATCGACACTCTAAGCAGAGATCAGGTTCTATCAGTTTTACAACTTTCAATTGTCTTCGAGCCATCCTTGCCCCTATGAATCCACTCCGTGGGACCAAACAACAAAATCCTCGGAACCTTGTGAGGAGGCCGTCTCTGCGATATTGCCGGGTTTTTTGTGATTCGGGACAGAGACTAGTACAAAACCTAGGCACCAAATCCATTTTGCGCCGTTGATAAGCCAAAATGAAGCATGGATTTTGCCCTCAGCGCCGAGCAAATACAGATTCAAGAAGCCGCACAAAAGTTTGGCCAAGCAGAGATTGTCCCAGGTCTAAGAGAGCGTGATCGAGCTGCCGAAAGCGACCGGACTACACTCGAGAAAATGGGTTCTGCGGGCTTTCTGGGTGTGAGCGTTCCCGAAAAATTTGGCGGAATGGGTGCAGATTATATCAGTCTTGGAATCGTTTGCGAAGAAATGGAGCGAGCCGATACCTCGGCCAGAGTTGCTCTAAGCGTTCACAACGGACTCCATTGCATGACGCTTATGCAGTGGGGTTCGGCGGAGCAAAAATCACGTTGGTTACCAGATCTGGCCTGTGGAAAGAAAATTGGCGCCTTTGGCCTAACTGAGCCCAACGCCGGTTCTGATGCGGCAAATCTCAAAACGACAGCCCGGAAAGACGGCGATTCCTACATAATCAATGGCCAGAAGGCTTGGATCAGCCTGAGCGATTATGCAGACCAATTCCTGGTCATCACGCGACTTTCAGAGACTCAGGCAAAGGCTCCATTTGCCGCTTTTATCGTGGATCGAAACACTCCGGGGTTCACCAGCCGACCCATACATGGCAAGCTAGGAGTTCGAGCTGGGAACACAGGCGAGATCTTTTTTCAAGACATGAGGGTTCCCACTGATTGCATGTTGGGACAAGAGGGAGATGGATTCAAAATTGCGATGTCTGCATTAGATCACGGCCGATATACAGTTGCTTCAGGTGCTGTTGGAATCATTACCGCTTGTCTCGATGCCTGTATCCCCTATGCCAACGACAGAACTGTGGGTGGAGAGCCCATTGGAAAGAAGCAACTTGTTCAGCAAATGATCGCTTCAATGGTTCGTGGTCGCGAAATAGGGCGACTCCTTTATTACAAAGTTGGCGCAATGAAGAATCAAGGGTTAAGACACACCCGGGAGTGCAGCATGGCCAAGTGGGTGAACTGTGAAGCAGCTTTTGATGCGGCCAACAAGGCCATCGAAATTCACGGTGCCTATGGATTCTGTGACGAATTCCCAGTTGAGCGCTATTTCCGAAATTCCAGAGGAGCCATGATTTATGAAGGAACCCATGAGATTCACACGATCATGCAAGCTGAATATGAGCTAGGATATCGATCTGATAAACCACTTTCGCAAGTGCTGCCAACTTGGCCCTTTAACGATTAAGACTAGACTGAACCTCGTTCAATTTCTTTAACCTTAATAACGATCATATACTCATAAATGGATTGCAGTAAGCAATATCGGAATCCCGCAATTCCATCTAAAAAGCCGAGTCTCAAAAAGTAGAAGATAATGAACTTTGCAAGTGGACGAAGTGGAAGTCTATAAAAGATGCCTTTTTGGTGCCTTCTTTTTTCATTTCTATCTGGGCTTGTCAATGCATCTTTCAGGTTGGGCTTAGTACCAGAATCTCTTTCCGCAATGATCTGTTGAGCCTCTAATGTACTATAGGTATTGTGCTTTGCAAACCAATGCGACATTCCTTTGCTAAAGGGAAAATGGTCGAAATGGCACTTCATCTCACCAACAGTTCCAGCAACAACAGGTATCGGATTTATGAGCCTTTCATATCGCATAGACTTAGCCAAAAACAAACGAATGTTAAAGGGTGAAGGAATGCAAAATCTAAGCCATTTACCCATAAAGTAGTCCCTTCGTGGCATACGAAATGCCACATGTCCCTGCGGATTTTGGACGCAGTCAATCAACTCCCTTGCCAATTCAGGAGTCACACGTTCATCGGCGTCAGAATGATAAACCCAGTCATATTTGAACGGTATGTTTTCAAGGGCCCAATTTCTATGAACTGATTCCGTATCAAAGGGTCTTACCGTCACTCGAGCACCCATCGACTCTGCTATTTCACGAGTTCTGTCGCTAGAGCAAGAATCAAAAACGTGGATGTCATCTGAGAATCGGAGTGATTCGATACAACCCGGAAGATCCTGCTCTTCGTTCTTTGTGTAAATGATCACTGAAATACTCATTCTTGATTCTCAAAACTCAGCAAAGCATGTCGGATGACATGCTTTGCTCCTGTTCTATTTTGGGCAATGATGAACTCGAACACAAGGGGTTCAACTTCACATGTGCCCAAAAATACTTACTTTGTTCCTTGGGCTTCCAACTTTCGAAGCTTATTTCGCTCTTCTGGCTGCATTCCCATCTTATAAGAGGCTTTTCGACCGTAAAGCTGAGGAGTAATGTATGTTCCTCGCTCTTCAGCTGATTTGGGCACAACTGTTTGAGCACCGTAGGTTTTCACCCATGGATCGTTTCGAGTTGCATAAATCGTCCAGCTCACTTCACCATTGGCGACACCGCCGGCAATTTGGAACTTTCCGGCTTGAACTTTTGTCGCAACATATAGACTGGGCATCGAAGCTCCAACTGCTGTGAGGCTATACCTAGCATTGGTGGCAATCGATTCGTAGTAACTGGGCAAACTCACCCATGCAGAACCCGACGAATTCAACTTAACTGTTCCAGAGTAGATGAGCAAGGGCTCAGCTCCTTCGGCACAATATTGTTTCAAGATGCTATTGGCGGGATCCGAAGGGTTATCAATAACTAGCGACTTCGTGCCTGATGCGCCAAAGTTTCCATTACTATAGACCCCAAAGCCATTCGTTCCGCTGGCAGTAGAGCCATAAACACCATAGTTGGTTCCTGTTGATTCAGTAGCAGCTGCATCAACAGCTCGGCTGTGTGCACCATTTGCCCGGGATTTCATTGCAAATGTAAAATCTTGACTTGCACCGTCACATTCAATAAATATGCCATCACCGTTGTCGCCTCCTCCTTGAAAATGAGCTGCCCGACCCCAAGCTGAAGTCGCAGTATTCTTGCCAAAAATGGCTGCGGTTCCGTCTGTGGTTCCTGCACATTTAGCAAAGAGAGCCGTTCCATCTGAGGATGAATTGAGTGCTCTTACGCCAGCTCCTCCTGGTGAAAGTGTCTCGCCGAGAACACCAGTATTCGCTCCAGTGACAGCGATTGCTCGTCCGTACGCAGCTGTTCCGGAAGTGCTCCTCGAAAAGAAGAGGCCACCAACAGTGTTGCCACTGGTACTATACTGCTCTGCCACTAAGGCACGCCCACCTGCGCTACTACTTGTGAAATATCCACCTGCTCCAAGCCCTGTAGCCGCATTACTCTGCCCATAAACGGCGACACCAGTTCCGGTGATCGATCGAAGGCCCTGGAGACCTCCAGTTTCATTAATCTGAACTCGTGCCAATGTGGGTGAAGTGTTCAAACCAACTCGATCAGCGAGAGCATAGCCGGTGATATTGAGGTGGCCAGTTTGGGCCGTGCCAGGAGTCGTTGGCTGAAGCTCCACAAATGAAACTGCAACCATTCCAGCCGCTGCCGCGCCAGAAATTGCCGAAATTGCAATGGTACCAAGAGTATTCATCACTTACCATGATACTAGCAATTTCTTGGGGCCCGCAACTTTTCCACATTCTTTCCACAAAGATTTTTTGATATGAAAAGAGCCTCCTCGTTTTCTGAGGAGACTCTTTCATTTCCGAATATTGAAGAATTACTCGCTTGTAGACTCTTCGTTTTCCGCTGCAGCGAGGTCTGCAAGAGACATCCCTTCGAAGGCCCCGGCTCCCTGAATAGTATCAACTTCCTCAGCTTCTACCAAAGCAGTCAAAGACTGTTGAGCCCAACTCGGTTGTGTCCTGTCGACTTCAATGGCAAGCTCTCGATAGGCTTTCACACCCGTACCAGCCGGTATAAGCCGTCCGATAATGACGTTCTCCTTGAGCCCAATCAATGTATCGTGCTTTCCACGAACGGCCGCTTCCGTAAGAACTCGAGTCGTTTTCTGGAATGACGCGGCAGAAAGGAAGGAATCGGTCGCAAGCGAGGCTTCCGTGATTCCCAACAAGATCCAGTTACCTGTGGCTTCTTTTGGATCTCGCTCTTTCTCTTCTCCATCAACAGGATCCACATATTTGATCTTAGTTGCAGAGGCAATCGCTTGGCGAACTCTCTCATTCTCGCGAGCAAATCTGAATCGATCCACGATTTGACCGGGAAGGAATGGAGTATCTCCAGGCTCCTTCACCTGTCGCTTACGCAACATTTGTCGCACGATCACTTCCAGATGCTTGTCATTGATGTCAACACCTTGATCTTTATAAACGCTTTGCAGATTTTCTACAAAGTATTCGTGAACTGCGGTTGCGCCAGCAAGTTCCAAAACCTCGTGTGGATCCAATGGACCTTCGGTGAGAGGGTCACCCTTAATAACCTTGCTTCCCTTTTGGATCGGCAAGTTACCGAGTGGCGGAACAAGTATCGTATAAAACACTCGAACCTTTTCGATATTGTTCTTTCTCAAGCTTTGCAGAACCTGTGTCGTCAATTTCTGTCCGACAAGTCGTTCCAAGCTCAGATCAGCTGCACCATTCTTATCGACAGGCCAATTTTGCTCCGCAGCCACATAGGCTGACTTTTGCGCGGCAATATCGGTTGTCACATCAGCTTCAACTACGATCCATCGACCATAACTTGATTTTTGAATGTCTGCAACAATACCAGTGACTGGGCAAATAATGGCCTTACCACGTGGCTGTCTTCGAGCTTCGAAAATTTCTTCGACTCGGACGATACCACTCGATTCACCGGTCCAAGAGTAGAAGAACTTTTTCCTAGATCTTTCCCAAAGTTTTCGGCTCTCGCTGTCCAACTTCTCAGCTGCCTTTTCAGCGGCCTTTGTCGATCGGGTTGTCGATTTCTTCTTACTTTCCTTTTCCTCTGCCCTCGGACTCTGCAGGAGGGTTTTGACAACCGACTCCTGAGATTCCAAAAGTTTTCCAGGATCAAACGAAGCCAGATCTGTGCTGGTCGCTTGTTGGAAGTCTTCTTGGAACTGGCGAACAAACTTACCTGTCTTATACTGGTTCGTTCGTGCAATGGTTTTAGACCCTGCAACACCACCTGTATGGAAGGTTCTCATAGTGAGCTGAGTTCCAGGCTCACCAATCGATTGTGCAGCTATGATTCCAACGGCAACACCTTCTTCCACCAATTTTTGGCTTGCTAGATCGGTTCCATAGCATTTTGCACAGATGCCGAGTTCTAGCTCACAACTGATTGCAGATCGAATAAGGATGCCAAGTCGGGAGTGATCGTCGACACGGAAGCCGAACTTCTCATATTTATCAAAGATTACTTTTTGTGCGTCGTCACCCTCTGCACCTTCGAGCTCGTCATAGTAAGCCGCTTCGATTTTATCAAGAGCTTTTGATTGTTCTTGAGTTATGATTTCACCATCAATCGTCACGTCTCCTTTGGTGGCCGGATCCTTGATGACACCAATTGCACACCTTCCAAGCGCTCGCTCACCCATCGTTTCGATGACTTTGCCCTCGAAAGTCAGCCGGCAAGCATGCACGCCTTCAGTTGTTTCACAATCCTTCGCTCGGATAATGACGTCTTGCGAAACATCGACGAGTCTTCTTGTGAGATATCCCGCGTCGGCCGTTCGAAGAGCAGTATCAGCCAGACCCTTTCGGGCACCGTGCGTAGTCACGAAAAATTCGAGCATCGAAAGACCGCGTTGGAATGATGATTTGACAGGAAGCTCATAAATAACCTCGTTAAATTGGTTAAACATAAGTCCGCGCATTCCGCTCAACTGGGCGAGCTGCTTAATCGATCCTCGGGCACCACTTACTGTGATAATCGACAACGGGTTTTCTTGATGCATTGAATCAACAATGGCGTTTCCAATTTCATCGTAAGTTCCTGTCCACAGCTTGACCAAGGATTCTTGCATCTCCCTAAAGGAAATCAATCCTCGGCTATATTGCTGCAGAACACGATTCGCTTTATCATCTGCTTCGTCAAGCATTTCTGTTCGGCGCTTCGGTGGATCCATATCGGTCATCGCGATACTGATTCCGTATCGAGAAGCCCAAGTGAATCCCAGTTGCTTCATGTCGTCCAAAAGCTTAATCGTGCCATTCTGCCCCACTTCTTTGTGACAGGTGACAATCGTTTCGGCGATGGCTTTCTTTGTCAATTCAACTTGAAGATACTTGTCCGAATAACGCATCGGATAAGGGAGTACCGCGTTGAAAATCAATCGCCCAGGTGTTGTCGTGACAATAGTCGATTCGAAATCCTGAGACAACGGCTTAAGCTCTTGAATCTCTTCTCCAAACTCGTTTTCCGCTGTCTCGTACTTGTATTCGATTCCGGTTTGTGGATCGCGGAAATCGATTTCGCTATCTGGACGATATGTTGGCCGCATGACACGGACTTTCACCGGATTGTTCAGACCAATTCGGTCAGCATTTGGCGAGTCAAATTGGAAAAGGACTTCTTCTGGGCTTCCATAAATATATGGAGCGGGGTTCTTTTCAGAATCTTTCTTCCATTTCTCTTCAACTTCCGCAAGCCTTGCAGCACCAGCTTTGTTCGTATAGGTCAGCGCATAGCAACCCAAAACAATATCTTGAATTGGCGAAACAACTGGCTTACCATCTGCTGGTGAAAACAGGTTTTGAGTTGATAGCATCAAAACTCGGGCTTCTGCTTGCGCCTGCATGGAAAGCGGAACATGAACAGCCATTTGGTCTCCGTCAAAGTCAGCATTGTAAGCATGACAAACGAGCGGGTGAAGCTGGATCGCTTTGCCTTCAACGAGGATCGGCTCAAATGCTTGAATACCAAGCCTGTGAAGAGTTGGAGCGCGGTTTAAGAGAACAGGGTGCTCCTTAATCACGTCTTCCAACCCATCCCAAACGGCGGGATGCATTCGCTCAATCATCCGCTTGGCGGTCTTGATGTTTTGCGTAATCTTGCGCTCGACCAAAGTCTTCATGACAAATGGCTTAAAGAGTTCAAGTGCCATTTCTTTGGGCAATCCGCATTGGTGCAACTTAAGATATGGCCCAACAACAATAACTGATCGACCAGAGTAATCAACGCGCTTACCAAGCAAGTTCTTTCGGAACCTACCTTCTTTACCTTTGAGCATATCGCTCAAAGATTTCAGAGGTCGCTGGTTACTACCCACAACGGGTCGTGCTCGTCGACCATTATCTATAAGGGCGTCGACGGCCTCTTGCAGAAGTCGCTTCTCATGATTGATAATCGATTCCGGAGCTTGAATTTCAATAATCTTCTTAAGTCGATTGTTTCGGTTGATGATTCTTCGATAGAGATCGTTTAGATCCGACGTTGCGAATCGTCCACCATCGAGTTGAACCATTGGACGAAGTTCTGGTGAGATGACCGGAACAATGTCCTGAATCATCCACTCGGGACGGCTTTTAGATTGCTGAAAAGCTTCGACAAGTTCCAATCTCTTGATTGCTCTTGCCCGTCGTTGGCTGGTTGTGACAACGATTTCATGTCGAAGTCCACGAGCCAAGCTATCGAGATCAACTCTGTGAAGAAGTTCCTTGATTGCATCGGCACCAATATTGGCATGAACCAACGCACTCAGGTCGGTTTTCATTCGGCGAGTTACAGCATCAAGCATTTTGCTGATAGCTCGCCACTTGTCTTCCTCAATGAGCTGATTGACTTCCAACTTTCCAAGAATTTCAGCAGCTATATCAAGATCTCGGACTCGTTCATCGGCATCTCGATATTCGGCTCGAATTCGGTCGAAGTTTGCTTTCATTCGTTCGCGAACAAATGACTCGTCGAAATATTCGTCTGGGTTGTCAATCATCTCTTTTGAGAATCGATTGAGGGACTCAAACTCAAGCTCTCTCATCTGGCTCTGAATGGATAGCTTTTCTTCTTCGACCATATCCAAAATCCGAGGAAGGAGTTCTTGGATTTTTTCGGCTTCTAGGTCGATAATGATGAAGCTTGCAAAATAGATGACCTTTTCGAGCTGCCTTGGGCTGATGTCCAATATGAGAGACAATGGTGAAGGCACACCTTTGAGGTACCAGATATGGCAAATGGGTGCTGCGAGTTCCACATGTCCCATTCGCTCTCGACGCACTTTACTTCGTGTGACTTCAACTCCGCACCTTTCGCAAACAATGCCTTTGTATTTGATCTTTTTATATCGACCGCAAGCACACTCATAGTCTTTAACTGGGCCAAAGATTCGCTCACAAAAGAGCCCATCCCGCTCCGGTTTGAAAGTACGGTAATTGATCGTTTCTGGCTTTCGAACTTCGCCATGCGACCATCCCTTAATATCTTCCGGAGAGGCGACTCCAATACGAATCTTATCGAACAGGTTGCTATCTGCCATATGTTTTCTTCTTTTCTCTGTTTATAAAAAAATTCATCGATTCAAAACGGCACGCTCAGCCAGAATTTCTTCTGGCTGATGCCGTATCGAATTTAGCTAAAGAAGCCTACGCTCCTCGCAAGTCGGACATCGTCACCACCTGTGAGTTCGTCCAAATCTTTGAGTGTCAGTTCTCGGTTCTGCTGGTCTTCGACGGTGACCTTGAGACCGAGAGAGCGAAGTTCATTCACAAGGATCTTAAAGGATTCTGGAATTCCGGGTTCAGAAATCGGCTCTCCTTTAACGATCGATTCATAGGCTTTCACTCGGCCCATCACGTCGTCCGATTTGATCGTCAAGAGTTCCTGGAGAGTATAGGCAGCGCCATAAGCTTCAAGTGCCCACACTTCCATTTCTCCAAATCGCTGACCGCCGAACTGCGCCTTGCCTCCTAATGGCTGCTGCGTGACTAATGAGTACGGACCAATTGAGCGAGCGTGGATCTTTTCGTCGGCCAAGTGTTCCAGTTTAAGCATGTAAATCACGCCAACCGTCATTGGGTTCGGCAATTCATCTCCTGTCACACCATCTCGCAAAATTGACTTGCAAGAGTGGGGATCCAGGCCCGCCCTTCTAAACACGTTGTCAGTAATGCTCTTCAAAATTCCGTCATAGACGTCTTGCTTAGCTTTATATGCAGGCCCAGTTGAATCTTCTTCTTCGGGCTCAAATGTATCCATTGTCACCTGAAGGAGCTCTTCCAGAGTCTTTGTTGAAGGGGCGGCCGTTATTCGGCTCACTCGTTCAAGATTTCCATGGTCGAGTGACTTCAGCTTCGCTTCAATGGCTGCTAGCATTGCATCAAAGTTCATGTCCGACCGAAACTTCATGTTGAGCTTCAGTTCTGAATTGACATAGGATTGCAAAGCCTTTTCTCTCAAGTGCTGAGCAAGCCTTTCAACTTCGTCAAGGATCTCTTCTTCTGTTGCGCCTTCAAAAGCCGGGCACTCGTAGCGAGTCCCGAGATGTCGGCCTACATAACCCAAATGTGTTTCAAGAATCTGACCGATATTCATTCGGCTTGGAACACCTAATGGGTTCAATACGATATCGACCGGAGTTCCATCAGCCAGAAGTGGCATGTCTTCAAGTGGCATGATTCGGGAGATAACACCCTTGTTGCCGTGGCGTCCTGCCATTTTATCGCCGACCATGATCTTTCGCTTTTGAGCGACATGAACTTGGACGGTCATATTTGTTCCAGCTGGTAGCTCATCGCCGGCAATTTGCATGAGTGGGCTGTCGCACCGATCACAAACCAATCGCTCGCGCTTTTTGGACTCTTTATACATATGCCCGCAGCCGGTGCAGTTATATTTGTATCGACTGAAGACCTTCACATCTACGACTGTTCCCTTTTCACCGTGGGGCAGTCGAAGAGAAACGTCTCGGGTTTCTTCGGCTTTCTTTCCAAAAATAGCAATGATAAGTCGCTCTTCGGCGGTCATTTCAGTCTGACCCTTAGGTGCAACCTTTCCAGCAAGGATATCTTCTGGTCGAACCTCGGCGCCGACACGAATGATCCCATTTTCATCCAGATCCTTAAGAGCATCTTCTCCTACGTTTGGAATATCTCGAGTGATTTCCTCGGGCCCAAGCTTAGTGTCGACAGCTTCTGTCTCGTATCGCTCGATGTGAATTGATGTGTAAACATCGTCTTTCACAAGTCTTTCGCTCAGAATGATCGCGTCTTCATAGTTGTAACCCAGCCAAGGCATAAAGGCCACAACAACATTCTTCCCAAGTGCCAACCGGCCATCATCGCAAGTCGCACCATCGGCTAGCGGGTCAAGTTTCATGACTCTTTGACCAGGGTAGACAACCGGTCGATGAGTGAAGCATGTGGACTTATTAGACTGAAAAGTGTGAAGCAACTTGTATGAATCTTCGCTTCCGTCTTCAGCCACGACACGAATTTCTTTCGAAGTCACGTAGCTCACGACGCCAGCGCGCTTGGCCCGAACTGATGCACCAGAGTCAATTGCAGCACGTGCTTCATGCCCAGTCCCAACAATAGGAGCTTCACTGCGCAAAGTTGGAACAGCCTGTCGCTGCATATTTGCACCCATGAGAGCTCGGTTTGCATCATCATTTTCCAAAAACGGAATAAGAGAAGTAGCCACCGAGATAATCTGCACCGGGGACACGTCCATGAGATCTACACGGTCACTAGGAACCGTGGGATATTGAGCTCCACCAAACTGCTTGTCACCACCTGGGCACCGAACATTGACACGGTCAGCAATAATCTTGCCCTTATCATCGACAGCCGTATCAGCAGGAGCAATACGCATGGTGTAGTCTTCGTTTGCCGTCATGTAGACGATTTCTTCTTCGACATGGGCATTCGTCACCTTGCGATAGGGCGTCATGATAAAGCCAAATTCATCGACTCTTGCATGAGTTGTGAGCTGAGAAATCAACCCGATGTTTGGACCTTCTGGGGTCTCAATTGGGCAAATTCGTCCGTAGTGCGACCTGTGAACGTCTCGAACTTCCAGCTTTGCGCTTGTCCGTTGCAATCCTCCAGGACCCAAACTTGAAAGTCTTCTTTTGTTCGTGAGCTCACTCAATGGATTGGTTTGATCCATAAATGTGCTGAGCTGGTTGCTACTAAAGAAACTCTTGATACTGGCGCTGACTGGCTTAACGCTCAAAATGATGCTCGGGAGCAAGTTGTCTTGATCAGCCGATGTCATTCGTTCCCTCGCCACTTTCTCCATTCGGACAAAACCAAGTCGCAACTGGCTCTGCAAGAGCTCTCCGACAGACCGAACTCGTTTATTCTTCAGGTCATCAATATCGTCGTGATCAACCTCTTTTCGAAGATAAGGACCCATCGCTAGAATCGTTCCGCAAAGATCGTCTGATGTCAGGTTTCGGATATTTAGCGGGACATTGATTCCCAATCGCTGATTCAAAAATCTGCGACCAACTCGGCCCAAGTCGTATCTTCGCATGTCGAAGAACAAGCTGAAAACAAGTTGCTTTGCAGCGTCTTCGTTGGCCGCTTCGCCTGGCCTCATTCTCTTGTAAATATCGAGAATGGCCTCGCGAGTATTCGTCGTTTTATCGGCAGCCAGAGTTGATTCAACTAAATCTTCTAGTGCCAAAACTTCAAGGGATGGCAAACCTAAGCCGTTCACCTTTTTAGCCAAATCTTCATCCATTCGCTGAAGGGCTTGGACAATGACTTTAGTACCTTCTTTGACTTCGCTCAGAGGTCGCTTACCTATCAAGTCATCGATGCTTGGATTTTCTAGCGTCAACTCGGTTCCAAAAGCCCACAAAAGTTCATCATTAGTACCAAGTGGGGTTTCGGTGAGGGTCTCAAATTGCCTTTGCTCCTCTGACAAACCGGCCAAAACTTTGCCAGAAACTATCACGCCCTTGTCGAGGATGACTTCGCCCGTGTCCGGGTCTGCCAAAGGTTCTGCCAAGCGCTTATGATAAGCGTCTACCATCTTCCTGTTTTGGCGATCTCGACCTTTCTCGAAACCATGTAAAGCCTTAATCAGCTGAGTAATTGGAAGCTTCTTCGTCAGCGAAATCTGAGTATTCACAACCCCATTGGAATCGTTCTCAATCTCGAGCCATGGCCCTTCCATCGGAATCACACGAGCACGGACAATCATTTGCATGGATGTGTCAACGTCCTCTTCAAAATACAAACCCGGAGAACGGCTGAGCTGGCTAACGATAACTCGCTCACGACCGTTAATCACAAACGTTCCTCCATTGGTCATCAATGGAAGGTCGCCGAGGTACACCTCAGATTCAATGACTTCTCTGTCCTTGCCACCAAGCCGAACAATCGCCTTGATAGGAGCTTCATAAGTCATGTCGCGATCACGGCAATCGTCGAGGCTATACTTGGGCTCTCCCAATACAAAACTGGCAAATTCTATATAATTCGATTGTGTGAAGTCCCAAATGGGGCTAAATGTTGTAAACAGTTCGGGAAGGCCTTCTTCCAAGAACCATTTGTAACTATTCAATTGAAGTTCGATAAGATTAGGAACCTCGAGAGCTCTGCCAATACGCTTCGAGGTAGGTTGGATGACTCGCATAAGTCCACCGGGGGAACATTAATTCTAGACCGGTGCGACTCTCCAAAACAACAAAACCCGGGACTTTGCCACAGTCAAAAGGCAAACTTCTTATAAACTTTATGATATCTGGGCATAAAGTCCCAGTTTCAACCTTGAAACTTAATGTCTTAGTGGGTTTTCATCGCGCCGCAGCCTGCCTCAAACTTGTTCCAAAAGATCGGAAGATTGCCTCACAGAGGTGGGCATCATTTGTCCCTGCAATTTTTCTGATATGAAGCGATAATCCCGCCTGGTCGACAAGATGTCTAAAAAACTGTTCAATGTTCTCGGTGGCGAGCGCACCAATCCAATCCCTATGGAAGCTCAAATCCCAACCCAAATAAGAGCGACCCTTCACATCCACGGCACACAAGACTAGTGAATCTCCTGATGGGATAATGCTATGCCCAACTCCTCGAGTGGAATCGATATCTTCGAGCGCCAATCTTATCGCACGTCCAAGTGCGCTTCCTACATCTTCCACGATGTGGTGATCGCTAATGGCAACATCTGATTCCACAGAAACTCCGAGATCGATTCCTGCATATCTGGCAGCATCAATCAGCATCTCGTCAAGAGTTGCAATCCCAGTCGAGACATCCCGGCGAGAACCTCCTTCAAAGTCGATGACGAGATGTACTCGTGTGTGTCGAGTTTCTCGATCAACCTCTGAATATCTCACATTTGGAACACTTTTACTCATCAAAGTTAAAGCCTTAATCTAATTGTACGAAATTGGCGTGCAAAGACGTTACCTAATACTGACTTTTCTCATGAGCTCAAAGTTCAATTCGCCTCCAAGAACAAATCATATCGCCCTAATCACCTCCGAATAACCAGGATTCTCCGGTATCCTCGGGGCAGAACTTATGGCTGTTTTAGTTGACAAAAACACTCGCGTCATTGTTTGTGGCATGACAGGGCGTGAGGGCAGTTTTCACACCCAACAAATGATTCAATATGGAACTCAAGTGGTCGCCGGCGTTACCCCTGGAAAGGGAGGAACTGAGTTATTTGGTGTTCCTATTTTTGACACAGTTGAAGAAGCCACAGAAAAAACTAATGCTAACGCGGGCCTGATATTCGTTCCAGCTCCTTTTGCTGCAGACTCCGTTTTGGAGTGCGAAGGTGCTGGCCTACCATTTGTCACGCTTATTACCGAAGGGGTGCCCATTAAAGATTCTCTGAATATGGTCAACAAACTCAAATCTAACGGTCGAACTCGGCTTTTGGGTGGAAATTGTGCGGGAATCATAACTCCGGGCGAATGCAAAATGGGCATCATGCCCGGCCATATCTTTACTCCGGGACCTGTTGGAATGGTCTCTCGAAGTGGCACTTTAACATATGAAATTGTTTGGGAGATGACAAGGGCCGGCCAAGGGCAAACGACTTGCGTTGGCATTGGTGGCGACCCCGTTCCTGGAACAAGATTCTTAGATGTGCTTCAAATGTTTGAAGCCGACCCTAAGACACAGGTCGTCGTTATGGTAGGAGAAATCGGGGGTACAGATGAAGAGGCAGGAGCTGAGTTCATCAAAGAAATGTCCAAGCCGGTCGTTGCATTTATCTCTGGCCGAACTGCACCGCCTGGCAAGCGTATGGGGCACGCTGGGGCTATTGTAAGTGGAGGCTTGGGGACGGCACAAAGCAAAGTTGATGCGCTTTTGGCTGCCGGTGCTCAAGTTGCAGATAAGACAAGCGACGTTCCAAAGCTCGTGTCTCAAGCACTTGCGGTTCGGGCTTAGGACGTGTGATGCAGCGCGTTTCGTCTGGCAGCCCATATGAACCAATTATTGGATTTTCTCGCGCCATTCGTGTAGAAAATCGAATCATTGTTAGTGGAACTGGGCCTATATCACCTGATGGCTCGACAGCTTGTCCTCACGACGCCTCCGGCCAAGCTCGAAGGTGCTGGGAGATTATCAAGAATTCCATAGAACAATTGGGTGGAACACTTGATGATGTTGTCAAAATCAGAACTTTTGTCGTAAGACCGCAAGATTGGGAGGCAATCGGAAAGGTTCAAGGCGAGCTTTTTTCTGAGATTAGGCCAGCTGCGACGATGGTCGTTTCTGGCCTCATCAATCCCGAATGGCTGGTTGAAATCGAGGCTGAGGCAGTACTTAAATAAGGTCTTTGACATGAGCTCGCGCCACTCTAACTATTTTGACAATGCGGCAACGACTCCGATTGATCCTATCGTTTTTGAAGCCATGTTGCCCTATTTGCAGGACAATTTTGGAAATGCAAACTCCATCCATAGTTGGGGGAGGCAAGCTCGAGAGGCCGTGGAAAAGGCTCGTAGCCAAGTCGCAAAACTTATCGGTTGTTTACCTTATGAAATTACCTTCACGAGCGGGGCAACAGAGTCTAACAATTGGGTGTTGCAAGACTATCACTCAGTGGCGGTCAGTCCTTTCGAGCACGCATCAATCAAAACGCAAGCGCATTCTCTTGGATTTCAAACTTTGGAGAATTCCGGATTTGAACTGCTTTCTCCAACCGAAGACTGCGAGTTGATTAGCGTGATGACGATCAATAACGAGACTGGTGCAATCTTGGAACTACCCGTATTGTCATCATCATCAACAAAAATCCATCGCGATGCTACTCAATCTGTTGGCAAATTTGAACTCGACTTAGATTCAATAGACTTTGCTTCAATGTCTTCTCACAAAATGTATGGACCAAAGGGTGTGGGAGCTCTTTATCGTAAGGGAGCCGAACCTTTAGAACCTCTCCTCTATGGTGGCGAGCAGGAATTTGGGGCCCGGGCGGGAACACTTTATGTCCCGGGAATTGTAGGTTTTGGTGCGGCTTGCCACCTTGCCACAGAATCGATGGAATCAAATCGGGCACACGCCGAATCACTCAGAGAGATTGTCATTGACGAGCTAGCAGAACTTGCCGATTGGCAACACAACACTCACTCCGGCCAATCACCTTTTGTGCTCAATCTGAGCATCGCTGGAATCGAAGGAGAAAGTTTGGTTGTCGAATTAGATTCCATGGGTTTCGCAATTAGTGCCGGTTCAGCTTGCCATAGCGAAAGTAGCCAGGTCAGTTGGGTTCTCAAATCTCTTGAAGTCAGTCCAGATCGGATTCGAGGATCAATAAGAGTAAGTTTTTCCAAATGGAACACCAAAGAATCGGCCCAAGACTTGGCCCGTCATCTCAAAATCGCTATTTCTAACTTGCGGTCATTAGGCACTTGAACCCCCTGCTTGCAACAATGCTCGGGCCTAGGGCGTCAATACCTTTGGCACGAGATGTGTAGCTCTAGATGCCGGGCACGCAGAAAAAAACGACTTTGCACGCAATTTTGCGCGGGTCTTTGACCAAATCAAGTAAACTTCGTATATTCTGTAATGCGTGAGTGAAAAATTTCACTCAATATTAACATCTGAGCCGTCGTGCCGAGTTTCGTGTACGAAGGCTCATATCTTTGGCCACGAGCCAACTTAAAAAATACTATGTCAGCTGATTCTGGAATTCCCACCCAAGTGCGCCGAGGCAAAGCCATTACCGTTCGAACTCATAGTCGAACGGCTTTTGTCGATGCCAACAAACACATGCTCTTAGATGATCAAGAGCCTGCAAGTGAAGATCTCTTAGAACTTGAAGAGGCCGAAGAAGAGGATGATTCCGATGCGCCAGCCGCTCCAGATGATTCCGAAGAATTAGAAATGTGGATGCGCCAAACTCGGCGCGCCCACCTGCTGACCCCCGCACAAGAAGAGCATCTTGCCAAAAAAGTGCAAGCAAAGGATTTGGCAGAAAGCGAAAAGTGGAGCAAAGTTGCGGAACTCCTCAATTTACCAAAGGAGCACGATTTTACTGATTTTGAAAAATTGCTAGTCTTTAAGGATGGTTCTGCAGCAAAGCAACAATTGATCGAAAGCAATCTTCGATTGGTCGTTTCTATCGCAAAGAAATACAATGCACGAGGCATCCCACTTGCAGACTTGATCCAAGAAGGAAATCTTGGCTTGATTCGTGCTGTTGAAAAATTCGATTGGCGAAAAGGCTTCCGGTTTTCGACGTATGCCACTTGGTGGATTCGACGAGCAATTGCGCGAGCCATTATCAACCAAGGTCGAACAATACGAATCCCAGTCTATGTGGCCGAACTTATCAACAAAGTCATGAAGACTGCCAATGCACTCCAGCAAGAACTGCATCGAGAACCGACTCCCGAAGAAGTCGCTGAGAAGGTTGGTATGTCGGCAGACCGAGTTCAAGAAATGCTCCGAGTTGCCATCGAGCCACTCTCTCTGGAAACCCCCGTTGGCGAAAAAGACAATTCGAGCATTGGTGATTTTGTGCCTTCGAACAATATGCCAACACCTTCGGATGTAACTTGGTCGCTCATTCGGCGCGAAGAGATCGACGGCATCCTGGGCCGACTCACAAGTCGAGAGCGAGATGTTGTGAGATTGCGATTTGGCCTCGACGACGGTCGATCAAGAACTTTGGAAGAAGTAGGCACGGCTCTCAATGTCACTCGGGAGCGAGTTCGACAGATTGAATTGCGAGCGATGAAGAAGTTGCGCCACATAGGTCAAGAACTCGCGGCACAAGGGTTCACGATCACTCCGAGCCCTAATTAGGCTCGGGCATAGGACAAATTGAAGAGCACCGTGGAGATCCTGCGGTGCTCTTATTGTTTTTCTCTTGAGGATTATTGAGATTTCTTTCGGGAACGTAGCAACGTAGCAATTCCGAAAGAAATTACGACCATGCTAACCGGTTCTGGAACAAGCTGAACATCGGTAATGGTCGGTACGTCAACGATCCAATTTCCGCCAGGTCCCGTGAGCTGAGTTCCATCAATGTCGAACACCTGAGTCAGATAATTTGTACCAAAACTTGTGTAACCAAACGGTCCACTGTTTGCTGAAATGTTCCAAGTATTTGTTCCACCTGGAAGAGTGAGAGGAACAATAGATTCCGAAACTCCCGGATAGTTCGTGAAAAAGCTTCGACAAGTTCCTGAAGTATTTCCAAATGTCCCAGGTGGGGGAGAGGAAAATCCAATGACTTGTGTAGAAGTAAAGGCAGTTCCAACTCCAAATGAAGGATCAAGGGCACGACTGACTTCAAAGTGAAGTAGAGTACCGGTAGTAAATCCAGGAGGTGTGACGATCATCACCTGTCCAGAAACGATAAAGCCCGTGGGAGTATCTGTCAGCGTGAGATTATTAAAAGGCACGCCAACTTGCGATTGTGGATTCAATGAAAAGAACGATCCGCCGGAAAAGAGTGCCGCATGAGACACACCCGCACATGTGGCGAACGCTATGAGAAGACTTCGTTTTACAGACATTTCAATCACCGACTAACCATCCAAATAAATGGCTAAATCAAGTGAAAGTGTAGGAACGATCAACTTTGCAAACAGTAAAAAGGGGAAATTTTTCCAAAATTGAGCTACTTTGAGTTCATCTTTTAGGCTCATAATAAGAGTCAATTCTTTCAGAACAAAGTGATCACAAACAATGAGATTCGCAGTGCTCGAAAGAGATCACACTTGTCAATAACAAAGGCAAGTGAACTCGTCGGCGTCTCACCATCGACTATCAAAAGGTGGGAGTCCGGGCAATCCCGTCCTTCGTCAGCCATGCTGTTGCAAATTCTCGAGACTTGGAAATGTGCCTCAAATTTCTCGGAAAATCCTCAACGAGTAAGCGCCAATGTTCATGAACAGCGTCCCATCTTAAGACTCTTGCGTAGCCGACGAAGACGCCACGGGATTAGCTTGTCAAACATCAGTCAAGAATTGGGGATATCGATCGCTTCGGCTTTTCGATATGAAACAGGTCAACGCATTCCTGGATCTCAGCTCTTAAAAGACTTGAGTGAACTCAGTCAGTTACAAACAACAGAATACGAAATTTTGAAAGCTAGCTTAGAAGGTGCTCCCGATACTAAATTCGATACAAAATCGCGCTTGGTTATGACCGAAAATAGCGTGGCTTATCCTCCACATATCGCTTTTGAAGAACTTGATCGGCTTTATTGCTTCCAAAATCTCATTGATCCTGATGAAATGGTTGATCGGATTTACAAATTGTCTTCATATCTAACCCAGACAGGTGATATGCACTCCGTTCTGGAATGTCACTCACTTCTCAGAGATTTCATTGTGAGAGCCTCTTCTTCTAGCCCCCGACTATCAATCGAAGGGATTCATGCTCTTGCAAAAATCAATTTGGAACCGAAGATATCTGTTCGCGAAGGCATTTACAAAAGGTACTTAAGTAAAGTTACCTCGGCGCCGGAGTCCAAATTTAAGGCCGATGCAAACTTTGCATTGGTTCGAATGGCGGAGATTATGGAAGATTTTTCTGTTGCGGATGAGCTCCTCGATCAGATCGAGTCAATTAATCAAGATTGGTTGACCGAGGACACTCGTTCTTATGTACGACTTCACCGGTATATCATCGAATTCGGATTTGAAAGATCGAACGTCGCTATTTCTAAGATTGAAAGGTTTCTCGAACAAACTCCTGTGCCTTCACAAAAATATACAGCCAACGTTGCTTTGATGAGCATGTTTGCTACAAAAAGAGACATTGCAAACGTCACTCAATGCCACGATCGTTGCACCAAATTTGAGCAATTTCATGGATTTGGGTCGCCCCTTTCGCAAAAAATTTCTGCCAGGCTTAATTTGTTCGCTTGAGACTGGCCCTAGTTTTTTGACCAATGTTGCCCATGGGTGATTGAAACTTGACGTTCATTTCGTAATTGATTGATTTCGGTGCACCTGTTTTCAAATCAACAGTCGCGGTTCCAGACCCATTGACATCAAAATTCAAACTAATGGTTCGTGGCTCCTTGCTTCCCTGATCGCCCTTAGGATTACCCATTGGAGCTGCCATCGACATACTTGGAGAGCCCTTTGCAGAAATGCCAATGATTGCAATTCCAGCGTTCGTGTCTACACTCTTCAGAGTGAATATAGTCGTGATATCAGAGTCTTTCCACTTCGCTGAACCCATGCCTCCCATGGGGCCGGCAGCAGACTTGAAATCGAACTTGTGGCTCCAGGTATCCCCAAGAGTGACCGGTTTGTCCGGATATGTGATTCCAAAAAATCCAGTATCCGTGTCTATTCCAGCAGACATCGCCTGTGCTTTCGTCCCTTTAACATATTGCATTCCCGAAGGTTGACCTAGATTATCGAAGCTCACAGATACTTTCACACCCTCTGAATCCTTTGCTGCCTTCTCCATCATTTTCTTGGCCTCGGGATTATCCATTCCACCAGAAAGTTTTAGGTTCGAAACCGTAAGCTCGACCTTTGACTTGCCACTATTCACATCAAGAACCTTCACCAGTGTTTGTGAGCTCGATTTCATGGGCGATAACTTGGGCATCTTCGCGTCGCCCTGATTTGGCATATCCTGACTAGCTTCACTCTCAGACAAAAACTTCATCTCCTCGCCCTTAGTTAAAGCGAGCCTTAATGTGAATGGCCCTTTGGCATCCGGAGTGGAACTCACAGGATCAGTTGCCGAAGGACTCGGATTTGAATCAGTTGGAGTTGATTGGCCCGGTTGTCCGCTTGCAGGGTCGCCCGGAGTCTTTGCGATCCCACCAGCATCACCGCCTCCACTTGGATCTGTTTGGTTGACCAACCCACCACCGGCCTTCGAATCTTTGGGGGGTTCGGCTGCAGTCGTGCTCTTGGGGTTACAACCCGTCATCACAAAAAGGGAGATCAGCAACAAGCTAGCAATTTGGCAACTTTGAACACGGTTCACGGTAACTATTCTACGGATTTGCAAAGGCATTCGGTGCTCTTCTGGGCCAAAACTGAGCTCAAAGCGCAGAAAAAGTCATCATGCCGAAGGTCAATGGGGTTCGGAATCGAAGGTTCAATGAAGACAAGCGCAGGGTCGACCAGGGGTTTACCCGCGGGAATACTCGCTTGTACGAGTACAGAGTTTTGACCAAGTTTCAGCGCACACCCACAAACTTTCTTACCACTTTGTTTGAGAACAATATCATTAGCGGAGACATAAGCGAAACAGTCAGCTGTTAATCTTTGCTCCCTATTTAACAGATAGCTTTCACCAAGGCAAGTTTCAAATCCGCAGACTGCAAGCGCACTCATAATTAAGGGAACAATCGCCCGATAGACCCGCTTCACACTTCGACTATCGGACTGATTCAGCCCAAGCTCATAAAAGCTCATCGCCAATCCCAAAGTGACATCGTGGCCATGAAGAACTGCCTTGCCACCAGTGGGTCGCTTCACCCATTGAAACTCAGAAGTTTTTAGCACGCGATCATGTGTCTGCGAGAGGCCTAAGCTCACCCATATGCCATCCCAACTATAGACTCTCGCTCCAGAAGTTCCGAGCTCCGCTTTCGCAAACAATTCAGAATCCCGACTCATGTTTGTCGGGCCATCAAGCTGCAACTCCAGTCTGGTCTCGATCACAGTGTGCGTGAAAAAAGATTGATTTGATAAAGCGATTTTTTTGGAATAGAGGCTTCAAAGGCCGCCCGACTTTCCCAAAACGCCAATCCAAGAATTTCTTCCTCAATATCGGTAAGTTGGCCAATGGCATAACCCAAAAAACCAGGAATCATCTTAAGCTCGGCAAAAATTCCTTCTAATTCTTGGATCACACTCGGGCCGTATCCAATATCGGCTAGTCGATAACTCACTGAGCAAAAGTGACCAAGTACCGTTTCTTCCATCCCCAACCCATCTTTGCTTTTCACAATAAAGCGTTGAGTATTTGAAGGTTCGACCATGAGGTCTAGAATGACTTCCATCACAGGGCTTTTGAGCAAGTTTTCCCAGGCGAGAATGGAATCTTCGAGATTAGAAAAGTGCCCAATGCTCAGGAACGAAAAAGGATCTTCGACTCGCTCCCACAACGTATTCGAAATGAATCCCGGAGTGCTGTTCATGACTCCTAGGATTCGGCTGCGAATTTGAGCCATCTTCTCAAGATCAATCGCAGCAAAAGTCGAACGAGTCAATACGAGGGTCTCTTGTTTCAATTCACACCTGCTAATTGGAGATCTTCCTTTTTGGCCCATCGAACGTTTAAGTTCTTTACTGCAGCCGCTTCATCAAGCCGTCCAACTATTTGGGTTGTTGGCGCATTATGCAGAAGTTCCGGATGAGATCTTGCTTCTTCGCAAATCTTAATCAACGCATCGCAAAACTCATCAAGCGTCGATTTATTTTCCGTCTCTGTCGGCTCGATCATAAATGCTTCGGGCACAATGAGTGGAAAATAGTTTGTCGGCGGATGGAAACCGTAATCAATGAGGCGCTTCGAAAGATCAAGCGCTCTGACACCCAATTTCTTATATTCTTGAGCCGTCAAAACGCACTCATGCATGCAGGGACGGTCGTGTGCAGCAGGCAAATGATTTTTAAGGCGGGCCTGCACATAATTAGCATTGAGAACAGCGTGTCGGCTGATCTCTTTGAGCCCTTGTTTGCCATAAGCCATAAGATATGTTAATGCTCGAACATCCATCAAAAACTGCCCAAAGAACGAACTGACTCGGCCTATCGACTTTGGTCGGTTCGAATCTAGGACATATTCTGATCCGACTTTCTTGATGACCGGCCCTGGTAAAAATGGCTCCAGATGTTTCTTGAGTCCAATTGCTCCACAACCTGGGCCACCACCACCATGGGGGGTGCTAAATGTTTTGTGCAAGTTGAGGTGCATACAGTCAAAGCCATGGTCACCAGGTCGAGTGGTACCTACCATGGCGTTCATATTTGCGCCGTCGCAAAAGACTTGACCTCCAACGCTGTGAACCAATTCGCAAATTTCAACAATATTTGGTTCAAATAGCCCTAAAGTAGAAGGGTTCGTCACCATAAAAGCAGCGACTGTCTCATTCAAAACGGCTTTTAGGGCCTCGATATCTGTATTTCCGTCAGCAGTTGTTGGAACACTCTTGACATCGTAGCCACATCGCGCCGCACTTGCAGGATTCGTTCCGTGAGCAGAATCAGGAATCAGAACTATTCTTCGCTGGTCACCCTCACCATTATCGTTGTGATAAGCCTTAATGAGCATCAGACAGGCAAATTCACCATGAGCTCCAGCAACAGGCTGCATTGTCATGGCTGGAAATCCTGTGAGCTCCTTGAGAATGTTTTGAACTGAGTCGATAACTTCAAAAGCGCCTTGGGCCGTTGCCACGGGTTGCAAGGGGTGCAAAAGAGCAAATCCTGGCAAACTCGCCGTTTTCTCATTGATTTTTGGGTTGTATTTCATCGTACAAGACCCCAAAGGATAGAACCCCGTTTCAATACCATAATTCACATGGCTCAAATGAGTGAAGTGTCTCAGCAGGGTCAGCTCGTCGATCTCTGGCCAGTTAACCTCTCCTCGAACCTGGCCCAATGCCACTTCCAGGTCGACTTGAGGAGTGTTGGCCACTGGCAAATTACAACCCTGGTGACCAGGGCGAGACTTTTCAATAATTGATTGGGGTTTAGCGACTGCTTTCGTAAGCATCGGAAACAACATTTTACCTTTGCTGCGCAAAGTTGCCCAATAGATTGCAAAATCATCGTTATTCCTCACAAAATTTTGAATTTGTAACACATGAACAAACTTCGTATTTATCCTCTTGCTTTTTGGCAAACAATATCGTCTATCATCTTGGAACTGGACATTAGTCCCGGGACTTTTTAGAGAACTAAATCATGTTGAAATCTCGCAATACTCAAATCATTTTGGCTGGGTTAACCCTGGCTTCAGCACTTGCCATTGTGAGCTGTGGTGGAACTGGAACCACCGAAGGCCTTTCTCAGCTCAAAACAGAAGACGGCAGTTCAAAGTGTGGAACTCCAGTTTTGACAGCAGTTCAAATGGAGGAGGCAGAAAAGGACTTCCAGGTTCGACTCGCAGCAAAGTTACATGGTGGAACCAAGATTACGGGCTCCCATGTCATCCCAGTGTATGTCCATAGAATCCATAACTCGGATGGAACGGGATCAGTTGTTTCAAATACTCAAGTCAACAATCAAATTGCTGTTTTGAACGCTGCATATGCCGCTTCTTCATTCTCATTTAGCCTCGTTTCAATAGACGACACGAATAACACAAGCTGGAACACCTGCCAGCCAAGTACAACGGCAGAAACTCAGATGAAGAACGCTCTTCGTGTGGGTGGAAGCAACGCCCTCAACCTTTACTCGAACAATATGGGTGGAGGCTTGCTTGGATGGGCCACATTCCCTTCTAGCTATGCGAGCAACCCAAAGATGGACGGAGTCGTTTGCCTCTATTCCTCATTCCCTGGCGGCTCAGCAGCTCCATATAACCTAGGCGATACAGCGACCCACGAAGTTGGTCACTGGATGGGCCTCTACCACACTTTCCAGGGTGGTTGTTCCAAGAACGCAACAGCGGGTGGCGATTTGGTTTCTGATACACCAGCAGAACGATCATCAGCATTCGGTTGCCCGACTGGAAGAGACACTTGTACCAGCATCGCAGGACTTGATCCTATCACCAACTTTATGGATTACACAGATGACGCATGTATGGATAGATTCTCATCCGGCCAAAACACCCGTATGAACTCGCAGTGGACTGCTTACCGCTAAGAAGTCTTTGAACCAAGAATGGCACCTCGCTTTTGGAAACAAGAGCGAGGTGCTTTATTTTTGAATGAGATTTGCAAGGCAAGTTCCGAACCGATCGATTTCTTCTTTGGTTCGAACTTCTGTTACAGCCACTAAAAGGTCGTTTTCCTGCTGAGGATAGAATTCACTCAATGGCAGTCCGGCCAGAATTCCTTGGTTCAAAAGTTCATCTCTTACTTGGCTCGCCGATATGGGCAGACTGATGACGAATTCACCAAAGACTTTCCCTTGATGCTTGAGTTTCGCGCCAGACTCACAGAGAATTTTCATGGCATATTGCGTGTTTCTCACTGTAGATTCCGCAACCGACCGGATGCCGTTCTTGCCCAAGGCGATCATATACACAGTCGAAGCCAATGCCATCAGAGCTTCGTTTGTACAAATATTTGAGGTTGCTTTTTCACGTCGGATATCTTGCTCCCGAGTTCTCAACGTCATCGTATAGCCTTGTCGACCATTTGCATCGGTTGTCGTACCTACAATTCTCCCAGGAATTTGTCTCACATAATCTTGTTTGCAAGTGAAAAGTCCAAGAGCAGGCCCACCAAACCCCATGGCAATTCCCATGGGCTGACCCTCACCAGTGACTATATCGGCTCCAAATGAACCTGGAGAAGGCAACAATCCAAATGCGATTGGGTCACCAGAAACCAAGAACATGGCTCCAATCGCTCGGGACACTCTGCCGACCTGATCCAAGTTCTCGATCAATCCATAAAAATTGGGTTGTTGAACAACCACACAAGCGGCAGAATCATCGACCACTGAGAAATCTTGAGTGAGACCATCAGTTAGAGCAATTTCGACAACTTCGAGCCCCATGGACCAGCAATAGGTATCGATAACACCACGATAATGGGGATGGATTCCTGCGCTCACAAAGATTCGGTTTCTTTTCGTAATATGCGAGGCCATGATCGTTGCCTCTGCAATCGATGTTGCACCGTCATACATAGATGCATTCGCAACATCCATGCCGTAGATTTCAGCAACCATACTCTGAAATTCAAAAATGCTTTGCAAATAGCCTTGGCTCAGTTCGGGCTGATAAGGTGTGTAAGCCGTCAAAAACTCGCCACGCGAAATCACGGCGCCAACAGAAGCTGGAATGAACCGATCATAAATCCCAGCTCCCAAGAAGCAAGTCAACTGGCTCAAATCGACATTCTTTTCAGATAGGCCCTTGAGAAAACCATAGAGACGGTATTCATCCAATGCTTCTGGAATTTCAAGATCCTTCTTGAGCTTCAAATTCTCTGGGATTTCACGAAAGAGTTCGTCAATCGAATGAACTCCAATTGTGGCTAACATGGCCTCTCTTTCGGCCTGGGAATGCGGAATATAAGCCATTTCGAATTAGTCAAGTGTCGCAGAATATGCGGCCGCATCAAGCAAGCCATCGACTTCTGAAGCATCCTTCAACTTAATTTTCACAAGCCAACCGGATCCATAAGGATCGGAATTGACTAATTCACTTTGGGCTCCAAGTGCCGAGTTCACTTCCGAAACTTCCCCGCTCAATGGCGAGTAGATGTCCGATACCGTCTTTACGCTTTCGACTGAACCAAACCCTTGACCAGAACTTACGGCTAAACCGGCATGAGGCAGGTCGACAAAAACTATATCACCGAGCTCTGATTGAGCGTGATCTGTGATTCCAATTGTGGCGGTGTCGCCATCAACTCGAACCCATTCGTGAGAAGCAGTATAAAGCAGGTCTTGCGGTACGTTCACGGTCGATTAATCCTGTAAAAAACTGGCCAAAGTTTACCCAGGGCCCGCTCCGGCTCTCGCCGCTTTGCCCAATGGGGTACACAAACGCAGAGCATGAGTTCTACGTTGGTCGTATTGGGTTCTGGGCCGATAAGAATCGGTCAAGGAATTGAATTTGACTACTCCTGTGTTCACTGTGTCTGGGCTCTTCAAGAACTGGGCTATAGAGCCGTTATCATTAATAACAACCCAGAGACAGTGAGCACAGATTTTGATACCGGCGATGGGCTTTATTTTGAGCCTGTCACGCTGCAGGACGTCATTCGTGTTGTTGAACACGAAAAAGCAGCAGGCGTCGTCGTGCAATTCGGAGGGCAAACGGCTATCAATTTAGCTCAGGGACTTCATGATGCTGGGATTCGTGTCTTTGGCACACAGCCAGGTTCGATCACCGCTGCCGAAGATCGAAATGTGTTTGAAAAGCTATTGGCCGAACTTGAAATTCCCAAACCTCAGGGTCGTGCTGTTATGAGCTATGAGGAGGCGCATCAAGTGGCCGGCGAAATCGGCTATCCCGTATTAGTTCGGCCTAGTTTTGTACTCGGTGGCCGAGCCATGGATATCGTTTATGATGAAACGCAGCTTGAAAAATTCTATCGAGAGGCAGAAATGGCCAACGAAGGTCAGCCCGTTCTCGTTGACAAATACTTCCTAGGCATAGAAGCTGAAGTCGATGTCATTTGCGATGGGTCTGATTGTCTCGTTCCAGGAATCATGCAACACATTGAGAGAGCAGGAATCCATAGTGGTGATTCAATGGCGGTCTACCCTCCGGTGTCTATTTCTCGCCAATTGCAATCCAGAATGGTAGAAATCGCACAGCTTCTGGCGCGAAAACTCCATGTTTTCGGGCTCATGAACATCCAGTTCGTTTTACAAGACAACGAAGTTTATGTTATTGAAGTCAACCCCAGGGCTAGCCGAACGGTTCCCTATCTGAGCAAAGTTACAGGGCTTCCGATGATCAATCTGGCCACGAGAATGGCTATGGGGCAAAAACTTTCGGAACTCGGTTATTCCTCGGGAATATGGTGCAGTATCGAATCTTCAAATTCTATGGCACATTGGAACTCAATCACGGATTCTGGTGCTTCACCAACAATAAAAGGGCAAGTGCTGACTGCGGAAAATTTTGCAAGCTCAACCGTTCCTCACTCCGGGCTCTTTGCTGTAAAATCACCCGTTTTCAGCTTTCAAAAACTCTCAAAAGTGGAACCAAGTCTTGGCCCAGAGATGAAAAGTACAGGCGAAGTTCTGGGAGTCGATTTAACCTATCAAAATGCCCTCTACAAAGCTTTGCTCGCAAGTGGCGTGACTTTCAAGGACAAGGGTCAAGTCATCTTGTCAGTGGCCAATTCTGATAAGGATAAAGCTGTAGCCATAGGCCAAAAATTTGTAAGGATGGGATACAGTATCGCCGCAACCGCGGGCACTCACGATCTTCTCAGCAAGAGTGGCATTGATTCGCAAAAATTGAACAAGATCGTAGAAGGATCTCCAAACATTCTCGATCTTCTTTTTTCAGGTCAGGTCAGGCTGATGATCAATACTCCGGGGCCAGCTTATAGCGCAAGTGCAGATGCATCACGAATCCGGCGGGCTTGTATTGAAACGGGTGTTGCTTGTTTGACAAGCATCGATACCGCCGAGGCTCTCGCCGAATCGCTGGAAGTTTTCGATGACCCTTCGAAAGCATCATGCTTACCAATTGACGAGTATTTGTCCATTGCAAAGCAAGCCTCCAAATCCTAGCAAAATCGAATAGCAAAAGGTATCTTATTGATGATGCCTGAGGAGTTACCCGACGATTCTGGAGAATTAGAAACTCCGCCATCATTCTTTCCTTATTCCAGTGACCAAGAGCGCGAGGAATCAGAAGTTGATTATGGCGAGCCTGTAGAAGTCGAGGTTCAGGCCGTCTATGCCAATCAAAACGGCGCAAACGTTCAGCACTATGTGCTCTTAACAGACGGAGATCGAAAACTTCCCATCATGATCGGGGGATTTGAAGCCGCTTCAATCACTTATGCGCTCGATGAACAACCACCGGATCGCCCCTTGACGCATGATCTCATTAAGACGATTCTTGACAAAGTCGGGTGCCAGGTGACACAAGTTCTAATCGACGATTTTTGGAATGGAATTTACTATGCCAAGATTAGAGTCGAATTTGAAGGTGAGACGGCTGAAATTGATTGCAGACCCTCCGATGCCATCGCAATTGCGATTCGATTTGAATCCCCTGTTTTTGTAGCAAACAAGATTATTGAGCTCAATCAGGACTCATGAGTCACAAAAGTAAGGTTCAAAGCCAAGAGCAACTCTTCTAAGCTGGCTATTGTTATATCAGGATCGGGCGTGCCTTCTGGTTTGTCTTCGGGTCGTCCTGTCTTACTGGAAGGGGCGACATCGCTTGGCCTGCGAATCCATGCTGTTTTCCAACCGAGTTCTATGGCTGGCATCATGTCGTGAGCAAAACTATTTCCAACAAAGAGAATTTCGCCTTTTGAGCAATTCATCTTTTCTTCGGCCAGGTGCATAACTTTTGGATGTGGCTTACCGACACCAACTTCGCCTTCAATAAGAATCACATCAAAGAACTCTTCAATATTAAGAGTTTCGATTTCTTGTCGCTGAACATCCGCAGGACCGTTAGTTATGAGCCCCAGGGGATATTTATTGTGCAAAACAGAAAGAACTTTTCGAGCTTCTGGAAAGAGAGCGAGAAGATTGTTTCGCGCTTGCCCATAAGCGTCCCCTATTCTCCAAGCAAGCTCCGCATCCTCGATCCCCAAAGTGTGGAGAGTCTCATTGATCAATTGAACTCGAGTAATTGCCCCTTGAGTCAAATAGATTTCATACCAATGGCTGGTCTTAAGCTCATGGGCAAATCTTCGAAAGTTTTCGGCCCACGCCTTCAAGAATTCTTCGGATGAAAAACCAGGGACGGGCACGTCTTCAATAGCTTGGCGAAGTCCTCGTTTTGCCGCATCCCAATAACCACAAAGTGTGTCATCGAGGTCAAAGTAGATCGCTTTGACATCTTGAAACACTTTCAATGTAGACACACATTCATTTTGACCAATTGAATCCGATTTCTTAAGGGCTAAAACCTAACCAATTTTCATAGCCGAGCGAACTTCGGCCATTGTCTGGCCCGCAACTTCTCTTGCTTGGGCGGCGCCGTCTCGGAGAATGTCTTCTACGTCGTCATCAGACAGTTCTGCCCTTCGACGCCGAAAAGGCTCGAGAAATGCATTCATAACTTCAATAAGCTCCATCTTATTTGTGCTGCACCCACGCAAACCCTGCACATCTTCTTCCCATTGAGTATGCCAATTCGGAGAATAGAGTTTGAGATATTGGCATACAGCACAGCCTTCTGGAATTCCAGGGTCTGTCTTTTTTATCTTGCTAGGAGTAGTAAAGGCACTTTTGATTTTTCGAGCGACCTCATCAGCACTATCAGAAAGATAAATGCAATTGTCATAAGACTTGCTCATCTTTCTCAAAATTCCGTTGTCATCGGCGTCGAGACCAGGAACCTTCGACCTCATCTCATCTTCGTCGATGAGATCTTTAAATTCCGGAAACACGTCGCAGTCAAATGCAGCATTGAACGACCGAGCAACCTCTCTACTGAGTTCAAGATGGGGAGCCTGATCCTTTCCGACGGGCACGCCATAAGGCTTGTATAGCAAAATGTCAGCAGACTGCAAAACGGGGTACCCCAAAAGGCCATAAGACACTTGCCGACCCTCGCCTAGTTCGTCACGCTTTTCTTTGTAAGTGGGAACCCTTTCGAGTTTGCCCACTCCAGTAATCATACTGAAAATCAAGTGCAATTCGGCGTGCTCGGGCACATGAGATTGAATAAAGATTGCAGACCTTTCGGGGTCGATGCCCGCCGAGTAATAATCCTTTGCGACTTCCCTGCTGTTCCAGAACAAATTTGGCGGGATATCCCCCATGGTTGTCAGTGCGTGGTAATCCGCAACCATAGAATAAACCTTAAAATCTTCTTGAAGCTTGACCCAGTTCCGCAAAGCCCCTTCATAATTTCCCAAATGCAACCGCGGATTGGTTGCTCTTGCTCCGCTCAAAATTCTTGTCTCTTTTTTCATATCACAAGCTATATCCAGTCAAAACTCTAAATAAAAACTGCATTGGCGGAAGAATAACTGTTCTTAACAAGCTCAGTTCAGGAAGCATTTGACCCACCAAAACAATTCCCAAGAAGGCAAATTGGCCGACTGACAGATTCCAAATAGTCCACTTATACCTTTGCTTCTCTGGGAGAAATGTTCCAAGAATCCACATCCCGTCGAGAGCTCCGATCGGCAATAAATTAAAACAACAAAGGCTGATATTGATCATCACCCCATAGATGAGAAATTTTGGCAAAAAGTGTGCCGAATCGACCGGAATATGCCCAAGAACCATGAATCGGAGCACAACAGCAAAAATCGTGGCTTGAGCGAAATTCGAACCGGGCCCAGCAAGAACAGCGATAAGATAATCCCATCGTGGATTCTTCATTTTCCCAGGGTTCATTGGAACGGGTTTCCCCCAACCGATTCCCACTCCTAGCAACGAAGTAAAAATAATCATAACGGTGCCAATGGGATCAAAATGCTTTATAAGATTGAGGGTGACACGTCCGTGCTCCCTAGGTGTCGGATCGCCAGCCATATCGGCAAATTTCGCATGTGAAAATTCATGAAGACCAATTGCCAAGAAGATGACTAGCAAGATGGCAATAATATCTTGAACCGGGGGCAATGACGGCATATTAGAGATCCCGTGGCATCACGTCTCGGCTCAAAACTTGTTCCCAAGTCTCTCTCCTCTGAACCAGATCGTGCCGGCCATCCTCGCGCACCAAAACAGATGCAGGGCGGGGATAACCATTGTAATTTGATGCCATGACCATGTTGTACGCCCCAGTTGTAAGAACCTGAACAAGTTCGCCCGCGACTAAGTCTTTTGGGGCGGGAACATCATCAAAAAGCATATCTGTCTCGCAGTGCTTACCGCTCACTCGGACGACCTCAGAGCGATCACTTTTGTTGACCCAAACCACTTCATATTTTGACCCATAGAGAGCGGGCCGAGGATTATCACTCAATCCCCCGTCTACCGATACGTACTTTCGCCCGGATCCAGCGACTTTGACGACCCCAACTCGGTAGAGTGTGACCCCGGATTCGGCAACCAGGGCTCGGCCAGGCTCCATTTCTAAATGTGGCAAGGCATCCGTTCCAAAAATCGATACTACTGAATTCAAAATGTCTGCACAGTACTCTTTGACGCCCATTGGATTGTCTTCCGAAGTGTAGCGGACTCCAAGGCCGCCTCCAACATTGATGAGAGTTGCTCGAAATCCAAGTTCTGATTGAGCCTTCTGAGCCAACTCTGCAAGGGCCAACGCACCACCAACTTGAGATTCAGAGCTCATCAATTGTGAACCAACATGACAATGAAATCCTTTCACTTGGAGCCCGTGATTCAAGCACATTTTGAGTGCATCAAGAACGGTTTCCAACGAAAAGCCGAACTTTGTGTCTGCTTGCCCCGTTGAAATTTTGATATTGGTATTTGGATTTACCCCAGGAGCAACCCTTAAGAGTAAATTGGTCTGACTCCGGAGTTCAATCAACTTGTCGATTTCTTCAAAACAATCAACAATGATGATCCCCACTCCAACTTCGTGCGCAAACTTGAGTTCTGCCATCGACTTGTTATTGCCATGAAGCCGACAAGAGATTGCGGGCACTCCAGCAGCCAAAGCCATACGGAGCTCCCCTTCACCAGCAGAGTCAATAAACAGGCCCTCTTGGTAGGCAATTTTGAGCAAAGCCTGTGTTGTGTTGGACTTGGACGCAAAAGAGATGTCGCCGGGCCATGAAGCCCGAAACTCCTTGCACTTCGATCGAAAATGAGACTCGCTTATGACATAAGTTGGTGTGCCAAACTTCTCAGCGATTTCTTCCGATTCTTGATCGGTTAACCGAAACCTTGTGTCGATAATTGACCCCGATGCCATGCCAGTTTGAGTATGGCACCGGGTTAAAAATTCGTTTAGGCAGCGACAACAAACTGCTTTGTAGAAGCGCTGACGATTTGGAGAATTTCGGGGATGTCATCATTGTCGATTCCAATTCGGGACACGATGGCATCGTCGATTGTGACTTCAACCTTCCACTCCACTAGCGAATTCCCAAATCGATCGGCCAGATAATCGGCATAGTAAAGACAACAGAGAGCGTCGACCTCTGCTTCAGCTTCAAGGGGATTGCTGAAACCATTCAAACAGGTAATAAAGAGGTCTGGCAATCTCCAAGCTGTGGCTGCGGCAACACTTAATTCGTCCAAACAGTGCCCTGTAATTTGTGTAAAGGCTTGGTGGGTCGACCACCCATATGTTTCGCCAATTTCATAAACTCGATTGAAGAGTTTCGGGTCGATGGAGGCCAACAGCCCAATTCCCAAATCATGCAGAACACCTGCTGCAAAAAGCTCATCAGGCGACCAAACTGATCGAACACCACGGGTTCTTGAAGCTGCCGAAAGCAAGAATTTGCTAAGGAATCCAACGAACATCGAGTGCTCTGCAAATTTAGTTGGAGAAAATTTCTGTGATCCCTTGCTCTGATAAACCAACGACTGAACCCAAACCGAAACGGCAATGCTTCGGATCGTTTTTTGCCCCAAGAGCAAAATGGAGCCCTTTACTGTGGATGCTTGATTCGATTTACCACCAAACATGGCGCTATTTGCAGCCTTAAGAACGCCTGCAGTAATAGCTGGATCAGCCAAAATGAGCCGTTCCAATTCGTTGGCATTCACGTCGCCTTTGTCGATGGCATCACAAAGCTGCAATGCAGATTGTGGAAGATCGGGAAGATGTTCCGCCGACCCAAATTTTGCTAAGAGAGATTCGAATTCAGCGGGGTTCAATTGATTATCAAGCCATGTGCCATCGGACATGACTAAATCTTCGGCATAAATTTGTTGGATATTTATTGGATATTGTCCATTTTTTTACTGCTTTTTGAGAACCGGTAGAATTGACATACGTGAAGCGGATTGTCATTCTAGGTTCCACTGGAAGCATCGGAACCCAAACCCTCGATATTGTCCGCCAGCATCCTACCAAATTTGAGGTCGTAGGCATCACAGCGAATTCAAATGCGCAAGAATTGTTGCGCCAAAAAGAAGAATTCAATGTTCCGCACATCGCGTTGCTTGATGAATCTGTTGCCCGACCTTTAGGAATTCCTTGCGGGATGCCGGCCCTCCTCGATTTAGTATCTCGTGATGACGTAGACCTCGTAGTGGTCAGCGTCGCAGGAGTCATCGGACTTGTGCCCACGCTTAGGGCTATAGAGTGCCGGAAACAAATCGCATTGGCAAGTAAAGAAGTCTTGGTGGCAGCAGGTGAAATCGTAATGCCAGCAGTTCGAAAGAGCGGAGTGACTCTGACCCCGATTGACAGCGAGCACAGCGCCATTTTCCAGTGTATCCAAGGCTATACGCACACTCAAATTGACAAAGTGATCATTACGGCCAGCGGTGGTCCATTCCGTGGAAAATCTCGCCAAGAGTTAAAAGCTGTAACACGCGAGCAGGCACTCAATCACCCAACTTGGGCCATGGGAGGCAAAATTACGATTGACTCTGCGACACTCATGAACAAGGGGTTAGAAATCATTGAAGCGAAATGGCTTTTTGAACTTGATTTGGACCAAATTGACATCGTAGTCCACCCTCAGAGCATCGTTCATTCTATCGTGCAATTCAAAGATACAAGTGTTTTAGCGCAGCTCGGATGGCCAGACATGCGCATACCCATCCAATACGCTTTGCTATATCCAGAAAGAGTTCCCAACTCATTAAAACCCTGGAACCCTGTTGAAACCAGTGGCCTTACTTTTGAACCTGCCGACCTCGACGTTTTTCCTGCACCCAGACTCGCAAGAGAAAGTTGTAAAGCTGGCAAAACAATGCCATGCGCCTTTAATTCGGCGAATGAAGAAGCTGTCGCTCTCTTTCTGGCGGACAAAGTGACGTTTTTGCAAATTGCTGAACTTGTTGAAAAGGCTATGAACAAACACGATCTTCTAGATGTCAGCCTCGAAAGCCTGCTCGAAACCGACAGATGGGCCCGAGAAACAGTTAGGAACCTTGCTTCGTACTTATAGTTGCCGTTATGCCTACAGTCGATCCCGTTATTTCGATATTGAAAGGAGCCCTGAGCTTCATTATCGTCTTGCCTATTCTGGTGTTCGTTCATGAATTGGGGCATTTTTGGGTTGCAAGACTTTTCGGAATGAAAGTCGATGCTCTTGCAGTGATGATCGGTGGGATAAGAAAAACCGACCTCAAACCCTTTTTGAAGCAACCCATGGTTAAGAATCAGCTGGTTTGGATCATCGGAGGAATTTCGGGCTTAGTCTTGGCATCAGGAGCGATATTTTCCATTCAGTTCTTATCAATTCTCGGATTGGTCGCTCTTGGAGTGGCCCTGCCAATTTGGATCACCTTAAGACTAGGAGCTCTCTATCACTTTAGGGGAAACCAAGCCCTCTATAATCTCTTTTCCACTTGGGCTATTGGCATCGGATTGTATGTTTTTGCCACCAAACTCCAACACATTCAAATCATGCCACTTCTGGGCTTAATAGGCGTCTTTTCTCTCATCGCTGTACTTTACATCTATTACAGGCCTGTGCTGGTCAAGCCCGAAGGTTCGAAGATGGGTTTTGGTCAAATTTCGGTTGAAAAAGATGGATCTGTTGAACCTGTTGACGTGAGATTTCGGCCACTTTGGCACCGAACCGATAAGCACGGAACTGAGTTTTCACTCTTGTGCATTCCTCTTGGTGGATTTGCCGCAATTCATGAAATGCAACCACGGGAAGACGGAAGCGAAACTCTAGCAGAAGGTGGATTTTATAGTAAGTCTCCCTTTGCAAGGTTCTGCTCCCTATTCGCTGGCCCGGTTTTCAGCGTGCTCTTTGGCATATTGATTCTCACTTTTGTTCTCGCTTCAAGCGGAATTCAAGAACCATCGAAAGCTCCAGTTTTGGGAAAAATGGTTCCAGAAAGTCCGGCGCTTCAGGCAGGAATGCGTTCCGGAGACAAAGTCGTGAGAATCAACGGAGCAAACATCGACACATACTTTGACCTTGTCAAGATCGTCCGTCAAAGCCATCATAAGGTCGATGGAAAGGAAGTCGCCATCCCATTGAAATTCGAAGTCCTCCGGCAAGGTGAATCTCTCACTTTTGAGGTCACGCCCAAAGTAGATGAGAAGCCAACCGACGTCATCAATGACGATTTTGAAGCCACGGGTGAACAGCTCATTCAAACTAAGATTCTCGCGGCACCTACATTGATCACCAAGCCGGTTTCTTTCGGCTCAGCTTTTCAAGTGGCATCAATGACCCCAGTGAGGTTGGTTCAAGGTCTTGCTCAAACATTTTCCAAGCCGAAAGATATCGCCAATAACATTGGAGGGCCTGCAGCCATCGCTGAGCAAATTACCGAAGCCAGCAACCAGGGTTTAGTCGAAGTCGTAACATTTGCGGGTCTACTCAGCATCTCGCTGGGGGTCATGAATTTATTGCCTATAGTTCCATTTGATGGCGGGCAAATGTTAGTAGCCATTGCAGAAATGATTCAAAGGAAGAGGCTAAGCACAAAAGTGCAATCCGTAGTCAACACGGTTGGTGTCTTTTTTGTCTTCGCACTGATGCTGCTTGTCGTCACACTTGACATCAGCAGACACGCCGGAAAGTAACATCACTTGGACTTGTAAGATTCAAGAGTCTCGACAAATTTGCCAAAGTATTTGCGCGAATCCCATGGCCCTGGAGCAGCCTCAGGGTGATATTGGATACTCGTCGCATCTGCTCCAATCAGGCTAATACCCTCAATGGTATTGTCATTCATGTTCCGCTGGGTGACACGAACAACCGAAGAATCTAACGAATTCTCATCTACAGCATAACCATGATTCTGGCTTGTAATGGTTACCGTGCCATCGTCCAAATCTTTCACAGGATGATTCGCTCCGCGGTGTCCAAATTTAAGCTTGTATGTAGAGCCACCAATGGCATGGCATAAGATTTGATTACCCAAACAAATTCCGAAAATGGGTTTGATACCAATGAGATTCTTGACGGTGTTCACGACATGAACCAACCTGCCAGGGTCGCCGGGACCGGGAGAAAGCAAAATACCATCTGGACGCCAACCCAAAATTTCTTCCGAAGAAGCAGATTGGGGCAACACTATAGTTCGAACCCCAAGGGCGGAAAATCGCCTTAGGATGTTGTGCTTCAAGCCACAATCAAGCGCGACTATTCGATATTTCATGTCATCTTCAGTTGATTCGATATCCTCGTATCCACTGTATCCCCAAGAATAAGGAATTTTTGTTGAGACCTCCTTTACATAATCGAGTTCTCCGTAATCTGGTGCGTTTTTAATGGCACGAAAAGCTTCTTCTTCCGAAACTGTGCTTATGCTACACATCAGCGCTCCCTGTTCGCGAATATGCATAGCAATCTGGCGAGTATCGACGCCCTCCAAACTTACGACATTTTTCGAAGACAAATATTCTGACAGGGATTGCTTTGATCTCCAATTTGAAGGTCTTCTGCAACATTCCCCAACAATGATTCCACGTGGTTGGATTCGATCGGATTCGAAATCGTCGTCATTTATCCCGTAGTTTCCAATCATGGGATATGTGAAGAGGACGACTTGACCTGCATAACTCGGATCTGTGAGAACCTCTTGGTAGCCGGTCATGCTGGTATTGAAAACAATCTCTCCAACTGTCGTTCCATGGGCTCCAATTGATGTCCCTTCAAAAATCGACCCGTCTGCTAGAGCTAGAAATGCCTTCAAACTGAAAGCAAAGGTTACCAAAGTTCGATCCATGATGACGAAATGGCACGGGTCCGCGTAATATGGAATTATGCGAATAGCAAAACTATTGGTCGCAAGTATCGGGCTAAGCGTGGCATCGCTTTCTATGGCCCAATCAATGCCCTCTGCAAACGAAGTCTTTCAAGGAGCGCTTTCAAAAGCTAAATCTGGTCAGAAAGCTGTCTTTGTGTCCTTTCACGCCTCTTGGTGTGGCTGGTGCCACAAATTAGAGGATTTTCTTGCGATTCCAGAAGTCAAATCAATCTGGAACAAAAGAGTTGAAACAGTTTGGCTGACCGTTTTGGAATCTCAAGACAAAAAGAACCTCGAAAATCCAGGTGCTGAAGATTTGCTTGCTAAATTGGGTGGGAAGGATCAGGGGATTCCTTATTTCGCATTTTATGACAGCAAAGGGAAAATGCTCGTGACTTCCAATCGTCCTGCAGATTCAAAAATTGCAAAAGACAAGGGTGGAAACACTGGGTACCCTGCTGCTCCGGAAGAAATCAACTGGTTTATTCACATGCTCGAGGTTGGTGTCAAAAATATGACAGCAGCCGAACGATCGACCATAAAATCTCTATTGGAAAAAGAAGCCAAAAAGATTGGGCACTAACCCACTCTGGCAAGAGTGATAAAACGACCCTGATAGTTGACTGTCAGGGTCTTTTTTGATCCATCGAAAGTCAGCTCGATATCTTGGGGCAAGCTAGAATCTTTCGGCTTTTCGCTTGGTTTCAAAATGACTTTTGAGCCGAACATTAAGAACTTTCCAGTTGAGTTTTGTTCGCCGAAATTAGAATTGAAATCCCCACTCCTTTTTAGTTCAATCGTCATCTTTTTGCTCATCTCGACAGCCATTTGTGCTTGCTGATAAGCCGCGCTGGCCCCAGACTCACCCTTGTCGGCCCGAATTTTGATTTGCTCTAAAGCGGACTTCATGGCAGCTTCTTGCTCAGCTGTAAATCGGAGCCGATATTGACCCAAAACAGCCGGATCAATTTTGGAATCTGATGGTTTTGGATCTGGCGATTTTGTAGGCTTGGATGGCTCTGCAATTTTAGATGCCTGTTCCTTTGCGATCTTTTCAGAAAGTTTGTATTCAGGGTCTTCCTTAAGCGGGTGAGGAACCACAATTTCATTTGTTGAGGTCTTCCTCGATGGGGCCTGAGCCACTGTCGTTCCGGATGGCTGGCATCCGACGAGTCCGAAACCAATTGTCAAAAAGATGAAGAGTCGCATGGCCTTACTGTCTTAAAAAATGCTCAAGCCAGCTTTGTTCCAATCTTCCAAAAATCGGGTCAAACCGCTGTCTGTGAGGGGGTGCTTGTATAGTTGCTTCATTACTGAAAGTGGCATGGTCGCAATATGCGCGCGGGCTTGCAAACTTTGAACCACGTGCTGTGGATGCCGAACACTTGCAACCAAAACTTCACTTTCAAATCCATAGGTTTCCACCATGTCAACGGTCTCGGCTACTGCCTGCATCCCGTCACTGCTAATATCATCAACCCGTCCTACAAAGTTGCTGATAAATGTTGCTCCAGCTTTTGCGGCCAAGAGCGCCTGACTCACGGTAAACACGAGAGTGACATTTGTTCGAATTCCTTTCTCTGTGAGTGTGTTCACCAGTCTAATTCCGTTTTCAATCAGAGGGACTTTGACGACGATCTGTTCATGCCAACTCGCGATTTCTAGTGCCTCTTGAAGCATCGTCGAGTAGTCCGTGGCTACGACCTCAGCACTAATGGCTCCACCGGGAACCATTTTGCAAATCTTGAGCACAGTTTCTTTGAATCCTGCCCCACTTTTTGCAATCAAAGTTGGGTTAGTTGTGACGCCATCAATAATGCCCCACTCCGAGGCCAACTGAACCTCGTTGACATCACCAGTATCCAAAAAGAGCTTCATAGTTTCCGAGTTTACCGTTGGCAAAAGAATGGCCCAGGTTAATGAAAATTGTTAAAGATTCTTGGCTATTATGTCTTTGTGAGGCTTCGTCGGCAAGTTCCGCCAATTCCAGAATTCATTTCCACCAGCATTGGCGACAGAGTTGTCGAAATTCCTATCCGAAGATCGTTGAGAGCCAAGTGGGTTCGAATTCAAATCAGCGACAGGGGGCCCGAAATTGTTTTGCCAAAAAGAGCAAATTACAAGCACGCCATTGAAGTTGTACAAAACCATGAACTCTGGTTAGAGAAGCATCTCACTAAGTGGTCCATGAGGGCGAATGAATCAGAAGTAGCACGGTCAATTCTTGTTCGAGGCGAGCCTATTCGAATCGTTCTTGTGGCTGAACAGCGACGAGGATTATTAGGTACGGAGGAAATCGTTTTGCAAGAATCAAAGTGGAAGAGCCAGGCACAAGAAGTGCTAAAAGAGCTTGCCCGAGCTGATCTCCAAAGCGCGATCGATTGTTGGTCACATCAGATGAACTTGTTCCCTAAGAAGGTTAGCCTCAGGGACCAAAAAACAAAGTGGGGGTCGTGCTCTGCAAGAGGCTCGGTTACTTTCAACTGGCGCCTAGTCATGGCTCCTCCAAAGGTTCTCGAATATGTTGTCATCCATGAGCTCGCTCACCTGCAAGAACTCAATCATTCTCCAAGGTTTTGGGCTTTAGTTGAAGAACATTGCCCACTCTGGAAGAGCCACAAAATCTGGCTCAGGCAGAATGGGCATTTACTCCACAAGATTTAGCTTGTTGGTTTAAGAGCCGGTTCCCCAATCTTAAAGTCCAGTTGACCATCTTTCACATCAACAGTCACTCGGCTTCCGTCCCGAATTTCCCCGCTTAATAGCTTCATCGCCAGCGGGTTCATAATATGCTTCTGCACGGCTCTTTTCAATGGCCTGGCCCCATATACTGGGTCGAATCCATCGGCTGCAATCCAGTCGAAGGCGGACTCTGTGAGCTCAAGACTGACTTTGCGCTCTGCAAGTCGATCCATGAGACTCATGAGCTGTATTCTCACGATCCTTTTGATTTCGGGCGCCCCAAGTGGCCGGAACACCACAATATCATCGAGCCGGTTGATGAATTCTGGTCGAAAATAATTCTTAAGCTCGTCAAACACCTTGGTTTTGATCTGCTCAAACTCATCTTTTTCAAGCAAACCATGGCCATAGTAGTGTGATCCAATATTGGAAGTCAGAATAATGACCGTGTTCTTAAAGTCCACTGTTCGCCCTTGGCCATCAGTCAACCTTCCGTCATCAAGAACTTGTAAAAGTACATTGAAAACTTCTGGGTGTGCTTTTTCTACTTCATCAAGCAACACGACTGAATACGGGCGTCGCCTCACTGATTCTGTCAATTGTCCGCCCTCTTCATACCCTACATAACCTGGAGGGGCTCCGATGAGTCTGGCCACGGAATGTCGCTCACCGTATTCGCTCATGTCGATACGAACCATAGCCCTTTCGTCATTGAAGAGAAATTCCGCGAGAGCACGAGCTGTTTCCGTTTTTCCAACTCCAGTTGGGCCAAGGAACATGAAAGATCCGACAGGCCGATTTGGGTCGCCAATTCCCGATCTCGAACGTCGAATAGCATCAGAAAGCAATCTAAGAGCGTCATCCTGGCCCACAACCCGTTGCTCCAGATGCGTTTCCAAGTCAATAAGCTTTTGCATCTCACCAGAAAGCAATTTAGAAACAGGCACCCCGGTCCACTTACTCACAACATCTGCTATGTCGTCTGAATCGACTTCCTCGCGAAGTAACCGATGCCCAGTGGCCGACCGTTCCATTGCTTCGGATTCTTCGGCAAGTTCCCTTTCTAGTTTGGGAATCTTGCCATGCTGAATCTCGGCTGCTCTGCCGTAATCGGCCTCTCGCTCAGCCTGTTGAAGCTCGCTCTTCAAACTTTCGATCTCGGCCTTAAGCTTTCGAGTCTTTTCAATTGCTTCCTTTTCTTTATCCCATCTTGCTCTTAATCCATGGGCTTGCTCAGAAAGCTCTGAAAGCTTTCTTTCCGTGTTTTCAAGCCTTTCTTTGCTCGCCTGGTCTTCTTCTTTTTTTAGAGCTTCACGGTCGATTTCCAACTGTCTCATTTGCCTCTCAACACTATCGAGTTCTTGTGGCATCGAGTCAATTTCGATTTTTAGTCGACTCGCAGCTTCGTCCACCAAATCAATCGCCTTATCCGGCAAAAATCGATCCGAGATGTAGCGATCGCTAAGAGTGGCAGCAGCGATGATTGCGCCGTCCGTAATCCTGACGCCGTGGTGGATTTCATACCTTTCTTTGAGTCCACGTAGAATTGAAATCGTCTCGTCGACACTCGGTTGTCCGACATAAACCTGCTGAAAACGCCGCTCTAATGCCTTATCTTTTTCTATGTATTGTCTGTATTCATTAAGGGTGGTTGCACCAACACATCGAAGTTCACCTCGCGCCAACATAGGCTTGAGCATATTTGCAGCGTCGAGAGAACCTTCTGCCTTACCTGCGCCAACCAGCGTGTGAAGCTCATCGATAAACAAAATGAGTTGACCTTCAGCTCGCTTCACTTCTTCCAAAACGGCTTTCAGCCGTTCCTCAAACTCACCACGATATTTTGCTCCAGCTACAAGTGCTGAAAGGTCGAGTGAAATAAGACTCTTGTTTCTGAGCGAATCTGGAACATCGCCCTGAACAATTCGACTTGCCAGAGCTTCGACGACCGCAGTCTTACCAACTCCGGGCTCTCCAATAAGAACAGGGTTATTTTTGGTTCTGCGCGAAAGTACTTGAATGACACGGCGAATCTCTTCATCTCGGCCAATCACTGGGTCGAGTTTTCCAGTCCTGGCTTTAGCCGTGAGATCAATTCCATATTTTTCAAGGGCTTGATAGTTCGATTCATCTTGTGGGTCAGACACGGTTTTCCCCGCCCTAAGCTCCTTCATTGCTTGCAATACTGAGGCTCGACTCACGCTGGACGACCTCAAAATCGATCCAGCCTTTCCTTTGTCTTCTATGAGCCCCAACAAAATATGCTCAGTTGAAATATAGGAATCATTCAAAGAGTCCGCATCCTTAAACGCTTGATCGAAAATGGTTTGAGTTCGATTTCCTAAACTGCTGCCCAGGGTCGAAATCCCAGATACTTTGGCCCCCACTTCGGCCGCTTCTTTGGCAGAGCCCAATATATGTCCCGTTGAAACTCCTAATTTGCTCAGCAATGAAGCCGTTGTGCTATCACTGGCTTCTAACATCGCAATCAGTAAATGCTCGGGTTCGATGGTCTGGCTCTGATAGCTCTCCGCAACTTTCTGAGCGTCTTGAAAGGTTTCTTGCGCTTTAATTGTGAGTTTATCAAATCTCATATTGAGTCTCCTATTATCAAGTTACTTGACATATATAACTTATACAACGTCTGAAGTCTCGTGAATTGTTCCAATTTTGGGACCGATCACCTATTTTCCAATACAAAAATCTCTAAATATTTGTTCAAGGACATCCTCTGAAGTTTCCGCTCCTGTAACTGTTTTCAGCAATCTCATGGCGGCCATAAGAGGCACTGTGGCTAAATCAATCGGCGTCTCGCCTTCTAAAGCATCAAATGCTTCCTGGACAGATTCCGCAGCGTGTTTGATAAGGGGAGCATGTCTACGATTGGGAATCGGACCACTATCCAAACCTTCTGGAAGCTGAACGAGCCCAAAAAGCTGTTCTAAGCCCTCTCCTGTTTTCGTTGAAATTTTAATGCCAGGAAAGTGCTCAAGATCATGTACCAAGTCACTTTTGTTCCCAATTAGCGTGGTTTTTGACTCAAATTCGCAAATAAACTCAGAGTCTTCTGGGTGAAATCCTTCTGATAAATCATAGAGATACCAAATAAGATCGGCATTTTGCGCCACTTCACGACTCTTCTCAATTCCCATTTGTTCAACTGTTTCTTCAGAATCCCGAAGACCTGCCGTATCGATGATTTGGACTTGACATCCATTGATGACCACTGATTCTTCGATCGTGTCGCGAGTCGTGCCTGGAATCGATGACACAAGGGCTCGGTCACGAGACAGAATGGTATTGAGTAGAGACGATTTCCCAGAATTCGGACGCCCCATGAGAGCAATGACAAGTCCATCTCTTAGCAAATGATAATGTTCATGCCGTTTTGCGAGGGTATTCAGCTTCCAGAGTACGGAATCCAGGTTTGCCCTTCCCTTTCCACGGTGAAACTCTCCAATTTCTTCGCTGAAATCTGTGCTGGCTTCAATTTCCGCTAACACTCGAGAAAGATCCCCTATGATCTCATCAATTCTTTCTTTCAAGGCACCCTGTTTCAAGGCATGAGCAGACGATAATTGTTGGCTCGTCCTAGACTCTATGGTTTCCAGCACACCTTCACTTTGGGTCAAGTCCAATTTGTCATTCATAAAGGCCCGATAGGTAAATTCTCCAGGTTCGGCCGGTCGGGCACCTGCGGCATAGCATGCTTCGAGCAGAGCTCTCACCGAAGCAGCAGACCCGTGGACTGAAAGCTCCGCAGTTTGCTCACCAGTAAATGAATGTCCTTCTGCAAAAGGCAGGACAAGTCCATCATCACCAATCACAAACTCACCGTAAAGGGCACGTCTAGGAGAGACATTCGTTGGAAGAGTTGGAAAGACCGCCCTGGCGACTTCCCAAGCTCTCGGCCCAGAGATTCTCAAAACAGCAATGGCCGATGGTGTTTGCCCAGAAATCGGAGCGATGATAGTATCTAAGAGGTCTTTCAATCTTGTCTCAAGCCTACCAAAAAGAAGCCGGCACCAATATCCGCTTGGGAATTGGTGCCGAGTTGTTTTTTGTTTTGTTGTCGAATTAAGCAGCAGCCTTTGGGGCAACTTTCAGCTTAAACTTTCGGTTGCTTCGCTTGTTGACTTTCGCCTTGGTTGCAAGGCTCTTGGTGGCTGTTGCTCGTTTTGTTGCTCGTGGAGCCTTAGCCGTAGTTGCCTTGACTGGAGCTGACTTTGCAACGACCTTCTTGGTGGACTTTGTCGACTTTGTTGACTTAGTAACCTGAGGTGCCTTTGCGATCTTGGTTGCCTTGATGGTTTTGGTGACCTTTGCCTTTGGAGCAGCCTTGATCACTGGTTTCTTAGCAGAAGCTTTAGATGTTGTCACCTTGACGGCCTTCACAGGCTTAATCGACTTCTTTGCAATAGCCTTTTTCGCTGGCTTGTTTGCCTTCACAACACTTTTGGTCGTGATTGCTTTAGCAGCAGTTGCTTTTGATCGAGGAGAAATTCGCTTTGAAGTCTTTGTTGTCGTCTTCGCAGCTGGTCGAGCAACAATTGTCTTTGCTGCAGGCTTTGCAGTTGCTGTCTTAACAGTTGCT
>CAZOVP010000003.1:0-55142 GCA_964583465.1 uncultured Fimbriimonadaceae bacterium | reverse complement strand
TCTTAACAGTTGCTTTCTTAGCTGTAACTGTCTTCACGGCGACCTTTTTGGCGGTTGCCTTCTTGGCCGTTCGCTTAGAAGTTGCCTTCTTTGCTGGCTTGCTTGCCTTTGGAGCCGAAGCGCCAAACCATGCTTGCCAGTTACCATCGAAATTCTTGTTGCCAGAAATCTGACCCATCCAACCATTCATGAATGCCTGGAATGTCTTAAATTCGTTTGCGTTCCACTTGTTCGTCGCTGCGACAAAGCTGTTGAAATTGTTCCAAGCGCTGTAGCTTGCTTGCCAATTGCTGAACCAAAGATTCACTGCCTTGATGTCTGCGGCCGAAAAGCCGTATTTCTTCGCGTTCGCGTTGAACGCTTTGTGAAAGTTTGTGAACCACGAGTTAAAAGCGTTCGCGGTTTTCGGAAGTTTGTTGTTTGCCAAAGTTTTCTTTCCTGTTACCCTAGTTGGGTGTCATGGAGATCGCATTGCTGCGAACTCAAGCCTTCAAAAACCATCTTTGGCAGAGATAGAGTTAAACTTTAGGTTTGGGCCTATGAGATCCAGGACATTGTTGCCGTTTTGAATCTACGAATCATGTTGATAAGGTCTTGTTTGCCTTTGCCTGATTCCCAGTTTTTCGCAAGAAAATCGACAATAACTGACCCAATGATCACGCCATCAGAATACTCTCTTATTGACTGGACCTGCTCTGGCGTATGGATTCCGAATCCCACACAAACGGGCGTATCAGACCTTGCTCGCAAGCGCGAAACTAAGTCAGTGGCGCCAACTTCATGAGAAGATTCAGTCCCCGTGACTCCAAGTCGCGACAATGCATAGATGAACCCAGTTGCCGACTGTGCAATGAGTTCGAGTCGCTCATCAGTAGAAGTTGGAGCTGCCAAAAAAATCGTATCGACTTCATATTTTTTTGCGATAGAAATCCATTCCGTTGCTTCATCAGGCGACAAATCGCAAATGATCACGCCAGCGCCACCTGCCTCTTTTACCTTCTGGGCAAAAGTCTCCATTCCCATTTTCACGATAGGATTCATGTAACCCATGAATACAAGTGGTGGACCCACGAAACCTCTGAGAACTTCGAAAATTTGATGTGTCTTAACGCCCCGTTCAAGCGCTCTTTGAGAACTTGCTTGAATCGTTGGGCCATCGGCAATAGGATCACTAAATGGAAGGCCAACTTCAATAATGTCCGCTCCGCCTTCAGCCAATGCAGATAGTATTTGCGGAAGTTCTGATAACGAAGGATCACCTGCCGTTACAAAAGTGACGATGGCCACTTCTCCCCGGGCTTTTGCTTCCTCTATCGCGAAGCGGATTCTTGAATTCAAAAAATCCCTTCTTGATTCAGAATTCTGTCTTCCATGGCGGTATCGATCGGCTTCACGTTCGCAGGCTCATGTCGAAGTTGCCATTGCACGGTCTCTCGCAAACCTTCTTCAACAGAAAGAACATCCTTATATCCCAATTCCTTATGAATTTTAAAGGTATTAAGATCGAGATCAAATCGGCTATCTTGGCCCGGCTTAAGCGAATCCGGGAGCATCGAGTCATCGACAACAGCGATTTGACCATTCCACATCATCACAGACTGAATTTTCTTTACCCACTCAATTTCAGTGAGAGTATCAGAATCGGCGACATTATAAATTTGTCCCAGTGAGCCAATTTCAAGCATCAGCCTCAAGGCTTGGGCGACATTCGAAACATGACCACGGCAACTCTTCCAATTCGCCATCGAACGTGCAAGGATAATCCCTTTGCTACCGCTGGCCATTCGCCGAACATATTCAAAGGTTCGATGTTGTGTATCGCCCGGCCCGTAGACCATGGGTAGACGGGCCACCATTCCACCCTTGCTTATGACCCTTTGTTCAATCGGAATTTTGTCGTATTTTGAGAGGTCGCGTCCGTCAGTTGAGCTTTGTCCCTTGTAGGGATAGAGTTCGGTACGCAAAGGTGAATCCTCTTTGAGAGGAGTCGAATCTGGAGTGCCTGATTCTAAACCAAGTAGCCCACCAAAATTTCGATAAACGTCGGCGCTACTTACAAGGAGTTGTTTAACTTGAAGGCCAGCACATGCATATTCGAGTTGAATTTGATGTTCAAGTTCAAAAGCGCACATGTCAAGCACTGCTTGAGTTCCGTGTTCGCGAATGGCTTGACCCATTTTTCCAGCATCCATTCGATCGCCCAAATATTCTGCTGTTCCGGCAGGCAATTGAGCTCTCGACTGACCGCGATGGTAAACCGCCACAGAATGACCGACTTCGCTTAGGGCTCGAACGACGGCTGGCCCGATAAACCGGGTTCCTCCAACGACAAATACTCTCACTTATTTCATCACTTGAACAAAATCGTTCTTTGAAATAAGTCCTTTGAGATTCCCATACATATGAAGCTCACTTTTCACTTGCATTCCAGTTTTTATCTCCAACCAAACAAAGAAGTCAAAGACATCACCAGGATTATCGACAGGCTGCTCAATTTTGAACTTGATTGTATCAAGACCATTGATCTTTTCTGTAGACACGGCAGTCACTTTCGAGTTGACTTTCGCGTTCGAGAGAGGTCGAAACTCCCAAGTCGAACCAATTTTGAATGGACCCTTTGGCAACATGCCGTTCATAGTGTTTGTCAACGGATCAAGGTTTTCTTCTGCGGCCGAACCTTTCACATTTTTCATGCTGGAATCCCAATAAAAAGAATGGACTGGTTGCTGATTTTTCATCATATCGGCTGCTTGTGCCTTCCATGCCCCTGTGCCTACTGCCGAAGTTATTTTTGTACTGTTTTCGATCTCTGTGATGCCGTCCTTGATCGATTTGACCACCAAGACCACTTCGCCAGCAGCCTTTAGAGTGGAATATTCTGGCGCCGACTTTCTCATTGGATCATCGGATTTGAGCTTGCTCGGGTCGATAAAGGTTTCATCTTGAAAGGTATATGTGCGAGTCATGCCAACAGGAGCGCTAAGTTTGATCTCGTAAGTGGATCCATTTCCTCCTTTCACAATGCCGAGCTTGCTGTCATCCGGCTTGGGGTCGTTTGTGCTCGCGTTCTTTGGAATTTTAGTAGGATCAATGGGGTTGTTCTTCGATGGGCCGCTATCGCTCGAATAGTTCTTTGTCGCCCCTTCGATATTGCTCGTTCCCGATTTTGAGTCAGATTTCGAATCGGAATTGCATCCGACCAAAATGCCAAGTGAGGCAACAATCGCTAGTGGAATGAATCTACGCATGATCTTAAGAAAATTGTAACACGCTTGCGGGAATCAATAGTTCCCGGTCACATGCCAAACCCAGAATATTGTTGGCATCCTTTGCGAAAAAGCCAAGCTGACAAACCCCAAAAAATAGCGATCCAAGCTATCTGAATCCCAAGACCTTGCCAAATGGCCACTTGAGAAATTCGGTTCATTGCGATTTCCGTTGGAAATCCAACCGTATAACGAAAGTGAGCAAAACTTGAGAATTTCTGGACTCCATCTGGCAAGGACTCGATTGGTACCACTCGACCAGACAACAACATTTCTGGAAAGTAGTAAATTTGAAACAGCGACATGAAGTCAGTCGTCCACAACGCTATCATTGACAATGCGTAAGCGATAAAAAAGGCCATGACTTGACCTAAGGCCAGCGAGATCCAAAACTCAGGAATCAGCCTTAAACTATAGTTTGACGGGATTCCATAGACAGCTAGCATCAACATAAGAACAGGTAAGAATAAGACAAACTTGCCCCAACGCCAAGCAAGATTTCGGACAAAACTCGAAGCGAGATGAGATACGGGTCGCATTAACTGCTCGGAAAACAGGCCTTCTCGGATCTCGAACCCAATATCCCAAAGAAGATGACAAGTGACGATTTGGCTGATCGATAGGGCTAGCACATAATAAATTCCTATTTCAGAAACCGAATAACCAGGCATCCCGCCTGCGGCATGCCAAACCAAGGGCAACAAAATTGAATCCTGAAGATCAGAAAACATCCAGATAAAAGCCACTGCCCGATAAGCAAAAATATCGGCCCAATAGACTCGAAATAGAGCGAGGGCTTGCCGGACTTTCACACTTTTTAAGAGGAAGTCAAAACTTCACGCAAGGCCTCGGCCATGGCGGTCGGCACGAGCGCCACAAGAAGATCTCCAGCCAAAAATTGGGTGTCTCCATCAACTGTCGTGCCTTTACCGTCTCTGTTCAAATAGACAATATAGGTGCCTTCTGGCAGCGAAATTTCTCGAACTCGTTTCCCGATTAAAGGCGAACGATGGCTTAGCAAGCTTTCCACAACTTCGACATGTCCACGGTGAAGAGCTCCCACGGGAACAATATCATCCCCCTGTAGCTGTTGCTCTAACAGCGAAAAAATGATTCCTGTTGCGCTCACTGTGTGGTCGATCCCTGCTTCGCGAAAGACTTCTTCATGAGCCGGGTCATTGACTCTTGCGAGAACCCTTTTGACCTTCCAAATCTCTTTCGCTAGTTGACAAGTGACAAGATTGTCTTCATCCTCGCCTGTCACCGCGACTATTACGTCAGCGCGATTAAATCCTGCTGATCTTTGCGTATGGAGTTCGCATCCGTCACCATGCATGACGTTCTCTTCTCCAATATCATTAGCCAACCTTTGCACCTGGCGAGAATCTTTTTCCAAGACAAGAACTTCGTGACCGCGCTCAATCAGCCTCTTGGCAAGGAGCATCCCCACATGTCCACCGCCAACTAAAACCAAATACATTAGAACCCGATCTCCTCGTCCATTACGAAGTTGTATTGATCAATTGGTTGAAACTCAGATCCTTGCAACCAGTCTCGGCACATTCCAGTTATAAGAGCGCTCGCGTTAATACAAAAAAGGCCCATCTTTCGATAGGCTTCAGCTCTCATAGGGTCAGCAACTTTGACCACAAGTTTGGCGGTGTTAAACTTTTGTTTCACAATCTGCGCGGCCATGAGGTTGGTGTTGTCTCCACGAGTCATCGCAAGAAAAGCATCAGCTGATTCGATCCCGGCCTTAGCAAGAATGCTTTGATCTAAGCCATCGCCTATTACGATTTTGCAAGGATAGTCCTTTCCTAAACGACGAAGGGACTCAGGATTTCTCTCGATAAGCGTGACTTGATGACCGAGTCTAGACATTTGAATTGCTAGCATCGAGCCACTTCGGCCACAACCCAAAATGACAACATTCATGGCTGCGACGTCATGTTACCTCTGGCCAATTCACCCTTTAGCGGGACGGATGAACTAAATAATGATTCGGCTCGCTTTGAATCATTTCAGAAAAATCACGTGAATTCGATCGATCCATCGCCATGCAGAAGGGAGTCGCCAGGATAGCTCCAAAAAGAGAAACAAAAGCAAGGATGGCCCCAAAACCCTTCAAGGATTGAACCAAGACTTGGGTCGCTGGAAACCGATAGAAGTAACCCCACAGTGAGCCCGTTGCGAAGACAAAACTGATGGCAAGCATTGCCAATAGAAATGGAACATTGACAACAGAATCTTGGAATATGGGGAACACAGCAAATTGACCCACATATTGACTAGGAACCGAGGAAGCCATGAGTACGATGCTTAGACCAGAAAGAACACCTAATGCCAAAACAACCAACAAACCCCAATAGATTCCTCCAAACTTCGATAGAGGCCCTGTTCTCAGCCTGTCAGGTACCAAACAGTAGCTCGCAATGACAGCTGAAATCCAAACTGCAAACAATATGAGCCCTGTAAACCAATAAGATATTCCCCCAAATAATAATCCTAAAATCGCTGCATAGGGGCTCGTGAGCAGCTTTTTCATCCAAAGAAACTCCAACATCAACCCTGTACAAAAAGATACTAGGCCCACCACTGCGCATACGATGAGACTAAATGGAAGGCTTGCGCAAATGATCGCGATCTTCGCCCGATCTTCTGCTATTCGAGCAAAATTTTGTCTGGGAATTTGAACCCAATAAACTTCATTGTCATCAAGAGCTCGTTTCAGTTTTTCGAAAACTTCTGAGCGGGATTTAACCATGGCCAATAAGTTGCTCTTGGCTTTTACAAGTGATTTTGGAGCAAGGCTCAACTGATCATTTGGATTTGCCGAGAGTGCCAAATTCATCATAGCTACACCTGTTAATCCGTTCTGAATTGATTTTGCGCCGTCACGAATAAGCGCGCCATTAAGAATGGTTTTGATTCGTGGTTCCAGGGCCCCAGATTGGTAAGACAAAATCTGACGGCTATGAACCAAAACTCGTGAGGCCACGGCAGAAGACCTTTGGAAATAGGAAAGCGCACCATGCCAAGACATTGGAGTACCCGTGAGTCCGTTAAGCTCGTTCGTCAATTCCATCAGTCTCTCGGCTTGATGATCGTTCCAGGTCGCCAAATTGGCTCCCGAATTCCAAGATTTGAAACTCGGATCTGGTAGCTGACCGCTTGCCCTTAAAGCAGATGAAAGAAAAACCGATTCCATTTGACACCAATAAGCATTGTCTGGTTCAGACTTCCGGCCCTGATGAGCAATTTCTGCAAGCAACACGGCTTGATCTGAGCTCAACCGATGACCTTTGAGCTCCTGATCTGCTGCAATAATCAACCACAGGCTGGCATTGGAAAGATTCGTCAGTTCGGGAAGTTTGTTGGCTTTCGCAATCGAATATCGTTTGACAATCGAGTTCACGTCCCGACCGTCTTCGGTGAGTGGCCCGGCAACAAAGGGTCTAGATCGCGGATGGACAAACAGGACAATGAGGGCACTTAAGATAGCTCCGCAAAGAGCCCGGCCAGCAAATTTCATCTCACAACTGTGTCAAATGAATCGGGAATCTTTAAGTCTGACGACTGAGTATTTCTGGCTTCGTGACCCCTCCAGTGATATGGAGCGCGCGCAGGAGTGTATGTAATTGCTTCAATCGCAGCTAAAAGTCCAACAGCTGTCAATACTGCCCCAAAAAGCACTGGAGCCCAAAACTTGAGTGTCCGACTGTGAAAATCGAGTTTGGCCTCTCTCACAACTCGATTTACGAAATCTTGTCCGACCTCGTGATCGATCGCGGATTCACAAAGTAATTCAGAAAGATCTTGATCCGATAAGTCTCGATGGCTCATGCTAAGTCCCCGTTAGATTCGATCCAAATTGCTCTAAATCTCTCTCTTGCCGTGTGAAGGCGCGACCGAACAGTTCCCACTGGAACCCGAAGTACCTCGGCCACTTCCTCATAGCTCAATTGCTCCATCTCTCTAAGAATAAGTGTGGCCCTCAAATCGGGTTGCAATTTTTCGAGAAGGTTTCTAACCACGACGGTTGTCTCGACTTTGGGAGATTCGGTTCGTGGTTCTTTATCAAACACACTCGCAACAGGCTTTCTCGCTCTCAAACGATCCATGCACAAGCGAACACAAATCTTGTAGATATAGCTGGCAAAGGCTCGGTCATCTCTTAAGTGTTTCACCTCGCGAAATGCTTTAACAAAAGCCTCCTGTGCCACATCTTCGGCTTCAAAAGAATCACGAAGGATATTCGCAGCCACTCGAATAAGTCGACTTCGATGTTTGCCTACAAGATAGGTCATCGCAGCTTCATCTCCCCTCCGACATCGGGCGACCCAATAGGCTTCCTCGCTTAAAAGAAGTCCATCTTGGAGATCTGCTGTGATTTCATTTGCCATGGCAATACGTCCTATTATGCTATACGGACGGGTCTTTTGGCCGTCAAGTTCGATGAGTAAACTAAAAAAAGATGGTTTCTGCGCAATATCTCAAGCCAATTATTCCGCTGGAAACCGTTGCGCAAGTCTCTCAACAGCAGCACTCTGCCAAATTTCAAAGTGGCCTCACTATTAAGTTTGATGATTCAAGTTTCGACTCTGAAACCGGAGTCTATAAGTTTACGGGTCATGTCGAAGCCCAATATGGTCCGACCATTATTCATGCCGATTCGCTGGAACTGAATTCTCGTGACAAAACCGGCTTAGCCACAGGAGCGGTGACTCTCAGCGACCCTGAAGGCTTTGCTAAGGGAACTCGCCTTGAATTCAATTGGGAAGCCGGCACTGGAAGCCTTGAACAAGTTAAACTCCAGGCAGATAACGTCCATATCGAAGCCGAAAAAATGCAAGTTCAGCCGGGGCAATGGGTTTTGCAACACGCGATGGCTTGCCTTTCTCGAACCGGGCAATCAAATGTCGAGTTTTCTGCCGATTCTGTGACTATTTCTCCTGGAAAAAGCGGTGTGGCTCGAAGAGTCTTTTTTCATGTTTTTGGCTCCAAAATTGGTCCAATCCCAAGGCTAGCGTTCCAGTTGAGAAAGCGCTTGAAAGGCTTCGGTCTGCCATCTGTCACAAATCGAAAAGGGATCGGAGTAGGGGTTTCTTGGGATGCCAACTTCGCCATTCAAGACCATGCCGTTCTTGGTTCATTTTTCGACGTGTTTCCGAAGCGTGAGCCAGGATTTGGATTGCTCTATGGATACAGCCCTCTTGGGCCAGAGGCTGCAACCCAGATTGCTCCTCGAGGAGATCTTTCTGAAAGATTTGCCGATGGTTGGTTCAATAATATTTCCGTACGCACGCCAGACGAGGAACGTTATGAGATCGGAAGCCAACGCCATTCACTTGGTGTCGGTTCATTTTGGAATCAAGGCACCACGGGCCGACCGAAAGACTTTGACAATGTGAGCAAAGTCTTTGATTTTTCGCTGGATTATGGCGGGCAATTTGGACAGTTCCCTGCCCTTACAAGCACACACTTACAAAGAGTGCGAGAATCGACAACAGAAAGTTTTGTTTCAAGATTGACGAACTACACGTCCGCCTTGGCGCCAATCTACAAGATTTCGAATTCTATATCTGGTCACTTTAGGGCGGATTCATTTATGTCCTTGAGTGAGAAGGCCACCTACGCTTGGGGTCGACTCGAAACCGGTTTGATTTACCAGCCTTCTCAATCGCTCACTGTAGGATTGGGTTATGCCCTTGGTTCCGGTATCGGGAACCAAGATTTTGCTTTTGATGGCCTAGTAGCTGGTTCAATGTTTGCTATGAGGGCCGATTACAAAATGGGGCCCTGGACATTTCGCTTTCTGAACAAGTTCAACATGGACACTCGCCAATGGTTTGATCGCGAATACGAAATATCGCTGGTAGCCAGAGAACTCGAGCCTTTCTTGGTTTACCGTCAGTTCCCAAGCGAAACCCGAATTGGTGTTCGGTTCAGGATAGACAACCTTCGAGACCGGCTCACGAGGCGCTCACAGAACCGCTAAGCTGCTTTCTGGATTTCGATTTCTTCTAGTTCTACAACTCGATCGAGCCTAAACTCACCCGCATTAGTCAATAAGCAAGAACCCAAGAGTGGGATAAAGCCAATATCAAAAATCTTGACGTCGCAGGACAGAGTTTCGTCATGTCGCTCTCGATAAGTTAATTTCACAAATGAACCTACAAATTTCTTAGCTTGAGATAACAACATGAAATTCTCTCTTTTGCGTCAATTCGTGCGCAGGTACACCTTGTATTCCACAAATTCTGCGTGAAAAGTCCCGTAACCCTGCCTGAATGCAGTCCCAAGAGGCCATGGAATTGGGTTTCATGATTTGAAGTGTGAAATACGAGCTGGATCGAAAAATCTGTACAGATTATTCAGAGTCATCTAGGCTCGAATGGATGCTCAGCAACGGAATCGGCGGATTTTCTATGGGGACTGTTGCAGGTTGCAATATGCGCCGCTATCACGGACTCTTAGTTGCTGCAACCAAGCCTCCGTCTGAGAGAATGGTGTTATTTGCCAACCTCGAAGCCTATGTCACTTTGAAAGGCACGACATATGGCCTTTCGACCAACCAGTATCAAGGAGCTATTTATCCCACTGGATACACCTATTTAGACTCATTCAGCGTGGGCGAGCACGCGAGTTGGATTTTTCAGATTGGCGAACACAAGATCGAGAAGAGGGTGAAAATTCATAAGGGCAAAAATGCTGTCACTGTTGAATATGAGAACCTTGGGTCTGCTTTCATACAGCTCTCCTTGAGACCTCTGGTTTGTCACAGAGGCTATCACGAAAATTTTTCCGTGACGGATTTCTACCCACAGTTCCTTGTTTTTCCTGAGGATCGAACAATTCTTGAACACAACGATGTCAAATTGGTTCTAGAGCACCCCGGCGCCGACCGATCCCCGACCACGGGATGGTACTACAGGTTTGAACATCTTCGAGAATCAGATCGAGGGCTGAATCCAGCAGGCGATCTTTATTGCCCTTGCGAACTTCGTTACACGTTAGATCCTGGGCAGGTCGCGACGCTCGTTGCATCCACTGAGGAATTTTTGAAACCAGCAACTTTTGTCGATGAACCGAGTACCCAAGGTGCGACCACAGTTGAGCTTCTTAAACAAAGTGCTTTGCTCAACTTTGTCGAAAGTGAGGATCGAGAAACCATTATTGCCGGCTATCCCTGGTTTACAGATTGGGGCCGAGATACCATGATTTCTCTGCCAGGGCTTTGTCTGGCAACCAAATCACAAAGGACAGCAAGAAACATCTTGAGCTCTTACGCGAGTTTTATTCGGCAAGGTCTCATTCCGAACCGCTTTTCAGACCAAAGCTCTGAGCCAGAATATAACACTGTTGACGCAACACTTTGGTTTGCAAATTGCATCTACTTGAGCCTGGACACGGAGTGGGATTTTGCGTTTGCAAGTGAGTCACTAAATTGGCTAGCTGAAATTTTTGTGTGGCACCAGCAAGGCACTCTTCATGGAATCCAAATGGATCCAGAGGACGCGCTGTTAACACAGGGGGAAGCTAAAGTTCAATTGACATGGATGGATGCAAAAGTCGGAGATTGGGTTGTAACTCCAAGGCACGGCAAACCTGTTGAAGTCAATGGACTTTGGATCAACTTTTTGAGAGTGTATGAGTGGCTCGGTCAAAAACTTGGAGCACCTCTGCCCCACGTCCAAGCGCTCGCGGAGAAGGCCGAGCAAAGTTTTCGATCTAAGTTCTGGAAGGCCCATGTCGGTCACTTTCTCGATACTGTTGATCCGGATGATGCGAGTCTCAGACCAAATCAACTCATTGCGATGTCTTTGCCTTTTGGACCGGCCCAAGGTAAAGCGGCCCAAATCGCCCTTGAGGCTATCAAAAGTAGATTGTTGACCCCATATGGATTGAGATCTTTGGGGCCAAACGAGCCCGGATATCAGCCTCGCTATGCCGGAAACATGGTTCAGCGCGATTCCGCCTATCACCAAGGAACAGTTTGGCCGTGGCTCCTCGGGCCCTATGTGGAATCCATTCTGAAGGTTAATGGCGACATTTTGGGCGCAAAGCAAGCTCTCAGCGCTTCACATCAGCTACTCGAATCCTACGGGTTGGGCGGAATCGCAGAGGTTTACGATGCAGAACATCCCTATACTCCGGGCGGTTGCCCATGGCAAGCGTGGAGTGTTTGCGAAATTCTGCGTGCCCATGACCTTTTGGAGAAATTTGAAGAATCTAGGAACTGTGAATAGTCCAGTAGCGGTATTCGCCCAATGACAACCGCAAAAAGAGTATGGGTCGAAATCAAGAGAACCCGGCTCGCGGATCAAAGTCAAAAATAATTTCTCCACCGGGCACCAAACGTGCCCGGTTTTCTTGTTTGCTCCCAATCCACTTCTGGAAATCGGAAATGTTGTGCAAAAGTTCTGCCCAGTCTTTCGTCTTAAATTCTTGCCCATCGGTACACTGAAAGAGCACCAATTTCCATGTCGTTCGTCCATTTGCACAATCACACAGAGTATTCACTTCTCGATGGAGCGAATCGCATTCCAGATATTGTCAAGCGAGTGAAGGACTTGGGAATGCCAGCAGTATCCATCACGGATCACGGCGTGATGTTTGGTTGCATGGAATTCTATTGGGAATGCAAGAAACAAGGTGTAAAGCCAATTCTTGGCATGGAAGCTTATGTGGCACCAAATGGAATTGAAAACAGGGGTGGCCGCGAAGATAAAGACTCATTTCACTTGTTGCTTTTGGCCAAGAACGAAGAAGGTTATCGTAATCTTTGCCGGCTCCATTCTGTGGCTGCCATAGAAGGCTTTTATTACCGACCACGAATTGATCACGAACTCCTTAAGAACCATGCTCGGGGCTTGATTGGCTCTACAACTTGTATTGGTTCAGAGGTCAATCAGCTTTTGCTTTCAAATCGATACGACGAAGCTTTGGAGCGCGCCAGACTATACAAAGATATCTTTGATGATGGGAGTTATTTTGTCGAGCTTCAAGATCATGGAATCCCAGAGCAACGCTTGATGAATCAAGGTCTCTTGAAGATCGCAAAAGAGCTGGATCTTCCGCTTGTGGCCACAAACGATGCTCATTTTCTTTGTCAAAGCGATGCTGAACCCCATGACGTTTTGCTGTGTATTGGCATGGGAAAGCTTCGAGAAGACGAAAACCGAATCAAGTTTACGGGCCACGAATACATTAAAACGCCACAAGAAATGACCTCGCTCTGGCTCGAGCATCCTGAATCGATAGAAAACACGTTGATGATTGCAGACATGTGTGATCTGGAACTTGGAAAGTCGCGGAATTTTATGCCAGAGCCCGAGATGCCAGAGGGCTACACAACGAAGTCCTATTTGCGACACCTTGCAGAAAAAGGTCTGAAAGACCGCTTAAAGTCTGCGGATGACCGAGCTTGGGAAAGGCTGAATTATGAGCTTGGTGTCATTGACACCACTGGATTTGAATCCTATTTTCTTTTGGTGAGAGAATTTGCAGATTTCACACGCGATAGTGGAATACAGTTCGGAGTACGGGGATCAGCCGCTGGTTCTTTGGTGAGCTACACCTTGGGAATTACTGATGTCAATCCCATTGAATACGATCTGACTTTTGAGCGATTTTTGAACCCAGAACGTGTTTCCATGCCCGATATCGACATGGATTTTGAGGACGCAAGGCGCGACGAGGTCATCCACTGGGTCACAGAAAAATATGGCAAAGACCGCGTGGCGCAAATCGTGACATTTGGAACTCTTGGGCCAAAAGCCGCCATCAAAGACGCTGGTCGAGTCATGGGCTACCAGCCAATAGAAACGGATAAAGTCACCAAACTTATTCCGAATGGCCCGGGCTGGTCAATAGAGAGAGCTCTTCAAGAAGTTGCGGAATTTAAGCAAGCTGTCGGAACGGATCCTAGAGTCAAGAAACTTGTCGAGACAGCCACAACAATTGAAGGCCTCGCTCGCCATGCAGGGGTTCATGCCGCTGGAGTCGTCATTTCCAAAGACCCGCTCAGCGAAACAGTGCCCTTGTATCGGAGTTCAGATGGTCTGCCGGTCACCGCATATGAAATGGGGATTCTTGAAAAGATCGGCCTTCTCAAAATGGACTTTCTCGGCCTCAGCAACCTCACCGTTCTTGCCCGAACAATGGAAAATATCAAGTTGCATAAGAGCGGAGCTTCGTTGGTGGACTGGGATGCTCAGAGCGTCCAGACGATTCCAGATGATGACGAGAAAACTTTCGAAATGCTGTCGCGTGGAGAAACAGTTGGTGTGTTCCAATTGGAATCTGGTGGCATGCGCCGAAACATCATTGAACTCAAGCCCAAAAACGTTCGGGAACTGGCAGCCATGGTCGCGCTTTATCGACCGGGTCCGATGGAGCACATTCCAAGATATATCGACAACAAATTTGGCCGACGCGAAATCGAGATCCTTGATGAAAGAATGCGTCCCATCCTCGAAGAAACATACGGAATTATCGTCTATCAAGATCAAGTTTTGAAGCTCGTGCAGGCGCTGGCTGGATTCAGTCTTGGCAAGGCTGACATTTTGCGCAGAGCCATGGGAAAGAAAGACAAAGAAGCTATGGATTCTCTCATGAGCGAGTTTGTAGCTGGTTGTGAGTCCAATGGAGTTGCAAATGTCGTTGCCCATAAGGTTTGGGAGCTGCTGCTTCCCTTTGCGGGTTATGCCTTCAACAAAGCTCATGCCGTTTGCTACGCGATTTTGGCCTATCAGACCGCATATCTCAAAGCCAATTTTCCTGTTGAATATATGGCCGGGCTCCTGGCAGTTTATCGGGAAAAAGAGGATCGAGTCACAAACTTTATCGAAGAGTGTCGCAGACAAAAAATTTCTGTTCAACCTCCCGAAATTAACAGCTCAGAAATCGACTTCAAGATTCAATCAGAAACTCAAATTCTCTTTGGATTGGCAGCCATCAAAGGAGTTGGCGAAGGACTTGTTCGCAAAATTATGGAAGAGCGAAAATCTGTGCCATTTACGCACCTTTTCGAATTCGCAGCGAGAGTTCGTCCTCATGGACTTAACAAGACGGCCTTAGAGGCACTGGCAAAGTCCGGAGCATTGGATTCACTCCACGGAAATCGAGCTACCATTTTAGAAAATTGTGATGCAGCGTTGGCTTTCGCAGATATTTCTCATCGAGAGAGGTTGGCTGGGCAGAACTCCCTTTTTGGGGGAAGTTCTGAATCTGAAATTCTGCATTACCCAGAGCTTCCTCATGTTGAACCTCTTGATAAATCAACAATTCTCAATCTCGAAAAGGAGGTTATGGGGGTCTACCTCTCTGACCATCCGCTCCGCGGTTATGAGCGTTCCTTGCTTCAAAATGCAACCCACAATTGCAATGCCATCCCCGAGCTTGAAGAACAGGTCAGTGTGCGAATCGCTGGAGTCATTTCTTCAGTTCGTGAAATTGTAACAAGGAGCAAAGGCGAGCGGATGGCGAATATCGTAATCGAAGATCTCAGCGGACAGACTTCTTGCACTCTTTTCCCAGCCACGTATGCGAAATTCAAAGGAATAATCCAAAAGGACAAAGTCGTTCGTGTGAAAGGCACTATCTCACACAGAGAAAGGCCAGGAAGCGGTGGCGAAAAACAAATCGAAATCTTGGTGGACGAAATAGCGTTTCTTCCTGCCCCGGGCCCCGATTCGACTTCGATATCCGATTTAGATGGCACCGTCTTTGTCCGGCTCAATCGCGCCACAAAGCGGCAAATCGAACTTTTTAAGACCTTGATTACTAGCTTCCCTGGATCTTACGAGGTTGTGTTTCAATTTGCGGATTCCAGTCCGTCTGGAACCCTAATTTCACTTCATCGAGTTGATCCCTGCCAAGATTTTTTGATTCGGGCTCGCAAGACCTTCTTGGATGCAAACATCGATGTGGTATCCCACGACGTCTTGCAGTTGTCTCCATCCCGAAAGTCAGAACCGGAAGGAGCGGTTGCGCGTTAAACCATTGTGACCAGACTGTTTTTCGCAGCAATTTTGTTGTCCTCATGGGGTTTTCAATCCGGCGACATTAAGTTTTACAGTCAAGTCGCAAGTATTGACGTGCTTCAAAATAAGGCAGTTCAATCGGAACTCAAGGTCACAAGCCAACAGCGCGAGAAACTAAACGTAGCTGCTACTGAGTTCAACGCCGATGTTCAATCACTTCAATCACAAGTTCGTGAAGGCAAAATCACGAACTCCGAGTTTGGCACCAAGGTCACACAATCACAAGCAGGTCTAAAATCAAAAGTCCTTTCGCTCTTAGGAAACGATCAGATCACAAGATTAGGGCAGATCACATTGCAATATGCAAGTTTCGGGGCCCTTCTCAGTGAACCCGTCATTCAAAAGCTAGGCATGACGCAAGCTCAAAAAGATCAGCTCAAAGAGGCCTGGACAACCTTGGGTAAGAACGTGGCCGAGGCCGAAAGATCGATACGGTCACCAATTGTTCAAAAATATCAAGCGCTCGATCCAAAATCTCAGCAAGAAAAGGACAAGGTAAAAGCTGATTTTGAAGCAGAAATGGCCAAAGCCAACGAGGCAGTTCAACCAAAACTCAGAACTCTCAAAAAGGACTTTGAAGCTATCGTGGATAAATTGCTAACTTCTGGCCAAAAAACTCTATGGAAGAGCTTATTAGGCCCGGAATTCAAGTTTTAATTGAGCAAGCGAGTCGGATTTTCCAAATAGTTTCGAATGCTATTGACGAACTTTGCGCCTACAGCTCCATCTACAACTCGATGATCGAACGAAGCCGTGACATTCATCTGCCACCGAACTTCAATAGTCTCGTCATCCATGGCTACGGGCACCCTTTTTGCAGTGCTCACAGCGATGATTGCAGCATTGGGTCCATTGATGATTGCTGCAAAATTATCCACTTCCAACATTCCCATGTTGCTGATCGAAATTGTTGATCCACTGAGTTCGTCAAGCGAAAGCTTGTTATCACGTGCCCGGCTCGCAAGCTCGCGGCTCTTTACCGCTACTTGTCTTAGAGTCAAATTCTGTGCCTGGTGCATGACAGCGACTGTCAAACCCTGATCTGTCGCAACGGCAATTCCAACATTGACATCGCCATGCAAAAGAACATGATCGCCTCCAAAGGATGCATTGACTTCTGGCATATCTTGACAAGACCTCGCTACCGATGCCACGACAAAATCGTTGACACTCACATTGCCACTCTCTTCGTCTTTAAAAAAGTCTCGGAGGGCCATAATTTTCTCTACGTCAACAGCCACGGTCACATAAAAATGAGGTGCTTCAAGCTTGCTTTGCAGAGTTCTTTGAGCTGTTATTCTTCGAAGAGGGTTCAAAGTAACCTTTCGATCTTCGCCTCGTGGGGAAGTAACGGATCCAGACGTTCCTTGAGGCGCACTCTTCGCTGATCCTCGAACATCTTTTTCAATTATTCTGCCACCAGGGCCTGATCCAACCACTGCATTGAGATCGACTCCGATTTCTTGTGCAATCTTTTTAGCGAGTGGGCTAGCTTTGATCCTTGAATCCGATCTAGCGTTAACCTGAACATCAGCGACATTTGCGGTGTGACTTGCAACCGATACTTCCACTTTTTCGGGCGCCTTTTGTGCGGATCCTTGACCCCAATTTGCTGGCAACGATTCGCCAGATTTGAGAACCATGGCTATGGGTGTGCCAACAGGAACCGTTTCGCCGCCTTTCAGGAGAAAACCAGACAAGGTACCCGTGCTAGGTGCTTCCATTTCTAGCGTAGCCTTGTCGGTTTGGATATTTGCAATGACCTCACCACTTTTAACGGAATCGCCCTCTTTCTTCAGCCATTCCACAAGTGTGCCTTCTTCCATCCCGTCGCCCATCTTCGGCATGATTACTTCTGTCATCTTTTTCCCTTCGCTTATGTGACTCAGACGGCACTGTCCGGCTTCAAAACATCTTACCTTTGCCTATCTGGTGGATTCGGGCCACGCTCAGATAGATTGCCAGGCAAGCGCAGCAGCACCCAAGATACCGGCATCGTCGATTTGTTGGGCAAGCTTTATCTTGCAGTCTGCAAATAGAGACGGAATGGCAACATTTTTGGCTTCACGGATTGCAGGTTCAATAAGCCAAGCACCAGATTTGCTGATCTGTCCGCCAATGGCTAGAACGTCTGGAGCGAAAATGTTAATGAAGTTACCAATCCCAACACCCAGATATTCTCCGACTTCTTTCCAGACTTCCCGAGCAACTTCGTCACCCCGGTCGGCAGCTTCAGAAAGATCTTTGGGTGATATCTTAGAAATATTGCCTTCATAAAGGGTGTTGAGAACGGATTCTCGTCCTCGCCTCAATTTGTGTTGAGCCCGCCTGATGATGGAATCTCTCTGACAATATGCTTCGATCGCTCCATAAGATCCCGCATTGCAATCCATTCCGCCCTTAGAAATGACCACATGCCCTAGCTCAACTCCGCCTTTATTGCCACCCAGCAAGAGCAATGGGCCTTGAGCTTTGCCATCCACGCTCCTTGGCGAAAGCACAACACCTCCGCCGATACCGGTTCCCAAAGTGAGTAGCACTAAACAGGACGCGCAATTTTCTCCCGTTCCAAATCGATATTCTCCTAATGCTGCACAGTTAGCATCGTTTCCCATCACGACTTTCAGAGATGTCATAGATTCCAGCTGATCGCGCAAAGGAACATCGACCCAATATCGAAACACTCCTTCGACCATCTCTCCAAAATTCGGGGCCCACTTCACAAGTCCTCCGTCGTTATCGATATGACCGGGAACCGATAAACCCATGGCCTTCACCTGAGAAGTCGCTTGGCTCTTAAGTTCAGTCACCAATTCGGTCATCGACTTCAAAATGGCAAGAGTTCCCTCTTGGGCATGTGATGGGGTTTCGAGCCTCTCGCCCAAAACTCTTCCCTCTTGGTCGATAAGAGCCCCACGAACATTTGTTCCTCCTAAGTCTATTCCGATGACGACCTGGTCAGACATATCGAAAAATTATTGCAGGTCAATGGGCCAGAAATCATTGATGAAACGAACTGTTAGGCAGTTTGCGTCATTGTGTAAAGTAAATCAGCGCGAGGCCCTTTTTTTGAATATCTCTGAACTCTCTAAATTTTCCCAAAACTTAATCACCGAAGTCGAAAAGGCTATTGTCGGAAAAAGATCTACAGTGGAATCCTGCATTGTGGCCATGCTTTGCGAAGGTCACCTTCTCATCGAAGACGTACCTGGAGTTGGAAAGACGACACTTGCAAAGGCTATTGCTCGGGCGATAGGTGGTGAGTTCAATCGAATCCAATTCACGCCCGACTTGTTGCCCTCAGATATCAGTGGCTCTAGCATTTTCGTACAATCAAAGCAAGACTTCGAATTTCGCTCTGGACCACTTTTTGCCAATGTAGTTCTTGTTGATGAAGTGAACCGTGCGACTCCAAAAACTCAATCTGCATTGTTGGAAGCGATGGAAGAACATCAGATATCAACTGACGGTGTGACAAGACCACTACCGAGTCCATTTTTCGTTTTGGCAACCCAAAACAATATCGAAATGACAGGAACCTATCCGTTGCCAGAAGCTCAGCTCGATCGTTTTTTTGCTCGAGTTACATTGGGATATCCGTCTCGTGAAACTGAAATGGAAGTTCTCGATCGCCAACAGCAGTTTCATCCCATTGACCTTGTTCAACCTGTTGGAACATTAAGCCAATTGCTTATGGCCCAGAAACTCGTGCGATCGGTGCACGTCAGCGATGCAATTAGATCTTATGTAGTAGATATTGTGCGGGCCACTCGGGAATCGAGTCAGGTTCACTTGGGAAGTTCCCCCCGCGGGTCGCTGTTCTTAATGCACGGAGGGCAGGCAGTTGCGGGTATGGCAGGTAAGGACTTTGTGAGACCAGATGATATCAAATCCGTGGCTCCTTCGATCCTGGGCCACAGGCTCATCGTTCGCGGTGAAGTTCGAGCCCGTGGAACGAGTGGCGAAGACATCATCAACCAAATTCTCAACACTGTGCCAGTTCCCGTTGCCATCGGATAATCATGAATCGACTTGCTGCAATTGCATTGGTTGTTGCTTCGATGTTTTTGATCGTCATGGCGATTCTTGTGAATTCGTCACCGCTCTTCTATATGACTGTTGCCGTCGCAGCAACCCTTGCGGCCAGCCGGCTCCAAGCAGCGCTCTCGGTCCGAGCCTTGAGGTTCGATCGGTCTTATCCCCCTGCGGTATCAATTGGCGAGATAGTCACGATTGAAACTATTGTCTGGAGCGAACGGAAACTGCGCCGACCCCTTGTTTCAATTTACGACATTTTGCCTGCTGGCCTGATCCACAAAGACAGGACTCCACCAGTTCCAGTGGCACCCTCATTCGACCAACCGATCAAGACCTGGTTCTCGTTTAGGCCCTTAAGAAGAGGAAAGTTTCGGTGGAGCCAGATCATTGTGAGTGGAACAGATGCCCTTGGGCTGGGAACAATGGAAAGAACTTATACGATTGAACCAGTTCAGCTTTCGGTTTATCCTGTGCCAATTCCCGTGGCACTCGAAATTCGAACCCTTTCTGGATACGGCCAAAGTGATATTGATTCGGGGCTTATGCGTGGATCTGGACTTGATCCACGTGGCATACGTGAATTCACTTATGGCGATCCACTCAGGCACATTCATTGGCGTTCAAGTGCAAAAACTGGCCGACTCATGGTCAAGGAATTCGAAACGGGATCTGGTTTGAGCCTTGCATTCTTTCTTCAAACCACAGAAGGCTCAGAAATTGGCCCACCGGGTGGAACGACATTTGAAGCTATGTGTGGACATGCTCTTTATGTGGCCGATGTGACTCTTGAAAGAGGCGCCTATGTTTGGTTTCCCATGAGTGAACAAAGCGATGCGATGGGGCATCATGCGGTAACTCGGGCACGCGAAATTCGAGAACTTCTCATCGATGTGCAGGCCACAAAGCCTGAAAGTCTAGCAGATCAATTGGCAACTTCTAATATTCCAGATTCTTCTTCGGCAGTGCTGTTCCTTGCAGTAGCCGATCTTGCCCTTCCCCAGGCCATTGTCAAGAAGGGGCTGGCATCAACTGTTTGCTTGGTTTATGATCCAACCGAATTTGATTCGAGCTTTTCCGGACAAAAGGCGAGCGATCCAGATTACGTCCGCCAGCTTGAATCTGCAGGTGCCATTGTCAAAGTCATGCCACATGTTGAGGTCGTGTCTTGAAATCGAATTCCTACGACAAGGGCGTTCTCGATCATGCCTTGGTCTTCATGAGTTGCACCTCGGCTGTTTGGTCGTTGGGGATGTCTGTATCTAAGCACAATCTTGCAGTTTTTGTGACGATTGTTACCGCTCTAAGCTTGATAGTAGGTTATGGGCTCTCAAACGCTTTAAAGAAAACCAGAATCTTCAATCTTGACTCTTACCTATGGGCATCGATTGCAATCTTCTGTGCTCTTGCTTCACCTTTTCTCAACGATTTGCTTCCAGACAAAGGCTTTCCCTTTAGTCTCTTTGCGGGCACATGGCTTTCTTGGATGCTCATGCTTTCAAGTGCCTTTTCGTGGCGCGATAACACCCTCCTCTTTCTCAACATCCCATGTCTCAGCATTTTTGCGCTCGTGGGCACTTTCGATACCTATCCGCCTTCCACCGTTTTCTTTTTCATTTTCATCATCTGCTCCAGTCTGCTTTACGCAAGAATCCATAAGCGCGCAATGGTGCGAAGGGCACAAGAAGCTGGAGTTGAGGATCCAAACTTGCTCGACCGTGATGCTTGGCGGTGGATGGCCGGGCCGGAATGGGCCATGGCCTCGGCAGCAGTCATTATTCTTGTGAGCCTGCTTGTCGGACCTATCCTCAAATATTCACTTCAAACAGTTTCGGGATCCGTCAAGGTTCAAGTGGCTTCTTCAACGGCCCCAGTCACGACAGCCCAAAATAACTATGATTCCGATATTTCGATCGGTCGAGGCGCCGTTTCTCTCACCGAAAATCCGGTCTTTCTCATCAAAACTGATGTCGTTAAGAATTTGAGGCAGAGCTACTATTCTGAATATTCAGGCTCTGGTTGGAACCGAACACGAGTTCCGCCGCTCGCCGGAATAGATCTCTCCGCTCGTATCAAATCGTGGCCCAGTGACCAAAGTAAGAATGGATGGATGTCGGCTTGGCCCGAGGGAATTCCCCTGGAACCGCTATCTGGCCCTACAATTCGCGAGATTCAAGTGAAAGCAATGGAGTCCGGTTTGAGCTATGTGCCCACTCCTGGTCCAATTGTCGAAATCAAACCTTCGGAACGAGGCAATTTTGTCTTTACAGCGAGCGGAGGTCTATTTAAGAGAGGTGGACTTGGGCCTTCAGAGAAGCTCGTTTATCGATTTCTAGATGAGAATCCATCTGTGAAGCCAGGAAAAAGCGAATTCGAGAGCCAAATGCAGCTACTTGATCGTAATTTTGCTGACGCTTCAAGAGTCACACCTGCTGTAAGACAATTTGCACAGGACGCAGTTGCCGGGATCAGCGATGACTACAACAAAGCACTCGCATTGAAACATGCGATAGAAACACGAGCTGGCTATACACTGAAGCCACCCGCTCTCAGTTCTAACGAAGATGCCGTTGAACAATTCCTGTTCAAAACAAGGCGAGGATATTGCGACCTATTTGGAACGAGCATGGCTGTTTGCGGTCGAGCTATCGGTCTGCGAACTCGATATGTTGTTGGCTTTACAATGACAGATCTCAAGGTTGATTCCGATGGCTTTTATACAGTTCGCGATCATGACGCACATGCCTGGTGTGAAGTCTATTTGCAAAACAAAGGATGGGTGACTTTCGACGCCACTGAGGGGGCTGAGATGCTCGATGACAATGTCGTTGAATCAAAAACTCTGTGGTATCAGACTCCCACTTTCATTGTGATCGCCATCATCGTGGGAATGGCCAGCCTGTTCCCTCTTTTCCTTGGCATCCGCTTTCTGGTAAGGCTTGCGAAATCGAGTCGTCCCGTTAATTCCGTGCAATCTCAGGTTGCGCCACTGCACCGACAGTTCGACAGAATCTTGCGCAAGAAAACGGGGGTCACAAGGCGATTCAGTCAGACGACTAGAGAGTATGTAGATCAGATTTCGGGTTCACTCGGTGCTGCACAAGGGCTAGTGCTGGAACTGCGAGAGCTTTTGGAGCTTGCTTGCTTTAGTCCCCATGTTCCAGACCTTAAATTGCTAGGACAAAAGCTCAAAGAACTACATAACTTCAAAATCGAAACTCGTTCGTCATAATGGACTCATGACGTTTTCTGCTGAGTCTGTATCTAAAAGCAGGATCGTCATGCTATCAGGATCTGATGCTTCAATGAGATCCCAGGCTTTAGAAGGAATTCAAAAGTATTACAACGAACTTGGCGCGGATATTGAGGTTTTCTCTGGAACCGATGCTCCAGAACTTTGGTTCCAATCTGGGTTCGTATTACCCCTTTTTTCAGACCATCGACTGATCATCGTTCGCAACATCGCAAGATCCGATCCCAAGGACATTCTCAATTCAAAGAAGAGCGGAGACTCACCTTTTCATCTTTGGATCAATGACCTTCCGGATTCGACTATTCTCGTGCTCGTAGCCGATGAAGAGCTTGGAGATTCTTCGAGACAATACACACTGGCTAAAACACTTAAAACTTGGGAAGACGCCATAAAATCCACGAAGCAAGGGCAAGTTTTCAAATTTGAAATTGACCTTTCAAAAACACCCGATTTGATTCGAAAGCATGCAAAAGCCAAAGGCTATTCGATCAGTTCTAAGGCCACAAATACGTTGGCGCAAATGGTGGGAGGCAAGCCGGCTTCTGCTCTTGCTGAACTCGAAAAAGTCATGTTGTTTGTGGAAGCCGGAACTGAAATCCAAGAGTCCGATATTCAAAAAGTTGCGATACCAGATCTCGAATATAACGTCTTCCACTTGGTAGATGCCATTGTCGCAGGGCAATCCAGCCAAATGATGGTTCAGGTTCAAACCCTCGTGAACCATGGCTCCGACTTCCAAGCTCAGATCTTGGGCCGTATTTACCCTTTGCTGCTCTCAAATTTTCGGTTAATTTGGCAAGCCCGCTTTTGTCTCGATTCACAATGTGACCCATCACGACCCACTGACGATGTGAAGCAACATTTGCCAGAAAAACCCATTTACAAAGAACCTGAATGGAAGGTTAGAAAATTGACTAGCCACGCAAAAAGAATGAACCTAGAAAAGCTCACGGTGTGCATGAAGATTTTGAGAGATTCAGAAGGAAACTTGAAAGGTCAGGGTTCGAGTTTCACACCCATGGAAAGCCTTGAACAGGCCCTTCTATCCATGTGTCTTGCCTGCCAATAATTCGCCATAATTGAGACATGACAAGTTCCGAAATGTTCCGGAAACTTTATGCCGATGCAGGCTACCAGCTCGAGAAGTCTTTTGAAGGGATGGCCGATTCTTGTTTTCGTTCCAAGCCCAATTCTCAGGGCATGAGCCCGAAAGAAATTGCCGTACATTTGGCAGAAGCCTATGTCGCAGGGCAAAAACATTTCTCGGGTGAGAGCCACGAGTGGGGGACTTACCAAATGGACTCTCCTCAACAGGACGTCATCATTGCAAATATGTTTGAGGAAAGAAAGAAGTTTAAGGATGCCATCGAAGCAAAAGGGGATGAAGATGCTATGAAAACCGGGCTCGATTATGGGGTCAACCACGATTTCTATCACGTAGGACAAATTTGTTCGCATCGCATTGAAAACGAACCTGACTGGAACGCTTATTCCATTTACAACTTCGACTAGGCCGCTCTTTCAAACTGTTTTGAGAGAATTTGAGACAGTTCGACGATCCAATAAACTTCGGCGTTTCCGATTTTCTTCCAGTCATCTACGGGAACTTTAAAAAAGGAGTCTACGATTTGGGGGTCGAACTGTTGGCCTGCGAGGTCGCGAATTTCTGCCAAAGCAAAGTCCAAAGCTCTTGCGGATTGATAGGCTCGATGACTGACCATAGCATCAAAACTATCGCATAAGCTGAATATTCTTGCTGAAAGAGGGATTTCTTCTGCACTCAAACCATCTGGATATCCCTTGCCATTCCAACATTCGTGATGACTTTGCACCACCGGTAATGCGTCGGATAGGTGGGGAAATCTCTCCAAGAATCGAACACCCAACAGAGTGTGCCTCTTCATAAGTGTATATTCGTGATCATTAAGCTTTCCGGGTTTATGCAAGATTTGATCTGAGATGCCAATTTTGCCGATATCGTGGAGCAAAGCTCCCAACGTAACTTCTCGGAAAAATCCTCGGTCGTATTGAATCTTTCCGTCGCAAATCATTTGCAATGCAAGTCGCAAAGACATCCACATGACACGTTCCGTATGTCCTTCGGTTTCCACATCTCGCAGCTCCAGGGATGCAATCATGCCCTCAAGGTTTCGCCGATCTCGATCTCCTAGGAGAAGATTCCGGTCAAATGATGTCGCAACTTCGATTGCAAGCTGAACACTTCCCAAAACAGCTCGATCATGGTCGGCCTTCTCCAATAATTCTTGCGGAACTTGGCTAATTTCAGGTGGAAGTTGAGAGTAGCTGATGACTCGGTTTCTACCACGCTTTTTTGCTCCGTAAAGCGAAAAATCAGCGTGCTCCAACAATTCTTGAATCTGCCCATCTTGTGGCGCCCAGGAGGCAACCCCAACACTGACGGAGACCTTTCTAAATTTTGGGTTGAGATTAGCAATCGACTGTCGAATTCTCTCACAGACTTCCCTCGATTCTTCTTCGGTGGAGTCTGGAAAGATGCAAACGAACTCTTCCCCGCCATACCGAGCCAAAAAGTCTTCTTCGCGAATTGCAGCTCGCAAAGCCATAGCCACTTGCTTTAAAACATCATCGCCAGCCGGATGACCGAAGTTGTCATTGTAAGACTTGAAATGGTCGACATCGATCATCGCGAGACTCAGTACTCCCTCGGAGCGCTGAGTACGGGCTACCTCTTCCTTAAGCCGGGTTTGAAAGGCTCTTTGATTCGGAAGGCCAGTAAGCCCGTCCGATGTTGCAAGGTTGCTCAGTGAGCGGTTTGACTCTTCAACAATTTTCAGGGCTGAATCCAGCTCCATGTTCAGGGCTAGAAGTTCACCATTCTTGGCTTCGATTTGGCAAGCCTGCTCTTCCAGTCGAGCATAGGCATCACTCAAATTCACAAGAAGCTCTCTGTTTTCTTGAAAAGCCACTACTTGCCTAAGGAGCAAGAGTGAAATTGTCGCACCACATCCCACGATTGTCCCCATAATCACCATAGGATCGCGACTGTGTAAAACCGAGTTTGTCACCACCAAATAAACAGCCGGAACACAGAGGTAGGGTAATGCCTGCTGAAAAATCGTTGGAATGACCCATTGGTTTTTGGAACTCGAAATCGGCCCAAACCTCACCACAATCGCTGCCAAGATAAGGATGAGATTTGCTACTGGAGGCAAGATTTCCAGATAAGTCGGTGTGAAATCTAGAAATTCCCCGTAATGGAGGAATCGGATGACATCATTGGCCAAGAAAGCACACATGGCCAGAACCAGCAACCGAATTCCACCTCGATTTTCACGGCCCATTCCGTGATTGACGAGTAGCAACATTTGGGATGCAAGGACAAGATCGAGCGTCACTCTCCAAAACGTTACACTGGCGACATCGGATTTTGAACCAATGGAGAGCAATAATGGCTGCACCAGAACATACCATCCAATTGTTGTTGCTCCGGCGCTAAGTACCAAACTATCGAGAGCAATTCTCAAGTGTGAGTTCTTGGCTATTGAAGGCCTTGGCACGAGTATCGCGGAGAGCCCGAGACACACCAGACCGGCTCCCCAAGCCCAGCCGTGATGCAACACTGGAAGGGAGTTCTTAATAATTCCAGCTTCTGAAAGCGATCGATAGGAATGAACAAAATTCAGAGAGATGCTCGAAGCCAAAATCAGTGTTGTGGCGAGGAATCGCTGATTCCGAATTCCATCGGCGGGAGCTCTTTTAGAAACCTGCCAAAAAGCAAACCCACCAACCGCCGTTCCCGCCAAAGATAAAAACCCAAGTATTTTTGCTCTGGTATGGAGTTCTAAGGCAGGGGCCCAAACAAAGAAGGCCATCAGGATCGCATAGACAGAGATGTAGATCCAAGAAATTCTGCATATGTCTTTGACAAATGCACGATTTGAATACCAAAGGTTATCGGTTTTAGAAGGTTTCATTCAGAGTTTTATCAGTGTTTAATCAAAAGCTCTCATTTTTCATTTTCGGTTTTAAGAGCCCGAATTCCTAGGGTCAAGAACCTAGCGCGGTACAATATCGATCGGCGAAAGCCAAAACTCACGATCGCAGGTCTCCCCTTTGGGTGTTCTCAAAAGAGAACTTTCGGGGACATTTGACTGCTTTCGGAGGACTAACCCAGGACAAGAAAATGCCAGAACTTAGCATGAAAGACCTGCTGGAAGCAGGCGTCCATTTCGGACATCAAACTCGTCGATGGAACCCAAAAATGAAGCGCTATATCTATGGCGCCCGCAATGGAATCTACATTCTCGATCTTCACCAGACCATCAAGCTTTTCGAAGACGCCCTGAATTACGTTCAGAGAATCGTTTCTAATGGTGGATCCGTGCTCTTTGTGGGCACAAAGAAGCAAGCTCAAGCAGCAATTAGAGACGCGGCCATTCGATCGGGCCAGTACTTTGTCACCGAGCGGTGGCTTGGCGGAATGCTCACCAACTGGGACACGATTCAGCAAAGAATTACCCGGCTGAAAGAACTCGACCGAATGATGGAAGAAGGATATTTGGCTCGGTTGCCCAAGAAGGAACAACTTAAACGAAACGAAGAACGAGACAAGCTCCATCGATACCTTGAAGGAATTCGAACCATGGAAGAGGCTCCGGCTTTGATGTTCGTGGTCGACCTTAACAAAGAATCGATTGCCGTGAAGGAAGCCAAAAAGCTCAATATTCCGGTTATTGCTATCGTGGATACCAACTGCGATCCAGACAATGCTGACTATGTGATCCCAGGCAACGACGATGCTATTCGATCAATTCGCTTTGTGACTCAGAAAATCTGTGATGCCATTTTGGAAGTTCGACCCTATACCGATTCAAGCATGACCGAGGGTACGGCAAGCGATGGATCAATCATTGAAGACGACCAAGCGCCAGTGGCCTTTGGAGAAGTCGAACAAGAGTTCCTCCGAGCCTTTGGCGAAGAGAAGACACAAAAAGAACAAGAGGCACCCGCAACTGAGCCCACTGTTGTTGAGGAAGAAGAAAAAAATGACAATTAATGCATCAGATGTGAAGAAGCTTCGAGATGAGACAGATGCTCCGATGATGGAGTGTAAGGCCGCCCTTACTGAAGCTAACGGCGACATGGCTCGGGCCAAAGAGATTCTCCGAGAAAAAGGTCAAGCCGCTGCTTCTAAGCGAGCTGGAAGAGCAACGAGCGAAGGGATCGCGAAATTTGTCGTGAGTCCCGATGGAAAATCTGCCATCGGAATCATTGTAGAAGCGGAAACGGACTTTGTAGCCAAGAATGACACCTTTAAGGCACTGGTGGACAAGATTGCAAGTGGAATGTTAGCCGCAGGTTCAATTAGTCCTGACACTGTAATCGATGGCAAACCGGTTTCAGCTTTGCTCGAAGACGCCATAGCTGTTATTCGCGAGAACATTCAGTTGAAAAAAGCAATCAAGATGGATTCAAAAGAAGGCATCATCGCCATCTATAACCATCACGATTCCAAGAAAGCTTCCGCCGTTGAACTCGTGGGAACGGCAAGCAACATCGGAGAAACTGGATTCCAAGTAGCCATTCAGACCGTGGCTTTCAGCCCAACGTTTCTGAATAAGGACGATGTTCCAAAGGACGTCATTGAAAATGAAGTTCGAATTGAAACGGATCGAGCTATCAAGGAAGGCAAACCTGCTGATATCGCAGAAAAAATGGCCCTTGGACGAATCAATAAGGAGTTCTATCAGGCTCAAGTCTTGTTGGAACAGCCCATGTACACAGACGCAAAACGATCGGTCTCTGCCTATATTTCAGAAGAAAGCAAAGTTGGCGGTGGCCCAATTTCAGTAGTTCAGTTTGTGAGATTGGAAGTCGGCGTCGAGTAATTTCGAGTCGCATCAAGAACCAGCCCTGATATCTATCAGGGCTGGTCTTTTTCTGCCAGTGCAAATGCTTCAACGACTTCATCAAAACCTTTGAGTTCGAACTGACCGAGCGATCTTGTCGGTTTATCTTCGTGGATGAGCTTAGCGGCTGTCGGACCGATGACTGTTGGTTCTCCACTCGAATCGGCCACCGAAAGGAGCCTTTGAGCCATATTAACGACCGGCCCAGCGCTACTCCAAACACGCCGGGCAGCTTCAATTACAAATCCACCTGATACTGGCCCGCTTTCGAATCCGCATTTCATTTCAATTTTAGCGCCGGCCTCTAAGCTCGCATCCTTCGACAAATTGTGAATTTTGGACGTCACTTTGAGACAATTTTGTGCCGCAACATGAGGTTGCTCGGAAACAAATGTAGCGATAAACCCGTCGCCGGTCGTTCGCTCTATTTGCCCTCCGATGGATTCCACTTCTTTGGCACACTTTCTCATCAGCCGGGTGTAAAACGCTTGGTATCCCTTCCCTCCCAACTTTAGAGTCAGCGGAGTGCTATCCACGATATCAACAAAGAGTACGGTAGTAAAAACATGTTCGCCAGATACGTTCCTCTGTAATGGGCCACTAATAGCTAACACAACTGCGCTTGCGACGGAACTTGCTATGGCTACAGCCAGCAAGGAATCCAATGCAGGTGCCAGGAGATTAAATCCCTTGGCCAGGATCATCGGCGACAAGAACGCCAATGTCAGCAATGCCAGAGGTATTGCGATCCGCAACCATGATTTCAAATTCAAAATTGCAAAACCTGCAAAGGAGGCTAATACAAATGCAGCCCAAAAACTAGTAACCTCCGGAACTCTCTGGGGCCAGAGATTTGGTGTCGTGAGTTGTGTATTAATGGAATTGGCTAGAAAGAAAACACCTGGAATGAGCCCAAATCGAATTGTGTTGATCAAGTCTTCCGTTCCCGTCGCATCACCGATAATGACGAGTTTATTTTGAAAAGCCCTTCGAGCAGAATCCTGAGACATCGTCAAGGTTTCTTGAACCGAGGTCGTTCCAAAATCATCAAATGCCTTTGGCCACAAGACCGGAACTTCGCCCGCATCACCAAGAGGCCATTCTCCAAGGTCTGAATAAAATTTGAGCGATTCGTCGGCTGGCCCAAGGTCGCTGAGTGAGCCCCTCTTAAAAAGCAAACTTGCCACGAGTCCAACATGATAAAGAGGCTTGTAATTCGTGATATCTTTGAGAATGGGGAAAATGCCAATGCCAAATCCATTAGGTGCATAGGCCATGGTGTGGCCAGTGAAAGTATTTGGCAACGGTTCTTTTAGGAACGGTACTTCTTGAAAATCATATAAGAAACCGCCAGGCTGCGATTCATCTTCTACGGGATTCTTATCACCATGATAATCTTTTGGAAAGACAAATCGCGTAGAAGGACAACTTTTTAGAGCGGCTACGAGAGCTTTGTCACCAGATTTCGTAGGATCTCGACTTTCATCAAACGTGATGTCGGTGACGACAACCGCGGCTCCAGCGTTTCCAAGCGTTTGCAACAGACTCGCATATTGAGTTTTGGAAACATAAGTTTGAATCGCAGGGAGATCTAGAGCCTTCGCCGTACCTTTATTAACGACAACCAACGCGATGTCTGACCGAGCGACAATTGGCCGTGAATTGCTAAGGATTTGATCGCTCATTGAACCAGAAAATTGGTTGAGTCCATCAACATCGCGAATCAAAAGCGCAGACAACCAGACAGAAATAACACCTAGAGGCCATGCGATCCACCTCACAGATCGCGCTAAAAGTAGTCGGATCCATTTCATGTCGCACTTTGAACTAAAATTACTTAAGGATAGGTCTGGCCAGCACTAATGGTGGTAATCAGTTGACCACTATCATCATAAATTTCAGCGTATCCCAAATAGCAAGTTACTACCGGACTCTGATTCCAGTAGCGTGTGACAGAAAAATTCCAGGTCGATCTCAATAACGTAGGCTCAACCTCGAAGAGATCACCTCCTGTTGTCAGTCCTCCAGACTTACCACTAACCTGAATTCCAGGAGCCTTTACTTTTCTTTTGCGAAGGTTTGTTCCACTAAATGGCTGATCCTTGATGGATAACGTCCCAACCAAAACCGTGAAAGTCAACTCGGTATTTGTCGCGCTTTCGTAGCAAATTTCAGATCCTGGACTAAATGTGAAATAAGTATTTTCACTCGAAAGAAATTGGTATTGACCGCTGCTGGAAACAGCTTCGGTACTTATAAGCCTTTCTCCAACCAACCAATTGTCGGTCGTTCCGTGATTGTTCTTGCTGGCCCAGCCCATGGAGCCAATTTCATCAGGGGCATTATAAACCCAAGTATCCCACTTTGAACCCAAACTGATGGATTGAGCATTTGCAATGGCGAGCGAATGAGGACTTGTCATCTCGCTCCCAAGATTCAACAAGTTTCCCAATATGATCTGGCCTAAGAGAAGCATTGACATTTGAATAAACCCCGAATATCTAGCAGGTAAGTCTATCACACCTTTGACTATTTTCAATTGAAACCAATGGAGAAAGCGATTGGAATTTTTGATTCCCGATAGCCCCTTAGCAAGCCTATTTGGCATATAACCGTGCCAAAATGAGAGAAACATGAGCTACTCCCGCGTCCTTCTTAAAGTTAGCGGCGAAGCCTTGGCTGGCCAGGCTGGATTTGGATTGGATCCTGAAATTCTCTCGTATCTGGCAAACGAAATCCGGTCTGTCAGCGAAACCGGAGCACAGATCGCTGTCGTTTGTGGAGGGGGAAATTTCTTCCGCGGAGAAGTCTTTAGCGAAACTGGTGGAATTGATCGGACGACTGCAGATCAGATGGGAATGTTGGGAACACTCATGAATGGATTGGCTCTCCAATCTGCGATTGAAAAAGTGGGTCTTAACTGCCGTTTGCTGAGTGCCATCAATGTCAGCGAAGTTTGTGAACCATTTATCAAGCGTCGGGCTGAAAGGCACCTTGAAAAGGGACGAATTGTCGTTTTCGCTGCAGGAACAGGAAATCCCTATTTTTCGACCGACACGGCAGCTGCGCTTCGCGCTTTGGAAATTCAAGCCGATTGCCTGATCAAAGCGACCAAAGTCGATGGAGTTTATGACAAAGATCCCAAGAAGTTTGCGGACGCTGTCAAATACACGACTTTGGGATACGACGAAGCCACAAGCAAGAGGCTTGCAGTTATGGATCAAACTGCGTTTACGCTTTGCCGCGAGCACAATCTGCCACTGATTGTGTTAGATCTTCATGAATCGGGATCGATGACAAGAGCCGTGAAAGGCGAGCCTGTGGGCACACTTGTAGAAGGAGAATAAAAGAATGACACCCCAAGAAACTATATCTGATGCTGAACAAAGAATGAAGCATGCTGTCGAAGTCACAGCCCACGATTTTCAACGAATTCGAACGGGTCGAGCAAATCCCGTCATCCTGGAACCTATCGTCGTAGACTACTACGGAACAGAAACGCCGGTGACTCAAGTCGCCAATATTTCTGTTCCTGAACCAAGGCAAATTCAAATTACTCCTTATGAGAAATCAATGCTGGGAGCCATTGAAAAAGCCATTCAAAAAAGCGATCTCGGGCTCACGCCAAACAATGATGGATCTAGTATTCGATTGATTCTTCCTCAAATGACTGAAGAGCGCAGAAAGGAGCTCATCAAACAAGTTCATACTCGCGCTGAAGATGGTTGCGTTGCCGTAAGAAATGTGCGACGCGATGCAATCCATCATTTGCAAGCCGCCCAAAAGAACAAGGAAATTTCTGAGGACGATCTCAAAGGATTTGAAAAGAAAATTCAAGATTTGACAGACAAATACGTGGCCCAGGTTCACGAAATTCAAAAGAAGAAAGACGCAGAACTTCTCGAAATTTGAACTCAAGAATGCCAAGATCACCTGTTTTAAATCGTGTTCAAGAACGAGCACAAAAACTTGGAATTGATCTCGAAAGGTTGCCTCAACATGTTGCAATCATCATGGACGGCAATGGTCGATGGGCAAATACGAAAGGGTTAATGAGGCTGCTGGGCCATCGAGAAGGCTATCTTACGCTGAAAAAAGCGCTTCATTGTGCTGGGGAGCTCGGTATCGCAGCCATGACTGTCTATGGTTTTTCAGCTGAAAATTGGCGTAGGCCCGAAGAAGAGGTTTCGGGTTTGATGAAACTTATCGAAGAAGCCGCGAAATCTGAGCTTCGCAATCTTGTGGAAATGAACGTTCGAGCCCGGGCGTCTGGGCGGTTGAATGAATTGCCAACGAGTCTTCAATCGGCCCTGGAAGATCTGAGAAGCTCAACTTCTCATAACACGGGAATCATTTTCAACTTGGCCATAAACTATGGGGGCAGAGCCGAAATTGTTGATGCCATCAAGGGCATTATCCAAGCAGAAAAAGGTTCCGGTGAGATAACAGAAGAGCTGATTTCTCAACACATGTATAGTCCAGACTTGCCTGATCCCGACCTTATGATTCGAACAGCAGGCGAAATGAGGTGGAGCAATTTTTTGATTTGGCAATCTGCTTACACAGAACTTTTCGTGACCGAAACAACCTGGCCAGAATTCAGCGAGGATGAACTTTTCAAAGCCATCCTCGCCTTTCAACAACGCCAGCGAAAATTCGGTGGTCTTACTTCTTAAGCAAATCTCGAATTTCTGTCAAAAGCACTACGTCTTCCGCTGGTGCAGCAGGAGCTTCTTCTGCCGGTCTTCTTAGCTTGTTCATCATTTTTACGACGATAAACATACAGATTGCGATGATAAGAAAGTTGACAACCTCTGTCGCAAATGAGCCGTAATTCCAAGTCGTTGCTCCTGCATCTTTGGCGGCTTTCAAAGTATCAAATTTGTTGACTCCATCTTTGCCAGCCTTAAGGACAACAAACAAATTCGAAAAGTCTGTTCCACCAAACATTCCTGGAATCGGCATGATGACGTCTTTCACTAACGAATCGATGATCTTTCCAAAGGCGCCACCTATAATGACACCCAAAGCGAGATCCATCATGTTCCCCTTCAATGCGAATTCTCTAAATTCTTTAAGCATTCTGACTCCGTATTTTCACCAGTTCATGGCTCGAACTGTGGAGTCCATCATATCTCACTGTCGCATGAATTCATTCATATGCACATAAAATCCGAAGATTATTCGCTAGAATTGCGGAACTCTTGTGGTTGGGAAACAGTTTTTGAAACTAGATTCCTTTTGTCGAAGTACGTTTGCTAGTAAAATGGATCTGAGAAGACATCATGATTATTTCAACAGTTCTCGCAGCCCTTTGTTGTTTGGCACCGATTGATGACACACCTATCAAGTGTGCGGTGATGGGTTCCCCTACAAAGGCAACTTCTGTCACCATCGAATATGCCGGTGCAAAATTCCCGATGTGCTGTGGCGGTTGCAATTCAACCTTTTTGAAAGAACCACAGAAATTTATTAAGGAAGCTGCCAAAGGCCAAGACGCAGTTGGAATGTTTCTTTTTTGCCCCGTCAGTGGCGAAAAGCTCGACATGAAAAATGTTAAGGAAACTGTGACGTATCACGGGATAAAGTATGGATTCTGCTGCCCAGACTGCATCGGAGAATTCAAAAAGGATCCTGCTAAGTATGCAAAAACTCCTGAAAAAGAGAGTCTTACGTGCCCAGTGAGTGGTGAAGCAATCTCAGCTTATTCAGCTTCAGCTGGTTATGTCGATCATAAGGGTGTTCGATATTTTGCTTGCTGCGGAGATTGCGTCGAATCCATGAAGAAGGACATGGATGCGGTTCTTGCGAAGGGTAAGGCCAAGGTGGCTGCACCTCATGCAATGGCAACTCCAAAATCGAAATAGTCTAAAATTCTCGCTCGATATCCAATCGCTGGCAAAAATCTGCCAGCGATTGTTTTGTTGATGTTCCTATTCGATATCCCAAATTGAAGAGCTTTTCACAGTTCAAGACACTGTAAGCCGGTCTTTGGGCTGGGGTCTGATATTCGCTCGTCGGAATTCCTTCTATATGAACTGGGGTCTTGAGGTCATGACGATCCGCATAAGCTTTGATCGCTAGTTCTGCAAAATCGCGCCACGTCATGCTTTCGTTGCCGGTGGCATGATAGATTCCACCAGGAATCGGTGAATTCACAATATCTACAACGATCTGGGCCAAATCCCGTGAGTATGTCGGGCAACCAGTTTGGTCATCAACCACGCGGAGAGTCTTTCCGGCAAGCCAAGCCTTGATCATTGTGCGCGGAAAGCATGGGCCTTGGCTCCCATACAGCCACGAAGTCCGCAATATGATAGAGTCTTCGCTTTCTCGGAGAGCATTTTGCTCGCCTAATATTTTGCTTTTGCCATAAATACTGAGGGGATTTGTATGATCTGATTCTTTGTAAGGCTGATTCGAAAGTCCATCAAATACAAAATCCGTACTAAAGTGCAGAAACCGGGTGCCTCGCAACTTACAAATAGCTGCCAGCAGCCCCGGACCCATTCCATTAATCCTTAGGCAAGCCATGTTTTCGGATTCTGCTTTATCGACCTGGGTATATGCCGCACAATTGATTGCCCAATCCCGTGATCCCCATTCGCTTTGCTCGAACTTTTTCAGATCGCGCTCAAAAGTAATATCGAATTCTTGGAAAGATAGGGAGATAACGTCATGCCCGGCTGATCTCAATAGATCCGTAACTTCTGTGCCTAGCATTCCTGCTCCACCAAAAACAATCACTCGCTTTAGAGTTTGCAAAGTGGTAATACTTGTCATTGAATCCATAAAAATATTTAAGAAACCACTTTAGAGTCGAATCGTTTTATATTATGTATTGAAAGGAACAACGATGTTTTCAAGATATTTCATCATCATTGCCCTTCTCGGATTCGCGCTTTCATCCCCTGCAGTTGCTCAAGACAACCTCGGAAAAAAGGGACGACAAGACCCCGGTAAATCGGGAGGATCAAGCGGTTCGAGCGGAGGCTCTTCGCAAGGTCGTAGCTCAGGAGGCTCAATGCCCCCCGTTCGCTCTGGAGGTAATTCAGGAAATACAACTCCACCCACACGAGGAGGAGGCTCAGGAAGCTCCATGCCCCCAGTTCGCTCGGGCGGAGGCGGATCTTCACAAGGTCATGGATCAAGTGGCTCGATGCCACCTGTCCGGGGTGGCTCAAGTGGCCAAGACTCGGGCTTAGGAAAAGGCAGTCGAGGCAATGGTTCTGGATCCAGCTCGGGATCCGGCGGTCAAGGCTCTATGCCACCCGTCAGAGGCGGTTCGACAGCGGGAGGTACCACATCTGGTCGAACGGTCGATCTCGGCAAAGTCACACGAGGAAATTCGGGAAATAGCACGGGAGCAGATCGCTCTGGTAGCACAATTCTCGGTCGCCCCGATCGAGCTGGCAGCAGCGGATCTGGATTTGGTGGCTATGGCACAGATCACAACCTGGCAAAGACAAAGGGTACTCGGACTTCCGGTTCTGTCGTGTCTAGTGACATGCCAATCGTGAAGTCGGGGAGTCGAATTGAGCGAGAAGTTAACAGAGAAAACCGAATTCGAATCGGCGATTCAAGATATCGTGATGGATATTATGGATATCGAAACGACTGGTGCGACGATAATTTCTTCTATCCCTACTACGGTTTTACCTATTACGATGGATGCGGATTTATCCCTTCGCCGTTCTACTTCTATGGCCACTTACCCGGCTACATTTCATGCACGCGAATTAGCCTCGGTTTTCTGACTTGGACAACTTGCGAAACCCGATATTCCTGGCATCAGCCAAGTTATGATCGATACGGATCGTACTACGATAGCAGAGAAAATTTGGATTATGCCGTTGATGATGTTCGCATGTCATTCGAAGATCGCTCGATTAGAGGAATCGCCTCCCTCATTCCGTCTCGTGGTCGCATCGAAATTGATGTTGATGGTTCCAACCAATACAGCTTGGACTCCAACGATTTCTTTGATATGATGCGAGATCTTGTGGAAAACACATACACGAGATCATATAGGATCAGGGACGTCTATCGAGACGGAAGCCGGGCCAGCATCGAAGCAATCCATGAGTTCGAAGATGCTTGGGGTCGTACTCAATGCGTTCGTCACACCTTTGGATTGAGAGAAGGCCGTCGCGGATATGAGATCTGCTACTTCCGATCTTCAGCTCGATAGTTCAGCAAACAAAAAACAAAAAAAACCTCGGACAGTTCAGAGTTCGAGGGTTTTTTCAGCTTTTTGACCTGGCAAATCCTCATCCGATTAAAGAACTTTCCATATTTGTCCGAGAATTTCACAAGGAAATTGACTAGTTTGATCAAAAAGCCAGTCTAGGAGTGAAATTTGAGTCTGAGAATCAATACAAACGTGCAGGCACTCATTGCGATGAGGAACCTCAACGACACCGAAGCCATGATGCAGGGATCGGTCGGAAGGCTCAGTACGGGTCTCAGAATCAATACTGCGGGTGATGATCCAGCTGGCCTTATCATAAGTGAAGGATTAAGAACTCAGATAAAGGGCATTGAACAAGCCAACCGCAACGTTCAAGATGCCGTCAATATGTCCAAGACTGCTGAATCTTCACTTTCTGAAGTCTCGCGTTTGCTACTCGACCTCAGAGCGTTGGCCGTTCACTCTTCAAACACGGCCACGATTGATGCGGCGCAATTACAAGCAAACCAACAACAGGTTCGAAATGTCATTCAATCGATAGATAGAATTGCACAGCAGACCTCTTGGGGCACCAAAAAGCTACTCAATGGTGCCGCTGGAGTTAATGCGGCCGTTACAAGAACAGATTTAGTTTCCAGCCTCTATATCGGCCCAGAATTCAATGGCTTCCCTGCTCAGTCGGGTCAAGTAGATATCCAACGAACAACAGCCGCCACACAAACAACAACAGGCGCTTTTGCCACGGTATTTTCGAGTTCAACAGCTGCTGTCAACACGGGAACTTTTGTCATAAATGGACATACCTTTACCGTCCAGCCTGGACAAAACATTAGTGACGTTGTGCAAGCCATCAATTTAGCATCTCCAGAAACAGGCGTTTCGGCCAACTTGGTTGCAAACGGAGGCGGCCTTTCGGTTGACCTGACAAGTACCAAATACGGATCTCAGTTCCCAATTCAATTCTTGGAAACCTCAAATATCTTGAACAACGGTTCTGGTTCAAATCCGGCTGTTGGCACAGATGCTGTGTTTACGGTTACGGCACAGACTTCAAATGGCTCACAAACCGAAACTTTCACTGGCGGTTCTGGCCCAGGCACAGATGGCCTCACCTTGATTTCACCAAGTGGCAACCGATTAGTTGTCACACCTTCTGGAAACTCTACGTCCACAAGCCAAACTATCGGGCAATTGACGGTAGGGTCGATGAGATTCCAGATCGGAGCAAACGCCGATCAATCGGCCATGTTCTCCATTCCCAGCGTATTCGCCTCGACTCTAGGTTCGGGAGTCGTGACCGGTCTCAACCTGTCTGGAATCGACTTGACAAGTCAGCAAGGTGCCACGGATGCCATGAAGGTTATTGATGCTGCCGTTTCTCAGGTCGCACAACTCCGAGGCAACCTCGGATCATTCCAAAAGAATTTCTTAGAATCCACTGCGCGGTCGCTAGATGTTGCAAGCGAAAATTTGACGGCCTCTGAAAGCCAAATCCGGGACGCGGACATCGCCAAAGAGATGAGCGACTATACCAAGGCCCAAATCTTAAGACAAAGTGGTATTGCCGTTTTGGCTCAAGCGAATCAATCACCCCAGAGCATCCTTTCGCTGATCAAAGGCGGATAGTATTTAGTCGATCACTTCAACTTGAACTTCTGGAACCAATCCAATTCGGGCTCCTTCCTCAAGAAGGAGCTTGATTGCTTTTATTCCTTCATCGCCCATGTCACAGGTTCTGTCATTGACATACATACCAACAAAAGTGTCGCTCGTTTCGCGATCCATTCCTCGGGCAAATTGCAACGCGTGATCAAGAGCCTTCGCCCGATTGTTGAGTCCTGCATCAATGCTCTCTCTCATACACCTCGAAACTTCAGAACAAATTTCCGGTCCCAAATTTTTTCGAACAACATTGACACCAAGTGGCAAAGGTAGTCCACCCGTTTTGGCTCGCCACCATCGACCCATATTTGCGATCTCGACAAGTCCCTCTTGTTCATAAGTGAGTTGACTCTCGTGAATAATCAGTCCGATCTTGTGCTTCCCTGATTGAACAGAGCCCACAATTTCATCGAATGGGACAACTTCAAATTTGGGCTTCACTCCAAATCCAAATTGGTCATCGAACCACAAATTAAGCTCGAGGAAAGCACTTGTGAGAACACCCGGCACTGCAATCACGGAATCACGTACATCATCCAGCGACATCTCTTCGCTTGCAACAAGCATCGGGCCATAGCCTTCACCAAACGAACCACCATGACGGAGTAGTGCATATTTATCCGCGACATAGGCAAATGCGTGGACACTAATGGCGCTTGATTCGAGTCGCCCCTCCTTTGCCCAATCGTTTAGTGTTTGAATATCTCTGAGAATATGTTCAAATTCAAGTTCGCTTTCCACAACCCCTTGGGCCAGCCCATAGAACATAAAGGCGTCGTCAGAATCTGGAGAATGACCAAGTCGGATCAGCACTGAGTTCAGAATACCCGTACTCTTTAAGGCACGATAAGGTCGCAATAAGTCGGCAAATGATCACTTGCGCGGTCGCCCTTCTCAAGATATTCGACCCCAGCATCCGTCACTTGGGTTCTGCCCAAGCTCCCCGCCATGGCCCTTGTTCCGGCATAGATATGAGCACCTGAAGTTAATAAGAATAGCGAATGAGAGACAAGAATTTGATCAAACAAAATTTGGGTCACTTTGACGTCTTGGGGAAACTGATAGTCCTTGTCTCGAAGTCGATCATTATCAGCTGAGGCACCAGAAACAATGGGGAGACCTTTCGAAAGGTCGTTTGGGCTCACACCTTCGGTCACATAATCTCGGTCTGCCAGCGGATCACTGAGGTTAACCAACAATCTCTGAGAACTTTGATTCGTCCCCCCCTTTGCCATAAGGTCGCCCGATTCAAGAATGTTCAGGCTCACGTCACGAGGATTGTCATTAAAGTCTCCAAGAACAACGACATTTTTTTCTTCGCTCCTCCCACGAATGTAAGCCGCAAGGAGAGAGCAAGCCATTTGACGACGCGAATCTGTTTGCATCCGCCCACCACGACGACTCTTCATATGAACGACATAAACAATGAGTTGCTTCTCATTGGGAGTTTGTACAACACATCGAATAACGTCTCGCCTCCCTGGAAATGCATCATCAAGATTTTGTTCTGGAAAGACAGCTTCTGTGCTCACAAGCACAGAGGGCTTTTTTACTGCCAAACCACATTCTTGTTGTTCATCAGGAGCATCCAACATCCCAATCTCATAAGATTCATCAAAGATTTGCTTCGCCGCTTTTAGACTCTGCACTTCCTGAAAAGCAACAAGATCGGGAGCCAAATCCTTGAAAACAGCTCTTATGTTAGAAATTCGATCTGGGTTCGCCTCTTCACTAAACCATTGAATGTTGTAAGTGGCAATTCGCAGTGAATTTTGTGTCCTCGTTTGGTCCGCCTGACCAATTCGCGAGCATGCTCCCAAGATCGAAAGTGATAAGACAAAGCCTGGCCACAAAATCCATCGTCCCTTCATAACCAACATTATTCTCTATTCGCGATACAATAGTTTTTCGTTGAAAAACAAGGAAACTCTCAGCCCTTCAAAGATCTCGACCTACCTCGCTTGTCCCACCAAATATAAATGGACATATATCGACAAGCGAGGCCGGTGGTATCTGAGATCAAAGTCTTACTATTCCTTTGGAACGAGTCTGCATAGCGTCCTTCAACGCTTCCATGATGATGGCGACAAGGGTGTCACGACAACTTCAGAAGCTATTGCTGCTCTCGAAGAATCTTGGATTCAGGCTGGATATGCCAGCCAAGACGAAATGATGCAGGCACTTTCAGAAGGCAAAAGAATTGTCGAGAACTATATCGACAACTATGTGAGCGCACCCGTAACTTCTAAAACGATGTTTGTCGAAAAACTGTTGAAATTTGATGTTGGTGAATTCGTTCTTATTGGTCGGATTGACCGTCTCGACGAGCGGGAAGACGGTTCACTCGATATTGTCGATTACAAGTCTGGGCGAAGCAGTGTTTCTAGCGAGGACATTGCCACTGACCTTGCTATGGGGTGCTATCAACTTCTCATCCGTCATCATTACCCCGGCAAGAAGGTCTATTCCACCATCAACGCACTCCGAACCGGTGCTAAAGCATCTTATTCCCTTTCGGATTCTGAAGCTGAAGAACTTCAACGCGACATCATCACGATCGGCAATGAAATTCTGAATCGAGACTATGAAAATCTTCTCGCAACTCCGAAAAGCATTTGCGAGCATTGCGATTTCTTAGAGCTTTGTCGCAAACAACCCGATTTCGAATTCAACGTCCCGGAATAATGCTTCCTTGGGCTTCATCCAAAATCGATTTCGCTGCGACCTGAAATTCTTCAATCGTTACGTTCTCAGAGTTCTTGATCATATCTCTTGCGTCAACTTTCGTTGGCAAACTCAGCGAATTGATTCCTTGGAATGAACACTGAGATTCCAGCGTGTCATCCATGGAACCGTTTAACGAAACGACAAACGGGTTAAGAGGATTCGTGCCCTCCAAACTCGCTCTGAACATGGCCTTTGCTCGAATGAGATCATCATTCTTGAGTTCAGCTGCGAGTTTTGTCAGCTTCGATTTAGCATTTTCAAAAATCGTGAATGGATCTTCGCTTCCTGCATGCGCAAAGACAAATCTTGGCTTCCAGCCTTTTGAACTGGGCCAAAGAACAGTCTCTTGCCGATAACTGACTCCTAAGTCTTCGCGCAAGCCCCGAAACATAAGGCTTTGTTTCCCGACTCCAAAAGCAAATGCGGCCAATAACTTGGCAGAATCTGAAGGCTTCATCGGATTCAAAGGAGCAATATTCCATTCGAAAGTGGAAACGCTTTCCATTTGGTGAGTCCATGGCTGCGGTTCGCGGTCAAATCTTGTTCGCTGAATTGAGGTTGATTTCGAATCTGGGAATCTCTTGTTGATTTGGGCCACGCCTTCCCCATCCGCGATAGCACCCCCGATCGAAAATATCAGGCGGTCGGGACGAAACGCAATTTTATAAAGAATTTTGACCGATGCCGAAGTCACTCGAGAAAATGGCAAATCTTCGTACCAAATTGCTCGTTCCCAAATACCAAACCTCTTTTGCGACAGCTTCTTCACTGAAGATTGAATCGCTTCGTCTGTGAGACTGCTTCGTAAGATCAGCGATTCACTAAGCTGACATGCAAGTCCGAGCCCACCTTTCGGTTCGCAAATCTGAATCTTTATGAAGTCATAAAAGGGTTCGATAACGACTGGAAGCCCAGCTTGGCTCCCAAATTCAGCGAGCCTATCCCTCGAAAATTCTTCTGTTCCGTCAAGTAGTGCATCTGCTAGAACAAACCATGTTGCTTGTTCTAGGTCGCTCATCTTTTCGACAGCAGGCACAAAAGTTTGAACGACGACGTGATCGGAGTTAGAGTCAACGGTTTCGATGACCTTTGGTGATCCCAAAAGCGCAAGAGAGAGCAATGTCGCAATCATTGGATCCTTCCCGCATTTAAGAACTTTCTGACAGCAATTTCGCACTGAGATCTGGTTACTTGCCTCAATCCTTCGCAATAAGAGTCTGGGTCGAATCCTGGGCGGAATGGCAAAACTGTGGCCATGAGTGGCGACAGTCGAGCAGGATCTGTGAGTAACTCTTGACCCCATTGGGCGAGTTGCAATTGACCACTCTTGGCAATGAGTGCTTCCCTCCCAGAGAGCTTTGCCGCAAGATTTGACCAAGTTGTTCCTGTGCCTAAGCAGAGGCTCACCGCACTATTTCTCGGACTCAAGTTGACATATCCGTAAACTTGCGCCCAACTTCTCAAGCCCAAACTTGCACCGATTGTAGCCGATGTTTCTGGCTCTGAAAATGGGGCAACGCTAATAGCTACAGCCTCACCATCAAGCGATCCAGAGTAAACCGCTCCCTTGCCGGGCAATCGCCACCAAATCTCAGTTGTTTCACGTTTTGACAAACCTTTAAGGATTTCCGCGACTTGTGTAGCCGTCTTTTCGGCTTCAATCGGGCCGGTGATGGTGCAGGCAATGGCTTGGGGATTTCGCAATTCATTCCAAGCCGCAGTGACATCGGAACCTTTCAATTTTTGTAATTCATCCGGGTTTCCAAATGGATCAAGTTCTCCTTCTCCAAATGATTTTTTGTAAAGCTCCGCGACAAGTGGAAGTGTCCAGGGCCGAAGCGCAAGTTCCTGCCGAATAACTTGAACTTCCTTCGACAACTCGGAATCCTCAAAATTTCGATCCCCAATGAGATCTTTTACCACTCGAAGTGCTAATTCGAGATTTTTAGGCGATCCTGTTAAGCTAAAAACCATGGCGTCGCGGGTTGTTTCTGCCTTTAGAACCATGCCGTTCATTTCGCATTGAGTGTCAAGATCCTTAGACCTGCCTTTCGCCACAAGATGTTCTAATAAGTGGCGAATTCCGTGTGTCTCGGGCTGTTCAGGTGACTTTAACGAGACAATTGCCAAAGACATCGTAAAAGTTTTGGCAGATTCAATATTCCGACAATAAACCTTTGCATCATTAGGAAGCTCCAGTTTCACCTTGGTTCGATCTTGAAAAAATATTGGCAAAAGAGTCGCCCAAAATATCATCGCAAATAACTCGCTCCATTGACGTCAATAACGATTCCACTAAGATAGCTAGCCCCTTCACTTAACAGAAATGCAGCGGCGTGAGCGCAATCTTCTGGTTTGGCCATCCTTCCCAAAGGAATGTCTCTTAAGATTTCGGGGAGGCGAGTCTCCATTCCTTCTCGCGCCATGGCTGTTTCAACCCATCCAGGAGCAATTGCAAAGTGTTGTATGTTGCACTTTGCATGCTCGACTGCAAGAGCTCGAGTGAGATTGAGAAGTGCAGCCTTGCTTGTTGAATATGGAACTGCACCAGCTTCTCCTCTGTGGCCAACCCTGCTCGCAATATTCAAAACTTTGCCTCCGCCTTTTTGCATGAAGTGCTGACAGGATCGCTTTACAATTCTCATGGGAGAAAACAAATTCACAGCAAAAGTCATGGCAACCGTAGACTCAAACTCGGTGGCAGTCGAGGCTACAAAATCCAATTTGGTATAAATACCAGCGTTATTGACAACGGCATGCAATGGTCCGTCTTTCAGCACTGCATCCATAAGTTTATCTGCATTGGCCGGGTCCTGAAAAACGCTCTTATAAACTCCTGCACATTTTTTCCCAAGCTGTTTTGCAGTCATCTCGGCCTCGCTTCGCGCTGTACCATAGTGCAAAGCGATCTCCCAACCTTCTTCGGCAAGTTTCAGCGCGATGGCTCGACCGATTCCTTTGCTTGAACCCGTGACTAAAACCCTTTTTTGTGCCATAAATTAAACTGTGACATAGAGTTGGACGTCAAGACTCTTTGGGTAGGTTCGAGGGCTTATGAAATCACGAAGAAACATAATCATGTTCGCAATTCCGGCCATTTTGGCACTTGTTGCTTTTCGGCATACCACACCAGATCACCTGGGCAAAGTCGTGTTCTTTTTGGGCACAGAATGCCCGAAGACAGGTCTATATGTCTCTCGGATTAACTCTTTGACAAAGGAATTTGGAATTAAAGGATTTGATTTTGTTGCCAAGTTTCCACAATCGTCAGACAGTCTTCAAAAGATCAATAATTGGAAATCGGAAAGAAAATTACTACTAGCCTGTGAACAAGATCCTCACGCAAAATTTGCGCTGAAAAACCATGTGGAAACCGTGCCCAGTGTTGTCGTTCTTTCTGAGAAAAATGAGGTTTTGTATCGCGGAGCTATTGACGATAACTCGAATGTCCGGCTTGTCAAAGCCAATTACCTGAACGATGCTCTCAAAGAGATTTTGGCTGGTAAATCGGTTTCCCTAAAATCCACCTCGGCACCCGGATGCGTCATTTCGCCCGAGCCAGAGCCTCAACCCATGGTGGCCGCAACATATTCGGAATCTATTGCTTCGATTTTGAACAATCATTGCGTGAGTTGCCATAGACCAGGGGAAATTGCGCCGTTTTCGCTCATAGGCTATGAAAATGCAAAGAACTGGGCCCCGACTATCGCAAAAGTCGTGAGTGACAAGAAGATGCCACCTTGGAAACCTGTTCCTGGAATCGGTCATTTCTTAGGAGAAAATCGCCTAACCGAAACAGATATTGAACTTCTCAAGACATGGGTCGAAAAAAAGGCACCAAGAGGTGACATCAAGAAGGAACCAAAAGCTCCAACTTTCCCTGCTTCCTGGTCAATGGGTGAGCCCGATATCACACTTCAAATGCCCAAGCCATTCAAAATTTCAGAAGATGGCAACGACGAATATTGGCACTTTGTATTAAAACCTAACATCAAAGATCCGATATTCGTACAAGCTATCGACGTTAAGCCAGGCAACAAAAAGATTGTCCACCATGTGGTTTTGTGGATCGATGAACGAGGTCAAGCGGACAAGGTTCTCCGTAAAAAAGGTGTGAATGGCGCCTATCTCACCTTTGGATCGCCCGGGTTTGTTCCTGACAACGCATTAGGCGGATGGGCACCAGGAATGAGACCTGTGCGATTGCCCGTTGACGCCGGAATTCTTATTAAGCCAGGGACAAATATCGTCTTGGAAGTTCATTACCATAAGAGTGGAAAGGAGGAAGTAGACCAAACCAAAGTCGGGCTCTATATTTCAAAAGACCCTTCCAAAGTTGTTAACAAAGTGGATATTGCTTGGCTTGCTAATCTTGGACTAAGAATTCAACCAAACGAATCACACCAAAAGTTCACTCAGACGATTCCAATTCCTACTGATGTAAAGCTCTATAACTTGATGCCCCATATGCACCTTTTGGGTAGGGAGATGAAAGCAACTCTCATTCATCCAGATGGTTCCAAGGAACCACTTATTCATATTGATGATTGGGATTTCAATTGGCAATTTAGCTATATGTTGGCCGAGCCAAAGCTCATCAAAAAGGGATCGAAAATTCAAATTGAAGCCATATTTGATAATTCACAGAATAATCCCAATAATCCAAACAATCCGCCCAAGGAAGTTCGGTGGGGCGAGCAAACGACAGACGAAATGATGTTGCTTGTCGCTGGCATTTCAGTTGTCAAAAAGTAAAAGCGGTTCCCGCCCTTATTAGCGCCATGACCGGTAGACTTCTGGTCATGGCGCTGTCAAAAAAGACTGTTCGTGATATCGATGTTCATGGCAAAAAGGTTCTTGTGCGTTGTGACTTTAATGTGCCTCTTGATGGAGATACCATTACCGATGATCGACGGATTACGGAAGCCTTGCCAACCATTAAGTATCTTTTGGATAATGGGGCTGCAGTAGTTCTGTGCAGTCACTTAGGCAGGCCAAAGGGAGGCCCAGACTCCAAGTATTCTCTGGCACCGGTTTCCCAGCGTTTGCAAACACTTCTTGGCATGAATGTTCCCTTGGCGCCAGATTGCATCGGCCCCGAGGTTGAGTCAATGGTCTCTTCCCTCCTGAGTGGCCAGATCCTTCTGCTAGAAAACGTGCGTTTCCACGCCGAAGAAGAACAAAATGATCCTGCATTTTCTGCAGAACTTGCAAAAGGTAAGGATCTCTATGTCAATGATGCATTCGGCACTTCTCATAGAGCCCACAGCAGCACCGAAGGAGTTGCTCATATCTTGCCAGGAGTTGCTGGCTTTCTCATTGAAAAGGAGATCGAATTTCTAGGTAAAGCGCTGGACAATCCACAGCGTCCATTTGTCGCTGTTTTGGGTGGAGCCAAAGTCGCCGACAAGATAAAAGTCATAGAAAATTTGTTGCCCCTTGTCGATAAGCTGGTTATTGGCGGTGGCATGGCATTTACATTTGAAAAAGCTCGTGGCCATGAAATTGGAAATAGTTTGCTGGATTCCGAAAGTCTCGATTACGCCAAAAGGTTACTGAATGAGAGCTCCGAAAAAATCGCACTGCCACGAGATTATGTTTGTGCAACCAGCTTTTCTCCCACAGCGACCACACAAATAGCGCCATCCGATGCCATTCCAGCAGAAACTCTTGGATTGGACATTGGCCCTGAAACTCAAAGGCTTTTCGCCGGGCTATGCATGGATGCCAGAACAGTTGTATGGAACGGCCCAATGGGTGTCTTTGAAATGGAACCCTTTGCCGCAGGAACTTTGGCCGTAGCCAAAGGAATGGCAGAATGTCGGGGCACAACCATTGTGGGTGGAGGAGACACAGCAGCAGCCGTCGAACATTTCGGGCTCGCCGAAGCAATGTCACATGTCAGCACCGGTGGTGGTGCCTCGCTCGAATTTCTCGAGGGAAAGGTATTGCCTGGGCTAGCCGCATTACAGGATGCCTAGTGACGAACCAGAGACATGACGATCTCCCATTCTTTAGGGGTAACTCGTTGCACGCTCAATCTTTGGCCACGTTGCAAAACGGCCATGCCCTCAAGCCCGGGTTCATTGCGAAGCTGAGAAAGTGAAACTATAGTCTTGAACTTTTCGACATATTCAACATCCCGGGTGATCCAGCGAGGGTTATCCCGTTGACTCTTGCCATCAAAATATTCACTATCACTCTGGAACTGGGTCGGATCAGGATAGGCTTCGCTGACAACGCGCATGACTCCCACAATGCCGGGCACAGGGCAACTGGAATGATAGAAAAATGCAAGGTCGCCAATTTCCATTGAATCTCGAAAGAAATTTCGAACCGTGTAATTTCGGCAACCCTCCCAAACCTCGGGCTTCCCTGCTCTCTCCAGATCATCAATCGAATAACAATCTGGCTCACTTTTCATCAACCAAAAACCCATGACTCTGAGTCTAGGCTAAAGTTGAGCCCAAAACTGGGCCTCTTTCATCTTTACATTTCTTTATCGCCATAAAGAGTTTGAATGTAATTGATTTGACCAGTGTGATAGTGCATGTTCCAACTTGGCAGCTCAAGAGCTTCTGGGATACTCCATTCACCCCAAGGAAACGTGACTTTGCGTTCAAGGTCAGCATCACTTAAAGTCTGGACAAACTCGCGAAAGACTTTCAAACGATCATCAAATGCGGCTTGAACAAGATCAAGGCTTGTCCATTGCTTTCTTGTTGTCTCATATTCTTGCATGACCTCCTCATTCATCTCGAATTTCCCAGCCTTTATAAGCTCGATGGGCCACAGTACACAGTGTGCGCACTCTTGACAAAGGTCGAGCACTGTTCGGCCTTCATCCAAAGGCTTCCAATCTAGCTTTTCCTCAGGCACTTTTCGTGCTCGATCCATGAGGGCCTTGGCCGATCGTTCTGTTTCAAAAATCATATATTCCAGCAGGGTCATGATTTTCTCAGTTTACAGCCAAGATTCTCTCTCATGATTCCTTCTCAATGTTCTATTTCAAACATAATGCAACAGATGGTGAAAATTCTCCATATTTGTCCGATGGTTCCTAGCTTCGACACCCAAGTCAGTCTTGATTTTTTTGTGAATTGCTTAGGGTTTCAGGTCACTTTCCAAGAAGGCGACTATGCAATTTGTAGCAAAGATTCTCAATCGGTACACTTCTTACCAGCGGGTGAAAACATTGGGCAAATGGAATTTTATCTTGAGATCGAAGGGATTGATGAACTTTGGGAATCGCTGCGTCACCAAGTTTCGAATCTCAAACACAAAGCCCCGTTTGACCAGCCCTATGGAATGAGGGAGATCCATATGGAAGTGCCCAAAACAAATTGCCTCTTATTTATTGGGCAAGTTCAGCAGAATTAAGAGAAAAACTCAGCCTTTGGTTGCTTCCTTCTTCAGCTCTTCAAATGCTTTTTTGGCATTCTCGTTGGCTTTCATATCGCTATCGGGCAGTTCAGTAATCGCTCGATCTGCAAGTTCTGCGGCCCGCTTTTTGTCACCCGTTTGCATAGCATAAACCGCGCCAAAATAATATCGAAGCACATCTCCCTTTTTGGCATTTTCAACCAATAAGCCCATGATTTTGCTCCCTAAGGATTTGTCACCTTTTGGATCGAGTTGCTCCATCGCCAAGCTGATCAGAGTCTGAATCGTGTTTTCGTCTCTCGATGCAGACATCTCTTTCAGTTGCGATTCGGCCTTGGACGCATCCTCTAAAAACAAAATTTGAAGCTTGACTCCGGCAAGCCGCCCCGTTTCGGATGGATATTCTGTTTCAAAAGCTGTCATCTTCGATTTCGCTTCTGCAATTTTTTGCGCGCTAATATCCGCTCGGATTTCCGAGAGTTTCTTTTCGGTCACTTTTGAAAATTCAACTAATTTGGCTTGTTTGTCAAATTCTGCCTTAAAGCTTTTAAGGTCGAACTTCCCGGCCTTGATTTCGGCAAGGGGTTTTTCCATTTCCATGGGGTGCCCCACCCACAATATCTTCTTGTCTTGAACTATGAAAGCGGCCGGAATGCCATTTTGGCTAGCAGCTTCCATCCACGTTTTGGCCATACCATCTTTGTTGCCGGAATACCCGACGTTATAATCCATCTTGTCGCCCATTTGAGCTACAAAACTCTTGATATTGTCACCGTTATCATCCTCCCAAATACTCACTCCGATAAAAGTGACATCCTTGTTCTTTTTTGCAAGCTCAGTAAGATGCGGAATGCTTTCTTTGCAGGGGCCACACCATGTTGCCCAAAATTCCACGACATAGGTTTTTTTAGCTTCGAAGTCCTTAACAGCTTTGCCCTTGTACCAGCTCTTCACACTGAGAGCGGGGGCATTTGAACCCGGTGCCAAATGATCAGCAAGTGTCGGTTGGGGGACGAGCGCGGTCACTGTCGCCAAAGTGAACGCAATAATCGAAAGCTTCATTCTGCTAATGATACGCCCTATCGAACCAATTGTGTTCCGAAATTTCCCCATGACTTAATCGATTCACTCGCGGTTTTGAGAACTCGCTGTCACTTATCTCGAAGATTTTATGGGATTTATCCTCCCCTATATCTCATGTTGACCATAGATGCCAGGAAATCTGAATGAAAAGTGGTTCGCCACTATACAAACTTCTTCGCCAATTCTCAGTTCAAAATCCTGACCAGCAAGACTTTTTGGCAATGGCAAGTTCTTTACTGAAGCCCTAATCTTTCATTCCTGTCTGGCCCGTACCAAACATCGATTTCACTCTCGATGTCGACCGGGCTATTGGGCATCAGATCATCGTGCAATCTGACCATCAGCCATTCATGGAGTCATGTGAATATGTAAGGCTTTGCTGTCACATCCGCAGGAAATGAGTTGCCCGAGGACATCATGGCCATGACTCTCGAAGCGGCTCTCCGTTATGACAGTCCAAGATAGCGGGCAGCGATTCTTGACAGCTGTTGATATCCTCAGCTATCTGGGCCAGAGCTTGCAAAAGACCTCAGCAAGCTCCTTGGATCGGGCTTGGATTGACTGATCCGACCAATTGGGCTCCATCGCAACCCTCCGATTGAGCTTCAATACGCTTTCGTTTTGGAACTTGCCTTGCTTTTCGGACCAGGGTGCGTTTGACACGGATAAGTTGAGCGGTGCAGTCAAGATGGTTAGGTTGCCAATCCTATTGACAAGTTCATTTCTCGTCATCGCTGACTCGGGGTCGGCATCCTCTGGAAGTGGCCAATGCTCCTCCCAACTCCTTGGCATGATGTGTTCAATTTGGACGGGAACTCCGATTCGAAACTTCTCTTCTGAGTTCGGATTCCGAAGGTGGTTTTCCACCATTGAAAAGATGTAGCCGAGCACAGCGGTTCGAATCTCGAAATACATCGAGCGATTTGCCATGCGCCAATGAATGTGCTCGTCGTCGTACCATTGAGTAGATTGGCCAGATAGGGCCAACAACTCATTTCTTAGCTGGTCAGGTGTCCAACCAGAGGCATTCAGCTTCGTGACTAGGTCAGGAATGATTCGACTAAGATTCTGCCCCTTTGATCCTCCTAAGAATCTTCTAACGAGGTAGGACTCAGCTATCCCCAGCATCGCGTTCTTGCCTTGATCTTCGCCCGTATTGGACAGGATGCCCAATATTAGTGGAATCGGCAAGTTTAGATCGGCGTCTCTTAAGAACTGCCTCAACCTGCCGAGTTGATCTTGTCCGGTTGCTTCATCGAAAGTGTGGTAAAGTCGCGCAAGGTCGGCAAAGTCCTTGAGAGCTTCTGGAACCGTTCCGAAGTGGCCACTTTGAAAGTTGTCGCGATAGTCCCGGAACTGGTTTGTCGCTTGCGACTCTCTGCCCAGATGATAGACAAGATAGTACTGTAAGAACAGGTCAAGGCGAGACCGCTTTCGCCGTCCAACTTCAACGGTGGACTGCCAGTAACCGCCCTCTACTTCAAAAGGCTTCCAGTGAGCTTCGTAAAGACTGTCCGTATCCAGACCTTGTGCTTGAGCAGCCCGAAACAACAGGTTTTTTACTAGGTCCGACGGAAGCAAAGGAGCTCCCAGGGAGTTCAACGTCTCGAAAATGAGTTGACCGTCATCGTCTTTGTCCAGGTCGATAGCAACAAAGACGAAATCGCCAATAAGGCCATTCACCAGTGCCGAAAGCCGCTTAAGACGGTCATCCGATGTTCCAACATATTCTTTGAGTTGATGAGTGAAGTAGATGCGGGCGTCGTGCATTCTGCCTCTCGCGCTCGAACCCTCCATCGCCGCCCGGAAGGAGTCGCGATCTATGTTCGTTGGCCAAACTTTAAACTGGTCGTCTGTCCCACCTCCGAGGATGTTTCTCGTGACGCGATTAAGTAGGCGAGCCAGCTCCGGTGAATCGTCGCAGAGGCTCTTCGCCGACTCCATGAGAATCTGAAGCGTGGTCATCCGCTGTTGACCATCAATAATCTCGCGAGTGGGAACGGTGCCGATTGGGCCTCGAAGGTTATCGAGCACGATAGCCCCCATGAAGTAAGGATGTGGACTCTGTCCTGTCAGCCGTCGATCAGCAACATCGGAAACTGCTCGCCAAAGTGGTTCCCAGTTCTCGTCCTGATTCCAAACATACGGCCTCTGGAAAAGCGGTGCAACAAGCCTGATGTCAGCGGCGAGAATATCACCAAGGGTTCGCTTGTTGGCTTGCATGCCTTAAGTATGAAGAACAATTGGCTCTGACTGGAAGCCGTCCTTCGGTTCGGTATGAGCTCTTGTTTGAAAAATGAAGCGCAAGTGGCTTCTCGCATTTTTGGCCGGATCGACATCATTAAGACCCTCAGGTAGATGAATGGAGTGATCAGGAACGTCCAAGACGGATTTTCTCTCTGCCTTCAAATCTGCCGTCAATGCGGAGACTCCTGAAACAAAAAAGCCGCTCAAGCGGGCCATTTTGAACCTAATTCTTGGTGGATCGTGAAGGGCTCGAACCTTCGACCCGCTGATTAAGAGCCCTAGCGGGTGGGGGTTTTTTGAGCCCGTTGAACCTAACTCGTCGCACAAACGTGCGAGTTTCGGAACGAATCCGCAAGGCACCATGGTGAAATCGTGGGGACCGAACGAGCTGTTGGAGTGTCGGAGTTGCAAGTCCAACCAGGGTTCTGTTAGATGCTTGTCCAAGGTAACGTATCGGCAATAGGGAGCGATTGGAGTGAGCATTGACGGATATCTGAGTGAGCGCGGCTGGGAGGAGGTTGCCCAACTCAAAGTAGAGGGTTGCGAGGCGAGGTTGAGCCATCTCAACCCAGAACTCGTGGACCCACACACGGTCAAGTTCGGTGCCAAGCTTCACCCAGGTGGCTTGTACCTGCATCAGGTTGAAGCTATCCATCGTTTCGGGCAGGGTGCCAACGTTTGCCTGGCTACCGGAACCTCTTCCGGCAAGACAACCTTGTTTCACTGCGCAGCAGTAGAAGCATTCTCGAAGGACCCGTCTGCAAAAGTCATCTGCCTCTATCCTCTTAAGGCGCTTGCCAACGAACAGGAGGAACGTTGGGCCGCAGCGATGCCGATGGCCGTGCGAGATTGTCGGGTAGGTCGGATATCCGGGGACGTTCCTGTCAAGGCGCGCGCGCAAATCCTCAAGCAATCACACGTGGTGGTCATGACGCCCGACGTCATGCATGCATGGATGCTCCCGAACGCTAACGACCGCTCCGTTCGAGCATTCCTTCAACACTTGCGTTTAGTGGTTGTCGATGAAGCTCATGCCTACACGGGTGTCTTTGGCTCAAATTCCGGCTTCCTCTTTAGGCGATTGAGACATCTCTGCAGTCTGCTTGGCGGTGACCCACGCTTTGTGGCCGCGTCCGCCACGATAGCTAGACCTGAGGAACATCTCAGATTGTTGACCGGACTCGATTACTCCATTGTCGACGACCAGTTCAACGGGGCGAATCGCCATCCAAACACCATTCATCTCGTGAATCCACCGCCAGGCGACGACCTCTTATCAAATCTGGCAAAGCTTTTTCAGCACATCATCGAGGACCGCGACCGACGACTGATTGCGTTTGTCGACAGCCGAAAGCAGGTGGAACTCCTAACGAGCATCGCGATTCGAGGTCAACACGATGAGGAACCTGATGAACCGGGTGACGGCACAGCCGAGGATGAACTCGGATACAAGGAGGTTGAGGACAGTCTCTCTTTCTTAAAGCGGCTTTCAATCCTGCCGTACCGGTCTGGCTATGAGGAAGAAGACCGTAGGCTGATTCAATCGCGCTTGTCAGATGGAACCCTGAGGGGCGTGATTTCTACAAGCGCCCTTGAACTTGGAATTGACATTCCCTCGCTCGATACTGCGGTGCTCGTTGGGGTTCCCGCTTCTTCCACCAGCTTCAGGCAGCGTATTGGCCGCGTGGGAAGGCATAAGGCTGGCGACGTCTTCGTTGTCAACACAGGCTCTATCTACGATGAAGCCGTCTTCAGCGAGCCTGAGTCTTTGCTGACGCGACCTCCGGCAGAGGGAGCACTGTACCTGCAGAACACGCGCATCCAGTACATTCACGCTCTTTGCCTCGCAAGGCTAGGTGGTGAGCATGACAAGGTTGCCAACACAGCAGGCGACGACTTCTCCTTCGATTCGAACGTCGAGTTTCCTGCTGGATTCATCGAGCTCTGTGAAATGGAGCGAACGGGCCAAGTTCCCGTTGAGCTTCAAGCCATGAAGCATGAAGCGGGCGACAGCCCAAACCACTCCTTCCCACTACGAGATGTTGAGTCCAGCTTCAAAATGATTTTCAAGAACGGGCCCGAGGAATACAATCTGGGTTCCCTAAGCTACTCACAGTGCTTGCGCGAGGCATATCCGGGCGCCGTTTACCGGTACGCCACCCGAGCCTACAGGGTCTATCAAGTCAACCTCCGGAGCAAGGAAATCAAGGTCCGCAAGGAGCGGGGCTACATTACGAAGCCAGCGGTTCTCCCCACTCTGGTTTTTCCGAACCTCAGCTCGGGCAATGTCTTTCAACGGGTTCAACTGGGCGACCTAGTCGCAGTCGAATGCAACCTCCAGATTCGCGAGTGGTTGAATGGATTCACCGAAAGGCGGGGTAACTCAGAGTTTTCGGTGACTTACCCGCACATCAACGCCCGGGTCTCCTTCAGTTACCCTCACTCCTCATTCTTCCGAAACTACTTCACCAGCGGACTGGTCTTCGTTCACCCTTGCATGATGGTCGACGGTGTGAACCGCGACCTGCTTACAAAGCTGATGTTCGAAGCATTCCTTCTGGTCGTACCATTTGAGCGCAACGATATCAGTTCGGCGCCGGACAAACTGAGGACAGCATGGGAGTCGACACCCAAGGACTCTCGGTTCGTCAGCATCTTCGATTCGACCTATGGAAGTCTGCACCTGTCAGGTCGACTGCTGGAAGAGGACGTGCTGAGGGCCGCGTTGCGGCAACTTGGTGAACTCGCCGAGCAGCCTGAGATTGATGCTATCACCCGTTCCGCGGCCAAGTCGCTGTCGGACCTGGCTGGCGAGCCTCTACGATTGGTCACAGGGGGTCTCGACTACGTGCCAACTGGAGGTGACGACGCGAAGGTTTCGGTCATTCTCCCAGGAAGCGTTGGCCTTCACCTCACCAACAACAACGAAGTCTTTACGGTCGAGAGAGTCTATTGGAACCCGAAGGAGAACTGCCTGTTCTATCGCGGCCGGCTTGACTCTATGCTAAGTCCTGACGACCATTTGCTGACTCCGGTCGAACGTGTTCAGCCGATTCCTGGTGAGTCCATGATGGCCGTCTATGATGTTGAGACTGGCGAAGTGCAACCCGCATGAGATACTAGAACCGGAAACCATTTGAGAGATGAGAGAAATCCACGGCGATGCAAAGACAGTCCGAGACCTCCTTAAAGGGGTCAAGTATTCCATCGACTACTATCAGCGCGAATACAAGTGGCAGGACAAGCAAATCCGCGAGTTGGTCGATGACCTTACCGACCGGTTTATCGAGGACTACCAGCCCAACCACGAGCGCAAGAAGGTCGCCGATTACGGCCACTATTTCCTCGGCTCCATCA
>CAZOVP010000002.1:289958-317563 GCA_964583465.1 uncultured Fimbriimonadaceae bacterium | reverse complement strand
TGGAGCGGGAAAAGAGATTCGAACTCTCGACCCTCTCGTTGGCAACGAGATGCTCTACCACTGAGCTATTCCCGCTCGTGATGAGAAAATTGTAGCCCTAAAGTTTGTTATTTTTCAAGAGTAGGGTTCCTTGTGGCCCATCTCTGGAATACTGGAAAATGTTCGGGAGCTCAGAATTTGAAACTTGCCATAGAATCTGCCCTGGTTGATGCAGGGCACCGCGCCCAGACCCTCAGGGACACCATGCAGGTGGAGTTAAAGCCCGATGGCTCTCTGGTCACAAATGTTGACCGAGATGTCGAAGACCTCTTGCGAGTTCGGCTAAACGAGATCGCTCCAGGAGCGGGGTTTTGGGGTGAAGAGAGCGGATTTGAACCAGACAATAGCCATGGACTTTGGCTCGTGGATCCAATTGATGGAACTTCGAATTTTGTTTTTGGGCTACCGCTTTGGGGCGTGACTCTGGCCTATTATCAAAACGGCGCAATTCGAGCTGGGGGAGTGATCATGCCAGATATGGGTTGGGTTTTTGTGGCTGAAAGAGGACGTGGAACAACACTCAACGGCGAAGCTTTACCCAAGCTCAAACCTGGACCTATTGCCGCTCATGAACTCATTGGATCTGCCGATGAAGAAGAAGGCCCCTTTGCGGACATCCCCGGCAAAAGACGGCACCTGGGAGCATTTATTGCCGAAGCCATGTTTATGGCTCGGGGTGGGCTGAGAGCAATGGTGGCAACTAAGGCAAAACTTTATGATGCGGCCGGTAGCATGATTGTTTTAAGAGAGCTTGGCGCAGACATTTGGAACGGCGATTGGACGCCATTCGACGAATCACAATGGGTTATTGACTCGAAAATGGATCCGCATATTATTGCCGCCCCAGGGATTAGAAACAGATTTTAACCAGAAACGTCCTTGGCTCTCTTGATCGCTTCTAGGAGTTCATTGGGATCTGTTTCACCTGCAATAGCTGGGCCGATCTTGCTATATCGTTCGTTGTTGTCATAACTATCTCGAAGTCGCTTGAACGCCCCTTGCAATGATGCTCGCTCGACCTGGAGTCGCTCTCTTTGAGGCAACAAGTGGATTTCCTGTTCTTGTTCCAACAAGAACCCCTTAAGGCCCTCATCCTGCAGATTCGCAACCCAATCGCCTTTAGTGCCCTCTTTAAAGCCTTCGGGGAACTCATTCACCAGAATTTCGGCCATGCGTCGCCCCTCTGTCGAAATGAAGAGATGGCTTTCCTTGCAAATCGCCCACGCTTCCGACCTCAAAGATTGATTGAGAAGAGCTTTAAATATGATCGCTTCATAGCTCTTCACAAGATTTCGCCTGACCTTCAAATGCTCGTCTTGTTGCCTTTGGCGACCTCGCCGCATTTTTGCTCGCTCTAATTTGATCATGCCTTCAATGGCCAGGCGTGCAACTTTTCTATCAGATGAACCTGGAAATTTTGGCGCCAACTTATCGATGAGCCCAACGACCTCTTGGTGCTTTGTTGAATTGGCCAAGATTTTTGCGGCCTCATCCCAGAATTCGTTGCTGGTAGAAGGAGATCTGAGCTCCAACTGAGCTACCAGATATTCAAGGTGGGAGGTCGGGAGCTCAACGAGCTGACGTACTGCTGGCGCTCCGGAAACTCGAAGAAGTGTGTCAGGATCCATTCCTTGTGGTACTTGGGCGACCCGGATTCTGATCTTTTGAGCGTCCAAGAGGTGACACGCTCTTTCGGTTGCCTTTTGTCCAGCGGCATCACTGTCATAGAGAACAATGACCTCATCGCACCATCGGCTGAGCAGCATAACATGATCTTGGGCCAAAGCCGTCCCTAGGCTGGCAACCGCCTGAGTAACTCCAGCTCGGTGGCACGCAACGACATCGAGATATCCTTCCACAAGCACCGCTTGCCGAAGCTCAGAGATCCTCGCTTTGGCATGGTTCATACCATAAAGTACTCTGCTCTTATTGTAAATTGGAGTATCGCCACTGTTGATATATTTGGGAACTCCATCCCCAATTATTCGGCCACCAAAGGCCACTAAGTTTCCTCGTTCATCATGAATGGGGAACATCAATCGTCCGCGAAACCGATCTTCAAATCCTCCGGAATCGTCCTGTTTCACCAGAAAGAGACTTTCGCAAAGGGCCAACCTGTGTCCTTCTCTGTGGAGATGTGTTGCAAGAGCTCCCGAGACGTCTGGAGCATAGCCAATTCCCCAGTGGTCGATCGTGGCTTGATCTATTTCTCGTTCCTGGCAATAATCTTGTGCGACTTTCGATTTCTGGAGTTGCGATTGGAAATAAGAGAGGGCTTCGTTCATGGCTCGGCTTTGAGCTTCTGCCAGGCTCGGATCCCGTTTTTTTTGCCGGGAGAGTTCTACTCCTGCTTCCTTAGCGAGAATCCGAAGAGCATCAGCAAAATCAACTCTTTCGGTCTCCATGACCCAAGTGAACGCATCTCCCGATGCTCCACATGACCAACACCGATACACGCCTCGCTCTGGATTGACATCAAAAGAAGGGTTCCTGTCGTCGTGAAACGGACAGAGACCCTTCCAATTTTTTCCTGCTTTCTTTAGTGAAACACGTTGACCAACAAGTTGGACGAGATCAATCCTCGATCGAATGAGTTCGCGCTCGTCGGTCACACAATCCTATAATTTACTTACCAGCTGCAATAACGATGCCAGTGACAACATGGGGCTTCTTGGGATCTACCTTTTGAAGCTTGAATGCCACACGGTCCCGAGTGAGATATCGAACAACAATGGTGTCTCCACTGATTTCATATCCATCTGGTGCGTTATATTTTTTCATGACCGAAGCAAAGCTACTGCCGAAAGCAACGCCTCTCTTTGTGTGGACGCTCTTGTTAAAGAGACCCATTGCTTCGATTTGGATGACACGGCTGTTCTTGTCGAGGACAAATGCGTATTTACTGTTGTTTCGGTTGTAGACCCAGCGTGTGTATTGAACCAAAGACGATCCGCCTTGTGTGGAGCCACCAGCTCCACCTCCGTCACCTTTGCTACTTGCTGCGCCATCACCGCTTCCGCCGTCGCGACCGTCCATGCCACCGGCATTCGGATTCAGCGAAAGTTCATTTCCTGGAGCACCTTTGCTTTGGAGGACAGTTTCACCTGTTTGAAATGGATCGCCAATCAGCATTTTAAGGCTAGCCGCGCCCGGTTTGCCTGTCGCGCCAAGTCCTCCACCACCGTCACCAGGGCCACCACGACCTGCTCCCGAAGCAGCACCGCCACCAGTTCCACCCACGGTAAGGGCCTGGATTTCATCTGGCGAACCAAACCGACTGATCAATTTCTGACCCGAATCAAAAAGATTGACGCCAATCAGGCTCACTTCAGCGGCTCCTTTGTGTTCCTGAGGGGTGCTTCGATTCTGAGCGAATGCCCCAGCCCATGCAACACCAAGCGTCGCTGTTACTGTCACGAGTTTTATCGTTCTATTCAAATTCGTTTCCTCTTTTAAGAAAGCGTTGACTTCCGAAGAAGTAGACGGCAATCGGCCCCCGAATGGTTACGCGACCCGATCATTTGTCCCAAGGACTGGTATACCTGGAACAAAGGGCCGATGTCTCGGCTTAGTGAATATTATGGGTGCTAACCTCACTGTCAATACTGCAAATTTTGAAAATGACGTCTTGAATTCTGATGTTCCTGTCCTTGTAGACTTCTGGGCGACCTGGTGCGGCCCATGCCTTGCCATTGGCCCTTCGATTGAAGCCATTGCCGACGAAATGCAAGGGAAAGCCAAGGTTTACAAAGTTAATGTTGATCAAGAAGGCGATCTTGCGATTAAGTATGGAATTATGTCCATCCCTGCATTGATCGTATTCAAAGGCGGAAAGGAAGTCGATAGAATGCTTGGCGCAGTTCCAAAGGATCATATCAAGAGCTTTTTAGAAAAACACATTTGAACCCAGCTTATTGAAATTCAACGACATTCGGTGGCAAAATCGCAAGATTTTGCCACTTCTCTTTTTTGATCGACCATTTTGGTGAGCCTTAGCTTTAACCTGTCTCGCAATCCATCCTCAATAACGTTCACTTCGTCGAACCATAATAGAACCCTTACTCGTGAAAAACCCAAACGTAGCGAAGGCCGGAATCATCATGATGGCCAACCTGTTCCTCAGCCGGGTATTAGGCGTCATTCGGAATGGTGTGATCGCGGGAATGTTTGGGCAATCCATTCTCACATCTGCTTATCGCCAGAGTTTTATCATTCCGGATTTGCTCTTCTTTCTTATCGCAGGTGGAGCACTAAGTTCGGCGTTCATTCCTGTCTTTAGTGAATATCTCCATACCGACAGAGAAGATGAAGCCTGGAAGATTTTCAGCGTCGTTGTGACAGCGATGACGTGCTTTATCACACTCTTTATTGTTTTTGCTTGGCTCTTTTCGTACCAGCTCATACAACTCATGGTTCCTGGGAGTCCAGAAACATGGGCAGTTGCATCATCACTTAGCAAAATCGTCCTGCCTGCGCAATTGGCTTTCTTTATCGGCGGTTTGATGTTTGGAACTCTCTATTCCAAGCAGATTTTCACGATTCCTGGACTGGGACCGAACCTCTACAATATCGGAATCATCCTTGGAGCTGTTGTAATCAGCCACTTCGTGAACCCTTCGGTAGCGGGAATGTCTTGGGGCGCCCTGATCGGAGCCTTCGTGGGCAACATCTTCATCCCTATTTTCGCAATGAAGAACGTTGGGGCCAAATTTTCACCTTCGTTTGACCTCAAACACCCAGGCGTAGTTAAAGTTTTCAAACTCATGTTACCGGTACTGTTGGGGCTGTCGCTCCCTGCCGTCTTTGGGATTGTCATGCAGTATTTCGGCTCTTACTACGGTGAGAAAATGCCCACAGCTCTCGATAATTGCGATCGAATTATGCAAGCGCCATTGGCGATTTTTGGACAAAGTTTTGCAATTGCTGCTTTTCCAGCACTATCTCAATTTTTCACGCAAGGACGAATGGATTCTTACCGAGATCAATTGATCAAATCGCTCAAAACCGTAATTTTCCTGTCGTTGCCAGTATCAGCTTTACTCATTGCCATGCCTGAAGGAGTCATCAAGATTTTGCTAGAACATGGAAAATTCAGTGCTCTGGATACTGAAATCAATAGACCAATTCTCCAGTTTTTTGCAATCGGAATCGGCGCATGGTGTCTGCATCCGATGCTGATGAGAGCCTATTTTTCGATTCAACAGACTTTGCGCCCGATTCTATTAAGTACGAGTTGCACTGCTTTATTCGTTGTTCTTTGTCTAATCTTTCAAAGCACCCCATTAAAACATCTCGGGCTTCCGCTTGCCGGGAGTGTTTCTGCCATTGTCTTAGCCATCATTCTTCTCATTGGGATCAAGCCACTTGCCGGTGATCTCGATATCAAGGGTCTCCTCAAAACATTGTTGCAGTGTAGTCTCGCTGCAATTGCCCTTGGTTTGGTTTGTTATTGGGGTTTGCAAGTGCTCATGGGGTTCCATCTCGGCAAAATCTATCTCATGATCGGAATCGTCGTCTTGGGGCTCATTGGAGCACAGGTCTACTTATTGATTGCCAAGGCGATGAAAATGCCTGAATATGCCTTAGTCACAAGGGCTCTGAATCGAAAGAAGCAAAGCGATCCCCAACCACCTCCTGTTGATGACCAAGGTTAGGCCAATTTCAGGCCACTTTGGACTGCAAAAGGTACTCTCTGTGGCATGACAGATGTCGTTGTGTTAGCAGGAGCTAGGACTCCAATTGGCTCATTTCAGGGCAATCTTGCATCTCTAAGCGCTCCACAGCTTGGCTCGGTAGCGATTAAAGCTGGAGTCGAGCGAGCCGGATTGAATCCAAGTGACGTTGATGAAGTCTTGATGGGAAACGTCCTTAGTGCTGCTCTTGGACAAGCACCTGCTCGTCAGGCTGCGAAGGGTGCGGGTTTACCAGATGATGTACCTTGCACAACGATCAACAAAGTATGCGGATCTGGAATGAAGACTATCATGATGGCTGCTCAAGCCATAAAAAGTGGTGACGCGAATGTGGTGATAGCGGGTGGCATGGAATCGATGTCTAACGCACCGTACGCATTTACGACTGCTCGAACTGGATTTCGAATGGGTAACGCACAGGCTCTGGACCTCATGATTCACGATGGCCTTTGGGATCCCTACAACAACACCCACATGGGCAATTGCGGTGATCTTTGCGCCAGCGAGTGCCAAATGTCGCGAGAAGACATTGACGCCTATGCTGGGCAATCTTATCAAAGAGCACTAGACGCCCAATCGCAAGGCAAATTTGATTCTGAAATCGTCCCGGTTTCTATTCCACAACGCAAGGGAGATCCGGTGATGGTGTCGGAAGACGAAGAACCCAAACGGGGCAATATCTCTAAGCTACCGGAGCTACGGCCCGCCTTTGACAAAGAAGGGGTGACTACGGCAGGAAACGCCAGTAGCATCAATGATGGTGCTGCAGCCATGGTGATCGCTTCTGGAGCGTTTGCAGAGTCTCGCGGATTGCAGCCGATTGGGCGAATCGTCGATTATGTCCAGGTTGCAAAGGATCCCAAGTGGTTTACTACCGCTCCGGCCGATGCCATAAAAAAACTTCTCGAAAAAGTGAACCTTAATGTTTCAGATATCGACATTTTCGAAGTCAATGAAGCTTTTTCGGTGGTTGCAATGCATGCAGCGCAGCAATGTCAAATTCCCATGGAAAAGCTGAATGTCAACGGTGGAGCCGTATCGTTAGGTCACCCCATCGGAATGACAGGAACAAGATTGGTCTTGACAGCACTTTATGAGCTAAAGCGACGAGGCGGAAAATACGCCATCGCTACTCCATGTATTGGTGGAGGAGAGGCGACCGCTATCCTTGTGGAAGCCTTCTAAATGGGGATAAATTCTGGTTCGACTTCTGCCAAACATAGAATTATGAAGATCTTGTTTCTCTCGGCAGAAGTCGAACCATTTGCAAAAGTTGGTGGCTTGGCAGATGTGGCAGGGTCGCTCCCGAAGGCGCTTTCGGCACTCGGACACGACTTGAGAACCGTGATGCCAGCCTATGGGATGATCATCAATGATCCCAAATGGGGCGCGCAGAAAGTCCTTTCGCAGATTCCTGTTCAGCTTAATACATCCAAAATCATCCTCGCTGATCTTTATGAGATTGAATGGAACTCGCAAACCATTTGGCTCATCGACGGAAACGGATATTTCGGGTCAATTGAAAGAAGTCAGGATGTCTATACACCAAATCGTGAGGCCTATCTCTTCTTTTCGCAAGCGGCGCTTGAACTTAGCAAACGAATGGAGTGGGTGCCTGATATCGTTCATGCAAACGATTGGCACATGGCCTTTGCACCCGTCTTTCTCCGCGAAAAATTCGATTGGCCAAATACTGGGAGCCTTTACACCATTCACAACCTGGCTTATCAGGGAGAATTTGGGGCGGACACCATCGAAGAAGCCGGGCTGGATTGGGGGCTCTATAACATTCACCAGCTAGAAACTTACGGCGGAGTCAATTTTCTCAAATCTGGTTGCGCGTTTTCAGACCAAGTCAATACGGTGTCTCATCAGTACTCGCAAGAAATCCAGACACCAGAATTTGGTTGCCGATTGGATGGCTTGATGAGGCATCTCAATTCTCAGAAAAAACTAAGCGGAATTCTAAATGGAATAGATATTGTTAGGCACAACCCAGAATCGGATCCAAGAATCCCTAGCCATTTTTCTTCTGAACATTTGAATGGCAAGAAAGTTTGCCGAAATTCAATTCTTCATGAATTTGGGCTCGAACTTGACGATAACGAACCATTGATTGGTGTTATTTCACGGCTCAGCGATCAAAAAGGCTTTGATCTTATCATTGATCAGTTCCAAAATATTTTGGATTCAGGGGCTGGATTGGTCATATTGGCAACAGGAGACCCCCAAGCTGCCTCAATTCTCAATGAAAAATGCGCACAAAGCAAGAACAAAGCCAGATTTATCGAGGCATACGATCCCGAACTTGCCCAAAGAATTTATGCTGGGATAGATTTGTTCTTGATGCCGAGTTCGTTTGAACCTTGTGGGCTGGGGCAAATGTTTGCCATGAGATATGGTAGTGTGCCGATTGTACGTCGCACTGGAGGCCTCGCTGACACCGTTTTTGAAGGCATCAACGGCTTTACATTTGAAGAACGAAGCTCGGCCGAAATGATGCTAGCTATTCAGAGAGCCATTCTAGGATTCCGCACGGATCATTGGAATAGTTTTGTTGCTCGTTGCATGACAACCGACTTTTCTTGGGACAAGAGCGCGCGCCAATATGAAACTCTTTACAACAAAATCCAAGAGGCCCGCATGGAAAGCCTTGTACTAATGTCGCGATGGTAATTCGCAAGCTCGCTTCTTAAAGAATTTTTTGCGATACTTCGCAACGAATCGATAACCCAAACGAGTCAAAAAATTGATTCCCGGTAAAGCACCAAAAAACGCAAACCACCGGAGATACCAAGGTGCAACCGTCATGAGTTTAAGCCATGCCTGCTCGGCCCGATAAATATGATCGGCTTCTAAAACCATCTCTTCGCTTGAGTAACCCTTTTGAACCGATTCCTCAGATTGCAAAATCGCTGTTTCGATAGGTTGGCCAAACTTGCTCGCCCATTTGACGACTTGCAACTGTGAACCATGGCACAAATTGCACTCACCGTCGTAATAGAGCTTCCAATTCATTCTGTTACTCTCAAAAGTATTCTTGCTCACATTTTGTTCCCAGTCTGAGGCTAGTGAACAGGGCCATTCACCGGTAGAATCGACTCATGGCAAAAATGCATGATTACCCCATTTCTTTGACCTGGAATGGAGGGCGGGATGGTTCGGGTACTGTTTTGGCCGATCGATCTGGAATTTCGGTACCAATAACAGTTCCACCAGAATTTGGAGGTTCTGGTTCGGGTGGAACCAACCCAGAAGAGCTCCTTGCCGCAAGCATTACAGCATGCTATTCCATCACGTTTGGAATTATCGCTGCAAATCGCAAACTCCCGCTGATCTCTATGGACGTGAAGTCTGTTGGCGAGGTTGAAGAAAATGGACCCCAATTTTCTTATAAATCCATGATGATTCGTCCAACGATCCGGTTAGCCGCCGATGCTTCTGACGATCAAATGAAAATCGCAGAGGATATGGCACACAAAGCCGACTCCTATTGCATCATCACTAATGCTGTTCGCGACAAAGTTAAAATTGAGGTCGAACCGACCATCTTAAGAGGATAATCTGTGCGAACAAGCCTTATCGCCGGCAACTGGAAAATGAACCTCAACATCGCCGAAGCTGCGGCTCTTGTTGAGTCACTGATCGGTGACTTTGAAGCAAAATCAACAGCAGATGTAGTGCTTTGCCCAAATTTCTTGGCAATTCCAAAAGTCAAGGAATTGGTTCGCAATACGCCCATCAAGGTTGGGGCACAAAACGTATTTTGGCTTGATTCTGGAGCCTATACCGGGCATATCAGCCCAAAAATGCTCAGCCATTTATGCATCGATTTTTGCATCGTGGGACACAGCGAAACCAGAGGTCGGTTTGGTAGCTTGGAGATTCCAGAATCTACAATTCCTTTTTTTGCGGAAACTGATGAAACAATCAATCTCAAGATTAAGGCACTGCTCTTTCATGCAATCACCCCGATTTTGTGCGTCGGTGAAACGTTGGAAGAAAGGAACGATAATCAGACAGAAGCAGTCATTTCCAAGCAGTTGGATGGAGCTCTTGCAGGCCTAGATCCGGCAGAGCTCTATGGGCTTGTCATTGCATATGAACCTGTCTGGGCCATTGGCACAGGGCAAACTTGTGAAACCCAAGAAGCGAACAGGGTTTGCAGTTTCGTAAGAAGTTGTATGCAAGATCGAGGTGGATCTGACCTTTCTGAAAACGTTAGAGTCCTTTATGGTGGCAGTGTAAAAGCAAGCAATGCTCAAGAATTATTTAGTCAGCCCGATATCGATGGGGGCCTTGTGGGAGGAGCCTCTCTTGAAGCTGATGGCTTTGCAAGGATTGTGATGAGTGCCAAACCCTGACTTGATTCCAAAGAGCCCGAGCGAGAGTCGCACCCAGCTCGCTCAAATCATGACCCCAACAGAAGCTAACTTCTTAGGCAAAGTTTTTGGGGGATCTTTACTTTCACTTATTGACCTATGCGCCAGTGCAACAGCACAAAAATATAGCAGCCTCATTTCGGTCACGGCATCATTCGACCGCGTAGACTTTCATGACCCTATCGAAATCGGCGAACTCGTGACTTTGACCGGAACCGTGAGTTACGTGGGTCGAACGAGTATGGAAGTTGTGATTGATGTTGATGCAACAAATCTAAGAACGGGAGTAAGGCGACACACGAATACAGCGCGTGTGACAATGGTAGCCATGAAGGATGGACGACCTCATCCAGTTCCCCCTCTTGTTTGCCACACCCGAGAGGACAAAATTAGGTTCATTGAAGGAAAGATGCGACGAGAATATCGAAAGCAAAGGCTTGTTGAAATCGAAGAACGGCGCAACATGCTAGAGAATTCAACCGATGCTGAACTCGACAGGTTGATCGCTACGGGATAACTTCGGCTTTTCCGAGATACCTTGGTTTGGTACCAAGAACATCGACATCAAGAACCGCTCTCATTCGAGCCAGCGCTTCTCGAAACCTAACAGCATGAGTAAATTGGCCTTTGAGGTCGCGTGCAGGGTAGCCATCTGCCCGGATTCCAACTCTTTGTGCATAGAAAAGGGATCTGGACATATGAAAATCATCAGTGACAATTGTGGCATCGTCTAAGCTAAATACTTTTTTTGCACGGATCATGGTATCGAGGGTTCGAAATCCAGCGCAATCCTTAGTAATGTGCTGTTGACGAACCCCCAATGCAACAAGAGATTTCATCATTGCGGTCGGCTCGTCATAGCTCAGTGAGCCGTTGTCTCCACTAACCAAAATTCGATCGACTTTGCCAGACTTATAGAGGTTCGCAGCGGCTTCGATTCGGCCCCGAAAATAAATATTCGATTGGCCCTGGATTCTAGGTGCAGTGCCCAACACAATTGCAACCCGATGATGTGGAACCAAGGACAGATTTCGAAATATGTGTTTTTCAGACTGATTTAGCACCACATAATTGCAAGCCAAAAGGAATGCTGGCGGAAGCAACAAGGCGCCCACAAATAATCCAAGGATCAATTTTCGACGCTTGCTCTTCACCATTTCGAACTACTCCTTGGTGATTATGGGTAGCAAAATATGAGCGATTGTGACTTATGCCTTGAGAGCTTCAGCTCCACCGACGATTTCCAGGATTTCTTTTGTAATACCGGCTTGGCGAACTCGGTTTGCTGTCAATGTCAATCCAGCAATCATTTTTCCAGCATTATCTGTTGCTGAAGTCATGGCAGTCATTCTTGCACCGTGCTCGGAAGCCGAAGATTCAAGCATTGCCTGGTAAACAATTGTCAACAAATATTTTGGCAACAGGAAGCCCAGAAGGTCTTCAGCGTTTGGTTCAAAGCTGTATTCCTTACCGCCACCAATCGCTTGTTCTGTCGCCTCGACTTCGTCATTGGAAGGAGGGACAATAGGCAACAATTGTACAACTTGGGGCACCTGGCGAATCGGTGAATAAAACTTAGAATAGCAAACAAAAACGGCATCGACTTCGCCACTCTCATATTTCGCGCGAACCTGATCGCACACTGCAACAGCATCTTCTAGTCTTGCGCCTGCTGTTGGCACAGAATGGGTACCCGCTATCTCGATTCCTCGTTTGCCAAAAAATTGCGCACCCTTTTTTCCAACCCCAAAAAGAGATTTCCCGCCGACAATGTCGCGTAAAAAATCGCCGGCTTTTCTGATCAATAACGTGTTATAAGAACCCGCCAAACCACGATCACCCGTGATCAAGAGGAGCATTGTATTGTTGACTTCTCTTTTCACCAAGAGGGGATGCTCAGGCAACTCGCCCGCTCCACCAATCGAACCCATAAAATCTCGCATCTTATCGCTATAAGGGCGAGCTTCTTCAACTCGTAATTTCGCCCTATTCAAGCGTGCAGCTGCGACAAGCTTCATCGCACGAGTAATTTGCTGGATATTCTTACTCGTTCGGATTCGTTGACGAATTTGCTTGAGAGTTGCCATGGCTAATGAACTTAATTTTTGAAAGCGGCCAAAGCTTCTTTGAACGCCGAATCGAGTTTCGAAAACGCAGTGTCAGAAATAGCTTTCTTACTGGTGATTTCTTCCACGACGTCCGGATATTTGGATTTTACGTGGTTCAAAATGGCTGTTTCAAATGCTCCCACTTGGTCATTAGCAACTTCATCCATGATGCCAGAGGTTCCGGCGTAGACGGCTATGATTTGGTCTGTAACAGAATAAGGAGCCGCCAGACCCTGCTTCAAAAGCTCCGTGAGCCTCTGTCCTCTCATCAGCTGGAGTTGTGTTGCACGGTCGAGGTCACTCGCAAACTGGGCAAAAGCTTGTACTTCTCGGAACTGAGCCATTTCGAGCTTAAGCTTTCCAGCAACTTGCTTCATCGCTTTGATCTGAGCATTGCCACCGACTCGGCTCACTGAAATACCAACGTTAATCGCGGGGCGAACACCTGCAAAAAAGAGGTCGGGTTCCAAGTAAATCTGACCATCAGTAATCGAAATGACGTTGGTCGGAATATAGGCAGAAACGTCTCCAGATTGAGTTTCGATGACAGGTAATGCTGTAAGTGATCCACCACCGCGCTCGTCGCTCACCTTTGCAGCACGCTCTAATAGGCGGCTATGCAGGTAAAAAACGTCGCCAGGATAAGCTTCTCGTCCTGGAGGCCTTCTCAAGAGCAACGACATTGCACGATAGGCAACAGCGTGCTTAGAGAGATCATCATAGACCACCAAAGCGTGCATGCTGTTGTCTCGGAAATACTCTCCGATCGAAGCTCCTGCAAATGGCGCTAGGTATTGCATCGCGTTAGAGTCAGACGCCGCTGCAACAACAACGCAAGTGTATTCCAAAGCTCCATTTTCTCGAAGCGTTTCAACGACGCGAGCGACGTTTGCCATCTTTTGTCCGATAGCCACATAGATGCAATAGACCGGCGATTCGCCTGGCTGATGCGTGTACTTCTGATTCAAGATCGCGTCAATGGCGATAGATGTTTTCCCTGTTTGTCGGTCGCCAATGATGAGTTCTCTTTGGCCACGACCAATAGGAATCATCGCGTCAATCGCTTTGACCCCGGTTTGGAGAGGCTCAGTAACGGGCTGTCGATCGACGACGCCCGGAGCCATCATTTCGATCAGCCTTTTATCTTCGGCCATGATGGGGCCCATTTCGTCGATGGGTTGCCCAAGCGCATTGACAACTCGTCCCATCAAAGCTTTTCCAACCGGAACTTCAATAATTCGACCTGTTTCCTTAACAGGATCGCCTTCCTTGATTTCAACATCGTCACCGATCAAAACAGCCCCGATGGAATCTTCTTCAAGGTTCAATGCCAGTCCAATCACGCCCCCAGGAAATTCAAGCATTTCCCCAACTTTGCAATCTGGCAGGCCATAAACACGGGCGACGCCATCTGCAACTTGCAAAACAGTACCGACGTGCTCAACGCCAATTTTCTTCTCGAAAGATTTCAGTTCTTGTTCGAGAATGGAAGTGATTTCTTCAGGTTTTATAGCCATGGTTTTGTCTTCGATCAGTTTTGTTTTAGTACGTCGTAAATAAGGGTGTCTTTCAGGCGTCCAATGGCACCAGACACGCTGCCGTCGAGAACGTAGTTCTCATAGGCCACTTTGATGCCCCCAATGAGTTCTGAGTTAGTATCAAACTCAGCTTCGATAGTTTTGCCACTCGCCCGTGTCAATTTGTCGATAAGTTTTCGCTTTTCAGCTTCTGTCAACTCAATAGTTGTGGTGACGATCGCTTTGATCACGCCTTGGTCTGCCCTGCGAAGTTCTTCAAACGAAATCCGCACGAGCTCCAAATTTTCCTCTCTGCCTTTTTCCAGCAGGAGCCGAATGAATTGCATTGTGAGGGCCGTAACTCGGTCGCTGAAAGCGTTAGAAATAATCCCCAGCTTTGTTTCCTTGCTTGCTGCCGGGTTCTTTAGAAGATTCTTGAATCCGCTTGATTGCGAGATGACTATGCCAACGAGATTGAGATCTGCTTCGACACTCTCCACAATATCAAGCTTTTTCGCGGCTTGAAAGAGCGCACGTGCATATCTGCGAGAAACTCGGGCATCTGTCATTGGGCCAATTTCAACAAGCTAGCTCTTTTGCTAGCCTGCTGGAACCTCCACTTTGTCCAAAAATTCGTCGATAAGCTTTCGGTTTCGGTCGTTGTCCATGTTTTCGGACAAGACCTTTTCTGTCGCGAGTAATGTCAAGTTTGCAACGTGCATCCGAACACTGCTCAGCGCTCGCTCCCGTTCGGCTGAGATCTCTTCTTGAGCCCGCTTGACCATTTCATCGGCTTTGGTGCTGGCCTCAGCCATCAAATTCTTTCGCAGATCCTGAGCTTCTTTGATTTGCTCTTGAATCTTTGCCCTTGCATCAGCTTCTGTTTCAACCAATCGTCTTTCGTAATCCGATTTCATGCTCTCCATCTGAGACTTCAAATTTTCGGCCTCAGAAAAAGTGCTTTCAAGATCAGTGTTCCTTTGCGTAATCGCTTCATTTAATGGTGCGATGTAGAAATTATTGATGACCTTAAATAGAATCAGAAAGACACCAATGACTGATACGGTTTTGCCTGGATCTAGCGGGATTCCCATTTCTTCCAGAGATTTAATATTCCCGTGGAAGATCTGTGTTGACAAATACATGCCACCCACCATCAAAACGATGCCGAACAGAGCCATTCCCCAGGTCGCTGCGGGACTAGATTTCTTGATCTCACTCATGAAATTTCTAAAAGGTGTAAGCCAAATCTATGTCATGGCCCTGACGAAGCTATTCGGCAATCGTCAGGGCAAAAATCAAATCTTCTCTTACCTGAATTGACCCATCGAGCCAGGCACGATAAAGACAGTAAGCAAGAAGACGAGTTCAACAAACGCCAAAGCGATAAGCATCGCGGTTTGCAATTTGCCGATAGCTTCTGGCTGTCGAGCCATGCCCGCAAGTGCCGAGTATCCAATAAGCCCGAGGCCCAATCCAACGCCGAGCGCTGCGAGGCCGATTCCGATTCCAAGTCCTTGACCAGTCATTTTTCTTTGTGTTCCTGTTGTTTTGTTCCCGCCAAAAACGATTGCGAATCAAGCGGTCAGTGGGTGTGCACCCGATCCATGATCCTCGTGGTGTTCGTCGTGCCCATGTTCATCTTCATGATGCGTGACTAGCGAAATATAGACGCAAGTGAGCAGCGTGAAGATGAGGGCCTGCACGACAACCGTGAGAACCTTGATTGGCAATAAAAAGAATCCGAAAGGAATGCTCCATGGCGAACCGCCAAGGTGAGTTCCAAGCGTATTCATCGCTTCAACAGCGCGGTGACCTCCTTCAATATTCCCAAAGAGTCTTAAACTCAGGGAGACATTCTTCATTGCTTCCGAAATGAGTTCTACGACGAAAATCATCAGAGTGATGGGGATCATCGCAAGGCCAAGTTTTGGCCCAGAGAAGTGCTTAAAGTGACCTAGAACGCCATTCGCCTTCATCCCTTCCCACTGAACGTATCCAATGCTGATGAGTGCCATCCCGAGGTTAAAACCAAGATCGGCAGTCGGGGTGAAAGACATAAACAGACCCACAACGTTCGACATAAAGATCACAAGCCAAAAGGTGATGATAAATGGAACGTATTTGCGACCGTGAGCTCCAATGATATTGACGCACATCGATTCAACAAACAAGTAGACCTGTTCCAGCCTGCAAGACCAAAAGTTCTTAAACACTCGATCTTTAAAGCCACTTTTTGCAAACGAAAGCAACGCAAAAAGAATGAGGAGCGTAAACAAGAGATAGGCCATCAAACCCCAATAAGAGGCTCCGTGATGACCTGCATGTTCGCCGGCTTCTGCCTCTGCGAACAAGCTTTGTCCTGTTAGTAACAACTCACCCATGGAAGTCCAACCCGGTGAGCTTATTGCCGTGTGACAGCCCACCAGATCGTCACGGAGTATACCAACGCCAGTCCAGCCAAAAACCAGGACGGGGCAGGTTGGCCCAGACGGAGGACCCAGACCATTGCCCCTAATATCACGGGGAGCTTTATGACCATTGCGACAATTGGAAATATGGCTCCTTGCCAACTGGGAGCGCTCTCCTTCATGAGTTTTCCTACAAACACGATTCCCATCCAAGTTCCAAACATGCTTGTGGCCGTAGCAATTGTTCCCGCAAAGAACCCCGACGCAGCTCTTGATCCTTGGGCAACGGACATCAGGGAAAGAACGACAAACCCAAAAACTGCCACGAGCAGAAGAACCTTTCGAGACTTCATTGTTTAGAATTTCCAGAGACTATGGCGTACCAAACAGCGATGGCACCACCTAAAATGGTAAGAACCCCGCGCCACATTGTGCCACCGCCAGTTGCTTGATCAATGAAATATCCGACCCCAAACCCGACAAGTGGTACTCCCAAAATGGCATAGGCAATTTGGAGACCTTTCCCCAAGCCTTGGCCAGTTCCAGGAGAGATCAGTCCCGATTCTTGCCCTTCGGGCTGGTGCTTTTTTAATACATTTCTCGCGGCCTTTGCTCTCGCTTCAATCTCTTCAATCTGGGCCGAACGTTCCGATTCGTTTATGCTGAGGAATTTTGTTTCGCGAACACTTTTGAGTTCTTCTTCTATCGAATCCAATTTGCCTTTTTCGGAATCATCTTCGTTCATCATTGTCGTCTAATATGATTGTAGTCTGAATCTTGCCCTAAGTCGCCACACAATGATAGACACCCGAACGGCCAATGCACTTGAAACCGAGATCCAATACGTTAAAGGTGTTGGGCCAAAAAACGCCATGCTTCTTGGAAAGCTTGGTCTGAAAACTGTATCAGATTTGCTTTGGCATTTTCCTCGTCGCTACGAAGATCGGCGCCATATCCCGCCCATCATGTATCTGAAACCTGGCCAACATTCGTCGCTCTCAGGCCGACTTATCGATGTTCGATCGCGATCCATTGGCAAAGGCAGGATCGTCATTCACGGGGTGGTCTCGGACAAAACAGGGGAAGCAAACCTCACGTTTTTTAATCAGCCATTTGTTGGCAAGCTCCTTCAAAAAAGCATTGGGCAAGACGTTTTTGCTTATGGGCTTGTCCGCGAAGGTTATAGGCATAGCCTTGAGATCCACAATTGCGAATGGGAGACGATTGAAGACAACGATTCCAGTGAATTAGCACGCCTTGTACCTGTTTATGGGCTCACAGAGGGCATACCTCAAAGAGTGCTGCGAAAGGCTGCAAGGGCTGCCGTTGAAAACTATGCTTCGGTTGTCTTAGATCCGCTCCCTGTTGATCTCCGCCAGGACAATGATTTGCCAGATCTCACTTGGGCGATTCGGCAAATGCACCTTCCTGATTCGCAGGAAGACCAAGTCAGAGCTCGCCAAAGACTGGCATTTGAAGAATTCCTGTATTTGCAAATCGCACTCCAAATGAGGAGGCAAGAAGTTCAACGCGAGATTGGAATCAGCTTCCCTATTTCACGAATCGGAACAGATCTCAAGGAAGAACTTTCGCCTCAAAATCTCTTCTCTCACGAAGTGGAATCGGGCGAAAAGCTTTGGGATCAGGTCAAGAGAATTTTGCCTTTCGATCTTACTGCAGCACAAAAGAGGGTGATCCATGAAATTTGGAGCGACATGGAACTCCCCCTGCCCATGAATCGGCTGGTACAGGGAGATGTTGGCAGTGGCAAGACTGCAGTTGCCGCCTGCGCTATGTTGGCTTGCGTGCGATCCGGTTATCAAGCAGCTCTTATGGCACCAACAGAGATTCTTGCTGAGCAACATTTCCTTAATCTCAAACGACTTTTTGAGCCATTGGGCATTTGTCTTGATCTTGTTTCTGGAAAGCAAACGGCAAGTCAGCGAAAGAAAAAGCTGCAAAAACTGGAATCTGGCGAAACTCAAATTTGTATCGGTACCCACGCTTTGATTCAAGAAGGTGTACATTTTCACAAACTTGGCCTTGCCGTCATTGACGAACAGCATAGGTTTGGTGTGATGCAACGCCTTGCACTTCGTGAAAAGGGCCAGGCCAACCCCGATGTTTTGGTGATGACCGCAACGCCAATTCCTCGAACTCTCACCATGGCTGTTTATGGGGACTTAGACGTAAGCGTGATCGACGAATTGCCTCCCGGACGAAAACCAATTAGAACTCATCATAAGCTCGGAAATGACCGTCAGCAGGTCTATGAAAATGTTCGAAAACTCATTGATCAAGGAAGGCAAGCATATTTTGTTTGCCCACTTATTTTTGACAATGACAAGCTAGAAGCACAAGCTGCTGAAGATTTACATTATCGCCTATCGACTCAGGTTTTCCCCGATCTCAAAGTGGCCCTGCTGCACGGCCAATTAAAGAGCCAGGAAAAGGAAGACATCATGTCACAGTTCAGAAATGGTCAGTTTCATATCCTCGTATCGACAGTGGTCATTGAAGTCGGCGTGGACGTTCCAAACTCTACTGTGATTGTCATTGAAGATGCCAACCGCTTTGGGCTCGCTCAACTCCACCAGCTGCGCGGGAGAGTGGGACGAGGGGATCACCAATCGTTTTGTATTCTAATCGCTGACACGAAAACCGAAGATAGCCGGAGGCGAATGGAGATTCTGGTTGAAACTTCTGATGGATTCAGAATTGCCGAGGAAGACCTTAAACTCCGTGGGCCGGGAGACTTGATGGGTATCCGTCAACATGGCGATCTTGATCTTCATGTTGCCGATCTCATCCAAGATACGGCTTTGCTTGAGCGCTCAAAGCAAGCGGCCATCAAAATTCTAAGCGAGGATCCCGAATTGGCACTCAAAAAGAATGAAGGAATTTTGAGGAAGATCTCTAAGCGAAGAACTACAGAGGCGATGGTTGTTGTGAGTTGATATGACACAATGTCCTGATGGTTCCAGAAGTTTCAAATCAAGTTCTGAATGCTGAAATTCAATCGGGCAAATCGCTTGTATTGATCGACGTTCGTGAAGCAAATGAGCTTGCAAACGGAGTTATTGAAGGATCGATTCACATTCCAATGGGACAAATCCCTCAGAACCTGAAAAAATTGAACCCAAGCGATGATATTGTCGTTATTTGCAGATCGGGTGGGAGATCTGGTCAAATTGCTGAATTTCTAATTCAGAACGGCTTTTCTAATGTTCGAAATCTCGTGGGCGGAATGAATGCCTGGGCCAAGGACATTGACACCACCATGACCGTATATTGATGGACGAGATTTTCGATTTTGAACCTCAACCGCCTCACGAAAAGGCGAAGCTAAGGATAGGTTCTGGCGTTTTTGCGCTTTTAGGGTTTGCCATCGTGTGTCTTTGCTTGCCCTACGAGCTGGGCAAACCCAGCACGATTCTCATACGCAATGACATTGTACGAAAGATTGAGGCCCATCGAAGACAAACCGGTGTCTGGCCCATCTCGTTAGAGACTCTCAATACCAAACTTACATTCGATAAAACTCAGGGTCAGTCCTTCAAATATCTGAGTTCGAAGCAAGAGAAAGAAAAGGATATCGCTCGATATTCGATGACAGTCCGGGGCCAAAGCCAAATGGTTCTGGTTGAATTTGATCCAAAATCTGGGAAGAAGCGACGTTAACGCGCTACTGTCGCAATGGCATGTGCTGCAATTCCTTCTTCTTTTCCTAATGCACCAAGTTTCTCGTTTGTCGTGGCTTTGATGCTCACTTGATCTAGCGAGACTTGGCAAGCTTTTGCGATGAATTCGCGCATTTCAAATGTCCTTGGGACAATCTTTGGAACTTCTGCAATCACAGTGGCATCGATGTTTTGAATCTGCCAACCCAGCTTCGTGAGCCGATCGGCTGACTCCATGAGAAAGATTTCTGATCGGCATCCTCGCCAAGCTTCATCCGTGTTGGGATAGAGCTGCCCGATGTCGCCGAGGCCGACAGAACCAAGAAGGGCATCAACTATGGCGTGAATCAGCACGTCCGCATCAGAATGACCATCTAGTGCTCTTTGCCCAGGAAAAGAAACGCCTCCCAGCCAGAGAACGCGTTCCGGATCGTTCGAAAATGCGTGGATGTCATATCCAAATCCCGTTCGAAATGCGGTGAGCATGGGCAAGTCCTCTTGATAGGTTATCTTTCGATTTAGGCTCGACCCAGGCACTTGAACAACACGTCCACCAAGTTCTAAGACCATTCCTACGTCATCTGTAAACTCTCCTTTGGCGCCTTTGGCTGCCTCTGCGATGACGCTCTTTTGGAATCCTTGTGGTGTTTGAACAGACACAAACTGGCTTCGATCTGGAGTGTCCCAATGACCTTCGCCCAATGCGACTCGCAAAGTATCTGTAACTGCAAGTGCCGGAAAACATGCACCAGCTTCGGCTGCTCCTTCGATAACTCGGTCGATTAAATCAGAAGTGACAAACGGGCGAGCGGCATCATGGATGAGGACGATTTCGCAATCGGATGCAAGAGACGAAATTCCAATTTTCGAACTCTCTTGCCTTGTTGAACCACCTTCTTGGATGACTCTAGCACCAGGTGCTAGGCCACGAAAATCTTCTAATTTCCCAGGCTGGCAAACAATTGCGATGCCGGTTATTCTTGGGTGAGCCAGAAATGTTTGATAGGAATGCAACCAAAGTGGCCGACCTTGAAAATTTATCCAGAGCTTGTCTTGGCCAAACCGTTCTGAACGGCCGGCCGCTAACAAAATGACCTCAACTTTCATCTTTTTGCAGATGGCTGGTTGTCGTCTAAACTATCCATCGAGCCAAAAATCATCTTGCCGCGCTCAGTCTGGATGACCTGAGTAACAGTGACAATGTGGGTCTCTCCGACATGATCTCTTGCATTATCAACAACAACCATTGTTCCGTCTTCGAGATACCCAACGCCCTGTCTTTGCTGACTCCCTTCTCGAATAATTGTAAGTTCTAAAGTTTCACCGGGCAAAATATTGGGGCGCAATGAAAGTGCCAAATCGTTGATATTGAGAACTCTCACACTTTGGATGCTCGCGACTCGGTTCAAATTGTAATCGTTACTCACTAGATCAGCCCCAAGCGCCATAGCGAGTTTGACAAGACGAGTATCGACCTCGTCAGAAACATCTCCCGCAAGGCGGTCATGGGTTCCTATTTCAACCTGAGTTTCAGACTGGATATGTTTCAAAACCTCAAGGCCGCGGCGTCCACGCTGTCGCCTTAAAGAATCCGCAGAGTCGGCGATATGCTGAAGCTCCAAAAGCACAAACTTGGGAACATAGAGTTCTCCTTCTAAGAATCCCGTTCTCAAGAGGTCATATATTCTCCCGTCAATGAGAACATTTGTATCTAAGACTTTGATTCCTGATTTTCTTCCTCTAATCTCACCCTTCTTCCATGGCAGAACATCTGCAAACGTATTGAGCGCATAAAAAGCCAAAACGCTAAATCCGATCGTCAGTCCAAATGTGGCCAGCGGACCTACCACCGATCCGAGACCAGAAAAGGTGATGAGGAAGGGCATTGAGGCGATGATCCCTGTGAGTGCCGAGAGGAATAGATTGACTCGATCGCCGGTCTCCATCTCCTCCCATTTAAGGGCCACGAACTGAAAAAATTTGATAATGAGGTTGCCAAGTCCGGCACCGATCACTGCTCCAAGCAAACCCAGTGCGATTAGTATGAGGGGCTGGCGTGAACCAGGATAACCTTGCTGAGAATCGTCCGCGGCCCCAACCTTGTTTTTCTTTTGCAAAGAAACAAACTCGTAAATAGCTCCATTGCCATTGTTTTCAAGAACAAGAGAGAGTTGCCCCGCCTTCTTAAGCTTTGCAAGAGACAGCAACTCTCGAGTTTGAAGGTAACTATCCGACATAGTGACTTCCTCGCAAACCACATTCGGATAGTCGTCGGTGCAAATATCTTTGGGTCGAAGAATCCCCTTACCTAGTTTTTGGAAGATTGCTTCAGCATCAAGATAGGGTTCTCTTTTAGTAACGGAATACCGCCGAAATTTATGATCGCTGAACTCGATCCCGCCTGATACCATATCGGAACTTGAGCTCTTTATGGCATCAAAAGTAGAATCTAGCACCCAGGGCAAGGTGAGAACCCCGGCAACGATTCCACCTAACATAAACAAGCCTATCAGCAAGGAACGTAGCGTAAACATAGATCAGCAGAAACTAATTTTGGGTGCCGATTTTCACGCCATCCAAAAGAAATGACGTAAAAGCCTCGCTAACCGATCCTTCTGATGTCTTGATATGAGTCGCATCAATATTCATTGTCGGTCGGGTCGAGTCAACTCCGACCCAATTTGTACCCGACCAAACCTCCACCCAGGCGTGATAAAAAAAGGCATCATTGCCATAAACGAGCCCTCCCACTAAGCGGGTGGGAATTTTGGCTGCGCGCAAAAGTGTGGCCATCAAGATCGCGTGATCACGGCAAACGCCTTCTTTTGTATCCCAAATATCATTTGCGGATCGAAGCATCCCGATTCCCCCATTAGCTCTCATTCGATGATGAACAAAGCTTCGAATGGCTTCAATTTTTGCCCGAATTTCAGTTCGATTTCCGATGATTTCTTTTGCTCTAGAAATAAATGTTGGAGAGTCGCATGGAATGTAAGTTTCTGAGCTTAACCACCGTGAATCAGTCTGTTTAGTCAAATCAAACTTTGAAGTTTCCATTTGTATCGGATGAATTTCCAAGAATGCTTCCATGCCTTGTTTAGACAACGTTTGATGCTCGTCGGAGGGGAGCGTTCGGTTGCCAAGACCTGAAATTTTGAGCTTGAGCGATTTGAGATTGAGAAAATCCGAAATCGGTTGAGCAATCGGAACCGAACTTGCAAGGGCAATATCCGGCCTTTCACCTTCGGATTTTGCCTCGGCCTCTGAGATGGGTTTGATGATCATCTCGAATGGTCCATGGGCCTCAATAAGATCTCCTTTGCTCGAAAGAAAGACTTTCAGTGGTGCCCGAGGATCGATGACTTCAATGACATTTGCAATGAGACCATGAATTTTCTCAGAAGGCAAGGTCTTGATTTCGCATGAAACAAGATCAACAATATTTGGATCAAAAACTACAAACTTCGATCCAAACTTTCCGGCAGCGATTTGGTTCATAGGGTCGTCAATAAGAATCTGGCCCTTTGGGATCAAAATCTCCTTCTTCGTGGTGTTGCCTTCAAAGGTGACACTGACCTGCAGTCGATCGTCTTGCAGATTCCCCAGAACTTTCTGGGTTCTCCCTGAACTCTCGGTGATGATCTCAAATCTTGTGATCGACCCATCGACTTTGCTCCATGATTTAGAAATTGACCGAACTTTGAGTTCAGAACCGAGCATCGTTCCATCTAGAAGAGATTCAGATTTTGAAAAGACCAAATCGCCATCTCTCGATTCATTGAATGTGACGATTCCAATCCTTTGATCTTTTAGAAAGAGGCCCAAAATGTGCGTCTCTCCATGAGCAAACCATGCGCCAATAAGGAAGGTTGCAACCAAAATGGCGCGATACAAAGCAATTGTTTGTCTTCTCATACACTTAACGCACTTTACGATTCCTTCTTTTCAGAAAGTTCTACAATTTCAAACGTGCTACTCTATTTTAATAAGGTCTGGGCCTAGAAGAAACCGGGCCTGTTGACTCAGACGTCAAGACATCGGTAAAAACCGGGCTTGTATTGAAGTGACCTATGGCTAGCACTCTTGTCATTGTTGAATCCCCTGCAAAAGCAAAGACGATCTCAGCTTTTCTTGGTAAGGATTATGAAGTCATCGCGAGTTATGGACATATTCGCGATCTTCCAGAAAACAAAAAAGATATCCCTGAGGAATATCGAAAGAAGAAATGGGCCGACCTTGGAGTTAATATTGAAAAGGATTTCGAGCCGTTTTATGTTGTTCCTTCCGAAAAGAAACGAAGGGTTGAGGATCTTAAGAAAGCAGCGAAAGGTGCAAGTCGATTGTTGCTCGCCACTGACGAAGACCGAGAAGGTGAGAGCATCAGTTGGCACGTTTTGCAACTTCTGAAACCTAAAAAAGGAACCGAGATCGCTAGGATCGTATTTCACGAGATCACACCAGAAGCTATCCAGCATGCACTTTCCAATCCTCGGCAAATAGATGAAGAGCTCGTGCGGGCACAGGAGACTAGAAGAATTCTAGATCGACTCTACGGCTACACACTGTCTCCCATGCTCTGGCGAAGAGTCGCTAGGGGTCTAAGTGCGGGAAGAGTTCAAAGCGTTGCTGTTCGACTTGTTGTGATGCGTGAACGCGAAAGGCGAGATTTTGTCTCGGCATCATATTCACGAATCGACGCAAGACTCAAAGCGACTAAGGGAGAACTTTCAATGCGGCTGGTGAAAATCGGCCAAAAGAATCTTGCTGATGGGCAGTCCTTTTCAGCACAAGGCGAATTAACCGAAAAGAATGCTTTTTGGCTCAAGAAAGACGAAGCCCAAAGTCTTGAAGCGAAATTGTCTCAAGCTGAACCTTGGAAAGTCAGCCTCGTTGATCGAAAACCCGGGCAAGAAAATCCGCCACCGCCATTCATGACTTCCACGCTCCAACAAGAGGCAAATCGCAAGCTTGGATTTCCTGCTCGAAAGACAATGCAAGTCGCCCAACAACTTTATGAAGGCGTCGATATGGGTGGCGAGAGAATTGGCTTGATTACATATATGCGAACGGACAGTTTGACGCTCTCAGAACGAGCCCTAGAGCAAGCTCAAGCCGTCATTTCTGATCTTTATGGAAAGGAATTTCTCGCCAAGAAGCCGAAGCAATATAAGAGCAAAGCGAAGAATGCGCAAGAGGCCCATGAAGCGATTCGCCCGACTGATCTTGGGAAAAGGCCAGCTGATGTCGAAAAATATCTCGACAAGGATCAAATTCGACTTTATGAACTTATATGGAAACGCACCTTAGCCTGCCAGATGGCACCAGCAGAAGTTGAAAGAACGAAACTCAATGTTGAAGTTATCGAATCGTCTGAGACTTACACTTTTTCCACAAGTGGCAAGAGCATTGTTTTTCCTGGATTTCTTAAAGTTTATGTTGAAGGTTCCGACGATCCCGAATCGGACCTCAGCGATAAGGAAACGATCCTTCCAGAAACTAAGGTGGGTGAAGTACTAAACCTACTGAATTGCCAGGCTTCACACCTCGAAACTAAACCACCAGCTCGATATACAGAGGCTTCGTTGGTTCAAAAACTAGAAGCGGAAGGAGTTGGCCGGCCGAGCACCTATGCCAGCATCATTGGCACAATCCAAGATCGAGGCTACGTCTTCAAAAGAAAAAATGAGCTCATTCCGACTTGGACGGCATTCAGCGTTATTGAGATTTTGGAAGATAATTTTGAGCGATTAGTTGACCTTGGGTTTACTGCGGATATGGAGAGCGAACTCGACGAGATTGCCGACGGCAAGCGCGATTGGGTCAACCATCTCAAAACGTTTTATTTGGGTTCAGAGGGAAGAATGGGGTTGGCTGACGAAGTTTCTTCAAAGTTGCCAACAATTCCCTTTCCTATGCTCAAGCTCTATGAAAATGTGGTTGTTCGAATTGGTCGAAACGGGCCATTCATCCAGCGAGGTGAAGGCGGACCAGGTCAAACAGCCAGTGTTCCAGATGACATTCCCCCCGCAGATCTAACCCCGGAACTTGTCGAGGGTCTTTTGAGTTCGAAATCTGGCAACTCGGCATCCGTCGGCACAGATCCAGAAACCGGGAAGAATGTTGTTTTGAAAAAGGGACGATTTGGTGCCTATCTCGAAATTGAGGATGAAAACGCCGAGACTCCGAAACGTGCGACTTTGCCACCAGGTCTAAGCTCTGAAAATCTCAATCAAGAAATCGTAGAGCAACTTTTGCAGTTTCCAAAGAATCTGGGAATTGACCCGAGTTCAAACGAACCTGTAATTGTCGCGATCGGTCGATATGGTGCGTATCTCACGGCAGGCGAAAGAAAAGCCAACATTGGAGAATGGAAGAATGCCGTAAATCTGGGCCTGCAGGATGCCCTTCAGGCTCTTGAAACAGGACGAACAGGCCGAACAATGGCAAAGCCTGAACCTATAAGGGAGTTTGGAGCCCTGAAAGTTCTGAGTGGACGCTATGGACCTTATGTCACAGATGGAAAGCTTAATGCGACAATTCCAAAATCGATTGATCCTGCAACCATTACAGAAGACCAAGCGGCAGACCTGATCAAAGCAAAAGCAGCAGCAGGGCCAAGCAAACGCCCATTTAGACGTGCTCGAAAGTCAAAGTAGTTTTTTCACCACAAAATGTGAGGATTCCTACTGCGCTTGCGCCAGCAAGTTTGAGGGCTTGTCCGCAAGCCATCGCTGTTCCACCTGTCGTTAAAACATCATCGATCAGCAACACCTTTTTGCCTCTTGCTTCTGGGCTTGCGTCGAAAGCGTTATCAAGGTTTCTTAGACGTTCTGAAAGTGAGAGTTCCACTTGTGGTCGTGTTTTCTTGTTTCGAGCTGCCAAAAACGGCTGTATTGGATGATTAGAAAGCTTTCGACAAAGTAGCTCAGATTGGTTGAAACCGCGAACCGCTCTTCTCGTCCAATGGATCGGTACAGGAACAATGGTGTCAAACGACGGCAAGTGCTCTAAAGCATCGGCCATCAGAGCACTCATGGGGATTCCCAAAGATGTCACCCGTTCATATTTGAGCCTCTTCACGGCTTGGGCGGCTCGGCCATCGAATCCAAAGATGCTCAAAGCAAAATCGATACTGCCCGTCCAGTATTTTAAGTGCATGTCGTGTGGCGGAAATTCCTTTAGACATTGAGGGCAAATGGCAGGCTCTCCGATGAGACCACAGAGGGCACATTTATCGGGATAGAGCCATTCCAGCACCTTCATATTATGCCAGCCCAACGGTAAAATTCAGAAGTGATTGCCTTAGCATTTGTCTTCTTTGCGGAAAGGATATGGGGTGCTCCGTCACTGTATTTGGATATCAAAGACGAGAGAATAAATGAGAGTTCTGGGGTTGCTGTGAGTCGCCTCTATCCAGGAAGCCTTTACACTCATAACGATAGTGGCGATTCGGCGCGAGTCTTTCGGATTTCACCAGACAAAAAGGTTGAAGAATTCCAAGTTATAGGGGCCAATGCCCTTGATTGGGAAGATATTGCGACTGTACGGCAAGGAGGAAAGGATTATGTCTATGTGGCAGACATAGGAGACAACAAAGAGAAGCGAAAATCTGTTCAAATCTATCGATTCGAAGAACCCAAGCATGGGCAAAGCAAGATTCGGACATTTGACAAATATGATTTGAGTTACCCTGATGAGCCACACAATGCAGAGGGATTTTTTGTCAATTCGAGCAATGGGGCCATGACAATCGTAACAAAAAACAAGGATAAGTC
>CAZOVP010000002.1:0-289948 GCA_964583465.1 uncultured Fimbriimonadaceae bacterium | reverse complement strand
CTCTCATTTTTTCTTGCCCAGCCATCAAAGGTTCGGGATCTTCAACCTTAAAACTTTTGGGCTCTATTTCACTGAATACTGGGCTAGGCAACTTTGGATCCCTTGTCACAGCCGCAGACATGAGCTCGGATGGCAACCACGTTGTTCTAAGAACATATAGTGCTGCAATTGAATTTGATGTTCCGAAAAATGGCGAATGGTGGACTCAGAACCCAACGAGAATCAAAATGCCGCTCGACCCCCAAGGTGAGGCAATTTGTTACGACGATAAGGCGACTAGGCTCTTTACTTCATCAGAAGGGACCGATTGCCCGATTCATGTCCTTTTTCTGAAAAAATAGTTGCTCCAGAACGCACTTTTGCAGTTTTGAACCTAAGATTAGTCTAAATACAAGCAATTGAGCGGTGGAAAAGCGCCCAAAAAAGGGTCTGATGACCCGGGAACAATAGGGTCATTTTTCGGTTTTTGCAACACTATTGCATATAAACAATTGGTATAACGATTGACCGCGACGCATGTTGCCACAGAAACGCTAGGTGCAAACTTTATGCGAAAACTGTTGACAATGGTGACGACACTTGGCCTGGTTCTCTTAGTGAGTCCAGTTTTAGCAGGTCAAGTGACGAACCTAGGCAAAGTTAAGCTGAGTAAGACATCGGTGAAGAAGTCGATTCCTTCCGAGGTTCGATACGTCTTTAACCGGGATATTGCTCAGGGAAGACTTAAGAAAACTAGTCAAGGCGAGGACGGAGAGAAACTCGTCGTGACAGAACAAGTTAGGAATGGTCAAAAACTGGTGTCCTCAAAAACACATGAGGACATAATTCGAGAAGCCAAACCTACAATTATTGAGATGGGCAAAACAGGCTTTCAAACAAGCCGTGGTGCTTTCAGTCGATCTAAAGTTATGACCGTTGAGGCAACAGCCTACACGCCTTATGACGGAAGCTCGACGGGGCACACAGCCACGGGCCGAAAAGCCGCTTTCGGGGTTATTGCCGTTGATCCACGAGTGATTCCTTTGAATTCATTGGTCTATGTTGAGGGCTATGGATTTGCAGTTGCAGCAGATACCGGTGGAGCCATTAAGGGAAACCGGATTGATGTATGCTTTCCACAGCAATCAAAGGTCAACAATTGGGGAAGAAAGAAGGTCACAATCCACGTTTTCAAGGAAAAAGTCAAGAAAGGCGAATAACGCCACTTGAAGTGCTGGCTGAGCACGGGCTACGTCCGACAAAAAAGCTCGGCCAGCACTTTCTTGTTTCTCAATCGATTATTGACCAAATTGTATTGGCTACGGGCCAAGTCAAAAGCGTATTAGAAGTCGGGCCTGGCCCAGGTTTGCTCACTCGTGCCCTCACAGATGAGGTTCAACATGTTACGGCCGTCGAAATAGATAAGAGCCTGGAATCCGCCCTCACCTCAATTGCTCATCGGGCGGAAATCATTTGGGGTGACGCGTTGCAAACCGATCTTCAACTCATCCTCAAAGATTTAGAGCCACCACGAGCCATCGTCTCAAATATGCCCTATAACATCACAGGACCATTGCTCGACGCGTTTTGCCATTGCAAACCACACATTGTTTGTATGGTTCTCATGATGCAAGCAGAAGTCGCTCAGAAGATTATGGCCAAGCCTGGTGACTCTAATCGCGGCGCCATTTCAGTCAATCTACAAGCGCACTTTCAAATCAAACGCATTTGCAAGGCCCCGCCAGGAGCCTTTATGCCTCCACCGAAGGTCGTGAGCACAGTGTTGCACTTTGAACCGAAGATTTACGAGTGGCCGCCCGGCGTTGAAGACATCTTTCGTGCAGGGTTTCGCTCTCCCAGAAAAACCTTGTTGAACAACTTATCATTGTTAATTGGCTCAGATGAAGCAAGAAGGCGACTCGTCTCCGCCAAGCTTTCAGAATCCATTAGAGCACATCAGCTCGCCCAAGAAGACTGGTGTAACCTTGCTCACTGAACTCATAGGCAAACTGGCAAACGAGAATGATTTCGACCTTTGGGGGATTTGCTCTCTTGAGCCAAGTGAGCACTCACAATATTTTGTCGATTGGTTGGGTGCATCTATGGCCGGTGAGATGGAATATCTCAATCGATCCATTTCATTAAGACACGACCCCACGTCACTGTTACCTGGGTCAAAGACCGCAATTGTCTTTGGACGAAACTATCTTCAACCAACTCACAATGCGCCCGAGGGCGTTCTAATCGCTCAATATGCACTTGGAAAGGATTATCACAAGGTTATGCGAAAGAAGTTGGTCAAGATAGCCTCTCAGCTTGCAATTCATCATCCAGAAGCCAGTTTTCGAGCTTGTGTCGATAGTGCGCCAATTTTTGAACGCGAATTAGCCCAAAGGGCCGGATTGGGGTGGATTGGGAAAAACACTTGCCTGATCAATTCTCAGCGAGGTAGCTGGTTTTTGATAGGTGTCCTCTTGACTACACTTGACCTCCCTAGATCCACTCCATCAACCGGAGGATGTGGTTCGTGTCAAAAGTGTATCGAAAGCTGCCCCACAGGTGCCATCGTCTTCTTTGAAGGGCGTTGGGCCATCGATTCTCGTTCATGTATTAGTTATCTCACGATCGAACATCGAGGCGATATTGCACCCGAGCTACAGACAAAGATGGGCAATTGGGTGGTTGGATGCGATATTTGCCAGATAGTTTGCCCATTTAATGAACCTAGGCAGAACCAGCCTCTTAGGGCAAAACCTGCGAAACAATCTCCAGAACTTGAACCAGTCCCGTGGCCACCGTTGGCTGAAGCTTCGAACATGCCTTTCGAAGAATGGGATCAACTCACCCGGGGAAGAGCGACAAGGCGACCTGGCTATGAAGCCACGATGCGAAATATCAAGATCGCACTCAAAAACGAATCAAATTTGCCCAGCGATTCAGATAAGGTTTGAATGGCTTCAGAGCCGTGGACAAGTGCTTGGGCAGCGAATCCAGCCCAAAGAGCGAAGCTGTTTGAAACCACAAAAAAATGTTTCTAGTGTTGTTCCAAGTTTGCTGACCAAAAGAGATCGCATTTTCAAACCAATTTCCATGGTCGGAGGTCTCAATTGCTGATTGCCTTTGAGCCCCAGAACCCTTCTTGAGCGAAATTACATAGTTGGTTGTCAATTTTCGGTGCTTCATCTCGCCCGAAGGAAGAGGCCGAACATCGCTCGTGGCCACGTTCTTCATAGTCGCAGATTTAACTGTGCCAGAATCGGTATCAAAGACTATGTTTCCCTCTCCGTTGAGGGTTGTCGAAACTTCATTCACAGCGTCGTCCTTGCTCGTCACAATTTCCACAGAGCTATTTTCCAAGACAACATACTTCTGTTCGAGCTTGACCTCGATCATCACGAGATTCTTTTCAATAGATTGCACTTTGCACGAATACGACATTGGAGCACCCCCGAAATTTCTCTCAAAAGTCCAAGATTGTTGGGAATCGATGACTCCAACTGGCAACTCAATTGGAATGTAAGTGATATCTGGGAAGTGCTTCACATCAAGACCTGGCAACCTCACGGGAAGCTTCTTGTCGGGAGCATTGGTCTTTAGTATTTTTCCAGCAGTAGAAAATTCAATGGAAGTCTTAGGAAAATACTCTTCAACGTTTGATACAGACAGTGGTAGTTTGGCTCCATTGAACGAGACTTCAAACTCTTTGATCTCGTGGCTGGCTCTCAGGGTTTCTGATTCCGGCTTTTGGCCGCTGACATCAACTCCCATCTTGACTTCAACCTTGCCTTCATTCCCGCCCATAAGTGGCAAGAAACCCTCGAATTGAACATTGACATCATATCTCAGTTGAGTTTTGTCGTTGAATCCATAAGCCCAGGTGAGCATCCCTATAGCAAGAGAAGTAACAAACATAGTTCAATTGTGCCTTCGACAAATTGAGACGAACAGGGCCCTAGTTCGCTTCACTCAACTGCCGGTGCCTGAGCGGTATGGCCGGAAGTTTGATATTTCCTTCAGTTGAACCAGTAAACAAAACCAATCGATTGAGAATAACTTTGATCGCTCCTGCAACTGGATAGGCACACAGCATTCCGGGTAGACCAAAGAGAGCGGCCGCAGAAAAAACCACAAATGCACTGACTACTGGGTTGAGTTTGACTGCCTGTCCCACAATTCTTGGGTTAACAACAGAGTCGTATGTAAACCCAAAGATAAACATGACAACAACGACTGAGAAAGCATAAATCCATGAATTTTCAGCGTGAATGAATGATCCACTCGTTTGGCCACTAAGAGCAATAACTAAGAACACGATAATCGAGCTAACAACTCCACCGACAACAGGGATGAGATAGAGCAAACCCGCAAGAAGTGCAAGGACTATAAAATAGGGTGCGCCAGTGACCCCCAATACGGTCATCATCATCAACGTATAAAGGACAACAGTCGTCACAAGCCCGCGCAGGTAGTTTTGGAAGACTTCGCCGATATCGGCAAACATGGAAAGTGTTCCACTTCTTATCGTGGGCGGAATAAACCGAGCGACACCGAGCTTTAGGCTTTCCAGGTCAATGAGCAATCCAAAAACAAAAACTGGAACCAAGAGGAACATAAAGAGCTGCCCCGCAACTGAGAGAATACTCACGACACCACCCGTTACAAATGACTGAGTTTTTGATTGGATGAGTTGCCGATTTGGATCAACGTATTTGGTCACGATTTCTTGCCGCGTGGTTGGCAAGTGAAACTGCTTCAGGATTCCTTTGTTTTGTTCTAGCGTGAGGTCGATAGATTTCATAGCCTCATCGGGATTTGATGCTGCCACTTTCTCATAGATCGATTGCACGTTTGTTCGAACCTGAGTGTATTGGCCTCCGATATACGGAGCAGCCACAAGAACAACTCCTGCAACCAACGAAAAGAACCCTATCAAAACGATGAAAACGGCAATTGGGCGAGAGATCTTGGCCTTTCGAAGCCTTCGAACGAATGGCTCCAATAGGGCTGCAATCAAAATCGCCAGAATGAATGGAGCCAAAACCCCGCGAACCATCCACAAGAACCCGAATATGACGAGAACAATGGCAATCCAAAGCGATATGCGCCAAGCATTCATTCTGGCGTTATACTCAAATTACTGCTTTTTTGGAATGCTAGATGCCCAATCAACAAACATTTGTCGTTCTTTGTCGGTAGGTTGTTTCGCATCCTTTGGCGGCATTTGCTTTCCGCGAACCTCTCCGCCACCTTTTCTCCACGCTCTTGGGTTCTTGGTAACATCGTCCATCGAAGAAAACTTGGTGTAATCAATGCCATCGGCTGGGTGGTCGCCACTGTGGCAACTATTGCAATACTTTTTCATGAACGGCTTGATCGACTTAGCGAAGTCGACTGGCTTTTTCTCTTGCTGGGCGCTCATTCCCGATCCTGGTGCCAAAACGGAAGCAATACAAACAAATGCGATAGCGATCTTAAGCATCTTTCCCATTCTACTAGCTTAACGATTGAGAGAAATGTCTCGTTACCCAATTTTTGAAGCGGGTATCCTAAAATTTGGTGCATAACGAGTCCGATTCTCATTTCACCGAAGACGCAAAAGAACTCTTGGCCCACTTAGGCAAAGCGAATCGTGTCTTAATCGGTACACATCTTAACCCCGATGGCGATGCCATTGGCTCTGCCTTAGCTGTCAGTCTTATGCTCGAACAGCTCGGTATTGCGAACGATGTCGTGTGTCATAACCTTCCTCCGGGTTATTTGTCGTTTTTGCCAGGAAGTGACCGAGTTAGAACCAGTCCACCTCGCCATGACTACGATTTAGCAATGGTTCTGGATCTTGATGCTCTCGATCGGCTGGGTTCTTGCCGAGCATCATTTGAATCTGTTCCATTTCTCATACTGATCGATCATCATCAGCCTCATGAGATGCCTGGAAATTTAAGAATAGTCGATCCTTCTGCACCAGCAACTGCAAGCATCTTGCTCCATCTCTTTTTGGCGATAGAGAGCTTAGATTCCCGGTTTAGTGTCAATTCCGAAATCGCTGAGTGCTTGCTAACGGGTCTTGTGACAGACACGGGAAGTTTTCGTTATCCCAATGCCTCTGCAAGTTCTTTAAGACAAGCCGCCTGGCTTGTTGATAAGGGTGCCACTCTTTCAAAAGTCACAGACGAGGTGTATCTCAACAGAGATGAACAAGCGATCTTCCTCCTACGCGAAGCCTTGAATCAGATGAAAATTGGATGTCAGGGGCAACTCGCTTGGGCGGTTTTGACTCCAGAGATGTTCCAAAAGGTCTCAGCTCTTGAAGAGCATGCAGAAGGAATCGTTAATGAATTGTTGAGCAACAAGAATGTTAAGGCATCTTTTGTTTTAAGAAGTGGAAAGTTTGGAAAGGTCAAAGGGAGCCTAAGAAGCAAGGGAGACCTAGATGTATCGAAGGTGGCTCAATCCATCGGTGGCGGGGGACATAAGAATGCAAGCGGAGTCACGATCGAAGGAACGCTCCAAGATGCAGAAGCAATTGTCGTCAAGGCCCTTTCAGAGGCTCTTGGATGCTAGGGATCTTGCTGATAAACAAACCCGAAGGAATGACTTCGCACGATGTGGTTCAAAAGGTGCGGCGAGCACTTGGAACCAAAAGAGTCGGTCATGCGGGAACCCTAGATCCCATCGCAACGGGGCTTCTCGTTATGGCCGTAGGACATGCGACAAGATTTCTCCAGTATCTAAATTTGGAACCCAAAGAATACGACTGTACTTTTCGATTTGGGATTGAGACAAATACTTATGACACTGAAGGAGAAGTAACCAGCACGAGCAAGGTAGGCCCTGATCTTGAGCAAAAAATTCGACAGGAAATAGGTCAGTTCTTAGGCAAAATTCACCAAGTTCCGCCCATTTACAGCGCCATCAAGAAAGATGGAAAACCTCTCTATGCATATGCGAGAAGTGGAGAGACGGTCGAAGTCCAAGGCCGATCGGTGACAATTCATGATTTTGAAATTTTAGAAATTCGCGATGACGAAGCAGATTTTCGAATAACTTGCTCCTCGGGAACATATATCCGGTCATTAGCCAATGATCTTGGAAAGGCCACTGGTTATGGGGCACATGTGTCAGAGCTTCAAAGGACAAAGGTGGGGATTTACGATATCGACGATTCTGTGGAACTCGAAGAAGTCTCTGCGGAATATCTCATACCTCTTTCTACAGCACTCAGTCCAACTCCCCTCATCGCGCTCAATTCTGGTCAAGTCGATCGAATTTTTCATGGACAATGGATCAAGCCAAATTCTTTGGTGACGAGCCATACTGTTGGATTAACAGACAACGAAGGGCAAGTCATTGCCGTAGGAAGAGTTGAAGATTCGATGATTCATCCCATTTGTGTCATACCACGAGACGCACTCCATGACTCTCTTTAATCCAGCAGAATCAAGAAAATCGCTGAGTGGCCAATTAGTTTGGTTCAGTCTTTGGCTCGTTGTCACGGCCTTTGGAATTTATCTTCGACCGAATCACGATCTTCATGGAACACACACGCAGCTTGGCTTACCACCTTGCCCGTGCGTCTTGCTCTTTCGCCGGCCTTGCCCTGGTTGCGGATTAACAACAAGCTGGTCAGCAACAATTCACGGCCAGTTTGATCTCGCGTTTCAGGCTCATCCATTGGGGCCCTTGATTTATCTCATATTCTCGGTGTCGGCACTTTTGTGTATCTGGGGATATATCAAAAAGCAAGCTCTGATTTCAGAAGGCCGTGTCGCTTCTGTCTCAGCTTCGACTTTGATCATAGGATTCCTTGCATTTGGAGTCATTAGATTTTCAACAACTTTGTACAAAGATCCACTTCCTGATCTCTACGCCTATTTATTACCTTCTGCTGTGACCGGCGAAAAGAGTGGGAAAGCCACCCGTGTGCCAAAACAGGACGCGACCGCTCAATTCTCCATTTCGGGCCAAACCCATTAATCCTGAAAATGCTTTCCCGGAATAAACCGGATCCAAAAAGACTCCTTCGCGCCTCGCCATTGTTTCAATAGCTACTTGCCCTTCATGGCTAGGAATATTGTAACCAGCCCCATAATAATCGCGACAGAGTCGAAAGTCTGACTTAACCATGCCCTTTATATCGCCCGACAACAAATCGATGCCGTTGGTGAGTCTGAGGAGATCATCGGCAAGGTCTTCTTCGGGGTCGCAAGAAATGCCAATAATTTGTGTTTTCGTACCGTAAAATGACCACGCAAGTCCTGCGTGGGTGCTTCCGCTACTCGTGGCCGTAACAATAAAATCCCAATCTGAGCCAATCTCTTGCGCAGCCTTTGTAAAAGCAAATGCACCCATCGGTGAACTACCACCAATAGGAATTTGCACAACATTTTGTCCTCTTTTGCGATAGCTTTCCGCGATTTCGTCAGACTTTTCAAAGAGTACCAACCAATCATCATCCGGGATCTCGATCAATTCGCAACCTAACAGTGAGTCTAGGATTAGATTTCCCCCCACATAAGGAACTTCCCCGGTGGGCTTTCCATAGGCTTGATCATAGGGCATCGCCATGCAAATCGCAGTGAAGTCGATGCCGGCCACCGAACAAGCCGCAGAGCATTGTCTAATGAAATTCGATTGAGTAGATCCGCAAGTGACGATTCGATGTGCACCTTGATTCAAAGCATCTGCCATGAGATACTCTAATTTCCGACCCTTGTTGCCACCTCCTCCAAACCCCGTAAGGTCGTCGCGTTTGATCCAAAGTTCTATCCCTAAGTCTTGAGAAAGACGATCGCATCGATGGCAGGGGGTTGGCAAACAACAAAGCTCGAGTCTCGGCAACACAACTTCATTATCCCCGGCACATATCCTTGCTTGCTGTCAGAGTAGAATCTAAACGCAATGCGCGAGAACTTCCTTTTGCATAAGGTTCATTCGCTTACAGGAATCATCCCAGTTGGCTTTTATATGCTTCAACATCTCACGCTGAATACTTTCAGCTTGGCTGGGCCCGAAAAGTTCAATGGAGTCATCGCCTTTTTCGCTGGGATTCCTCAACATATTCTTCTCTTGTTGGAAGTCCTTGCCATTTGGGCCCCTCTCGCATTTCATGCTGTTTATGGAATCTTTATCGTAGCCCGCAACAACGACAATTATTCTCAGGCAGCATACAAGTTTCGCGAAAATCGATACTATCGTTGGCAACGATGGACAGGCATCATCGCGTTTCTCTTTTTACTATGTCATGTCGCCACTACAACGATTCGAGCAAAATCAATGGGCCATTTTGTAATTCAATATGATTCCTGGCACCAGTTGTTGACCAGCAATGGATCGATTGTCTTCTTCCTTTATGCGATTGGCGTGACAGCCTGCTCTTATCACCTAGCTTATGGCATTTGGAATTTCTGCATCCGATGGGGCATCACGATAAGCGAACAAGCACAAGTTGCAGTTGGAAAGGTCTCTGCGGTTCTCTTTGTCGCGATCAGTCTTATGGGCATCGGTGCTCTTTACGGGTTTATCAATCCTGTTTTTGCATCAAATCCTGGAGCGGTTGAATCGCAAACTCAACAGGCGCCATCCAGCGGTCAACTTTGAGCCAAAATTTTTGAAAGATACTGCCCATAGAGCGATCCTCTCATTTTTTGAGCCTGTTGTGCGACCGTGTCACTAGAAATCCAACCACACCTGAAGGCAATTTCTTCAAGGCAAGCGATCATGAGCCCCTGTCGAGATTCCACAGCTTCTACAAAATTTGAAGCTTGAAGCATGGCTGTCGTGGTTCCAGTGTCCAACCACGCATATCCCCTGCCCATGCGAGACACGTGAAGCATTCCATCGCTCATATAACTCTTGTTCAAGTCTGTGATTTCTAGCTCGTTTCGATGAGAAGGCACGAGTTGCTTTGCTCGATCTGGGGCCGATCCATCGTAAAAATAGAGGCCAGTCACCGCAAGGTTTGACCGCGGACTTTGAGGTTTCTCTTCAAGAGACAGGGCCTGGCCAGAATCATCGACTTCAACCACTCCATAGTCGCTTGGGTTTTCGACTTGATAGGCAAAAACGTTGGCGCCCTGACTTAAACTCGCGGCTTCTTGGAGCATTGAAGTCAGATTTCCACCATAAAATATGTTGTCCCCAAGCACTAAGGATGATGGCTGCCCACTAATGAATTTCTCGCCTATGAGAAAAGCTTGCGCCAACCCTCCCGGGTGGGGCTGCTGAGCATAACTCAATTCAATTCCAAACGAAGATCCATCACCCAATAACTTTTGAAATGGTTCAGCATCGTGTGGAGTTGTAATGATCAGAACCTTTCTTATTCCCGCCAGCATTAGAACACTCAGCGGGTAATAAATCATCGGTTTGCTGTAGATGGGTAAGAGCTGCTTGCTCGCCGCAATTGTCAATGGATAGAGCCGCGACCCGGTGCCGCCAGCGAGAATCAAACCTTTCATTTCAGAGATCCTCTCCCAAAAATCGGCCATAGAATTGAGATTCGAAATTGCGATAGCCGGGTGTTTCTATGATAGGACGCCACCACCATTCATTATCCCTAAACCATCGTACTGTCTCTCTTAAGGATTCTTCAAAAGGCTTCTTTGGTGTCCAGCCGAGCTCCTTAATCTTGTTCGTGCTCATGGAGTAGCGTGCATCGTGCGCACCCTTTCTTGGGTCTTCTATTCTCCGAATCTTGTCGTCGCCTAACCCCAACTCATCTAAAATGATGCGAACAACTTCGATATTTTGTCGCTCATTGATGTCTCCAACGTTGTATGCATCGCCAAGATTTCCATGATTCAAAACGTGCCAAATCCCAGAAGCGTGGTCACTTGCATGAATCCATTCCCTAACTTGCGTTCCTTCGCCATAAAGTGGCACCTTTTTCCCTTGCAAAAGTCGAACGACAAAATACGGAATGAGTTTTTCCGGATAATGGAATGTCCCATAAGTGTTGCCACCTCTGGTGGTGACCACGGGTGTCTGGAACGAAACATAATGTGCGCGGCACAAGAGCTCGCCAGAAGCCTTTGAAGAACTATAAGGTGTATTGGGTTCTAAGGGACTTGATTCTGTAAATTCACCATGGTTTATAGACCCATAAACTTCATCTGTGCTGACTTGCAAAAATCGCTCAATATCGTTCTTTTTGGTTGCATCTAAAAGAACCTGAACACCATAGACATTAGTTGTAATAAACGATGAATTATCGAGAATTGAACGGTCGTTATGAGATTCCGCAGCAAAGTTGACTATGTGGGTGATTTTTTCAATGCGAATGACATTGTTGACATCGCCAGCGTTCTGAATTTCGCCTGGATAAAACCTGATTCGATCCCAAAAATCCTGCATAGTCGATAGATTTCCGGAGTACCTTAAGGCATCGTAAATCACGACCTCCGCATTTGGGCGAACATTCAAGACATGTCTTACAAAATGCGATCCAATAAATCCTGCTGCCCCTGTGACAAGAATCTTCATGGCAATTTAAAGAGTGAATTTGGATCAGATTCATGACGAATTTCGTCAACTGGCTCAGACTTTCCCCAGCCTGCATAGAGTCGATTGGGGAAATTCACTACGAATGCTTCCTCCGATCCAACATTGCGATAGGCATGAACCACACCAGGTGGCACAAAGACCACAACGGAGTTTTCTTTACCAACACGCAAAGTCCATGAATTTGGAGAATGATCAGGCCGATTTTCCCAAAGATAGAGTTCGTATTCTCCATCCACAAAAGCAAAACCATCGGTCTGATCAACATGCTCATGTGGGCCACGTGCGATTCCTGGCTTCGTCATACTTAAATAGGCCATCGTTGGCTCAAAGCCTTCTGGGAGCTCATCGTTTCGGAAGAGTTCCAACAGCCACCCGCGCGAATCAACATGCCTTGGCAATTCGCGAACGATTACTCCCGGAATCATGCCCTGAGATATCATTCCATTGTTGTGTGGATGGCCTCCACAACGTCTTCAACACTCGCAAGGGCCGCAAATTCATAAGCAGGATGGAAACCAATATGAACATCAGGTCTGCTACATAGTTGTGGCGACGAAAGAAATGTGGCAAACCACTCGGGCTTACTGGTGATTTCTGCGATAAGCGCCTGCCCAAACCCACAAGTTCGCGTGTCTTCTTGAACTACCACTAAGCGACCAGTTTTGGCAACAGAAGCTGCAACTGCGTCGTAATCACATGGAACAATAGAGCGAAGATCGATGATTTCGCAACTGATGTCTGGAGCGACTTTGTCTGCAGCCTGTTCGGCCACGTGCACTGTATTCCCCCATCCAACAAGGGTGCAGTCTGTCCCACTTCTCACTGTTTTTGCCTTGCCAAACGGAACAGGCTCAACACTTTGAACATCTTTTCGAACTCGGAAAATGTGTTTTGGTACCAATACGAAACATGGATCTTCAGAATGAATCGCTGTCCAGAATAGACCTGCCGCATCCTCGGGGCTGGATGGCACTGCAACTTTGAGTCCTGGTACATGGGCCAGCCAACCTTCATTGGCTTGAGAGTGCCAAAGAGAACCACCTCCGAAATAGGCACCATAAGGGGCATAGATCACCATATTAGTGTGCCATTCACCAAAACTACGCCAACGAGTGGTTGAAAGGTTCGTGACAATTTGGTTCCAAGCCGGACAAATAAAATCGATAAATTGAAGCTCAAAAATCGGTTTCATCCCCAAAGCTGCCATGCCGACTCCGACCCCGATAATAGTGGCTTCGGCCAGAGGAGCATTGAACACTTGACTGGGAAACTTTTCTGTGAGACCCTTTGTAAGGCCAAAGACTCCACCTTTAGGATCTTCGATATCCTCGCCAAAAAAGATGACTTGCGGGTCATTCTCCAAGGCTTTGTCAAAGGTCTTGTTGATGCTTTCAACCATTGTCATTTCGCCCGTTTCAATGGGCGGCTTTTGCGCTGCAACTTCCGGTCCCCAACAATCCTTAAAGAGTTCTTCCGATCGAGGATCAGAAGCTTGTTCGGCCCGATCATAATCGTTTCGAACCTCAATCATGATCTCGTTTTGCATGGATTCCCATCCTTCTTTAGTGAGGTCACCAGATTCAATGAGTTCTTCGGCAAGGAGTTTGATCGGATCACGTTCATACATGGCATCAATTTCTTCTTGCGGTCGATAAACTCGGTGGTCATCGGAACTTGTGTGTGAAGAAAGCCGGTCTAAATCTGCCCAAAGCAATATTGGGCCTCCGCCCTTTCTAGCCTTCGAAATCACATCACCGCCGATGTTATAGACTTCGTCAAACCGACGAGCATCAATCTTCACAACTTTCTCTCGACCGATCACCCCTTCTAGATTCAGAGCCATGAACTTATCGGTTGGGGTCGAAATCCCATACTTGTTATCCTCGATTATGAGAATGAGTGGCAAATTCTCTTGAACTGCAAAAGCCCAAGCCTCATAGAATTCGCCTTGGCGCATAGCCGCATCGCCGACTGTAGCAATAACAACATTCTCTTTGTGCTGAAGCTTCATACCAAATGCTGTTCCTGCTGCTGGAATCAATCCACCGCCTGTCGGTGTGCAAACACTCATGACATTCAACTTGCGGCTTGAGTAATGTCCTGGCATTTGTCGCCCTCCGCTCGAAGAATCTCTCTTCGCAAAATAAGCCAATGCCAACGAGTAATTTGTCATTCCACGAGCAAGCATCAATCCTCGATCTCGATAGTATGGATAAAGATAATCGTCCTCGTTAAGATGCAAAGCCAGAGCCCCGAGTGCTTCGTGCCCTGTTCCGCCCACATGGAACCATCCTTTGCTCTGGCGCAGCAAAATTGCTTCTCTCTTATCGCCCTCGCGACAGGTCATCATTAATCGCAAAAACTCAAGCTTCTTCATATTCGGTGCAGTGACAGACATGATCTCATGCGCCCCGTTGCGCTGACCAAAGTATACTGAGTCAGGATCGATTGGGGTGTTGAATTCGGGCCCCAGATTGCGAACCAAGATTGAATCTAGGACTTTGAGTTTGTTGGAAGATCGACGACTTCGCCTTCGAAAGTGATTCCTTTCCCGCTTTTCAACCCATCTTTTTCTGGCGATCCAGAGGCATTGAATCCAACTGATAGACTTTCGAATACAAGTATGGCTGACTTGGCTACTCGAACTTGATCCATTGATTTCCCGGCAAAGGTCGAGTTGATGGCATAGCCAAAATCGCTCGGGTTTCCACCTGGTCGACGAAGTTTGTCTTTGGCTTCATTCTCGGTGATGTCGGATGTTTTCAACCTAATAAGCGCAACTTCCATCCAGTGATCCGCTGGTGGAAACTGCCCATCACTTTCTTGGGCTTGCATCAAAGCTTTGTGGATCGCTTTGAGATTGTTTGTTCTCCCAGCTTGGTATTTGTCAGTTTTCACATCATCTAGCCACCCAGATTTTTTTGCGTCCATGACCACTCGTGTCATTTGATAAATCCATGGAGTTGCCACGATGATCACTGCCCCTAAAATCCAACCCGCAATGACGCATCCTTTTCGACTCATTTGGCCATTTTGGCATGAGTCGCTTCGTTGATAGCGGATGTGGACTCACAATGCTAGACAGGGATATACTAAAACATATGGAAGCGGTCTGGGCAATTGGTGGCCTCATAGGGGGAATCGCCATCATGTGGTTTGCGTCCCGTCAGGGTGCCAAATCATTTGAGACCCGACTCCAAGATTTGAAAGAACAACAGGCCAAATCTGATACTTTGTTACAATCAGAGCGAGCCAAGCTTGAGCAGTCGCAAGCCGATTTGCTGACAACTCACGCCAAGACCGAGGCTCTGGAAGCCATGCTCAGAGAACGTGAGGAGGCTCACGCCCAAAGGTTATTGGACTATCAAAAAGCAGAACAACAACTTAAAGATAGCTTCAAAGCCCTGAGCAGCGATGCCCTCAAAGATTCGACCGATCAAATTCTCAAGCAAGGAGCAAAGCTCCTGGAGCAATTTTCAGATACGGCTAAGAATGATGACGAAGTTCGGAAAAAGGATATTGATCATCTGCTTAAACCGGTAAAGGAAAATCTTGAGCTGCTTGAAAAACGAAATCATGAAATGGAGCTCTTAAGACAAGGAGCGTATAAGGAACTCGTTGAACAAGTCTCATCTCTCAAAAATCAGCAAGCGGGCTTGACAAAAGAGACCAATCGGCTTGTCAAAGCTCTTCAAGATCCTGGGAGTGCGGGGGCATGGGGCGAAATGGTGCTTGAGCGGGTCGTCGAAATGGCTGGGCTAGACGGCCATTGGAGCTACTTGACCCAAACGGCAATCCAAACAGAAGAAGGGCGACAGATTCCTGATATGGTCATCCAGCTTCCTGCAAATCGATCTCTCGTCATCGATAGCAAGGCCCCCATGAGATCGTATTTGGCTGCTTTGGAATCTGAAGATGATGGGATTAGAGACAGTTTGCTCACGGATCATTCAAGCAAACTTTTTAAACACGCCCAGGAGTTGAAAAGGCGAGATTATAGTCGAATCGTTCAAACAGCGCCAGATTTCACGATTCTCTTTGTGCCTTCGGAAAGCGCTTACAGAGCCGCAGTCGATAAGCGTCCAACATTGTTCGAAGAAGCCAATGAGTTTAATGTCCTCATCGTAACACCCATGTCACTTCTTCCACTTCTCAAGGCTGTGGCTTTCGGCTGGCAGCAAGAAAAACTAGCAGAATCCGCGAGAAGGCTTCAAATTGATGCGACGACTCTTTACGAACGGCTTTGCACCATGGTTGAAAGCTACACAAAGCTGGGCAAGAACTTAAATGTCGCTGTTAAAGCTTACAATGAAATGGGTGGTAGCCTGGATGCAAGGGTCTTCCCCGCAGCCCGCAAGTTCAAAGAGCATGGCATCCAGTCTAACAAGGATCTCGCAGCGATTGAGCCTATTGAATTCGCCCCAAGATCGCTTACGAGCCTGGAATCTGTGCCAGTTTTGAGTCTAGACTCCCACGAAATTAACGAAACATGAATTTTAAGTGTCGTATAAAAATGCGACATTTATGAATCAATTGATCTTGCCGACAATCATTTTGTGAGGCAAATGAAAAAGAGGGGTTCACAAACTTTGGATGCTCTAGATCTGGAAGAGTTGGAGAGACAATCCGTCATCACATCACTTAAAGTGCTTGATACAGCCGAAGAATGGCAATTTGATTGCCTAACGGCTCTCGCCTCGCATATCATGAAAGCGCCGATAGCGGCTCTTTCACTTGTGGATCAGAACCGTGTTTGGTTTAAGTCAAAAATCAACTTATCAATGGATCATGTCGATAGAAATGACTCATTTTGTGCATGGTCTATTAAGACCACAGAACCAACTGTTCTCACGAACTTATCAAAAGATCCTCGATTTCATAGTCATCCCTATGTTGTTGGGCCACCAAATCTAAAGTTTTATGCAGGTGTGCCGCTCAACGTTAGAGGCCTCAACATTGGCACTCTATGTGTGATGGATAGACGAGAGCTACAACCTTCAGAATATGACCTTGCTGCACTGGCACTTCTCGCAAATCTGGCAAGCGAAATGCTTGTCGTTCGTTCGGAAACAGAAGAATCTGAAAGGTTGCTAAAACAAGTGATAAAGAAGCTGCAAGTGACTGAACTTAAGCTGAGCAAGGCCTGCTAGTTTTTCTAGAAAGAGAGAGCACCCATAGCCTGAGAGGTTGGACTCAAAGAGAGTTTCAGCCTCTCGCTATTTTTCGCGAGGAAAATTCAAGGTACCGTTAGTGTGCAATGATTTGGGCTTTCTTTCTTAGTTCGTTGATACGGCAGGAAACTCATCTTCCTCGCGAATGGTTTGGGCTTTATCGAGGAAAAATTCAAATTCAATCGTTGTCGAAGACTTCAAAATCAGTCGACATGGAACTATCGATCTTCCCTGTCGAAGGTTCGGATTCAACAACTTGGTCGATCATTTATCGATCTGATGAAAAAGTCGACGAAAGAAAATATCTTCTCAAGTCCATCGAAAATCGACCAAACCAATTCACCATTGATGAAAACAATGGAATCAGGATCGGAGCCTACCTTCAAGGAAATAATCTCATCTCATCATTTACCGTTCTAAAAACTCTCATCACGACTAAGTTTTCAAGAACAGAAAAAGGAATTCATATTGAAATGATGTCTTTCGACACTTCTGAGGTTGAGAAGACCGAGGCGAATTCAGGTGAAAAAGTGGAATCGTATGCTTTAAAAGCTTTTCAGTGTGGCGATCTGGAGCTTGTTAAAGGATCATGAGCTATTGCGATTTCTGTAAGTCTGGGCGGGCTCATGAAGTTCACGTGACTTACCACGATACGGAATACGGTTTCCCCTCGCAAGACGATCATATACTCTTTGAACGTCTTGTCTTAGAAATCAACCAAGCTGGGCTATCCTGGGAAACCATTCTTAAAAAGAGAGAGGGCTTCTCAAGAGCCTATGACAACTTCAATTTGAAGACGGTCGCAAATTATGGTTCGGCTGATTTAGAGAGGCTCTTAAGCGATTCTTCCATCATTCGCAATCGGCTCAAGATCCAGGCAGCAATCTACAACGCGGAAGTTATTTTGAATCTGATCGAGCAACACGGATCTTTTCATAACTGGATATTGTTGCACCATCCGCTCAGCCGTGATGCTTGGGTCAAGATATTCAAAAAGACCTTTCGGTTTACTGGTGGCGAGATTGTCAATGAGTTTCTCATGAGCCTCGGATACCTCCCTGGGGCCCATGATTCAGATTGCTTTATACACCAAAAAATCTTGGCCCTAAATCCACCATTTGCAATTCAGTAAGTTGATTTTGCAGGCTCAGTCACAATGTCGCCAACTTGAAATTCTGTGCCTTCGACGATTGAGCAAAAACTCAACTTCTTGTCAGTCTGAGAGACCTTGATTGTTCCAACCTTGGTTGTTCGTGTTCCAATCACTGCGCCGGTGTCTGGATCTTTGATCACCCTAGTCACGCGCATAACATCGAAAACGTCACCCACTTGAACCCCAGATTCGGAACCAGCATTCAAAGCAATTTCCTTGTTTGCCGCATCAAAATCGGCAACTTTGCAGGTCCAGGGTCGTTTCTCCATTTTCTTCAGAATCATTTCAACAGCTTTGTCAATAGCGGTCGTTGTTGCCTTACCAAGCGGAGAATTTTGAAACGCTTCGAAATCAGAATAGGTGCTACCGATATTGGCTCCGACCGAAACTCCGCCCCCAGAAGAAGTTCCGGTAGCGGTGTCGCTGATGAGAACCTCACTCGTATCAACATCAAAAAGGCGAACATTGATGCCAACCTTGGCTTGCGAGCCTTTGGCCCCTATCTTGAAACCGCCAACAGAAACACCGCCACCAGCTCCACGCTCATTGACTTCGAAATCGCTAATTTTTCCCGCGACCAAGGCCTGTGCGGGCACAATTTTTCCTTTTTGGCTCTGGCCAGTGTTTTCTTCTTTGATGGCTTGTTCTTTAAGAAGTACGTCTAGAGCCTCACGCTCTAGCATCACAAACCGCCCTGTGTCAAGAAGCTTTTTTGTGAGCTTTTCATATATGGCCTGCTGGAACCCAGCGGGAACATTCCAAGACTCCGCAAAGCTCCAATCAAGTGGAGCCACAGCCAATCGAATTTTGAGCCTCCTTTCTTGAGCCAAACAGAGGCTCGAACCTAGGGCCAATAGTGCAACTGCAAGAAAAGCACGTTTCATGACTTCAGTTTATCTGATCTCGACGGTTCAACCGATGCGATGCAGTGATGTCACCCAGAACTTCATTCGTCATCGCCGATCCATTCGCCTTCAGGCATAGGATCGATGTATTCAGTGTTACCAAACATGACTTCAACTTGCATGGCATCAATGAGGACTTCTCGAGGACGAGGGCCGTCGCGTGGGCCAACAATACTGCGGGACTCCATAAGGTCGAGCAACCGAGATGCTCGTTGAAATCCGATCGAAAACTTCCGTTGGAGCATTGATGTCGAAGCTTCTCCACGCGAAACCACGAATCGGACAGCCTCTTGCCATAAAGCATCCGCTTCTTCTTCGTCTTTCATGCTCGATTCGCGCTCTTCGATAGCCATTTGAACGGGGTTCAAAACATATACGGGTCGCTCTTGAGCTCTCCAAAAATCGCAGACCAATTCGATCTCCTTTTCGCTGACATAGCATCCCTGAATTCGGGTGGGTTTGTTTTGGTCGATCGGCAAGAAGAGCATGTCGCCCCGTCCGATCAGTTTTTCCGCGCCAGCCTGATCGAGAATAGTACGAGAATCGATTTGCGAAGAAACCGCAAAAGCAATTCGCGATGGAATGTTGTTCTTCACAGTACCCGTAATGACATCCACGCTTGGACGCTGAGTCGCGAGGACAAGATGGATGCCCGTTGCTCTGGCAAGCTGGGCCAATCGCATGATCGATGTTTCGACTTCAGCCTGGGCTTGAACCATGAGGTCTGCCATTTCATCGAGGATTACGACAATATATGGGAGTTTGTCTTCTTGCGTCGCTTTGGAGTTCCAGCCGTCGATGTTCCGCACACCATTGTCTGAAAACCTTTCGATCCTTCGCTCCATTTCTCTAACAACCGCACGGAGCACTCCAGCGGCTTCTTTCACGTCCTTCACCACGGGGCACATGAGATGAGGCAAACCTTCAAATAGGGCGAGCTCCACCCGCTTGGGGTCGATCATCACAAGCCGTACCTCCTTTGGCGTGTGTTTCATAACAAGACTCATGATGATCGTGCTCAAGCAGATCGATTTACCGCTATTTGTGGCGCCTGCCACCAAAAGGTGTGGCATTCTTGTCAAGTCTGTATACTGAGGTGCTCCAGAAACATCTTTCCCCAAGGCGATTCCCAATTTGAGTTCGTGAGAGTGAAATTCAAGACTATCGCACATTTCTCGAAGCGTCACCATTGTTCGGACACTGTTTGGAACTTCTACGCCGATAGCAGCCTTGCCTGGAATAGGAGCCTCTACACGAACGTGCGAGGCTGCAAGATTCATCGCAATATTGTCGCCGAGTGCGGTAATTCTATTGACTCGAATGCCAGGGCCTAGTTGAAGCTCGTATCGGGTGATTGACGGTCCGGTCGCGACCTCAACGACATTGGCATCAATTCCAAATTGCTCCAACGTGTTTTCGAGAGTTTCGATATTTCGCTGCATCTCTTCTTTGCTGCGTTTTGATTTGCCAATAGGTTCGATAAGTAAATTGAGAGGGGGAAGCGTATATCCTTCTTTCGCCGATTGAGTCGCGAGTTTGATATCTGGCTGAGCTTCGTTGACTTTGAAAACCGAAGTCTTCTTGACCTTGGACTCAGCCTGAACTCGTTCACTTGGTTCATCTTCAGCTTCGATGACGACTTTCTTGGCAATCGGAGTAACTAGGGCTGAAGATTTGGCTTTCGGTTCAAGTTCTGCCTTTTTCGATGACTTCTTCAACCAATTCCTAATGGGGGAGTTCAGGTTCAAAATAAGTCCAATAACCATAAATGCAATCGACCCAATCACCATGAACCTGCCGAGCAAAGATGAAAAAACGTAGGCTCCTATCGCTCCAACATATCCGCCACTTTGGGCCGCAATTTCTGGGTCAAAGAAGTCTCCGCCATTGTCTCGGGCCACCAAGCTCACCAAACCAAAAAATATGAAAATTGTTCCGATCGTGACTTTGCTAAACTGAACTTGACTTCTCCCGGCGACTAAAGAAACGCCTCCAAAGCCCACAACCAAAGGTATCGTCCAAGCAGCCTGCCCAACGAGATACCTGAAAATTTTGGCAAGACCATCGCCAATGAGACCTCCATGGCCAGCCCATAAGGCCAGAACAGTGATGAGGGATAGAGCAATGAGAGAAATTCCCCAAATATCAGCAGAGTGCGAGTGCCCTTCTTTTGCAACATGGGCCACCCTAGCCGAAGGTTTGCTCGATCGATTCTTGGTAGCTACAGGCATCCTTGTATTAACCTAGTCTCCTGGGCAAGGTTCGTTTGGCCCGCCCGGTCGAATTGTCATCCTTGACAAGTACAAAACTATTATGACTCGAAATCTATTTTGCCCCTAAAAGCAGACCGACGCAAGAAAGACACATCCAAAGAGCCGTTCCACCATAACTAATAAAGGGTAACCACAAACCAGCGACAGGCAAAATACCGACATTCATCCCTAAATTCACCATGGTGTGGAACCCTAAAACTGCCAAGACACCTGCTGAAATCATCTGACTAAAGGGAACCATTGAACGATAACCCACCAACCAGACTCTTGCAAAGAAGAAGATAAATGCCGCTAAAGTAAGAGTGGCACCTATCAGTCCACCTTCTTCGCCAATCACAGTGAAAATAAAGTCATTTTGCTGCTCTGGAATGTAGCGTGCTGCCTTTTGCTCTCCTCGCAGATAGCCAACCCCCGAAACTCCCCCCATTCCAAAGGCGATCTTTGCGCGATCCTGTTGATATGTACTGTCTTTGGCGTTCGGCTTTTTCATCGCATGAATCCGCTTCATCATATAAGCAGGCATAAGTTTCGGAGTCATGAGTGCCACACCAAAAATAAGTGCGACACTCAGCACTGTGAGCCCAACATATTTCCATGGAACGCCCGCATATAGAGAAATTGCAAGCCAGATCATGATGAGTGATATGGAACCGGCCAAATGCGGTTGAGCGAGCACAAGTAAAACAATTGGCGCGACATGAGCCAGCGAGCCGAAATAGGTTTTCAGCTCTTGAATTTGACCTTGACGGTTTGCGAAATAGCATGAAAGGGTGATGATGAGAAAGACTTTGGCAACCTCACTTGGTTGAAATTGCAGCGGCCCAAAATCGATCCAACGACGTGCGCCATTGACCTCCTTCCCTAAGAACCTCACGGCAAGCAATGCTACGACGCTTATTGAGTACAAAACAGGTGACAATTTGACCCAAGTCTTTTGCTTTATCGATGCACATACGATGAGCAAGATTATTCCGATCGCAGCAAAAACCAGCTGTTTGACCATGAACCCGCTCCCTGTTCGAGAAGCATCAATGGAGTGAATGGAGGCGAGTCCAATGGATAAGAGCACAAGTGCCGAACCTGCAAGCCACCAATCGAATGAGCCACCAGGTCGATGCATGCTGGATGCAAATGCTCCCTTTGCATCAGGCGATTTGATCATGGCGCCGATTCAGTTTCAGGGCGCGGTTCTCTCGTCGAACTCATAGCAAAATCGCGCTTAACCACGCCTATTCCAGGTTCAATCCAAAACTTTAATATCCTTTTGCTTTGGCTCTTTTCTGAAACTTTCACATCAAGATCGGCCGAAATAAGGATGCATTCGGCAACTCCTGTGGCCAGGTTCAACTTGTCTTTACTTGAAGACAACTTTGCTGTAGCGGGCTTGAGGATTGGGCCAAGACCTGCCGTTCCAGTCCATTCCCAAGCTTCACCGACTCTGAACGGAAATCGAGCAATTGGAATTGCTGGTTCAAATGTTTCGCCTGAAAGGCCTGCAAATCGAAACCCCTTGTCGTCAGACTCATATGATTCGATTTCGAGAAGTTCTTGTCGAGCCGTTAGCAAAAAATCGACTCGTTTGCCACTGACTTTTCGATTCATCGTTACGGGAACTTCTGTTCCACTCAAAATCAGTCTTGCGCTTTTATATGGCAATTTATCTGCTGAAAGCTCAGCGGCAGAATATGCAGGTGATCCACTGGGTTCATTCTTTAAGGGCGCACTTTGAGTCGTCTTATTTGCTAATATGCAACCCGCTGTGACTCCCACGAATATGGGCAAAGCAAACCACAGGATTTTCACAATTGCTCCTCTGCAGCCTTAAAGTTGATAAGCGTCTTTTTCTTTTTGTAGCTTGCTTTGTTAATTGTCGTCACATCACTAAGTTCGACTAGGCCAATTCCTTTTGCAAAAGTGCTCACCTGGTGCGATTTTAAAGCAGGAGATGTTTTTGCGCCAATTGTTGCATCTATTGTGATGACAATGATTTCCCGTTTGGCACCAAAATATTCCTTTGTGCCACCTTTTTTCCAACTGGCTTTCATGCTCAATGGTGCCGGCTCACCATAAAATTGGGTCGATGTAGTCACGTCCCAACTCGATTCTTTCCCAATTTTCAAGATCGCATATGGAGACTCTAAAGGCTTGTTTTGATCAAATGCCACGACAAAAACCTGATTGTCTTTGATGCGATAAAAGGTCGCTCCATCGATCTTTCCGTTGATCGAGGTGACGATGGGAGTCGCTTGATCCGAACCGATCAATTGCGAGTTTCCTGCGGTCTCCTTATATGTTCGAGACGAACCTTCGATATCCTCTTGATAAGTCCAAGATGTGCCAGTCGCCAACGGGAAATAGTCAGAGACATTGTCTTCTGGCTTATTCAAGAGTGCGACAGCAGCGATCAAAAAGATAGGCTTATTCTCCGGTACTTGAAAGCTCCATCGACGTGATTGTCAAGGCGTCGTCGCCTGACTTATGCAACTCCATTTTCATTTGGACTATTCCAAGACCTTTGGAATACCACGTCTTCATGGAGACTTTTGAGCTGGTTCCTTTCACGATAAGGGTCGCCGATTCAACCACTCTAATCGTCTCAAATTCTCCAGCTGTGACTTTGACTTTTTCTGTACCTTCCACTTTGCCGGTTCCCTTCATAGTCATATCGTCGCCAGCTGGGCTTTTGAGTTTGTACTCATAAGTCCAAACGGTTCCAACATCCAATTTAGCCGGCATTTGCCTCACAGGTTTTTCTGGCTTTCCTTGGCTGGTCGAAATAAGATAAACACCATCGGCTCTGGCTTCCACTTCGTCTTCCCCCATAAACTCAAGTGAACCCGTTCGGCGAACAAGAAACGTTGCGGCCTCTTTTGTTGCAGCTTTTAGTTCAGAACCCTGCGTTCCTGTAGCAGGCTTATCGCCCTGAACTCTTGTAAACAAATAGGTGAGAGGTTTATCTCGGTCGAATCCATTGTACTGATAAGCGTCGGTCTTAAGGGCTGCGTCTATCGAAGATAAAGTTGGCTTCTGTTCGCCATTCGGCCCTAGCTTTGTGCTTTCTGATCCTTGACCTTGACCCTTCGGTGGTTGCGCCCCCGTAGTAGGCTTTGGCCCACACCCTATGAGGACGAGGCCAAAGAGCGAGACCAAAGAAAACAAGCCGAAATGTTTAATCTTCATATACCTATGGATTGTGACTCTTCAATCTTAGAATTGATACGTTTTGAATCGATTGACCCTTGTCATTGGAAGCCACTACTTCTTGGTAATACCGAACAATGCCAACTTTTGGTGCCCAAAAACAGGTCGCTGTGTTTCGAATCTTAACGTCTTTCTCCGCATATTCAGAGACTTGCGTCGTTGAAAGTGCGCTCATCCGTCCGATTGAAGAGTCCACTTCTTGGATCCCGTCAGTGGTCAGTGTTGCTTTGAACGGGCCTGGATTAACAGCCGGTCGCAATCCAGTCAATGTATAGACATTTTGATCGCCATCTTTAATTGGAAAAGCTATGACTCTGAGGGCCGGTTCGAACTTAATTTCTTCGAGTTGTAAGGTCTTTGGATTGATCCTAGAACCAGAAAGCTGATAGAGGCCATCCTTGGTTGCTCTCCATTTCATTCTGTCGGTCAGCTTGCCATCTGATGTGACATCTAGAGTCGCTTCTTTGCCTTCAGGAACATCGACAACTTCTGAAATTTTGAAGGCTACTTCCAAAGTTTGAGATCGGTTACCATTGGGCGATGATTGGTTCGATTGAGCGTCGTAGACCCAGGAGTTCCCAACTTTCATTGGAAAAAGGTCAGCTTCGTTGCCTTGGGCGATGACCGCTTTCTCAACCTTTTCTGCTGGCTTCGAAGCAGATTTAGATTCGCTTGAAGTTTTGCCGGAATTACATCCGAGCAGTCCAAGCCCGAGTGATGCGAGAGCGACAAGAGTCAGTGTCTGTTTGTTCATGTTATTTTTTTCCAGTGGCTGTCTTGTTGATAAATCCAACTGCATCTTCCACAAGTTCTTTTGAAGGAACTCTGGTCAGTTGAATCTCGCTCTCAGCCAGTTCAGTTTTAATGACAGGAGCTGCTATCGCAACTCCATCGACGGTTAACAGAAGTTGAAAACCAGGATTTTCGTGGCTATATTTCCATAACCGCATTCGACCGTCATCTTTCAATTTAAGCGTGATATTACACAGCACAGATCGATTTGGGCCTTCAAAAGGTACAAATGATGCCCCCGCCATGAGGCTTTCGTTGATAAGTACCCTCGTATTCGCAAGGATACGTTCTGGACCAACGGCCTTTTGTTGGAGTGCTTCACTCGAAATAAGCGATCGCAAATTTGATGCCACATCTTCTTTGCGAGACTTATTTGTCAAAATTTTATTTGCCTCGTCCCGGTAAAAACCGAGCAAGGCGGCTTCGGTGATATTGAATCTTTCGTTTATCTTTCTTTCTATAGATCCTGCGAAAACTGTCTTATAAGGCTCCTGTATCCGGCAAACCACCGTTTTTGTTGATCCTTCCATGGGCACCTTAATGGAAACAGGAGAATCGACTACTATTCCGTTGAGGATGGCTTCTAAGCTCACGGAATCTAATGGAACCCCATCAATTCGAGTATTAAGATCCTTTTCGAGCTTGGATTTGAGAGTTTGGTCTCCATTGAGAGCCTTGGTGATGTCCTCAGAAGTCCAGATTACTTTTTTTGCAGGGAGGTCTTCGTCCTTAATCTTATTCACGGACATCACGAGTCTCCCTAAGGCTTCAAGATCCCCCTGCATGGCTTTGAGAGTCTCGCGTATAGGCAAGCGAGCGGCATCTTGAGTCTGAGCGCTTTCATCTGGGGCATCAAACGCTTCGCTTTGCCCCTGTATTTCTACAAGATGAGCTATTCCATTTGAAACGATGATCTTGTAGCCAGATTCACGGCGGATTGCAACCAAGTCAATATTCCCAGGTTTCACAGGTAGTGGCTCATAACCATTGAGACGGATTCGAGGATAGAGCCACAAAACAAGCCAAGTGAGAGCCATCAGCGAAAGCGCTACAGCTATGAATTTCCCGGCAGATCGTAACTTCAGCATGTCTCGTTGGCGAATCGCCCTTTATCCCAACAGTTTACCGTTCGTTCAGGTTCCTGGTCTTATTCGGCAGGGTTAAAGTCTTCATAAAATTTGCCTGCAAAGTAGGTCAAGGCATAGACAATGCTCAGCATGAGGGCGGCCGAAGGAATGGCACATAAAATGATTGGAACTTTGAGCCAATAAAGAAGCGCGAATATAGCAACAGGGGGAGTCGAGCACAACAATATCCCTGCGAAACTTGCCAGACCCCGAAAAGCTCTCTGTGTAGGATCCTCGATGTCTGGGAGCAAAACAACGAGAAGCATGGAATAGGCCGAATTCGCAAAAATAAAGGGAGGAAAAAAGATCATGGCAGCCACCACCATGGAGGCCATATCTTGTCGTATCAGAGTGCATCCTACGAGTCCTAAATAGACTGCAAATATCATCAACAAACTCTTGTTTACAACCTCAACCATCATAAAGGTCTGCGCCTTAAACGGCAATGGTTTGAGCAAGTCGATGCGACGAATATTTTCAACGCTGGACATCTGAGACACTCCAATCGATTGTGTGAGACACATAAATAGTTCAAGCCCAAGAATCACAATCGGAGACAATTTTATAGATTCTCGGGAAACATACGCGAAAAAGATTGGAATGAAAGTGCAAACGAGCAGGTTTACAAAAAACATCTCGAATCTTGTCCTTTTCAGAACCAAAAGTTCCTTCCAAACTAACGCTGTTGGCCCGCGTACGGTCCAATTTTGAAGTCGGCCCCATTTTCCGGCTTTACGCTTCCCTTTTGCCGCCGCTTGGATCGATAGCCCATAAACATCTCCCGATTTTCGTAGTTTCTGGTGCTGTTCCGTGACATTGGTTCTTAAAGTTGCCTGTTCATAGAGCCACTTTGTTTGAGTGCATGCAAAAAGAAAAGCAATGACTGAAAATCCTACAAGCGTCAAGGCACCAATAACGCCCTGCGCTAGGTTGTTCGTTAATGGCGCCATCGACATGTTGGTTGCGGCTGTGGCCAAAAAAAATATTCCACGCAGATCCGGCGACCTAAGAGTTGAAAGTAAGGATTCTAAAGGATGAAGATAATCGATTCTTTTGGCAACCAACACAAAATAGCCAATGAGACCCAAGGCAAAAGCCCAACTGAGTGTCGTTCGCAATCGATCAATCTTTTCCGTAGGCTTGCTCAACCACAAACTCAAGCCATGACCGATCCAAACCCAAGCCAATGCAGAGCAGAAATAAGCGATCATGCCAATGCGAAACACAGAGTTTGCTGCTTGAGGATTCTGGATGTTGTTAAAGAGAACAGTCCAACCCATTTTTGCGGGTCGCCACAAAATAATCGTGAAAAACAAGGGTAACAAAATTGTTATCCAAACGTCACGGAGCACTTTTGTGATCAAAACAGTTCTCGGGTTAATTGGCGTCGGAAAAATGACATCCACGTCGGCAGAACGAAACGTTGCCCGAGTATTAAACAAGTTGAGCCCGAAAATAGCGGTCAAAAAAAGAAAACCACCAAAAACAACAGCATCAACAACCTCCATCGGCGGCAATTGAAACTTAGAAATGCCTGCTGGGATTCTGCTCAAGCTTCGATCCGAAAAGGCCATTCTTGGTATCCACATGAGCTGATAGCCAATAAAGAACAAAATGCCTATCAGCCTCATCGGTGAAGTCACTGCCCGCTTAAAGCCATTAACAAAAATTCTGAGATAGAGAAAGATCAGAGCCTTCATCTTTCAATCCTCAGTCAAAGAAAGGAAGACATCCTCCAAGTTAGCGCCTTCCATATGTTTTTCGTTCCGAATTTGCTCCAAACTCCCTTGCGCCAGGATTTTGCCTTTAGCCATGATGACGATTCGGTCGCAAAGGTGTTCGGCTGTGTCCAAGAGGTGCGTAGATACCAGAATAGAGCATCCACTATTTTTGCACTCTACAAGCTCCTTCTTAAACTCTGCAACGCCTGCAGGATCTATCCCGATCATAGGTTCATCAAAAAGGAATATGTTTGCGTTGTGGATCATGGCACAGGCTACTGCGAGTTTTTGTCGCATGCCTTTGCTAAGGGTCGCCACAAGGTTTCCGCGCTTGTCGATAAGGTCATAACGATCGAGTAACTTGTCTTTGTTTTGCTCAAAAATTGACACGGTGTCATAACACATCGCAACAAATTTCATGTGCTCTTCAACAGTCAAGAGTTCATAGAGACTAGGGACTTCGGGAACATATGCCAGTCGCCCTTTGGCTTTCGCTTGCTGCTCCAAAATGTCAAATCCGTTCATCGAAATATGGCCCGACGAGTGACGCAAAATCCCAGCACAACAACGAAGAAGAGTGGTCTTCCCAGCTCCGTTCGGCCCTAAGAGTCCGACGATTTCACCAGGGTTAACTTGAAAGCTCACGTTATCGACGGCCCGAAACTTTTTATAGTCTTTCGTGACGCTTTCTACTCTCAACATTCCAATTGGTTGTACCCGCTTTTGAAATCATGCGAGACAGGTACGATTTTGAGATATGAATGTTGCACACGAAATTTCTAAGCTCCAAGAAGACTTGTCGCAGATGTTTGTGGGGCAACAACGTGTTATTGAGCAAATTCTGGTTTGCGTTTTGGCCGATGGCCATGTGTTGCTAGAGGGAGTGCCAGGACTGGGAAAAACTCTGCTCGTAAGGTCGCTTGCACATCTTTTAGGGCTTGAATTTTCTCGAATCCAATTCACACCAGATCTTATGCCTACTGATGTCATTGGGACTGAAGTGTTTCAACCAGATACCGCGACATTTAGCCTGAAAAGGGGTCCAATTTTCAGCAGCATTTTGCTCGCAGACGAGATCAATCGAACCCCTCCAAAAACTCAGTCCGCACTCTTGGAAGCCATGGAAGAACGTCATGCGACAATCAGTGGCATCCGATATGAGCTTCCTTTCCCGTTTCTCGTTTTTGCAACACAAAACCCCCTGGAATTTGAAGGCACTTATCCTTTGCCAGAGGCGCAACAGGATCGATTCATGATGAAAATCATTCTCAATTATCAAGTTGAATCGGATGAAATCGAGATCCTAAAGCGTTCCCACATGGGTTTCAATCCTCAAAAGATTGAAAGCTCCGGGGTCAACCCGACATTGACTCGCGAGTCGTTGGCTGAACTCAGAACAGCAATTCAGTCCATCACAGTTGAAGACAAAGTTTTTCAATATATTTACTCCGTCATCGCCTCCACAAGAAATCATCAAGACATAGCGGTGGGTGCATCTCCACGAGCCGGAATCGCACTCCTGAATGCAAGTAAAGCTCTCGCCGCGATTAGAAATCGTGATTTTGTCATCCCAGATGACGTCAAGTTTCTTGCTCCTCCCATACTCAGACATCGAGTAAAGGTCAAGCCGGAAGTTGAAATCGAGGGTTTGAATGTTGATCAGATTCTCGGCGAATTGCTTGATCTTCAGGTCGTTCCTCGATGAGGATTCTGATCCTCCGTCGCCAAAATGCAGGTTCTCAAAAGTCCTTGCCAGATGCATTATGCAAGGAGCTCGATAAGGAAGGAATCGAAGTTGTGGTCGATGATGCCGACTGGATTCCAAATGCGACCGGCCACAACATTGACCGCGAAATATCGAAGCTGGTTAAGCAAGCTGTACAGGGTTTTGATGTGATCCATGCTTGGGGCTACCGGGCTGCTTGGGCTTGTAGTCAGGCCCTCTATCTCCATCGCCCTTGGATTTACACCGCTTACGACATTCCGAAAACGACTCATTCTGAATTCATTGATCGCCTTAATGCTGCTCATCGTGGACTTTGTAGTTCGATGACCGTGCGACAAGTTCTCGATCAAGCTGATACACTCAATCTCGAAGTTATCACTCCTGGTGTGATAGTCCCCGAGCGATTTGAAACAGAAATTCCAACAAAAGAAGAAGCTCGTGCAACTCTCGGGCTCCCAGTTGACCAACAAATCGTGTTTTCGGCAGCACGAAACCTACCTCAGCGCTGTTTACATGAAGTTGTCAATTTAGCACCTGCAGTCAATAGCCTGGTCGTTGTGGCCGGCTGGGGCGATCCCATAATTTTTGAAGAGAAACTTAATCTCAAAGTTTTAGGATATCTAGATGATCTTTGGCTCTACATTCTCTCTGCCGATCTTGTCATTGTGCCAAGCAACGAGGCAGGATTTAGTCTTTTTGGAGCCGAAAGTATGTGGATGGGCACTCCTGTTTTGTTCAAAAAATCAGGGGGACTGATCGATATGGCAGAAGAGGGCATGAATGGATTCTTTTATGAAGAAGGTCAACTAGTTCAAAGAGTTAACGAAGTTCTTCAGCTCGAACTCACAAGAGAATCGGCTGCCCGATCCGGGCAACTCCGAGCCCAGGGCCGCTATAAGTTCAGTAGATTCGCTTCCGACATTTCGAGAATTTACAGAGAAATCGCTGGGGACTGATGACCCTTTGGCCCTAGCATTCTTTTTGTTCAAAAGTCTATAACAAATGTACGGAAGTCACCACGGAAGGTGGTAACGGAGGACGGAGCAGGGATGCTCCTCCCGTATTTTCTTCACTTCTAACCTGCGCCAACTAGGTCTTCGGGTGCGTCTTTAGACATTGGTGCTCAATTCAAATTCGCCATTTCAAATTCAAGGGTTTTCGGTTGCACCTGGAAAATCGCAGAAATTTGAAGTCCCCATTAGTAGGTTATCGACGGGCACCCAACTTTCTCTTCCTGCAACGATTCTCAATGGCAAATACTCTGGGCCAAAGCTTCTTTTAAGCGCGGCCATCCACGGAGATGAGCTCAATGGGATCGAAATTGTCCGAAGAATCCTGAGCGAAACTGACCCTAGAACTTTGAGGGGCACAATCATTGCCACACCAGTGGTCAATGTCTTTGGATATTTGACACAAACTCGATATCTGCCCGATAGACGAGATCTCAATCGGTCATTTCCAGGATCTAAGTCAGGCTCGCTTGCCGCCCAAATTGCTCATCTCTTTCTCCAGACTTTCGTCAGTAGGGCTGACTTTGGAATTGACTTTCACACCGGATCGGGGGGACGAACAAACTTAGCCCAAGTCCGTGGAAACTTTCTGGATGAACCTACGCGTGAAGCCGCGCTCGTCTTTGGGGCACCTGCTGCAATCCAAGCGCGTGAAAGAGCCAACTCGCTGAGGGCAATAGCAGCGAAACGAGGGCTCCCCATGCTTGTTTTCGAGGGTGGAGAATCTTTACGATTTGATCCCGAAGCGATCCGATTTGGAGTTGAAGGAGTCTCACGCGTGATGATCCACTTAGGAATGAAGGTCGGCACCATCGATCCCCCCAAAAGACCCTCGTTTGTTGCTGAATCATCCACCTGGTTAAGGACTTCTCGGGGAGGACTCTTCCACCCGACTACTCAGCTTGGAGATCGTGTTAAAGCCTCCGAACCTCTTGGAGTCACGATGGATATTTATGGGCGTATACGCACGCGTCTCCTTGCGCCACATAGTGGCATGGTGATCGGCATAGTCACTCAGCCAATCGTCAGCCGAGGAGACGCAGTGATCCACCTTGCAAGAAAAGCCGACTAAACCAGTCTACGATTCACGGCATCCCAATCGATAACTTCGAGAAAAGCTTCGATATATTTTAGTCGGGCCGTTTGAAAATCAAGATAATAGGCATGCTCATAAACATCTAAAGCTAACACCAGCTGATGATTCCAAGCCGGAAATGTATCTTGAGAATCTCCCATGTAATTGAAGATTCGCCCTTCGGTTTGATCATAACCTACGAATGCCCAACCTCGACCACCCATGGCCGTGCACCGAAGATCATTCTTCCATTGATCAAATGAACCATAAGCATCGTTGATAAGATCCGCGATTTTGCCAGAAGGAGCGCCCCCTTGGCCACCGATCGAATCGAAGTAGACACCGTGATTAATGTATCCACCGTATGCAAAAGCATAATTCACTTTGAGAGCACGAATCTGGCTATAAATTTGGTTTGCTTTTGCCGGATCCTTCTCCATTTCTGAAAGAGCTGTTCGAATTTCGTTTGTCTTGTTCGCGTAGCCTTTCCACAATGTAAGGTGTTGATCATGGGTCGTTTTGCTGATCCCAACTCGATCTGTTGTATAGACCTTTTCTGGAAGAGATTCGGGAACTACCACGAGTTTCGTGCTCATGATTTCATAGTATCCGTTTTAGTCAAGATTTGTCAGGACTTGAGATTTTGCATTTCAAGACAAGTGAGAAAGCCTCAATTCTGAAAAAAAATCAAATCAAGTATCGCGAATTGCCACAACGCAATCACTTGCGGTGTAAAGTGAATTAAGTATGAGGGATTATCGATTCGAAGCTCTTGCTGCTGCCCCAAAGATTGTCGAGCGACTTTTGAGAGTTTTTCCGCGTGACCGATACGACGAAAGGCCACATGATGAGAGCCTGACTTGTCGAGAAATTTTTGCACTTTTGTCTGATACCGAAGAGATTATTCTTGACCGGATACGAACTGCAAATCGCAACCCGGGTACCACTGTCCCTTGGTATGAACCTTCTGACCGAGCAAAAGAACATCATTATTCAGAGAAAGAACCATTTCACGAAGCCGAAGTCTTTGAATCGCGCCGAAGTATGACAATTGAGTATTTGGATGGACTCGATTCTGCCGATTTTGATAAGAAAATCACTCTGGATGGTCATGGGACATACACAGTCAACCAGTATCTCGTGATGACCATGGCTCACGACCTTGAGCGAATTGCAGAGCTATCTGAATTTCTGGCGAACGAAGCCGCGACGATCAGCTAAAAAAAGCAAAGGCGGTCGCACCATAAAAGTGTTCGGTGCGACCCGCCCCCATAGGATCAAGGAATATCCTAATTCGGTCTTCGATCAAATCGTCGCTTGGCCACGAGTGCTAATCCTGAACCCAAGAGAATCAAAGAGCACGGTTCTGGCACCGGCCCAGTAGCATAAACATTGGAAATCACGGTGTCTGAACCCGGTGTTCCATAGATATGCAAAACAACTTGGTCGACACTTGAAAAATTGATTCCACTGAATTCGTCGAACATGAAATCCAGGCTTTGCGGAGTAGTACCAGAAGCGGCAACAAGGTGATCTGCTGAGAGGCGACCGACCCCGTCAGAGAGCACAAAGAGCCTCATGGAAACATTTTGGTCATTAAATGAAGTCTTGATGCAGAATCGATCGTTGCCGATCAAATTCAGATTAAGATTATCAGCTAGAACCCCCAAGTTATCGTTTGGGTTTGCCTTGTAGCCCCATCCTAAACTGGTGTAAGCCGTCATTCCGGAACCGCTATCGGCACTGAGATATCCACTACCGATATTGATATTGAGATTCCGATGGTAAGGGTTGCCAAAAACATCCCCTCGAACGTATCGATCGCCACCCACCATACTTCCACTGACCAGCCTAAGCTGGCTTCCTGTAGAAATATTCATGTCCATAGCTCCCGATGTGAAATCATCGATATTAACGTACGCGTGCCCGATGGCTGCGCATGACGCAACTATTAAACTTATATACCTCTTCACAAAACCTCCCCAAATGGAGAAAACAAAGCCCTGCACATAGGTGCAAGAACACAGTCAGTATGCTCCTAAAAATTAGGAAAACTGACGTTTGGTGATGGCAATTTTCAAAAGTCCAGCAATAGTGCTTGTCACATTTTGGGGAATGTGTCTAAAGAGGCCGCAAGTTGAACTTTATGAAAGCAAAGAGGCCAGCCTTCCGAAACCACTGCGACCGGCATAACATGCCTGAGAACCAAGCATTTCTTCAATTCGAAGGAGCTGATTGTATTTCGCAACTCGATCGGTTCTATTAGGCGCACCGGTTTTGATCTGGCCACAATTCGTGGCAACCGCCAAGTCTGCAATGGTTGTGTCCTCGGTTTCGCCACTTCGGTGGCTCATAACGCTTGTATAATTCGCGCGGTGTGCCATATCGACAGCCGCCAATGTTTCTGTCAGCGACCCGATTTGGTTGACTTTTACCAGGATGGAGTTGGCAATTCCTTCAGCGATTCCACGGCTGAGCCGTTCGACATTGGTGACAAACAGATCGTCACCAACAATTTGAACTCGGTCGCCAATGGCTTCAGTAAGCATTTTCCAAGTCGACCAATCTTCTTCACTGCAGCCATCTTCGATGCTGATAATAGGATATTGCTGAACAAGCTTTTCCAAATAAGCCACTTGCTGCTCGCCATTGAGCTTTCGACCATCTTTGTAAACATAGTTGCCATCCTCAAAAAACTCAGTTGCTGCACAATCTAAACCCAAAAAGACATCCTTTCCAGCTTTAAGTCCTGTGTTGTTTATAGCCTCCAAAATATTGTCAAAAGCCATGTCTTGGCTCTCAAAATTTGGAGCAAATCCACCTTCATCACCCACCCCTGTGGAAAGCCCTTTTGATTTCAAAACTTTTTTGAGGTTATGGAAAACTTCGGCCCCCCATTGGAGAGCCATGGCAAAAGAATCGGCTCCGATGGGCAGAATCATAAACTCTTGAAAATCCACATTACTATCGGCATGCTGCCCACCGTTCAAAATGTTCATCATGGGCACTGGCAACACCCGTGCGCTTGTACCTCCTACATAACGATAGAGTGGCAATTCCGAAGACATCGCGGCTGCTTTTGCAACAGCGAGAGACACTCCCAAAATGGCATTAGCGCCAAGGTTGGCCTTGTTTGGAGTGCCATCAATTTCAAGCAAAATATCATCGAGGGCCACTTGATCAGTTGCATCCAACTCCAAAATAACCGATGCAATCTTCTCGTTCACATTATCGACGGCCTGAAGAACACCCTTTCCTAAATAGCGGGAATTATCGCCATCTCTAAGCTCCACGGCTTCGAATTGCCCTGTACTCGCTCCGCTTGGAACAGCGGCCCTCCCGAAGCTTCCGTCTGAGAGCACGATATCAACTTCTAAGGTTGGGTTTCCGCGAGAATCGAGAATTTCACGAGCGTTGACGTCGACAATTGCTGACATGCCGAGAAGAATACCGGCAAGAGCAAATCGACTTCATGTCTTCTTATGAGCCTTAAAGAAATCCACGATCATTTGTGGGGCGTCGAGCCGTGGATATTCGTGCCCTCCTGGGTGAAAATAGGCCACGACATCGTTTCCGTCCTTTCCTTTGTAAAGTGTTGCGTACTTGCCGATAGATTCTCCCTCACTCGCGCAATCATTGAGCTTCTTCATGTAATTCACAGTAAGTGATTGACCCTTAAAATCGACCAAGGGGTCTTTTTCGCCTGCGATTTGAAAGAGTGGTTTCTTGGCCATTCCTCTTGGAAATCCGGGAGAACCGCTGGGAGCAAATGCAGCAAAGATTTCGGCTCTTTGTTGAAGCAATAGGTATGTGAATCGGCCACCATTGCTATGCCCGAGCGCATAAACCGCATGAGAATCAACATGAACCTTTTTTTGAACAAAAGCGTAGACCTCATCGAAAAATTTGAGATCTCGGTCGTCATAGTGACCCTGGTAAAGTTGCCAGCCTGGTTGCCTGCCCTCCGGATCAACCTTGTTGGTTTTGGTTGGGAGCCCCTGCATATAGACTGTGACCGCTTCTGGCCACAATTCTTGAATTTGAAAAGTTCTTGCCGAATTCTTTGAATTTCCACCGTGTCCATGGAAACCAAAAACAACCGGCACTGGCTGAGAAGTCTGTGCCGGCCAATAAATATCCGCCCTTCGTTGCACATGATCAACATCGAACGTTACGCTTTCGAGGTGATGCGGAGAAAGAGCAGCGAGCAGGAGGATGTTCCAAAGCATGGGAAGTTTCGACGAGGAACAAAGGGAAATGTTCGGCTCCCAAAGATCCACTTAAGCAATTGAACCGCGCAATTTTACTGTTGGGTTGGCAATTCTATGTCCCCAACAATCTCAGGAGTGCACTTGCACGGGGATGAACTATGAAACGAATATTTAGACCACTATTGACCATTTTGATTCTTTGTTTGGTCAATCCGGCTAGTCCTGATTCACGAGCCAAAATCTTGGCGCCAGAAGCCCTCAAGCTTCTTTTGGAAGGCAACAAGAGATTTGAAATAGGCGAGCCTGAGGCTCCAAGACGTGATTACAATCGTCGGGCTGAGGTTGCTTTGGGACAGAATCCGTTCGCGGTCGTCGTCACTTGCTCAGATTCGCGGGTCACTCCCGAGTTTATATTTGATCAAGGACTTGGAGACCTCTTTGTTGTTCGGGTCGCGGGCAATACTTTAGCCGCACCAGAAATTGGAAGCATTGAATATGCAGTGGAACACCTTGGCGCAAGACTCATTGTTGTTATGGGCCACGAAAAGTGTGGGGCCGTGAAAGCTGCACTTGGAGGAGGACACCTAGAAGGAAACCTTGAAGCAGTCGTTGCTCCAATCAAACCGGCCGTGAATTCAGTGAAAAACAAATCTGGAGACCAATTGGCATTAGCTTGCGAGCAAAATGTCCAAAATATGCTCGCAGTCCTAGATACCAAGAGCCATCTTATTCATTCGATGTCGAAGAAAGGATTTGTCAATAAAATTGGCATGGTGTATCACCTCGAGAGTGGAAAGGTCAATCTTCTACCTGCTTCAAATGGCCATAATTAAGATGTGCTAAAGCCACCGATCAAGAACCCAGGAGCAGTTTTCCGGCAACTTATGGCCAGGGGCATTGTTCCTGTTCCTGGGGTCTATGATTCCATCACGGCTCTGGCAGCTCAATCATGCGGATTTAAGGCTGCCTATATCAGCGGAGCCGCACTCACAAACAGCCAATTAGGAGTGCCAGATATTGGGCTAGCAACTCTTAACGAATTCGCATCTCAAGCTGCACGAATTTGCCAGGCTTCGCAGCTTCCAATTATCTCGGATGCTGACACAGGATTTGGGGAGGCCTGGAACGTAGCTAGAACAGTCATAGAATTTGAAAGGGCCGGACTTGCTGGGCTCCACCTTGAAGACCAAGTGATGCCGAAAAGATGTGGACATCTCGATGGGAAAGCACTGGTTTCATGTGAGGTTATGGTCGAAAAAATCCGATCCGCAGTAACATCAAAGAACAACTCGGATTTTCTTATCATAGCAAGAACGGACTCCAAGAACGTTGAAGGATTGAGTCAAGCTATTGAGCGTGCGAAGGCGTATGTGCAAGCGGGTGCAGATATGATCTTTCCCGAAGGGCTTGAAACACAAGAGGAATTTGCTGACTTTCGAAAATCGATTGATGTTCCTTTGCTGGCCAACATGACAGAATTTGGCAAGACTCCTCTCATTTCAGTTCAGCAATTTGAACAATTAGGATACAACGCAGTCATTTTTCCAGTCAGCGCTATGAGAATCGCTCTTAAAGCAGTGACCGATTTCTATAAATCGCTATACGAAACAGGGTCACAAGCAGACTCAATCGAAAAAATGATGACTCGATCCGAACTTTATGACCTGGTGGAATACCGAGCATATCAAGATCAGGACATTACTTGGACGAACCGAAAATGAATTTGAACTTGTAAAAATACGGGTTCGGGTCCCATTTTTGTCACATACAGGAACCCCTTAAGCGAATTACTATTACGAATATTGAATTCGGGTGAACTTGTAATTTGCAAGTCCAGTCTGTACATTTATTGAAGGAATCTTTGAATATGCGTAAAGTTGTTCTTTTGTGTGCGTTAGTCGCAAGCGGTGCTATTTCGATGGCCAGCGATACTATTGCAACATTTTCTGACCCTGCAATCAGCTCGTCAACTCCTCTCTTTGATTGGGACATGACCAACAACACATTGACAGCCTCCTGGACCATGAGCGGGCTTAACCTGCAAACACCTGGATTCATCGGTGGCGGATCGGTGACTGATGCTCACTTTGAAATGCTTCCGGTTGCGCTTACGCCAATCATTAACAACGTTCTCTATTCAATGGGTTCAGGAACAATCAACTTTTACACGACAAATCCAAGTAACCCATTTTTCACTGTCGATTTTAGTGGTGGAACGTTTTTGAACCCGTTGAACGCAAGTGCCTCGGAACTTTCAGCAAATGTCGTTAATTTTACTGGGCCAAATGTTCCTACCAACTTGGCCAACAGGCAATTTGCTTTTAGCTTGACAAATCCATCGCAAAATGGAACCCACGTAACCTACACGTCTTCGTTCACGTCGTCGGCGGATGTTGTTCCAGAACCTGCAAGCCTCATTATTCTTGGATCAGCAGCCCTGGCGCTCATTCGGAAGCGAAAGGCCTGAAAGTTTTCTCATAATAGTCCTTACATGGCAGGAGCCCTGGGTGACCCGGGCTCCTTCTGCTTTTAGAAGTACCCGGGAACGCCCTTTGAACCTAATTTTTGCTTGGGTAAAATCAAGTTACGCTTGGGATGACAATGGTGTCAAGTCTCAAAAGTAGACCTATTCGGCCAATCGATTCTGATCCAGCGAACAATTTGAACCGAGATTGAACTATGAGTGCGCCAACTGCATATCCAAATTACAGCCCCGGACTTCAGGGCATTATTGCTGGCATAACCACAATCAGCGAGATTGACGTTGAGACTTCAAGCCTGACTTACCGCGGTATCAATGTTCACGAGCTTGCCGAACATTCGGTCTTCGAAGAAACAGCTTTTCTTTTGCTCATGGGACACTTGCCCAACAAGTCTGAATTGGCCGATTTTAAGGCCACAATCGCCCGAGAATCTGTTTTGCCCAAGGAAGTCACAGATGCGCTGAAGCTTTGTCCAAAGGACATGCACCCCATGGACAAACTCAAAGTCGGCTTTGCGCTATTGGCGCCATTTGATTCTGATTACAAGTCTGAGCCCACCGATCACGCCGCAAATGTCAGAAAAGCAGTACGAATTCAAGCCAAAGCTGGAAATCTAGTGGCAGCCGCTTACCGAACTGGCGAAGGACTTGATCCCATTCAGCCAGATCCAAACCTTGGAATCGCGGGCAATTTCATGTATCAGCTCAAAGGCGAACGACCAGACGAATTCGTGACAAAGGTCATGGATGCCTCTCTCACACTCTATGCTGAACATGGATTCAATGCTTCAACATTTGCTTGTCGAGTGTGTGTCGCAACGCTTTCTGACCTATATTCCGGCGTTTGCACAGGAATCGGAACTCTCAAGGGCCCGCTCCATGGTGGGGCTAATGAAGAAGCGATGTATATGCTCATGGAAATTGACAAAATGGGTGATGCTGCGAAGTGGACTCATGACGCCTTGGCCCAAAAGAAAAAGATCATGGGTTTTGGTCACCGCGAGTATCGGATAGGCGACTCTCGGGCGGCTTACATGAGCAAGCTAGGCAAAGAGATCGGAGTTCGAGTTGGAGATACCCATTGGGGCGACATCGCAGAAACGATGGAGAAAATCATGTGGGACGAAAAGAAACTCTTCCCCAATGTCGATTTCCCTTCAGCTTACGCTTACTATTTGCTTGGAATTCCCATTCCTCTTTACACTCCAATTTTTGTTATCGCACGAGTTTCAGGTTGGTGTGCTCATATGATCGAGCAGCTAGACAACAACCGATTGATTCGGCCCACATGTATCTATGAAGGACCAAAGGTGACTGAGTTTGTTGCCCTTGAAAACCGAAGATAACAACGTGCATGAGCCTCAAACTAAGATAAAGTAGACGGGGCACAAACCATTGAGTTCAAAAAGCAACCCTGGCCGGTTTGGCCAGGGTTGCTAATCGTAATAATTAGCACGTTATCCACAAAAAATCATTCGAACCGAATCTATAGAGAGTCTCCTCCGCATGCATCCTTGCCCACGTGGCATATCCCACGTTGGATCCTAAATGCTAACCACTAAGTGCAAAGGAGAACAGAATTAAGTGATTATCCTGAAGCTGCTGATGCTTAAAATCCAGATCTTTTGTAACAGATCCCAATCGATTCTCAATTAGCCAGTTCTCACATGACCCAGCCCCATTACAAATGGCAAGAAGCAAAAAAAGAGACCGGCACCGAGGAAAGATCCCCGGTACCGGACTCGCTTTTTTTGGTTGAGATTAACCCGAAGGCTTCGTCTTTTTCCAATGCGCTTCAATTCGCTTGTAGATCCGAACCCGAAGATTCAATCACTTGCGCTATCTGCGCTCTTGTCTCCAAAGAGAGCCCATTGCCGACGGATCGGAATGTCCACTCACTTTCTTGACAAGATAGACAGAATCGGAACCGTGTCTAGCTTTGAGACCTTCGGATCCACCTCAACTAGCCTAGCAAAGCCTTTATGCAGCTAGCGGAGGCGATTTCTGCCTTGTAAGGATTCTTTTCCAGAACAGCTTCCCCGCAGGGACTCTGAATTAGACTGGAACGAACTTCCTTACTTGTCTCGACAATTCCTAGTTCTCGAGTAAACCCTCGAACTTTCTTTCGTCGATAGAAATAATTTACTGCACTTTCCGGGCGAACGGATCACGCAAAAATTAAACATTTCCACCACTTTTCCACCGTATTATTGCGAGTTACCAGCGCGTAAGATACATCACGAACTTGCCATTCTCACGATCGAACGTGATTTCAACTTGGTCGATACTTAAAGACTTCACTACTCCGTGATAGGTTTGTTTACTAAACCCAGAATTTACCGTCAAATTCATGGTGTCTTCCCCCTTCTTAAAAAACCCAAGTGCAGACCAAGTGTCGTCATTTGGTCTTTCGTTTGCCATGGCAACTTCGCAAGAACCGTCCTGTTTTATTGTGACAAAGGCCATCCCTTTGTTTGGCCCATAAACATAGCTTCCGGTCCACTCGCCCCAAAGTTCGTCCAGGTTGAATCTTGTCATCTTGCCAAATGGTTCAGAGAGTGCTTGGCCACTGGGATGTCCAGACCATGTAAATTGAGTGTCTTTGACGGCCTTTGAGCCGGTGAACTGGATGAGATTCAGGCTGAGCCCTTGCTTGTTTAATGATCCTTCGCCACGAAACTCGACTGTCGGCCCCGAGCTCCATTCAATAGTCAATTTCGTGTTTTCTCCATCAAGGGAGCCTTTGAGCTGACCAACACGTCGCTCTCCAGTCATCTGCAACCACCCCGAATCCATGATAACTCCTTTGATCGTTTTGTTATCTACAAAAATTCGCCCCATGCCACCTCCACCACGGGACACGGTCCAAATGCCATTGAATCGACTGCCTTTGGACTGGGCGAGTCCAGAGGAAATCAATCCAAGGCCGACAATAAGAATGAAAAGAAGTTTAGGTAACCTTATGGCCATACAATAAAGGTTACCTTTCCTTAATTCCCACGTCTTTCTAGAATCTGGAGATTGAATTGATCATTGTCGCTGCCCTCCTTCTTCAAACAAGCCTTGATCGGCTTGAACTTCGACCACCAACGAGAGTGCGGGCTGGCAAGGGCTATGTGGATGTCACTCATGGCCACGCGACTCCCTTTGTTGCTGACTTCTATGGAAAAGGGACTCGCGATTTGCTTGTTGGTCAATTTGAAGGAGGTCTCATGCGAGTCTATAAAAACCAATCCAAAGCAAAGGACATCCAGCTCGAAAGCTTTGAATGGTTTCGGGCCGGTGGGCAGATTGCAAAGGTGGCATATGGATGCTGTATCGGATTTTCACCTCGATTTGGCGACTTCGACAACGACGGCGTTTCGGACATTCTGAGCGGTAGTTCCGAGGGCCAAATCAGCTTTTTCAAGGGACACAAAGACGGACAATATGACTCCGGAGTCTTTCTCTCGACAGAAGACGGCAATGAACTTGCCTTTGGCTCCGGAACAACTGTCTCACTTTATGACTTTGATGCAGATGGGAAGCTCGACCTGATTGTAGGAACGATCGCCGGGCAAGTTTACTATTCTAAGAATCAAGGAAATCTCAAGCTAGGGGCATCCATTCAGCTCAAAATCGGTTCTGAAGATATTGAAGCCCTAGGCGGAGGGCCAGCGGCGGTTGACTGGGATAACGACGGAGTCATGGATCTCTTTTTAGGTTGCGATCCTGGGAAAATAATGTACCTAAAAGGAGTGAAAAACAAAAAGGTTCCGACTTTTGAAAAGGAAATCGAAATCTATCCTTCGTATAGTGAAAGAGACGTGGATCCAATCGCTCCAAGCCAGTTCAATCCCATTGATTGGCCTTTGTCCCGACCTGGTATGCGACCGAAACCATCGGTTGCAGATTGGGATGGAGATGGCAAGCTTGATCTTATTGTGGGCGATGTGCGAGCACTTCAAGACGAAGACCAGATTCACACCAATGAGCAAAAAAAGCGATACCAGGAGCTCTCTAGCCAAGCAAACGAACTTAAAAAAATAGCGGACATCCGTTATGAAGCGATCAAGAAGCAAGCAATTTCGAACTTGAAGATCGATCCCAACAAGAAACAATCTGCAGAAGAAAGCTTAAAATTTTCAGCTGAATTCTCAAGGCTATACGACCTGGATAAAGTCGCGACTGATACTGATTCAAAACTTGCAGATCTTTTTGAACAAATGAAACCAGTGATGCCACCCATAAGCAACCACGGCTTTGTTTGGGTTTTTCTTCACAAGTGATCAATAAGCTTTTGCAAAAACGACTCGGCGTTGGCTCGGTTTTCCCGTTTTCACGCATATTCCTGGCTCGTTATCCGCAGGGTCAAAAGGCTCCAAAGGAATACACCGAATTGTAGCTTTGGTCTCCTCGCTAATTTTGTCTTCGGTTTCCTGTGTTCCATCCCAGTGAGCTAGGACAAATCCACCGCCCCCTTCTCCGCTGAAACATTCCTTAAATTCGTCCCAAGTATTCACTCGGCGAGTATGGTTCGAGCGCATTTTGAGTGCGTTTAAGAAGAGTGCCTCGTGCATCCCATCCAAAGATCGAGTCACTTCTGATTCAAGATTGTTGAGTTCGACGGTAGCTTTTTCTTGTGAATCTCTTCGTGCGAGAACGCACTGCCCAGCCTCCAAATCGCGAGGACCGATTTCAATCCGCAGGCATGCCCCTTTGAGCTCCCAATCATTGAATTTAAATCCCGGAGATTCACGATCTCGTTTGTCCACTTTGACACGGATCGCTTGCCCCTTCCAGCTCGATTGCCTCAATCTTTCTGCAAGGCCGTTTGAGACTTCCAATACTTTGTCCCAGTCGTCCTTTCGGCCAATTGGGATAATGACAACTTGGTTTGGGGCGATTCTCGGAGGACATACAAACCCTTTGTCGTCAGAGTGCGCCATGATCAGGGTGCCAATTAGTCGTGTGGAGACACCCCAAGAGGTCGCCCAGACATACTCTTCGGTTCCTTCCGAGCTCTGAAAAGTCACGTCAAATGCTTTTGCAAAGTTTTGGCCGAGATGATGCGATGTGCCTGCTTGAATCGCTCTCAAATCTTGTGTGAGTGCTTCAATCGTATAGGTGTGGTCGGCTCCAGCAAATTTTTCGCCTTCCGATTTCAGCCCACGAACCACAGGGACACACATAAACTCCTCTGAAAATTTTCGGTAAATTTCGAGAATAGTCAGTGCTTCAGACTCGGCTTCGTCATAAGTTGCGTGTGCTGTGTGCCCTTCTTGCCAAAAGAATTCGGAAGTCCTCAAAAAGAGTCTTGGTCGAAGCTCCCATCGCATGACATTTGCCCACTGGTTAATGAGAATTGGCAAATCACGCCAAGAATGGATCCAATTCTTATAGGAATGCCAAATAATTGTTTCACTGGTCGGCCGAATGATGTAAGGTTCTTCAAGTTCGGCTTCTGGATCAGCTTTGAGTCCACCTTTACCGTCACTTGTGAGCCGGTGGTGAGTAACAATAGCGCATTCTTTGGCAAAGCCATCGACATGTTCTGCCTCCTTTTCAAAAAATGATTTCGGAATCAGCAACGGGAAACAGGCGTTAACATGCCCTGTATCCTTGAACATTTTGTCCAGGGCCGACTGCATATTTTCCCAGAGGGCATAACCGTTAGGTTTGATAACCATGCAACCGCGCACGACCGAATTCTCGGCAAGATCGGCACGTTTGATCAACTCGTTGTACCAATCCGAATAATTTTCGGTTCTGGCGGTTATCCCAAGATCCTTGCTCATGTCAAGGCACTATTTTGGCACTTGCCAGAAAATGAGTCAGGGCATTCTTGCATCAAGTGCCACAGACATAGAGCTTACTTTTGGATGATGATTGGCCAATTCGATTGCGATTTCAGGATTTGGCCTTCCCAAGCCGAAACACTTAGCGTTGCCGGACCCGGCTGGCAGCCTGAAAAATCTAAAGTATAGGAGGAATCTCCGGGCACGGACGACTTCTTTAATAAGCGCCCATTCACCGAAAACGAAAGTGTCAAGTCAACTGTGGTCTTCATGAAAGCAGAGATGATTTGATTTGATCTTAGAATCTCATTGAGCCTCATTGGCATCGGCACGTCTCCAGATGAAGTTTCCTCGGTTGTAGACAAGAAATATGGACTTTGAATGACAGCTGAATAGTCGTTGAGGATATCAAGACTATTCGTCACGGAATAGTCATTGTTCCTGGCATGCTCAATTTGAAGGTTATTGGCATTGAAGTAATTGATGCACTTTACTCGCGGGTAAAGGCGCGGCAATGCCTGGTAAAATTGCTTGATCATTCTCCTTGCAAATGCCGTTCGGTCTTGCTTTTCTACCGCCGAATAGTGTGTTGCGCCAAATTCGGCGACCATTATTGGTTTTCTTTGACTAAACCTATCATAGATGTAATTAATCATGTCAGCCGGATGAACTTGCCATCCTGGTGTTGCCAAATCTTGATTGAAGTAGGTCACACAATACATGTTCACTCCCACCCAATCCACGGCATCATCCCCGGGGTAATAGTCCATGATGTTGCGAGTAGGCGAGGCATAAGGGCACCACACCATTGCAACATTAGGAGCGATCTTATGCATGATTGCAGCAACCCGATCAAAGGCAGCGCAATACATACTTGAATCTAATCCATAAGCCACCCAGTCGCCGTTCATTTCGCTTGCAAATCGCAAGAAAATTTTTCGTCCTGTGTCCCGAAGATCTTTGGCGAGTTTGATCAAGTATTTATCTTCAAAAACAGGTTCAAGGCCCAAATTTGGCTCCAGGGCAATATGAACAAACCGATCCATTTCGACTTTGCGGATCCAGTCCTTGGCTAAGGGCATTCCATATCCCATGTAGAAGAAATAACTGCCGTGCCTCTTTTGAACTTTGGATTCAAAATCTTCTGGGAATCTATGAACCCTTCCAACCTCATCTCGATATGTTCTGAGAATAGTCTCATCTTGATCGATGTAAGCGCCCAAAAAGCACCCAAAATCAGGTTCAAAGAGAGCGTTTGTGAAATTCGCTTTCCTTTCTTCAACAGTCGGCTGACGGTCAACGTAAAGGGAAATACCACTTGGCCGCGCCCTAAGAGAAGCCAACTGTAATGCGACATAGACCGAAAGCGTCACAAACAAACTATTTCAATTATTGGCAAGAACGAATATTTAGTGATAGATGTCCTTTCTTACAGAAAACATTGGTCGCTTCAGCTGTCCATAAGGCATTCGTTTCACATGCGAATCTGCCCAAACTGTGATCCCAGCGTCTCTGTGAAGAAAGTGGAAGTGATCCCGAAGAAATTTGTATGATGGTCCGTCGGGAGGGCTATTAAACCAGTTGTAAGGGAATAGGAAGTTGCAAGTTGGCACCCATGCACCATGTTCCCAAAGGGCTATTGTGTAAGAAGGCTCTTCAATTTCAGAATCGTTTGCCCCGCTTGCGGTCATCATTCCGTTGATCATTTCCAGATCTTTGAACCCTGGGCTATATTCTTCGTTGCGAGCTTTTGGGTTCACGCTCCAATAGGAAGATGACCCGTAAATTAAGAAATTGGGGTCTTTGCTCTTTGGCCAACCGCCATAAGCCACGGCAAGTTGCCATCCTTCAGGACGCTTCGGGCATTCCTTGACTTGTTGATTCTTGAGATACCCATCGATTTTCCCAGGAATTGGATCTTGAGTTGCTCTGCGAGTCATATCTCCAAAATATCCCCCAATGTTTCCTGCATTTCTCGTGTCATATCCTATCCAGGGTTGCTGAGGTGGAAATCCCGGAACCTGAGTAAGATTGACAACCGGTGCCCAGAAACCTTCATGGTCATCTGTATAGAGGGCCAGAGCTAACCCCAGCTGCCTCATGTGCATGATGCATTGAGTCTGTTTGGCTGCCTCTTTCGCTTGTGCAAAAACGGGAAACAAAATGGCTGAGATGATTGCGATGATTGCAATGACAACCAAAAGTTCGATGAGTGTAAACGCTCGGTTCAGGGTACGCCGTAACATCGATTTTGTCCTGATTCTCTTATCATAATGCAAAAATCCTGTCGCAATCACGGGTCAAGTCGTATTTTTATGCGTTTGAGTCAATTTGACCCTCAATTTTGTTTTTGATAAGAGATAAAGGACAAATCCTTCGACAGCTTGTGAAACGGTGACAGCGATGGCCGATGACACGACTCCATTGGCTTTTAGTTGAACACCAACAAGCAAGCAAATTGCCAACACCAAGAAGGACGCCAAAGTTGCGATAAGCCTCGAGAGTGTGACTTTTCTTGAGGTCAAAACTCCCTTCCAAAAATTTGTAATTGAAGTCGCCAACGGCAAGAGTAGCGTGAAAGATAAGGCCAAATGAGCCATAGTGACAACATCGGTGTCGGCGCGATTTACGTGTGAAAAATAGGGCTGATCGATCCGAAAGATAGTCAAGAAGAGAATGATTGCTGAAAAGCAAATTCCCACACTCGCACAAAATCGGAAAAGGAGCCGATGAGCGGGGCCCTCAGAGTAATTCGCAATTACGACTTCGGGCAAGGCAAATCCAACGCTTCTTAATAGGAACGCGAGCGATGCACTGACTTGCCAAGCGTTCATGGCCAAGATACCTTGAGGTGATCTCGCTATCGCGGCACTTATCATTGGTAGCGAAAGCAAAACGACCATCGTTGAAGCCGTCAATGGAAAATGGAATTGTGCGATTTCTCTCTGAGAAAGCTCAACATCTTGAGTCTCATCCCAAACCATCCGCTTCCTGATTACGACCCAAGCAACATGAATAAACAGGGCCTCCAAGACCACTGAACCAACCAGTGCGATGGCCCCGATTTCAGCACCCTCAAGGTGGCCAATGTAAAACGATATGCTTCCAAACGCAATGAGGCTAACAAGTCGGCAAGCTGTTCCCCAGCCAATAGGGTTAGTCACGCCTTGCCTAATTAGCAGTCCTTGGACATGCCTTCGCCATCCAATGGCTGGGCTCCAAGCAACCATGATCAGCATAGGAATTTTTGCTGCTCGAACAACTTCTGGATCCTGCCCCATGAATTTAGACAGAATGATGTCGAGTAGAGGAGTTGCAGCGATCACTAAGTGAACAGCTCCCGCGATGAACATGGTTAAGATTGAAAATCGCCTGATTGCAGCGAAACTTTTGGGGCCCTTCGCTAGCGTCGTCGAAGTCGCCAAGAGATCGATGACTGGACTTTCGATAAAAAGTGAAATCGAAAAAAGCACCAAAAACGCAGCAAGTTGGATGCGATTTTCGCTTGACCTGTTTATGAAATTAGAGCAAATCGATTGATCGCCCGACATCAACATCCAGCTCAGTGCCAATGGCAAAAAAACCTGGAATAAGCGCTTGATTTCGAGTGAGCCTTTGGTCAAGAAGATCCAGGTTACCGATTGAATGTAAAGTACGTTAGGCCAAACCCCGAATGACGAAAGAACTTGCGGTAACTTACCGATATGCACCTCTCGCACTCGGTTGTAGCATTTCTGGTATGTTCGTCAGCGTTCGCTCAATCGCCTGATTTATCAGTTGTAAACAATCTCAAATACAGGCAGATTGGGCCGTTTCGAGGGGGTCGGTCTATTGGTTGTTCGGGCGTTTATGGAAAGCCACAAGAATTTTATATGGCCACTTGTGGGGGAGGGCTTTGGAAGACAACTAACAGCGGTGTCAATTGGAAATGTGTGACAGATGGATTTCTAGGAGTCGGCACTGTCGGCGCTGTTGAAGTCAGCAAATCGAACCCTGATATCGTTGTGATAGGAACCGGAGAGCGAGATATTCGAGGCAACATCAGCCACGGTGACGGATGCTACAAGTCGATGGATGGCGGTAAGACTTGGTCACATATTGGATTGCGAGAGACGCAAACCATTTCGAGAATTGTTATTCATCCCAAAAATCCAGACATCATGTGGGTCGCAGCTTTGGGCCACATTTATGGGCCAAACAAAGAAAGGGGAATCTACAAAACAACCGACGGAGGCAAGACCTGGAAAAATGTTTTGTTCGAAAGTGACATTGCCGGAGCCTGCGATATCAGTGTTGATCAGAATGATCCAAACACACTTTTCGCATCAACTTGGGAAGCTTGGCGAAATCCTTATCACTTAAACTCTGGTGGCCAAGGAAGCAAGCTCTGGAAAAGCACAGACGGAGGAGAGAGTTGGGCCGATATTTCACAGAATTCTGGAATGCCTTCCGGTGTCCTTGGCAAAATCGGAGTCTCTATTTCACCTGTCAATTCTCAAACCGTCTACGCTTTGATCGAAGCCAAAAAGGGTGGAATCTATCGCTCGAATGATGGAGGCAAAACCTGGTCGCTGACAAACGAAGATCATGAGTTCACGCAGAGAGCTTGGTATTACATGAGGATCGTCGCTGATCCCAAAGAGGAAAAGACTGTCTATGTTCTGAATACGGGCCTTTTTCGCTCGAAAGATGGTGGAGCTACTTTTCGAGGCATCAATTCCCAGCACGGTGACGAACATGATCTGTGGATTGATCCTTCAGACAACAAGCGGATGATCAATAGCGATGATGGAGGATCGACGGTCAGTGTCGATGGGGGCCAAAGCTGGACTCCAGAAACGTTCCCAACGGGACAGTTCTATCATGTTTCGACGGACAATTCGTGGCCATATAAGATTTTGGGAGCACAACAAGACAGCTCAACAGTAAGAATTGCAAGCAGAACCAGTAGTGGAGGCATTGGTCGTGCAGATTGGACAGCCACGGCTGGTGGAGAAAGCGGATATGTTGTCGCCGATCCCCGTGATCCAAATATCGTTCTCGGAGGAAACTATGGCGGAGAATTAGCGTGGTCAAATCATGCCACTGGCTTGGCAAGATCGATTAACGTTTGGCCCGATAACCCCATGGGGCATGGAGCCATCGATTCAAAATATCGGTTTCAATGGACTTACCCAATCGTCTTTTCCATTCATAACCCAGGAGTAATTTACACATGCTCACAATATGTGCATAAGACAACCAATTTGGGCGAAAGTTGGGCTGTAATTAGCCCAGATTTGACTCGTAACGATCCCAAAACTCTGATCTCAAGTGGCGGTCCGCTCACGCAAGACAACACAGGTGTTGAATATTACGCGACAGTATTCACGCTCGCAGAGTCTCCTATCAAGAAAGGATTGCTATGGGCAGGTTCAGATGACGGCCTTGTCCATGTGACAACTAACGAAGGCAAGACTTGGAAAGACGTAACACCAAAGCAAAAGCCAAAGTGGGGGCTCTGCAGTATGATCGATGCCAGTTCGCATTCGGTAGGCAGAGCATATCTAGCGGTCGATAACCATGAAAATGATGACTATGCGCCTTATTGCTATAGAACAGACGATTTTGGGCTAACTTGGATCGACATTTCTAAGGGCCTGCCGAAGAACACTTTTGTGCGGGTGGTGAGGGAGGATCCAATCAGGATGGGGATGCTCTATTGCGGAACCGAAAATGGGGTTTATTTGAGCTATGATGCCGGCGAACATTGGGCACCGCTCCAGCTCAACTTGCCAATCACTCCCATCCACGATATCGTGGTTAAGGATAGTGATCTGGTATTGGCATCTCACGGGCGTGGCTTTTGGGTTCTAGATGACCTCTACTCCCTGCGGGAAGCAGATAAAGTCAGTTCGCGTTCGGCCTTTCTTTTCGATCCAAAACCGATATATCGTGTGATAATTCCTTCGAATCGGGGGCGAAATGCAGGAGGAGCACCGGCACCAATCAACGAGGAGCTCGGAGAAAATCCGCTTTCGGGAAACATCATTGAGTTCTTTCTCCCAAAAGAATCCGAGAACATAACTTTTGTAGTCACAGACAAGAACGGAGTCAAAGTTGCGAACACAACCGTAAGCAAAGGAATCGCGGGTCTCAATCGAACAACAATCTCCAATCTTCGATATCAAGGATTCCGAACCTTTCCTGGAATGATTTTTTGGGCTGGGTTCTCGCAATCGATTCAGGCCCCTCCTGGCAATTACTCGCTTTCTATGACTGTTGATGGACAAACATTGACTCGTCCCCTCTTGGTGACCGTGCCAGAAGGGGCGACATATTCCAATGCAGATTTGGTAGCCCAGTTTGAGCTCGCCTCGAAGATTTCGTCCCGAATCAACGAAGCTAACGACGCCATCGTGATTATCCGAGATTTGCGAAAGAAGCTCCAGGGTGTAGCCGATTCAGATTCGTCATTCAAAAAACTTATTGATGAGATTTTGATCGAACTCACGAACAGTGAGGAGACGATCTATCAAACCAAGAGTATGTCTGGCCAAGACCCACTTAACTTCCCAATTCGGCTGAATGATAAGCTTGCAGGCTTGCTTACTTTTGTGAATTCTGGCAACTTTAAGCCCGCTGCGCAAGCATATGAAGTGTTTCAGATGCTAAGTAAACAACTTGAAGTTCCTTTGAAGGCATTCCAAAGGTGTATCAATGTAACACTCCCTGAGCTCAACAAAGCACTAAAGTCCAAAAACCTGGCCACTATTGAGGTTATCGATCCGGCAAAACAGAAGACTTGATGGATTTCCCTAACGTCGCTAAGAGATTCTCGGTATCCTCTCAGCGTCGATGAAACTGCACGAATATCAGTCTAAGGATCTGCTTGAATCCTATGGAGTTCCTGTTCCGAAAGGCAAGGTGGCCAAGGACGGCGCAACAGCAACCCAAATCGCAAATGAATACGGTGGAAAGTGTGTTGTCAAAGCTCAAGTGCTTATGGGCGGACGAGGCAAAGCCGGAGGCGTGAAGCTTTTTGAAAACGCCGCCGATGCGGGCAAATTTGCTGGCGAACTCATTGGAAAGAAGCTCGTGAGTATTCAAAACCCAGCAGGAATGGTTGTCGACAAAGTCCTCGTTGGCGAGCTCGTGGATATCGCCGAAGAGTATTACCTTTCGGTTTTGCTGGATCGAGCCGAACAAAAGCTTGTTGTGATGATTTCGGAACAAGGAGGAATGGACATAGAGGAAGTCGCACACAACACTCCAGATGCCATCGTTCGATTGCATGTTGATCCGGCATGGGGCCTCGCCGATTACGAAATTCGAAAAGCCGTTCGGCAAGCCAAGATTCCGTTACCAGCTCAAAGACAAATGGTCAGCATGATTCAAGCCCTAGTGCGAGCTTACGAAGGATCCGATGCTGACCTCGTGGAGATAAACCCTGTGGCATGGACTCCCGATGGAAAGTTGATTGCCGCAGATGCAAAAGTGAGCATCGATGATAATGCTCTGTTTAGATTGAAGCAATACGACGAAACAAAAGACGATGCGGCAGAAGATCCACTTGAAGCCGAAGCGTCAAGACGAGGCATCGCCTATGTTCGACTTGGTGGCGACATCGGAATCATCGGAAACGGAGCGGGCCTTGTCATGTGTTCAATGGACGAAGTGAAGGCCGCAGGGGGCCATCCCGCAAACTTTTTGGATGTGGGAGGCGGAGCACAAGCCGAGAGAGTCAAATCTTGTGTGGAGCTCGTGCTCATGGATCCGGCGATCAAGGGGCTTCTCATAAATATCTTTGGTGGAATCACACGGGGAGATGAGGTCGCAAAGGGCATCTTAGAAGCTTTCGATTCACTCGATGTGAACATTCCTGTTGTCGCAAGAGTAGAAGGCACAGCAGCCGAAGAAGCACTCAAACTTCTGGAAGGAACAAAAATCGTTGGAGCTTCGACAATGCAAGAAGCTGCTCAAAAGATTGTTTCATTGGCTTACGCCTAAGTTCGAACTAGAAAAGACCCCTTCTGCTAGCCTTGAGTTGAAGGGGTCTAACGCTATTTTCAGCCCGTCTTCTTTCTATATTCGATTTCGTATTGTCCTGAATCAACCAAATAGCTTTCAAAATTCCCTTTCATTTGTAGTTGCCCTTTCAAGATTTTCTTGACCTCATAGCCAAAAGGATTTTTGATGAGCGCCGTCATGGATGGAGGGATCACAACTTTAACCGTAAATGCGTCATCTTTCGAATTCCAAGAGACCGAAATCTTTCCCTTTGGCGAATTGTAGCTTGCTTTCGACCAAGAGATTCCTGGGCCAGGTTCAGGTGAAATCAGTGCAGAAGCCCATCCTGGATCCATGGGGCGAATTCCGCCCACTGTTTCCATCATCCATTGCCCCACAGAACCTAACGCCCAATGGTTGAATGAATTCATTCCTGGATCCTGGAAACCGCGACCTTGCACATAACCATCCCACCTTTCCCAAATTGTTGTGGCTCCGTTTGCAATCGTATATCCCCAACTCGGAAACTCTTTGTTTAACAAAAGCTTATATGCAAGATCGTTTCGATGAAACTTTGTGAGCATTTCCATCATGGGTAATGTACTATGGAACCCGGTCGTCAATACACCGCCTCGCTCTTCAATCTTTCGTACCAAATTCTGAAACACTTTAGGTTCTAGATCCTTGGGCACAAGCCCATAATAGAGAGCAAGAGCATATCCGGCTTGGCAGTCTCCCAAAATCTGACCATTTGGTTGAACATATGCTCTGTTGAAGCTATCCCATATAGACTTTGCGACTTCGGAGTATTTTCTGACTTCGGGCCTTCCCAAGACATTGGCACTGTCCCTCACCATACAAACCGACTGGTACCACATCATCGTGGCGAATACCTCTTTGGGAACCTCGCCACCCGTGCTGTTCCACCCATCACGAATGAGAGTGTTGCCATTCAGCCAATCCCCGTAGTCATTGTGTCGCTCATTCTTCCACAGGAAATCGGGATTCTTTGATGCAATCCAATCGACCCATTTCGCCATGGAATCGAAATGTTCAGAAAGCAGGCGAGTATCGCCAGTATTGCGGTAATGAACCCATGCGCAGACAACTCCAGCATCTCCCCAACCTGGAACGCCTGTGAACCGATCGTTCTTGCCGTATGGATGAGGCGCAAAGTCTGGATACTTTCCATCATCAGATTGAGCATCTCGCACATCAACCAACCATTTGGTGAAGAACCCACTCATGTCCATGTTGTAAAACGAGTTTTGCGAAAAGGCCAAGATATCTCCCATCCATCCCAACCGTTCGTCGCGCTGTGGACAATCTGTTGGAACACTCATGAGGTTTGCTCTCTGAGTCCAAAAGATATTTTTCCAAAGTCGGTTGACCATAGGATCAGATGTTTCGAAACTTGCAATCTCAGGTGAAGATGAGCAAAACACTTCGCCATGGAGTTGAGTACTCTTCGGCTTTTTGCTCAGCCCTTTCAGTTGGACATAGCGAAATCCATGATATGTAAAATGAGTCGTCCAATCTTTGACCTCGCCAGACTTTGGCATCTTGATATGATCACGCTGGGGGGCACCCCGCAAATTTGTAACATAAACGGTTCCATCATCATTCAGCATCTCTGCATACTGAATTTCAACCTGGGAGCCGGATTCTGCCACCAAATCCGCCCGGAGCCGACCGACCATGTTTTGCCCAAAATCAACCACAAAAATTCCCGGCTTGGGTTCGGAGATCGATTCGGGTTTTAAAGTTTCAACGATTCGAATCGGCTCGTTCGGTTGGCCCTGAAGGAGGGGTGCCTCGTCGCTGATTGGCATCGTTGCTACAGGAATCATCGATCTCCGGTCGAAGGCTTTTCTTGTCAGGTCGACCGATTCACCGTCATAAATATCTGAAGTCCGAACAGGTCCATCCGTGCCTGATAGCCAGGTAGAGTCCGTGGAAACAAAGACAGTTGTGCCATCTTCATAGTTGATCTCGATTTGACCCAAGAACCATGTTTTACGGCCATAAACACCTCTCGGATAACCTCTTGGGTCAAGCCCTTGCGCCATGCCAATTCGACCGGCATACCAACCGTCCCCAAGCAACACATTGAGTTCGTTTTGGCCAGGTTTCATGAGCTGAGTCACTTCATATGTTTGAGTTTGAATCCTCGTGTGGTAATCAGTCCACTCAGGGGCTAAGATGTAGTCGCCTACTTGCTTGCCATTCAAATAAGGAATGTAGGATCCCATGGCCGTGGCATGAAGGAATGCTGATTTAACCTTTTGGTTGGTTTGAAATGACTTCGAGAGCTCAGTGCAAGGAAGTGAATCGAGCCCTTGCAAAGGATGAGAAGTGATTTCACCATCAACAAGCCTTTTTGTTCCCCATGACGAATTTTCGACAGAGTCTTTTGCAGTCACCTGTGCACCCTTAGAAATGACTGTCCCACCCTTTCGGATTTGCATTTCGGCCAAGGCAAAACCGAAATAGCCTTCGTTTCTTTCTGCAAGCTTTATGACCCGGAGCCTAACATAGCGACCAGTGACTCCATTCACATTAAATTCCACCTTGCCATTTTTTGGGTTAACAAAATCTTCGGCGGTTTGATCAATAAATCTCGTATTGGATTGGAAGTCTGGCGAATCTGAATATTCAATCGCAAACCTCAATGGAAAGAGAAATCCCGGAGTTGGTGGTTGGTGATCAAAAGGCTGAGTGGGATAGAGCACCACTGAATCAAAGGCTTGCCTCGATCCCAAGTCTATCATCACCCACTTTTCGACATTAGAACTTCTTTCCATTACACAGTGATAGCCGTTATGGGGTGCATGAATTTCTGGAGCTTCTTTGGGGGAACCGACCCATTGGCCCTTCCAGTCAGACTGCAAGAGAAGCCCCATGCGAAAATGTGATGTAAACCATTTGGTGGGTTGGTCTTCTTGGTTCCAGACTCTCACCTTCCATTGGCAATACTGAAGGCTTTTAAGGGGCTCACCTTTATATGTGATCTGCGAGTTGGATCGGCCCGAACTTTTCCCAGAATCCCAAAGAGTCTTGCCATCAGATGTCACAACAACCTGGTAGGCGGTTTGTGTTGCTCCAGGTGTTTCGTCAACTCCTTTCCAAGCAAATCTCGGTTGGGCAGATCCCACGTTCAGTGGGGCGTGAAGATACTCAGTTGTCAAATCGACGAGGCGCATGGGGGTCATCCAGGCCAAGGCCGCAAGTGCCAATAGCATTGACAAACCTTACACTAATCGGAGCCCCAAAGTAAAATGGATCGATTCCATGGTCTTGATCATTGACAATTACGACAGCTTTACCTATAACTTGGTGCAATACATCGGAGAATGTGGTGCCCAACCTCAGGTATTCCGCAATGACCAAATCGACATACCAGAAATCGCAGAACTCTCTCCCGATGCGATCGTTTTGTCGCCTGGCCCATGCACTCCGAAACAAGCGGGTATTTGTCAAAATATTAGCACAGAGGTTCAAAATCCGAAGTCACAAATCTATGGAACTCCGGTTTTGGGCGTGTGCCTTGGACACCAGACTTTAGGGATGATGAGTGGGGCTGAAATCGTGAGTGCAAAGCAAATCAAGCACGGCAAAACCAGCTCGATCACGCACGATGAGAGAGGGATCTTTAAGGGAATACCCAGTCCGATTTTGGTCATAAGATATCACTCTTTGGTCATTGATCCTTGTCAAATTCCCAAAAATTTCGTTGTATCAGCCAGGGCAAAAGATGATGACTCGATTATGGCCATTCGTCACCAAAACCTCCCTATCGAAGGCGTGCAGTTTCATCCCGAATCCGTTCTCACCGAATACGGGATGGTCATGATCCAGAATTTTCTAAGCTTTGATCCAGTTACTTCGTCGACATTTTCCCTAGGCTAATTCCACCCATCGAAAAACCAGCAACTTGCCAACTTCCAGAACCTTTTTTCACTAGGTTCATCTTGATTTCTCCACTCGATTTTTCAAACGTCGCATTGTTTGAATAAGTCACATATGTTATGGTGCCTGTTCCGGGCTCGGTCTTCGTATCAAATCCTGTCACGCTGGAAGTTCCACTTCGGTAACTGCCATACGTCGTCTGAAAGCTGGATACGATTTGACTTGTTGCTGGGTCTCGCAGGGTTGTCGCTAGTTCAGGAGTCGCCCTGGACTCAAGGTCATGAGGGTTCCAGCTCGTCGCAAATGCGAGAGACGTGCTCGTTCCAAAGGCCTCAGCTTCCTTAAATTCTGTAGATGCTTTCTTAATAAGTCCAGGAAGAAAAATGGCCGACCCACCACAGCACAAAAGAATGAGACCAGCAAACACTGCAATAATCACGATAACGGGTTTCTTCATACTCTCCATGGTGCCACAATTAAACGATGGCGCGCACGAGTATCCCCGAAGCTGACGAACTTATTGACAAAGAATTGCCAGTTTTGAACCACGGGTTTGTCCGTCTTGTTGATTACATGGGTGGAGATCAGCGCATCGTACAATCGGCCCGGGTGAGCTATGGATCTGGAACCAAAAGTTATCGCCAAGATCGGGGGCTCATCCATTATCTCATGAGAAATGAGCACACCTCGCCCTTTGAGCAAGTTGTTTTGACTTTTCATTGCAAAATGCCAATTTTTGTTGCGCGTCAATGGGTTCGTCACCGTACGGCCAGGCTCAACGAGATCAGTGGCAGATACTCTGTAATGAAAGATGAATTCTACGTTCCTGAAATTAATCAGATGCGCGGACAGAGCTCGGACAACAAACAAGCTAGAAGTGATGAAATCTTAAGTAATGCCGCAGAATTGATCACTTCCATGACCAAAGAACAAGCCGATGTCTATAAGAACTATGAGGCCATGCTCGATTCTGGGCTGGCGCGTGAAGTGGCGCGCGCAAATCTACCTTTGAGCCTTTATACAGAATGGTACTGGCAGATTGACTTGCACAATTTGTTTCACTTTTTGGCTCTCAGACTCGATTCTCATGCTCAATATGAAATTCGTGTGTATGCGGAAGCAATGGCTCAATGTGCCAAAGTTGTGGCTCCATTAGCCTATGAGGCATTTGAAGAACACAAACTTGGCGCTGTCAAATTTTCGAAAACAGAGTCTGTAGCGCTGGCTCGCTTGCTTCAAGGGAAGACTCCAGACCTAGACGACCGCGCTATGGAAATTTTTAACCAAAAAGTTGAAAAAATGAAGATGGCTGCCCCAATTGAAGACCTCGAAGATCCCGTGCTGGCTTCCGGATGAACTCACCTACAAAAAAATTTTGGCATCACGCCAGCGAGAACTTTTGGATTTCGCTTGGCTTTTCGACTCTGGGGGCCATTGGATTTGTACCCGGCGTTCCTGGAAATACTGCATCAAAGATTGGCGCAGCGCTGTTCTTTTGCGTATTTAATGCAGCGATTTTCTCGTCGATTCTGTCGCTTGCTCAAACATTTGTGTTGCCAAGAACAAAGGTGCCGTCATTCCTCGGCTCTTTGATGCTGGTGGCTCTCACCTATCTGATGGTCATTTTGACCGCGATCCCCATCGGAATTGCCATCACGACGGCCTTCATCACGAAATCATCGCCGTGGAGCCCACAAACCTTATTTATCATACGACAAGTCCTCGATTTTAGAATTGTGCTCCTGGCCTTTCTCATGATGGTGGCCATTACATTCTTCTTTATGATAAGTAAGAAGCTCGGTCCGGGGGTTCTCTTAAACTGGATATTGGGCCGATATTATCAACCCAGACAAGAACAACGAGTTTTCATGTTCTTGGATTTACGAGATTCCACGAGGCTGGGAGAAGAGCTAGGAGATCTCAAATTCAGCCGACTCATACAAAAGTTTTTTGCAGATCTCAGCGAACCCATACTTGGAAGTCGGGGAGAAGTTTCTCATTATATTGGAGACGAAGCCGTAATCACCTGGAAGCACAAACAGAATCATTCACCAATCTCAAGCATCGATTGTTTTTTCGCAATTAAAGACCTCATTGATTCCAAGGCTAGTGAATATGTGAAGGACTTTGGAGTGGTCCCTGGTTTTAAGTCCGGGATTCACAGCGGCAATGTCATCGCAACTCAAGTTGGAGAGATCAAGAGTGAGATTGTGTTCCACGGCGATGTGCTGAACACGACCAGCCGAATTCAATCGCTATGCAATGAACTCGGCGCGGAATTACTTGTGAGTTCGGCTATCAAAGAAGCCGTAGACAATGACCCAAGGTACAAATTCGAATCAATGGGATTTCAACACCTGAAGGGCAAAGTGACCGAAATTGAGGTTTTCTCTGTCACTCGCAAATCTTAAGCGACTCTTTCACTAATTAATCGCTGAAGGTACTTGCGAGCACCGGCAATAGAAAACATTTCGTCTCTCAAAAGTCTTTTGAGAGTAAATACAGTTTGGATGTCGACAGGGCGGTATCGTCGTTGCCCGCCTTTTGTGCGAATTGGGTTCAAATAGCCTGAAAATTCACGTTCCCAATACCGAAGCGTGTGAACTTCCACATTAGTAATTTCACTTGCCATGCTGATGCTCACAGCTTGATCTGCCTTGCTGCTTCGGCCGACTTGTCCCATTCTCGCTTGATTCCTCTGAAAAGTGGCAAACCACTTACAAGATAGATGATTGGCAATGCACAGCAATTTTTTCAGGGCAATCAGGTCTGACCTTTCTGGAAATGGGAACCATTGAATAGCTCAATTCCTTATATAATGTGGTTCTAGGAGAGCTAGAGTTCACCGAATTCGTGACACAATTGACGTCTAAAACTTCAGACCCAGCCTGTTGTAAATCGCAAGAGCAAATTCTCTTGGAGCTTGAAAAACTTGCTCCTGGAGTTCCTTTTTTGGCTCTGGGCCAAACAGTTTTTTGGGACGAGCCAATGAAAGCGGGGGTTGTCATCCGATCCAAGCAGTTGGGACTGTCTCGGCCATTTATCGCCGGAGTTCACGATACCGATTATTTCGCAAAATTTCATCGTAAGCTTAACGAACGTGGCTACAAAGCTCTGACCCATAATGACACGACAACAAAGGGACTTTGGAGCGCAGCAGGTGAGTTTTCAACCCTTTTCGGCTCTGAAACAGTCATCACCCGCGAGAAACTTCTCGCCTACGGCGCTAAGGTCAGTAGGATTGAGGCCGAGCGACCTGGATATCTCGATGAAATGACTGAAGCGTGGGGTTGGAAAGGTGTTGTCTCGCTTGAACCTCACCAAGACACCATAGCAGACAAACAACTGTCTCCTTTGTTTTTTGAACTTAATACGACTTTTCGATGGGCTGTTGATACCTCTTTGAACACCGTCGCTGGCCCCCACTTTGCTGATACCAAAATTTCTGCACAAGAGCTCCTATCTATCGTTTGCGATACCGTTGACGAACCTGGTTCGGGAGACCTGGCTGGTTATTACCAAAACTTGCTTCCTAAGTTTTATGACCATGTGGCACAAGAAAACCTATCGATTCAAACAACCCGGACGACAGAACTCTTGAGATTTACAAAAGAAACTTGTCGATTGCCTAGGTTCAAAATTCTCGACCTCTTCTTAAATCCAGAGACATCTGAAAGGGCCAGGACTGCTTATGATGCTTCTGTTTCTGGTTCAGAAATCTACACTCTCGACCGATTTGGCGTGGGAGCGGTGCCATTCGATGTTTATATTCCGGGCCGTGGGCGAGGCACCTTGAGAATAGGAGAGCGCGGAATTGTGATCATGACCCCGAACCCGATGGCCCTCAGCTATGAAGTCAAACCAAAATCGACTGAAGAGTTGGCTCAACTCATCGAAAATAAGTTTGGGGATCAATGTTCGATCATCGGTAAAGCGGTCAGCCTGATTGGAATGCTGGCCAGCGAATTCGTGTTTGTGTTCCACCACGGGGCAAGTTCATACGTCCATCGAAGCCGGAATTTTCATCAGCAATTGATCAAACATGGACTCCCAATCCATGCGAACCCTATCTTGCGAGTGAAGCTTGACCCTTGGAAAGCACTTGAAAGTTGTTGCGCTTGGTTCAAACTCCCAGAGCCGCTCCAAAGACCTTTCGGTGTGGAAGAACTGAGCAGTTGCAGCCTTGCTGCTCGTCAAAAAGTCGTAGCTGAAGATCAAAGAAAGATTCTTGAAGAACTCAAGACCCTCAGTCGGCCATTGGAGCTCATTAGATTTCTTGATCACAAACTGGGGGGACAATGGAACTGTCTTGCTTCTCAATATGAATCGCTTCACCGCGACCTTGAACAAATTCGTGAGCAAGTGCAAAAAGTCAAAATTAAGAAAACTGATCTTATTGCTGCCATAAAGACGGAGAATGCTCGGCGTGACCAAATCCAAAAGGAGCTTGGAATTCATTGGAGGGAGAGGATCTTCGAAAATAGCCCGTCTAAGGAAGACGAACTTGAGCGCAAGAGGCTCCAAAGGGAATTTGAAGCGTCACTAGACAAAACACGGAGTTTGAGGAGGCAATGGACTGACTTGCAAAATGAGCAACTCACAATTGTTTCAAACGAGTCTGCAACAAACGGAAAGAGACTTCGTCATAATATTGCGTTTGAAGCGGAACTCTACAGAATGAAACTCATACGCGAAGCTATCATTGCTAGCGAAGGAATGGAAAAGGCTGGCTATCGCCCCAGTGCTTGGTGGTTTAGCTTAGTCTGCCCCAATGCAACCTGGTTTCGGGCGACATCGCAGCAAGCCCATTATGAACTGGAGCCACTCATTTGAACTCTATTCCATTCTCAAAATTCGAATCTATTGGAAACGATTTTGTATTGGTGATGCAGCAAGACGTTGCTGAAACGAATCTTTCAGAGCTCGCAAAAGTCGTTTCTCGGAGAAAGTTTGGAATCGGATCTGATGGTCTTCTTGTTTTGGAAGGACTCTTCGGTGGCGCTCGTTTGAGAATGTTTAACCCAGATGGTAGTGAAGACTTTTGTGGCAATGGACTAAGATGTGCAGGTTGGCATATCTTTCAAGAGACTGGTCAAACTGAATTTCATCTCCTTCACGGTCAGGTCGAAGTCCCAATAGAAATTGTTGATCACTGTCTTGTTCAGGCGACATTACCACCTGCAAAATTCGATCCAAGAGATGTTCCTCTCTTAGTTTCTGATAATTCGGGTTATCTAGTGATCCAAGGTGTGAAGGGAATCAGCGTTTCGACGGGTAGCACACACTTCATCACTTTTCTAGATTCACCACTTTCCGAAGAGAGATTTGTTTCTTTGGGTCAGGCCATTGAATGTGACCCGATTTTTCCTGAGCGCACAAGCACCATGTTCACACAAGTCATTGAGCCTCATGTGTTGAGGATTAGAATTTGGGAGCGCGGAGCCGGCGAAACTTTGGGTTGTGGAACGGGAAGCGTTGCTGCAGCTGTTGCTTATTCAAAAGTTACGGGAATCAAAGGTCAAATCATCGTCCAGAATCCTGGAGGCGAAGTTCTTGTCGAACTGGAAAATTGGCAAAGCTCCGTTCGATCTTCGACCAAACCTCGCCGAGTGTTTCAAGGGATCCTTAAACTTGACTCTGAAAAACTCAAGGTCTACTCAGAAAAGCCATCATGGCTTCTAGTGTAATTCTTGAGACATGATGTTCGATTCCTTCAGCATCGGTTTCCGCGATATCATGGGGAACTCCAATTGCTCGCAAGAAATCCGCAACAATGATGTGACGTTGCTCTGATTCAATTGCAAGACTCTGCCCTGAAGGCGTCAGAGTGATCGGGCCATAAGGTTGGGCTTCGACAAACCCTTGGATCACTAACCTTTTTACCATCTTCGAAACCGTGACTTGACTCACTCCAAAGTGATGTGCGAGCTTTGCCACTCTAGCCTCTCCAAATTCTTTGATTTGCTGATTGATAAGCTCCACATAGTCTTCGATTTGTTCCATCCTGTGATCTGCTCGAGTCCTTTGGAACCTGGTTGCATTTTGGCTACTCATAGTTTCGCGAAACCTCGGGATGAGCATGAATAAGCGCATTGATTTCAGAAATTGAACCAATCGACGTCGTCGCTCCTAGCTTTCTACAATTTAGGCTCGCCGCTGAGCTCGCAAATTGCAGGCACTGGGGCAGTTCCCAACCTTGGGTCAAACCAAAGAGCATTCCAGCTCTAAAAGAGTCTCCTGCCCCGGTTGAATCAACCGTTTTTGGGCAAGGAAACGGAGGATAGTGCCGAACATTTTTGGCTTCACCATTTTGCAATGTCCCACCAGCGACAAATCCGTCGGCTCCGTCGCTCAAAATACAAAACCCACCATGTTTAGAAATCCAATTGTCCAACCACTTCATGTTTGCTAATATGCCCCCCTGTTGTCCCGTCCAATCGGTACTGCTTTGCCAAAATTCGAAAGGTGGAGGTTCCAGTCCTACAAAATCTTCTAAATAGACGTAACATCCAGCATTCTTTGCCAATTGTGCTGCTCGAATGGCCATCTTTCCATGGTTTGCATCGACAGTAAACCAGTGCCCAGACTCTAGCGGAAGTTGTTCTGGTTCACTTAGTCCTTCCATTTGCTGAAATCCAATTCCAAACATGGTTCTCTGCCCATCTGGTGTGACATAGATATCACAAATCGGTACTTGGCAATTTGTCACAGGAAGGTATTGACAATCAATCCCGGCTCCTGTCATCAAATCTTTTAGAATCTGAGATCCTAGTGGATTGCCCCCAATTCTAACTTCTATTCCCCATGATTGGAGTGAAAGGGCAGTATTCACAGCTTCACCCCCAACCAGTTCAAGGCTCTCACTGATTTCCGCATAACCCCCTTTTGGTGGAAGAAATGGGACGACATGGAACCTGTCAAAGCACAAAGTTCCATAGACAAAAACCATAGTGCCCCATTTTGACCGATCATGGGGCGGTAAAGTTTGATTTGGTGTTGTGGGTTCAAACTGGGCTGTGCTTTATCGGATGGGTGATTGCAGGCTTTGCCTTTAACCGATTGCTTCATCGCACTCGATGGCCATTCTTAGTTCGCTACCGGATGTCTGGCGCATTGTTCTTAGTTCTGGGGTTGGCTGTCTTGGCTGGTGGCGTGTCAGTCGTGATCAATTTCTCTGGAATTAGCCAAGGATCGCTTCGGCCTTTGGCATGGTTTGTGGTTCTTCTCACAGGAATTCTTTTTGTCGGATTCCAGGTTTTGGGAGCACATGCCCTACTCATTCACATCTTGCCCGGTGAAACAAGACATCAATCCCAACCGTCAGTTCCACAAGAGGATTCACAATGAAAATATTGACCATTCCGGCCCTTTTGGGTCTTTTTTGTGTCGCAATTGCGATGCACCCGCAAAAGGCATTTGCACAAGACGACGCAACCAAGATTGCTGTAAAGATGCGAAAGTTGGATCTTTACAATCAAATTTTGCCGGTGCTGATGAGGCCAGAGCAAATTTCTAAGATTCTTCCGGCAATCGAACGAGCACGGGCTGCAGAGAGAAAAATCGAAGCCGAAGAATTGGCAGTCATGAAAAACCTCGAAAGCAAGCTCGATAAAGCAATTGATGATGCTGAAACAAAGTCGTTGGTTCCTAGCAAAGAGCTTCAAATGGAAATCATATCTTCATTGCGCGACTTCAGCAAGAAACGAGCAATCCTCGTTCTTGAGCAGAATGAAAATGTGCTCAAAGCGATTGAAGAAACATTGGACGAAGGGCAGATAAAGGCTGCGGCCAACGCGATTACGATTCCAGATGCCGAAAAGGGGAAGCTGGCCGACCGAGACCGACTTCGTCGGTGGGTGCGAGCGGTCCTCATGGATACAGCCGCATACGACATACTCGTGAAACTTTCGCGCAAGACAAGCAGTTGATATAGAGTGTACTTATGAGAACAAAGTGGATCCCCTATTGTTGTTTCATCGCCGGAGTGGGTCTCGCTGGATGCAATTCGGCTCAACCAGAGGCAAAGACGACCTCGCCTGAACCCACGGCAAACCAAGATACAAAGCCCGTTGCAGACAACAACGGCGAGTCACAAACCTCGCCACCAAAGGCCGATGCGCCAAAGACCGAAGTTAAAAAGACCGAGGAACACTCGAAGCTTTTTCACTGGGCAAGCTCGATTGATGAAGGGCTTGCAATGGCAAAGAAGTCTAAAGGATTTGTTATGATTAAGTTTGAAGCCGATTGGTGTGGACCTTGCCAAATCATGAAAAAGGAGGCCTTCACAGATACAAAAGTTGCTGCAGCACTGTCAAAGGCCATCATTGTCCCAATTGATGTTGATAGCCCTGTTGGACAAACTTTGAGCCAAAAATATCAAGTTTCAGGAATTCCCAGGCTAGAATTCTTAAAAACTGATGGCACCAGCTTTGGATCGCTTATGGGCTATGAGAGTGTGGATTGGCTGTTGGGAGAACTGAAGCCTATCCTCGCCAAAGCATAAATTTGTCAGATGAACCAAGAATCATTTCGAGAACTCTATCGCTCTCGATTTGGCCATGAGCCAGTTCAGGATTTCCCTGAACTGGCTCAGTTTATAAATCACAGAAGTATCCGTGATTTTACAGAAGCCAAAGTTGATTCAGAATTGATGAGAGCCCTGATCGCATGCGCGCAAAGTGCCGCCACGAGCAGCCATTTACAAGTGTGGTCAGTCATTTCTGTGACTGATCCCTTCTTGAGAAAAGAAATCGCGCACCTTTGTGCAGACCAGCAGCAAATTCTCAATGCACCAGAATTTCTAGTTTTCATTGCTGATTTACATCGATTAAGGGTCATTGCCGATCAAATTGATGGTGAAAAGCCTGCACTTGATACAGTGGAGTTCTTTCTCATGTCCGTCATCGATGCAACACTTGCTGCTGAACGTCTTGTCGTTTCAGCAGAATTTCTCGGTTTGGGCACCAACTACATAGGTGCCATCCGAAATGATATTGCCCAGGTCAGCAAGCTCTTGCGAGTACCAGAGCTTTGCACTCCCCTCTTTGGACTCTGCCTGGGTTGGCCAGAGCCTACAAAACGGGCTGATGTCAAACCTCGAATACAAAGTTCCCAAATCTGGTTCGAAAATCATTACAATTCAGATTTCAGCCCCCAGCAATTCGATGAAAGGATGGCGGAGCACTTTAGAAGCCGAGGTCAAAATCCTGACGTCACATGGAGCATGAGATCTCGCAAGAGAATGGAAATCTCACAACTTTCAGGTCGAGATCGCCTTCTGGCTTATTTCAAAAACCAAGGCCTTGGACTTCTTTAATTGTTAACTTGGCAATAAAGTACCAATAATCAATCTCAGTGCGGTGGAGAGCCCATGAATATGAAAAACATCACGATTGCTCAGAAGTTTGTTGGACTGACAATTTTTGTAACGATTTCGCTCATTGGAGTCTTTTTTGTCGGGTTTCAAAACATGTCGGTACTAGGGAAATTGCACGAAGAGTCGGTTCAAATCGGTGATGCAAGGAATTCCGAGGCCATGGTTGACATGGTTCATGATGGAATTCGCTCTGTTGTTTGGCGAGCCATGTATGACACTAGCCAAAACTCATCTTCTCAGGATGAGGTCATGGCAGATCTTGATGATTATAAATCAAGCGTCAAGACTTCAATTTCCGAAATCGAAGACAGCAAGGTCCCAGAATCTGTGAAAGAGCTTGTATCAGAAGCTAAGCCAGACTTGGAAAACTATTTAGCCACTGCAACAAGCTTAATCAAGCAGTCGTACGTTGATTTCAATGGTGCGCAGGCGAGACTGCCTGAGTTTGAGACAGTTTTCAAAAAGTTAGAAGTGAAACTTGAGAAACTGAACGAAGCCATTGCATCCAATATCACAAGAAAGAGTCAAGAAATCGCCAATGTGGAAATAAAGTCACGAATCCTAAGTTGCGTCGTCGCACTGATTAGCTTAGCAATCACCATTGGTCTTACAGTTTCTCTCAAGCGCATCATAACGATCAACATGACTGTTTTGCGTGACCGTCTTAATCGGCTCGCCGATCGAAGCTTTAGCAAACTTGCAGAAATTGCGCGAGCCATGAGCGAAGGCGACCTCACAAAGAGAGTTTCGCACGATGTTGAAGCAATCAAAGATCCAGGAAATGACGAAATTGGTCAGGCCTTGCAAACTTTTAACAAGATGATTCATCAGTCTGATATTGCTTTTGAAAACATCAACACAACCCTTGATACGTGGTCAAATTTGATCAAAGAAGTAAGAATGAGCAGCGATCATGTGGCTCAAATTGGGAATGAACTCTGCACCTCGGCTTCAAACTCTGCTCACTCAATGACGGACATCGCACATGAGATCGAACAAGTTAATTTGGCCGGTGAGCAATCTGCTATTACGGCAACGAGTGTTGCTTCTGGAAGCGATAAACTTGCTCATTCCGCACTCCAAGCCACTGAAGCACTCATGGCATTGAAAAGTGCAATTGTTGAAATTCAAGCCGCAAGCCTAAAGCAGTCAGAAGTCAATCAGCAAGCCAAAGACGTAGTTCAAAGTGGCTCTGAGGCCATCTCAAATACAATTTCTAGTATGGAGCGAATCCAGACTCAGGTTGAATCATCAGCTCTCGTTGTCAATGACCTTGGCGCGAAGCAGGCACAAATCGGGACAATCGTTCAAACAATCAATGGAATAGCAGAGCAGACAAATCTTCTTGCGCTTAACGCTGCTATTGAAGCGGCTCGCGCTGGCGAACATGGCCGAGGTTTTGCCGTGGTTGCTGAGGAGGTTCGCAAATTGGCCGAGCAATCCAGTGCGGCAACAAAAGAAATCGAAGATCTCATTGGTGAGATTCGAAAGAGTGTCGATGAGGCTGTCGAGGCCATGTCGAACAGTCGAGAAGAAGTGAATGCAGGTTCTGAATCTGGATCTGCAGCTAAAGAGGCCCTAGAAGGAATTCTGGAAACAATCGACAAGGTCGATATGGTTGCGGCTGAGAGCTTGCATAGCGTGAGAAATATGGAAAGTTACGCTGAAACAGTTAATAACGCAGTTCTCAATGTTGAAGATGTGACACGTGACGCCGCGGCAGCCGCCGAAGAGTTGAGCGCGAGCAGCGAAGAGGTTTCAGCAGCCGCACATAACGTCAGTCAGGCAGCCAGAGGCCAGGTTTCACAAATGGAGGAGCTGGATAGGCTTGCCCAGGCACTTCAAGAATCTGCAAATGGCCTGCAAGGCAAGGTTCTTGTTTTCAAATGTTCTGACGAGACTTCGGTCGAGTCTTGGCAGCAAGCAGCTTAAAAAATACCCCGCGAAAAGCGGGGTTATTTATTGGACCAGTACTTATGAGAAAACCGTTTAATTTCCGAGCCTTTGGCGACGCAAGAAGCTCGGAATATCGAGATCAAGTTCATCCAGCTCAATCGGTTTTGGGTTACCGCGCACACCAGACGGTTCCACCGCAGGTTCTCGAGTTGACCGCTTTGTCTCGTCGAAGACTTCCGCATCGCGTAATGGTTTCACGCCTTCTTGCAGACCAGCAGCAAGAACCGTGATCTTCACTTCATCCATCATCGACTCATCCACAACCTGTCCCATAAAGATGCTGGCATCATCTGCATCAGTTAGTTGCAGCAGATATTCCATCGCCTCGTGAGCTTCACCAATAGCAAAGTCTGGTCCGGCTGTAATATTAACGAGCAACCTCTTGGCACCTCTTACAGTTGAATCAAGCAACGGCGAGTTTGCTGCCATTTCGGCGGCAACTCGTGCCCTGCTTTCACCAACCCCATGGCCCAGCCCCATGAGTGCGAGACCAGCGTTTTTCATTACAGATCGAACATCTGCAAAATCCACATTAATGAGACCAGGTTTTAGAACGATATCACTGATCCCTTGAACGCCTTGCCTCAAGACATCATCAGCAACGAGAAAGGCATCTGACATTGAGGTCTTTTTTTCCACCACGTTCATGAGATTGTCGTTCGGGATGACAATGAGAGTATCTGTTGTCTCTTTCAACTTTCCGAGCCCAAGAGCCGCATTGGACTTTCTCCTTGAACCTTCAAATGCAAAGGGTCGAGTGACTACTCCGACTGTAAGGACATCCATTCGCTTTGCGATTTCGGCAATATATGGAGCCGCCCCGGTACCCGTGCCACCACCCATTCCTGCAGTAACGAACACCATGTCTGCCCCTTCCAGACACTCCATAATCGCACGATCGGATTCCTTTGCTGCGGCATATCCTCGTTCAGGATCGCCACCAGTTCCAAGTCCTCTGGCCATGCTTTCCCCTAGAGCCAATTGAGTCGTTGCCAAATTTGAATCGAGTGCTTGCTTGTCGGTATTCATGGCTATGAATTCGACACCGCGCAAACCAGAATTGACCATTCGATTGATGGCATTGCATCCGGCTCCGCCGACTCCGATCACTTTGATGATCGCCTGAGATTCAAACAAATTCTTGGGGCTCATTTAAATTTTCTCGCACGCACGACTCCCTCAGAACAAAGGAGCGGACATCTATTCGGACGTCATGCCAATTTCGAAAGGCGCGAGAAGTTTTCCACAGGGACCCCAGACTCAAAGTTCGGTATCCTCAATACCATGGCTAGCCCAGTGGTCGGCATTATTATGGGATCGCAATCCGACCTCAAAGTGATGGTTGAAGCAGAGAATATGCTCAAAAATTTTGAAGTTCCTTACGAACTCGAAATCGTGAGCGCTCATCGAACTCCCCAAAAAATGAACGACTATGCCAATCAAGCAAAGGTTCGCGGAATAAAAATTATTATCGCCGGAGCTGGGGGTGCAGCTCATTTACCAGGAATGGTCGCTTCTTTAACGACCTTGCCAGTTATCGGTGTGCCTATACCAACAGAACACCTTTCAGGGGTCGATTCGCTCTATTCCATTGTGCAGATGCCGAAAGGGATCCCAGTTGCGACTGTTGCCATAGGAAACGCAACTAATGCTGCACTTTTGGCCATCGAAATACTGGCCATAAGTAACGAACAAATCGCCGATAAGCTCGAATCCTTTAGATCTGAACAAACTGCATCTATTCACGAGCATAACTCAGCCATTGCGAGAAAAGGGTAACTCCTTCATGGCAACAGTTCTCGATGGCAAACGGGTTTCTCAACTCCTACGTCAGCAACTGAGTCAGGACGTCTTGCAACTTAAATCAAGAGGAGTTATTCCAAGGATTGAAGCCATTGTCGCCGCCCAAGATCCTTCGAGCCTGGCATATGTGAAGATGAAGCGCCAGTGGGCGGAAAAAGCAGGAATGGAGAGTGGCAGCTACGAAGTTCAAAATGAAACTTCGACCCAAGATGTCTTGGATGTCATTCAATCACACAACAAAAATCCCAATGTTCATGGGGTCCTCATTCAGCACCCTCTTCCAAAGCATATAGACGAAGAACGATGTTTGGCATCACTAAATCCCGAAAAGGATGTAGACGGCATCACACCGACTTCGCTTGGCCGGCTGGTGATGGGAATTCCTGGTTTTCGATGCGCCACTCCACTTGGCATCATCAAACTTTTGGATCACTTTCAAGTCAATTTAAGTGGCAAGTCTGCGGTAGTCATTGGTAGATCTGTGATCTTGGGCAAGCCCGCTGCTCTCATGTTACTTGAAAGGAATTGCACTGTAACTATTGCTCATTCTAAAACTGTGGATTTACCAAAGCTGCTGGCCCAAAGCGATATTGTTGTTGCGGCCCTGGGTAAACCTGAATTTGTCAAAGGCGAATGGCTAAAACCTGGGAGCATCGTGATCGATGCTGGTTACAACAAAGTCGATGGGGCCATTTCGGACGTTGGAGACTGCCACTATGAATCTTGTGAAGCCGTCGCTTCGATGATAACTCCGGTGCCAGGAGGTGTTGGACCCATGACTGTCACAAGTCTTTTGCTGAACACGCTTGAGGCAGCACAAAGAGCCCATAGGTTTTAGGTTAGAATTCAGTTGCGCTTATGGCATATCTCGATTTTCAAGACTTTCTCGCAACCCTGAAGTCGAGGAATGAACTCAAGTCGATAGATATTGCAATTAGCCCTTATCTTGAGATCACCGAAATCGCAGACAGAGTCATGAAAAGTGGTGGGCCAGCCCTCTTATTCCAAAACGTGGTTGGACGCCAGCATCGAATTGGAACTCCAAACCCCAAGAGTGCCGTGATGGGTCATCCGAGTATTCACTCTGACGTATCTAAGGGCCCCATTCAGAATTATGAGTTTCCAGTTGCGATCAATACCATGGGTTCAAGGAAGCGAATGTCCCTGGCACTTTCGGTAGACGACTTTGAAGAGCATGCAAATAGAATTCAAGAACTCATCGGACTGCCTGCCGACCCGCCAAAGTCTCTTCGCGACGCATTGAACTTTGCACCGAAATTTTTTGAAATCCTCAAATCGACAAGACCAACTGTGAGCCCGGAAGCACCTTGCCAAGAGATTGTTTTGCAAGGTGAAGACGTCGACTTGTTAAAAATACCGGTGCTGACTTGCTGGCCAGAAGATGGAGGGCCCTATATCACTCTCCCTATGGTTTTCACTCATGACCCCAACACGGGCAAACGAAATGTTGGAATGTATCGAGTTCAAGTTCAAGGCAAGAGAGAGTGCGGAATGCACTGGCAAATGCACAAGACTGGAGCCAGGCACATGGAAGATGCTGGAGCGAAACATCAACAAGAAATGGAAGTTGCTGTGGCCATTGGCGCGGACCCAGCTTGCATGTTTAGCGCAATTTCGCCTTTGCCTCCTGGCATCGACGAAATGGTCTTTGCAGGCTTTTTGCGAAAGAAGAGTGTTGAAATGGTGCGTTGTAAAACTATCAACGTGCAAGTCCCTGCGCATTCTGAATTTGTATTAGAAGGAACTGTTGATCCCGCAGAACGAAGACTTGAGGGTCCTTTTGGAGATCACACCGGCTACTATTCGCTTGCAGAGCTCTTCCCTGTTTTCAAAGTGAAGTGCATCACCATGCGATCGAAACCGGTTTATCCTGCAACAATCGTGGGGCAGCCTCCAATGGAAGATGGGTGGATGGGCAAGGCCGTCGAACGAATCTTTATGCCACTCATCAAGATGACCGTTCCTGAGATTGTAGATATGAACCTTCCGGTCGAAGCATGTTTCCATAATGTGGCTTTTGTGTCAATCAAGAAAAAATATCCCGGCCATGCTTATAAAGTTATGAATGCCCTTTGGGGTCTCGGTGGCTTGGCTTTCACGAAGTTCATCTTTGTTTTTGATGAAGGCACGGATGTGCAAGACATCAACGATGTACTCTTCAGAATTGGTGCAAATTGTGACCCTGGGCGCGACGTCTTAAATTCAAAGGGGCCAGTGGATCAACTCGACCACGCAGCCCAATATGAAGGGTTCGGAGGAAAGATGGGATTCGACTGCACCCACAAACTACCCAATGAAAATGGATTTAGCCGAGACTATCCCAAGCTTATCACGATGGACGAAGAGGTCAAAACAAAAATTGATCAACTCTGGCCACAGTTGGGACTCTAAAGGAAGAACGTGAGCTCACTAAGTGAGCTCACGATTAGAATCTCGACCAAAGAAATTGGTTCGTCACCTCGTGGTGGAACAATATTTCCGTAGTTTTGATCAGAGATCCCAGCTCTTTGGGAGAACGCTCGGCGACTGCTTCTTTTCGTTCTAAGTATTTGTCTTTCGTTTCTTCGCCCAAAATCTGCGTCATATAAGGAGATGTCTTCATGTGTCTGATGGCATCATAAATGTTTCCTGGCAAAAATCGAGTGCGCGTTCTTCTCTCTTCGCTCGAAATCCTTTCGGTCATCGGGCCTTCAAGTCCAGTTTTGATGACAGTATAGAAAGCCATGTAAGGATTGGCATCGGGAGCCACAGTTCGAACCTCGATTCGAGCAGATTTCGCATTGCCCAATGGAATTCGCACCATAGATGTTCGATCAACAGCCGATGACTTAATCTGATTCGGAGCTTCAAAATGAGGATCTAGTCGACGATAGGCGTTGACCGAAGGGTTGAGAATCAGGCAGATTTCGTTTGCACTATTAAGAAGCCTGTCGATAAAATCCCATCCAAACTTACTCAGGCTGTCTTCACCCTTCGCATCAAACATGAGGTTTTTGCCTTCCTTGGATATCGAAATGTTCATATGCATCCCACTTCCGTTTATTCCAGCGATTGGCTTGGGTAGAAATGTTGCTGTGTATCCCATGTTTGCCGCAACTTGCCGCGCAGTGAGCTTATAAAGCTGGAGTTGATCTGCAGCCAATAAGGCCTCGGTATACGAATAATTCAGTTCAAATTGCGATGGGGCTACTTCAGGGTGATCCTTTTCATTTTCGAATCCAAGGGCTCGCTGACATTCCGCCAATGCATCGATAAAACGCTTGAGAGGATCATTAGGAAGGCTGTTGAAGTAACCACCAGAGTGAACCGGTGAAAACCCATCTCTAGAATTGTAAGTCTGCTCAGAATTAAGACCCGCAAACAAAAATCCTTCGCATTCGACGGCAACATTTGCAACAAAGCCCTTCTTATGCAGTTCGTCACCTAGCCCTTTGAGTCGCCCTCTCATATCACTTGCATATGGGGATCCATCTTTATCTTGTATCAGGCCAAAGACAATGACCTTTCCGGGCCCAAATATGTCACTGGGCAGCCACCGGAAACTTCCCCAATCGACGGCAAGTCGGAGGTCTGACTCGTTGACGACACTAAATCCGCGAATGCTTGAGCCATCAAATGTGAGGTTGTCAAAGCTACTCAGCAAGAATTTTTTGTCGTAATCCAACATATGAAACCGACCTTCAATATCGGAAAAACAGACCGTGACGGCCTTAATTTCTTTAGTCTTTTTCAGATAATCGATATAATGTTCTTGGATCTTAACTGGGTCTTCACGGCTTAATTGCCTTTGCTTTGCCCCAATGTTCAGCTCTTCGAGCTTGTCATATGGGATCTCGAGAAATGACTTGAGTGGGGGGCTTGCCATGATACGACATATTACACTATTGTTTCGAATTCTAGATTAAATCTTAGCAAAATAAAATGTAATATTGGATTTTTAACCTTAAACACAAGATATTTTTCACTAAAAGCCCCACGGGGGTCGTGAGTCCTTGCGAGATCCAAAACCTAATTTTCTCGCTCCTGATAAGTCAATAACCAGCTGCTCTCACCATTTGCACCCATTTCTAGCCAAGCTGGCTTCAATTTCTGACTAAAAATGATCTTATCCATCGCATTGAACCAACCACCAATAAGCTCAAGAGACCGGCCAAAAGCACAAATTTGGCAGGACCCCGCAGACTCTTGAAAAATTCTTCTCTTCTGATTCTTTCATCAGCTTTCGGACGAGCCAGTGTTCGATCGTTGTTGCGTTCTATGAGGTTAACCTGGTCAGCCCTTTCCCCTTTGGCCCGAACACTTTTAGAAATCAACTTGTCTTTAAGATGCTCTTCGATCGGCACCTTGCTAAGAAAGTATCCAAGAAGCTTTCCATTCTCCGCATCTATCCAAATTGATAACGTCTTTGAGATAGGTGCCAACCACACGAGTCTGGCCTTTAGATGTCGCGCCATTTCCTCGGCATAGGGGATCTCGAGCGAACCACCAGGAATACAAGGTCTGACCTCAAGTTTCATCGACCGACTAAGAGCCTCCTCACTTGGAAAATCAATGTCTTTGATCAGTCTAAGTCGACCAAGCTCCAACCACGCTTCATAAAATTTGCCAACCGCAATTTCCTTTGAAATTATGGTGCTAGGCTCTTCAAAAGAGTATTGGTCAGCTGCCAACAAGGTCAGAACTTTTCCAGAAACAGCATCAATTGTGGCGTCAAATTGATTGATCCATCCCTCGTGGCCAGATGGTTTCTCGCGCCAAGTTAAGAAGAATCGATAACTTGTATTCCCGCTATCCGTATGTAGATCCGATTCTGATCCAAAGTTCTGACTAGATTCGCGATGAATCTTCTTTAGGTCACAACCAGCTAGGTTCAAGGCATGTTCTCCGATTTCCCAAGCTTGGTCGATATTCTTGACTGAAAAAGCAAATTTGTTGCGACTTCGTTCCACAATGGCTTGATCTGCTTGGTTGTCTCCAAAATACGTGATATGGCCATCGGTGTTGCGAACAACTATTGACCATGCAAAATTTTCGCCAGTGATGTCCCAGTTCTCGTACGGAAACTTAGGGTTTCGAATATGGTTCACAGTCGCCTTGCTCAAATCCAATTCCTTTCCAATGCCTACTGCAAATGCAGACGCAGCAGATTTTGCCGATGTCGAATCATAGACAGTCTGAGACCAGGAAATTGATTCTGAAAAGACCAAGCAAAGAACTAAGAAAGTTCGCAATTTGGGTTCACCTATCTTGTTGTCCAACATCAAAAATACCACCCGTTAGAAAGGAGGAGCCCGTTTCCAGTATAAACCCCCTTGATTCTGGTATTGACATCTCCCCAGATTGGAGCCTGCCATTCCTGTCTAAATGGCACGAAGTCTTCGCTGCTTGAAGTTCTTGTAATCATAGTGGCCCTGTCATATATTGGATCGTTGGAGTACTTTAGAACCTGTTTTCTCGCAAACGGCTCAGCGAAATGCCACGTTGTTATCGTTTTCAATGAGGAGGCAAGACGATCCTCAAAACGGTTACTTACATAAATGTCAATTTAGACAGAAAGTTTTGCAGCTAGTCAGATTCTTTAGTCACAGAGTTTTGAATCTTCCTTGCTTTTGCGCGCCCCAAGAGAATGCGAACGATCAAGGTCATGACCAAGCCAAGGCCAATGACCATTCCAATGGTCGCTTTCACAAACCAAGGTAGTCCAGGATGAGGAGGAGGATATGGCGACTGGACTTGAGACTTTATTGACCCCCGACTTTTCATGGGGGGCTTTGCACTCTTTGGAATAGATTTTGCCCGGGCCAAAAAGAGTGGCTCAGCGTTTTCTGCATCAATGGCAATTGTCATTTCGTTGATGGGGCCACTCCAGGTTAAACGAGCTTTGTTTTGGATTCGCATAAGGTCGCCAAAGGCCGATTCAAGAGGGCAGCCACTGCAAACTGTCACGCCTAAAGCTAATGATTGAGAGACAACCTCATCTCCGGGCCACTGAAACTGGGCAGCCCATTCTGCTTGGCCCTCTCGTTGGTACTTTTCGGACTCGGAATTGCAAAGATCTCTGAGCTTTTTCACGGCGTCACTTTTGGACAAAATCGATTTGGGTGGAAGATACTCAGTGCCAGAAGGGCCCCGAAAACTTATGATCTTGCCAGTCACAACATCCAGCGAAACGACCATAAAGTCGATTCTGCCAGGGTAACCCTCAACTGTCTTATCAAAGACAACCTCATATCTATAACCCGTGTTATTCGTATCGAAATCAGCATTAGGTGCGTCTGCAAAGTTGCGAATCTCTCCCCGGGAAAACCCACTTGCTATTCCACTCGCATTAACAAAATTCTGTGCGACCGTCCAAGCTTCACTGTCCGATCGAATCAACCGCTCTTTGGTACCTGGTTTTCGAGAGTAAATCTGAGCGTCGACTTGCCTATCATAAAAGCCAATAATCTTTCCATCGCTCCCATTGATCATAATAAACCAACCATGGAGGCGAGGCTCGACTTTCCAGCATGTTTCCTTAACCCCAGGAGCAGACTTGAGGTCGCATATTAGATCTGATGAATCCAATTCAGCCCCAATTGAGGACAAAAATTCTTTAGTTCTTGCTATGGCTTGTTCTTCAGACCTTATAGCCTGGCACCAGCTGATTTGCACTTGCGCTATGAAAACAAGACATACGGATAAAAGCAAGATTGGTCGCGACAATCCATATCTCATGCGAGCTAACCTCACGACTTCGGCTCCGGTATGACGTCAACTGGCAATGGAGGACTAAACCACAATGAACTAGGAAGCGATGTGCCGGCAGTGTAGACATGCTTTATTCTTGCAAACTTTTCTCCCCAAATCGGAACCTGGCTCAAAGAACTCAACCTCTGGTATTGCCAGCTAAAGTTTGGATTTGCCACTAATGAAACATGAACCGGATAATCGTATCCAGGTTGGCCATTATGGTCGACTAGGTTCTTCCTTGCCTGAGATATTGTCATCCCTTGTCTCATTTGCGTATATATCCAATAGACGCCGTTTTCGGTTGTATTTCTTGCAGTATAGGCTTTCCAGGTGAGAACTGCTTGATCTGGTGTTTCGATTCCCGGATACCACGCATTGTAATATGGATAGAGCAAGGATGCAAACTTGTTAAAACCTGGAGCGGGGCCAGCCCAAGTCCCTCCACTTTCACAACTGTCCATTTGGGCAAATGTGACAGGCGGATGACTCGTAGAGTTGAATGGGGGCAAGCCCGTTCCGTTCTGATACGCTCTCCAATATTCGTAATTGTGAATTCCTTCAACAGTTGTGCTAGATGAAGGATCATCAATGATACGGCCATAAAAATCATCTGTTTCCTCGTGGGGATCCAGGCCCACATAATGACAAAATTCGTTGCCATGACTGTTTTCGTAAAATACTGTTGCTGATTCTAAAGAATCCGCAATATCGATATAATCCCAATTCCAATTTTTCTTGAGTAAGAAACTGTAGTTTTGGTTGGTCATATAAACCTGAAGCATATCCGTCCTTTTTTCGCCAGAACCATTGAATGGAGGATAGTTAAATCCTACAATTCTATTCGAAACAAAAGCATGGTCTATGGCTTGAACATATTGGCCATTGTTTGTTAAACCTTTGACTTTCTGCTCAAGCCAAAGCCCATCAACAAAATGCGAACTGTCAAACGTGACGCCGTGCTCCATTCCGCTGCAGAACTCTGAGCCAAAGGTTAGCGTTGTTATCGCATAAGTTTCTTGCGAACGAAAAATACACCACCAACAATCAAGGCAATGGCAACCCCTGCTCCTGAGAAAACCTTTATCTGATCCCATCGTTCGGTTTCCACCTTGGTAGGGCGACGGTTAGAAGGCGGGATAATAATTTTTCGAGATCGAGGACGAGGTTCTGCCGTTTTTGCCTGAACCAAGGACATGGGCTCTCCATTTTCAGCATCAATCCAAATTTCGACGCCATTTTGGTTCGCGACCCAACAAAGTCGTGCCTCATCGTTATTCAGACTTCGCTTAGCAAACGCACCGCCAAAGTCAGATTCACTTGGTTCCCTAATGACAAGTTTCATTGTGTCTACAATATGGGGATCCAAGGTCGAACCCAATTGTTGCAATGATGACATCTGCGAATTTTGTTCCGAAGCATTCCATTTTGAGACAAGATTGGACATCTTTTCGAGCGCTTCTGACTCTTTCAAGATCGAATTTGGTTCGACGAACTGAATTCTGGCTGGTGACCTTAAGAGAGCAATCTGGCCTGTTAAAGCGCTGACCCTTGCAGTCGCAACGTCAATTCGGCCCGCGTATTTGGGGTGAACTTTCACCCATTCCAATTCAAAAGCGTGACCGACACGGGCAATGCGACCTCGCTTGAGATCAGTCGACCACGCTTGAGCCAGGGCAAGGCCCTGTTCCCCAATTTTCCAGGCTTCTGAATCGGATTTGACGATTGTTTCGGAATTGCCTTTCGCGCTAATGATGGCTCCAGAAACTTCAGAATCCACAAACGATTGAATCGACGAATCGTCGCTCCTCATTCGAACATTTATTGCGAAATCTTCAGATTCAACTTCATAAAACCGATAAGATCTTGGTGGAAACTCTTGAACCCTTACTGTCGCAGATTCAAGACTGTATTTCCGGTGAATAGAATCCAAGAATTGCCTGGCACGAGCCTTGGCTTCGGACTCTTGGCGAATTTGACTCAAGCATAGCTGACATAGCGCCAAAATTAGTGCTACCGAAAATCCTCTTAGTTGATTAAGATCAAGAGCTATTTCGCTAGAATTTGTTTTCATAAGTTTGAGACCAAGGGAGGGTCATACCATTGTGATTTTGGTACGAGATTTGTGCCTGTATAAACTTTCTTCAGTCGTGCAAAATAGTCGCCCCAAATGGGTACTTGTTGCGCTGAAGAAACTCTGACAAAATTATATGGGGGCCCAGTTTCAGCGATATTAACGGGATAATTTGTCGGTGGAATACCGTTCTGAGCCACCATGATATCTCTCGCTTGCATGGCCGTCTTCCCTTGTCTCATTTGGGTGCAATTCGAACAAACGCCCTCTTTAAGAGCATAGCGATTGAGATACCACCAAATGCAATTATTCCAAAGGCCCAATACATATTCCTTGATTGAGAATTTGAAGAAATTTTGTTCACTGGATCTAAGTTACTTAAGGAAGAACCTGACTTACTAGCCCCATAGAGCAGTGGTACTCCTGATTCTGCATCCACTTCGATTTCTGCTGATCCAGACCGTATCCGCCAAACTAGTCGTGACTCCAAATTATAGGCTCTCTTTGCGCTCTCACTTGAACCAAATACGGAATCATGAACCGAGCGAACTGTGAGAGCCATCGTACCAATGACACTTTCCTTATCAGATAAGTCAAAGCTTCTTCGAAATTGGTCTATCTCTGGGTTGCCAGAATTTTGATCCAGAAATGAATTCAATTTGTCGAGTGCCATCGTTTGAGTTAGAACTTGGGATGGCTTTACATAGGTGTAGCCAACAGGTCCGGTTAAAGATACAACTTTTCCAGTAAAAACATTTAATGAAAGTGTTGCAGAGTCGATTTCTCCTGCGTAGGGATCAACTCTCTTTTTCCATGACAAGATGTAACGTCCATTGAGATTTGCTTTATCTCTCGATGCATTTTTTGTGTCAGCAAGAGGCTCGCACTTCACTCTTTCGAGAGAATCCAATGCCGTTCCAGTCAACCCGAGCACTCGTTCACCTTCAGCCCATGCAGCATTTTCGTCTGCTATTTTTCGACTTAGGCCCGTTTGTTTCATCATAATTGCAAGCTCCTTGCTGTTGGTGTATGCAATTATTCGACCCGAATCACTAGTCAAAGCAAGGTCAACTCCTTCCTTTTGAGAAGCGATATTCCAATAATGAAACTTCAAATTTGAACCAGATGACTCGGTGCAATTCAAGTCTTCCAAGCTAGATTCAACGCCGATCGACCGCAAGAATTCAACCCCCCTTGCAAGCGCTTGTTCGTGCGTCTTAATTTGTGACAGTGACGTCTGTGAAAGCACGAAGAAGCCAAAAGCATTTACAAGTAATTTGCTAATCTTTTGAATTTGAATTGATATCATTCCGGTTCCTCAAAACCCCCTGTTTCTAGAGGAGACGTAAACCAAATCGATGGTGAAGTTGAGTTATCTCCAGTGTAAACTGACTTTATTCTCGCAAAAGGATCGCCCCAAATTGGGCAATTTTTTATTGATGTGAGAAGGGAAAAATTACCCTCTCCAGAACTGGAGCTGATGTAAATTGGTCGCCCATATCTTTCAACGACATTTTGTCTTTAAATATTTTAGCTTAGTTTGAACTCAATCCTTCATTGAAGTGAGCCAGGAATCGGGGACGGGTTGCTTGCTCAGGCCCGGGCCAGACACCAAGAGTTTGAGAGAATTTGCCCCTCCTTGATCAAACCATTGGAGTTTCAGTTGGAATCTTCCCATTGGCAAAAGGGCACGACCGATTTTCTCAACTGCTCCATGTGGACCATCATGATCGATGACCAGCGCATCGCCGATCCAAAGTTTAGATCCGTCGTCACTCGTGAGCGAGAATTCATAGGCGCCTGATTTGGGAATTGAGATCACTCCTTCCCATTGAACAGCAAACTTATTTTGTCTTGGCCGCGCGGACTCAGAAATATTCTGGACAATGGCCCGAGAGTTGACAATCGTGCGATCTAGATTTGGCAAACGTGAAGGTTCGCCTTCTAACAAATAGGTTTGACATTTCAGACCCGAAACTCCGGAACCTTCATTCAAGATTTTGGATTTTTTGCATTCCACACGGCTCGGTTCGCCCGCCCGGCCGTGCCTGTCAACAAAGGCAATAGTCAAAATTGAATCTTTGTCAATCGAAATCGGTCCTTTGAACTCTGCAGAATTCTTGTCCGGTGTTCGACCATTGAGCGTCCATTTGAGTTGATATGGCGAACCGATGGGTTTGGGAAGATCGATAACAGCTCGCTCTTTGAAAAGAATCGTATTGAAACTGACTTGTGGCGAAGGGATATGAGTTCGGATTCCCATGTCATCAAGCCGTGCCATCATTTGAATCTGCCGACTTTGAAATTCAGAAAGATTTTTGCCATTTGCTGGTGACCACAACACTTCGGCCATTGCGAGAGCCCGCGGAAACTGGAGTTCTTCGCAACGTGCTTCACTTGCGATGAACTCGGTCCAAACATTATATTGGCCACCCAGAATATGATGGGATTGGCTTGAATCCAGAGCATCAGGAACTGGGTTCCAATTGTAAACCTGTTCGCTCGAAATCGCTTGATAGCTGTAATCAAAGTAGCAATGTGAAGTGGGTGTCATGATGACATCTCTTCCAGCTCTTGCGGCTTGAATCCCACCATCGATTCCTCGCCAAGACATGACTGTCGCTCCAGGAGCCAAGCCACCTTCGAGGATCTCATCCCAACCAATAAGTCGACGTCCCTTTTTTGCAAGATAGGCGTCAAAGTGTCGCACCATCCAGCTCTGCAATTCGTGCTCCGAATTGAGACCTTCGGATTTCGTCCTTGCCTGACACTTCGGACAAGCTTTCCAATAATCTTTGAGAACTTCATCCGCACCAATATGAATGAAACGTGATGGGAATAGTGCCATTGTTTCATCGAGAACATTTTCAAGGAACTTGATAGTGTTTTCTTTTCCGGCACAGTACACATTGCTCACAGATTTTCCCGGCTTATCGGCTTGAGCAACGTTATCGCATGCCAAGTCTGGGTAGCTCGTTATCGCTCCGAGGGAATGACCCGGCAGTTCGATTTCGGGGACAACTTCGATATGCCGCTCTGAAGCATATTTGACAATTTCCTTTATTTGAGACTGGGTATAGAAACCACCGTATTTTGGAAGTTTAGAGTCATGGCCGACAAATTGGATGTTTGCATAGTTCCATCTTCCGCCTGGCCATATTTCGCCGGTATCTAATCTCCAAGCACCAAATTGTGTCAGCTTGGGATACTTCTTAACTTCCATACGCCAACCCCCGTCGTCGACAAGGTGCCAATGAAACACGTTCATTTTCATCATTGCCAAGCGATCTAGAGACTTCTTAATGAAATCGACGGAAAAGAAGTGTCTCGAGCAATCCAGAAGCATCCCTCGCCAAGGAAATCTCGGCCCATCAGAAATCTGGCATGTTGGAACACTTAATTTCACATTCTTGATTCTTTTCCCAAGTTCAATTGAAGTTGGCAGCATTTGTCGCAGAGTTTGTGATGCATAGAACCCTCCAGCTTCACTTGAATATTCCACTAAAATGCTCTTCGGAGTCACGGTCAGCCAATACCAATCTGGGCGGAGTTTTCGTGTGTCCGATTTTTGCCGAAAGGTTATGGTTTTTCCTCGGCTGGTTCCTTTCAAGTTGAATCCAGTTGAAGTTTTGATGAGAGACGCAAGCTGGTTTGCTCCTCTAAACCCTTCAGGAACCAAAAGCTTTGTTTGTGAATCGATGACAAAGTTTCCTGTGCCCCAAGTCGTTTCCACCGGTTTGGGAATGATTGAGGGTGGAACAAAAATACCGACGAAGAGCCCTATGAACATTGATGTCATTTTTACATGGATTGAGCATCATTTTTCAGAAAATTTGGAATCTTAAGATTCACATGAAAAATTGCGGTGACCCAAAAAGATTACATTTGGCCCATCATTTGCACCATCTTCATTAAGAATTTCGTCTTATTCTTAGCAAAAATTGATACCATCGCCGAGGAAGGGCTTGTTTAGCTTGACTAAGGTGGTATCATTGCGTCCTGCGCCACAAGCAATCAGGTTTCTGAAAGCCGGCGCCAACAATCGAATCGCCATTCGACTGGATTAACGGTCGGAACAGGCTTGGGCATTAGGTGCGAAATCGTACGGCGGTGCCAAAGCATGTCGGGTTTACGAACGGCCCGCAGGTGACTCGGATGAGTCGTTCGGTCGGACGTCTCTGAAAAGAGGCCGAGAACCTTGGAAGGAAACTTGATTGACAACATTACTTACAACTTTGGCTAGCGTGGCCGGAATGGCCACTGTTCTTCCGTTGCTCCAACGAAAGTCAACCTGGTTCGAGAAGCTATTGGGCTTGAACAAGGAAAAATCGATGGTTGCGACCCCTCCGCAAATTGTCAACGATGCAGGATGGAATCTCATCTGTAGCGAAGACGCTGAGTCGTTTCGTGAGTGGCTTGGAAAGGATTCCGAAGGACTTCCTTTTGGCCCTGGCGAAACCCCGTCGCTCGGATCTCATCTTCTCATTGAGCTCTTTGATTGCCATAAAGAGTCGTTGGAACTCGAAAAGTCTGTCGGAAAAGCGATGAGAGATGCAGCTGTGGAAAGCGAAGCCACTGTCGTGGCCCAGTCATTCCACGAATTTAAGCCATGGGGAGTTTCGGGTGCCGTTATCATCCAAGAATCGCACTATACGATCCACACTTGGCCAGAACATGGCTATGCGGCCGTTGACCTCTTTTACTGCGGAGGAACCGTGCACGTGGATAAAGCTGTCGACGTTTTACGAGAGCGATTTCAACCGAAAAGAATAAAGTTCCTTGTGGTTCGCAGAGGAATTGAAAGCGAAGTCGAAGGTTAATTCTCACATCCGCGACGCAAAATTGGCCTCTGATTCAAGTTGAACCAGAGGCCAATTTCGTTTTATTCGACCCAGTCAGCCACAAAGATATTGGTTTCGTGCGGAACACTGCCAAATCGGTTTGATGCCCACACCACCTTTTTGCCATCACGTGAAAACATGGGAAAACCATCAAAATCTGGTTGAAATGTTATTTGCTCTACCTTGTTGCCATCCTTTGTAATTCTAAAAAGATCAAATTCGCGACCTTTTGGATCGAGGTAATTGCTGCTAAAGATGATATTTTTGCCACCAGGTTGAACAAATGGTGCAAAGGATGCGCCGGGCAAGTGGCTCAGTTGTCTCTGATAGCGCCCTTGAGAATCCATGATCCACAAATCCATTCTCTTTGGCCGAACCAAATGCTGAGCATGGAGTTCGTCGTAATCCTTTTCGTCTTGGGCAGATTCAAAGGCACCACGACGATAGACGATGACTTTATTATCCCAACTGACAAAGGGGCCACCATCATAACCCTTTGAATAAGTCAATCTCTTAATGTTCGAGCCATCTAGATTCGCTCTATAAATATCGATATCACCTTCCCAATCCCCTGTAAAGACCATAAACTTTCCGTTTGAAGCAAGGGTGGTTTCCGCAACATAGCCATCTTTCTTGATGATCGCGACTGGTTTTGACTTTGATTTCTTGATAGGATCTAATTGGATTCTTTGCTTATAGAGCGCAAAATCGGGATTGACTCTCCAGACATATCCCTTGCTCATATCCACGGCTTCTTGGGGGCCCTCGTTTCTTTCGTGAGTGCTACTAAAGTAAATCCATTTTGAATCTGGACTAAAATAGCTACAAGTGCATCGGCCTTTGCCCGTGCTGATGAGCGTCTTACCCGACCCATCTGCTCTCATGACAATGATTTGCTCATCTGGCCATCCAGGTTGCCGAGATTGAAATGTAATGTATTTCCCATCTGGGCTCCAATATGCTTCAGCATTTTGACCACCAAATGTGAGTTGGCGGACATTTTTCAGATGCCTTTCTGAAGAATTCGAATCGCGCTTCATCCGGTTTGGCCAAGCTGAAAACGGCTTAGCCTCTTGGGGGCCAGAACCCAACATAGTCATTGCAAAGCAGTTATCGGAAGTTTGGATGAGGCTTGCAAGAATTATGGAGGCAAACATGTAAATAAGATTACCGGGACTCGATCGGGGTCTCTATGTCTTAACTTAGCCATCGTGGCGTTGTCTTAGGTCGACGAGAGAATGTAGGTACCATTTTAGGTTCAAATGTCCGAAAAACTGTTCTCTCAATCAACAGGCATGTTCATTGCCGAAACTCATACCGAAGGCATGACCTGGTTCTTTAGTGTTGATCGATTCCTTGTAGAAGGAAAAAGTCAGTATCAACAATATCAGATAGTGGAGATCCCCGTTTTCGGAAAGACTCTTTTCCTGGATTACAAAATCCAATCCTCATTGCTCGATGAATATGTTTATCACGAGAGCATGGTTCAACCTGCCATGACAACCCATCCAAATCCTAAAAAGGTTCTTGTTTGTGGCGGAGGCGAAGGAGCCACTTTGTGGCAAGCGCTCCAACACAACACGGTTGAAGAGGCGCATATGATCGACCTCGATGAGGAACTGATCGATTGGGTCAAAATTCATATGCAGGAATGGCACAAAGGATGCTTTGACGACCCCAGGGTCACGCTCAGACATCAGGATGCGAGAGCCTGGGTGGAAGACCACAAAGGTTATGGATACGACGTGATTCTCAGCGACCTTCCTGGTCCCCACGATGGATCACCTGCAAGGATGCTCTACACTCAAGAGTATTTCCAGCACATCGCCAATGCCCTTTCCGATGACGGGGTGTTTGTGTTGCAAAGTGGAGCTTGTAACGAGACCTATCCTTATCTTTATGCACAAATTCACGCCACTCTTGACTCAATGAAAGAGACATTCCCCGTGGTTCGTGGCTATTATGGGTTGGTTACCACTTTCCAAATGCCGTGGGGATTCATTCTCGCAAGCAAAAATCCGGATCCGCTTCAACTCGACTCTCAAACAATTACAACGAGGCTCTTTGAGCGAGGCGTAACAAATCGCTATGCGACCCCTCGCTTTATGCCAAGTATGTTTGTTCTCCCCGAATACATGCTCCGAGCCATAAAGGAACACGGAAAAGTATTGACTGATGCCGAACCATTTCTTTGGACTGCTTAAGTTTGCTGGGAGCGCAAGGTAACCTATTTAAGTTCATATGAAGTTTCGCAAAATTTATTGGGTGACAGAACAATTGGATGAATCCGGATTGTCGGAAGTCGCTGGCGTATACACCTCGATTCAAGACTTAACATCAAGAGGTTTTAACTGGAAGGACGGAATTGAAAAGTCGGCCGGTTTTCGGCTCAGCCTCGTGCAATTGGATTCAAGCAAGAAACCTCTTGGCACTTGGTCGTCTCCTGATTTTGGTTCCATCGAAAGTGATCTTGAGCCTTATATCGCATCTGATGAGATGAATGCTCAAGATGTAGAAGGGCTTGTGAAAGACCTTCGAGCCCGCACTTAACTTGCAATTTCAATCAAAAAAAGAACACCTCCCAATGAATTCTAGAGAGGTGTACTTTTTTGGAGTTCGAACGAATCTTACTGCGATCCAGGAGCAACGTTTGAACCGCTTTTGGGAACAACTCCACCCGGAGAGGACATCGGGCCACCTTGCTGCTGAGTCGCTTGTTCAGCTTGATCCTGCAACAACTTAGCAAAGTTCTTCCAAGGATCTTTGAGCGATTCCCGGCGAACAACGATATCGCTTGTGCGGATTCGGTCAACAAGCCGCTTGCGGAGATCGTTGGCCTTGTTTCCTCTTTGGAGAGCAAGGTTTCGTCGGACGTTCTCTTTTCTTTCTTTGGTGATTTCGATGTTGGATTCTGGATTCTTCTTGTTAATGTAGAACTTGGCCCAACCTTCTGTGAACTTGATCCAATCTGTTTCGGTACCCTCTTGTCCTTTGACAACAGCTGCCTTGAGACTCTCTGCAAGTGCCTCAATTGGCAAGGGACCTCTTTCGGGCAGATACCGACCTTTCATAAGAGCAGCACTCGGTGCCTGACTTAACTTGATGGCGACATCCTCAAATTTTTCTCCTGTTTTCAAAGACGAATCGACCATTTCTTTCCTGTTGTCGCTGTTTGCTAGAATCCAACTTAATTCAACCGAAGCTGGTTGAACAAAAGCTTTTGGATTTCGCTTCATCCAGGCTTCGACATCATCGTCTGTGACTGTGATACCCTTGGTGATCAAACCTTCTTGAACGAGGCTAAATTTGACCTCATCTCGGATTTGGCCAATGTTCATCCCTCTACGTTGGTAGTTTGGGAGAAAGTTTGGATCAAGAGCTTTTTGAAAAGCGATTTCATCTTCAACTTTCTTTTCATTTGGCATGACTCCTTCGTCTTTTGCCATTTGCATCAGGACGTTTCGAGAAACCAAATCTTGCATAGCTTGAAAAGCAAGAGTATCTGCGACTGGGAGTTCGACAACCTGCCCCTGAACAATGACTCGGGCAGTTTGCTTAACGCCTAAGTAATTGTTAAATTGGTCAATGGTGATCGGTTCACCTTGGACAGTGGCCAGGATATCCCCAGAGCCTCCGCCCCGGGCACCACATCCCGTCAAAATCAAGCCTGTTGCAAGCACGGCTAATGGCTGGAAAATGTTAAACTTCATCATAAAGTAGCTCGGAGTAATATTGCTAGCAAAGATACCCGTATTCGAATGGTGATCCTTGGCCTAGAGATTCAACAATAAAATGGCAATGAGCGTGCCAAGTGTCCTAAGCCTCGAGATCAATGTGAGGGTTTTCGTCGATTTCAGGTTCAACGTCATCTTCAAGGCTTTCTTCAAAGTCCTCAGACTCATCCAACTCCTCGGAATGTTCTTGGGATAGCTTTCTCTTCAGCTTAGCTTTTTGATCCCAAATGGCCGGGCTGGCAAAAACTCGGCGATCCGTTCCCCTCAGAGGTCCGATACCATCCACAATTCACTTCCCTAGGCGACGTGCACCGCCCCTTGATCTCGCATAAAGCCTCTCAGTCTGCCCATTGCTTGTGTGTGAAGCTGATAAACGCGACTCTCGCTAACTCCCAAAACCTTACCAATTTCCTTAAATGTCAAGCCCTCAAAGTAGTAAAGTGCAATGACGAGTCTTTCGCGTTCGGGCAAATTATCCACGCCGGAAGAGAGCATTCTCCGAAGATCTTTCCCCTCCAATTCTGAACTTGGGTTAGCATCTTCGTCCACAATCATTTCGATGAAGTGGATGTGATCATCTCCATCACTGGAGCCCCCAACAACGTCATCAAGACTATAAACATTTGTGCGACCTTGTCGAACAAGCAAATCACTCACGTCTTCGTCAGACATGCCCAAATAATCACTTAGCTCCCGAACAGCTGCCGGGCGACCCATAGCAGTTTCGAGTTTCTGTTGGGCTCTTTCCATCGCCTTCAGTTTTTCTCTGATCGACCTTGGAACCCAGTCTTCGTCGCGAAGCATTTCCAAAATTGCTCCTCGAATGAGAGCGATAGCGTAGGTTTCAAATTTAACATCTCGTGCAGGATCGTATTGATCGACACTCTTGATGAGACCGATAACCCCAGAACTCACAAGGTCGTCCCGATCGAGACCCCCTGGAATATTGGCGACCAAGCGACCAGCTGTAATTTTCACAAGATAAGAATAGTGGTTAATGAGATCTACCCGAGCCTGTGGGTCTTTATAGACTTTGAATTCGATCCAAGCCCTTTGTAGATTTTCATGAGTCAATGGCATAATTTCAATTTCCGCTATGCGGCCTCTTCAACAGGTTCGACAGGATCAGGCACCGGTGCCTCATCTTGAACATCACCACTGGTTTCGACGGATGGGGAGACAAATAAGGCGCACCAAAATCCAGCAAGAATCCGGGCAATCACATATCCAAGAAGACCTCTGATCAGGCAAGATACGGGATCAACCGCTGAGAGTAAAGATGCCGTGAGTGCAGAAAGCGCCGTGAGACATGCAGCCAACTGCACGGCTACTGGCAAAGGTTTCTTCTTCTTCACGTCTTAGATGCCTCTTTTTAGGTCATCGGCATTAAAACGGGGCTTTTGTACCCCAGACCTAAAAAAACGAGTTAACTTTTTGTACTTGCGAGGCTGAGGACTTCCTTTAAGCCTCGGGACTAGATGTCTATAGCCAATCCATCCCAAGCCAATTCAATTCCAGATGGCAACTGCGCATTTGTGATGTCGTGGTCAAAATCATCGCTGAGATGAGTAAGGTAAGTTTGCTTTGCCCTGATTTCCTTGGCCACTTCTAGGGCCCTTTCGAGATGGAAATGGTTGGGGTGTGGCCGAATTCTCACAGCATCGAGAACCAAGAATTCGAGGTTTTGGAGCTTTTTCATGGCTGATTCCGGAATCGAGCTCACATCTGTCACATAAGCAAAATCGTTCACCCTGATGGCCAAAACTTTGATCGGCCCATGATCCACCCAAAAAGTCTCAATGGTCAGTCCACCAAGTGTTATTTTTTCTGGAACATCGCGTAAGTCAAATCGAGGAACCCAAATTCCGTCTGGGAACTCACGAAAAGCATAGGGATAGATTCGCTTAATATCTTCTTGATAGTTCGGGGCCGTGTAAACAGCGATAGGTTCATTTGTTTTGAGACAAAGTGACCTCAAATCATCCATTCCCATGATGTGATCCGCATGTGTATGAGAAATGAAAACCGCTTCGAGGTCGAAAATTCCTTCCCGGATTAGCTGAATTCTAATCTCGGGACCACAATCAAAAAGCACATTGCCAGTCGGCCCTTGCAAAACCATAGCGCACCTTGTTCTATGGTTTTTTGGATTTGCCAGGAATTCTTCGGAATACTGTTTTCCAAGACTCGGGATCCCATTGCTGGTTCCCGTACCCAACAAAATCGCTCTGCTGGACATCAGCCTTCAAACGATTTTTCAATGACCCGCACGGCCACAAGTGCACTTGGGATTTCGGAATATTGAGCGACCCTTTCAATGCACCGAGCGAAGTTGCGTTCGGCCATATCGTCTGTTATTGGAGCTTCTTGAAGGGCATTCGCAACGATGCCAACAGCCTCTAAAAAGAACTTCGCACGATTCTGTGGCAAAGATCGATTAGGAGTCTCAGCAAATTTTCGAGTCAAGATTTCGTAAATGCCTTCCCATGAGGTTTCTGCTCGAACCTGGGCACGCGCTCGCTCAAGAGCTTGTTCCTGAAGGCGACGCTTTTCTTGGTCTCGAACTTTTTCGGTTGCCCAATCTTCGGCCGTAGTGCCACTAATAATTCTTAAAGTCAAGCTTGAATCGAAGGCGCGGCCGACTTCCGTTTCTATGAGCCTCCGGGTTTGTGCCAGACGAAGATGTCCTGCCAGATCAGATTCTTCATAGGGCAAGCCGAGGATCAGATTGCCGTCTTCGATAGCTATTGGGCGTGATGCATTGAGCGCAGCCCAAACCCCGACTCCGGTGACTCCTTTTCGAATATCGGGCAAGACTTCTGCCCACACTTGCGCCAAATCTGGCATATCGTCAGATTATGGCCGACAAATGGTTAAGGTCGCATCAATACGGGGGCATTGTAGGGACAAAATCATGCAACTTCTTGCCTTGAGTTGTGGCGACACCCCTCATCCCTTCTCCAAGACGTGAAAAAAGTTCCAATCCAACCTCGTATTCACGGGCAGACCCATCTGCAAAACGTATCTGAATGAATCGATGGATCTCGCTTTCGTCATACATATCAATATCGTAAACGGGTTGGCTTTCAGAGTTCAAAACCAGGGCGGCAATGATATAACATCCTTCGCTGGTTCGCAAAATGTCCTTTGTGTCATCCGAAAAGGCAGCCTGCCAGCCCAAATAGAGTCCATAACCCGCGACCAGCAAACCTAGGATTGTTATTCCAATTGGCAAGCCGGCCAACATCAAAATGAGCGGATTGCCCTGCCCAATTAAGTTGCTGGCACCTCCCCCAACGAGAATGAACCAAAAGACAATCCCACCAAAAAACATGATGGCCCCGGTCGTCACCAGAACAGCGATTCTCTTTTGCTTTTGGGTATCCATATCATTCAACTATAGACCGAATTCTGAAGGAAAATCGCATTCTTCCCAGTAGAATATAAAGTATAGAGGTTCCCCATGCCAAGGTATCACAGACTCGGTCACTTGCCCAATAAAAAGCACGTTCAATTCCGCAAACCAGACGGTTCACTCTATGCGGAAGAGCTTTTTAGCACCCATGGTTTCAGCGACATGATGTCCACGATGTACCACATCAATCTGCCGACAGAAGTGGCTGGGTGGGAGGATGGCGGAGCATGCAAACCGAACTATTTGCAAGACGAGGCGCTTCGACATCGACACTTGAAAACTGCTCAACTGCCACCAAGAGGAGACGCAATTTCTGGGCGCATACCGCTCATGGGTAACAACGATGTCATCTGGAATCAACTGATGGTCGGAGAGCAAATGAAGGATTTCTTCAAAAACGCCGAAGCAGACGAAATCCTCTTTATTCATGAAGGAAGTGGAGTCCTCGAGTCTATGTATGGTGACGTTCCATTTTCCAGCGGGGACTATTTGGTTATCCCCAGGGGCACAATCTGGAAGATCCGATTTGATAGTTTGCCTGTGCCGATGCTCACAATTGAGAGCCATGGACCAGTGACGATTCCCAAAAACTATCGAAACCAATATGGACAGCTTTTAGAAGAGGCACCTTATTCCGAGCGAGACATTCACCCTCCAATTGAGCTCAAAACATATGATGAAGCCGGAGATTATGTCGTCGTTGTCAAAGCCCGGGGTCGATACACTAAATATTTCTATAAGTTCCACCCCTTTGATATCGTGGGTTGGGATGGATACGTTTTTCCATGGCGCTTTAGCATCCACGATTTCCAACCGATTGTGGGCAAACTCCATTTGCCTCCTCCAATCCATCAAACTTTTACTGGATGGAACTTCGTGATTTGTTCATTCTGCCCAAGAGTCCTCGACTTTCATCCAGAGGCCATCGTAATACCTTACAACCACAGCAACGTCGATTCGGATGAGGTTCTTTATTATTGCAACGACAAATTTGGATCACGTAAGGGAATCGAGGAGGGCTCGATCACTGTTCATCCACTTGGAATTCCACATGGGCCACAGCCTGGCGCTGTCGAACGATCCATCGGACATACCAAGACAGAAGAGCTTGCCGTGATGCTCGACACATTTCATCCACTGTGGCTGACAAAAGAGGCCATGGAAATCGAAGACCCTGACTATTGGAAGAGCTGGCAAACACGCTAAAGCAGGCTTGCTTCAATAATGGCCTTGGCATACCTTTCGCTGGCGCCCGTATGCGATTTCACCATTTGGTGAGCAGCGATACCCATTTCTTCACGCTTGGCGATGTTTGCTAACAGTGACTCTACAACCTCCTTCAACTCCACAGAATTGTGCGCCACGACACTGGCTCCAACCCGAAGCGATTCGTCTGCGATGTCTTTGAAATTCTCCATATGCGGGCCATGGATCACGGGTTTTCCAAGTGCCAAGGGTTGGAGAATGTTTTGCCCGCCTAAATGATCGAACCCTCCCCCAATAATCACAAGATCTGCGACTGAATACACGTGAGAGAGTTCGCCATATGTATCAAGGATAAGAACTCGACAATCGTTCAAATTTCCAGAGAGGCTTCTTTTCTTTGCGCTGATTCCTCTCGATTCGAGTTGCTTAATGATGTCTTCTGTTCTTTCTATATGCCTTGGAGCCCATATTATTTGGCTTCCTATGGATGTTAACCCGTCCAAGATCAACTTTTCCTCAATTTCGCTCCGCGTAGAACCCACGACGACTACGGGCAACTTTGGGTCGACTCCGAGTGTTTCGCGCCATACCTCCGCGTTAGCAGAGAGCCCTTCTACTGCCTCGTCATATTTTGAATTTCCGAGCACTTCGGTGGATTTTGCTCCCAGGGCCAAAATTCTTTCCCGATCGGTTTCAGATTGCATCAAACAAGAATTAAACCTACTCAATAAGTCTTTATAAAAGAACCTCAATTTCAGGCTTTTCGGAAACGACCGATCGCTGATCCTGCCGTTCACGAGCAAGACTTTAGCTGACAAATTTTGAGATGCATCGCAAAAGTTCATCCAAAGTTCGGTTTCCATGATGGCGACCACTGAAGGACGCACCTTGACGAGACCCGAAAGGACACACCTATAGACGTCGATAGGAAAATAAACCAAATGGTCAAAGAGGCCAGCTGCTTTTTCTTGGGCCGTGCGATGCCCGCTACTGGTTGTGACAGAAAGAACTATCTCAAGATCTGGGTCGCGCTCTCTCACCTTTCGTAAAATCGGAAGTGCTGCCATCACTTCTCCCACAGAAACGGCGTGCATCCAAAGCCTTCTCGTGTTTTTTGATAGCTGGAAAGAATAATTGCCACTTCTTTCTTTCCAATCGACAGGCTCCTTTCTCTTCCTTGCACGAAGGATCATCCAGACCACCCAGAAAGGCGAGAGAAGCGTGAGAAAAATGTTGTAGAGCCAAATCAAATTTGTTGACCTGTGATTTTGTTGAAGCAGGCTGTGTAAAGCTCAAGAGTTCTAGAAACGACATCCTTTGGAAGTGTCGGGCCAGGGGGTTTCTTGTCCCAACCAATAGTTTCAAGATAGTTCCGAATGAATTGTTTGTCGAAGCCAGGAAGAGGACGCCCAGGCATCCAAGTCGATTTATCCCAAAATCTTGACGAATCTGGTGTAAGGGCTTCGTCAATCCAAATGATTTCACCTTGAAAAAGTCCAAATTCAACCTTGGTGTCGGCCAAAATGAGCCCCTGTCTATCTGCCAATGAACTGGCTAGGCGAAAGATTTCTAGTGTGAGTTCCCTAACCTTATGTGCGACCTCTTCTCCAACTCGCTTGCAAGCTTCTTCAAACGAAATATTTTCGTCATGACCGGTCTGCTCCTTCGTTGCGGGTGTGAATATTGGTTCGGGTAATCGATCTCCATCTAATAAACCCGGTGGCAAATTCAGGCCATGAACATCAGGCCCGTTTGCCAAATACTCCTTGTAAAGAGAGCCCGTGATGTAGCCTCGTGCAACACACTCAATTGTGAGTGGTTGAGCTTTTTTCACAATCACAGATCGTCCCAAGAGATCAGAGTGCCAGTCCGGAACTTGCTTTGCAATGTCAGAATCTGAGGTAACCAAAAGGTGGTTTTCGCAAACACTTTCCATTTGGCGAAACCAGAAATTCGACATTTGAGTCAAGATTTTGCCTTTGCCCGGAATTCCATTTTTCATCACGACATCAAAGGCTGAGACTCGGTCGCTGGCAACAATGAGAAGCGATTCACCAAGATCATAAGTGTCTCTGACCTTGCCACGATGAAGCAGCGGGATGCCTTCCAGATGAGATTCCAAGAGTATCGCCGACACAATTATGATTATGGCTTGGAACCCTGGCTATCCTCGACACGAGGTGGGCTATTTGAATCGGAGGAAAGGCAGTCGATGAGCCCTAAGTCTTCGAGGAATCCAAAAAGGCTCCTATTAAAAAGGTCGGGTTCATGAAAGCGAGCACGTGCGTGGTCGCTCTTTTCAAACCAAACGACGGTCGCATTCTCGCCTGAAGCTTCCACGCACCTCACTTGTTCTGCATCGCAAATGAGCGGATCGTTTCTGGCAAACAGAAACAAGGTCGGAACACTTTTCAGTTTTGAATGAGGTTCGGCAAGATCGAGAGCTTTAAGATTGACTCCTGTAAACAACCGACCAAACATAGAACATGGGCCCAGAAATCCCTTATATTTGCCACGTGCAAAAAAAGTCCACCAACCTTTTGCAGCCTCATCGATTTTGGAATAGGGACTGTCCAGAACCAGAGCTTCGATCTTTGCCTTAGTCGATTCAGCAGCAAAAGCACATGCAACTGCGCCCATACTATTTCCCATCAAAACGATTTTGTCCCCTGGACGATTTGTACACACCCACTGAATGGCGGCTTCAACATCGGCGGGCTCTCTTACTCCGAAAGTACAAACTTTTCCACTACTCGTGCCATGTGCACGATGATCAAAAAAGAGACATGATGCCCCTCGATTGCGAAACCGAGTGACATAAGGAACATATTCACAACGATTCGTGAAATATCCATGAGCAAATATGATTGTTGTCTTTCTTGTTCCAGGAACCCACCAAGCCCTTAGCACTTCACCATCTTCTGTCTTAATACTTAGTGTTTCGTGGCCCTCCCCCATGAGTCCAGGAGTGACGAACTGAGGCATCCTTGGTGGATGAATGCTGAACCACGCCACAAATGCCAAAAGGAGCAGATAGCTCGCAGCCAGACCTAAGAGAATCCAAAGAAAGATCAACACGGTTGATATTTGTCCTTTTGCATCTTGGGATAAACTACACCATTCTCGACCATGTTTGCCCTCAATTTTTATTCCGAGCTTTATGAAGACCTTTTGCAAAAGAATCGGAAAACGGCCACGATTCGGTTAGGCGATAAAGCTGACAAATACAAGACTGGCATGGTTGTTTGGATTACCATTGGGCCAAGGTTTGGGCGACGAGCAAAACTATATTCCGCCATTCTTGACCGAGTTGAAGTTAAGCAGATTTCCGAACTTTCACCTCGGGATATCGAGCGTGAAAATCCAGAACTTCGATCAGAAGACGAAGTGATTGGATTGCTGACTAGAATCTATGGCGAATTCGTAACACCTGCTCACCTTGTAACAGTGATCTACTTCTCGCGAGTAGACGAGTAACTGACACCATGTGGATCGCCACGACCGAGGAAATGAGAGCCACAGAAGAGTGGGCAGATTCTCAACACGGTCTGACACCTGAGAACCTCATGGAAGAAGCTGGACATGCAGTTGTCCGCGCTCTCAAAATGATCACAGATCGACATCACGAAATCTGGATATTTTGTGGCCCTGGCAACAATGGAGGGGATGGGTTTGCTTGTGCAAGATTAGCAAAAGAACGAGGATTTGATGTTCGATGCTTTTCTATTGCACCACGATCTGAACTCGGAACATTATGCCAATTGCAAATGGAGCGAGCCGAGGCATGGGGAGTTCCCATCTCTTTCGAAAGTTGGCCTAGTGAATGTCAAGCTTCGATTGTCATAGATGCAGTATTTGGTACGGGGCTCAATCGAAAACCAAGTGGCGTGGCGGCTAGTGCCATTGAATTCATGAACAAATGCCACTCCAAAGTGCTGTCCATCGATGTCCCGTCCGGCATCAATGCCAATACTGGCGCAGATTTTGGTCTCTCGGTCATGGCAGACAGGACAGTTGTTCTTGGTATGCCAAAACCCGCCATGTTTCAAGGAGAAAAAGCAGAAAACTTTGGCCATTGGACCGTGAGTGATCTGGGAATTCCGGAAAAGCCAACGAACACTCTTCTTTTGGATCTGGCTAGGGCCAAGCACCGATTCCGGGGGCTCAGTTTCTTAAATCGACACACCTTCGGACACAAAGGTTCATCTGGTAGGGTCGTCGTTTTTGCAGGATGCGACCAGTATCGAGGGGCTGCGGTTCTGGCATGCCTTGGAGCCCTTCGGGCAGGAACTGGGCTTCTCACGTTGGTCTCCACGCCATCAGTGCTTCAAAATGCGGCCACCCATCTTCCAGAAGTTATTCTGGTTAACGAAGATGACAAAACTGCCATAGAACTGGCATGCCGATCGGCGAATAGTATCGTGTTTGGTCCAGGCTTAGTCCGAAATCATTTACCTGCTTTGTTCAACGAAATGAGAAACTTGACATCGGCGCCGGTCGTTTTGGATGCCGAAGCTTTAAAACTCCTCTCTGAAAAATCGTTCGCAACTGGCCCAAATTTGGTGATCACGCCTCACCCCGGCGAAGCAGCCAAATTGCTCAATTGCACTCCACAAGACATTCAAAACCACCGCTTCGATTCGGCTCGCCGGCTCTCAGATAAATATCAATGCAGCGTCATTCTCAAAGGTGCTTTCAGCATAGCAACATGCCCAGGAGAACTCCTATATGTCAATTCAAGTGGTAACCCGGGCATGGCAACCGGAGGAATGGGAGATGTTCTTAGCGGAGTCGTTGGAGCGATCCTTGCTATTGGAGGAAGTCCAATTGAAGCTTCAACTTTGGCGATGCTCTGGCATGGCATGGCAGGAGACACGGCCAGCAAAGAGATTGCGGAAATTGGCTTTTCTGCATCGCAACTCGCACAATTCTTGCCTCGGGTTCGGTCTATTCTATCAAAGTGAAACTTTTCTGCGCCTTCTTATTTGTTTTTTGCTCGGCACTGGGCATGTCGCAGTCTGGGCCAAAAATCGATATTGAATTTGTGAATGAAGGCGAGAGGATGGTTTGGGATAGCGATGGCAAAGATCTTGGAATCGTAGACAATCCCATAAAAACAACGGCAAAGCTTTTGACTTACGAGGCCAAGAGTCAGTCGCCAAAATACATTTTCGTCGCGGACAAGTCCACGGGTTTTGTGTTTCAAAAAGCTGTTTCAGCCATGGGTCAAGCTCAAAAATGGGTCGTCGCCGAAACAGACAAGACCCGGGTTTATGAAACGATTGTCGAAGTGACGTCAGGCGGCAAGCCTTTGGCAGCAGCAGTAGTCAAACTTCAATCTGGAAGCGAGTCTAGGCTGGCACTACTTTCACCAAAAGATGCTGGGAGACTGAGCCTATTCAACCTTTTGAAGGGGCCACTGAGCGTGCAAATCGAATACAAGTCTTCAAAGGGTCAATTGACTTCGCCCAAACAAACATTTGAACTTGGGCCAAGCCCCAACCAATTCAAAGTTAAAACCATTGAAGTCCCTGATGCAATCGACATCATCGTTACACCAGTAGCACCAGCACAAGTGCCGACTCCCAAACAAGAAGCTCCCGCACCATCGAATCCCATCGTTTCGATCATGGGATTATTGACCGGGCTTGTGGTTCTTGGGGGCGTGGGCTATGGGATCTTTTGGTTCGTCAAGAACCGTCCAGACGATGTCGAAAAGCTGCTAAAGCAAGCCGGTATAGTGCATGATTCGACTCCAACAAACTCAGCCCCTCAAGCCCAGATTGAAGATCGCGTTCTCAAACCAATCGTTCTGGAACCCGCGACTTCAGATTGTTCTGATCAGCTCTTGCCAGCACATGCTGCGGGAATGGCTCTCAATCCAAGACTAATCAAGTCTGATTCTAGCGTAGTTCTTTTAGGCGATTTGCAAATGGTGATTGGTCGCGAAGCAGGGCTCGATATCTCGCTTCCACAAGAATCGAGTGTTTCTCGTAGGCATGCACAAATCGAACACCAAAATGGAGAAACCATTGTCACTGATCTTGGTAGCACGAACGGAACATTTGTCAATGGGAAAAGAATCGATAGTCCCACACAATTGCAACCGGGCGATGCCGTTCAATTTGGTGGAAGTGAGTTTCGGTACGAGGAATAGATGATTCAAGTTCTTTGGAAATCGCTATTGTGTGCCATTGCTGGAATGTTGGCTTGGATCATTTGCGAGCCAATGTTTCCGAAAACTGTGGAAGCCCTTGGAAGTACAACATGGGCAAAAGTAGAAAATATTTTCATAATCCTGATCGGTGCTTTCATCGGAATTATCGCTGGTTTGTTCCACGGATTTCGGCAAGGAGGTAGAACTCACACCTTCGTTTCAGCTGGGCTCGGACTTATCTTTGGAATCGTTGGCGCAAGTATCGGCCATAGCGTTGCAGGATTGGCCTACACCATGCTAGGTGGGTCTAGTCAAGTCAGCGGCTCGCCCTTTGCAAGGATTGGAGCTTTTGTTCCTCTTGGACTGTTTATGGGAGCAGCAATAGGAGGCTCTCAAAGATCTTTGCGCACAATTATTTCTGGAGCTATCGGTGGGCTTATCGCTGGAGGAGTGACTGGGGCATTGTTCGACCCCCTTTGCCTCATGCTCAGCCAATTAACGAGCCTCGGACAAAGTGGACAGGTTGCAGAAGTTGGAGCACCAGGCAGAGCCATCACTTCGGCGGGGCTAGGATTTTTTATTGGGCTTTTCACTTCTATTGTAGATCTTGCAACAAGACGGGCATGGCTCCGATTGCAGGTCGCTCGAAACGAAGGGCGTGAATGGGTTTTAGACTCCAAAACAACATTAATTGGGCGAGATGAAAGGGCCCACATCCCTATTTTTAGTGATCCAAATTGGCCCGTCCTCGCGGCTATCATTCAACAAGAGAAAGGGCAGTTCATTCTGCAAGATCCGGGGACGCCGATGGGTGTTGGGCACAATGGAATTCGTGTCCAAAGTGCCATTTTGGCTCATGGTGATACCATCCAAATTGGCTCCCTCAATTTTGATTTCTTTACGAGATCTGGAAGCTCGAATGCAACAGAAAACAAAGTTGTCTCTCAACCCGTCCAACCGATTCAATCGCCGGCGTTTCAAGCGACTTCATTTCAAACAGTCGCGACTCCTGCCCAAGGCGGAGATTTACAAAACCGTACCCTTGTTGTTCTCAATGGGCCCCTTACTGGTCAACGAGTCCCCATAAATCAACCCATCGAAATTGGAAGAGAGGCGAACGGGCTGGCCATCGCTGCGGATATCCAAGCTTCACGAAAACACTCTCTTGTCACACCACTGCCAGGTGGAGCACAAATTACTGATTTAGGAAGCACAAATGGAACATTTGTGAATGGCATCAAAATACAAACATCACTTTTGAACCAAGGGGACATTGTCACCATCGGTTCTACGACACTTAAGGTTGAATAACATTTTAGAAGGTCAAACGTAGTCTCATGAGCTCACAACACGACGATCCGAACAAAACGATACTGAGTTCTTTCGATCCAAACAAAACGGTGATCGGTGGGCCCGGCACAACACCCCCACCTTTTGGAGATTCAAATCGAACGACTTCATGGTCACCACCTACCACAGATCTGACTATTTCCATCACCCCAGGCCGTGAAGTTTCGATGTCGAATGGCCCCGCTCGTGAGCAGTTCTTAGTTGAAATCATCGCTCCCAATTCTGGTGGATTGCCAGGAGTGAGCACTCAGGGACAAAGAGTTCCACTCAATCTCTGCTTGGTTATTGATCGGTCGGGCTCAATGGAAGGTGCACCTTTGGAATATGCGAAGCAAGCATGCGAATATGTGGTCGACTTGCTCGGGCCCAACGACATCCTATCGATCGTTGTTTTTGACGAGACTGTTGAAGTCTTAATGACTCCACAAAGAGTGACAAACAGACAGACCGTGAAAGAAGGAATTGCCCAGCTCAAACCTGGCTACACGACAAACCTTTATGATGGAATGCACTTGGCAGCACAACAGCTCTCGCAATTCTGCGAGAGTCAAAGAGTGACGAGAATGGTTGTTCTTAGCGACGGCGATCCCACGGCCGGGATCAAAGATTTTGGGAGCTTAGTGCAACAAGCGTCGGACATCAAGACCCGAGGAATCACATGTACTTTTCTTGGATTTGGCCCGGACTATAACGAAGAACTATTGGCATCGATGGCCAAAAAATCGGGAGGAAACTACTACTTCATTCCTCAACCTCAGCTGATCCCTGAGATTTTTAGATCGGAGCTGGAAAAGCTCATGACTCTGAGCGCTACAAATTTGAAATTAGAAATGAAGTTGGCGCGGTGGGTGCAAATATGTGGAGTAACCGGACATTCCGTCGTTCCAGATTCCAAAGACTTTACCCTTGACCTTGCCGATTTGGAAAGTGGCTCCACCATGCAAATTGTTTTTGATTTCGAGTTTCCAAATCACCCTCTTGGGCATTATCGCATCGCAGAGGGGCGCCTGAGCTATGCCGATTCTTCAGGTGCGAATAAGACTCAACCCATTGACTTTGCCATTGAGTTCTCTGCAGACGCAAACCGATATAGCCAGCCGATCAACCCAAAGGTTTCTTCGGCTTGGGAAGTCAGCACAGCTTCTAGAACTGTTGAAAAGACGATTATGGGTTTGAAATCGCAGCAAATCACTATGGCCATGGCTCTGGGCGATCTCCAAAAGACACAAGCCCTCTTGATGTCGCAAGGTCGAACAACGGAAGCCCAAGAAGTGACGATGGCCATGCAAGCCATTCAGCGTGGGGACAAAGGGACAGCAGAGAAAACCCTAATGGGAACGATGGTCAATTTGGATCAGGGCAAATCGAGTTCAAATTGAGTTCGAATCGCTTAGACTTCCATCATTCATAACGAGAACTCTGTCGGCTCCCTCGAGCATTGTGGGATCATGAGTGACCATAACAAGGCTGCCAAATCCTCGCTTTGAAACTAAAGTTTCTACAACGGAAAATCCATTCTTATGATCCAAATTTGCAGTCGGCTCGTCTGCAAAAATGATCTCTGGCTGGCCAAGCAACGCACGCGCAATGCAAGTACGCTGGCGCTCTCCTCCACTGAGTTCATGGGGAAACCGGTGGCCCTTTTCTAGGAGCCCAAGCTGATTCAGTAGATCTTCTGCTTCTTCTTTCTTGTCCTGGTTCGGGCAAGCGATGAGGACGTTTTCGAGCATAGAAAGATAGCCTAAGAGGTACGGATACTGGAACACGAATCCAAATTTCTCAATCCTAAGTCGACACAGTTCTAGATCGGACAGATTTTTCAAAACCTGGTCTCCGAGCTTCACTGTTCCACCGGTCGGATGCTTCAGTCCACACAACATATAGAGGAGAGATGACTTGCCACTTCCGCTTGGGCCCAAAATTCCTAGGAACTCTCCCTTGTGGATCTCAATCGAGATATTTCGGCAAGCGAAGACCTCCTTGCCATGATCTTGATACACAAGTGACGCATCTTCAACCCGAATCATGTGAGTCTCCTTTCAACAATGCTCACCGGATCGAATGATTTGAGTTTGATGAATACTGTCAGCGTTCCAGCCAAGAAAATCGCGATAGGAACTGGAAGCGAATAGATATAAGCCTTTGGATCCAAAGGATCCAACATAAAAGCTCTTGGATTCATCAGCACGGACTTAACGATATTCAAGATGCCATATGCGATCACCATCCCTAGCACCCATCCGACGATCACGACGATCAATGTCTCAAATAGCGTTCTTTTGAGAAGAACCCCTCGGGTGTATCCCAGAGATTGAAGCAAACCGTATTCTTGAAGCCTTTGCCCCTGATAAATGTTCATAAGCATGGCCATCATGAGGGTTATGACGACCACGAGAAGCCCGATCACTACATTCAAAATTGAATAAATTATTTTGAACATGGAATCCGTTTCTTCTTCAAGCTTGTAAAAGGCGAAAACCCTTGCTTGTTGGCCCTTGAACTTCTCAAATAACCAGTGATCGAGTTGATCTTGTTGCGAGACATCTTGGGACATGACAATGAGGAGATCAATGGGTGGATAGTGGTTTTTGCGATGATATTCAATTGGGGCTAAGATCAACCACGGCTTCATGTGAATGAGCCCAACTATCTTCACCGGATGTGGCGAAAAGTTCGATGAATCGTCGGGGCTCAGAAGGATATCGCCGAGCTTTTTGCCGAGATTGCGAGCTATGGGCTCACTGACGATCGCTTCGGCTGCCCCAGGCTCTGGGAATCGCCCTTCAACCTTTCCACCCCCAAGCCTCTCGACATATCTGTGCATATCAGACTGATTTAGGGCAATGACAACAAATCGCCAAGGGCCGACAATGCTTTTGACTTCGGCCTCGCTGGCCCGACAGACCATGATTGGAGCCAGTTTGAAGGGGCTCTCCGTTTCGATCGTCTTTCGAATTTCAGGAGTCATGGCATTGTTGCCTCGTGGCGTCACTCCGCAATAGACTTTGCTATAACCATATGTTGTCTTGATGCTAAGCGGGATCGAATCCATGATTGAGACGATTCCTGAAATGAGCAAAACAGCCAACACGATGACCCCAACGAGTGGCAGGGTTTTGGATGCATTTCGAACAAGAAACACATGTGGCGAAAGAGGATTTCTGGTCATGATTTCAGCACTTTTCGCCGGTATCGCAGAAACACTTCATGCCCAATAGGTGTTGCAGAAACGAGGTCATAGAGCAACAACGCATCACGGCCAAATTCGTTTCCACCGGCAATGGTTGGCACCATAGTTCCACCTTTAATTTTTGGTGCTATGGTCAAGAAAATCTCATCGACCAGGTCGCTTGCAAAAAAGGAGGCATTGAGCTCGCTTCCGCCTTCTAAGAGCAGCGTCTTGATAGAAAATTTCGACTGAAACAGTTCCAGGATTTGGGGCCAATCAAAAGGTACTGAAAATCGAAAAACCACACATTTGTGCCCCACATCAGCAACAAAATGTTGACCAGTTACCAAAATGGTTTTGGCAGGATCATCGCGAAAAAACTTAGATTCAAAATCGAGATTGCCAGATGCCGAAACAACGATGTGAAAATTTCTTGAAGGATAATGCAATCCCGGTGTTGCTCTCAATGAACCTGCGCCAAGAATAATGGCGTCGACGCACTGCTCCATGGCCCTCAAGGTTTCGTGGTCTCGCTGCGATCCCAAATCCATGACATGCTCACTTCTTTGGCCCGACACTATTTTGCCGTCGATGGTTGAAACCATATTGAGTACAACATAGGGTCGGTTTGACTCTGTCCTTGGGAATTGGAGCCCGGGGTAGACGCTCATGAAAGATTGGCTCGAATAGCGCGCTCGATCACTAAATAGGGTTGCTCGGCCAAATATTTTCCACCTACGACAAAAGTGGGAACGTTGTAAATGCCCGTCGCGTAGGCTGGTTCATCAAACTTCACAATCTTATCATCATAAGACTTGGATTCAATTTTTGAACGAAAATCGTTTTGTTCACCAATCACTGGCAAAGACAACTCGCAAAGAACATCCAACGAATTGATATCCAAGCCCCTGAGCCAAAGTGCTTCATAAATGACCGCCACCATTTCCTCGCCATTACCCAGTTCCTTGGCATATTCCACGGCTTCTAAAGCGTTGTGGTTGTCGTCGCTATGGTTGCTGTGTTTTGGCTTCGGCGAATCCGATGCCAGATACGCGAATTCTAATCGAGATGGAACCCGAGGTTTGCCTGGAATCTCTGGAGCTTTGGTCGAAATTGGGTGCTCCAGACCTACCGGCCAAAGCTCGTATCCAACCCAATCAAAACTGACCTCGTAAGACTGCTTGAGCCTCACCGTTTGATTGTACGCAATCCAACAATATGGACATGTAAAATCGTGTGCAACTTGGACAACAAGCATGACCCCAGTTTATCGGGAATCAAATCTGGGCCTATGCCGCTTTCGAATCTTGAACTTTGGCTCGGTCAGTTGCGACTGCCAACAGATCTCTCGCTGATTTTCCATCGACGGGGCCGATCGCATATCCGAGCTTAGCCACGAGCCCACCATGCCCGGCAGAACGCCCAACCATCCATTGTGCAAATCGTTTTTCCAGTCGGACTCTAACTAAAGCTGCTGTTTCGTGAGCCCCTGGCAAAATGAGCCCGAAACCTGTCTTACCATATCGGCAAACAACGTCGAGCGATCTCACGGTCGAACGCAAGAAATCGGCGGCATCTTGCAAAAACTCAGAAACGCTCGCATCGCCATAAAAGCTCTGCATGGCTTGAAGACCCTGAAACTTGACAATCATGATGGCAACGGAATCGTCTGTACCTGTTGCTCGATGGGCTTCTTCAGTGAGCCGAGACATGAAGTATTCTTCGCTATAAGACTTTGTCTCTGAATCCAAAATGTCGGTTGAATGATCAAGATCCTTTCGCAACATGCGGTCTGCTTCTTCTTCGCTTGAAAGTATCTTCCTCAATTTGGTGAGCGACTGACGCAATATATGCGAGACATAGTTGCACGAAATTCCAAGTTCAGCGGCAATCTCTGTTTGGTTCAAAGAATCAAAGTGGAACTTTGTAAGAACTTCTCGTTCCATGTCCCTGAGCTGGCTCATGGCGTCTTCGAGCACAACGCGATCTTCAACGCTGACCTGAGCTGCACAAGGGCTCAATGACTCAAGTTTATCAATTTCCGAATCCCCATCAGATTCATCCGAAGGAGCAACATCCAAAGAAGTTACTTTTAAAAGTTCTTGGGTGGCGATCAACTCCCTTACAGATTGCTCGGAAAGCTTGCTGGCTTCCGCAATCTCTCGTTCTGAAGGAGCCCTACCAAGCTCGGCCTGCAGCGTCGTGACAGCCTTATTGAGGCGCTGACGCATCTCCTGAACCCAAGCTGGGTGCCGAATGATCTGCGATCGATCTCTTAGATAATGCTTGATCTCGCCTGCAACAAGGTGAGTCGCATAAGTATTGAATTTGACGCCTGCATGCGGATCAAATTTGCTCAGAGCATTCAAGAGGCCGATGTAACCGACTTGAGTCAAGTCATCCACTGGTTCGATTCCGCTGAACCGTCGAGCGATTCTCTCTACCAGACCAGAACATTGAAGAATAATGATGTCCTTTAAATCTGGGCGAGGATTCTCCCAGTAATCAAGGACCAGTTGTTCAATATCACGTTTTGCTCCTGCTATAGGTTCCGACATTTCCACTCCGTTGCCTGTCTCCACAAGACCTCTTGTCTTGTGGTTTGCTTTCATCCCATCCTGGGAATCCAGCGGTTTTGTCTGCCGTCTCTGCGGCAGACATCAAATCATTTATTTATTGACACTGTTGACGATACTGAAGATTGGGGTCATGACCGAGATGGCGATGAATCCAACAACGCAGCCTAAAAAGATAATGAGCATGGGTTCGATCATGGAGGTTAATCCTTTGACCGTTGCTTCAACTTCACTATCATAAAAGTCGCCTACTTTCACAAGCATGTCGCTCAAGCGGCCCGACTCTTCACCAACGTCGATCATGTGTGTGACCATTGTTGGGAATAGCCCGGAAGCTGCCAATGGATCGCTGAGCTTTTGCCCTTCTCGAATACTCACTCGAGTCTGGGCAATGGCATCTGCCAAAACAGCGTTTGCCAGAGTTTCGCCTACGATTTCCAAACTGCGCATCATGGGAACACCACTGTTGATCAGAGTTCCAAAGGTGCGGCAGAATCGAGCAACACTCATCTTGAGAGCGAGTTCGCCGATGATCGGGAATTTCAGCTTCAAGAAGTCGAGCTGATAACGACCCTTAGGAGTTTTCCCATACATTTTGATGCCAATGAGGACGGCCCCCACAAACAACAAAATGGTCCACCAATACTTCTGCATAAAGTCGCCAATATTGAACAGCATCGCTGTCATGGCAGGCAACTTAACGTTCATACCGGTGAAGATATCTTTGAACTTAGGCAAGACAAAGCTGAACAGAACGAACAGCATCAATTGCGAAAAGACCAAAACCAAAACCGGATACATCATCGCGCTTTTGATCTTTGATTTGACCTCGTTTTCGTATTCCAAAAATCCTGAGAGACGATCTAAGATGACATCCAAAATGCCACCCAGTTCAGCTGCCCGAATCATGTTGACATACAACTTATTAAAAATCGTTGGATGCTTTGCCATAGCCTCATTGAGTGTCAAACCACCTTTCACATCATTTCGAACAGATTCAAGAACTGGTTTCAAAATGGGATCTTTGGTTTGACCAACGAGGATGTCTAGACATCTCAGGATCGGAATACCGGCATCAATCATCGTAGCAAATTGACGGGAGAACACAACGAGTGCCTTAGGCTTCATTTTGCCCTTGGTTAAACCCTTTCCTGTTTTCCCTTTGGTTTGCCTCAGATCGAGAACCTGGAGTGACTCTGACCTTAAATGTTGTAAAACCAAGGATTCATTGTCGGCCTCCATTGTGGATTTGACCTGTTTCCCTGTTCGATCAACAGCGGTATAAGCATAAAAAGGCATCTGAGAGCCACACTCCATTGCAAGCCCTATCAAGAGCTCACAAGAAGATTGTCGGAAGATCGCAAATTGCATCCCCAGGGGTTTTGCCAGTTTTTTCCTCGCAATCGACTTTAAGGTTTTGAAAATGATAACCCCACTCCCTGCCATCAAGGAGTGGGGTTCATGGTCTTCGAGTTCTGGGAATAGCTATGGATAAGTCAATACTACAGCTTGATCCACAGTTGCGAGCCAATTCAGAGTCGGCACCAATCCCACAGCTTTATATGTCACCTTGATAGTCACATTGTTACTCCCATCGATGTAATTCGCTGGGGTCGGAATTGCGACATTGGTCGTGGTCATCGAGGTCGTAGCACCCCGGATATCAATGACATCAAACACTCCCGTCGTCACGTTTTTAGCGAGAATCCTTTGCTCAAGATTGTTGACGCTCACTTGACTGTTTAGCCAAACCCTCATCGAAGTTGGGTTCAACGTTTCCAACGTGGTTGTCGTTTCTAACTGAACTGGGGGATCTAATGGTGTGGGAACCAAGCCTGGCCTGGCCGTAACCGGGTTACCATCTTTCAAATAAAGCCCCTGAATTGTTCCCGTCGTTTGGCTCCCCCTTCTCCAAACATAGCTCACTGGAATTTCGATTGGATTGTAGACCTTATTCGTGTAGATCTCAGCCTGGTTTGTATGAGTATCGGGATACACAGGGAAAACGGCCTTCTTTGAAAATCCGATACCTTCGTAATCGCCAAGGAATGAAGTTCCAGATCCGCGACCATCGTTAAGGCTTCCCCAAGACGCAGGTGTGAGCCTGAACTTGTTTGACCAAGTTGTGCCTTCGTCATCGGTGTAGTAATAAGACTGATTCCAAAGTCCATTGGCGATTCCATCAGTCTGCCCAGGATTGTAGGATGTATCAAAACCTAAAAGGTGCATTCTTCCTTCGCGGGTGAATTCAATCCAAGGATAGATCATGTCTGAATGGACACCTAGAGTTCTAAATGGCAACCTCGTTGGTGCCGACCAAGACGCGCCCTGATCGGTTGATCGAGACATATAGAAATCTAAGCATCGATTTCCGCTGACGATCTCCGTTTGGTCGAACCACATAATGACGATATGGCCGTTGACTGGGTTGACTGCCATAGTATGTATGGGAGGATTTCGGAAATTGCCTGGAATTCCAAAATTCTGAACACCCCAAGTGGCAAGTCTCGTTGCGACGGTTTGAATTGGTTGCCAAGTGAGGCCACCATCCAAACTTCGACGAAGTTTGATTCCAAAGCTTGTGTCCCAATATGTGACGTAGACTTCACCGTTTGGTCCAGTACGCGGTAAAAATCCGAGTCCAGAACCAAGGCTGAATGGACTCGTCCAAGTCGAACCAAGGTCGTCCGACCGAATGACACCTTCGTTATAGGCGATGGTCAACCGTGTCGAGTTCGGGTTACCAGGAATGATGCCAGAGGTGACCCATTCTTTATCTGCACCACTACTCACGCGACACATTACAGCCGGGAGGAAAGAATTCGAACCTGTTACTTTTTTGGCCAAATAGACTCCACCATTTGTGCCGAATGCAATGGCGCCTGCGAAAAGTGTATTCGTTCGAGCATCGTAACAAGCCATTGGGTCGCCTTCGACCGTGGTTTGGTTTGCCACTGGTGGGCGCACAAGAATATGAGCCCAAGTTGCGCCACCATCAGAAGACACGCCAAATCCAGCTTTGATCGTCCCATCTGTTCGATAGTCATTAAAGCCTCCAATGATCTCGAGACCATTTGAACTCGTTGATGCGCTTGTTTCGTCGCCGGAGTTGCTTGCATTATCAACAGACATTCTGAGTTGGCCACCGAGCACAGGATCCTGCCCGTAACTCAACGAAGCCAGGCCCAATAAAGCAAAAATTGTCAATCGTTTCATGATCTTTTCATGGCCTCCTTAAGGAGTGGTCGAAATTGCGAAGGCACGTCTTGGTGCCGCTTATCGGCTTCTGCAAGATAGTTTTCAGCCGTCACATAGTCGTGGGCGTAATAGCTCATGATGGCAAGTCGGGACATGATTTCGGGATAATCGGGGTTTCTTTTCGCCAGATCCTTCCAGGTCTCCATACATCCCAAATCGTCGCCTTTCATTTGGAGAACAGTTCCAAGCTCAAATCTTGCCGTATCGAAATTCGGATCTAACTTGACTGCAGTCCGCAACGCAGCTTCACAAGGCTCGATTTTGCCTTCTAGCATCAAAGAGCGCGATAACCCTTCATAAGGAGGTGCATAGCTGGGGTCAAGCAAAATGGCGTCTCGGAACAAGCCGGCTGCTTGGAACCAAGTGTTGTTCTTTTGAAGGTCTTGATCCGCAATGGCCGTGGCTCTTACAGCATCACGACGATTGAAAACTTGATTGGACATAGCAACAACGACCATTCCATTCTTGAAGCTCAGGCCACGGACAGCTTGCGCGTACCTTTCTTCATCAAGCTTTTCTTTAGGATTATCGATTTCGGGCCCCGCAGACCCGGAGGACTTGGCCAGAGTTCGCGCGACTGTTGAATTGGAGCATCCTACAAGACTGAAAGCACCAAAAACAACGGCGAATCCCGCAGTCCAAAAATATTTTGAGCGAGACATCATTTTCACATTCCTTTGCTGCACAATTTGATCCAAAAACGGAAAGGCAACACCTTTATTCTGCTAGCAAATCTGTTGATTTGCTTGTGAATTCTGCTCGAGGAAAGGCAGATTAGAAATTTCTAACGATTAACCTGGTAGTTCTTCCTGGGCGACCCGGGCTGGATTCTGCAAAAAAGCCTTTCCCGGTATTCTTTTCCTTCATGGCATATGGGCGATTCATGTTGGTTTTGCACTCGCATATGCCTTATGTTTTGTCTCATGGCAAATCGCCACATGGCACAGACTGGCTTTTCGAGAGCGCTTCAGAATGCTATCTTCCTTTGCTCGATGCTCTGAATCGTTTAAGAGCGCAGGGTATCAAGCCTCGTTGGACTGTCAACATGACACCGATCCTCGCCGAGCAGTTGGACGATCCTTCATTCAAATCTGGATTTATTGAATATTGCCAAGAAAAAGTTCGATATGCCAAAGAAGATCAAGAGAAGTTTTCGCAACAAGGCGAACTACGAATGGAGGGTCTAGCTGCCATGTGGCAGCGCTTCTATCAGCGAGCCTTAGATCAGTTTATTGGCACTTGGAACAAATCGATAAATGGTGGTTGGAAGTCGCTCCAAGACGACGGATGCGTGGAACTCATCACTTGCGGAGCTACCCATGGTTACTTTCCCCTTTTGGTCGATGACCGATTTGTCAACGCACAAATCAAACTTGCCGTCGATTCACATACTCAAAGGTTTGGTCGAGCTCCAAAAGGCATTTGGCTCCCAGAATGTGCCTATCGACCAGCCTATTCTTGGAAAGCTCCAACTGATGACCAAGAACCCAAAGAGCGAATGTCAGTTGATGCGCTCGTAACCAAGAACGGCATTGACTATTTTTTTGTCGATTCGCACATGATTCGTGGTGGTGCTCCGCTTGGAACTTACTGGCAAAAATTCCCACAACTCGCCGAGCTCTTTGCGAGAACCAAGGATCTGTTTATCCAACCAGAAGATTTTCGAAGCGAATATGAGCACTATAAGGTCCCTTCAGGGGCAACCGTGTTTTCACGCGATCCCGAGACCACAGTCAAAGTTTGGTCGGGTGACGCGGGATACCCTGGCGATGAGTGGTATCTCGAGTTTCATAAACAACTTTATCCCGGACGTCATCGATACTGGAGAATTAGCCCAGATAAGGCAGACTTGGGTCAAAAACAACCTTATGATCCATGGGTGGCCTATGACAATATTCACGCTCATTCGCGTGATCTCGTGGGACTTATCAAAGCCACATTGGCTCATTATCGTGGGCTCAGTGGTCGAACTGGAACACTCGTGGCTATGTACGACACTGAACTCTTTGGACACTGGTGGTGGGAGGGGCCCGAGTTTCTCTACGAACTCGCATTGGCTATTCACAACGACCCCGACCTAGAATCGAGTAGTGGTTCCGATGTGGTCGCAGATGATCCTGCAACCAAGATGATTACGTTGCCAGAGGGCTCTTGGGGAGAGGGTGGCTACCATAGTGTTTGGCTGAACGAAGATAACTTCTGGACTTGGAAAAAGCTGTATGCAGCGGAAAGGCGATTTCTCGGCCTTCTTTCGACTTCAAGTCGGGCATCGAATCAAGAAGTTCTTGTGCAATGTGCTCGAGAAATCCTGTTAGCAGAAGCCAGCGACTGGCAATTTCTGATCTCTACTTGGAGCGCAAGAGACTATTCTGAAGCCAGATTTGCTGATCACATCGCAAGATTTGAAAAACTTGCAGACCTCGCTGAGAAAATTGTTCGTGGACAAGAACTTACTGATCAAGAGAAAGAATTTGTGGTCGAGTGCCAACAGAAGGATGCACCTTTCCCAGATCTCAATCTGTCTTATTGGAAAGAAAGCCCCTAAGACTCAATTCGAAACCCGATAGCAACTTAATATGATCAAAATTCGGTCTAATTTCACGATGAAGCGCGTCTCGGCCCTTATCTGGCCTTTGTTGATTTTGGGATTGCTAGGGTGTCAACCAAAGTCTTCTACTGCGTTTCAGCCACCCGAAAACAAGTCGTCCGCTGGTTCAACAGAAATCGCACCAGAGGTCAAAGGCGCGAACCCTGGGAAAGCGGGTTCAAAAACGGCAAGAGTTCCTGATCTTCCGGTTGATCCTAAATTCTTTAAGATTTCTAAACCTGGTGAAGATGGTTGGAAAGCGTCTGACACCCAAATTGAGGAACTCGGACGTTCGGTTGACAATGCTCTTGTTCAAGTCAAGAACACCTATGGTCTTGTGGACACAATATTCGAGGTCAATGGAGCCCAACTTGTCGGACGCAGCGACGTCAAAATTAAGAACTCGGCCGTTTTCAACATCGAATACTACGACAACTCAACCGAAGCCAAAAGAAATCGGTACATTGCAGACGGACAAAATTTCGTCGCACTCTTTAACGAGAATTGGACGAAGAAACCAATGCCACCTGGCAAAATAGTTTCACAAGCGAGCCCCGAAGAACTCGATGATTTTCTCCGTTCATTTACAAGATCTATCTTTTTGCCTGTTATAGAAGGCAAAGCGATTTTTTTGCCCATATTTCAAAAATTGAAATCTGATTCCAATGGCAAAGTTATTATTGAAAAAGTCGAAAGGCAATTCGAAGGCAAAACTTTGCACATTCAACGAGTCTTGTTTTCTCAACCCAAAAATGGGATTGAAATTGAGGTTCTGATTGACGACAAACGCCGGCTGCCAATCACGATAAGATCTTCTCAAAAATTTAGTAATGGAAAGACCGATAAGCGCTTTTGGACGTGCCAATGGATGTTCGGAGGTTCATTTGCAGAAAAGGATTTCGTGATCCCGACTAGGTCTTAAGCATTTTTTCCGTGATTCGAATGAGGTTCGAACGTCTCATTGACTAGGACAAATCTCATGAAAGTAAGGACGCTTGCATTTATTTTTGGAATCGGAGTGAGCCAAATTGGCTGGGGAGACGTTGCACTTACAAAACTCAAAACGATCGATCAATTTCGGGTCGTAAACGTCGCAACGGCATATTCTGGCGGGCTGATTGCCATGGGCCTTGAAGACAAGTCAGTACGAGTTTTTGATCTTAATGCGATGACCACTCGTTTTCAGTGCACGGGCCACCCCCGACCCCCTCAGGCACTAGCTTTCAATAGGCAGGGCACACTTTTGGCAACAGGCGACGAAACTGCTAGGCTCTTTGTATGGGATATGAAGTCGGGGAAGAAGGTTCGCGAATTCCCTCGCGAAAAAGGGCACACCAAGGGCATTATTGCGATTTCATTTAGTGCGGATGGAAGCAAAATTGCAACCGTTGGCGATGACGATGTCATTAAAGTTTGGAAGACGGCTGGTGGGAATCCAATCGGAACAATTTTAGGAGGCGGGGCCAATCTCTATGGAGTGGCATGGACGCCAAGTGGAGCACTATTAACGGGAACCCTTGCTGACGGCCTGAGAATTTACAACGGGCAAACTTTTGCATTAGTATCAAAGATGCCGGTTCCTGGCGGACAAGGTGTGAATTCAATCGCGGCGACATATGATGGAACCAAGGCCATTACTGCAGGAAGAGATGGCAAACTCTCCGCCTTTACAGTTTCGAACCGAAGCCGAGTGTTTAACTCTGTGGGGCACAGCGATTGGATTATGAAAGTAGCGCTTTCACCAAATGGTCGAATTGCCGCAAGCTCGTCAAGTGATAGAACAGTCGCCATTTGGAATATGACCACTGGTGCAAAAATCCAAACGATTCAAGATACATCACCTATCGGCTCTCCAGTTGGATTCTCAGGAGACGGAAAGTTTTTTATTGCGACCACACTTTCGGATGGTTTACAAATTTTTTCTGTGAATCCTCCACAATCTGGTAGTAATTCAACCAAATCATCGGGCAAGAAAGGCAAAGTAAAGAAAAAATAACTTACCAATCGTTGCCTCAAATCAAAGTCCGGTCATAATTGATCCATGCCTGTTATGACCGGACTTTCTGGTAACGAGATCTACTGCCTTCATAAAAAGGGGATGTCTCCCGGTGAGCTTCTCATTGGCAACAGCGTTTATTCATTGGGCATTGTTGGTGGAATTGGCGCGGGCTTAAAGACATTGGCAGGTGGCGAGGTCGATCAAGTGACTCACTTGATTCACGATGGAAGAAAGGCAGCCCTTGATCGCATGATTGCTTATAGCGACCTCAATGGAGCTATCGGCCTGACTGGTGTCACCAGCGAGCTCGTATTTCACGGTGGCAACATCGAGTTTTTGTCGATTGGATCGGCTGTTCTTCGGGACAACTATAATTCGCCTCGTCTTGAGTTCACAAGTTGCGCTGATGGTCAAGAACTCTATTGTCAGTTAGATTGTGGGTTCAAACCGATCCACTTCGTTTTTGGAAATGTCGCTTATTCAATCGGCATCGGTGGAGGAATCGGTGGTGCTTTAAGAAGCCTTGCTAGGGGCGAAGTCAAGGAATATTCCGAGATCTTTAACGTTACGAGACACCTGGCCCTTCAACGAATTCAGCATGAAGCACGACTGGTAGGCGCGAATTCGGTTGTTGGAATCAATACATCTATTTTTCCTTTTGGGGGAATGCAAGAAATGATCATGATAGGCACGGCGAGCCGTCACGATGCTCTCAGCGCTGAATACGATACGACCCCAATTACAAGTGACCTCACCAATGAGGAAATGTGGAACCTCATGCATATTGGCTATATGCCGATTCAATTGGTACTTGGCGTATCGGTCTATTCCTTGGGTCTTGTGGGCGGAATCACCGCTGCATTCAAGAGCCTAGGAAGAGGAGAGATCGAGGAGCTAACTAAACTTATATACGATGCTCGAGAAAATGCTCTTCACCATATCATGCGTGATGCAACAGCTTGCGGGGCGGACGATGTTGTTGGGATCAAGACATATGTCTATGAACTTGGCGGTGGAATGATTGAATTTATGGCAGTGGGAACGGCAGTGAAGAAGATGCCAGGAGCAAAAACTCTCTCGGATAGCCTTCCACCGCAAGCTGTGATGAAAGATAAAGACACCTTTATCAATGCGGCTGAAAAATCTATAGGACGTAACCTCAACGAACCAACAGGCCCGAGGTAGATATGGGATTTGGGTGGGAAGGAAGGCTTGTTCGGCTTGTCCCGATCGAGCATGAAAGACATTTTGAAAACTGTTACAGATGGATCAACGATCCTGAGGTCACTGAATGGTTGCTCGTTGGCGATTTTCCGATTGCAAAACTTGCACAAGAAGAGTGGTTCGAAAAGGCCTCAAAGCCTTCCGAAACGAACATCATTTTTGCCATAGAAACCTTGGAAGGTGAACACATAGGTAATTCTGGAGTTCATCACATTGACCTCAGAAACGGAACTTGTACTACAGGGAGTTTGATCGGACGAAAGGACGTTTGGGGACACGGCTATGGCACAGATGCTGCAAGAGTTCGAGCAAAATATTGTTTCGAAGTTTTGGGGCTTAGATATATCTACAGTGGCTACTTAGATGGGAATGAACGATCCCGCAAAATGAGTGCCAATGTCGGTCTGACCGAGTGTGGTCGGTACCCTAAAAAAATTTGGAAACGTGGTCAGTACCGAGACGAAGTCCTGCTTTCTCTTGATCGCGAATCTTGGCTCAAGAATTTATGATTTGTTTCTGATATGAAGGAGATCGCCATCTTGAACAACATAATCCTTGCCTTCAAGTCTCATTTTGTTGGCCTTGTAGGCCGCATCTAGTGATCCAAATTCGCAATAGTCAGCATAGGAAACCACCTCAGCCCGAATAAAACCTTTCGCGATATCGTTGTGTATTGTAGCTGCTGCTTTCAGGGCCGTCGAACCTCGCTTCAGCGCCCAAGCTCGAGTTTCAGATTCACCAGCCGTGAAAAAGGTGATCAGGCCGAGCGCGTCATAAATGGCTTGAATCATTCGATAAGAAGCCGGATGACTCAATCCCATGGATTCCAAAAATTCGGGCTGATCGGCTTTGTCCAATGCTGCAATCTCTTCTTCAACACTGGCACAAACAGCAAAGGCTTTCGTGCCGTTGGCTGCCAAGGACTTTATCAAATCCTGGATCGGATTGGATTCAAGATCCTGCTCTCCAACATTGAGTGCAATAACACATTGTTTTCCGCTGAGAAATTGATAATTGCGAACAATTTTTTGCTCTTCTTCATCAAGCGTCATTGCCCTAATGGGCGTTCCGCCCTCTAGCGGCCCATGGATCTTTGTAAATAATGCCTTTTCTAAATAATCAGGCGAACCTGGATTCTTGACTGTCATGGATTTCTGCAATCGTTCCAGCCTGTTTTCGACAATCGCAAGATCAGTGAGAACCATTTCAATCTCGACAGCCTCAACATCTCTTTTAAGATCGATTTCGGCATAAAAAGGTGCCATGTTCGACACAAATCCTCGCACAACATGCAAGATCAAATCCGCCTTTCGGGCATCATCTAGAGTCCTTTGTGTAAAAAGTTTTCCCGAAGTTTGCAACGACTCGATATCATCATCGAAAATAACTGTTGCTGGAGTAACCTTTTTTGGCTGAACTTGCTCTACGATTTTGTCAAACCGATCGTCTGGAACGGGCACTGCCATCATCGTGCCCTTAGCCTGACCTTGTGCCGCAGCTCGAAACAATGTTGATTTACCACTTTGGGGATAACCAATGATTCCAACTTTCATTTCGTCACCTTCTCAAATTCAACCGCAACAGGTTTGTCTTTCCAGGCCAGAGGGAGCACCCAAAAAGCTAAAATGCTGGCCATAAGCAAAATGAGCGGGAGTAAATATGCTGGCCTTTGAGGTCGCTGAGGTTCGGCTATCACAGGGTCATAGGGTACCGGTTTGAGTTTGCATCCGACTGAGCCCGGTCAATTCTTGATGACCTTGGTACCCTTAGGGGCCTATGTCGGTGGTTAAGGTCATCCCCTTGGGAGGCTCTGGTGAAATTGGAAAAAACTGCACGGTTGTCGAGCAAGGCGACGATCTCATTGTTGTTGATGTTGGTCTATCGTTCCCTCATGAAGAGCACTATGGTGTCGATATCGTCATTCCAGACTTTCGATACATCGTAGAAAATAGTCGCCGTCTGAAAGGGATTTTCCTAACACATGCTCATGAAGATCACGTCGGTGCACTTACTTTTTTGATTCCAAAAATCTCTTGCCCCATCTATTGCACTTCATTTACCGCGGCAATGGTGAGAAGCAAGCTGGAAGAAAGGCACCAAACGAAAGTCGCTGATATTCGCCTCGTCGAGCCAGGCGATACTGTCGAAATCGGCGAACTCAGCGTGGAATTCGTCCGCGTCACGCATTCGATTCCAGAGACTTCTGCCTTGGCAGTGAGGACTGAACATGGAATCGTGTTTTTCACCGCCGATTTCAAGTTCGATTTCACACCCATTGATGGTCGTGTGACAAACCTTCAAAGGCTCGCTCAGCTTGGCGAAGAGGGAGTTGTATTACTCGTCAGCGACTCGACAAATGTCGATCGGGCTGGTTGGAGCCCCAGTGAAAAAATCGTTGGGGAAGGCTTACGCCATGTCATTGATGATGCTCCAGGGCGAGTGTTTATCACGATGTTTGCCAGCAACGTTCATCGGATGCAACAGGTTTTCGATATCGCCCATGAAACTGGACGAAAGGTGGCAAGCACAGGCCGCCGCATGGAAACAACGATCGAACTCTGCCGAAGTATGGGTTACTTGGCTGTTCGAGAAGGCACATATATCAAATCAGAAGACATGTCGAAGTTTGCTCCCAACGAGCTACTCATTTTGACAACCGGGAGTCAAGGTGAACCCATGGCTGCCTTGAGCCAGATGTCGCGCCATGAATATAGCCGTATCAAAATAACAACCGGCGATACGGTCATCTATTCGGCCCGCCCCATACCTGGCAACGAAGGCGTGATTTGGAAAACAATCAACCGGCTGATCAAAATGGGAGCGAATGTTGTCCACGAAAGTCCACACCCCATACATGCCAGCGGTCATGCATACCGAGAAGAGATCAAGCTGATGGTTCAGATTCTCAAACCATTCTACATTGCTCCGGTTCATGGTGAGGCGCGGCATCAAAAAATCTATCAGAAACTTGCTCAAGAGCTCGGATATCCAGAACACAGGGTCTTCATTTTAGAAAACGGAAACGTCCTTTCCATTGCGGATGAATCCGCTAATATCGAGCAGGAAAAAGTGCCTTTTGGAGAGCAACTTATCGATCAACACGGGAATGCCCCGGTGGACGAGGTCACTCTCAAAGAACGGACATCACTAGCTCACGACGGAGTTGTGGTTGTTCAAATGGCCATCGACAGCAAGAATAAAGAAGTTGTGAGTGCACCGGTCTTTCAAGCTCGAGGGTTTACTGGTCCAGGAGATACATTCGATGTTGCGTACGACTTTCTGAAACAACTTTTTGACAAGTTACTGCCACATGAACTGACTGATTTTGACCGCTTGGCCGAGCTCATTGAAGAATCTGTAAAACGTACGATCAACAAAGAATGTCGGCAAAGACCCGAAGTCATTGTGGCCCTGGTAGAGGTTTGATTTCGACGATGAGAAAGGCAAGTTTCGAAGAAATTCGGGGACAACATCAAGACTCAGGAACCAAATATTTTGAATTCTTGAGAGAGCAATCAATGAGTTGTGGATTATATGTTTTGGCCCCCGGCGACATCGATACTCAAGAACCTCATTCTGAGGATGAAATCTATGTGATCTTGTCCGGCAAAGGGCGGTTTGAACATAATGGAGTTCGTGTTGAAGTCTGTGAGGGAGATTTTCTTTACGTTCCAGCTCACGACAAACACCGATTCTTGGATATTACGGAAGAACTTTCGATTTTGGTCATTTTTGCCCCAGCAGAGTATTCCCTTGCAACATGAAAAAGGCCGTCGTACTTGTCAGCGGTGGTCTTGATTCTGCGACCGTGCTTGCTTTGGCCAAAAGGCAAGGTTTTGAAGTTTATGCACTCACTGTGGAATACGGTCAACGGCACGATATCGAACGGAATTTTGCGGTTCGGGTTGCACAGAACATTGGGGTCAAAGATCACAAGTTTGTTGCTGTTGGCCTAAACGAATTTGGAGGGTCATCATTGACAACTCAGCAAGATATCCCAAAAGATTCTTTGGACTCCACGGGAATACCAAGCACTTATGTACCGGCTCGAAATACAGTGATGCTCTCTTTAGCCCTTGCTTATGCCGAAGTTATTGGAAGCGCTGACATTTTTATCGGTGCAAACGCTGTTGATTACAGTGGCTATCCTGATTGTCGCCCAGAGTTCATCAAGGCGTTTCAACAATTGGCGAGGATCGCCACAAAGGCCGGCGTGGAAGGGCAAGAGTTTTGTATCCACGCACCCTTGATGCACTGGACCAAGCCTCGCATCATCCAAGAAGGACTCGCTTTAGGAATCGATTACGCTCAAACACATTCTTGTTACGATCCAAGTCCAGATGGAAGGCCATGCGAGCATTGTGATTCTTGTCTCATTCGAATTCGGGCTTTTGCCGAACTTGGAATGATCGACCCAGCACTTCACCGCGAGTCGCAATCATGAATTCCGTGCGAATCGCAGAAATTTTTTCGAGCCTTCAAGGCGAGGGGCAATGGGCAGGAGTTGCTAGCACTTTTGTCCGGATGAGTGGTTGCAATCTCCGGTGTGCTTGGTGCGATACACCCTATGCTAGCTGGAACCCCGAAGGTGAAATTCGCTCCCTCGAGGACATTCTTAATCAGGTGGAATCCCTTGCTCAAGAGCATGTTGTGATCACTGGAGGCGAACCGATGATTTTTGACATCACACCGGGCTTAACCAAAGCGCTCAAAAAGAAGGGGCACGTCGTTACAATTGAAACTGCTGGAACAAGGTTTGCAGAAGTTGATGCCGACCTCATGTCCATCAGTCCGAAACTCTCCAATTCGACTCCAGAAGGAAATGAAGCTATGAATCATGAGAAAATTCGGCTCGAATTATCGCCGCTTGTTAAACTCATCAACCAATATTCCGTTCAACTCAAATTTGTCGTGACGAGTGAGACAGATTTCATCGAAATCGAATCCCTTCTTGATCGATTGCCACCAATTCCCAAACGTCAAATTATGATCATGGCGGAAGGAACAGATATTGATACAGTTCGAAAACGACAGACGTGGATCGCACCCCAGGTCATTTCTAGAGGATGGCGAATGACTCCCAGACTCCATATCGAACTTTACGGTAATACCAGAGGAACATGACCCGAAGACTTCCATTCTCTTTTTTCCCCTTGGTCATGCTTTTGGCAGGTTGCCAACCTCAAAGCACAAGTTCGGCCAAGCCTCCTCCAGAAAAGAAGGTCGAATTAAGATTGCCAGAGGGCCCCATTGGACATTGGGATGGCGAAGCAAAACCACTCCCTGGTGGCCGGCAAACCCCAACTGCTAGCACTTACCTTTCGGAAAGACTTGGAGGGTTTAGTCTCGATATTTTTGCAGACGGGAGCTTTGAATGTAATTTTCGAGGTTTGACGAAATCCGGGACATGGTCGCAAGCACCGCTCAAATTGAACTTGAGTCCTGATCTCATTCTCGGTGAACGCAAGGATCAATCTAAGATGCCGGATCTTTTCTCAAAGGACAACATTTTGCTCACAGACTCTCAGTGGAATTTCCTCTTGCTCAAATCAAATGACCCAGACTCTGCCAATATTGAGTTCAAAAAAACTGGTGCTGCACAAAAACAAAGAAGCAATCACTAAGATTTTTTCGTATCTTAATTGGGAAGAGCGGAGAAAATGCCTCAGATTTCCAAACCGATTGTTTCGCTCACATATGATGGGACGCAGCTTTGCCACCTTGAAACGGCTGTACCTGTGCTTAATTCAAATGGTCTAAAAGCGACTTTTTATGCCGATCCCCTTATGTTATTGGACAACTTGCCAGACTGGAAAAATGTGCAATCCAATGGGCACGAAATTGGTAATGGAAGCCTCTTTGAAAGCCTATCTTCGCAGTTCGAGTTTGATCCATTCTCTCTTGACCTCGTAGGAGATGACATCGACGAAACCGATAATTTAATCAAGGAAATCTTTCCAAACCAACTCTCCTTTAGCCTGGCTTATCCTTGGAGCGAGTCCCAGCATGGCTCAGATCAAATTAGAAAGCTGGTGGGATCTCGCCACTCAATTTGTCGCAGTGGGGTTAAAGGCACGAACTCTTTTGACTCATTAGAATGTAGTTTTTTAAGGTGTATCCCGTGCCATGACTTGACGGGGGCACAAATGATTACCATCCTACAGTCTTCGACTCGAAGAGGAGAATGGGCGATCCTCGCCTTTGATGGGATAGGTTCAGGCGAACGAGGAATCGATGCTTCGGCACATGAAGAAGTAGTCTTTTGGCTTGCAGAAAATTCCGATATTTGCGAGGTTCGGCCAGTGACCCAAAGTTTGGCTTCTGATTTTAAGGATCAATTTCAACCTCTCAAGCTCGTCTAGCAATTCAAGTGCTTCCTGGGCCAAAATCTTGACCTAGCCGTGGAACCAACCCGAAACGAATTCATGCATATGGAGCACCCCGCTTTTCGGGTGGCTTTCTATGGGTTGACCTTCTTGTCAGTCGTCCTGCTCATCATTCAACTTTTGGGACCAGCTCGCTTATGGATGAAGGGAAAACCAATCCATTGGAAACCCGACTATTTGAAAGGAATCATCGTCAACATTTTGGGTCAAAAGAAGGTACAGGGCTCTCGGCCACGCTCTGGTGCCCCGATGCACCTGATGATTTTTTATGGGTTCTTGTCTCTTTTCTTGGCAACAACTCTTCTAGCAGTAGCAACATATTCTCCGCTCGTGGGAATCCCCAATTTTCACAAAGGAACGTACTATCTCATCTTTGAGCTTTCATTTGACGTCCTTGGGTTGCTCTTTGTAATCGGCATCTTTTGGGCCCTTGGGAGGAGACTTGCATTCCAATCTAAGTTTGGGCAGAAGAACCCTGTTACTACGGAAACCAAGGATTATGTCGCTCTCGTAATTCTTGGTTTTTTGGGCTTAACAGGATATGTTTTGGAAGCAGCCCGGATCCGTAATCATCCCCAAGAATGGGACTGGTGTTCCGCGGTTGGTAACTTGATTTCAAAAGCGCTACCTCAGATCCCAGATTCAGCCTATGTTAGCCTGTGGTGGTTCCATTACATTTGGTTCTTTGCTTTTGTCGCGTTTTTGCCTCAAATGCGTCTTAAACACATTGTCACTGCAACTCTGACTGCTGCAGGTTCTCCCGAGCGCCCCATGGGTGAGCTTGTTCCTGTATCGATCTTAGAAGTCGAACAAACAGGAGTCATCGGGACACCTACCGCGACAGACTTTTCGCGCTGGCACCTACTTTCGCTCGATGCATGTATGTCGTGCGGAAGATGTACCGAAGTTTGCCCGGCCCACGGAGTCGGAAAGAGCCTTAACCCAAAAAATATCGTTGCCAGTCTTCGCGAATCTCTCTATTCAGGTAAACCGATTTCTGAATCAATAAGCGAAGACGATCTTTGGGCTTGCACAACTTGTAATGCATGCGTCGAAGCTTGCCCTGTCCTTATCAGGCACACCGATATCATCGTGGATTCACGAAGAAACCTTGTTGCCGAGGGAAAACTGAGTGGCTCGGCCGCGACAATGCTCAGGCAAACGGGTTCAACGGGCCACGCTTGGGGAGCAGCCGCCGATGTTCGCGAAGATTGGATGAAGGGACTCGATATCCCCTTGGCACGGGATGGCCAAGGGTTTGATATTTTGTTCTGGGTTGGGTGCGCAGGAGCAACAGACCCAGGAGCCGTGAAAACTACGCAAGCGACTGCAAAATTGATGAGCCAAGCAGGAATCAGATTTGCCTGCTTGGGGCAAGAAGAAACTTGCACAGGTGATGCGGCACGAAGAGTTGGCGATGAATTCACTTTCCAGGCCATGGCCGAAGCAAATATCGAAACCTTCAAAAGATATGGGGTTAAGAAAATCGTCACGCCTTGCCCTCATTGTCTCAACACTCTAAAAAACGAATATCAGCAGTTTGGAGCAGAGCTTGAGGTTCAACATCACACCCAACTTCTAAGCGAATTAGTGGCCCAAGGGCGTCTACATCCGGCAATTCAAAATGCAGGATCGACAACCTACCATGATCCTTGTTACCTGGCAAGGGCAAACGGAGAAATTGATGCTCCAAGGGCGATCTTGGGTGAGAAAACTTCTCACAACACAGAAGAACCCTTGGTTGTGCACGAACTTACGAAAGAGCCTGATGCATACAATTCTCTTGTTGAGCCAGAGCATTTTGGAAAGAAGACTCTTTGTTGTGGCGCTGGCGGGGGACGGATGTGGATGGAAGAGGAACCGGGTCATCGTCCAAGCGAAAGAAGAACTCAGGAACTTTTGGATACGGGGGCGAAGACTATTGCTGTGAGTTGCCCTTTCTGCCGGATCATGCTCGACACAAGCCTCAAACAAGCCGACGACACGATTCGACTCTTGGATCTTGCCGAATTGCTCCAGGATGCTAATCGATGATTTTAGGTGTTGGCACTGACATTGTTCACTCAGAAAGGATTGAAAAGGCTCTGATGAACCCCAGGTTTTTGAAGCGAATATTAACACCGAGTGAACAAGCGATTGGGCTCACAACTCAGCAAATCGCGGGACGATGGGCTGTTAAAGAAGCCATTGCTAAAGCCCTTGGTGCGTCCCTCAAATGGCATGATGTCGAGGTTCTAAACTTGCCTTCGGGGCAACCAGTTGCAAAAATTGCTCATCCTCTCTTTCATCCGCAAACTCAAAAGATCCATATTTCAATCTCGCATGAAAAATCTGTGGCCGTGGCAGTGGCCATTTGGGAAGGTTGAAATGTGCTCATTGTTAACATTATCTTAATAGTATTTTCGCAGACTTCATTAAGAGAGATTGAAAATGTCTAGATTTATTCCTCATTGGTTTGTTGGAGCCTTAATCGTAAGTGCTCTCGTCATCGGAGCCGGATGTTCTAATTCAAGTTCTTCAAACAATTCTGAAAACTTGCCTTCTGGCACATCAAAAGGCTCAGCAACCCTTTCCGGAGCAATTGCAATCGATGGCTCATCAACGGTTTTCCCAGTTGCCACGGCAATTGTTGAAGGATTTAACGAAAAAAATCCTAATGTTAAGATCACTGCAAACCAGGCTGGAACAGGAGCCGGAATGCAAAAGTTTGGACGAAAAGAAATCGACATTGCAACGGCCTCACGACCGATCAAAGAAAAGGAGCTTGCAGATTGCAAAACTGCAGGAGTCGATTTTGTAGAATTGCCAATCGCATTCGATGGGCTGAGCATCGTCGTCAACAAAGCCAACAACTGGTTGACTTCTATCACCATCGAAGACCTTCACAAAATTTGGGATAAGGATTCCAAAGTGAAGTCTTGGAAAGATGTGAATCCAGCTTGGCCAGATAAACCAATCAAACTCTATGGCCCAACCACGGCTCATGGAACCTACGAGTTCTTCAATGAAGCAGTCAATGGCAAAAAAGACAACAGTCGCCAAGACTATCAACAATGTGCCGACTACAACGTTCTCGTGGCAGGAGTGAGCAAAGACGAATCTTCGCTGGGATATGTTGGTTTTGCATATTACGAACAAAACAAAGATAATCTCAAACTCATCCCAGTAGGTGCCGGTGCCGCTGCCGTTGCTCCCAGTGCTGAGACCATCCAGGGTGGACAATATGTTCCACTTTCGCGACCGCTCTTGGTTTATGTGAACAAAGTGGCCCTCGAACGCCCAGAGGTCTCAGCATTTATGGACTATGTCGTTTCTTCCGGCAAAGCAGCTGTTGAATCACAGGGGTATGTACCATTGCCAGATGACGTGATGAAAATGGTCACGGATCGATTGAAAGCCAAGACTTTAGGGACGGCCTTTGCTGGATTCAAACCCGGAATGAGAATGCAAGACGTTCTCAAGGCCGAATCCAAGAACTAAAGGCGCCGATAATGTCGATGCCGGCCGCGCATAGCGAGACCAATAAGTTCCAAAAAATAAGTACCAAACCTGGATTTAGAACAATACAGGAAGGGATTTGGAAGCTCATTTGCTTGCTATGCGCGGTGACATGCATTGTCACAACAATTGGGATTGTTGCAGTTCTTGTGGGGCAATCTCTTGGATTCTTTCAGAAAGTCAGCCCTGCCGAGTTCTTTTTTGGAAGAACTTGGGAGCCTATGGGGGGGCATTTTGGGGTATTGCCACTGGCCTGTGGCACTCTCATGATAACAGTTGGTGCCGGACTGGTGAGTATTCCCATTGGCTTACTCGTCGCAATCTACCTTTCAGAATTCGCACACCCAATCGCCCGAAAAATTCTAAAGCCTGCTCTCGAGCTTTTGGCAGGCATACCTACTGTAGTATATGGTTACTTTGCCCTCTTTTTCGTGACGCCTCTTCTTCAGAAGTTCAACCCGAGCATCGAAGCTTTTAACGCCCTTTCTGGTGCAATTGTGGTCGGCATCATGACTTTGCCACTTGTTTCTTCCTTGTGTGAAGACTCTTTGTCTGCTGTTCCGAAATCCCTGAAAGAAGCAGCTTATGGTCTCGGATCTACAAAGTTTGAAGTCATCGCCAAAATTGCAGTTCCGGCTGCACTCAGTGGCATCGTAGCTTCGTTTATTCTAGCCCTCTCAAGGGCCATAGGCGAGACGATGGCCGTCACGTTGGCAAGCGGATCGAGCCCAAATCTCACGACCAATCCAGGGCAAGCCATTATGACCATGACGGCATTCATTGTCAACACGAGCAAGGGTGATGTTGAACGTGGGAGCCTTGCATTTCAGACAATTTTTGCCGTGGGGCTCACTCTTTTTGCTATGACATTGGCAATGAACATGATTGCCCAGAGATTAATCAGAAAGTTTCGGCAGGTGTATTCATGATCCGAGCGACGAGTTCTCACGATCGCATGAGAAAGTTAGCCGACAAGCTCTTTCGTTATGTCACGATTTTTATGGCTCTGGTTGGAGTGACAATTTTGGTCACGCTCCTTGCAAAACTGGTGATAGATGGCACTCCACGGCTTTCGCAACATTTCTTAACGAGCATGCCGAAGCAAACCAATTTCAATAAAGCAGGAATACTTTCAGCCATTGTCGGAAGTGGCTATATCATGATTTTGACCTTCTTGATATCAGTTCCCGTGGGAGTTGCGGCCGCTATTTACCTTGAAGAAATGGGTTTAAAAAAGAGCAGATTCTCGACCCTCATTCAAATCAATATCAACAACCTCGCGGGTGTGCCGTCCATCGTCTATGGGATGCTTGGTCTCGCTGTTTTCGTGCCACTTTTGACCTCGATAACAAAAGATCCAATGCAGGGACGGGGGCTCCTCACGGGCGCACTTACCATGTCAATTCTGATTTTGCCAATTATTATTCTGGTCTCGCAAGAATCCCTCAGAGCCGTGCCGAGTTCTTATCGAGAAGCTGCCCTAGCTTTGGGAGCCACTCGCTGGCAAGCAATCGCCAAGAACGTACTTCCGCCCGCATTGCCAGGGATCCTCACCGGAGTCATTATAGCCATGGGGCGCGCTATCGGAGAGACAGCGCCACTCATCGTGGTTGGTGCGGCTTCTCTCGTAACATTTTTGCCAAAAGGTCTCACCGATGGATATATGGTCTTGCCACTGCAGATCTACGATTGGGCATCGCGACCGCAAGCGGGATTTCATCAATTGGCAGCTTCAGCTATTCTTGTTCTTGTTGCCGTTCTTTTGCTTCTCAATTCTGGAGCAATCATTCTTCGAGCACGAACTCAGCGATAGTCAGAGAGGTTCAACAGGCTTGCTCTGTGGCTTTTGAGTCTGCGAAGAGCTCCTTGCTCCCACGATCTCGCCATAAAGATCGTAAACTTCCGCTTCTGTGATCTTAACCGGCACAATTGTCCCCGGCTCTACGGTTCCAGGAGCAAACACGCACCCATCGATTTCGGGGGCATCTCGATAAGAGCGCCCCACGATCCATCCATCACGAAAATCCTCCACAAGCACATCAATCGACTTTCCAACCCAAGATTTATTAATTTCCATTGAAATTGAGGACTGGATTCTCATAAGTTTGTCGTAGCGTTCCCTCTTTGTGCGAAATGGAACTTGGCCTGGGAGATCATGAGCGATGGTGCCAGGCTCACGACTAAAAGTAAAGGCTCCAACCCTATCCAGTTTGGCTAACTTCACAAAGTCGATGAGTGATTGGAACTCGCTTTCTGTCTCACCTGGAAAACCCACAATAAACGTCGTGCGAATAGCCACTTGAGGTATCCGAGCCCGCAACTTTTCAAACAATGCCAAATAACGATCACCATTCCATGGTCTTTTCATTCGTCTCAACACGTCATCGTTCACATGTTGCAGAGGCATATCCACATAAGGCAAGACTCTGTCGAGGCTTGCTATCGCCTCAATAACTTCGTCCGTGAGCTTGTTAGGATAGTAGTAGAGAAGTCGAATCCATCGGATTCCTTCAATTGAATTCAGTCCTCTTAAAAGTTCAGGCAGCATGAACTTCTGATACAGATCAAAACCGTATTGAGTCACGTCTTGAGCGATGAGATTGAGTTCAATTGCTCCAGATTTTGCGAGGATTTCTGCTTCTTTCAAAACTCTTTCAATCGGTTTGCTTTGATGATTGCCCCGAAAACTTGGAATCGTACAAAAAGTACAACGATGATCACACCCTTCGCTGACTTTGAGATAAGCACTCCATGGCTTGACACTCCTCGTTCTTGTTCCAATTTCTGCCCATTTATGATGGGGCGGGGCGAGATCAATTTTTGTTGCTGAGTTTTCAAATGTCGAGCGAACAATAGTATGAAATTCTGCCATTCTTCCCACGCCAACATAAGAATCAGCTCCTGGTGCCAAACGGACAAGCTCTTCGCCTAACCTTTGTGCCAAGCAACCAGCAACGATCACCTTTCCAGAACCTTTCGCCGCAACGGCTTGCTTAATGGCTTGAATAGACTCTTGTTTTGCGCTTTCTAAAAAGCCACAAGTGTTGATAATCGTCACTTCGCCTTCATTTGAAGCATCTGTTCTATAACCTTGTGCTTCGAGAACACCAGCGATTTCTTCGCTATCGACTTCGTTCTTGGCGCATCCTAATGTAATGATGCGAACTGAAGGTTGAGAATCGGGCACGTTTTATTATGGAGCGACAACCAGACTTCACTTTGAAATTGCCCAATCTCGTCCCGTCTACGCGCTAAACTGTGAATCATGCCGAGATTTGAAATTTCGAGTTCCTATTTGAAACAGGTTCTAGAAGATTTACTAAACACCCCGAGCCCCACAGGCGACACGGATTGGGCGATCAGCTTCATTCAAGCCGAGCTCGATAATCTCGGAATACATAGCTCAAAAACGACAAAAGGCGCCCTTATCGCATATTTCGAAGGCTTAAGAAACGACCGTCCAAGAGCGATCTCTGCCCATGTCGACACTCTTGGGCTTATGGTGAAAGAGATCAAACCCAATGGAAGGCTTAAGATGAGCGCACTTAATGGAATTGTGTGGCCAGCCATTGAAAGTGAAGGAGTGACGATTAGTACCCGAAGTGGCACACAAGTGAGAGGATCGATCGTTTTTGAAAATGGAGCAGTTCATGTCAATGGTAAGGTCAAAACAGATCCACGTGATGAAAATACACTGGAGATTAGAATTGACGAAAGAACCAGTTCTGCAGAGGAAACTCGGCTCTTAGGAATTGAAATAGGCAATTTTGTTTATCTCGATCCCCGTTTTGAAGCTAGTACATCAGGATTCATTCGTTCTCGGTTTCTTGATGATAAGGCGAGTGTTGCGGCAATACTCGCAGCTCTTAAAGCCATGCACGATGCCGGCGTGAGCCCATCCCAACGGACCCATGTTTTGTTCAGTAATTTTGAAGAGGTGGGACATGGCGTAGCAGACAGCGTTCCCGAGGACGTTTTGGAAATGTTAGTTGTTGATATGGCATGCGTGGGGGTTGGTCAAAATGGAGACGAGTTCCATTGTTCGATTTGCCTCAAAGATAGCAATGGCCCCTACAGCAAAGACATGTCAAGTCGCATTTTGAACCTTGCCGATCGAGCTGGGATTGAGCTTCGTACCGACGTTTATCCGCATTATGGTTCAGATGGTGGCGCCTATTGGTTTGCCGGAGGCAAAGCCCAAGTGGCACTCATTGGCCCTGGAGTCGATAACAGCCATTGCTATGAGCGCACTCATATGGACGCTATCAAAGACACGGCCGGAATCATTGCCGAATATTTAATTGGAGATTAGTCCAGGATTTCCTCTGAATCTGATGCATCATCCATGTCAGATTCAAAGAGTTCTTCCATATCGTCGCTCATGTCATCATCCATGGCACGGCCCATTTCGCGTACTAATTCTCGCATTTGCCCCATGCTTTCGGGTTCACCAACCGATTCAACTCGGTCGGCCAGCTCATCAACTCTATCATCTTCTGTGCGACCCCTTCGAAATCTTGAAACAAGTTTCTTAAGTTCAGTGCTTCCGCATTCGGGGCAAACTTCCTCGTCGGGATTTGCAATCATGCCTACCAAGAGAGAACACTTTTTCCCGCACTTTTGACAGATGTATTCGTATACAGGCACGGAAAAACTCTAACAGCGATTTTGCAAAGCTCCCGGGACTAGACAAAAAAGTCTGGCAATTTGGGCAGTAAAGAAGCGAGCTCCTTATGGAATCACTTCGTTAATGTTTGCCCGTTTCTCGCGTAGCGTTATGGCGGCGGCTGTTTTGCTTGTAGCCAAAACAGCAATGTCCGATCCCGTCGATGTCCAACCATCCACGGTCACCATCGTTTACGGTCGCGTGTTCAGTGGCAACATTTTTTCACTCCAAGCTGATGATTCTAACTCCATTGTTATTAGTCGAACCCTTGTTCCAAACCTTACTGTTGAGCCGATTGTGTTTCGTGTTGAAACAAGTTTGCCAGCGACCCCGGTTTCACTCTCCTTTCATGTGTTGTCCCGACAAGGAAGTGCGGGCCAGTACCAACAATATTTGAACCTTTACGATTGGACGAAGGGGTTATTCGAGCCACTCACCAATGTAACCACATGGCTTAGTCGCGAGTGGTCTGATGTCGAATGCCTTGCTGTGGGTTCTGCAGACCGCTTCACTCGTCCCTTGGACAACCGTGTCTGGGCTCTGGTTCGGGTCAAACCTCTCGGCCTAGTTCCCACCCTCAATTGGAAAATTGAATATGAGAAGGCCTGGTTTAGCATGACTACGGGGCCGTAGCCCAATTCCACTTGAGGCGTCGTCGGTAAAATCGAATCTTAGAAATCGAAATGGGGCCTGAGGAACGTGCCGTTCCGCTTCAAAAGTCAAGATTTCTTGAGGAAGATTTGAGAAAAAGAATTATTAAGAGGGCTTCCGACGCTGACAAGCGTAGTGATCGCCCCCGAAACATTGAGATCATTGTCAACTGCGCCACAAGAGAAACCCGGATTGCAGTACTGGAAGATTCAAAGCTCATGGAGTATCGCGTCGAGCGAGAAGAAAGAGTTGTGGGATCTATTTTCAAGGGAATTGTCCAAAACGTTTTGCCCGGAATGGATGCGGCCTTTGTGGATATCGGGCTGGAACGAAATGCATTTCTTTATGTGGCCGACATTATTCCTGAAGACCTTAATGATGCCAGCCCCGCGAGTGTAAGACGGTCTGAATTGCGACGCCGCAAGATCAAAGAGCTGATCAAGCCGGGCCAAGAGCTTATGGTTCAAGTGACCAAAGGTCCACGTGGAACCAAAGGGGCCAGAGTCACAACCAGGATTTCACTGCCTGGCCGGTATGTGGTGTTGATGCCAGAAGGCAACCATTTGGGAGTCAGTCGCAAGATTGAGGATCGAAGAGAACGCGAAAGGTTAAGAAGAGTTGGCGAGAAGATCAATCCGACAGGGTTTGGTCTCATACTCAGGACAGAGTGCGAAGGCCGAACTGAAGCCGAACTTCGTGCCGACGTCCTTTTTTTGAAACAACTTTGGGGGCAAGTCTTGGAAAACGCCAAACGGCTGAGAGCACCGGTTGTGGTGCACCGTGATCAAACGCTACTCTACAGAACGATTCGAGATGCCTTTAGCGATGAGATCGGGCGACTCATTATTGACGACCCGGAAGAATATGAAAAAGTAAGCTTGGTTGCCGGCATGGTCGCTCCAACACTGAGGTCACGCATTTCTCTTTACGACCACGAAGAGCCGATTTTTGATCATTACGGAATAGAAAAGGATTTGGATAGGCTTTTGGAACACCGGGTCGATCTCAAAAGCGGTGGATATCTCATAGTCGACGAAACCGAAGCTTTGACGGCCATTGATATTAACACTGGCAAACAGATTGGATCGACCAGCTTGAATGACACGATCATGAGAGCCAATATGGAAGCTGCCGAAGAAGTCTGTCGCCAGTTAAGATTGAGAGACATGGGTGGAATCATCGTCATCGACTTTATCGACCTGGACGATAATGCGGACAAGAAGAAGCTGCTCGACCATTTTGAAAAACATCTCGGGCGGGACACGGCTCGCACACGAGTCGGAAAAATTAGCTCCCTGGGCCTTGTTGAAATTACTCGAAAGCGAACAGGCGAAAGTGTGACGGAAGCAATTACGAATGTGTGCCCGATGTGCGAGGGTCGAGGCCGGATTGCGAGCAGCGACACCGTTGGATTGTGGATTGAAAGAGAGATGCGCAGAAAGTTGCATGAGCCAGGAAACGCCTTTTATGTTGAATGCCATCCCGCCGTTGTGGAGAGTCTCATTGGCTCCGACGGAGAAGACATCGAGGAACTTGAGCATGAGCTGAAACGCGGATTATATATCCGAGCAAATTTTGATTTCGAATATGAGGATTTCGAAATTGAATCGGGTCAGATCGAAGATTTTGACAAACGATATATGGGCTTCAGGCGTGCTCAAGTCTTGGAATGTAATGTTCGCCGGTCGAACAGTGACTCAAGCAACAAAGCCCTCGGTTGGACTGATAGCGGATATTATGTCGAGCTTCTCGATGGACAAGAACATGTGGGGCATCGAGCGAAAGTCGTACTCCAAGATATTCGCCGATCTTTCGCTGTTGCAGACGTTATTTTTCCGGGTCGATAACTTTTTTTGAGAATATTGTCCCGGAACCCTAAAGAAACGTACAGAATCAACCGTTATCCAAAGTAGCACGACTGGGCCAACATGACAATGGCACGACGGGGGCGACTCCGATCACGCAAAGCCACGGGTCTCTCGAAGATCGCCGGGTTGCCAACAAAGGCGCTGTCAAGGACGGATCGTGAAAATCAGCACAGACCAACTCGAAAAAGTCAAAGCTCTCGATGGGCAAGTTACTCCACCTGAGCATGTCGTCGACACTGCTGTCATCAAGCTAATGGATAGAGATTTGATTCTATCCGTCGTCGATAGCGTCAATAACATGCCGGATCGAGACGAACAAGTCAACGAGATCAAGGCGAGAATTGAACGCGGAGAATATTCAGTAAGTTCAGATGATATTGTCGACAGTATGATTCGACGAGCTCGCGCTGATCGAATATCTTAACCGACACCCCAATGGGCCCGGTTTCAATTAAAACGGAGCTGGGCTCATATCAGCAGCGCTTAAAACGACGGTATAGATCCGATTTTGGAAAAACTATTGTAATGGGGCGACCATGGGGACACAAAAAGGGATTTTCTGTTTTTGCAAGGTCTGAAACGAGACGTTCCATTTCTGGCATCGCAAGCGGATCCCCGGCTTTGATCGCCATTTTGCATGAGCACATGATATAGACATCGTCGCGCAAAGTGTTGAGACATCCTTGCCCTATGCCCTCGCTGAGTTCTTGCGCAAGATCTTTAAGTGCCATGAGTGGCGATCTGCCCCTCCAAAGGGCCGGCACACTTCTTATGAGAAAACTTTCTCCTCCAAAGGGCTCCAAATCAAATCCGATTGATTTGAGCTCACCGAGCTTCTCTTGGAGCTGTTCGGCAGACCGCCGATCCAAGTGCAAAGTTTCTGGAGAGAGCAATGGCTGAATCTCAAGCCCGGCAGAGCCACGTGTATTTCTCAGATACTCATAAATGATTCGTTCATGCGCGACGTGCTGATCAATGATCAAAATTCCCGTAGCATTCTCGGCAACGATAAAAGTTTGGTCCACTTGACCCAAAATCCTCAAGCAGTTTAGAAAAGCCGAGTGATCTTGCAGTTGAGACTCCGAAGGATCGGTGCCGCTGATCAAATGCAATGGCATCTGCAAAGCCAAACTTTCTTGGAGTCGCTGCCCAAACGGAACCCCATTGGAATCTGGAGAATCCGTCCCCCAAGATTGAGCCTGCTGGAGAGCGGCATTTGCCATCGCAACCCCTTCAGCATGGGGAACCATTCCTGTTTGCAAAAGTGCGCGAGTGATGCCTTGTTTGATGACATCAAAAATGAGGCCTTCACTATGAAATCTCACGTCCGATTTTGTCGGCGACACATTAACATCAATCTTTGAAGGGTCGATATCTATGCTCAATTGAACCAAAGGAAAGCGACGCTCTGGGGTAATTGATCGATAGGCTTGATCGACCGCGAGTTGCAAGATTCGAGACTTGAGCGGACGCCCATTCACAAAAAACCACTGAAACGATCGCGTTGGCTTTGTGAAGTGGGGAGGAGACACAAAGCCAGTCACTCGAGCTCCTCCATTAAAATAATCGATTGTGGCCAGCGCCCGAACCGACTCCCTGCCCCAAACATCGGCCAGTACCCCCAACTTATCCCCATCGCCACTCGTTTCCACAAGTTTTGTCGTGCCATGAGTTAAGACAAACTTGATCTCTGGATGGGCTACAGCTAAGCGAGATACAATATCGACACAAGAAGCGAGTTCAGTGGCATCGCTCTTAAGAAATTTTAGCCTTGCTGGTGTGTTATAAAAAATGTCTCGAACTTGGATCGTCGTTCCTTGGGGTCCAGCCATCGCTTCGGAATCACTCAGGAGTCCATCTTCAACGCGGACTTGAGCTCGAATGCCGTTTTCAATTCCAGATTCCAATGTTAACTTTGAGATCGATGCAATTGAGGGGAGCGCTTCGCCCCGAAATCCTAAAGTCGTTACAGATTCTAAATCGTCGAATTTCTGTATCTTTGAGGTTGCATGTCGTTGCAGAGCGAGTCTGATCGTTTCGGCATCCATCCCGCAACCGTCATCGGAAACCTCGATAAGTTTTCGCCCGTAGTCAATAATCCGAACCGTAACTTTGCGGGCACCAGCATCGATGGCATTTTCAACAAGTTCTTTTACGGCCGAGCTTGGGCGCTCAACAACTTCACCAGCCGCAATCTGATTGATCGTATGAGGTTCAAGCTGATGAATGACGGGTTTGACCCGCCGCTGGGTTTCATGTTCAAGGGCCATGGGTGAGCAATTATCGCCAGACTACCGACAATGTTACTAACGTTGGAAACTCAGATTTGATTTCCGGCGTTTGTCGTCCAGATTATGTTCACATTTATCGGGATCGTTGTGGGGATGATCGCGACCATCGTTGGCTATTTAATGCACGGTGGTCAAATTGGTGTTTTAGTCCAGGTCAACGAATTTGTTATCCTGGGTGGAGCGGGGTTTGGCATCTTCTTAGGGTCAAACGGCATGTCTGTTGTTCAGCAGACGATTAAGGCCACAACAGGGCTGATGAAACCGGCACCGGGAAAACCAGAATATATCGACTTGCTCAAGATGATGTATCAGCTCTTTACTGTAGCTCGTAAAGAGGGTTTGCTAGGGTTAGAAAAACATGTTGAAGAGCCCGAAAACTCAGACATCATCAAAAAATATCCGTCGTTTTTGGCAAACCACCATGCGGTTCACTTTTTCTGCGACACGATGAAGGTCATCCTGACAGGTGCAGTTGGCCCCCACGATCTTTCAGAGATGATGGAATTGGATCTCGAAGTGGCCCATGCTGAAGAAATGGTGCCTTCGGACGCAGTTCAAAACGTCGCCGATGCGATGCCTGCCGTGGGAATCGTTGCGGCTGTTTTGGGAATCATCATCACCATGGGCAAAATTGGCGGGGCTGCAAGTGAAATTGGACACTCAGTCGGCGCATCGCTTGCTGGTACATTTTTTGGAATTTTTGCAGGATATGTGATCTTCGGCCCGATGGCCAAGTCATTGGCAAACCGCGTGAAGTCGGGAGGACAATATTTGTCCTGCATCCGCTATGCGCTTTTCAGCTTTGCTCGCGGCGAATCACCCATCACTTGCGTCGAATTTGCTCGCAGAAACATCGATCCAACCGTCCGGCCCGGTTTCGTCGAAGTCGAAAAAGCCGTGAAAGAAAAAGACGCTGCCTAAAGGAAGTTTGTGATGCAAGAAGGCACGCCGATCATCATCAAAAAGAAGAAAGGGCACGGACACGCCCATCACGGCGGCGCCTGGAAAGTGGCTTATGCCGACTTTGTCACAGCCATGATGGCCTTCTTTATGGTCATGTGGATTATGGGAATGGATCAACCGACCCGAGAACAGATCGCGGGTTACTTCAAGGATCCTATGGGTTTTCAAAAGACAACGCCGAAGCTTCCTATGAACCTTATCCAGAATCCAAATTCTGCGGCTCCTTCCCCAAACAAAACAGGTGGCGATAGCAACGAGCATCAAGAGATAAAGGCGATGAAGGAGATCAAAAAGAAGGTCGAAAAAACCATTGAAAAGGACGCCAATCTCGAGAAGCTTATTGAAAAGAAGAGTGTAGAAATTAAGATGACCGCCGAAGGGCTCGAAATTGATTTGTTGGAAAATGAAATGAATTCTGAGGTCTTTTTTAAGCTCGGGAGCGCCGAAGTAAGACCCCAAGCTCAAGCCATCTTGAAAAAGCTTGCCCCAGTGTTGGCGGCAACAGGTCGCAAAATGATGGTTGATGGACACACTGATGCCAGGCCCTTGAATCGGGGCAATTACGACAACTTTGACCTGAGCCACGACCGTGCTAATGCAGTTCGACACCTGCTGGTTGGCGGAGGTTGTCCTGAAGATCAATTTATGGCTGTGAGAGGCTTCGCGATGAACGATTTGAGACGACCTGACGATCCGAACCACTTTAGCAATCGCCGAGTGTCGATATTAATACCTTATAAGTTCCAATCCGACATTGGAGACGGCCTGCCGGCTGATGTAAACCGTGAATCCATTGAAGGCGTCTTCCGAATGCCTGGCACAGCACCGATAGACTTAAAATCTATTCAATCGCAAAAGTGAAGCTCCATTGTAGGGCAGTTCCACGTCCCTAATGCTAACAGACATGGAGGTCTCGAAATGGCAATAATGCTTCCTGGACTCTGGCGATTTAACCTTGCCAAAATCATTGTCGTAGATGTCACTGATGACTATCAATATATGCAGCAGCCATTACCAACGGATTGGTACCCAGTTTTGCGCGAAGTATGGGTGCAACCCACAAATCTGGATCAGGAACTTGTTCATCTCACTCTCGTGGACGGATATTTGTACGACTGGCATTTGACCCCAGAAGTTGAAGGCGATCCATGGTATGTGGGCGTCGTCAATAGGAACCTGTTACCTTCGAGCAAAGAGTCTTAAGTCCGTGCTCATCCTTGGAATTGACCCGGGGCTTGAGCGCATAGGATTCGGGTTGATCGATAAAGCGGGATCCAAACTCAAAGTTGTCGATTATGGCTTGATTCAAACACCAAGAATCGAAATTTTGCAGAGATTCCTGCTGATTGAGAGACAAATCCAAGAGATTCTCGAAAAACACCCCGTTGATCTAGCGGGTTGCGAAAGGCTTTTCTTCTCCAAAAACCAAACCACCGGGATCGACGTCGCCAAAGCTCTCGGCGTGATCCAACTCACAATCGCTCGGGCCAATGTGCCTTGCATGGAGTTTTCGCCTCCCCAAGTCAAACAGTCCGTCGTGGGACAGGGCAATGCCGACAAAAAACAAATTCAATTTATGGTGCAAAAATTGCTTGGCCTCAGTGCTCCACCACGGCCCGATGATGTGGCCGACGCCCTTGCAATTGCCATCACTGCGGCATTTCGATACAACGCTCCAAACTAAGCCGTGCGACCCCAAAGGTGGTCAAGGCGAGCATGACACGATTGGTGAGCTTGATCCAAAACGGAACTCAGAGAGTTTGCGTGCTCAAACGGTATGGCCCCCAAGCGGCACAACGTGGTGGCGCTTTGGTCCGTCTGGGATCCTCGCACGGCGAGCCAGCAAAGTGATCTGCGGATGGCTTCTTTGGCGCCAGACCACGTACCGCCACTTTTCTCTTTGACACGGACAACGCAGGTCAAATTGGACGAGGCATAGATCAGAGTGTTGCGCTCGATAGCACGCGCTGCAGAAAATGGTTCTTGAGGAGCACAAACGCTCAGAACGGTCATGGACCGTGGCAACTTTAAATGAGAAAGCCCGCAAGGAGCAATCACAACTGGGGACGTGGGAGGATGGCTTTCTAAAAACCCGTCCAAGGCCGCCTGATCCGAGCCAATGGCGCCACCGGTGATGAGAGCCAGGTTTAGGGAAGCGATTGTTGCCCCAAGATTGTAACCAAAGTTGCGGTCGTGCTTGTTAATATCACGATTCCCGACGACGGACACACATGGTCCAAGGGGCATCTCACCTGATATCCAGCAGCAGGGCGGAGCATCTTGCCCCAAAACCTGGAGCCAACGCAAAGGATAGCCGGAATCGAAAATCGTGATTGCAGAGCCTCGAGACAAGACCTCTAGACCCCAGGCAAGCGCATCTGGATCGCCAAAAACCGCAGCCTCGTCATAGAGCCCATGATCCCTTAAGCATTGCGAAAATTGCGCCTCCAATGGACAAGAACGTGTCAAAACGTCTCGTACTTGACCCCAGAAATACCGACGCACCGGAACCCGATACGGACTACCTCGCAAGTAAAGGCAACATAGCGCGGCTCCGATGGATTGACTCTCACCCCTTTCCACACTCCGTATCTTACCCTCAGGTAATCTCCGCCTTCTCAGCCAGGCTCCACTATGCAAAAACACACTCAATTGACTTACGATCGAATCAAGCAATTTATCAAGCGAGAACTCAAAGAAAAAACGATCCAAGAAACTTTGGCACTTGGGGCCGAATTTGGTGACGGAAAAGCCTTCGAAAGCATAGAAGTGGGCTATAAATGGGGGCCAACGTATAAAGAAGGCTGGTATCGAATCAAGTCACAAATTCCAAAGGCTTGGATCGGTCATGAGGTGCATCTCTCCTATGGTGAACCCGTCTATTGGGGCACCCAAGAAGGGCACATTGAAGCCACGATCTTTGAAAGTGGCAAAGCCATCGGAGGGCTTGACTTTGCACACGTCTCATTTAGAATCACTGAAAAGGCGGAGGGTGGCGAAAAGATCAACTATATGTTGCAAACCTATGCCCATAACGCCGAGACCACGGTCCATGGCCGAGAAAAGCCCCGGACGGCCGAACCGGAAGTTTTCAAAGGATTTCATCTCATGGTTGTTGATCCTGACATCGTGGCACTCGCTTATGATATGTCATTTAGCTTAGGCTTGTACGATTCGATGGATGAAAGAAATCCAGCCCGGGCGATCATATTGCGGGCACTCAACGAAGTTTGCAATGCCTACAGATCCGGGTCGCGCAAGATTATCCAGAGCTGTCGGCGACTCATCAAAGAATCTCTCGATAGGCTGGGAGACGAATTCTATCATGAAATTTATCCCGTAGGACACGCTCATTTGGACACCGCTTGGCTGTGGCCATTGCATGTCACTCATCTCAAAATGACCCATACGACTGCGGTGCAACTCAACCTGATGGAGAGGTACCCCGATCATCTCTTTGTCCATTCTCAAGCCTCGCAATATGAGTGGCTGGAAAACGAGCACCCAGAGCTTTTCGAACGAGTGAGAAGGGCTATGCGGAAAGGTCAATGGGAAGCCTTAGGTTCGATGTGGGTCGAAGCCGATTGCAATCTCACGGGGGCAGAGAGCCTTGTACGCCAATTTCTTTACGGCAAAAGGTACTTTAAACAGAAATTTGGCATCGACACAATTGACATGTGGTTGCCAGACGTTTTTGGCTACTCAGCAGCTCTCCCACAAATTCTCAATAAATTTGGAATCAGGGCATTCTTAACCCAAAAGCTGAGCTGGAATCAATTCAATAAGATCCCTCATCACACTTTTCTTTGGCAAGGAATTGATGGGAGCAAAATTTGGAGTCATTTCCCGCCAGCCGACACCTATTGCGGGATGTGCGAACCTGTTGAAATTGCGGAAAGTGTCCGCAAATACAAAGATGCAGGTCGATCGGATGCCTCACTTTATGTCTTCGGATTTGGAGACGGGGGAGGCGGACCAACAGAGCAACATATTGAATATATTCGCAGGGCCAGGATTGCTCCTGGGATGCCAGCCATTGCAACCAAGAAGAAAGCAGCGACATTCTTCGAGAACGCCATGGCCCAGAGCCAGGATTTAGCGACTTGGTCCGGCGAGCTCTATTTCGAACTCCATCGCGGAACTTATACGAGCCAAGCCGCAAACAAAAAGTCAAACCGCGAATCTGAGTTCCTGATGCGCGATGCGGAGTGGCTCTCATGCTTCTCTGATAACGCTAAGACTTACCCTCAAGAACAAATAGAAAAGGCATGGAAGCTCATTCTCCTCAATCAGTTTCATGACATTATTCCGGGTTCTTCTGTGCGCGAAGTTTACGAAGATAGCAAACGCGACTACAAAGAGATTGAGACTATCGCGACAAAAATCATTCAAGAAAGGCTAGAGTCTATTGGTCAGAACCTTGATACGGAGGGAATGGAAAATCCGGTTGCGATCTTCCATAATTCAAACCTTGTCAGTCAAGCTGAGATGCCTTGGGCATCCGAAACTGTGCCGTCGATTCTAGATACTGGAACCGAAACTCTCCCAGTGCAACTTGTCGAATTCAATGACAAGCGAAAAATCATTTTTCCCTCTCCAGATCAATCCTTGGGCAGCGTGGCCGTTGGTGACCTCACCCAAGGGGATCCACTCTTTGTGCCGAGGTTGAAAATTAGTGGACGCCGCATGGAAAATGGAGAACTCAGCGTACGGTTTGACAGCAACGGCAACCTCACAAGTATTCAAACTTTGGATGATGCTCCGGTTGAATTCATTGCGCCAGGCGAGGTCGGTAACCTCTTTCAGCTTTTTGACGACCAGCCCCTATTTTGGGATGCTTGGGACATCGACCCGTTTGCGCTTGAAACTTGCCAGGATATTGTTCGGTGCACAAGTTTTGAAATTGTAGAACGAGGTCCTGTTCGCGTCGCTTTCGAAGTTGTGAGAGAGTTTGGAAAATCCAGAATCACGCAGCGCATCAGTCTCGGGCCGACTCCTGGTATCCGGTTCGATACGGTTATCGATTGGCACGAGGACGAAAAGATGCTGAAGGTAGCTTTTCCGCTCAATGTCAACACGAGCAAAGCAACGTACGAAATTCAATTTGGACACGTTGAGCGACCAACTCACCGCAACACAAGTTGGGATTTGGCCAGGTTTGAAGTTTGCGCTCAGAAGTGGGCCGATATGAGCGAAGGTGGCCACGGTGTGGCCCTCATCAACACGGGCAAGTATGGATATGACGCTCTTGAACACACTTTGCGACTCACTCTCTTTCGATCACCCAAAGCCCCGGACCCCACATGTGACATGGGGCGACACGAATTCAGCTACGTATTGCTTCCTCACTACGATCAAGTCCAGCATAGCGATGTAATTGCGGCGTCATATGCGATTAATTCACCAGCTCGGTGCCAACCACTCAAAGCGAAGAAAGGTCTTCATGGAGAATTGCCTAAGTTTGTCGAGATTGATGATCGAAACCTCATTATTGAATCTGTCAAGAAAGCTGAAGACGAATCACTGACCGTTGTCAGGCTCTATGAATGCCACAACTCGCGGGGTCAGGCACATCTTCAGTTTGCGACTCCCGTTCGAAATGCGTGGCTGGCCCAGTTGGATGAGACCAAAATCCAGAAGCTGGAAGTGGTTGATGGACACGTTTTGTTGGCTTACAAGCCCTTTGAAATTATCACAGTCATGGTGGAGTTCTAAGATCCTTGATGAAAACATTAGGCCGAATCACCGTGATTTGCGGAAGTATGTATGCGGGAAAATCGGAAGAATTGATTCGACAAGCTCGACGGGCTCTCTATGCCAAAAAATTGGTGCAAGTCTTTAAACCAGCAATCGATGTTCGCTACGACGAAACTATGGTCGTATCTCATATGGGAGTTCGCCACGACGCCATCCCTGTGAAAACTCCATCTGAACTCGAACAGCAACTTTTGCCGAATGTGCAAGTTGTTTGCGTTGAAGAAGTTCAATTTTTCGATAAATCAATCGTCGATCTCGCCGTAAAACTCGCCGATAGTGGCGTAGAGGTCATTCTCGCGGGGCTCGATCAGGATTTTCGTCGAAAACCTTTTGGGCCGATGCCCGATCTCTTGACAAGCGCCGACGAAGTGATCAAATTGAGGGCTATTTGTATGAAATGTGGTCAAACAGCCAGCCACACATATCGGCAAGTTAACGGTCAGCCCGCGCACCGAGATGACCCCATCGTGCTTATTGGAGCCACTGAAACTTATGAAGCCCGTTGCCGAAATTGCTTTGCCTTGAAAGGCGAAAGAAAGCATCGCCGAGCAAAAAAAACTTCTGAGTCCTCCAATTAGATTTTGGACTCAGAAGATTTAAGTTTCTTAAGAGCTTTTACTCGTTAATCGTCATCGACACTTTGCCATCAATGACCTGCCCCGCAATAGGAACGTTGTGCCACTGAGACTCTGATTTCACAACCATGCCATTTGCAATATCGACCCAAACAGTGCCTTTATTCGAAGCTGGATTGGATCCCGAACTTTCGACAGCACTGAAGGTCACTTTGAAAACTGTTCTAGTTCCCAGACTTTCTTTTGCTACGACTTCATAATTCATCTTAACTTCTGGAGTTTCATTCTTCTTGTTTTCAGCGACAACAGCCTCCCACTTACCGCCGACAGCTACGGCCTCCTTTGGGTAAAGAAATGCTTGAAGGTTGGCAAGACGATAAGCATCTGTGCTAGCTTCGTCACTTTTGATTTCCACCACGCTGCCATTTGCGGCATAAATTGTGGTTGCAGAATCCCCAACTCCACCAGGCGCCGGTTGTTCTTGGCCGCCGATATTTAGTACAGCATCGGCTTGTTCACTCTTGATCGAGAAGCCACCGTCATCTTTTGTTTCGGCCACAGATTCCTTGACATTCGCCGTGAACTTGATAACCATACCGCTGATTTCGGTATCGACTACAAGTTTGAACTTTGCGACTTCCCCAACCTTGGCTGTCCTCTTGAGAACAACACTGTCTTGGGCAAATGACAGAGGGGCGACCAAAATGGCCGCGATTAACAATGCTCTTCGCATAAAGCCATTCTACATTGCAATCATTCTGGGTTTGAGTCTATCTGCCAATTGAAACCGAATCAACTTGGTAACATGTTCTCGGCTCTCGTGATTGATTTCTCCCAAATCCAGGTCATTTCTTTTGATTGCGCTCAAACGCTTCTCGAAGTGCAGTGGAACCCAGCCCATCATATCTGTGCAAGCGCCAAAAGCCTCGACCTGACTTTCGATAAGGAACGCGGAATGACGGCCTTCCGCGACTTGTTCAATTCCAGATTTCAAGATTATTGCGCGATGAACAGGAAAGGTCGGCAAGAGGCTTCAGACGAATATTGGCTCCGGCTCATTGCTGACTGGATGACCCTTATGGAACTACCAATCGATCGTTCCCGCGAAGTATTTGATGCCGGAGAGCAGGCACTTTATGGACATCCATCCCAGGTTTTTTCGATTTATGCCGATGTCATTCCTACACTTGAAGCATTAAAGAAATTGAACATAAAAATGTGTGTGGTTAGTAATTGGGATGTTTCATTACGAAAAGTCTTAAAGAGATTTGCAATCGAAGAATTCTTTGTAGACGTCATCGCATCCTTTGTTTTGGGTGTTCACAAACCTGACCCAAAGATCTTTCATCATTTGGCCGCAAATTTGAAGGTGAACCCAGCCGAAATATTGCATGTTGGAGACAGTTTTGAAGATGATTTCCAAGCTGCTCGCTCTGCAGGCCTTCAATCCGTTTGGCTTAATCGAGAAGGCAGTGACAACCCATCAAGCATTTCTTCACTCGAACAGATTTTGCCTAAGGTGGCAAATTGAAAGTCTCAGAATTCGACTTTCCCTTTTCGGAAGATCTCATTGCTCAAAAACCACTCGCAGATCGCGCCAGTTCTCGTATGCTGTGCTTGAATCGTGAATCTGGTCTAATTGAGCATCTCAAATTTCGAGACATTGTCCAGACATTGAATCCTGACGACCTCCTCATTCTCAATAACACTCGCGTGACAGCAAGAAGACTGTTTGGCACCAGATCAACAGGAGGCATGGTCGAGCTCTTTGTCATGGGGGTGAGAGGAGCATATTACGAAGCCCTTTCTCGCCCTTCAAAGAAAATCCGAGTAGGCGATCGAATACGTCTTGAACATGAGGCATCTGCCACCATCATCGAAGACTTAGGAGAGGGACGAAAGCTTTTTGAACTTAGTAACCCTGAAATTTTGACGACATGCGGTGAAGTGCCATTGCCACCTTACATTCATGAAAAACTGGATCACGAAGAGAGATATCAGACAGTTTATTCGAAGGTGCCCGGAAGCATGGCTGCCCCGACAGCCGGACTTCACTTTACGCAAAAAGTTCTGCAAGACATCCAGGACAAAGGGATAAAGACGGCTTATGTGACGCTCGATGTCGGTCTCGACACATTTCGCACAGTACAAACCGAGAATGTAGAAGACCATGTCATACACGGTGAATTCTGTACAATGCCACAAGCCACAGCCGATGCCATCAATATGGCTCAAGGACGAATCATCGCCGTTGGCACCACAACGGTTCGGACTCTGGAATCGTTTGCAATTGGGGGCCGAAAGGTCGATTCTGGTTCAAAAAATACTCATATCTTTATGGCTCCAGGATATGAATTCCAGGTAGTTGATGGAATTCTTACAAACTTTCACATGCCAAAAACAACGATGCTGTTTATGCTTTCGGCCTTTGTTGGTCACGACCTTCTTTTGCAAGCCTATCAAGAGGCTATCGAATGTCGATATCGCTTCCTTAGCTTCGGCGACTCGATGCTCATCTTATGAAAAAATTCTAAAAAAGGTTGACAACACAAAATTGTGTTGTATGATTGAGCGAGGTTCATTATGCCAAGTTCAAAAGAATTCGATCCCTTGGCGTATATCGAAAGTGCCTTTTTGGATAAGAATCCAATAGGAGCAACAAGAGAGGAGACTGTTGTTGCAGTCGCCTCACCTGTGAAACCTAAAGATCGTTCTGTCAAATTCAGAAAGACAGCTTTGAGTGCGCCACGACCGCGAAGGGTAAAAGACCCCGTTCAAGCGGCGCCAATAGACAATCACTTTAAGGAGGTTCTTGAGCACCTCCCCAAGAACCTCGATTTTCTGTGCCAATTTTTCAATGATTCAACAACCGCTCATTATTACAATCACGGATTCAAAGAGACCCGGGAAGATCTTATCAAGCGACTCGTCGATCCTGAATTGACTTTAGAAGAAGCCAGCCGATTGTTAGGGGTCTGTCCAGCCACAGTTAGACGGTACACAAATCGTGGATGGCTCGAACATCACCGCACACAAGGAGGCCAAAGAAGATTCCGTTTGAGTAGCGTTGTAAACTTTGTGGATCAACATGGGCGAGTTCCCGAGTCATAATTGAGGCCGTGCGGCCATTGAAAATTGCACTATTTTCAGACAGTGCGTTTCCGATTCTCAATGGCGTGAGTGTGAGTATTGATTCTCTCATTAAGGAGTTTCGAGCGAAGGGCCACAGCGTGTTTCTTTATACATCCAGCCACTGGATGCATGCGGACTCTGACCCAAATATCACGCGATTCCTTGCTCTCGAAACTCCTTGGACCAAAAACTATCCCCTCGCCTTCCCGCCGTTCTATCCTTGGTTTCATGAGTTCAAACAACGAACTTTTGATCTTGTTCACACTCACACTCCATTCACTATTGGGTTTGTTGGTCTGCGATGGGCACAATCATGCGAGATTCCCATTGTTTCGACCTACCACACGCATTACGACAAGTATGTGCACTACGTTCCGTTTTTCCCCAAGCGCTATTTGCAATATAAAATTGCAAAACACACGCATTATTATTACAACGAAGTCCAGCATGTGATTACCCCAAGTCAAGCATCGCTGCAATGGTTGATGCGGCATAGGGTGCATACCCCTATTTCGGTGATTCCAACTGGTGTTCACAAGCCTCCTCTTCTTGATCGTGCTCAAATCCGAGCCCGATTAGGGGTCGCTCCCGAACGCAAAATTCTGCTGTATGCTGGACGAATCGCCGATGAAAAGAACCTGGACTTACTTTTGGATGCTTTAGGATTGGTCTTTAACCAAATTCCTCAATGTGAGCAATGGATTGTGGGTGATGGCCCTGCCCGACAGAAAACCTTAGTTCGTGCCAGGCAGTTGGGATTAGGAGATCGGGTTCGCTTTTTTGGATTCTTGGATCCGAAAACTCTCTCCGAAATATATGCCTGCGCAGATCTCTTTCTCTTTCCTTCGGTCACTGAAACTCAGGGGCTCGTTGTTCTGGAAGCCATGTCTCATGGACTACCCTCGATCGTCGTTCAAGGTGGGGGGGCTTCAGAGGCTGTCAAGCAGGGAATCAATGGGCTAATCGTGACAAATAACCCAGATGCCCTTGCCAACCAAGCCATTCAATTGATCAAAAATCCTGAACTCTTGGAATCTCTTAGCAAAGGAGCTCTCAAAACTGCCGAGATTTACTCTGTCGAAAACATGGCACAGCGAGTGCTTGACATTTATGCTCAAGCTATTCAAAAAAATCCAATTCACGAAAAAACCTATGTCATCTAAAAACATTTCTGGACGTGTTCTGTTCTTTCTTCTAGTGCTTGGATTGGCCATTCTGCGAATCCTGATCAGCATGATCCGGGTTCCAGGTGGTGCGTTGGCCATCAGCAGCATTGGTCTGACCATCATTTTCGTGGCCGTTCCAATTTTCGCCGTTTTCCAGGCCGCCAAAGATACCTGGCCCAAATCAGTCAGTTGGTCGTTTTTGTTGGGCGGTGCCCTGGTTCATACACTTGGGGCCCTTCTTCTCAGATCGGCTCTAGAGCCCGGCACATTTCTCGCCGCTCTGGTTCTTGCTATTGTTCAGGGCTCCATCGCCTTTTGGACCCTTGGCCTTGGGGGAATTGTAACCGGACTCATCAAGGACAAAAATCTGATTTTGCCAGTAGCGTTAGTCCTTGCCGGTCTCGATATGTTTTTGGTTTTTGACCCAGGGGCCCCAACGGCCAAAATTGTCCGCCAAAACCCGCAGCTCTTTCAGTCCATGGCATATCAGGTACCTAAAATGGCGACTACTGTGTCTCCGCAAACTTCTGGATTCCAAGTTGCACCCCAAGCATTTGTGGGCCCCGCGGATCTTCTTTTCATCGCCGTCTTTCTGATTGCACTCACGCAATATAAGATGAAGGTTGCACAAACTTTGAGGTGGTTGATGCCGGTTATGGTGGGATATTTGATCTTGGTTTTATTACCCATCGGGCTTAACATGTTGCCGGCGCTTGTGCCTATTGGGGGAACCGTTTTGCTCGTCAATCGAAGAGAATTCGAAATGTCGTCTCAAGAAAAAGCCATGACTTGGGGGGCTGGAATCCTCGCCTTGGGGTTAGCTCTCACAGGACTCGTTCGTCACTTCACCGTTTCAGCGCCAATTGAGCGACCTGAGCCTTCGCAGAAGCCGAGCGTCCGAGGGCTGCCAGGATCGGGGAGCTCGCTTGAGACAGAAGCTCCAAATTGATTTCTGGAACTTTTCCCTGACGGTGAAGAAGATAAACGAGATCTTCAGTTGCAAGATTTCCACCGGCTCCTGGCGCGTAAGGGCATCCGCCAAGACCAGCACTACTCGCATCAAAGACTTCGTATCCCAAATCAAGCGCCACTTGGACATTGGCAATGGCCATTCCTCTTGTGTCATGAAAATGCCATGCGACTTTCTCTTTGCAGAGATTCAGCAAAGAATCTAGATTGCGGACATCCTGTGGAATACCGTAACCCGTCGTATCGCCGATGCTGAGCTCATCAACATCAAGTTCCATGGCACGCGATATCTTTTCGCTCGCAACTTGGGCTGACACGGGGCCCGAATAAGGACAATGGAATGCAGTGGACATATAGAGCCGAATCCAACTCTTAGGAGTGTGATTTCGAAAATCTCTTATGACTTCTGCGAACTCCGCGAGGGACTGGTCAACGGTCATATTGATGTTTTTCTGAGTAAAAGCATCACTTGTCGCAGTAAAAAGACAAATCCTCTCGACCCCAACTGACATCGCATTTTCCAATCCTCTTCGGTTAGGAACAAGCGCGCTGTAAAGAGGGCCGGGAGGGAGCTGTTTCCACAGATCCATAGAATCCGCCAATTGGGGCACGTATTTGGGCGAAACAAAACTGGTGACCTCGATTTCCCTTACCCCAGCCCCGATAAGGTTTTGAATGTATTCGAGTTTGATGGAAGTATCAATTGGGGTTGGTTCGTTTTGGAGCCCATCTCTTGGACCAACTTCAACGATTCGGATCATCTTCTCTATTGTAACATTGAGCTCGTTTACATAAAAAAAGGCCCCGTTTTCCGGGGCCTAGCACTTTCATCTCTTTTTTATGAGAAACCCGCAAACCACTTCATCTTCATTGAGATGCTCCGGTAGAGGCTCACTCTTGCTGTCTTATCTAAGCAAAGTTGGTTGCCCTCGGTCAGGTCTGTCCCGAGACTCTGACCCGAACCAACTAATGCTTAAAAAACATAATACCACAAGTCTAGAAATTTGTATAGATTTTTCTAGAAATTAAGAAGCGCCCAAATACTCTTCCAGTTGAACACCTCGGACATAGATTCGAGCGGAGATTATTGTTTGGTTGAACTTCGCAAGCAAAACTGCTTCAAAACCGTTCTGTGTCATTCGAAACGCAACTTCGGATTCTAAGGCCTTTTCGGTCACTCTCGCCCACGCATTCCCAATATCTCGTTGAACCCAATCCGGCTGCCGACGTGCCACTGGGTAGGTCACCCAGATTTCAAACATTGGATAATTGCTCACCGTGGTCTTCGCGTCTACGAAAGAAAAATAATCATTTCTTCTTAAGGAAGAGCACAAGGCTTTCAAACAATCTTCTCGACGATAAATATCGGCGACACTATGGTCGTTGAGAAGAACATCGAATTTTCTTTCGAGTTCAAACGGATTTGCTACTGTCTTCATGGCCCTGATCCACATGGATCAAGATTTGGCCTTCTTGAACCTGATCTCCTTGTGCAACAAAAAGATCAGTCACTTGACCATCGAAAGGCGCGCTGATGCTGTGTTGCATCTTCATGGCTTCCAGAACAAGCAGCTTTTGGCCGGCCTTGACCCATTCTCCTTGTTCCACAAAAACCTCCACAATTTGACCCGGCATCGGCGATTTTGACTCTCCTGCCCTCTTGGACATCGATTTGGAAGGCACAGCGGAGGGTTTTTCACAGACGAATACCTGACCCATATAGGAGATTTCGACTTTGTTGCCTTTCCTCACAGCCAATGCGCTCGATTGGCCGTTTTGGGTCTGAACCCTCAGTTTTCCTCGGTCATTTGTGACTTGGACACCCTCAACTGCTTCTAGGTCTGTCAATTCACCGTTTACCAAGTACCGCATGATTCTTTCTCTTGTTTGTAAGCGCTGGCCTTTTCGACGAAAGTTCGAAAGAGGGCTTGAGATTCTTCAAGCTCCGGACTTCGTTCGGGGTGCCATTGGATTCCCACGATCCAACGATCATCAGCCGATTCCACGGCTTCTATGATCCCATCGGAAGATTTTGAAACAACCTTAAGGCCATTGCCAACTTTATCGATCGACTGATGATGATAACTTTTACCTTGCACCTGAGATTTCCCCAACGCTCTCGCAACTTTGGACTCACGTTCAATGGCATGATCCTCCCAGGCCCCGCCAGTGTGTTCTCGCGTACCAGCGAAATCGGGGATGTGTTGATGGAGACTGCCTCCTCTCAAGACATTTATCAGTTGGCAACCATAACAAATACCAAGGATTGGCATCTCCGCAGGTACTTTCCTTGAAAACTCAATCTCGAACTGTGTTCGAGTCTCGGTCTCTGATTCGGCGCTAGGGTGTAAATCTTGGCCATACAGCTTGGGGTCGATGTCCCGGCCACCAATAATCATCCAACCATCGATCACTTTAAGGACAGCAGAAATATCGCACCCCGGAGGAACGAGGATTGGAACGCCCCCCGCCTCAATGATCCTATCGATATAAGGCTTCCCGACATAACAAATCTCCCTTGTCGATTCCGAAGGATCTGGGCCGATGGGAGAGATAATTCCAATAATCGGCGAATTCATGGCTTGATCAGATCTCGAATATTTTCCACATTTGCTCGAATGGCATTTTGGAAATTGGCTGCGCCCACACCGTTGATAAGGCGATGGTCAAATGTAATGCCGAGATTTGCTGATCGAATTAACTTGAGCTCTGATACGCTTGAATCTAATCCATTGAATGGCTCGCCCAAAAAGACCGTTGCTATCCCAGGAGGAACAACGACGGCGACGGCGTCACGAATTCCAAAAGATTGCATGTTTGTCAGGCTCACAGTGATACTCTCGTTGGCTTGATCTTGCCCCGATCTGGCAAGGTCGATCTTCTCCCGGCACGCGTCAGCAAAGGTTCTCCAGTCCATGGCATCGGCATTATCGATTTTGGCGATAACGAGTTCGTCTCCAGGCAACGCAACAGCGATTCCGAGATGGATGTGTTCGTAGGTTCGAATAATTCCATCGCCCACTACAGTCGATCGGAACATCGGGTGATCCTTTGTTGCAATGGCCGCTGCGTAAGCAAACATCGTAAATGTACTCGGCTGGAATGCCCCACCTCCTTGTTTGATTTCTGCCCGCAAAGTTTCAATTGGTTCCCAGTTCATGGCAACTGTCATAGTTCCGGGAACAGCTAGCTGGTTTCCGCGCACTAGACGACTCATCAGGTTCCTTTGTTTGGAGTTCATAGGAACTTCGGAATAACCTGAGCCTTGCTTTGTTAATGGCTTCTCATTCGAAATTTCGACCCCACTCAAAAATCGATCGATATCTTCTGGAAAGAGTTTCTTTCCAATGGATGGTAATGCCTCGATATCGGCGTTTGAGAGACCTTTTTCTTTTGCATAAGCCCGGGTTCTGGGTGGAACATCGGTTCGTCGAGATCCTCCCAAAGCAACCGCGACATTTCCTACACCTTGACCACTCGCCGTTCGAGTCAAAGGTGCAACTTCAACTTGAGCGACTGGCGCACTTGCTCCAGCAATTTTCATTTGAACGACAGGTGCACCAATTGCTAAGACCGTATCAGGTTCTGAAAGCCATTTGACAATGACTCCATCGTGTGGGGACTCCACATCCATTACGGCCTTGTCGGTTTCCATTTGATAGATTGGCTCATCACGCAGCACGGCGTCGCCTTCATTCTTCAAAAATGCCACCAACCTCGCTTCTTGGAGCCCTTCTCCAATTTGGGGAATGGTGAGAGAAACGACATTGCTCGCGGGTATCGATTGCGGGCCAGAATTTTCGGGGCTCGCTTGCGAAGAATCGGTCGCCGATTCAACAGACATTATCAAGACGTCTGCACCGATCGCTAAAATGGTGTCTGGCTCGGCGAGCCACTTCACGATCACACCATCATGGGGAGATTCCACGTCCATCACGGCCTTATCGGTTTCCATTTGATAAATAGGCTCATCGCGGCTAACGCGATCCCCAGGTTGCTTGAGCATAGCTACTAGGCGTGCCTCCTGCAATCCTTCTCCAATTTGTGGGATCTTTAGCGCGATTTCGGGCATGATTGCTAGAAATTTTGGCACACAGGCCAAGATTCACGCGGAACTACTTGTCCTATCGCGAAGACTTGATCCCAAAGATTCAATTTTGAATCGGTATAATGACTGTTCGGATTCCGGGTGACGCTTCCCACTCCCCGTTCCAAAACCTTAATTTCAAATTATTTTAGGACGATATCGCCATGGCAAAGAAGATTTCAAGCGTCATCAAACTCAACATTCCTGCTGGAAAAGGTAATCCTGCCCCTCCTGTTGGCCCTGCCCTTGGTCAGGCAGGTATCAACATGATGGAATTTCTAAAGAAATTCAATGAAATGACTGCCCCCCAAATGGGCTATACCCTCCCAGTCGAAATCACGGTCTTTGAAGATCGCTCTTACACCTTCAAAGTCAAGCAACCTCTCATGACGGATCTTATCAAGAAGGCGATGGGAATTGACAAAGGTTCAAGCAACCCAAGTAAAGAATCAGCAGGACGATTGACTCGAGACCAAGCCCTGAGCGTCGTGAAACAGAAAATCGTTGACTTAAATACTGACGACGAAGAGCAGGCCCTCAAAATCGTGGCAGGATCGGCGCGATCGATGGGCATTGATACTGATTTTTGAGTTTCTTAACTCTCTTGGAACAAAAAGTGTCCTACACTTTGTATAGGACACTTGAAACCTCTTTGCTTTTCAAGAGTCTATGAGTTCGAGGAGCGTGAAAAAACTTCCCCTTTTAGGTTTGCTTTGCATAGCAGCAATGGCGATTGCGCAAGCAAGTGGTCCAGACACTGAGTCGTATGGGCCTGCTCAATCTGCGGCCGACATCTTGCGAAACGTTACCAAAGCAGACATTGCGTTTCTCCCAGCTGGAGTGCTCAAAAGCAACTTTAAGGCGGGTGAGCTTTCGGGGCTATTGCTGTTCCCGACTGATGACGTTTCCGTTGTTCAGTTGACAGGGGCGCAAGTCCACAAAGCGCTCGAACGATCAGTTTCTCTCTATCCATCGCCAAATCCAGGGTTTTTACAAATTTCGGGAATGGTTGTGACTTTTTCCAAATCGGCTGACCCCGAAAAGCGAATTATCTCGGCCACTGTCTCTGGGGCAAACATCGATGATTCAAAGAAATACAGAGTGGCCATGCCAGGTTCTTTAGCTCGCGGTGGAATTGGGTATTTCACGATTTGGGAAAAGTCTCAAATCATCGAAACCCTGCAAAACCAAAATTTGGAAACGATTCTAAAGGGCCGATCGGGGTCTGATTCCTCGGCCAGATGGCGAGTTCAAGAGTAAATCAGACAAACTAGGCCATGGTCACTCCATTTGATTGGCAAGAAGCCATCGGCCACCGCTCACAGTTTATTGAATCTCGGCTGAGTTCGGGAGTGCCAATTGTTGCCGTCAGCTTGGATGAGGGAATTCTTGCTTGCACCTATCAGAGACAATCCCACAAAATTTATGAAGTTTATGACCGGCTCATGTTTGCAGGAATCGGCCAGCAATCCGACATTGAATCTCTCCGTATAGCTGCTATCGATTTCACTCACCGCGAGGGATTTCAGCGTTCGGAGCAGGATGTCACAATTCAAAGAGTTGTTTCCACTCTGAGCCAACCCATAAAAAATGCCTTTGCGAACTTCAACGCAGCTCCGCTGGTGGCTAGAACGCTCTTTATGGAGCTTGGAGAAACTTATCGAAAGGATCGCTACTATTTTATAGATTACGATGGAGATTATGGCGATTCAAATCATGTGGCTTGTATTGCGGGCCAAGACGAGGTTCAAGCCGATTTGCGCAAGCAGTTGGGGAAACTGAAGCTCAAAGGAATGGGAACGAAAGAAATGCTCCCCATCCTTGAAAATCTTATCAAGAGCGCTCTTACGAAGGATTCAGAAACTGTTGAATCGACATCCCAAGGCCTCATTTTTGAAGCTGCCTTGTTGTCTCGGCATAAAGAAAGTGATCGGCGATTCCACCGACTAGCTCCGACCCCAAGATGAGTAATCTACTTTGATCTTAGGTGTCCAATGAGGAGTGCCACGTCTGAAGGGCGAACGCCAGGGATTCTTGATGCTTGGCCGACTGTTGCCGGACGAATCCGAGAAAACTTCTCGCAGCTTTCGAAGCTTAAACCTTTCATTTGATCAAAAGAAAATTCTTTTGGAATTTTCAAATTCTCCAGCTTTGTTGCGAGTTCAGCTTCTTCGACTTGGCGTTTCAAATATCCTGAATATATAGCTTCAATTTCGATTTGGTTGCGTGCCAAATTTTCAGGGCATCCCAACGAGTTTTCGGTTGTTGGCTTGGGGAGCCCATTTTCAGAACTTAAACCAATTTTGCCTGCAATCATGTCTAAAGTATTCAGTAAAACGGTTGGTCGCTTGAGAAGATCAGAGAAGGAAGCTTTTCCCTTGACCCTAGCCAAACCCATCTCTTCTAAGACTTCGTTATGAACATCATAAACATAGTTTTCATTCAGCCAAGTTTGTCCCATTGAGATCCAATCGATTTTTTCTTCGAATCGTTGCCAGCGAGTGTCACAGACCAATCCTAAGTCGCGGCCGAGAGGTGTCAAACGCTGATCAGCGTTATCGTGTCTCAAGAGGAGCCGGTGTTCTGCCCGAGCTGTTAACATTCGGTAGGGGTCTTCAACCCCCTTTGTCACGAGGTCATCAACCATCACCCCGATGAAACTATTGGTTCGAGGGAAAATAACCTCGCTTTCGTTTTTGCAATATCGCACCGCATTGATTCCAGCCAATATCCCTTGCCCGGCCGCTTCTTCATAACCACTTGTTCCATTGATTTGCCCTGCCAGGAACAATCCTGAAGTCGATTTCGCCATCAAAGTTGGGTGAAGTTGTAGTGGATCGGCCATGTCGTATTCCACGGCATAGCCAGGGCGAATCATCTCGACATTTTCGAGCCCTGGAATGGCTCTCAATGCCGCGAGTTGAATTTCGCCAGGCATGGAGCTAGAAAATCCCTGCACATAGATCGACTCAGAATCCCACTCTTCTTGCTCCAAAAAAATGGGATGGGAATCCTTTTCTGAAAACCGGACAACTTTGTCTTCGATGCTCGGGCAGTACCTCGGGCCAATTCCTTGTATTGCACCGGAATACATCGCGCTTTGGCTCAAATTGCCACGCAGGATGTCATGAACCTCAGGGCAAGTTCGTGTTTGCCAGGTCGGGAGTAAGTCTCGAATCGGAAATGTTCGGTCATGGAGAAAGCTCATTGGCCCCGCATCGGGTTCACTCTCCATTAGTCCAGTTTTGGTGAAATCTATTGAGCTGAGCTTGATTCTCGGCGTTGTACCCGTCTTGAATCTCCGCAAATGGATTCCGCGATTTGCCAAAAAGCCAGAGATCTCCGTTACGGCTTGATCGCCTTCTCTAGCTGCTTGAGTTTGAACAGAACCCTGGTGGCAGAGCCCATTCAAAAACGTTCCTGTTGTTAAGATCACCGCTCGGCAATTGATAATCTGGCCTTCAACAATTACTCCAGAAACCTGGTCAACTTGATCCAGAACAATGCCCTCAACAGCCCCTTCTCGAATCGTGAGATTGGGCTGATGCTTGAGAACAGATTGCATCATTTGGGGATATAGTGTTTTGCAAACTTGAGCTCTTGATGTTTGTACAGCTGGCCCATTTGCAGTTCCGACCTTTCGGATATGAGTGAGCGTATAATCCGTCGTCACAGCCATCTGCCCCCCCAAAGCGTCGACTTCGCGAGCGATGTGTCCTTTTGCCGGGCCACCAATACTGCAATTACAAGGCAAATGGCCAATACGATCAAGCCTCAATGTAACACAAAGTGTTTTACATCCCAATCTCGCAGAAGCAAGGGCTGCCTCGATTCCAGCGTGCCCGGCACCCACAACAACAATGTCGAATTCGGCCAAGGCTCCATTTTACCGGCAGATTTCAGGTTCAACTGAACCCTGACAAGGCCCTGGCATTCGCAGGCCAGCCCGGTACTCTTTCTAAAATGGAATTTGTCGATGTCACCTTTATTGGAGGCGGGCCCGTCGGTCTTTTTGGGGTCTTTTATTCCGGTATGCGTGGCCTTACGACAAGAATCATCGATAGTTTGCCTCACCTGGGTGGTCAACTCACAGCCCTTTATCCAGAGAAGAATGTTTATGATATGCCAGGGTTTCCAAAAATCCTGGCCAAAGATCTTGCAGCATCTCTTATTGAACAAGGGCTTCAATTTGAGCCTGAAGTTGTTCTCGAAGAGACCGCCACAAAACTAGAAAAGGTTGCCGAAGGATTTGTGATCCATGGAGCAAAGGGCAAGCAATACCCCACCAGAACCATCATCATTTGTGCGGGGGCTGGCGCTCTCTCACCCACAAAGCTTGGAATTGAGGGGGAGGATGAATTCATCGGTAATGGGCTTCATTACGGGATCAAAAGTAAAGCAGACTTTGCCGGAAAAACCGTTGCTATTGTGGGCGGCGGAGACAGCGCTTTTGATTGGGCACTTGAATTGCATGGAATTGCCAAGAAGATTATCATGATCCACCGCCGTGATCAGTTCCGTGCACATGATGACAGTGTCCGGAAGGCTAAGCAATTAGATTTCGATTGGCAACTTTGGAAGGTCGTGAATTACCTTCATGGAGAACCGGAAATTAACTCTGTGACTTTGACAGACACGCAAACGAAAGAATCCTCAACAATCAAATGTGATGCTGTCATTGTCAATATCGGTTTCAAGTCTAGCCTTGGCCCAATAAAAGATTGGGGTTTGGAGATTGAAAAGAACCAAATTGCCGTTGATGACAGTTTTCAAACCAATATTCCGGGAGTATTTGCAGTAGGCGATGTTTGCACTTTTAAGAACAAGATCAAGTTGATAGCAACTGGAGTTGGCGAAGCGGCAACCGCAGTCTGTATGGCCAAGCTAATGATTGACCCATCTGCCAAATTATTCCCTGGCCATAGCAGCGATATGGCTCAATTTAGCTCATGAAGTCAACGATCTCCCCATGAGTTGATCGCCCACCAGCAGGCTTGGTCATGGGGCACAAAAAGGAGATCCGTAATAACGTCGAAGCTCGGGAGATAGCCAAGTTCCGAGTGGCCAAAATTCCTTATTCTTAGAATGACGGCTTCTACATGTGATTTGGCGAGTTTGCATCGTTCTATATCAGCCAAGCTCCCACCAATTCGAATGACATTGTGTATCGCGATTTTTTCGAGCGAATCAAAAAGGTATCGAGTAGGAGCAAGTGCGCTGACCGCAGCTTCTGCTCGGCCTTCTCGATAGGCTTTCGCCGCTGTTTCTGCCATCTGAGCAAATTCGATAGCACTCCTCAGCATGAGAGTGACCCCTTTTTCTGCCTCGCTTTCAGATTCAATCAGTGCGAGTTCTATAAGGTTCAGAGCTTTATCACCGATTTCGGAATTGAGCTCCTGGCCATGATGTTTCCAAAGCAAAAACGGATTACCAAAAAGCAAAAAACGACATTTGAGCCGAGATCTGTGACCATCGAATTGGAAAATTCCGCCAAGTTTATTGAGATCAATTCCTATCAGCTTCTGCCACTTTGAGAGCTTCGGATCAGTAGCGTCGGGATCTGAAATGATGGTGGCACAAGATTTAACGAGATCAAAAATCGAATCGTATGGAGAAAACATGGTCGCCTCCCAAGTTGTGAGGCAGATCCCTTCCAAATCTAATTCCTTCACATCTCTTGAAACTTCACGAACATTGCTGAACGTTTCGGGGACATGACACCAAGCCGCATCATAAACATGAATCGTTGGACAACCAAAGATGCGGTGCCCGTGGTTCCTCAGCAACTGAGAAGACTTTCGGCACCCAACTTTATATTCCCAGTCAAAAATAACTGTTTCACGAGGGATCTCAGCCAGGATTTCTGGGAATTCAAGGATCATATCTCCCCAAACAGCAGGTGTGCGCCCAGAATTATTAATATGTTGCAAAAGTGGAACCATGAAATGACTATAAAGTGATGCTTTATTTTTGTATCCTTGACATCTCTCACATTGGCATAACTCATAAGTTTCGTCACCTCCAATATGAATCATCGGGCTGGTAAAGCATGCAAGGATATCATCTATGAGTTTTTTGCAAAATTCTAGTGCATTCGGATGACTCGGGCATATCTGCATTCCTTTACTTTTTGATTCACGAAAACCTTCATATTTTGAAGTATTAAGAAAACCTTCCATATGTCCTAAAACATTGATGAATGGAATAATAGTTAATTCTGGAAACAAGGATTGCAGTGATCGGATGTGATTGTGGTTGAGTGCGCCCGATCCACATGTTTCAGGGCTCGATTTGTATTCAAAACGATGTTCGAGATATAGCCCAAGAGAATCGAACCCTGAATCTAAGGCAACCTTTGCATAAGACTGGAGATGATCCAAATTTGGCCCTTGCTCCCTTGCAATATCTACCATCCAAATCTTACGAATCATGATAATTGTTATACCCAACAAGAAAAAAATGCCATATCAAATTTGATATGGCACATGCACAATGATTCCACTTAATGAATTGTATCTGCAGCAATTGTTGCTAGGAGAAAGTGACCCCTCATTTCTAAGGGGTCTATGCTGGACAGACTCAATCGGGGCTTAAGATTCCCATCTTTCGCACCCAATTCATAAGACTTTACTTCTGATAAATTGTTCCTTAAAACTTAAGACAATTATTAGATTGAGGAGTCTGGCTCACTTTGTGGAACATCTCGGGTTGTGGCATCGTCTTATGAGACATTTAGATGAGCTTCAGGGCGACTTCTTGACAAAAGTGCCGGCCATGTTGTGTCAACCGAATTTTGTCGAAGGTCGGCTCAATCCAACCACGCTTTGCCAATTCGCAAAGTTCATCTTTTTTAAGGGAGAGTCCAGTAGGGTCTAGTCCTTGATTCAATCGAATTCCAAGCATGATCTTTTCGATTCTCAAGGTGGAGCAGTCGACAAGCTCTTCCTGGCAAATGCCTAGAGCTCCGCTTTCAATCTCTTCGCAATATCGAACGGGATGCTTTGTTTTGACCTGACGAACTCTTGCTTCGCTGTCCCGATAGCAACCCACTGCGCCTGGTCCAAACCCAAGATATTCTTCAGCATTCCAGTAAGCCAAGTTATGTTGGCATTCGAATCCAGGTTTGGCAAAATTTGAAATTTCGTATTGAGCCAGGCCGGCGTGCTGAGCCTTTTCTAGGGCTAACTCATACATTTTGACCTGACAGTCGTCATCGGGAAGGTTGAGCATCCCTCGGTTTTGCAATCTGAAAAACCTCGTGTTAGGTTCTATTGTTAAACCATAAAGGCTCAAATGGTTCGTTTTCAGGCTCAATGCAATATCTAATTGCTTCCCCCATGAACTTAGACTCTGCCCCGGCAAGCCAAACATAAGGTCGAGATTCACAGAATTGAATCCAGCTTCCTTTGCCAAATGCACGGCTCTCACAATTTGATAAGGGTCATGAACTCTTCCCAGGCGCAAGAGATCGCCTGGGTGAAAACTTTGTGCTCCAATGCTGATCCGGTTGAACCCAACACTTCTCATACCTTGAAACTTTTCGGCATCAGTAGTGCCAGGGTTTGCCTCACTGGTGATTTCACAATTTGGCGTCAACGGGTGAGACTGGTTGATTTCCGCAAGTATTTTCTTGAACTCATCTCGGTTCAGTGTCGTGGGAGTGCCGCCACCAAAGAACACGGTTTTGGCGGGGCGACCCTTCTGGGGAGTGTTTTTGATATCACGGCAGATGGCTTCGACTGTTCTGCTGACAATTGGCCCGGACATTCCATATGAATTGAAGTCGCAGTACCCACACTTTGTGGGGCAAAAAGGGATATGAACATAAACTGCAACTGGTTCCAAGATTCTATTGACTCTTTCCTGTTAGGGCTGCGATCAACCCCACCAGGGCTCCGGCAACAATAGGAACGGACGGCTGATGGCAGTTGACACACCCAGATTTAAGTGTTTGCGCCCATAGCGAATATCCAAAACCCCCCAGGGTTCCGAGCCCCGTTGAAAGAAAGAGTTTCATCCAAAAATTCATAGTTCCTCATTCAATCAATCCGAATGAGTGGATTCTCGTTCCATCTTTTCGGGACAACTGATCCCTAAAAGATCAAGAGCACCTTTGAGTCCGGCCCTGGTTAAATGACAGAGTGCCAAGCGCCATTCTGAGGTTTTTAGGTCGTCAACATTGATCACTCTACAAGAATCGTAAAAATTATGATAGGTTCTTGCAAGTTCCACCGCATAGGTTGCCAGGCGATTCACTCCGTAATCCTCCGAAGCCTTTTTGACTTCGTGAGCCAAATCGAAAACTTTAAGAATTAAAGCCCTTTCTTTGGGATGAATTTCAGAGGTCAAAAACTGGGGCGTCAGCCCGGCCTCTTGAGCCTTAGCGATGACGCTACAGGTTCTAGCATGAGCGTATTGAACATAAAAGACGGGGTTTTCGTCACTTTGTTTTTCAGCGAGATCAAGGTTGAAATCAAAAGTCGTATCATGATTCCTCATAAGATAAAAAAACCTTGAAACGTCTCGGCCAGCCTGCAATTTCTCTTCCCTTGTTCCTTTCGGTTTCACCCTTTCTCCAATCTCAGTCACAAGATCAATCAGCGCATAAATATTCCCATCTCGCTTTCTCATAGGGGCGGGCTTTCCGTCCTTTACAAATCTGACGAGCTGAAAAATCATCACTTTTAACCTGGATTGGCTGATTTTTTGAGCCACCTGGCATTGGGCAGCCTGTTTTGAATCCTTGAAAAGAACCGCTTCGGCTTCGGTCAAATCATGATCTGGCAAAGCTGACTGAACTTCGGGATGATCCAAAAGCAGCGCGGCCACCACAGAATGAAGCCGATTGATGTATCCATGATGATCTGGCCCCAAAATTGTCATCAATTTATCGGCATTTGAAGGTCGATTAAACTTATCTTCGTGATAGACGACATCGCTCGCAATATAGGTCATGCGCCCATCTCGTCGCTTCAACACGCGGTCAAGATCGTCTCCAAAAAGTGTCGATCTTAACCAAATCGTCTCTTGGCTGCCTGGGGCATCGTCTTCTGTTTGCTCTTCTTGCCTCACAATTCCAGCAGAGATCAGTTCTCCTTGATTGTTGTAAACGGCATTGAATCTTTGGTTCCGGGTGTCTGCCACTCCCATTTCCACAAGTTTCTGGACTGCTTTTTGAACCAATCCAGAATCATGAAGTGATTGTTCAGAAAACCAAGTATCGAAAACTGTCCCAAAGGCCTCAAGGTCGGCTCGTTGTTTCTCGATCATCCTATCTTGCGAAAATGCCTGAAAAACTTCAATAGGAACCTCACCTGAGCCAGATTCCATGGAATCTAACGCCTGGTTCAAAAATGGTAAGAGCCTCCGCTCTGTTGCAGAAGGTGCTTGTCTTTTCAGAGTATCTTCGATATATGGCCTGAGTCCACTTTTGGCTAATCTGGCCACATCCATAACATAATCACCTTTGTAACCGTTTTCTGGGATAAGACGGCCTTCAAAACTGGCCTTAACAGATTCAGCGAATAGACGCATCTGCTCGCTATTCACTCCATCATTGATGTAATACTCGCGGTGGATTGTGTGTCCACAAGCTTGCAAAATGTTGGCGAGAGCACTTCCATAGGCAGCCCCTCTCCCAGATCCTATTGTGATAGGGCCATTTGGGTTCACTGAGACATATTCAAGATTTATCCTCTGACAACTCTCTTTGGGTAATTTTGGACGTCCAAAGTGATGTTGATTTGTCAAAACTGATTCACTTGAATCCTCAAAAGTCGAACAAACAGCTTGAGCCAATTTGGATACAGCCAGCGTCATGTTCAAAAACCCTGGCCCAGCGACTTCTATTTTTTCAAAGTCTTCGGATTTCTCGAGCTCCATTGCCAACATCTGGGCCAGATCCCGAGGGCTCTTCAGATCTGGATTCTGGGCGGCCATGGACTTGATGGCAACCATGGCCCAATTGCAAGAATAGTCGCCGTGTTCGGCCGATTTCGTATTGAGAACTTCGAGCTCGTGCCATTTCGGCGCTTCGCCAAAAAGCCGGCCCTTTGCGATTTCGCCTTCGATTATTTTTGCTATTTGTCCAGCAATGTCGTCTCGAATCACGCTCATAGGGTACCGGTTGAAGAAACGCCCAACGGGGCCAAGCCGTCTTTGATGATATGCGATTGATCTTGACTCTCAGTTTTGCTCTGATTTTCAGTCTGACATTCGCTCAGAAGTATTCTCAAGAAGACCGATTTCACATGTCGGTCGAAGACGTCTTGAAAATGGGGCACGACAAGTGGTTTGCCTGGTACACATCAGGGGAACGGGGCACAGAATCAACCTTGGGAATGTCAGAGGCCCATGCGATCTATGCTGACTGCTTATCCGTTCGGAACCGCCGGCTCATGATGGATCTCGGGCCAAATGACCAGTCGTGGCTAACCAGTGTTGAATCTGATCTGGAAACGATCGGAAAAACTATGGGTGAAGCGGGGTTTGCAATCTCAGGGGGTGGCACGATTTGGATTCCACTTTTTTCGCACGTGAGCGTCGAGGTACAACAATGCCTTTATGACCTGATCAAAAGTACGCCGAAACCTTTGGCCACACAAGATTCCGTTTGGGCTAGCTGGCGAAAAGGACTTGCCGAAGTGAGGAAGCACAAAGACGATATTGCGACATTCGGCGAATCAACCGGAACTACGTTTGAAACAGTTGAGAAAACAATTTATGGCGTCAACGGCACCTTTAATCACATTGTTATGAGCTCTAAGAACCAAAAAGCCGCCCGAAAGGGCCGGCTGTTTGCTACCTGTAAAGTACTCATGGATTTAGTCTTTGCCATGAATTAATCAAAGCTTGGAACAAAGACTTTATATTGAAACAAAAGTTTTTTCGATTCACCAGGCTTCAATTCAAATGTCCAGCTGAGATTCGAAACAGGGTTAAGCTGTTTGAGACCCTCAGCAAGTTTTTTAACTGTAGCCTCTTCTGCTTTGCTGACTTCACCAATGATCATCTTGTTAATCTCGATCGTAACAGGTTTGGACTTGAGATTTCGAACTTCAATTGTTGTTTCCACCAATGCCCGGTCATAACTTGATCGGCCTTCTTGAACCAAGACCTTGCGTTCTCTGTCCTTTTCTTCTTCGTTCGCTTCAACAACCACGTCCAAAGCTTTTGTCACTTTGATAGTGGTTTCGGCCCCTGTTGACGTGTAATTGAGAAGGTCTTGGCCGAGTGTTTCGCCCTGTTTGCTAATCGTGACTGGCGCAGTTGTGAGGGGCTGTGTCGCCGAATTCTTAAACTTTAGAGTGTGCCAAACTTCGATTCGATTTTCTGGTTGCTGAGATCGCCCCAATGTAGAATCGATAGGAATGCTTGCTGAGTAAATGGATTGATATTCAGTTTTGGCCTGAAAGAGCTCGTAATAACCTCGCTCTCCCGGATCAAGGGAAATTCCGGATTTTCGATAAAAGAATAAGTCTTCAATCAAATCTCCTGGGCTCGCAACCGGCGCGGAAGGGGCACCAAAACCTCCCCCGCCTGATCCTAAAGCATTTTGGGTCAGACTGTCGGCTTTTTCAAATCCCATTCTCAGTTGCTCGCCCATGCTACCAATAAACTGGTCAAGATTTGCCCCACTTGTGAAAGGGTCGAGGATATTGATATACCGCACGTTTGGGAAACCAGTAACCAAATTCACAGTAATATCTTCTAACTTTCCGAGGTCATTTAGAATAGTTGCTTTTGCAAGCAACGTCGCAGTTTTGTCGTCGTTGAGCGCGAACTGATATGAAGGTGCCCAGGTCATTCCATGCTGCATGCTCACAAGATAGAGACTCCCATCTCCTTTAACTCTAGCCTTGATAACCCTCTTTTGCTCTTCGGTCGGAACACGGAAGACGAGTCCATGGTCGCTTGAAACTATTCTCAGGATGCTGGACTTTGTCAGAGCCATTCGATCGTTTTCCCCTTCTATGACAACAATTCCACCATCTGCGCTCAGGAGCCGTCCTTTGACTATGGAAGTCTGATTCGTCGTTTGCGATAAAGTCTCCAGGGTGACGTTCTTTTCAATATTTGCAGCGAGAACTTCATCAAGACTATTGACCGGCCGACTCCCGGCTTTCTTCAAAACCATCGAAACAGCATTTTCCAAATGGGCACCCTTAGATGTATTTAGCCAAATAGAGCCAAGTGAGGCGTACCCGGGATTTTCGATCAAAACTTCGCCACTTTTGACTTTGGCTTCACGCACGACGACTGCATAGCCATTTTTGAACATCGAAACTCCAACGATTTTGGATTCTGTTATTGTGGGTTCTCCCCCAGTAATCGCAAGGGCCAACAAATTCAATAGCAACATACTTTTCTCCAAATTCATGGACGGGCAAGGCAGATCAAAATTACAATTCTTAGCTGACGAACCCAAAACCTAGGAGTTCCGCGGCATTCTGCCGAGCCTTATCTCCAACCGATTCGCCAGCTAACATTCTGGCAATTTCTTCGATGCGCTCTTCGTCGTTCAGCTTTCTCACTTGAGTGATCGTCCGGCCATTTTGGATGACCTTATCGATCCTGTAATGGTGTTGGGCCTTGGCCGCAATTTGAGGCAAGTGCGAAATGGCGATAATCTGATAGTCTTTTGCCAATTGGAGCATCTTATTCGCCGTCGCAACGGCTGCGCGACCACTTAGTCCTGTATCGACTTCGTCAAAAATGAGGGTTGGAACACCTGCCCGTCCACTTCCTGCGACTTTGATCGCAAGCATGAGTCGAGAAATTTCGCCGCCACTAGCAATTTTTGCCAGAGTTTTCTGATCTTCGCCCTCATTCGCAGAAAAAAGAAAAGTAATGATATCGCGACCATCTGGGGCGATTTGTTTTTCCTGAAAATCGACGCTGAATTGAACTGCATCCATAGCCAAATCACGGGCGCAATCCGTAACAAGTTGAGCAAATTCAAGCGCTTTGGCTTTGCGGAGGTCACTGAGCGACTTTGCGTGAAGCTCAAGTTGTTGTGCGAGCACATCAAGTTGTGCGCGAAGCTCCGATTCGTTAGAGCTCGGGTCTTGGAGTTCTTCAAGTTCGTTCCGACATTCATCCAAAAATGCCAAAACTTCTCCTTCGTCTTTTCCGTACTTCCTGAATAATGTTCTGATTTGGTCAATTCGCCCTGCAAGAATTTCTATTTCCTTGGGATCAGAATCGAGATTGTCCGAATACTGACCAATTTCCCGTGTGAAATCTTGAATATTAGTGAGTGTCGAATCCAGATCGGCGGCAGCAGATTCTAATTCAGAATCCAAATTGGCCATGGTTCTCAACTCTTTTAGAGCCATTCCAAGCTGGACAATAACTGAGCTTTCGCTTTCGGAGAGGATTTCGAGCAAGTTTCCTGCGCCAAGGGCGAGACGCTCAGAATTTTGGATTCTTTCGAACTGCAATTGAATTTCATCAAGGATTCCAGGTTGCAGTTTCGCTTCTTCAATTTCACCAATCTGAAATTCGAGCATGCTCCTTCTCAGTTCCCTTTCCCTTTGAGATCGCTGCACGTTGTGCAACTTCCGCTTCAAAATCTCGACTTGTTCATAAATTGTCGAAACTTGACAAAGAATCCGAGCAGCATCGGCCCCAATCCAAGAGTCGAGGAACTCGATTTGTCGCTCGGGCACGATGAGGGCTTGATGATCATGCTGGCCATGGAGATCGACAATTGTCATGCCAATCTTCTTGAGAATGCCGAGAGGAACACTTTTGCCATTCACTCTGATGTTTGAACGTCCCGAAGGCAATAGCTCTCGCGAGATTTCGAGTGAATCGCTTGTTCCCTCGAGGTCATTTTCAACCAGAATGGCATAAGTTTGATTTGGGATTGGCCCAAATTTAAGAGAGACTTGGCCTTTTTTTGCCCCAGTCCGCACAAGTTCAAAATCTGCTCGCTCACCCATCGCCAAATTGATTGAATCGACAAGCAGAGACTTGCCAGCTCCCGTCTCACCTGTTAGAACACTCAATCCTGGCTCGAAGCCAAGTTCCGAGTTTTCGATGATCGCGATATTGCTCACGGACAAGTTTTGAATCACGGCGTTATGATTGACCTTACCTTGATGCCAAAATAGATGTGTGGAACCGGGCTCTCGAACAGCAATTGCTCAGCGTGCAGCCGCGATCTCCGCAGCCTCGACAACTGTCACAGTGATTGTTAAGGTTGTTGCTGCCATTCTCAGCCATAGCATTTCTGTTTTGGCAGAATCTATGCAGTCGATTCTTGATATCGCCCTTTCTTTGGCCGCTCTTTATACGCTTAAGCTCGCAGCCAAGCCCCCGGACGAGGATCATCCATTTGGACACGGGAAAGCCGAATCCCTACTCAGCGCCTTTCAGATGGTCTTGGTCATGATCACTTCTGCGGTTATCGCCTGGCAAGCCGCGCTTCACCTCCATGAACCGGAGCCCATCAAGCCAGATTTTGGCCTTTTCGCGATGGGCTATTCAGTTCTTGCAAACATTGCCATCATTATTTATTTGCGAAAGGTTGTTCGGCAAACACGTTCGGTGGCCATTGAAGGAGAATCTGAGCACCTTCGCAGCGATACACTTGCATCCCTAGGGATCATCGCGGGACTTGTCGCCTACAAGTTCACAGGGATACGCCAAATCGACCCCATCGTCGCTATTGTTTTCACATTGTCGGGAGCATATTTCGCTATCAAACAGCTGAAAAAGGTTCTGCATCCTCTCATGGATGGTGCTTTGCCCGAGTCTGATCTAGAAATAATTCGCGAAGTGCTCAGGCTTCATCCAGAATCTCGGGGCTTTCACAATGTTCTCACCAGAGAAACGGGCTTACTTCGGGTTGTGATGCTGCATGTCTTGCTCGATGATCATCTCAGCTTTACACAAGCCCACGACATTGCCGAGCATATCGAACAAGAACTCTCTGACGCCTTAGGAGGAGCTTCTGTAACGGTGCACTATGAACCATATGAGGCCGAAATCGAGCATCGCCGGTCGGTTCACGGCGACTAAACGATTTTGACCATGATCATGTTTGTGTTGCCCGAAGTACCTGGAGGTGCCCCCGCGACTACAACGACCTTATCACCAGACTTGAGCAACTTGCGTTGGCAGAATCCATCCATGAGAAATTGCACTGCTTCGTCGGTGTTATTCGTAGGTGGCATGTTTAATGACTGAACGCCCCAAATGAGAGCATTCTGGTTTTGAACCCGATGGTGCCAAGAAGCGCAAAAAATTGGAGCTTTTGGGCGAAACTTAGCAACCATTTTGGGCGTAAAACCGCTTTCGCTCATCGTTAAGATTGCCTTGACTTTCAAAGTGTTGGCAATCGAAACGGCTGCCATGGCCACGGCTTCCGTTGTATCACTTTTTTTCGCATTGTGAACAAAATGCATGAAATCTTCTGATTCCAGCAGGGCTTCGGTCTTTTGCGCGATTCGAGCCATTGTCTTCACGGTCTCGACTGGATAAGCACCGCTGGCGGTCTCACCACTTAACATGACGGCATCTGTTCCATCCAAAATTGCATTGGCAACATCGCTGGCTTCGGCACGAGTTGGCCTGGAATTCGTGATCATGCTTTCCATCATCTGGGTAGCTGTGATAACGGGCTTACCAGCTTTGTGTGTTTCACGAATGATTCGCTTTTGACTGAGAGGGACGTCTTCAAGATCCATTTGGAGCCCCAAATCGCCACGGGCAACCATGATGGCGTCACTGGCCTCTATGATTGAGCCTAGATCATGCAAAGACTCTTTGGTTTCGATCTTGGCAATAATTTTTATTCCAGGATCGTATCCATCGACAATTTTTCGAAGTTCCAAAATGTCGCTGGCTCGCCGGACATAACTCAGCGCAAGGTAATCGACACCATATGCAATTGCTTGCTTCAAGTCTTCGATATCTTTGCTTGTGAGACAACCTACATCGAAAGATTTGCCGACCAAAGTAATCCCTTGTCTGCTTTTGACTTTGCCACTCGTGATCACCTCAGCATCAAAAACACCATCTTTGGATTCGCCGAGTTTGACTTCCACTTCCCCATCGCCAAAAAGGATGTGTGAACCACGAGTCATCGCCGCAAAAATGGCATCATCCTTCATGGGCAACATGGCACCGTGTCCATGTCCCATAGTTATGATTTGACCTTCGATAAGGTTCACGACCCCGCTTTCGACGTCGCCGATTCGAAATTTTGGACCTTGGAGGTCGGCCATGATGGCAATGGGATTGAACCCATCGTGAAGCTCACGAATCCACTTGATGAAATCTCGCTTTTGTTCCCAATCTCCGTGGCTACAATTGAGGCGAGCGACATTCATTCCTGCGTTCTTAAGTTGACCCATCACCTCTGGGTTTGCCGTTGCAGGCCCCATCGTGGCCACGATTTTGGTTCTTCGAGTCATATCTTCAGTCTCGCTACCCTCTCATTCTTGGTACATTGCGGCTCATTGCTTAGATTCGGCCCAGAGACTTTCAAACTCACCGACCATGTGGTCAATAGCTTCGAAGCCTCCCTGCCAAAACTCTCTTGATCGCAAATCAACACCAAGAATCGCCATAAGATCATGTGGCGACCTGCTCCCTCCAAGCTTGAGAACTGAAACATATTTTTCAGTAAAGCTTGGCCCTTCCTTTTTGGCAAGTTGATAAATTGAAAGTGTGAGCAACTCTCCAAAAGAGTAAGCGTAAACATAAAATGGCGCAAATATGAAATGCCCAACATACATCCACCAAGACCGATGCTGGTCACCGAGATTGAGGCTGTTACCAAACATGGACTGGATTTCTTCGTGCCAAATTTTGCCAAACTCTTCGGCCGAAAGTTCTCCACTGGTGCGCCTAGACTCATGGCACCTCTGCTCAAATCGAAACATGGCCGATTGTCGATGTACGCTTGCAAAAATTCCTTCAATTTTCTGAGCATATAGAGCGAGTTTCTCTTGATGGTCTACCCCGGCAACAAGTCGCTCGAACGTAATCATTTCGGCAAATATGGAAGCTAGCTCGGCAAGAGGCAAAGTCCCATTGAAATTGAGCGGAGTCTGGCATCGGCTTAATGATCCGTGGACTCCGTGCCCCATTTCATGAGCTAACGTCATGACGTCATCCAAGCCTCCAAGATAGGTCTGCAGTAATACAGGATGTGTATCGACAGTGTTGGGGCTACAGAATGCTCCTCCCGACTTTCCTGGCCGAGGCCCCGCGTCGATCCAGTTCTTATCAAAGAACTCCCTGGCCCGCTCCTCCATCTCTTTGGAAAATGATCCAAATGAATCAAGGACGATTTCTTTAGCTTCTTCCCAAGTTTTGGTTTGCTTGGATTCAAAAAGTGGTGCATATCGATCGATATGGGTGAGTTCTGGCAAACCGAGAATATCTTTTTTCGTGCGATAGTAACGCTCCACAACATCCGAACGCTCCTTGCAAAGCTGCATGACGAGGTCAACGGTTTCCTTTTCGAGTTCATTCGCCATGTGGCGGCTCGACTCTGGCGATTCGAATTTGCGAAGCCGATCCTCCAGCTTTTTATCTGCCAAAAGCGTGTTATAGACAAACACCAGTGTTCTTTCCAGAGTCTTGAGCCCTGCGGTCAATCCATCAGCCGCCGCTTGTCGAATTTCTCGGTTGGGATCTCGCAGCTTATCTAAGATCTCCTCTTGTGCTAATTCAGATTTTTGACCCGTTTCAGGTTCAAGATATGGGTAAAGCTGGTTACTTGTGAGTTCGTCGTGGAGCCTTTGCCATGCCCTGCATCCGACGTTAGCTGTTTCCTCCAGCAGAACCTCTTCAACTTCGCTTAAGATATGCGGACTCATTTGCCTCGCAACTGAAAGGTAATGCTCGTAAGCTTTTAAGGGCCCAAATTCCAATTGCTTGCGCAACCAATCTTCGTTCACGCCTTGGATTTCAAGTTCAAAGAACATGATTTTCACACGAATTTCCGAGAGTTTTTCGGATTGCTCCTGCAAAAAGGCTCCGTGCTTTTGTTGGCTCGTATCTGCGGCAAAAATGAGGTTCGCATAAAGTACTGGCTTACTTGCGAGATTGGACAGGGCCTCATAATCTTGAATGGCTCTGAGAAAAGACGACTCCGTCAGCTCTCCACTTTCGATTTTTCCGCGATAGAGCTTTTCAAATTCGTCGGCTCTTTTGCCAACTTCGACCCAGGTTTCCTCTACCTTCGGATCATCAATAGAACTGAAAAGCGCGGATAAATCCCAGTTCACACCTTTGGCCGTATCTTCAATATTTGCAATCGACATAAGAGAATTATGGGCTGATGTTGTCATGCTCATTGGACCCTAGGAACTTCAATTGAAGTAAACTCGTCTTGAATTCAAGGAAGGAGTTCTAATCATGAAAGGCATGGTCGCCACAATTCTTGTTATTCTAGTTGCCGTCGCTACTGGTTATGCCTTGAGCAGAACCCCATGGAACGATTATTCCGAACAAAAGAAGATCACCCGAGAGGCTGAACTCGACATGAAAAAAGCCGAACTAGAACGTGCTGAACTTGTCAGAAGGCAAACCCAACTCGAGACACCATCTGGAAGAGAAAAAATCGCACGCGAAGCTGGTTACCGACGCTCTAATGAAGTCCCTGTCGAGTCAATCCATTGATATTTGATTTTTTCGAGCATTTTTTTCAGTTCAAGGTCAACGAAAGTCGCACCTATGATTGGGTGCAAACTTTTGTCTCTGATGACCATTCCGAGAACACCGTAATCAAGAGAAAAATCACTCTCAAGGTGCTCAAAGTTGAATCCGATGGCACAGCTACTCTCGAAAGAACATCTCAGCTTGTCTCAGTCATCATCAACGGTCAGACCGTTTCTGCAGAACCAGATTCAGATAAAACCGTGACAACAGAAGTGCATTCTAAATTTGGTGAAGTCACGGCTCGCCCATTTAACCCGCTCTTTCCGTTATTGATGGCCAGACAACTTCGGCCACTGGATGTCATTTTCCCAGTAGAAGAAGGCCAGTTAGAACAAGAATGGACGCATTCAATATGGGAACCGGATCTCAACCTTCCCAAAATCGATATGAAGTTCCACATTCAATCACGAACCAAAGAGGCCATGAAGATCTCAATGCATTTTTCTGAAACTCAGGGATCAGGGCTCATGACGGGATCTGGATTCTCCGAGCTTGATACAAAATCCGGCTGGCTAATCAACCAGAAAATTGTGATGGGGCCAACGATTGTTCCTGGAGATGAAGAGCAAATTCCTGTCATTCTCACCTCTGAAATGACTTTGAAATAGCTTTGTCTTTGATTCCCCCCTGGTATTCTGCCATTGAATCGAGACCATGATTGCTCAAGTCCACACCGCGACGCTGTCAGGAATTGACGCCCTGCCCGTCGTTGTCGAAGTTGACCTTCAAGGTGGGAGACCCGAATTCATTCTAGTTGGCCTACCCGACAAAGCTGTTCAAGAAAGCCAAGATCGAGTCAGATCTGCCATTGTGAATTGCGAACTCGACTTTCCATTTACGCGTGTGGTCGTGAATTTGGCCCCTGGCGACCTTAAAAAGGAGGGCCCCTCTCTTGATCTCCCCATTGCGATCGCGGTTCTTGCAGCCGGAGGGCAATTGCCCTTAGAATCTTTGAAAGGCACAATTATTTTGGGAGAGCTCGGGCTAGATGGAGCATTGCGTCCGATTGATGGCGCGATCAATGTTGGCTTACTCGCCCACAGCAACAAATTTGAAAGGATGATCCTGCCTCAGCACAACGCTCGGGAAGCCAGCGTGATTCCCGGAATTGAAGTGTATGGTGCAAGAAATCTGATAGAAGTCGTTGAAATCCTCAACGGTTCCTTGGGAATCGAACCTGTGAATGTCAAGACGGAGTCTCGACAAATGCCCACATACGAAGTGGACTTCTCTGATATCAAAGGGCAAGCACACGCTGTTCATGCTATGGAAATTGCTGCCGCTGGCGGGCACAACATTTTGATGACGGGACCACCGGGATCGGGAAAAACAATGCTTGCTCGCAGGCTTCCCACGATATTGCCAATCATGTCTCTCGAAGAAGCGATCGAGGTCACGCGGATCTACAGTGCAGGTGGTAAGAAAGATCATCGAGAAGGGCTTGTTTGGGAGCGGCCATTTCGATCGCCTCACCATACATCTTCTTATGCCGCGGTGGTGGGTGGAGGCAAGATTCCGATGCCCGGTGAGGTGTCTCTCTCGCATTTGGGCGTTCTTTTCATGGATGAAATGCCAGAGTTTGACCGTGGGGTTCTCGAATCGTTACGCCAACCGCTCGAAGATGGGGTGATTAGCGTTTCGAGAGTTGCTGCAAGCTTGGAATTTCCTGCTGAATGCATGCTTGTGGGTGCCATGAACCCTTGCCCTTGCGGGTTTAAGGGTTATCCTGAAGCAAAATGCGTCGGGGCTGCTCAATGCGACCGGTATGCCGGAAGAATCAGTGGCCCACTCCTTGATCGAATTGACCTTCATATCCATGTCCCAAGGTTGAGCCCGGACGAGCTCATTAACCGACCGCAGGGAGAGGCCTCAGCGCAGATCAGAGAGCGAGTCACAAGGGCTCGAGAAGTTCAAACTCAGAGATTTGGAAAACCAAAGGTGAATAGCAAAATGTCTCCGAGAGAGGTTCGGGAAATGATTGAAATGGATGAAGATTGCCGGGAGTTTTTGAAGCTTGTTACGGCCAAACTCAACCTTTCTGCCCGTGTCTTTGATCGTTTGCTGAAGGTTGCGAGGACAATTGCTGATCTCGCGGGTTCAAAACAGGTCGAAAAACCTCATTTGAGCGAAGCTGTTCAATATCGAGGACAAGAGTAACTCTCATACGTCTACGAATAGGTAGAGTGAAATACATGGCGAATGCTAAGGCTATTTTGGGTTGTTTGTTTGCAATCTCAGGCCTCGTTTTGTCATGCCCAGCCTTTGCAGCTCAGAGAATTCTCCTCATTCCGTTGGATGATCGGCCAGCAACAACTCAATTCCCCCAGATGATTGGGGGACTTGCCGACGTTGTCGTTGAGACGCCCCCCGATTCTCTCCTCGGACATTTCACTCAGCCTGGTTCACCAGAAAAGATCTTAGATTGGTGCAAAGACCATCTCAAGTTCTATGACATCGTCATTGCAAATATAGACATGATTGCTTATGGAGGTCTCATTGCTTCTAGAACAGACCGAAGCACTCTAAACTTGGCCCAGCAACGAATCACTCGATTTGCTGCTCTCAGAAAGTCTGTCCCCCAGGTCAAGTTTTATGGTTTTTCAACCATTATGAGATTGGCCCCTACGGCGACCAAAGAATCAAAGTCGTGGCGCATGGATCTTGCCCGCTTTGCGGAACTCAAAGACAAATATTCCATTGGAGCCGATCCCAAGATTCTGGCTTCACTCAACAACCTCAGAAAGCGTATTCCAGAAGGGCAAATCGAACGATACTATAGCGTGAGGAGTCGCAATAATGCGATTCAGCTTGAACTTGTAAAGCAAACTAGCGAAGGAATTTTTGATTTTTTGGCTTTTGGTCAAGATGACGCTAAACCTAATGGCCCTCATGTAGGGGAAACCAGGAAACTCAAGAACTCGACGAAGGCCCTTTCCATAACTTCGCAGATACAGTTTACAGAAGGGATCGATCAATTAGGATCTTTGCTCGTAAGCCGATCGCTTCTTGATTCGATTCATTGGACTCCAAAGATTCGTGTCGTCTATGCTGATCAAGCCGGAAGGCAAAAGGTTGCTTTTTACGAATCTGAAACCATTGACAATAGTCTTCGAGATCAAATAATCGGGTCTGGTGCACAATTTGCCGGGCCAAACGAGACTTTTGATTATTCTCTTTATGTCAACACCCCTGATCCCAGGGTCTTTGCGTTGGACGCATTTCTCAAGTCGCTCAAAAGCGAAGTCGACCAGGGTTTTCCAGTCGCCATTGCAGACATCAATCTTGGGAGTAGCGGAACAGCTGACCCCCGGCTTTTTGATGCCGTGACATCGCAAGGTCGATCTTCGAGAATATTGGCTTATGCCGGTTGGAATACTGCTGGAAACACCATGGGAACGACTATTCCTGCGGCAAACGCATACATGCTTTCTCGAAAGCAAGGCTCAGACCCCCTCCAGCGAGAAATTGCCCTCCGAACATTTATCTTGCACCGATTGGTCAATGACTTCGAATACCACAAATATGTTCGCCCAGAAGCTTATGCCATGATCGATAAGTTTCCGAATTCGAGTCGAGAAGAAACGTATGGTAACGAGTTTGAAAAAGTCTCAAATCTCGTAAAAAAAGATCTCGGAGAGCGACTTCAGATTCGATTTCAAGAGCAACTTTTTGGAACGCACTTTTTCGCAGGTTCCAAAGAGTACGAGATCACAGGACTGGATGACGTTTCAATTTCTTTGCCTTGGCCGCGCGCCTACGAAGTTAAACTGTCTTTCAAAATTCAAGCCGCTCTTGCGACATCAAAGTCGATTGATTTTTCCAAAATTCCTATTCTTCCATTGAGCCCACAAGATGGAAAACGAGTAGACAGAAGGTAACATATCGGAGATGATTGTTCGAATTCGAGGAACTCTGATCGAAAATCATGGCCATAGCTTGGTAGTCGATTGTCATGGAATTGGCTACGAAGTCTTGGTACCGACTTCAGTCGCCTTTCAATTCGCACTCGAATCGACCGTGAATCTTTATGTTCGACAGATATTCAGAGAGGATGGGCAAAGCCTCTTTGGATTCCTAACCTCTGAAGACCGAAGAATTTTTGACCTTCTTCGAGATGTGAAGGGTTGTGGCCCGAAAACAAGCCTCGCTGTGTTGGGCGAATTGGGAGATTCGGGTGCACTAAGCGCTATCCTTAACCAAGAGGTTAAGGCGTTGACACGTGTCAACGGAATTGGGCTCAGACTTGCAGAACGGATCATTGTAGAATTGAAAGACAAAGTACAAGCCATTGACATTGATCGAAAATTTGTATCAAAGGCTTCCCAGACAGCTGTAGTATCTGACGAATTGGTAGATGCTTTGGTGACACTTGGTTACCGAAAAACTGAAGCAGAGGCTGCAGCAGAGGTTGCCAGAGCCGAAGCCGATGATGTTCCAGATCAGCTTAGAATTGCATTGAAGAGGCTGACACGATGAGCCGGCCAAGCGATGTTGATACTTCAGTATTTATTGAAGAAGCTCCGGTTGAACTCTCTCTCAGACCGAAAAGGCTCAGCGAATTTATTGGGCAAGAAGCCGTCAAGTCGAACCTTCTGGTTTTCTTGAAAGCTGCACAGCAGCGTTGTGAGCCCTTAGATCATCTTTTGCTTTATGGCCCTCCAGGTCTGGGGAAAACAACGCTCGCTCATATCGTTTCGCAAGAAATGAGTGCACAAATTCATGTCACGAGTGGCCCTGCCCTTCAAATCCCTGGAGACTTGGTTGGAATTCTCACGAACTTAGAGGCTGGTTCCATCCTTTTCATTGACGAAATCCACCGGATTCCGCGTGCTGTTGAGGAGATGCTCTATCCCGCCATGGAAGATAGGAAAGTTGATCTGATGATAGGCAAAGGGCCAGCTGCACGTTCAGTTCGCTTAGAGGTCAATCCCTTTACTGTTATTGGGGCGACGACGAGGCAAGGGTTATTGACAGGACCATTAAGGGATCGATTCGGCATTGTCATGAACTTTGGATTCTATTCCAAGGAATCGCTCTTTGAGATCATCGTTCGATCGGCTGATATCTTGGGTTTTCCAATTTCGAAAAGCGGTGCGGAGGAAATAGCCAAACGATCTCGGGGAACCCCTCGTATCGCCAACAGACTGCTTAAAAGAATTCGAGACTTTGCTCAAGTCGACCAAAAAAACGAGATTGATTCTGGAATCGCTGATAGGGCACTGACTGCATTGGATATCGATTCAAATGGTCTTGATCGGATCGACCGCCAGCTCTTGCAAACGATTGCAAAAAAATTTGGAGGTGGCCCGGTTGGGCTCGAGACCTTAGCGGCTAGCATTGGGGAGGACGGTGGAACGGTTGAAGACGTTTATGAGCCATTTCTTATGCAACAAGGCTTCCTGGCTCGAACTCCGCGGGGTCGAATTTTGAGCCCCGCCGGTTACGCCATTCTCGGACTTGAACCAACCCAAAATCAGGATCCTGGCTTATTTAGCTGACCACGCTGCCATTCGATGACAAAAGTACTGCCCTTCGGCCAGTTGTCCTCAACTGAAATGGTTGCCGATCGTTCATTAAGGATTCGCTTGCAAATTGCAAGTCCGATTCCAAATCCACCTGTGTTACGACCGCGAGATTCATCCGTTCGGAAGAATCTCTGAAAAATCTGCTTTTTGTGCTCGTCAGTTATCCCCGAACCTTGGTCGCTGATCGTCAAACGGCACTCGCCCTTGTTTTGCGAAAGGACAACGTGGCATGTTGTGCCCTTGGGGCTGTGGCGCAGTGCGTTTCCAAGCAAATTATCCATCACAATCGAAATCTCTTGTTCAGAAATTTTCATCCTTACCAAGCCGATGGAAGACTGTAACTTGACCCCAGCCTCATTAAATCGGTCTTGCCAGGTGTCCACTGATTCTTGGATCGGTATCGCGAGTTCGACTTCGCTAGCTTCGTTGATGGAAGCACGCGAACTCACGAGGAGAGATTCAACTAGCCGAGACATTCGAACAGCCTCTTCTAATAAGGTTTTAAGTACTGATTCATATTCATCCGAGGAACGGTGGCGCAACAGGGCAGTTTCCGCTTGACCCCTGAGGATCGTGAGCGGAGTTCTCAGCTCATGGGCAGCATCTTGTAAGAACTGCTCCTGAAGTTCAACTGTCTCCTCCAACCGATCCAAAAATGAGTTGAGTTTAGAAGCCAATTGACCAAATTCCTGATCTTCTGGCACGGCCAAGCGCGAAGTTAATCCCTGCGTCGAGAGCCGGTCTGCTTCGTTGGCCATCTCAAGGAGTGGCCGAAATGTCCGAGTGATCGAAATCCATGTCACAGTGGCGGTAAGAATCGTCAGCGTTAACCAAAGGATGACGAGCAACACCATCATTCTCATATTGGAAAGCATCACATCAGTCCATGTATCCGCAACGACAACAGTTTTGCCTTCTTCTCGCCCGGAGACATAGATCACGAGTACGCCATTCATGTTTGCAATTCCGCGACCTGATTTTGCAGACATGGGGATCGAGCCTTCGGCAACGATGACCTGACCACTGGAGTCAAAGACGGCTGCAGAAAGCCCATGGGGGCTCGTATGCAAAATCTTAAGATAGTCTTTGGGTTGATCGTATTTGACATCTAGCCGAATAGCTTCTAATGCAGCATCGAGTTGAACAAAAGAGGATCGGCGTTGCTCGTGTTGGATATAGTTGTATGCGAAAGCAAATAAACATGCCACGATGAAACTGGAGACGACTGTGACTACAAAAGTCACTCGAACCCGATGGCTCCGCATTCAGAACTTAATCCCTCAATTCCAAAAGATAACCGACCCCTCTAATTGTATGAAGTAACCTCATTGAACCTTCTTTTTCTATTTTCGAACGCAAATAGTTAATATAGACAGGCACAACGTTAGTTTCTCCATTAGGATCGTTCCAGACTGTGTCCATAATCTGGGTTCTGCTTAAGACTCGTCCTCTGTTTCGTAACAGATATTCCAACAAAGCAAATTCACGGGCTGTTAAATCGATTCGCTTGCCACCTCTGAGTACTTTACGTGATACCGGATCAAGTGTGAGGTCGCCAACCGTGAGCCAACTCAAGTCATTGGGTCTTCTTCTCATAAGCGCTCTGACTCGAGCAATGAGCTCATTGAGTTCGAAAGGCTTGGCAAGGTAATCGTCCGCTCCAAGGTCTAATCCTTTGACTCGGTCTGGAACCGCACCTTTGGCTGAAAGCATGAGAACTGGGACGCTAACTCCGTCAATTCGAATTTTTTCTAGAATGGAAAATCCATCAATATCCGGAAGCATGATATCGAGAATAACAAGATCGTATTGCCCAGATTGAATCTTTTCCAACCCTTCCGAACCTGTACTCGCCCAGGTGATGTTGTATCCAAATTCGGTCAGAGCTTTCGATACAAAATCGGCGACCCGTGGTTCATCTTCAACTAGAATAATTTTCACAACTTCGTGCTCCCAGGATTTAACTTTATTTTACGTTGTATTAGCAATTGTTTTTGCAATTGCGTGTATATGACCGATGATTACACACAAAGTCTCGGATCATAGAATTCAGTTAAAATAGACTTGATGCTCCGCTTGACTGGTACTTTTATTGATGAAATTACTCATGACATACCCAGTCAAAATTGGTCTCGAGAAGAGTGGGATCGCGAGTTTGCACTCTATTCGAGAATAGGTATTGACACTGTCGTGATCATACGCTCCGGATACAAGGATAGGTGTATTTTTCCGAGCCAATCGATCCCCAATTTGCTCCCGATCGAAGACGATCTTGGCGAAATGTTCCTTGATCTAGCGGAAAAGTATGAGCTAAACCTCTTTTGGGGGCTCTATGATTCTGGTCGGTTTTGGATTCGGCAATCTTGGTGGAAAGAAGTTGAATTGAACAAGGCTTTCATTGAGGAAGTAGCCGCAAGATATGGGCACCGGAAAGCTTTCAAAGGCTGGTATATGTGCCATGAAGCTCCCCGAAACGATTTTCACATTATCGAAATTTTCAATTCGTTGGCCGGGGCGTGCAAAGAGGCACTTGATCTTCCAGTGTTGATTTCCCCTTACCCCATGGGGAGCAAGCAATTTGGCCCAGGAGATGTTCATACACTCGATGAAACGTTTGAGCATTGGGATCGAATTTTTTCAGAAACACATGGATCAATCGATATTTGTGCCTTCCAGGATGGGCAAATTCAATATCGAGAATTGCCCGAGTTTCACAAAGGGATTAATGAACTTTGCCAAAGGTTCGGAATCGAGTGTTGGGCAAATATTGAATCTTTTGATCGAGATATGCCGATCAAATTCCCACCAGCAGACTGGAGATATCTGAAACTCAAATTTAGCGAAGCTTCAAAGGTTGCAAGCAAACTCATTACTTTTGAATTTGCGCACTTTATGTCTCCTTATTCAAGCTATCTATCGGCGCACAGTCTCTTCAAAAGGTATTGCGAGCACTTTGGGCTGAGTCCAGAAATCCGCTCCACATCCTTAGATTCATAATCGATTTATGCCCCAGAAACGCGCCATTGTTATTGTCCTTGATGGGTGTGGGGCCGGTGAAGCTCCAGATGCTGCTTTGTTTGGTGATCGTGATCATCCTTCAACGATAAAGCATGTCTGGGAGCACGTTGGGGGATTCCGCGCCCCAAATCTCGAAAAGTATGGATTCTTAGCAGCATGCGGAATAGGAGAATCAGCAACAGGACGGTTTGGGCGACTCAGAGAGATAAGCCAAGGAAAGGACTCTGTAACCGGACACTGGGAGATGATGGGGATTCACACCAAAACCGCTTTTCCGACATATCCACTCGGTTTTCCGATTCCCTTAATCAAACAATTTGAGAGTCTCATAGAAACCCAGACTCTGGGCAATTGTGCAGCAAGCGGGACTGAGATCATCACTCGATTGGGAGAACTTCATTGTGAAACAGGATTTCCAATTGTTTATACGAGCGCAGACAGCGTCTTTCAGATCGCGTGTCACGAAGGAATTGTCCCCCCCGAAAAACTCTACAGCTATTGCAGAATTGCAAGAGATCTTTGCGTCGAACCCAACAATGTTCAAAGAGTCATTGCGAGACCCTTTACTGGCGAGCCAGGACATTTTTCGAGAACCGAACGCCGAAAAGACTTTCCACTTGTGGCACCTCGAAATCTGATTGACCAAATCGATCAGGTTTTTGGCATCGGAGTCGTTCCAGAACTCTTTGGTGGGAGAGGCTTCCAAGAGGTGAAGCGTACTCAGAACAATGAGCAACACGCAGAAATGATGTGGATCGCTTTAGAATCCCAAGCAAATTTCATTTTCGCCAATTTTGAAGACTTTGACATGCTTTATGGGCACCGCAACGACCCCGCTGGCTTTGCTCGCTGCTTAGAAGACTTCGATATATTCCTGGGCGATTTGGTTGATCATCTAACTCCAGATGACCTGCTCATTCTAACTGCCGATCACGGGAATGATCCAACCAGTGCTTCCACAGATCATTCACGTGAGTTTGTGCCTGTGGTTCTCATTTCTGATCATTTGAAATCCGCTAATTTAGGTGATATTGAAGGCATGATGGCTGTTGGAGCCACTGTTGCACATCACCTCACGGTGAATTGGTCGATCGGTCAAAGCCTGCTCTAAATGAGCAAACCCCTTCGAATGCTTTTCGAAGGGGTTTGGAGGCTCCTTGCAATTCTAGAATTAGTCTTTGAAGCCGGGCAATCTTCTGCCCTTATAGTAGCCGTCTGGGCTCGCACAATGATTTTTGGCGTGTGATTCGCCACCGACGTTCTTAGTTTCGGTGACTTCTGGCAACGATGTTGTATAGTGAGTTCGTCGCTTTGCTGTTCGTTGGTGAGAAAATTTTCGTTTTGGATTTGGCATTACTTTTTCTCCCGATGCAAGGTCACCTTGCGTAAATTGGGGTTATATTTCATGAGCTCCAACTTGTCTGGAGTATTTTGCTTGTTTTTGGTTGTGACGACATAGTGCTTGGTGTCTTCTGTGCACACAAGCCTAATGATTTCACGCTTTTCGCCTTTTTTCTTAGCCATTAGGAGCCTCCCAAGGGGGTAAAGGGCGCAGTCGGCCCGAAGAAAGATGATGACAGATTTTGGAGCTGAACTGCAAGGACCCGCAAGTTCGCCATCTTGATTTTGGGTCAGATGAATTGGGATTCTTTGATGAAAGGGACAATGAAACCAACTTCAGCATTGAGTTCCAGTCCATCAATTCGACTTTACACGTCCGATAAGGTCGCAAAGTGAGCCCATGATCCCCAGTATAATGGGGCCTCGCCCGGGTGGCGGAATGGTAGACGCAGCGGACTTAAAATCCGTTGATCGTAAGATCGTGAGGGTTCGAGTCCCTCCCCGGGCACCAACAATTCCCCTAACAGATTTGGGAGGCACCTCTTGCAAAATAGTCATGTCGGGGCAGCTCTCCGTCTGCCCCGACATATAGGTTTTTGGCTCTTAAGATTCTGGGTCTATGTCTTCGGTATCCCAACCTGGGCCAGATGTTGAACCTGGGTGGGTTGCTTCAAAAGACTTCGATGTCTGCAATTGACTTCCAACGGCTAAGCCACTGAAATCTGTATTGACCGGCATACCAAGCTGGTCAACAGTCCAAAGCGTCAGCCCATCTTGTACAAAAATGAGATCGTTTTCTCCTGGCAAAATAGCTTGCAGGCCACTTGAAACTCGAAGATCATGTGAAGTTGCGACCCACTTCTTTCCAGATCTTCGCAGGCGTTGAAATGCATTTGTTCCCTGTGTTCCCAAGAGAATGTCCCCTGTATTGTGATCGACCGAATAGTACGTATCTGCAAAGAAATTGGGAAGCGAATAAGAAAGCGAAAGAACTCGATCGGTTGAAATCAGTCCTAGGTTTTCATTGTGTCGCAAAACCGTTGATTGAGAAGTAGATATGGATGTGAGACAGTCACCCTTAACATCCCAATCAATATCAAGTAGATGCCCCGATACACCGCGAGTCGTTAGCGAATTATCATTTCGATTAATTTTGACAAGTGAATCGTTGATGGACAGAACAACTTTTTTGAGAACAAATATGTCACGTGACGCACCACCCACGGTGATCTTATTTGCTCCTGCAATGGTTGTTAATGTTGTATCAGACTGATCAACAACATCGACCCGATGAACCTGACCGTTGCTTGTCAAATAATATAGCGCCGTTTCACCAAGATCGAAACACCAATCGATAGGAGTGTTTGGAGTTGTGTAAGTCATTGTTTGGGCCGAGGAATGGCTCGGATCTTCCCAAGTCCAGGGCCAATGAACAGTGAAAGTTGTTCCTGCACCTGTTCCATTGAACCAGCCAGCGAAAGTTGGCATCATTGTGTGCATGCCATCGATGAGATAGAGCAGATCTCCGTTAGATCCAGTGCTTGTCGTATAACGAGAGAGAGTTCTGTTACCCTGGCCCGCAATAGGCACCGTTAGGTTTCCAGCGACTTTGTTTGTCAATGTAAAGGAACTTTGTGAATTGAGATTATCATCGTCATTCGGGTCATAGACCTTTAAGTACTTGTTTCCGCTCGACGGATAGTCAAAGCCTGCAACACTGACTGCATGGCCACCGATCCGGTTATATTTTGTTCCGTCCCATTGATACTTTCCTCTGCCAATCACGACCATGCCAAAGGTCAGCAATTGATTTCGGATCGTTCCTGTGCCCCAGTTGGAATCAGGCCCGAACCTAAAGTGGTAAAGCGCATGCGATGTTCTCTGGCTTATCCAATTCTTAGCAATTGAATATGCCTTCCCGCCGCCTGTTCCATGATAGGGGTCAGTTTCCATAAACACACCCATAATTGCGAGGAAACTGTTGATATCAGAATAGGAACTTGTAAACCCACCATCGACCTGTGGCATTCCGTGCTCACCCATATACATGAAAGCATCGATGTAAGATGTCGGAACGCAATAGTAATTGCCAGTATTGGGCAATGCTGATCGTTTCTGATCGTAATCCTTCATCCCACTTCTAATAAACGAGTCTCCATAAGCCAGAGAAAGCGACAGCGTCATAAATCCAAGAAAAAGTATTGTTCGTTTCATCAGATGCTCCAAATCGATAGCTGATTACTATTGTTTCAAATTTGACGAGCCTTCACATGCAAAAATTTACAATTTAACAATTCATGATGATTTTTGAGGATTTAGTGACGATTTTTATCAATTTATTGATTTTGTTAGAGCTTCACAATTATTCTCCAATTGGGCGAATTTGTCATTTTGTACGCTTACATACTAAAGACTCCTCATTTTAATTCACAACAACTTCATAATAAAGAGATGAAACGTGAGCATAAAGTGTCCTTGGCTGTTCCTCCTGAAGTGAAGAGTTCTGGGGCTTTTGAAGACTCAAGACCACATATCAGTTGGATGCAACCTTCACATTTGTGGCAAGTCATTGTTTCGTTTGATCAAGGAACCATGATAGTTGATGGGAACTCATTTCAAATCTCACCAGGGTCATGCTTACTTATTTCACCATCCAGTAAATGCCATCTCAGCCGATTGGGCAGGGACAATTTCCTTTATCTCTATTCAAACTTTGGCATTTTGGATTCGGAATTGGACAAAGTTACGATTCCTCTGCATTGCGACCTCGGGGAATTCTTATATCAATTTGACCATAAATTTCGACAAGCTCTTCATCAGCTCAATTTCACAAAGACCCCTATTGCTTCTGCGGTTTGGGATCTCCTCTGGACTATCGCAATTCCTTCGCACCATATTCAAAAGAGCATTTACACAGAAGCAGCCCAAAAGCTTATTGATTCAAATCTAGACCGAAAATTGAGCTTATCCGACATTTGCAGCCATGTCAAAATTTCGGCTAGTCAACTTACTCGGCACTTTTTAACGGATCTCGGCCGAACTCCCCACCAATATATTCTTGATCAGAGAGCTACTCTTGCTCATTCTCTGCTAGTGAATTCAACAGAGCAAATAAAATCTGTTGCAAATCTTTGTGGGATCCCAAATGTTCAACAGTTCAACCGCTTTATTCACGACCGTTTTGGAGCTTCTCCCCGGGAGTTACGAAAGAGTCGTGGGCAGGTTGATTTTTATAAGCTCGAAACAGACCACAAAAAGAAGAGTCATCCTACCGAAAAATTTGAGTTTCAATAGGATGACTCGCTGTTGAACTGGTGCACTATTTTTTGGATTCTTTGCCGTAGCCAATGCTGATTTCGACATTGCCTTGGGCACCCTTTTTGACCAGTGTCACGGCGAGTTTGCCACCATCACTGGCCTTGGCTTCACCTATCAAGTTCACAGAATCACCGGCTTTGAACTCATTGAACTTGAGTCCGGCAATCTTCTCTTCATAGAAAGCTTTAATCTTGTCCATGTCGTCCACACTTGTCATATAAACAAGTGCACTTTCTTCCGTCGCAGTCTTTACTTTCATAGACTTGCCTGGATCAACGATTGCACCAGGATAGAAAGGAGCATGAAGATCGTCTTGAGTGACAGTGAGTTGCCCTCCAACTTGAGCTTGCGCTCCGTTGCCTTCGACCTTCATCCCGGTTCCATCCTTTTCGGCAGTGACCTTTGCATTTGAACCATCTGGCATCTTGACATCTGTTGTTTGGGAGCCGTTGCTACAACCCAATGCCATCAAGGCGATTGTTAAAGAGATTAGTATTTTCATGTTCTTGTAATTATCCTTTGTTATGTTTTAAGCGGTTTGCTTTCCAAGCCGTGGTCAAGCAAAGAAATCCTAGTACTGTGATATCGATTGGCCCATTTGGGCGTGGCCTATGAGACCGATGTCCAGGGGAGCCTCGCCTTGTCGTCATCGAATTCCAGCGATCTCTTAGACTCGAGGAACCAGGAAGTTCCACTGCCTGTGCTGCTAGATAATAAATGGCAAGGCACGCAGATGCGATGGCAATTGAGAACAGAACCTTACTCGACTTCATGAACCTCATTGGATGCATACGTTGTGTTGTCACCATATGGATATTCAATTTGTCTTGGGCGCCAAAATGCGATAGTCGCTAACCTGTGCCGTCGGTCGATACTTGTAACTTCCGTTTCCGACATAATCTTCAAGGATCGAGATGGTTTGTTCGATGATATAGTCAAAGCCGGAAACTTTGTATTGAACGGCCACACCCTTGCTTCGATACTTTGGAACACCAAGTGAGTTTTTGACGATCGTCCAATCGGATTTAGCAGTGGCTATTTTGATAATTTTTCGTTCTGGATAATTCTTTTGCCATCCGCTCTTTATTCTCTCGGAAATTGAAGAATCAGAATAATTCGCATAAGAACGCACCTTGGGCGCCAACTCCTTCGCAGTGGCCATGAGCTTGTCACATGCGGTATCCCAGCCATCGAATTTTTGTCCACCGCACAGTTTCTGTCTGGCATCTTCTCGTTGGCCCATAACGATTTTGAGCCCATTTTCATTAAGCCCCCACCCATCATGACTCTTGATTGCTTGGATGATTCCTTCGATGAACTTGACTTCCGCGGCCGCTTTGTCAGCGTTCGCTTCATCGCGAACCTTAGCCAAGATTTCGTTCCGAGCTTTTGCAATTTCTAGCCACGATTCTGGGTGTCCCATGATGTCCTTTTCAGAAAATCCAGGAGGTGCGACCACTCCGGCATATGTTCCAGTCATCAGCTTTTCAATGGCTAAGAGATCACCGAGAAATTTTTTGGAATCGTCCGGAGTTGTCGGCTTCATATAGCTCTGGGCGTACCACTTTTCTGAGTCATACAAGACTGAGGCCGAAATCAGGCTCTCTCGGTAGGGTTGAACCGCATCTCGTAGTTCTGACCATTTCTCATATTGCGAGTAGGCAACCGATGCCAAACTGCTGCCCAGCACCAAGAGCCACAAAAGGCGCGCTTTCACTGGCCTCCACCTTTCGACGTTTTACCACCTGAGCCCTTTGCTCCAGCAGCCTTTCCACCTTTTTTAACGATTTTCCCTTCAGCTCGTTTGATCTTTGGTGTGTTAACCTTGCCGACTCCACCTTTGAGTGTGTCGCTTGCCGTACCACTCACTTTCTTATCGTTTTCGTCGATATTATCTCCAACCGTTTTTGGCTTATTCTTCCAAACTTTGATCACGGTTGCTTCTGGATAGACTGTTCCTGCATTGCATTGTGCAACAGCGTATTGCCCCATCTGTATGTGGCTTTTGTTGGCTAGCTTGTTCTCATCATAAATTTTGGTCTTGTCAGTGATCAAATAAACTTTGTCCTCGACTCTCACGACATTTCGCACCTGTTGCTTCACGATGCCAGAGAAATTCTGTGCCTCTTTCTTGTAAGTTGCAAAACTTACGCCATCCCAGATCATGTCGACAACAATGTTCGGTTTGATGTCGGCCAAGTTCATGTAATAGTTCTTTCCGGTTGCATTTGCGAAGAAGTTTTCAAGTGTCGACTTTTGATTGCCCACCCTAAAGACCGTGTTTGAATTGAAATTGACTTTGATGAAGGTTGATTTGTACTTCACCATCGCCGAATTTGTTGCCTGATCAACTGATTGCACCATGGTTCCGACAAGGCCAACCTGAGGTTTGTCTTCAATCACGCTCGCTGTTGCCGGAGCGTTCATGGCACTCAAGAGGAGCATCAAGGTTGTCACTTTCGCTGTTTTCGATATTGTTGTTGCTATCATGTCTTTGCTCAAATTTTTGACTTGTGATTTTTGGCAAAACAACCCCGAAAACTTCGCCTTCGTCTTCTATTCGTGATCCGGCTCCAAATTCTGTGTTTTGCATAAGTTTCATGATAGGAATCGAACGTAAGGAGATCGTAAACTTGACCCATCAGGGCTCACACAATTTGTAATTTGAACCTAAAAATTGAATTGAGGCTCGCTAAAAAACCTTTGGGCTTCCTCGGCATGTTCCGAGAGTTCTGACTCAAGTACGCCTCTCAAATAGCCTTCAATTTCGTCGATCGTCATCGACTTTCCAAAAGACTCCAGGCTTGCAAATTTGTGTTCACCTAAAGACTCAGATGCACTTTGACAGAACTGGCTCAATAGGCCTTCCATTTCTTCGTCGAACTCATGCCTGAAAAACTGATCCCAAATCTTCATAGCAACAGCCATCACTGGCACCGCCTCGTTCCAGCGACATTCAGTGCCGAGGGAAAGGAAGAGGTTCCAAAGTGGCATGTGCGACCCACGGACTTCTCGAATCTTGACATTGGCCACCAGCGACAAATAGAAATAGACTCTAGCCGGTCTTTCTTCTGCGAGTCTTCTCAATACAACCCCAAAAAGATTAGCAGTTCGACCCATTGAACGGAGATTCATGAGACCGCGTCCAGCATCTCTGCATTCATAAAGAGCCTGAAGACACTCACGATTGTGATTCATAACATAGAGTAGTCTTGCCTTTGTATAAGCGACAGCTGCAAGGTTGATGAGACTTCGGCATTCCTTAAAGCAAAGTTCGGCGGATTGGATAAGATCGGTTGCGTTATCGAACTGGGCTTCCTGTATCGCACAATTGGCCAGAAGATGGTGACATTGGCCTTGGCCCAAAACGTCACAATGCAATTCGAATTGATCCATTGCTTCTTGAGCCAGCGTCTTGACTTTAGACATATCTTGTCGAAGTACGTAGATTTTTGCCCATCGAAGATAAGTTTCACCGACGAACTTGCTCGAGTTCGAGTCATCAAGCGCTTTCTTAAACTCCCCGTCAACCTCTTGTAGGGTCCATGTTGATGACTGGTAAGACAACTTAATGAGCTGAGCAAATCCACGATCAGGATCTGACTTTTCGAAGTTTGAAGAAGCGACCAACTGCGCCATCTGAAGGTCTCCCACATACAGACTCCAATACCATTCGGTGTCAAGTGCTAGCTGCAAAAGCGCATGGTCTTGGCCACTCTCTTTGAGGATCGAAGCGGCGTGGGCCATCATGAACCAATCGTGGCTAAAAAAATGGATCCAATCCGCCTGATTCTTGATGTTCCTGTTGGGTTCAAGATCGCATCGACTGGACAACGAAGCAAGCCGTAGCACCTCACTACAAAATCTACCTTCGAGCAGTTTTTGCTCCTTGGTTCCCATCAAACTCGAAGCGAATTGCCTCAAACTCTCCAGCATGGCAAATTTCGGCGGTTCGGTTTCATAAACCGGGCGAACAAGAGATGCATTGATCAATTCTGAAAGCGTCTCCATATTTGGTGGTTGTTCGCATACTGCTTCGACCCATTCCCAATCCCATTGGCCCCTGAGAGAGGAGAGTTGCATCAGCAATGACTGGCCCTCTGGTGAGAGTGCATCAAAGGTTGAGCTGAAGACGTTTCTTAGCGAATGGTGTCTCTCGGTCTTATCTTTCGTCCGTGAACTCAGATCGGCCGCACCAGCCTCAAGTCGTTCCAAGGACTTCTTCATCCCAAAATGTGACCAAGCTGCACAAAGTTCAAGACCAAGTGGGATTCCCTCAAGCCTCCGACAAATTTCAGCGATATCGAGGAAGTTATTTGGCGTTATTTGAAAATCTGGCCTCGATTGTCGGGCCCGATCGACAAAGAGCCTGACGCTTGGATACTCACTTGTTTCAAGCAACGAAATTCCGCGCTCAGGAACCTCCATTGGCCAGAGGGGATACTCAGTCTCTCCTTCAATGTGAAGTGCAACTCTAGATGTTAACAGAATTTTGAGTTCAGAGATTCGCTCCAGCAAGTTCTTGAGAAACTGATGGAATTCGGCTCCTACGAGATGTTCAACGTTGTCGAGGATGATGAGTGTTGCACGACCCTGTAGACATTCACATATCGCTTGAGATGGATCTCTCGAACTTTGACCACCGAGACCCAAGACTCGAACGATCTCATTGAGCGCTTGGTCAAGCCCAGAAGCTTCTGCAAGGGACACGAACCAAACGGGAGTTAATGCCCAGCGATGCCCAAGCTGCTGAGCCAATCGAGTTTTTCCTAATCCACCAAAACCAGTGATCGACACGAGTCGCTTTGACTCGAGTGCAACCATGAGCTGATTCAGCTCAACTTCACGGCCAATAAAGGTCGTCACAGAGGAAGGGACATACCCTGTTCTTTCTGGTACTGACTTGTGGGCTTCTGCAACTCCTGCTGGCCGATCACCATATTCGACCTCACTCAATTCGATTTTGAATCGAAATTCATCGATCCATTCATCATAGAACCCTGGAAGGAGCTCACCCTTTAGTAGGATTTTAGCCTTGTCGAATTCTTGTCTATCGATGGCTTGCCAAAACTCTGTGACATCGCAAACATATGATTCGGGTCTAAGTCCGATACTCGATCGATCAGCATCGATAACAGTTCCAGATCCCAAAAAGGGTGGTTCCAACTGGCGTCGCAGAGACGCAAGAGCTTGCTTGAGCCTATTTCGGCCCGCTTCAACCGATGCATCCGGCCAAATGCGATCGACGAGTGTTTCACGGGGATGACGCGTTAAGGGATGAAGAGCAAGATAGGCCAAGAGGGCAACGGCCCGTTTAGATTCAAATCGTGAAATTGTTTGGCCGTGACCTATGACTCGCGGCTCGCCGATAAGTTCAATGCGCCACAAACGAATCCACCATTTCTCTCACTAAATATATGGCAAAAGCTCCCGAAACGTCAGGTCCGGGAGCTTGGTCGAAACCACGTAGGTTCAGTTGCCGCCTGGATTATCTTCGTCGAATTTGAAAGGTTCGCCACCCATTGCTTTGAGCTTGGCCTTTTGGTCATCAGTTAGAACTTTTCCGAGTTCTCCATCCAGTGCCTTGTTGTTCTTTTCCATCAAGGGTCGGATTTCGCTTCGGTCGATTTCACCATCTCGCATTTTTTGGAAGATCTCTTGGTTTGCCTGTTGCTGAGCGGCCATGAGGTCTTTGATTTTCTGCTTCTGAGTGTCCGTTAGACCGAGCTCTTTTCCAATTTCTTCATTAGAGACGATCCGGTTTCCACTTCGCTGAATCCAAAGTTCCTTCAGCCGCTTTTTTTGGCCATCGTTTAGCACTGCAAGAGCGGCAGCATCTGCCTTTTTCATGTTCTCCTGCATTTCCTTCATCATGGCCTCTCGATCGCCACCACCGCCACCTCCATTCTGGAATCGACTTCGCATCTCTTCCATCATGCTGTTGCGCATTTCTTCGAGCTTCGATTTCTGATCATCGGAGAGCTTGAGTTCTTTTTGAACATCTTCACGACCCAGAAGCATGGATTGAGTTCCACCACCAGGGCCTCCCATCATCATCATCCGGCCCTGGGCCATCGAGAAGGTCGCAGAAACCAAAGTCACCGCGACGACTATTAACTTCAATGTGTTTTTCATGATTTCCCTCCACCATTTTTGGGTGGATCTTCTTTCTTCTTTTCGCCTTCCGCTCCCTTGACCTGCTTAAGCACATCCTGGGTGGGTTTTGAAAATCTTTGTTCTTGTTCCTGACGTAGTTTAGCTGCTTCTTCTGGAGTTCTCACAACTCTTGGAGTGAGAAAAACCATAAGTTCAGTTTTGGATTTCGATTTATCGGTCGACTTGAAAAGGTTGCCTAGAATAGGGATGTCCCCGAGAACAGGAATTTTCTTCACTGTAGACGAAACCGTCGACCGAATAATGCCACCCAAAATGATCGTCTCGCCATTTTTCACGGCAACTGTTGTTTCTGCTTGTCGCTGGTTCACGATTGGAGCATTAAAGGAAGTAAATCCTTGAAGGTCGTTAGCAGTCTGAAGAACCTCCATGGTCACATATCCACCCGAAGTAATTCGCGGAGTGACATTCAATACGATTCCAACATCTTCAAATGCGTAGTTGAAAGTAATGTTGCCGTTAGCATCAGTTCTTTGGCTTGTGACATAAGGGACACGTTGGCTGATATTGATCTCGGCATTTACATTGTTGCTCGTAAATATCCTAGGAGTCGAAAGGATTTGGAACTTTGAATCTGTTTTAAGAGCATTAATGAAGCCCGACAAATCTCCCCCTGTCAACGTATAACGGAACCCTTGACCATTGGCTGTTTGAGTTCCAAAGTTACTCTCAATGGATCCGGTCGTTCCATTATTTCCGAAAGCTTTGTTTTGTACAAATTTCCAATCGACACCGAGTTTGTCGCTATTATCCAGGGTGGCTTCCACAATAATGGTTTCGATCATGACTTGCTCTGGAATTTTGTCGAGTTGGCCAATCACTTTTCTCACCAGTTCAGCCTGGTCAGGCGATCCAACAACAATGATCGTGTTTGTGTTGGTATCTGGAATAATCGTGATTTGATTCGTTGGATCTTGGATATTGACTAACCTGCCATTGGCATCTCGACCAATTTGAGAGTTTTGTTGGTTATTTCGATTTTGATTCTGTTGTTGTTGCTGTTGGAACCCACCAAAAAATTGTGCGCTCAAATCTTCAACATCTATATTGGTTCTCAAATCGCCGTAATCCGATGATGGGTCGGCCATTTCAAGGGCAATATCTGCTTGATTATTGTTTCCGCCTAGTCCGCCCTGGTTATTATTTCTGTTCTGATTGTTTTGGTTTCTGTTGGCATTGCTATTTTGAGTTTGGCGGGTGGTATTTGTGTTGCCCCCGTTCACACCTTGCCTGCGACCAAATGCCTGTTGAAGCAATGTAGCCATTTGGTCGGCTCTTGCGTTATCTAGAGGGATCACAAACGTGCTTGCTTCAAATTTGATTTCTTTGTCCAAGTCTTTGATGATTTTCGCAACTAGGCCATGATTTTGTTCTGTTGTTGTAACGATCAAAGAATTCGTTCTAGTTTCGGCAACAACGTTATTGTTTTGGTTATTGCGATTGTTATTGTTTCCTCCAAAATTAAAGAAACCGGAAAATCGCTGGTCGACCGTCGTGTTTTGCCCGGTTGAGCCTCCACGACCTCGAGGCACGTTCGCAGCCAATACTCCGGACAAGACAGTTTGAAGATCCGTCGCAGAAGCAAATTCCAAAGGATATACAACCGGTTTGATCGCTTCATCAGTGACGCGATCAAGCTGCTTGATCAGGTCTTCGACTTGCTTTTGGTCTTTTGAAGATGCATTGACAATCACGCTATTTGAATAGTCATCGGATGAGGCTCGCACATTCGGGCCAGAATTCCCGCCCCCAAAACTCATGCCTCCAAAACGATTGCCACCACGTCCGAAGGCGCCTCCACCAAAAGCGAACGGGAAACCGCCCCCACCAGTGCTAGACTGCTGAAAGACATCATTGAGAGTTTTCGCAACGGTTGAAGCCAGTGCATTTTTGAGCTGATAGACCTTGAGCTGGAGCTGTTGTTGCTGCCCAAAGTCACCCATGGTCGACATATCAATCCCGCCGAAGCCACTATTTCGACCACTATTTTGCTGCTGTTTGGCTCGAACGACAAGAATTTTCCCATCCTTTTGAATTTCATATTTGCGCACAGAGAGTGCAGCGCTCAAAATGTCGAAAGCTTCTGTGAGAGGCACGGCTTTGGGCGTGCTCAGACTAATTGGATCTTTAAGGGATGGATCTTTGACGATGGTGATTCCGGCAGCTTTTGAAAAATAGCTGATCACCATGTCTATGTTGGCGTTCTTAAAATCCAATTTGATGGATTTGTTTGGCAGCTTCATCGACACCCATGGCTTAGATGACCCGCCCGTATCGAACTGGGCATTTGCGATGGCAACTATCCCAAAGAGTCCTATAGGCAAAATCACTTTCTTGAATTTCATATGTATCACTCAGGTTCGTTCCCTGGGAAGCTTGGCAGCGTCCCTTGTCCAAAATCTTGGTTAGGTGAAATCGAAAATCCGTTTGGCATATTATTACGCCCTATTCCGCCCCTCATAGATTGTGGGACATCAACTCTTGCTGGAGAAAATCCTTGCGCTCCAGCTTGCGCCACCGAAGATCCTGTAGTTTTCAGCTCTTCATCTACTAAGCCCAGAGTGCGGGTACCACCAGGCCCTTTTAAGATCACAGAATATTCCGAAATGCTGAGCACGATTGCCGACTTCCATCGCTCACCTCTTTTCAGAAAGACTGCATCTCCAGTCGATCGATTTTCGATAAGAGCAACCCTTACACCGTCTGTATCTGCAGTTCCGGTATAAACCCAATTCGCTTCACCGCCTGTCATATCAACTGGGATCGCGTTCGCCAAGCCATCTGCTGAGCCCACACCAGAATGCCTTGCCACGACGGGCACAAACGAATTCTTTGCGCTCGAATTCACAGGCTTAAAATTCGCCAGTTCATCTTCTTTCGTAAAGACGACTTCCGACTTCAAACTGGTCTTCTTTTTGGCCATTGGTTTCGATTTAGAACTAACCACTTTCGCAGCATCTGGCTGGGTCAAGACAAAAGCCATTACGAAAACCAAAGCTACGCCTACCAGGAAAATTGGTTTTTGTAAGAATGTCGTTTTACTTTTCATTTGATTTGACCTGAGAATTATTCAAGAACGCCACGAGTCCAATGGTTGCCGTTACCTTGTCCGTTTCGCCATCCGCCGCCACTATTTGTACGCTTACTGTTGCGAGTTTAGTTCCGGGTGCCTCAATAGCCCTTACGAACCGAGAAACTGCTGGGAATGCCCCTTCACAAACAACTGAGTATGGGTAGCGGGTCATTCCTGCATTTGGCTCGGATCTCTGAGGTCGAAATGCTGTAACTTTCACAGATTCTTTCTCGGCCAATCCTCCAACTTGAGACATGACGTCAGCCCCAACTTGCTGAGGACCGGAAGTACGCATCTGACTCGCCACAAAGTCTCGGTTCAGCTTGATCTCGTCAAAGAGCTTGGACGTTTCGGATTTGAGCTTGTTCTGTTCCAAACTGTGTTTTCTGGTCAAAACACCCATATTGGGCTTTGGAATCAAAAAATCGAGAATGACCACAGAGCTCATGACGACCATCAAAACGGCTATCACCACTTTCCACTTACTATCGGCCGAATTGAATGTCACTTCTTGTTAAGCTCCTTATCATCTGGAATTGGAAAGTTGCCAACCACATGGCAAGATATCGAAAAATTGACGACAGCCGTTTTATTAATTTGACCATCGTTTGCAAATACCAATTTGACGTCCCGTAATCGACTTTGCTGGGCAAGCCCCGATAAGTAGCTGGTCACCAATTGACCTGAAAGGGCAGTACCTCGCAGAGTTGCCCGTTTCCCTCGTTCTATGCTAACCCCTGTGAGCCATACGTTGTTCGGAGTGAGATTCGTGAAGACTGACAAGACATCTCCAAACGGCTGCTTGGGCTCAAAGGCGGTACTCACAACTCGCTTCTGATTTCGGATCTCTGATGCTTTGGTTTGTGCTTGGCTATTGTCAGATTTCAAATTCGAAAGAACTTTCTGCCATTTTTGTTCTCCTTTGTTGACAACCCCCTGGACATCGGATCGAATATCCCAAACGATCGCCACGACTCCAAAAGTTGCAACCGAAAGCAACATTGCAATGTTTTTCCAGTGCTGACTCTGTTTTGCTTCACGTTTCGCCTTAACTTCGGGTAACTCAAGCCGAAAAACTGTGCTGTTCAGCAAGAGAGATTGAATCTGCGTACTATCCAATCGAGTAGCTTCAGGCAATTCTGCTCCCTCGAAGCAGAAGACCTCCGATGTAGCCATCCCAGATGATGCCAAAGTTCGCTCAATTTCCTTTTGCACTTCGGCAACCGATTCAAGCCCGGCAACGGATCTTGAAAGCACTGGCGTGCCGTGCTCCAAAACCTCGAATTCCCAGTGAGTGTCGGATTTCGAGACGATCACCCCACGATCGATGCCAAGCGACATTGCACTGGATGCTGATGGCACAACCGATTCAACGCGCAAACCTGCTTGGTGGGCTTCATCTAGGACTTGCCTAAGAGCTTGAGTTGCCACCGCTGCAACGACAACCAGCCGACCTTCGCCATTCAAGTCATTCTGAGGAGCAAAATCATAAGATAGCTCTTGGGCCCCCAAAGGAAAGAGATTGGGCAACTGAACCATCAAAATCTTCGCCATTTCTGGTTTGGCAACATCAGGCAATCGGATAGATCTTAAAAACGATGCCCGTCTTGAAATGGAAATCAGAACCTCCTGCCCCGCCAGTTGAGCTTGGAGATCAGTCAGTGTTTGGCCCCGAAAAACTTGCGAAGACTCTGGATCCTGTGCCAAACAAAACCCTGGTGCCCATTCGACCACGATCATGATTGAGTGTCCTCCGCAATCACAGTTTCGCTTGTCGTTTCTTGGGGCCAATCCCAGAGAGTTGTCATATCACTTTTCAAAGTTTCATAAACCTTTAATATCCTTGGCGTGTTATTTTCGACTAGAATGACCGCTTCTAAACAAATTTTGGTGGCCCCGGCTTGGCCTTCGCAACGAATCAGGAAGGTATCGGAGCCCACAGCAATTTGGCCACCCATTTGCGACAACAAGTTTGTGGTGACGCCTGCAATTTGGAAAATTTCGCTAAGATTCGCAAATCCTGTCGATTGCCGTGACACAATTCCCTGGGCGATGTCTGAGGTCATCCCTGGCAATGTCATGAGCACGTCTTCTGTTGCCGTGTTAATATTGATCATTCCTTCGATCCGAGGGGCTGCTGAGGTCGAAAAACGATCTAACAAGATCCCAGCCGCCCGATTGTCTAGCCCAGGAGTAGAAAAGACTTGCGACATGGAATCAAAACGGCCCAATCCTGTTCTTCTGGCGACGATAGCTTGAGCAATGTTTTGCGTAAGACCTGCTTGTATGAATTGAGGCACCTGCGCATTATTGATATTTTGCTTTTGCTGTCCCGTTCCATCTCGGTTTGGAGCAAAAGAGTCGACAGTCGCGATTTGTGCGATCGGCCGTGGCGTAATTCCTGTCGTTGAAGTATCTGGGACTTCCACCAATGTCGATGGTAGCCAATCCTTTATGAGAAGAGTTTCGGTTATCGATTCGAGACGTGCTTCCTTGGCGTTATAGGGTTTTTTGAGCCCACGATAATAGTCGCTCTTAGCACCTTCAGTTCGGGCGACAACTCCAGATTCCCTCCAATCGAGCAGGCTATCGATTTGGCTTTGACTCAGCCCCATGTTTTGAAGTTGCGCTTCAGTTGCAGAATTGAGGTTAGAAAGGGAAGCACCATCGACAATTTGAATTCGAAACGACTGCCCACCCACAATGAACTTAGTTGCGCCTTGATCTCCGAGGGTGCTCCAAGTTCCGTTCTTGTCGACGACATCTGTGCTTGTCATTGAGCTCAGCTCGCCAAGAGCTTGTTGGATCGCCGATTCGGCCATGAGTCGGGCTCGGGTTTGCTCCATTCGATTGAGAGTTGATTGAAATTGGGCTCGCTGAGCCGCGACGGTTAAAGCAACAACAGTTGTCGCCGCCGTCAAAACCATAAGAGCCAGAATAAACACGCTGCCCCGTTGCTTACTCATTGTTGCGTGACTCCTTGGCCCGTTGGGATGGTCACGACAAAACTCTTCTCAGCATCGGGATCGCTGGCCCGAGAATAAGTCACCCGAACAGCGGTAGGTAGGGATCCTTCTACGCTGGAATCCCAAGTTGCAATCCATGCCGTCGAATCCCAAAATTCAAAATTTATCGAGGCGATATCGACATCGAGAACAGATTCATAACCACCTTGTTCAGGGTCTGTGTCCGATGGAGTTTGCTTTCGAATAAAGATCCCCGTTGCACTGCCAGCTTGTCCCACCGGTGTCATAGAAAGGCCCACTTCAGTCGCCCCACCAATTGGACCAAAGCTTTCGTTCCTCGTTTCGAAATCCGTTTCAGTAGATTCAAAAGCCGGGCCCAATACTGATAAACCCGAGACTGTGAATCGCAATGTATCTGAAGTTGAGGCATCCCCGGAGATTGACGTGCCTTCAAAAAATGTGTATCCGCCATCATTACTATCGTATGTGGCCTTTTGGAGCAAAGATCGAACCTGGTTTTCAAAATATATGGATGATTCGAAGTTCTTTCTTGGCAGAGAGAAGCTCTGTTCGTGCCGGACAATAATCGCGAAAGCCGTTGAAATTGAGGTCACAATGACCCCGGTGACAATCGCAGCAACAAGAATTTCGACTAGTGCTAAACCTTGCCTTTTTGTCATGGTTGCGCGCTCCCCGTGCTTGTTGGTGGCCGATAAAGGAGCTTGCTTATCTTCTGAACTCGAGTTTCGTCCGAATTACTGGTTACGGTCACTGTCAAGAATTCAAGATTCTCTGTACTGGTCGATTCTTCAACAAATTCCCAAGCCAAATCCGGCTCATTTTGATCCGAAAAGTCTCCCGAGGTCGCTCCAAAATCCTGGGTAGCGATAATCTCCTCTAACTTTTGGTTGGCAAGGCGTTGCATTCTTTCCTTTTGGAGTAGCCTTGCTTCTGCACGTTCACTCGAACCAATCGCACTCATAAGAGCAGCAATTCCTCCAGCGGCCAAAATGGTGGCTACGAGAGCTTCGACAAGCGAGAATCCCGACTTTCTATGACTTTTCAACAATGGTTCCGGCCTCCCATTCCGAATCGTCTTCAATGCTTGGATTGGTCGCGTTGTTTGTGGTTACAATCTCTCCTGAACTTTTTTTGACACTCACAGATTGCGAATTGCTGCCCTCATCAAATTGAAAGCCTCCTCCAGAAGAGGTTCCATCCGGATAGAAAGCGATCTTCCATTCAGATTCTCCAACCTCAGAGCCATTGATCCATTCATGCGAAACTTCAACCCCATTCACTGCTTCAACTCTTTTCAGGGTGGTCGTCGAATCGGCTTCTGTCTGCGAGATCGAGAAGGCATTTTCTTCGATAGTGACGTTCGTTGTCAATCGAGTCCAAATGGCTTCGTTTCTTGCTTGACGAAGCAAAATTAGAACTGATTGCCGATACCCCCGTTTCTTACTCGCTTCAATTTGGCGTGCCACGTTGGGTGCAATTGACGCAGCAAAAAGCGCCAAAAGCACAATGACCAAGCTCATTTCGACCAACGTAAACGCGCGGGTTCTCATTTACTGCTGAACTTCGTCTGCTCCAATATCGCTGTTTTCTCCATCACCGCCGGGCGCCCCATCGGCACCATAGGATAGAACAGAGAAGTTGTCGTTACCCGTGTTTTCATAAACATAAGCATTTGTCCAAGGATCAGGAGGAAGTGGCCGATCTAGATAAGGTCCACGCCAATTGGTTGCATCCGAGGGAGCTGTCCTAAGGGCTTCGAGCCCCTCTTCCGTAGAAGGATATCGATCGCAATCGAGTCGGAAATGGTTCAAGGCTGACCTAAGGTTAGCGATATCCGATGCGGCTTTCGATCTCTTTGCATCGCTCGTCTTGTTCACAACGCGGGGAACAATGAGGGCCGCAAGGATTGCGATGATCATAATGACAACAAGGAGTTCGATAAGCGTAAAACCATCGCGCTCCCTTTTGATTCGCTTTAAATAATGTCTTGGTGAGTTGTGTTTTTTCATTTCACAGTGTCCTGAGCTTGGTAAATCGGCAACAAAACTGATAAGACCACAAATCCGACGATTAGTCCCATGGTCAGGACGATGATCGGTTCTGCAAGCGCGGTAAGCCTTCGCATGCCATTATCGACTTCAAAATCAAGGCTCCGCGCGACCCGAGAAAGCATCTTAGGAAGATCTCCTGTTTCTTCGCCAATGGCCACCATATGGGTCAATACTGGTGGAAATGATCCGGCGTCTCTCATGCTGCTTGCGATGGACCGACCCTCTCGAACATCATTGGCCACAGACTCACTGGTTTTGGCAAATACTCGATTCCCGGCTGATAAGCCTGCGATCTGGAGCGCATCTAAGACAGGTACGCCACCATAGAGCAGAGTGCTCAAAACATGCGAAAATCGCGCAACAATCGCCTTGAGCCAGATCTTTCCTATTCCAGGAAGGCGTGTCATTAATTCATCGCGTTTCAACAATCCAGCTTCAGAAGCGATCCATGCTCGATAGGCAATGACGAGTGCCAAAATGACACCGAGCACGACATACCATTGTTGTGAAACGAAGTCAGCGAGACCCAAAAGCATTTTCGTGGTGATTGGGAGGTCGTTTCCAAGATCTTTAAAGACGTTTGAAAGTCGGGGCACGACAAATGTTATGAGAAATACAACGACAAAAATCGCCGTGACCGAGAGGATTGCCGGATAAATCAAGGCTGCAGAAATCTGGCTCCGACGTGCAACTTCTGTCTCCATGAAGTCTGCTAATCGCGTTGCGACCTCTGGAAACTGACCACTCGCTTCGCCTGCCCTTAAGGTCTGAGTGTAAACCTGATTGAAGATTTTCGGGTGTTTTGCAAGGGCTTGGGAGACGCTCATGCCTGCTTTGACTTCTTCAAGAGCCTCCAGGGCGATATCGGAAAGCATGGCACTTTCGCTTTGCTCGGCAACTACTTGCAGGACTCGGTCTAAAGGCAACCCGGCTGCCGAAAGATCCGCCAATCGTCGGGTAAATATCGCCAGATCACTTTGTGATGGTTTCTTTCGACTGACAACTTGCGATTTTTTGGAGACTTCTTCCGGCTTGATCTCAACAATAAAGAGTCCAGTCGCTGTCACCTTTGCGACTGCCAAATCGATATCTTGAGCTTCTATGAGGCCATTTCGTTTCTTGCCAGAAGGTTCAACAGCTGAGTAAGAATAAGTCATAGCTCTTCTCTCTGACAAACCCTCAGAACTTCTTCGGGAGTCGTTCGGCCAGAAAGCACGTGCAACCTCCCGTCCCCAAGGAGAGTTCGCATTCCTTGATGAGAAATGGCGTGATCTTTGATTGCTGAGGCTGGCGCCCGCTCGACAGTTAAATGGCGGGTCTGCTCATCGACCAAAAGGAGTTCATAAACACCTTGTCTCCCCCGGAACCCTGTTCCTTGGCACTTATCGCACCCTAATCCCTTTCTGAAATTGCCAACTTCAGACGGCGAAATTCCGACGCTGGCTAAAGCGTCTGCGTCGTAATCAAATGGTTTAGAGCAATCTGGGCAATTTCTGCGCAAAAGTCTTTGAGCCACGACGCCTACTACAGAACTCGCGGCCAAATAGGGTTCTACTCCCATGTCCAGTAGCCTAGTTAAGGCTCCGGGTGCATCGTTCGTGTGGAGTGTGCTGAAAACTAAGTGACCTGTCAGTGCTGCATGAATGGCAATTTCTGCCGTTTCATGATCGCGAATTTCACCGACCATGATGATATCGGGATCCTGTCTAAGGAACGACCGAAGCCCCGACGCAAAAGTGAGCCCAATTTGTGGGCGAACTTGAACCTGTCCAATTCCAGGAACTTGGTATTCCACAGGATCCTCAATTGTCAAAATGTTTGTGCCTGGAGAATATATTTCTTGCAACGCGGCATAGAGGCTTGTCGACTTACCGCTTCCCGTTGGGCCAGTGGCCAAGACAATTCCATATGGCATCTTGATGACTTTTCGGAATTTTTCGAGGGTGTCGGGTTGCATCCCTAGCTCTTCGAGCCCAAGCATAGCCGTCCCCTTGTCCAGAATTCGCATGACAGCTCGCTCGCCGAAAACGGTGGGAACAATTGAAACGCGAACATCCACTGATCGCCCCGCTATGGCAAGTTTGATTCGGCCATCTTGGGGAAGTCGTCTTTCGGCAATGTTCATTTCACCGAGAATTTTGAGCCTAGAAACAAGGGCAGGATGCATGCGCTTGGGAGGGCGAAGCATCTCATGAAGCAAACCGTCAATTCGATATCTAACTTTGACTTCACGCTCATATGGTTCTATATGAATGTCGCTAGCACCATCTCGTACGGCTTGCGCAAACATTAAGTTGACCATCTGAACGACGGCAGTCTCTCCTGCCATTTTTTGAAGATCAGCAAGATCCGTAGAATCATCGACTTCTGAAAGCCCACCTTCATCGCCTGGCAATTGGGATAATATGCCTTCCAGAAATCGTTCCTCAATTCGATCGCGGATGAGCTGAGAATTGGCTTGCACTGCGCGCACTGGTCGATTGAGCAAAATCCCAAGGTCGTCTACGGCTCTCAGACTGTCAATTCCACCAATAGCAACGATGAGGATGTTGCTTTCAATTCCGACGGGTAAAACCTGATGCTTAAGAGCATAATCCCCAGGAACTAGAGCCAAGATTTCTTGGTCGATTTTCAGGTCAGTGAGATCCAACCTCGGGAGTTGCGAAGGATCTTCGCCATTTTGAATTAGTGTGGTCATTCGAGCCTATTCTGAGTTCAAGAAGGCCAAGACGCTGACGTGAAATCCTTGTTCACTGACTTAGGGCCATTTTCAAGCTAAAGATACGATGTAATAGAATCAAATGATTCCAAGATTCTCGAATTTGTTTTAGTTTAAAAAAATTTCTGCACATTCAATGATTTTTCGGGCATTTTGAACCGAAGTTCTCACTTCGACAATGGGGTCGCCTGCTCCTTCATATTCAAGACTTAGCCAACCATTAAAACCGTGGCGGGCTAATGCCGAAAGACAACCCGTTAGATCGACGAGGCCCTCACCGATGACAGCTCCTTGATATTTTTGACCCGAAAGTGAAACAAACGGGCCTTCTCCAATTTGGAAATCCTTGAAATGAACCATTGTCGCCATATCACCGATTTCTTGACAAGCTTGAACGCTGTCTTCGTCTACCAACACAAAATTCCCGGTGTCTGGGTTTGCACCAAGGGCGTTGTGGCCACAATTGTCGCGAACCTCCTGAATAATTGATCTGACCTGGCTCCCTTTGCCGGCCAGCTTGCCATGATTTTCGAGTGCCAGCGTTATCCCGCGATCATGAGCGTAATCTGCCGCTTGTGTTAGCCCAGAAATTATCCAATCTTGAGCTTGCTCATAAGTCATTCCTTCTGCCACATCGCCGGCGAATACTCGAACGATCTTAGCACCATAAAACAAGGCTTCATCTACCCCAAACTTGATCTTGCCCAATTGATTCAGTCTGTCGTCTTCATCGACCTTTGCAAAGTTGTTCGCTACGCTAAAGATAGGGCACTGGAGTTCTAGCTCTTCAAGTTTCGCTTTAACAGAATCTCTTTCTTCTTTTGGATCTTTGTAGAAATAGTCGAGAAGCTCGACTCCATCCACTCGTAGTGATTTGGCTTGGTTCAAAAAGTCAAGAATGCTGAAATTACCCTGCTGAACTGCGCGGGCATAACACCACATACTTATTGCAAGCTTCACTTATCTAGTTCCAATCCAGAATAGCCTGCATTTGCTTGCACTTGCGAGCTCACTGGCGATCTTTCAGAATTCAAATAGTTCTCTATTGGTGTTGCGACGAGCGTGACTAAGAAAACGCCGAGTAGGCAAATGACAATCGCAGAATTGATGGCAAAGTTTGACTTTGAGGCTCGATTTTTGAGCGCACCTTCTTCTTGGACAAAAGCAGCAACGAGAATCCCGAGATAGTAATAGGCACTCACAACAGAATTTACCGCCAAGACAATTGCCAGCACACTCATCCCGGAATTCATGGCGTCATTAAAAATCATGAACTTTCCAAAAAATCCCGCTGAAGGAGGAATCCCAATGAGGCTTGCAATAAAAACAACTAGGCAACCAACTGCAAAGGGCGCTTTTTGGAAAAGTCCGTTAAGATCTTGGAGCCGAGTGCCTTCTTTCCCGTCCTTTGCTGCCAGGCTGATCACGGCAAATGCACCAAGTGTCATGACGCTGTAGGCGACAAGGAAGAAGATTGTTGTCGACATGCTTACAAGCTTAGGATCCTTAAAGTGAGCCAACACGGCTACCAGAATATAACCCGCATTCGCAATGCTTGAATACCCCAAGATTCGCTTGACATCTTTTTGAACGACAGCACTGAAGTTCCCCACTGTCATGGTCAAAATCGCAATCCAAACCAATGGTTGGAACCAATAGTTCTGGTAAGCAACAGCAGAATCCAAAACTCGAATCAGAACTCCTATAGCAGCAACCTTGCTCGCAGCCGCCATAAACGCCGTTACATGCGTTGGAGCACCTTGATAGACATCGGGTGTCCATTGATGAAAGGGAACAAGCGCAGACTTAAAGCCGAGACCGACCAAGATCATTCCTAATCCAAAAACGAGGAGGTTGTCATGTTCTTGAGATCCGGCCCGTGCCAGCCCATTTATCGCACGAAGATCCAGAGATCCTGTGGCTCCGAATATAAAAGCAATTCCCATGAGCAAGAATGCACTGGCAAAAGCGCCCAAAAGGAAGTACTTTATTGCGCTTTCTTCCGACTTTGTTTCTTGCCGACTCATGCCCGCTAAGCAGTACAGCGAGATGCTGAGCACTTCAAGACCCAAGAAGATTTCCAACATGTTTGTTGTCGTAATCATGAGCATTGCTCCAGAAACGGACCACAAAGCTAATGGATAGAACTCCGCATATGCAATCTTCTTTTCTCGCATATATGATTCGCTGAAAAGAAAAGTGAGGAAGCAAATTCCGACTAACAAAAGTTGTAGAACCAGTCCAAAATGATCCCGAAAGATCATATCGGCAAAGGTGAAAGTGGTTGGCAAACCGAATTGGTTGACAATTGAAAAACCGGCCATCGCCAAACCGGCCAAGCTGAAGCCAACAATGAGATTATTGTTGCGATTTGGCGCGATGATCTCGACGAGTAGGGCGACGACGCCTGTCAAAATGACAATGAGAGTTGGTAAAACAACGTCCCAATGAATTTGAGGAATATTCAGGAATTCTTGCATTAGTGCTCCTCTCCGACTTCCGATCGCTCTAAGCTGTTAGAAATGTTCTCAGGAGCAACATCAAAGTGCATTTTGGATGAGCCGATAACTCCTATTTCAGAGGTTTTGGAAAAGTCTCCGTTCATTGGCCGAGGTTCAACTTGTACTAGTTCGCCGGTATTGCCTATTTCTAATGATGTGTCGCTCCAGGTTGGGCGATGCCCAGGTTCGTTAATTACCATCATTCTCGTGGCATTCACTGCCTTTTCCATTGGCTTAAGAAACGTGTTGGGATAGATGCCACCCCAAAGAGCCATTACGACTAGTAAACTCACCATAGCAATCTCCCATGGCTTCAGATCTTTGAGCGCTTCGAGCTTTGGATTAAGCTTGCCATAGAACACTTTTTGGAACATCCAAAGCAAATAAACGGCGGCCAGGATCACGCCTATTCCACTCATGATCGGAACATACATTTGGATACCGTTGTATCCTGCATTTGCTGCTTCAAATGAACCTTGCAATGCCAGAAATTCGCCCACGAAACCATTGAGCCCTGGTAGCCCCACAGAAGACAACATGATAATAAGGAACAGAGTCGCAAAAATTGGCATTTGTGCTTTGAGCCCGCCCATGTCGGCAAAAAGTCGGGTGTGAATTCTTTCATACAATAACCCGATAAGCAGGAACAAGGCTCCTGTCGAAATGCCGTGGTTCAACTGCTGATATACGCCACCCATCATTCCCGTATGAGTTAAGCTCACCAACCCCAGCATCACGAAACCCATATGGGCTACGGATGAATAGGCAACGAGCTTTTTAAGATCAGGTTGAACGGCAGCCACAATTGCCCCGTAAATGATTCCAATCACGCAAATCGCCATCAGAACGGGAACTGCTTGCTTAAACGCTTCCGGGAAAAGTGGCATGCAAAACCGAAGTATTCCGTAAGTTCCCATTTTCAGCATGACGCCAGCCAAAATGACCGATCCTGCCGTTGGAGCTTCGGTGTGAGCATCGGGCAACCAAGTGTGGAAAGGAAACATCGGGCATTTGACCAAGAACGCCAAAGCAAACGCCCAAAAAAGTAAAGGCTGCAGTTGAAGAGCTTGCGCGCCAGCCCAGAGCTTGCCAGAGGCAACATTGGCCTGAATTGCTGTGAGATCGAATGTCCAAACGCCTCCACTGACTTCGGCATTGAGCCTCGCCACGACGATCATTCCTATAAGCATAAAGATCGAAGCAGCAAAAGTGTAAAGGAAGAATTTTGTCGCTGCATAGTTCCGATTTGAGCCTCCCCAAATCCAAATGAGGACGCCCATCGGGATCAAGCTCGCTTCAAAGAACGTGTAAAACAAGATCATATCAAGGCTGAGAAAGACCCCAAGCATTGAAGTCAGCAAGATCATCAGCATGACGAAATATGTCTTAACCCGCTTGACAATGTATTGACTAAACCAAACTGCGATGACATTTAGAAAAGTTGTGAGTACAACCAACCAAATGCTTATGCCATCAATACCTAGCTTATATTGAATTCCAAAGCGTGGCATCCAAGGCAACTCTTCCACCATTTGTAGGTGGTATGTATTAGATTGAAAATTGCCCAGTACCGCCAAACTGACGCCAAAGAGTGCGACACTAAAAATCAGAGCCAAGGCCTTAATGGCTTTCTCGTATTGATTCGGAATGCTCGCTAGCAAAAGCGCAGCAACAAGCGGAATTGCAAGGAGTATTGAAAGAATTCCAGGGTTCATCGCGAACCTCCAATATAGATTTGGGCTAGTAGATAACCTACAAAAGCAAGGGCTCCAATTTGCATCCAGAGAGCATAAGCACGGACATTCCCTGTTTGCGATTTCCGAATGAGTCCTCCAAAAAGTTTTGCGACGCCACCTGTCAAATTCACTATTCCATCGATAACATACTTATCAATTCCAGCCGAAATGGTACCGATAACGGCACCAAGTCGAAGACTGCCATTTGTAAACAGGTTGTCAATACCCCACTGGTTTCCTGCTGCTCGCTGAATAGGGTTCCATTTAGTGGCGTCGAACCCTTCCCAATCAGGCATTTTCTTAAAGTAAAGCCAAATTCCTATAAGGATTCCTCCCAAGGCCGTACAAGTTGAAATGGCAACTAGCGCAGTATGGGACACCATTTCACCATGGTGAGCTTCTTCCGCCATGGGGTAGAGCCATTTGAACAAGAACTCGCTCTTGTCGAGCCAAGCTCCTCCAACCCAGCCGAAAGAAAAGAATGCCAAAACGACCAATGGCATCCACATGAGAGCGGGCACTTCATGTGGTTTATGATCCTTATCGAGTTCGTGGTGGTGCTCATGGTCATGATGTTGAGCGGCCATTTCTTCTTCAGAGAAATAAAAACCAAAGGGATCTTCTCCATGGTCATCATGATGCATATGGGCCGCTGCATGGTGGTCGGCATGGCTCTCGTGACCATGATCTGTTGAAGCAAGGAGCTTCCATCTCTCGTCACCAGAAAAGAACGTGAGAAGCATCATTCTTGTCATGTAGCAAGCTGTGAGCAATGCAACAATAAACCCAACCCAACCGGCGATTTGCCCTGCGCTCAATCCCCAAATCTTCAGCTCAGAGTTCACTGCAGGGCCAAGAATGGCTTCTTTTGACCAAAATCCGCTAAAGAGAAATGGGACGCCTGCAATAGCAGCCCAACCGATGGCCATGGTCCAAAATGTGATGGGAAGATGCTTTCTAAGGTTCCCGTAGTTCCTCATATCTTGGTTATGAGCCATGGCATGAATAACGGCGCCAGAACCTAGGAATAAGAGCGCTTTAAAGAAAGCATGAGTGATGACATGGAACATTCCAGCATAAAAGGCTCCAACACCACATCCGATAAACATGTAGCCCAATTGCGATACGGTCGAATAAGCGAGTACCTTTTTGATATCTGTCTGACCGAATGCAATTGTCGCACCTAGCAGAGCCGTCAATGCACCGACCAAAGCTATAATCCCCATGGCATAGGGCGCCGCCAGGAACCACTCGCTCATTCGATTAAGCAAATAAACTCCTGAGGTCACCATGGTTGCGGCGTGAATCAGAGCCGAAACCGGTGTTGGACCAGCCATCGCATCGGGCAACCAAATATAGAGTGGAAATTGCGCTGATTTGCCTGCTGCACCAACAAAAAGCAAAATTGCGATCCAAAAGGCAGCCGTAGGATAAGCCGCAAGTATCTCTTTTGCATGCGGAAGAATGACATCGTAGCTAAGCCATCGCGGATCATGGATATTGAGCGATCCTTTCGTCGCCGCTACCAGGCACAAGACGCCAAACATTCCCAAAGTAAATCCCCAGTCGCCAATTCGGTTGACAATAAATGCTTTGTTGGCGGCTTTTGAGTTTTGGGTGTCTTTGAACCAGAAACCGATGAGCAAGTAAGAACAGAGCCCAACGCCCTCCCAACCCATAAAGGTCATCACAAGGTTGTTGCCGAGCACAAGGATCAGCATAGCGGCGATAAACAGATTCAAATATGTGAAAAACCGCGAGAAATCCTTTTCTTCAGACATATATCCCACGGCATATATGTGAATGAGAGATCCGATCCCCGTGATAATCAAAACCATGGACATCGACAGAGTGTCAACCCGAAACTCGAACGGAATTTGAATGCTCTGAAGGCTTATCCAATCAAAAAGCGGGCTGACATGAGCTCGGCTTTCCGGGGGCATCTTCGCGAGAAGGATTGTGGTGCTCAGCCCCACCAAAAATGACATTGCTATGGGCAGGACAGCAAATACGCCACAGGTAAGGCGCGCCTTTTCGATTCCGATTTTTGGGGTTAATCCTTCGATCAGGCTCTTGCCAGCAAAGGCTTGAAACAAGAAACCAGCCACAGGGAAGAACAAAGCCCACCAAATCAAATTAAGTTCTTGCATGCCACTCTAACTCCGTGAAAACTCGCCATCATCCTTAGATCGTCCATCATCCTTTCAACGTGCTCATATCGTCGACATCGGCGTCATTCTTGATCCTAAAAATAGCCATGATGATTCCTAATCCCACGGCAACTTCAGCTGCAGCAACTGCCATGACAAAGATCACTGCGATTTGCCCCGACATTGCAGTTTGTTGTGCTGATTCTATGGTCTGGTTTGGTGCAATCCCATATTTTGCAAAGGCAAGAAAAGAGAGATTAACCGCGTTGAGCATAAGCTCAATGCACATGAAAACGACCACTGGGTTTCGACGGACAACGACTCCAATTCCACCAATGGTGAACATCAACATAGATAGAATCAAAAACCAACTTAGCGGAACATCGTGAACCACTTATATCCTCCTCTTGGCCAATAGGATTGAGCCTACGATCCCAATAAGCAACAACACACTTGTAATTTCAAAGGGCCAAGAATATGTCGAAAATAACGCATATCCTATGGAACCTGGCTTCCCAACTTCATCCGAAATCGGAGATTCGCTTGTCATGGAAAGAGGCAGCAGAATTTCGTAAATGACTGCGCCACCAAGTGCAAAGCCAAACAGCCAAGCCAGTGGCCGCTTTGAATCCGACTGAATTTTGGAATCGTCGCGACGGTGAAGTTGCAAAACCATAATCACAAACAGGAACAAAACCATGATTGCTCCCGCATAAACCATGATTTGGGTGATTCCTAGCAGCTGCGAGCCCAAGCTGAAATAAAGGAATCCCAAAATAAAGAAATTGACAACCAAAAACAAGGCTGAACGCACAGGATTGTTTCCAAATGCCACAACTCCTACAGTCGCCAAAAGTGCGATGGAAGCCAACACGAGAAACAGAACCTGGGCGGAACTCATTGGCCACCCGCCTTGTTGGGATCGACCATTGCGATTCCTCGTCTCTGGTTAGGATCTTGAAGCGTAACTTTTCGACTTCCTTTGATCAGTTGATTCTTCTTACCTGCTGCTGCTAAGTTCAAATACAAGACAAATATGAGAGTCGCAGCACCGGCCCAAGCTCCCCACCCGCCGACCGGGCCCCAAACCTTGGTCGCAACAGTCCAGAGTCCAACCACTATCAGATTTGCAAGTGATATTGGAAGCAAGGTCTTCCACCCTAGATCCATAAGCTGATCGTATCGCAACCTTGGAAGGGTCGCTCTAAGCCAAATATAGAAAGTGATCCCTACGGCGCACTTCAGCAAGAAAGTTAACGGCCCAAGCCAATAATCAATCCACGCAATGCTGGCCGCAGGCTCCCAAGACTTCGAAATTGCCTCCCAATTGATCGGCAACATGTGAGCTCCGCCAAGAAAAACCGTCGCAAAAATTCCGCTAAACATAAACATTGCCGCATATTCGCCCATAAAGAACACGGCAAACTTCATGCTTGAATATTCAGTGTGATATCCTGCAATGAGTTCGTTTTCGGCTTCTGGAAGGTCAAACGGGACTCGATTGGTTTCAGCGACCATGCAAACGAGAAAGACGACCGCACTCACAAATCCAAAAGGTGTGAAGACAAACCAGTTTTGAATACTGTTGAAAAATCCGAGCCACGGGCCCTCTTGTTGTTGGACGATATCTGGCATTTTCATTGAACCAGAAGCCATTACTATGCTCGCCAGTGACATGCCCATGGCCAGTTCATAGCTGATGAGCTGCGCCGACGCCCTTAATCCACCCAAGAGAGAGTACTTATTGTTACTCGAGTAGCCCGCTAATACAACTCCATAAACTCCGAGACTAGAGATTGCCAACATATAGAGCAGGCCGATATCCATATTAGCGACTGGTGTAAGCCAATGATAAACACCACTGCCAAAATCATCGAACGGCATTCTCCAAGAACCCCAAGGCAGGGTTCCGCCTATTGCGAATGCAGGAAAAAGTGCAATTGCAGGTGCTAAGAAGTAAATTTTTCGATCGATGCTCTTGGGAGTAATGTCTTCTTTAAGGAAGAGCTTGACTCCATCGGCGATGGGCTGCAAAAGCCCAAAAGTTCGGATTTTTTTTCCACCTAAAATAGGGACTTGACCAGGAATTGTAATCGTCCCCGTCCGGTTTGGCCCAATCCGATCTTGCATCCAGCTGAGCAACCGGCGCTCCCACCAGATAAGCCCTGGGACAAGCATGAGAATGGGCAACACGAGCAAAACGACTCGAATAATTGCCAGCAATACCTGCCCATCCATGGGAAGTCCCATTGGCCGTCCTTGCCCTAACGATTCAATCCATTGACCGATATTCACTCTTGGCTCCTGAATTTACCCTTCGGTAGTCGCTGGCTCTCCACTTGCCACTTTGTCTTGATCCGCCGTCTCAGAAAGGCCACAGTCTCCAGAAATTTGTTTTGCAATTGCTGCAAATTCTGGCGATTTGTCCATCATCGCTGCATACACTTCTTGGGAATTAAAGAATGGTGTTTCTGGGCTCAAGCGAAGCAAGATTTCGCTAAATATTCGCCATGCTGGCTTGGATTCGCCGTGTGCGGCGATAGCCTGCTTGATCACCTGCACTCGACCCTCGCAATTGGTCCAAGTTCCATCTTGTTCAGCTGGGGCAGCCATAGGAAGAATCACACTAGCATATGTCGCGGTTTCGTTGAAATTTGACCCTTGGTAAACGAGAAAATCTGAACTCTCCAGTGCTTTCGCGCCACCAGGCACTGACTCAAGTTCCGATTCCACAATCCAAAGCGCGGATTTACCTTGGAACAAGTTCTCATTCATTTCAGAATTGAGTTTCATGATTTCTGCGCCCCGCTCATTGGAGCCCATGGCCCAACAATTGAATTTAGCTCCTGACTTTTGGCAAGCGCTTTTGAGCAAATCATGAGCCTTTTCTCCTTCGTCTGACTCAAAAATACTTACACTTGTCAAAACAACTTGCCCCGGCTTTAGTGTCGCTGCGACCTTTTCAGCATCGCTTAACAAGGATCCGGGATTTAATCGGGTCGAAGAGGTTGCAAACCCATCTGTCTCGTTTGCTTCGAAGGAAAAGTTGTGAACGGTCACACCTTTTTTCGTGGCGCATTTTCGGAGTCTCAAATAAGCCATCGGCAGCTCATTTGCTAAGTTGCAACCGAAAACAACGACTTGTTCTGCTGATTCAAAGTCTACAAAAGTCGCCTCAGAGCTGGAAAGGCCCCTTCGACCCTTAGGCCTGTGATCCAAATCGTTCGAGCCGAAATGATCTGCAAAGAGCTTTTTCATCAAAAACATGCCTTCATTCGTCATGCGATGGCCACAAAAACCGGCAACTTTTGAACCAGATTTTTGAAATTCGGTGGCAATCACGTCGTAAGCATCGGCCCAAGTGGTCTCTACAAAGTTTTCTCCTTGACGGATCATGGGCTTTGAAATTCTATTGGATTGGTTGTAATAGTTGTGCCCAAATTTTCCTTTATCACAAGTCCACTCTTCGTTGATTTCCTCATTTGTGCGACCATTGATTCGGACAAATTTCCCTGCTCGATGATCGAACCAAACATTGCAGCCTTGTGAACATCCGGTGCAAATCGAAGCTGTTGTTTCCAAATCCCAAGGTCTCGACTTAAAGCGATATTGGCTTGAAGTGAGGGCTCCAACAGGACATATTTCGATGACGTTTCCGCTGAATTTCGATTCGAAATCCAAGAGCTGGAAGGTTGAGGGCTGCATATTTGCTCCTCGAAACCGGAATGCCAATTCCGCTTCACCGCTAATTTCTTCTGTAAAACGAACGCACCGTCCACATTGGATACATCTTTCTAGATCGAGAGTCACGTACTTGCTGAGAGGATAGGCTTTGGGCAGGTGTCTTTTGAGCTCAATAAATCTTGATGTCGACGGTCCATATGCGAGCGTGTTGTTTTGCAATGGGCATTCACCACCGCGATCACAAATGGGGCAGTCCAGAGGGTGATTTGCAAGGAGAAATTCAAGAACTCCCTTTCGGTCGCGATGGACGCTTTCAGAATCGGTGACAATCACCATCCCTTCGCTTGCGGGCAAAGTGCAACCTGCCTGAGGCTTGGGCATCATTCTAATGCTGCCATCGGGTTGTTTGAACCCAACTTCAACCAAACACATCCGGCACATTCCCACAGGATCCATCCTTGGGTGATAACAAAAAACTGGGATTTCGAGCCCAATCCGTTTGACTGCCTCGACAATGAGTTCGCCATGTGGAACCTGAAGATCGACTCCATTGATCGTCAAATTCACCATATTCGTGCCAGTCCCGGACATGCGTCGCCAAGTTTAACCCAATCACGGGCCATCTTTAGGCACCTCTGATCGATTTAGCAAACTTTTCCTGAGAATGCGTCGTCGCCACAAAGGCCCAACTTGCCCGGGCCCAGCAAGAATGCGAGGAAAAATGCCCAGGCAAGTTTGCTTGAAATTGATCCCTAAAATTAGATTCTTCTAATGTTAGCATGCGAATTTTAGGTTCAGTGGTATGTTAATGGCTACATTCTTCGGGTCAAAATTGCCCTAATTTTTGGTCGTGATGATCCGAGCGGTGCAACTCAATTAACACATTTATTTAGTGGCTTACAGGCAACTGTGGCATTGGCCCAAGAATTGCTTTAAACCACTATTGCGAATATTGCCATGAAACTCAACGCGAGAAACTCGAAAACGCTGATCTATGGTTTGGCTTTAACCATGCTCAGTACAAGTTCGGCTTTCGCTCAAGATCAGCAAACCCATGGAATCACTACCATTGGTGAGATGGCCAAAGAGCGGACAGTTGCCGATATCATGAAGAATCCCGAGCCCATCAGTGCGGATGCCTTCTTGAAACATCTTATCAAATCCAATGAAATCGAAATCGATCGAGATCATCTTCCTTTGGATCCGAATTCGCCAGCTGTCTCACAATGGCCACCAGCCAAAAATCTTGGGAATGGCAACGGTTCCACACTTCGAGGTGGCGGACGTTACAATCCACAAACTCCAGGTGTGAACTGGCAAGGTGATATTTATGGGAACTTGACTCCTTCGGACGCTTTTGGTGCCGTTGGCCCAACCCAAGTTCTTGTCACAACAAACCACAATGTCACAGTTTTCAGCAAGACTGGCGTCGTCGGTGCATTGAATACAACTCTCGACAACTTCTTTTCTACAGTAAGAAACGGAAGCGGAACTTCAGACCCGAGAGCAACATTTGACCGCACAACAAACCGATGGTTCGTTATTGCGATTAACGTTTCGACTCCAAACCGAACATTAATTGCTGTCTCTGACACTGCTACGATCACTGGCGCCACAGTTTGGCGATACTTCTTCACAACAGCTCCAGCGAATACATTTGACGATTACTGCTCGCTTGGAGTGGACGCAAATGGCGCTTACATTGGTTACAATATTTTTGTTCCAAGCAGCTATGGTGGAAATGCCGCAATTGTTGTTCAAAAGAGCTCAATTCTCGGCGTCGGGCCAATCGTTTCAACACGCTTCACGATGAATGGTGCTACAGCTGAAGGACCATACTCCCCAAGAGGCGTTGATAACGACGACCCTGCACCCGCAAATGGTTATATCGTTGGCGGTTCTAACATCGCTTTTGGTCGACTCGTTGTTCGAAAAGTCACGGGTGCAAACACGGTAGCTCCAACTCTAGGTCCAAACCTCTTGATTACGGTGCCGGCAACTGCAAACCCGATTACTCCTGTGCCTTCAAACGGCATCAATTTGGATCAAATCGACGATAGAGTATATCAAGCAACAATTCACTTGAACAGAAAGACTGGAACCCGGTCTCTCTGGATGGCTCATCACATTCGAGGTAACAATACCGGAACTGGCACGAGCACTGGGGATCGAAACATTGCTCGATGGTATCAGCTCGACGTGGCTCCTGCGGCCCCAACCTTGCTCCAATCTGGAACAAGCTTTGAAAGTGGCACGGCAGATCACTATTCGTTCCCAACTTGCGCCATGACGGGCCAAGGCCACATGGCAATGGGCTTCTCAATGTCAAAAGCAGGTTCGTTCATCCGAACCGGCGCATCCGGCCGATTGGCAGGTGACGCTTCTGGTACCACACAGGCCACAACCGTTGCATATACGGCAACGCAAGCCTATAACGTTTTCGCAACCCGATGGGGCGATTACTCCATGTGCAACGTCGACCCAGCTGACGATCAGACTTGCTGGATCATCAACCACCAAAGCGCTGGAACCAGCTGGCAAGTACGAGTGACTCAACTCAAGGCTCCTGGGCCATCGCCAATCGCTTCTGTTGCTCCGAACGTTCTCGTTCCTGGAAACAACTACAACTTGACTGTCACCGGAACACCAACATCTGGTTCTGAATACTTTGACACCGATGCAACCTATCCAAACCGATTGGCTGCAGCCTTTAGCGGTGGTGACGTAACCGTGAACTCGATTACATTCAGCCACGCAGCTGTTCAATCAATGACACTCAACGTCACAGTTTCTCCGGCAGCTCCAAACGGTGGACGCAATTTGACGATCACCAACCCAGACGGACAGAATGTCAGCTTGACAAATGCTGTCACCATTCAAGGCTCGATCAATCAGACGATTGCTCCTTCTTCTATGGTGTTAAATCTTGGTGCGATCACTGGAGGTTCAGTCTCCAGCCTTGCTTCCACTGATGGCGTTTATTTGACGATCTGCCAGGCCTTGGTGCCAACCTTGACATCGCCGTTTGCTCGGTTCTCGGTTGACGGAACAACGACTCTCACGAATCTCACAGCTTATGCATTTAGCTCGGTTGCTAAGATGAACAACGCAGGCGTCTTCACAGAGACCGTCGAAGCGTATAACTTCTCAACTGCAACCTATGATGTGTCTAACGCTGCGAGCATTGGACTTGCAATCTCGACTTTAACTGTTACAGTTCCGTCGGGCTTCAACAACTATGTGAGCGGTGGTGTGGTTCGAGCCAGAATCAGCGTGCGAAAGACTGGACTCTCGCCAGTTCCAGTTCCATGCACTTCGTTTGACCAGGCATTCTGGAGCCTGACCGGTAACTAATCGGACAGTTCAAGAAAGCCAGAGCCCCGAGGAATTTCCTCGGGGCTCTTTTTTTGACATCACAATAGATCAAGTACTAATGCTAGGAAAAATTATTCGCCGAGGACTCAAATTTGAAAAAAAATGATGTATCTTATTATTTGAGAATTCGTATTCTTGGTTCCAATTGACCAGTTTTTGAATGGAATCGGAAATCTCACTGTGGAGTTAAAAATGATAAAGACCCGATTACCACTTGGCCTTGCTTTAGGTCTCTCTTCTGTGATGGCATTTGGCTTGCCCGAGATCGATGGCACAAAGGATGCTGGCTATATTCCCCTATCTGTCCAAAACACAGAAACAGGTTTTGGCGATTCAAACCTTGGCACGATTGATTACGCAAACGGTTCTGAGCTAGACAATCTCTATTACGTGAGAACTGCCACAACACTTTTTATCTTTGTCGGTGGAAACGTTGAGTCAAACTTCAACAAGCTCGAAATCTTCCTCGACACAGGAACAGGAGGCGATAACCGATTGCTTGGAAGCTACCCAGACGTAGACTTCGGAGCTCTCAACCGAATGTCCGATGATGGTTCGGGTAATGGAATGAAATTCGATACAGTTTTCAACCCAACACATTGGTACAGCATGACCTGTGGAGGATCGCCATTTGCTATTTATGCAAACTTTTCAGAGGTGAAATCAACCGTTGCGGGCGGAGTTGGATATTATCTCGGTACTACCACTGCTGGACTCGGTTCACTTTCAAATGGGAATAATCCAAACGGAGTCGAGGCCACATTCAACAACTCGAATGTCGCTGGCGTGCCAGGAGGCAACGGAGTTGATGCAGGAAACGGAGCCGGAGTTATGACAGGAGCCGAGATTGCTATTCCTTTGTCAGAAATCGGAAGTCCAACCGGACCAATCAAGATCAGCGTGATGATCAATGGTGGCGGGCACGATTACATGTCCAACCAGGTTCTCCCTGGAATCGGTGGTGGTGGCAATCTTGCAGAGCCTCGACTTGTTGATTTTTCAGCTGTTCCCGGCGATCAATGTGTTGTTATTCCACCACTTTCAATAACACTCACTCCAACTGCTTACAACGTACTTTTGGGTTCAACTTCCGCGGGAACTTTGGCCGACCTAAGCTCGATCGACAATTCCAAGCTCAAACTCTGTAAGGCATTGGTTCCAACATTGACCTCACCTAAAATTCGAATGGATGTCGACTTCTTATCGCCGAATCTCAACCCAAGTTCTGTTAAACTCGATATCAACGCAAACATGAACAACGGCGGTAGCTTTGCAATTCGAGGCTTTGTTGCAGATCGAACAGGTGGCGGATACGCCTATGGTGCTGCAAACCAAGTCATTGCAGATACGCCGATCTTGCTCAATGGAAACGTTGGACAAAACTTTACTGGAACGACAACGCTGCCAAGCCGAATTCACACAGATGGAACTGCTAGAGCTCGAATTGAAATCCAGCAAACCGGGCTTTCGCCTGTCGCTGTTCCTTGCACATCGTTCGACCTAGTGACCCTGACTGTTCAATAAGTTCGAGTCTCTTGCAAACCCAACACGTGGGCCCCACCAATTGGTTGGGGCCCGCTTTTTACGCCGATGAGTCGTCCCAAGAAACAAAGTGTACGAAGTAGTATATTTTAAGCAAGACTGGCCCGTCCACAGGTTGAAATTGATGCAATCAAATGACTTAAATCCCCAATTCAGCGATGACGAACTCTTAGAGCAATACGCCGAAAAAGAGTACGAATGGGGGTTTGTCAGCGATGTCGAAGCTGAAACCCTGGAACCAGGGCTTACAGAAGATACAGTTCGATTCATCAGCCAAAAGAAGAACGAGCCTGAGTGGCTCCTTGAATGGCGGCTTAAGGCCTTTCGCCATCTTCAAACTCTTTCCCGCCCAAATTGGCCCAACGTTCAATACACTCAACCAGATCTGCAGGCAATTTCTTATTATTCGGCACCTAAGAAGAAACCATCGCTAGATTCATTGGAAGATGCCGATCCAGAGCTCTTGCGCACATTTGAAAAGCTAGGAATCCCACTTCGAGAACAAGAAATCCTTCTCAATGTCAGAGGGGCTGCAGAGGCTCATGCGAAAGGTGAGCCTGTCCAACCAAGCGGAGGTGTCGCCATTGATGCCGTGTTTGACTCAGTTTCCGTTGTCACAACCTTCAAAGAAACCCTCAAGAAAGCTGGGGTCATTTTCTGTTCTATCAGCGAAGCTGTTCAAGAGCATCCTGAACTTGTGAAAGAATATCTCGGATCGGTTGTCCCGTATAGCGATAATTATTACGCGACCCTTAACAGCGCCGTTTTTTCAGACGGAAGTTTCGTCTATGTCCCCCATGGAGTTCGATGCCCTATGGAACTTAGCACCTATTTCAGAATCAATGCCGAAAATACGGGGCAATTCGAAAGGACTTTGATTATCTGCGCAGAAGGTGCTACCGTGTCTTATTTGGAAGGTTGTACCGCCCCTAAACGAGACGAAAATCAACTTCACGCCGCCGTTGTGGAACTCGTGGCTCACAAAGACGCAACGATAAAATATTCGACGGTTCAGAATTGGTATCCAGGTGACCCAAAAACTGGCAAGGGTGGTATCTATAACTTTGTTACCAAACGCGGGATTTGCCGTGAAAGCGGTGCGAAAATTACTTGGACACAGGTTGAAACAGGATCATCTGTCACTTGGAAATACCCAAGTGTCATTCTCAAGGGCGACAATTCAATTGGCGAATTTTACAGCGTCGCGCTAACTGCAAACAAACAACAGGCCGATACTGGAACCAAAATGATTCATATTGGCAAAAACACACGTTCTACCATCGTGAGCAAGGGAATTTCTGCTGGGAACGGGCAGAACACTTATCGAGGGTTAGTAAAGATTAACCCGGGTGCGGACGGCGCGAGGAACTATTCGGTTTGCGATTCCATGCTGATGGGTGACCGATGCGGTGCACATACATTTCCTTATATCGAGGTCAAAAATAACACCGCAAAAATGGAGCATGAAGCCACAACTTCTAAAATTGGAGAAGATCAGCTCTTTTATTTGGCCCAAAGAGGGATTAGCGAAGAAGACGCCGTAAATATGATTGTGAGTGGGTTTTGTAAAGACGTTTTTAGAGAGCTTCCAATGGAATTTGCAGTTGAGGCACAAAAACTTCTGGCCGTCTCACTCGAGCATTCTGTCGGTTAATTCAGCGTATAATGGCATCATGAAGAACGTTCTTCTCGTGGTGGCCGTGTTGGCCTCTACAACAACATTTGCAGAGACTAGCCTTCGCTCTAAAGTGATTTCTATCAACAATCAAGTTGCGAAAGCGTTTATGAAGAAAGACATGAAAATGTTTGTGAAAGCTGTCAAACCGAATGTCACTTCTGACTTCAAACATATTGAAAGTGGCCGATCAATGGGATTCGATCAAATGGTAGAAATGATGTCCCAATCGTTCGCGACCGTCGACAAAATGACAAAAGTGAGTTCCAAAATACTTTCGTTGAAAACGAAGGGCGCATCTGGAGAAGGCCAAACATCACACATCATGATGTGGACCATGAAGGGCGAAGATGGGAAAAGCCACAAAATGTCCTATAGCGGAGTGACCAAAGACACTTATGTCAAAAAGAACAAGATTTGGTATTTGAGCTGCATGGAATGGACAAAAACAAAAACGACCATGGACGGCAAAGAAATTGACATGTCAAAAATGGGTGGTTAAGACTTTAGTTCTGATTCAATAACAGATCCCCCTAAGAAGTCAATATCTTAGGGGAATCTTATTTCAACATAGCCTCTGGAGCCAGTTGCACTCTTCGAAGAGAAACCAACTATGATATTCCGCCTCCAATTTGCATTCTTAGTGGCTTTCCTTTCCGGTTCGGCCCTAGCCCAATACGCAGGGGCACTTGCACCTCCTCGAGATTTCCATTCTGGTTTTGAAATGATCACGGTTGGTCGTGCAAAAGAACTTCTAGGGATTCTAGCAGGGCCAGGTTTTCGTGGCAGGAGTCCGCTTAATGGAGATTATGGGCTCGCAGCGGGTTGGTTGAGCGGTGAACTTGCATCTCACGGAATTTTGCCTGCTGGCGATGACGGAACCTATTTTCACAGATTCATAATGTGGGACACCACTCCAATTCCCACAGACACATTTCTGCAATCCAAAGATAACTCGGTTTCTATTCCTTTTGGAATCGATTTTTCCTGCACAACCATGATTGAAGGAACTTGGGTACTTCCTCCTTTGGCCTTTGTCCATGTTGCAAAAGACCAAGACTTGAGCAAACTTTCACTTGATGCCCTGAATGGGCGACTCGTGATACTTGATCGAGAAACTTCAGAGTACAAGGAGGCTATGAGCGCTCTTCGCGCAGTAGCTTCCAAGCAAAAGATAACTTTGATTCAGCCAAATTCTCGCAAAGAAGGTGACAAGGTCACTCCAGTAAAGTCAAGATCAATCAAAGACTTCCCCGATCCAAGGCGCTCGCCCATTGGGAGCCTCAGCCTCAGCGATTCAACAATTGCATCCATGGCAAAGCACACAGGTGCTGTACGATTTTTGGCCAGCAATGAAACAACAGTTGACCTTGTCGACAAAAGATTCCAAGTGACAACCCGTGTGAACTCCACTGAGTTTCCGATGGAAAACGTGATTGGGATGATCCCTGGATCTGACCCGCTACTGAAATCAGAAGCGATCATGCTAGGTTCACACCTCGACCATCTGGGGCCACAGCAAAGCGGAATACACTTTGGAGCCGACGACAACGGATCTGGCTGCACTGCAAATTTGTTGATTGCAGAAGCAATTAACAAGAACCCCATTCGACCGAAGCGCACAGTGATCTTTTGCTTTTGGAGCTGCGAAGAGTTGGGACTCTTAGGTTCTTACGCCTATGTTCAACGTCCGACTTGGAATCTCAAAGATATTTCAGCCTATATCAACATGGATATGCTTGGCCGCAATGAGAACGACAAAAGGCTCAAAGAAACTGCCGAAATGAATACGAAGTCGGTGTATCCAAGCGGAGTGGCGTTCAATTCTCCGGAATTTCTTAAAATTCTTTTTGAAATGAATCGATACACGTCTCTCGAATTGAAGCCAGATGTTGAAGATCGAATCATGAGGAGTGACAGTGGCTCTTTTGCATGGAAAGAGATTCCCACTGTTAAAGTCTTTACTGGTGATCACGAGGACTACCACAAAGCTTCGGATACTCTAGAAAAAATCAACTACGAAAAGCTTGTTTCAATAAGCCGGTGGATTTATCTCACCGCAGAAACGCTTGCAGGAAAAATGCCTCGCCCGAAATGGGAACCTAAGCCCTTTTCTGCGCTTCCATGGCCCGACCCGAGAAAGAAGTCCTGAAATCATGCCATCTTTCGTTTGGTCCCTGGACAAAGAACGGCCGGTAGTGCCATAATTTGAGTTCGCTTCTCCCCAATTGTGGGATGAATTTTGATGCACCAGGACGGTTTTACCTATGTATGCAATTGTGAAGACAGGTGGCAAGCAGTATCAAGCCACAAAAAATGAGACCATCATTGTTGAAAAAATTGATGGCGAACCCGGGACAACCGTGACTTTGGAAGATGTTTTGATGGTCGTCGACGGTTCTAATGTGACCGTAGGAAGCCCTTATGTGAAGGGAGCTAAGGTCAAAGCTGAAATCGTTCGACAAGGCAAAGCAAAGAAAATCAACGCTTTCAATTACAAGCCAAAGAAAAACGTTCGAAAGCGATGGGGTCATCGCCAGCATCAAACACACCTCAAGGTTGTTGAGGTCATTGGAGGCAAATAATGGCACATAAAAAGGGACAAGGTTCAACCAAAAACGGTCGAGATAGCAACGCACAAAGACTAGGTGTGAAGAAGTATGGTGGCGAAGTGGTGAAGGCTGGCCATATCCTCGTGAGACAAAGAGGAACGCAGTTCTTCCCCGGCCCTGGAGTCGGCATTGGAAACGATCACACGCTTTTTGCTTTGCGAGCGGGCCAGGTCAAGTTTGAAGGGCCTAAAGATCGACGCCGAATCGCTGTTTACGAACATCAGTAAGATCCTGGGCAGAATTATTGATTTGAATCCCCTGACCTCGCCGGCCAGGGGTTTGTTTTTCGTCAAATTATCCCTGACCGGCTCAAATCCTTAAGCATGATTAAACCCACAAGCTTGTCAGCATCAAGTACTGGCATTTCCCCAATGGGTTTGGGGTGATTTTCAAAGGCCTCTAGAGCCTCGAATGCCAACAAATCAGGGGTTAGCGTCGATGGGTTCGTCGTCATAAGGTCGCTCGCATGGCCTTCTAAACCCTTAGAAGTTACAATCCACCTTCGCAGGTCGCCTTCGGTAATCAAACCAACGAGATTTCCCTTGTCAAGCACACATGTACATCCTGCCCCAGTTTTCGTAATCATTTCCATAACCTGCAACACAGAATCAGTGGGAGCCGAGATAGGCAAATCGTCGCCCATTCTCATGAGATCGCGTACTTTCAATGTCAATCTTCGACCTAAGGTTCCTGCAGGATGATAACGAGCAAAATCGATATCAGTGAATTTGCGAGCCTTCATTGCGGCAACGGCCAACGCATCAGAAAGAACTAGCATCAAGGTGGTGGATGTGGTCGGTGCAAGGTTATTAGGGCAAGCCTCGCTTTCGACTGCCACATTCAAAAAAAGATCAACCCCTCGCCCTGCAGTTGAATCGGGACGCCCGCAAATGACGGCTGTTTGAGCTCCAATTGACTTGACAGCTGGCAACACCCGTCCAATTTCATCACTTTCACCGCTGTAAGTGTAAAAAATAACGAGGTCATGGGGAGTCACCATCCCCAGATCTCCATGGAGGGCCTCAGCAGCATGGAGAAAAAACGATGTGGTGCCAGTGGAGGAAAATGTCGCAGCCGCCTTTTTGGCGATATGACCAGACTTTCCTAGCCCACAACAAATCACTCGACCCTTGCATTGAAGAACCCAATTGACCGCAGTCTCAAACGATGAATCAATCGATGTGCTGGCATCTAATATGGCATTGGCTTCTTGCTGATACACAGCCCTAATGTTTTCAATAATAGAACTCATCGGCCATCGACCCCCAAGATCCTGCGCCCAAAAAGTGAACAGAGCCACTCGTTTGCAACTCTGGCAGTCGTATTTCCCTGGTCGCAGAGAGGATTGACTTCAACAAGATCGAGACCAGCCAATTGGCAATCAATCCCTTCTCGAAACAGCCAATCGTGCAATGTTTCGGCGATCAAATGGCCTTCACGATAAGTTAGGCCACCTCGAACAGCTGTTCCGGTTCCAGGAGCAAATACGGGATCAAGAACATCGACATCAAAACTGATCCATAAGTATTTGCAACCGGAATCAACGACCCACCTTTTGACTTTTGAAAGGCTGTCGTTGATCCCATTTTGATCTATGTCCTGCATGGTGAGAGCGAGACTCCCATTGAGCTGCTGAAAATTTCTAACTTCGCCAGAATCCACGCTTCTTAAGCCGAACCATGCAATTCGGTCTTTACGCAAGGGCCTTTCAGGAACAATGTTTCGCAATTTGGCCCAAGATTGCACACAAGTGTCGAACCATTCCGGCTTGTTTTGTAAGTCAAGGCCATATTCTAAGTGTGTCAGCACAGCCAGCGGCATTCCATGTAAGTTTCCTGTCGGGCTAGTGATCGGCGTGTTGAGATCCATATGTGCATCGATCCACAAGACACCCAAATCATCTCCATATTCTTGGAGAGCGCCCGAAATCGATCCAATGGCGATGCTATGATCGCCACCAATGACAAGTGGAACAGACCCAGATTTGAGACTTTCCGTAACGGCCACTTTGGTCGCCATAAAAACTTCAATAGCTTTTGAATCGCAAGTTTGACGATCTCCTGGCAACTCGGCAGACAACTTTGAAGCTTCTATCACATTTGATTCTTGTCGGAGATTTCTGAGCTGCTCTTCCAGTCCTTCTAATCGCATGGCTAACGAACCCATCCGACTCCCCTGATGTGGACCGCACAGGTCAAAAGGCACACAGATGATATCCACCATGATCCTTTGAGTCTACTCTGGCACCACGGCGTCCCAGTGGCCTGTAAACTCACAACATGCCATCAATTACCGGAGTTCTGGCCATCCAAGGAGACTTCGAGAAACATATCGAATCGATCCGACGAGTTCAAATGGGAAAAGCGATTGAGGTTCGAAGCGAATCTGAACTAGAACTTGTTGATCGACTCATAATTCCGGGGGGCGAATCTACGACTGTTGGAAAATTACTCTTTAAATTGGGGTTGGGAGAGAAAATTCGGGAAAGGGTTCAAAATGGAATGCCCATATGGGGCACTTGTATGGGGATGATTCTGATGGCTAAGGAGGTGGAAAATTACGACCAATACACCTTGAATCTCTTGGATATATCTGTGCGAAGAAATGCCTTTGGTGCCCAGGTTCATAGCTTCGAAGCTCAGGTGAGTATCAATGTGCTCCCCGAGCCAGTTCTCGGCGTTTTCATTCGAGCACCTATAGTCACAAAGTTTGGTGACGATGTCGAAGTTCTTTCTCGATTCCACAACCAAATTGTTGCCGTGAAGCAAGGAAGCATTGTGGCGACATCATTTCACCCTGAGCTGACCGATTCAATTGAAGTTCATAAATGGTTTCTAGGTCTCAAATAAAAGAGAGGCCCCGCTCTCGAGGGCAAGAGAGACGGGGCTTGGTTCGGGGGAGGATAAAAACCTGAATTCTCATTAGAATATGACAACAAGAAACTGTTAGAAGTTCCTGGTTCTCACAAAATAGTTTACAAGCGAATTATCGTATCCTGATTTCGATAACTGATTTGGACATCATTACCCCATCGTTTTGCGCCCGTACAAATCAATTTGTCTGACTGCAAATCGGCCCAAGGAAAACTCAGTCCTGAACCAAAATGGTTAGGGCCCTTGAAGATTTCCAAAGTATCCCATTCCCCGCTCCTAAGAAAATATGAAATGGTCCTAGGACCTCCTTCCACAAGAACACCTCGAACACCTCGATCCCATAAATTTGCCAGTACTTTTGTAGGACTACAGTTTTCTATTCCTTGAATCCGCACCGATTCGCCTGCTTGTGCAAAAACGGCTTCCTCCCCCGTTAAGTTGGACTCAGGATCAAGCACCACCCGAAGGGGTGGATTCACAACTCCTGCAATTCGAGCCGTAAGTGCCGGGTCATCTGTGGTCACTGTTTTCCATCCAACCAAGACAGCACCCCGTTCTACACGAAGCCGGTGGCCCTCTCGTCGCGCACGAGGGCCGGTAATCCACTTGCTAGTTCCGTCCTCCCTGGCCATGAAGCCATCGAGTGTTACAGCGGCCTTCAGAGTGACAAATGGCCTGCCTTGTTGATGAGAAACAAGAAATTGTTCATTTGCCCTCATTGCCCGATTTTTGGCCGTGCCGATGACGACTTCAACACCTTGGCAACGCAACCAATCGGCACCTCCTGCTGCTTTTGGGTTTGGATCTGGGACCGAGAATTCAACTTTCTTTATTCCCGCTTGAACTAAAGCCAAGCTACACGGCCCAGTTCGGCCTTGATGATGGCAAGGTTCCAATGTAACAAATGCTGTGGCACCCTTGGCCATAGCTCCGGCTTCATCAAGCGCCATAACTTCGGCGTGGGGCATCCCCGCAGCGTTATGCCAACCTCGACCAACAATCACGCGGTTTTGGACAATGACACAGCCAACGTGAGGGTTAGGAGCCGGAAATCCTCGTCGAGAAAGCTTGATCGCTTCTCTCATGAAGCTTTCAGATGTGCTTTCCATGATCTCGAAGCGATGACTCCGCCAGCGATTTCAGGTTTTCGGCATTTTGGTTCAGGAATTCCATTCGAGTCTGACGCGCTAACAACAGTGCAGAAGTCGCAGCACAAAGCCAAGTACCGCTTGTCAATCCAAAATAGAGGAGCGCACCCCGCCCCCATTGTATCTGTTCTTTTCGAGGAGCGAACTTTGGAGGTCTGGCTCCCACAACAAAGGGCCATGAAAGCAAGAGCAAGATGCCTGATACAAGAAATGTCGTCGTCATAATTTTGTAGAACATATGTTTCTGAGCTCCTGCATATTCTCACGAATAGTTCTTGACTTCACAAGATAACTGCCGGCCACAAATGTTCGGGCTCCAGCTTCATACACCCGCCCAATAGTCTGATCGTCGATCCCACCGTCGACTTCAATTTCCAAATGAGGAAACTTCTGGTGCAATTCTCTCACTTTGTCGACGCAAGATTCGATTAGAGATTGTCCGCCCCAGCCGGGATTTACGGTCATGACCAGCACCATATCTAAGACGTCAATGAGGCTTAATACGGTCGAAATTGACGTCCCAGGATTTATTGCGATTCCTGCGCCAATTCCACGGTTGCGAAGGCTCTGAGCAAGTCGATGCGCATGCGGGGCAACCTCTTGATGAAAAATCACTCGCTGGCATCCTGCTTCGACAAAAGCATCAAAATGTCTTTCCGGTGTCATCGTCATGAGATGAGCTTCAAAAGGGATATTCGTCTTTTCTCTTAAACTAGCAACTAGATCGGCGCCAAAGGTAATTGGAGGCACGAATTGACCATCCATTACGTCAAAATGAATCCAATCTGCCCCTGCCTCCACCATCTCCAGCACGGATTCATCAAATCTGCTTGGATTACAAGAAAGGATGGAAGGTGCGATTTTCACTGTTGATTTCCCCTGCCGGAATCTTCGTCTTCAGCTTTGACAGTTTTTTGTGTCACCAGTTCACCATCAAAAAAGACCCTAAAAATGGCCTCTTTGCCATATCCATCAGCTTCAACTTCAATGGATTCAGAAGGTTCGTGCTGTTCTTCTAAAATGGTTCTAGTCTCTCGGTCATCAGACATATCGACACGAACGAGCACAGGATCGGCTCCTGGAGGCATTTTCAGCTTCAGTTTGTAAGTGTAACGTGTCATAGATTCGCTTTCATCTTTGACCCGTTGGTCACCATTACTTACAACAATCTTAATTCTTGAACCACGCTCTACCTTCTTTCTGGCTTCTGGAATTTGAGAAATCACCATTCCAGCCGCAAGTTCCTTGTCTCGGACTTTATTGATAGGTTCGCCGATTTCTAAATTGAGCTTGGCGAGAAGGGCTTTGGAGTCATCCAGGCTCCGTCCTCTCAAATCAGGAACCTCCACAAAACGTCCTCCAGCGCTAATGACAACTTGCACAATTCCACCTTCCTTTACCTTTTTTGAACCCGGAATTGGATCCTGCTCAAGAACAACCCCCATCGGATATTTTTCACTTGCAATTTGCTTTTCGACACTCAAACGGAGTCCCAACTTTTTGAGTTCGGTTGCTGCTTCTTGTTGGCTCTTATAGACGAGATTGGGAAGGTCGATGAGTTTGGGTTGGCGGACATTAAACGCCGCCCAAGCACCAATAGCCATCAAAATAGCGATAATACAAACATAGAAAACCCCTGTCACCCATCGAGGTACGTCATCGGATTCGCTTCTATCTTTTTTAGCCTTTGCTGTCATTTCTTTTTTGCGCTTAGGTTTCTCTTCAGGAGTTTCTACTATCGGTGCAACCTGGTTGGGTTCGTAATCGGTCTTTTTAAGTGGCCATGTCATTGGCCTCCCAAAGCGAAGAGCATCTTGAATGGTTCGCAAATCTGTTAGCAGATCCTGGGCTGAGGTGTATCTTTGATTTGGCGATTTATCGAGGCACCGTTTGACCAGTTCATCAAGAGCACCCGGAACCGATGGGTTGATCGTCTTAAGACTAGGACAGGGAGCCGTAGCGTGCTTATTTGCAATGGATACAGTTGTATCACCGGAAAACGGGAACCTACCGGCGAGCATTTGGAAGATCAAAACTCCAATCGCATAAATATCGGTTGAAATCGCTGGCATGGATCCTGAGGTCACTTCTGGGGCTAAATAGGGAGCCATTCCTCGCAACATGGCCATCCCGGCTCTTTGCGACTGACCGTACGTTTTCCAAAATCCCGACATCGACAATTTGACGGACCCAGATTGCGATACATGAACATTTCGGCCACTGATATCTCCATGGATGAACCCAGCCTGGTGAAGGGCGACTACGGCTTCTACCAAACTCACTGCTGTAGAGACCGCAAGTTGCACAGAAAAGGAAGCAAGTCTTTTGACTCGCTCATCTAGAGGTACGGAAGGCACGTATTCCGTGACCATAGCTACGACCCCGTTGTCTTGGAAACTATCGAGAATTTTCTCCAATCCTGGGTGATTTAGTGATTGTATGTCTTGGATATGTGACAAGAGAGCTTGAACAAATGAAGTCTCGTGGACATAAGATTCGTCTAGAATTCTGAGGCGGACTTCTCGCCCAGATTGAAGATCCATCGCCTTGCTCGACTGGAAAAGTGGACCACCTTCTAGGTTTTGAAGAATCTCATATCGTGCGGCAAACACGCTTTGGTTCACGATTTTTCACCGTCAGGATTGGGTACGAAACCGAGAACTACAGCCGCCAACAGTAATAGCGTGGAAAGCACGGGAATCGACGATTGATCTAGCGCGGAAACATAATTTGCTGTCGACCCAAAAAAGAAGCTTGCTTGACTCACGAAATAACCGACTCCGCAAAGAATGAGCGAAGCGGTCATGACTCCAATTCGGGCAGTCTTCATTGTTGCAACAGCACCGACCTTATATCCGATTCCTGGATATTATTGATAAGTTTACACCGACCGATACATTCAAGCAGACTGAAGGACATGTTGTTTGAAGTGGCTTTCTTATCGAGCTTCATAAAGTCGATAAGTTTTTGAATATTGATGTTTTGCGGAAGATCTGTGGGTAAACCCTGAGCTTGAAGCGCTTCTCTCAGAACCTGAGCAATTCCCTTCTGCGTGACACCAAGCTTTTCGCCTAACTGAGATTCCAAAACCATGCCTGCTGCAACAGCTTCTCCATGACTCCAGTCTGAATAGTTCTGATACGACTCGATAGCATGTCCGATGGTATGACCAAAATTGAGAATTGCTCGAAGCCCAGAGCTTTCAAATTCATCTTCAGCGACAATTTGCGCCTTGATCTGAATACTTTGCTTAATGACACTTGGCAGATTGCATTTTCGAATATCCCCAGCCCTTGAAAGCTCATCAAAGAGATTTGAATCCGCTATTGCTCCGGCCTTCCAGGCTTCTGCTGATCCTGCTAGCATTTCTCTTTCTGGTAGCGTTTTCAAGAAATCTATTGAAATCAAAACTCGGGAAGGGGGCCAAAATGCGCCAATCAGGTTTTTGCCTTCGGGCATATCGATCCCAACTTTCCCGCCAATGCTCGAATCAACCATTGCGAGTAATGACGTCGGAACCAAACTAAATTCGATTCCCCGCATATAAGTTGCAGCGGCGAATCCGGCAAGATCGCCCGTTACACCCCCGCCAACGGCAACAATTTTGCCGTTTCTCTTCACACCAAGCTTGGCCAGCCACGTGACTAATTCGTGATAGGTCTTGAATGATTTGCTTGATTCTCCTGCCGGGAAGACGAACGTGTTGTCTGTGAAAAGCTCAGGATAGAGCCGTTGTAAATTTGAATCCGTGACGATAGCAGAGGCACCCTCAATTTCAAGCTGAACTTGAGTGGCTGTGACAAAATCGATGGAGTAACTCTTACGCGAACTCTTTATGAGCATGATCCTACTAATGTCTCCTTGATTTTCAATGCGACCTCTTCGAGCTCTTCCGAATGGACTTCGATAATGAAATCAGCCTTTTGGTAGATCGCCTTTCGCTGAGAATAGATCTCATCAAACCTTTGTTCCCAGTTCTCGACTTCGAGTAGGGGGCGTTTTCGCTTTGTGTTTGTTAGCCTTTCCTTGAGTACATCTGGGTGAACATCTAAGAACACGATAATGCCTTTTTCTTTTAGAATTTCCCAGTTTTCTTCTCGAAGGATGATTCCTCCTCCGGTGGCTAAAACACCTTCTTGCTCATCAAGGCTTTTGAGCATAAGTGTCTCATGTTCGCGAAAAGCTTGCTCCCCATAGATTTGGAACCATTGCTTTATTGGTCGGCCAAGATGATGCTCTAACAGTTTATCGGTATCGAAAAAAGGCACGTTCAGTTGCCGGGCAAGTGCCATTCCGACCGTACTCTTGCCACTTCCCATCATTCCGATTAGTACAACGAGCGCCATTGAAAAAAGGTAAGGACGGCGGTAGGAAGGTTCCAACCGCCGTCTGAGAGGATACTAGTTTTTGCTGAATGGATTTATGGTTGAAGCCCGAGATCGTCTTCTTCCACGATGTGTGGAGTAACAAAGACCACAAGTTCACTCGAATCTTTCGTTTCATCGCGACTTCTAAAGAGCTGTCCGATGATTGGTAAGTCTGAGAGAACAGGAATCCTCTTTACTGTATGATTGTCACTCTTAGCCGTGAATCCAGCAAGAGCAATTGTTTCGCCGTTCTTAACAATCGTAGCTAGCTGGATGGATTGTTGCGTGGTGTTCGGCAATTTTTGTCCATCTGGCCCGACCGAGAAGCCCGAGATATTTGCAATCGTTGGGTTCAAAGTCATTGTGATTGTGTTGTTGTTGTTGATTCTTGGTCGAACTGCCAAGAAAGTTGTAACCGGCACAGCAACGGGGTTAAAGAACGTTTGCTGGCCACCAGGGCCGTTGTTAACAACTGGAACGAAGATATATGTAGTGACGCTTTGAGCCACAAGTGCTGGCTGGTTATTGAGCGTTCTCAGCAACGGAGCACTCACAGTTCGGCCCCAACCATTGTTCATCAAGGTTCGCAATCGGGAGCTAATGTTTCCTGTTGCATAGTTGAAGAACACTGGGTCACCAGATCGTGCAAATTCACCTGTTCTCACGCCTGCATTGATTGTGCCTCGTGAGTAGAGCCAGTCGATGCCAAGTGCTTTTTCGGCTTGTTGAGTTGTTGTAACAAACTCCACCTTAATGACAACTTGCCTCGGTTGCTGGTCGAATTGCTCGATCAAACGCTCAAGTTCGCGAATTGCGTCCTCTTGGCCCTGGACAATAAAACTATTGTCGGTTGGGTCATAAATAACACGGTCGATATTCTGCGGAACCAAACCTTGGCCGGCTTGGAGGCCAGTGACTGAGCCTTGACCCTGCCCATTTTGTCCGCCAGCGTTACCACCCTGGTTACCTCCGCCACTTCCAAGACCACCAGCACCACCACCGAGCTGGGCTGCATTCTCGTTTGGAAGCGTAATCGAGTTACCCGATTCAACAGAAGGGTTTTGAACATTGCTGAGCTTAGGGAAGTTCATTGGCGAACTCACTTGACCAGAGTTATAGATCTGGAACAAGTTGGCGTCCTGATTTCTTGCTTTTGTAAGATCCTGAGAAAGACGATTAATTTCGTACATCCCATTTGTTGAATCATAAGCAACAGCCTTTGTTAGCATTGAGTTGATCATTTCGGGATCGCCCTTCATGACCTTGATTCTTCTGATAACGTGAGGCTGAACCAGAGCGTTTTCGGACGGCTGTTCAATTGGCTTGGTCGGTGCGCTACCTGAACGGATGATAAATACTCCGTTTGCATCGCGTTCGACATAAGCTCCAGCAGCTTCGCAAACGTACTTGATCGCTTCTTCAGCCGTTTTCTGACTGAGTTTCAGATCGATTTTCTTAAATTCGACCTGACTTGACTTAATCACAAACTGGAGTCCAGTCTGTAGGGTTAGGGCCTGAATGGCGCTGTGCAAGTCTGCGTCTCGCAACAAAAGATCAACCTTTTGTTGCATTGGATCAGCCTGAGCAAATCCAAGTGTTGCAAACGAGACCGACGCCGCCAACATGGCACCTGTTCGAGTGAGTCTATTCCATTGCATAACCAGTATCCTCCTGAAAATTTATTGTTTGGCTGCGCTTATCGGCCACCACCGCCGAAGCCACCGCCGCCACCGAATCCGCCGCCTCCGAAACCGCCAGAGCTTCCACCGAAGCCTCCGCCTCCGAAGCCACCAGATCCGCCACCACTGCTGAATCCGCCAGAGCTTCCTCCGAAGCCACCGCCACTAAAGCCACCTGAGCTGCCACCAAAGCCCCCGCCTCCGCCGAGGCCTGTCATAGTGCTGGTTTCCGGCGTGCTGCTAATGTCAGCAGAGCCAGCCAAAATCAAAGCGATCATAGCAGGATCAGCATTTTTGATCTTGATCTTGATCACAGATTTGCTCGAAGTTTGCGGTGCTGTTGTGCCTCCATCGCCGGTTCCAGGATTAATCACGGTCTCCGGTTTAGGGATGATGACATATGTGCCTGCTTCAACACGATAAGTCGCGTTGACTTGATTCAACACGTTTCTCAAAGCTGTTTCAAATGGAACATCCTTGAGATGAACAGTGACTGTACCTTGAACTTCCGAAGAGACGGTGTAGTTCGCATTTACTGCCTTAAAGATCATCTTCAGGGCGTCCCGAACATCGGCTTGATCAAGATCAAGTGATTGAATGTTTTGGTTTCGCGCGCTGTTGTCTTGTGCCACAGTTGGCATAGGGGAAAAAATAACGCCACTCAGCACTGCAAGGCCAAGTATCGTTCCGATTGTTTTGCTTGTTCGCATTTTGCTCCTCATAGAATTAGATGCCTTGCAGGCAACATCGCTACTATAAATCATATTTTTTGTCAATTAGCCGGCCGCTCCCAATGGCCCTTTCTTCGTTGGCGCGTTGTTTCCGCCACCAGAACCGCCAGTTCCTCCGCCAGATCCGCCACCAATCGACATTGGCCCTTGAAGGTTCACGGCGAAAGATTTGGGGAGTTTGTTTCCGCTTCGCTTCAGTACGGCTCTTTCTGTGTCTATAGAGACGACCGTCCAGTCTGTATCAGGGATTTTCATTCCTGGTCGAATATCAATGGTTTTACCGGGGCCCATTTCTAAGAGCGCAGCTACTCCGTCACCGATCACTACTCCAGAGAGTCGCCAGGCAGGTAATGGTTCGATCACGGGGCCAGCAGCTTCGACTTCTTCGGGTTCTGAGTAGTAGCTCGAGAATCCTCCCGAATCTGATACCAAGCGAGCTGAATACTGCTGCCGGTCAAATTGCATTTCAGAAGGCAAAAGCGCAAATGCGTCACCTCTCACTCCGAAATACTTGGTTTTTGCAATCTCCATAACCGTATTTGATGGGGTCATATCAAGTTCAGCTGCGATACCTGCCTCCGCTGCAAATTTGGGATTGTCGACTTTAATTGGGGTAGCTGCACTCAGGCTCCCACTTGTGTCCCCAGGATCACACCCTTGCAGAGCCAAAGCAACGAGAGTCATCGTTCCGATGGCGCTGAGCTTAAGTAATCTAGTTTTCATGTATTCCTGATCTCCTTATTTTGATGCGGCAGCAGGCCCTTTGCCCGCTGGGCCACCTGGTAAATTCCCACCTGGCACATTTCCAGCTGCAGCCGAGCCAGAAGTTCCCTCTGGAACAGGGGCTGCAATTTTGTCGCCACGAATATACGCTACGACAGACAAATTATAAGTTCCAACCATAACAGGCTGAGAACCCGGAATTGAAGGTGTCGTGCCCGTAATTTGCAAACCGTCTGCAACGGCCAAGTAGTTTGGCATATATGTCCAAGACCGAACATTCTCAAAAATTTGCGAAAGCGTTCCCCGAACAGTGATCGTTCCCAGGTCGAAAGCCAGGACAGGGAATCGAATCGCAGGATAGTTGTAATATTCTACGATTTGGCCTGCAGTACTTGGAGGGGCTGGAATCGATGGCCCGGAAATTACAGTAACGCCACCTCGTTTAAGCTGACGATTGACTGCTCTTTGAATATTGTTGCGGAATATCGTGGAATCGTTTGTAAGCTGCCAGCGATTAACGGCCAGATTGATTCCACCCGAAGCCAAACTTGCGGGAGGAGTCTTGACAGCAACGATTTTTTGCCAATCGGCAGCCATGGCATTGACATCCTCAATGGACTTCTTCACCTTATTGTTGGCCTGCTGCTGCTTGTTTGCCTCGGTATAAAGTTTCGTTGCGAGTTCATTTTGATACCGCGCTTCTTCCATATTCGGCATAAATTGGCTAAGACAAACGCCCGCAACCATGATGACGATTGAAACTCCAATGATCAAAATTGTAAGTGGTGTAAATTTCATCTTTGCTCCAACTTCTTAGTCTTGCGACCCCACTGATCGGCTCCCGGCACCTGGCGTAAATCCTGCACTGTTTGGCTTATTGCCCGCGCTTGGAGTTCCGGCTCCGGCGCCGCCTTGAGCTTTCAAAGTCGCAAGTGGAACCGGTGTCATTAAGTTGCGATCCATCGTGACAGTGACTGTCACTTGAGACCAGTCTGGCATCGCGCCCTTTTGAGCAGCGTTCGTACCAAATCCGCCAATGTTTTGATAACCTTGTGGTGCACTACCTGCCCGTGCGATCATTTCATCCAGCCTTTTCATTGGATCAGATGGCAAATTAGCTTCGCCTGGTTTCACAGGCAACCCAATTTGGTCATTCTCATTCAGCGACGGTACAGTCCTTCTAATATCTGTGAAGCCTGTGCGAGTCACATTTGAGGCACCCGGAATCCTGAGCAAAGCTAACATGATGTCTGCATATTGCTGATAAGTTTGAAGCACGCCCACCATGGTGACCGTACAGGTCTTTTCATTTTGAGGGACGGCCGAAATACTGTTGATTCGAAAGAACGACGGAATGTATCCCAAAACCTCTCGATAAAGATTCGGATAAACAGTATTGTGATCCATCATCGCTTTCGAAAGTCGAACGTTTCGATCAATAACAACCGAGCTCGCCATGATATCGTCAGCTTTTTTCGCTGTTGCAACGGCCGCATCATAATGAGGCTGAGCATCTGCAACTCGAGCTTTGGCATTGGTCAGAGCGGTTGAAGAGTAGCCGACGGCAAAGATTCCTGCAGCCAGAGCGGCAACCGACATCCCTATTGTGGCAACCCAGGCGTACTTGGATTGACTCTCTTTTGAAACATGCGTTGGAAGTAGATTAAGTTTCATAAACGATTCTCAAAAGCAGATGTGCAACCCATTGCCGAGCGCAACTGCAAACTCCTGTTTATCTTCATCTCGATAGTTATCTAACTTTTTCGCAGCCATGGTCACTCCTTTCAGAGGATCCATGGTACTGCAATTCAAACCAATTGAAGTTTGAAGGAATTCCTGAAGCCCTTTCAATCGCGAACCTCCTCCACAAAGCACAAGTTCATCGACATCCCCGCCTTTGCTTCTGTAGTAATCCACTGATCGTCTGACCTCGGCAACAAACTCTTCTAATATCGGAGACATCGCATTGTAGACTCTGCTGGATTCTGCTGAAACAGCTGGTTCTGGCGCAGAAACGGATGCAGCAGGAGCTTCGTCTGGTTCTGGTTCAGCTTCAGTCGCAGGCGCGAGTGACTCTTCTGGTTCGGCAAATGGATTGTATGGGGTGAAGGATTGCGTTGCAGAAGCCCCGCCCATATCGAATGGGTTGTAACTTGCGCCACCGCCAGATGCTGGAACTTCCCCAACTGTCTCCTTCAATCTTTCAGCTTCATCAAATGTGACATTAAGGCCATCGGCAATTGCTCGAGTCATCATTTCGCCTCCGATTGGCACTTGTCGTGGCATAAGCAGCTTGCCATCCCGATAGACATTGATTGAAGTTGTTTTGTGCCCAACATCGACAACGCAAATGGATTTCCCCGCGAATTCTTCTTGATAAGAGGTCGTCAATGTCCGCGCAATTCCAAGAGGCTCAACATCAATGGCCGCAGGTTTCTTGCCAGACTTCTTAATGAGCCCGACGATTCCATCAATGGCGCTTTGAGGAGAAATCGCCATCACAACGTCCATATTTTGCGCATTATTCGCTTCTGGAGCGAATGCCTTATAATCGCTGACCACTTGGCTTTCTGCAAAAGGAATGTTTCGAGTGATTTCCCAATCCATGTGCTGCTTCAGGTCGCCATCGTTCATCGCCGGCACCTCTAAAGTTCGAACCAGAACTGAACCTTGCCCAGCAATAGACACAACGACATCACCAACCGTTGCACCTGTTGCGGCACAAAGTTGCTTGAGAACGTTGCTCACGCCATCAGGATCGTGGATGCCGATGTGGTCGACAGAGCCTTCAGGTGTCTGAGCCATACCAATGGCTGTCACCGTGGGTTTATTGCCCTGTAACTTAACCTCAGCAACCTTGATGGTTTGACTTCCGATGTCCACACCAAGGACACTATTTAATTTCTTCGCCATGAACGATCTTTCCCGTAACTAAACCGGCCTATTCTCAATGATAGCACCGCCGTGAACTTGGTGTCAACGAGCGGAATATCAATATGCATGGATGTTGACGCAATTCTTACACCGAAAAGTTTCAATAAAATTGCCCAAGTTGAACGAATCCAACTTGGGCAATCATTCCATAACCTTATTTTCGGCTTACTGCGTTCCTTTCTTAGGTACAAATCGCGGGGCGATTGTCTCAAAGTAGATATCTGGTGCTCCTGTTCGGGAGCTTGCCCAGAACAACCACATCAAGCCAGGTCGTCGTCCATTCACAGGATTCACGTTATTAAACGCGTTATTGAGTGGATCCAGAGCAATAAATAATGAGGACTCATTACCTACTTGTTCGATTGGAACAGCTTGTTCGTTAATTTCTGGAATGAGTCGGACGACGAGTTCTTCTTGCCGACTTCCAATGAAGTTTCCAACCTCATCAATGGCATCATACGTGATGGTAACGGTCTGATCTTCAACACCGGCCATAAAGAACACTCGCCCTGTTCCAGGATCAAATTGCGCGTAGTGCTCAGAAGCAGGCCCACCACCCCAGTTATCGACTCTAAAGTTCGAAGCTGTTCCGTTGGGCAACAATCGAATCTGGTGACTCAACTGAACACCAGGCCTCATGGTCTGAACAAACGGACGAGTTGCCGAAGTGCCATCACCTGAAGTTCGAGAATAGGCCACAACTGTTCTGTCCCATCGAAGGGGATCAGTGTCGACCGCAGATGTTGATATTTCGTTCACCCAATTTGTGAGGTCTCCAACCAGATTCCTTTGTGGGTTTGCAGCGTTCACTCGGATTCCGATGAATCTATCATCAAATGCTGAAGTCACACTTCGATAGTTCGCACCGTCGCCCTGGCTAATTCTCATGATCGTTGGGCGATATTTGAGATAGAGCCGGGTGTTTCGCTTCATCACCGCGCCAAGCAATCGAATTGAACCATTCGCAGAATCGATAACCACTTGGCCACCAAATTTTGAATTGAAGTTTAATACTCCGCTCGTGGCATCAAAAACTCTGGTGTTGTTGTTTCCATCCCAAATCGATGTCGCAGGGTTTCCAGAAGGATCTGTTGTAATATCGACAGCATCCATAGATGCCTGGTCGTTGATCCACTGCAGACCTGGAGCCCAATAGACGCCCGTGTTTGGATCGACAGTGATCTCACTTAACCAAGGAGCAACGGTTGTGCCGTAAGGCACCAGAGGATTTCTGCCATTAGGGAACCCGCTGTTTGGATTCGCGTTGAGTCGAGCCATATAAGTCTCGCTAAACCTGCGTCCTTTCACTTTCGAAGTGAACATAAGGTCGATTCGAGCCGAATTTCCATTGTTCTTATATCTTCGAAGAACAGCGCTAGGCGAGCCCATGTTTTCAAAGGCATTGCCCATTCTCAGAGTGTTTTGTCTCCAAGTTGTGCCGTCATAAGTGTTCCAAAGGATTTGGCCGAGACCACCGCTAAACGAGGTTCCAAAAACGGTCACGAAATCGTTGTTTCCAGTTCGTCGATGGGTCAGCGTGATTTTGCTCTTTGTGGAGCTACTGTCGAGCGGAGAAGCAGTGATGTTGCCAACATTAATATTGATCGATCCATCTGGATTAAAGGTCATCGGAGCCAAGAAAATTTGGCTAAGATGAGTTGCATTACCCGATGCATCATATTTCGTGGCTTCTCCCAAGAATGCCAAGTATCGGCCTGTATACCATGGTCGTCCCAAGTTTCCAGGGGCATCCATTTGGTCAAAGAATCCGCTTGTCGAAAACGCTGGAGCTCCGAATTTTACAGAATTCATGTCCAAAGTTTCCCCGGCGCCAGTGTTGACATCAAAGAGAGTCACGGGAGGATCAATAACGAGAGTTTGTCTGAACCAGCGATTTGCCGTATTCGCGCCCCAACCATTAAGATCATTAACCGGAGACTCACCTGGAATGCCAGGAAGAATCGACCGCAACGAAGCTACATAGATCCGCCACTTATCTTGAACAAGAAGATCTAGATCCACTTTTGATTTTGGAGTCCAGGCCGGCTGATTGCCGTTATCGACTCTGTTCGAAGCCCAGGCGACATAAAGATTTCCGAGTCCGTCACGCATGCCCGTTGGGGTCGTGTTGGACCAGGTGAAGTTTTCGGCACCTGTCAGCAAGTTATCAACAAGAGGAGCAGACTTCGTTGTAAATGAGTTTGTCACTCGCGCTTCTCGAACGACGAACTTCAGATTTGCAGCCGGGTCAGAATAAGGCTCGTCTTCCCCTAACGATGGATTATCCGCATCGAAGTTATTGGCAGTATTTGAATCCTCGAAAACGAAGACTTTTCGTAGATATTCGCCTGCAGGGGCACCAAGTGGTGCTGTTGCTCCAACTTTTGGATCGCCGGGCACGATGACGAGTGGGTTATAGAGATAACCGCCGTTGGTTTGCAAGTTTGCATTGGGCCTGCTCTTTGGATTGACATTGAGTCTCGTTCCAATGAGGTCACGCGGTCTTGCTTTTTGAAGAATGTTTCGACCCAAGGTATCAAAACCAGGTGTTCCTGAGCCCACTCTGAGAGAAGAGGAGAACCTACGATCTATTGATGAGTGGAGATGCAGGGAGGCATCCAACCATGCCAGTTCATGTTGACCTGGCATATAAAGCTCCACTGGTCGATTTCCGTTGGCATCAAAGAAGTACTTGGCCAATCGGACATTGAGCATATTAACGTTGCCTTCATTTTCAACAACAAATGGCTGGAAGAGGTTGTCATATGCCGCGAGCCATGGGCTGAATCTAGTCAACAAAACCCAAGGGTTCATCGGGCCAAAGCTTGAACCGATAATTCGGCCATTGTAGCCACCGCCCCCTGGGAGCGATCCTAAATCGATCGTTGGGGTCTTGAAGGCTAGGTGCTCATCCACTCCAACATTGAGACCCAAACCAAATGCCCGGAATGGATCCGAATTAATGGAATTGGCTGCTCCAGATTGGCTATCCACAAAGACTGATTGAATTCCAAAGTAACCAAGATTGCTTGGGGGTTGGAATCTCGGAACAACAAGGCTTGTGTCGAAGATTGTCATGCTCAAGTTTCGAGTCAATTGAGCCTCGTATCCTGCTTTCGTTCGATAGGTTTGGAAATTTGCAGGAACGATGACAGGCGGATTGGCTTCGATTCCAGAAGAATAGAGTGGATTTTGCGCTTGGCCAAAAATGTTAGCTGTCATCGACAGATTTTCGCGCCCGACATCGGGATAATCCAAACTTCGGTTTGGAATAAAGATCGGGTAGTCCTCAAATCCTGGGTAATTGACGCCATTCGCCAAAAGAGGTTTGTACACTCCACCCGTAGTAGGGTCGCCAGCATCTTTAACCCAAGCAATATCTCGAGTCCCAACGCGAATTCCAGAGAGTCCGCGCCCGATAAGGAGATTCATCAAGCTACGATCAGCAACATAGACCTGCTGGACGCCACTTGAACCATGAGATACAGGTTCACCCTTACTTCGCAGATCTGGGCCCACGTTTCCGCGAGGCTCAACCGAAACTGCTGGAGCTTGGTCAGTAGCCGGGCTACCATTTTGGTTATAAAGTCTCCAGAGCGGGTTCGAAGGATCTTCGATAATCTTTGGATTCGTAGCACCAAGAGCATTCAGGCAAATGCTGCTATTCACTGCACCCGTATCATTTAAGAATGCAACACCCAGCGGGTTCGCTAGAATAAAGTCGCAATCCGTCGGGGGCACAAAAGTCGCCGGCTTTGGCAAATGCACGATTTGTCCTTGGACGCCTCGATTTGAAGGTGCAACAGCCTTTGCTGTCAAGTAGTTTGTTCCGGGCGAAACCCCTCGAATTCCAGTGGTCATCATGGGGATTCCACTTATCATGAAATTGCCTGTTCCAGAACTATAGCTTCGAGTTGGAATTTGACGCCTTTGGCTCGCACTCGTCGGACTGCTCGCCTCAAGCTCGACATAGTAATTCGAATTTCGGCCCGTTAACGTTGGCAAATCATAGATGAGAACATAAAGTGTCTCACCGAACTCAAAGTGACGGCGGTCAATAAAATCTGTAGCAACGATGGCTTGGATTTGTGCTTGAGTAATGCCTGTTGTATCTGCCAGCTCTCGGATTTGATCGAATGCTGATGGCGACAAAAGCTTAAACTTGTTCGGATCTATCGCCGAATTTAGTTCATCGAGTCCTGGCTCGTTGTCTCCAGGTGCTTCTAATCCCGGAGGTATGCCTGGGATAATGGGCAACACATTATTATCGTCAATCGAATTGAAGGCATAGAAGAAGCCGTCGCTGTCGCCAACATAAACCCACGAATGAGGGTTGAGGGCAAGATCGAAACCACCGTTAGCAAAAGTGGCCATTTGGGCAGTTCCTTCTGTCTGGTATCCCCAAATTTTGTTGTTCCCAGCTTTGTTTTGCAATCCAACGGCATTCAAGCCTACGAGTTGGCCACTGAGAGTGGGGACAAACAACGTAGGAATGTTTTGAATGAGGTTTCCAACGTTATCATATTGAGTTGAGAAGCTAAATCTCAACGGCCCTGCTGAACCGGAAGTGAGTTCAGTCGTCCACCACACAGGCGCACCTGTTGCTGGGTTCAATGAAGCAACTGCACCAAATCCATCCGCAACAAAAACTCGATCGGCTCCTGTGTCAGCTGCTCCTGTCCAGGTGCCTCCCGGATTTGTGAGCTGGGCGCCAGGTACGGCAACAGGTGATGATGCTCCAAACAAGCTGAATCCGCCCAAAGCAGCACCATCTTGATCCCAAAGCAAGTTCCCAGTTGCTTGATCAACTGCATAGACGTGACCAGCTGTCGAAGCTTGGTCTGGCGATGCAGTGAAGTAGACCGCACCATTTGCGACTACCGGAGTCGAATTGATGGGCCCAAGTGGAGTATTGATCGCCAGAGGGTATTGCCACACCACTGTTGTCTTTCTCGTGGCTCCATTGCCTGCTGCATCGAGCGCATAGATTCGACCTTCAGCAGTTGGAACAAGAATTACAGGAGTTGCACCGGCTGTTCCGGCTGCAATTGAACCTTTGATTGGCAAGAATCCAGGTTGCATTGGCAAATCTTGATTTCCTGGACTTGGATCATAATCGTCGGGATAAGTCCATCGGCGCCGAGTGGTTCCATCGCCACGACCAGACATTTCAAGGCAATAGACTTTGCCGTTCTGTGAGGCGACATAAAGCAGATCTACTCCGCCCACATTGGCAACAAGTGACGAACTCAGATCAAAACCGCTTGGCATTTCTGCAATGCGATTCTTGCCGTCTTCGGTCGCTGAATCGTTTGGATCAACGTTATCTTCAGTGGGGTAGGTCCAATAAACTTGAGGAGGAGCGCCAGTTGCAGGATCGCCATGAGCATCCATGCAATAAAGTCGCCCGTTTTCCATGGCCACGACCACGACATCTCGCTGCACCGGGGAGCCTGAAACGGTGATATCTGTGGTTGTTTGTAGCGGGGTGGAATCTATTCCAAGATCCGATTGTCGAACTAGTCGAACAGCATCGGCATCAATAAACTTTCCAGCTTCTGCAGAATCATTCACGTGGTTGGTGATAACCACTGTGATTGGCAAGGCTACTGTGCTTGCATAACCCGTTGCACTTTGGAATGGGATGCGAGCCCACCCTTGTGCCCCGTTCATATTAAGAGACAGGCTATCAACAACTGTGCCTCCCAGCAAGATCTGAACCTGAACACCCTTCGCATTTGTGCCCACACCTGGGAGCCAAACATCTACGAAATAGTTTCCATCCGGCACTTGAGCTGAGAATCTGGCTTCTTGGGTTGCTACACCAGATATGGCCGTGGTTTGCAAGAAGTTCGGTCCAACATTATTCGCGCCACCGGGTTGAAGTGCAAAACCACCCGTAGCCGAAGCTCGACCACTTAAGTTGTCAATTTGGATATATTGAGCCGTTCGGTTCTTGCCTGTGGCCATAATCCAATCTCTTTTGTCAATCCCAAATCGATTGGCTTCGGCGTCACTATTATCAAAGGGTCTCCTAACGGGCCAGGACCAGACCTTGTTATATCGATTTGCAAAAGCGCTTGGAACCGTGGTTCCACGATAATCATAAGATGTCACAGTTGCAAAATTGAATGTCGCGTTAAGATCTCCAACAACAGCTTGCTCGTTGCGAGCGGCAACGGTTCGCCAAGGATAATTTTCAGTTCCGCCACCAGGAGGCGCCAAATTTAGTCGCCCAACGATAGGCGAAGCTGTATAGCTCGATGTGCCTGTTTTGGCCACATTGACAAGCTCCGTGGCATCGGCATAGACCGTTTCAAGAGCCAACAGGCCAGGGTTGGCGTTCAAATTTGGATCTAGAAAGAGTCCGTTTTCTCCGATTGGTGCGACATTGTAAAGTGTAATGGTCAGATCAGTCGCGGTTGGGCTAAAGAGTGTTGATGTCGTATTTCCGTCGTTTCCTAACCGGACATATCCTCCGGCATGGAGGTCGTAATTGATGACATCCACATGGTTCCCACCTTGCGCTCCTGAAACCTGAACAACCCAATATTTTTGCGGAAAAATGACATTGCCGCCACCAAGGTCTGTTGGACCTACAGGCAGGTTAATATAGAGTTCATAACCTGAGGCATTCGAAAGACCCGTATAAGTCCAGCTATAGGATGCGGAGTTTCCAAGTACTGCATTATCTGCACTCGTTCCTTTCACGAGTGCGGTATGCCGATAGATTGGTTGCCCGAGTGTCTTTTGGACGTAATTGAAAGCGACAGTCGTGTCGGTAGTTGCGTCGATCCAAGATGCGCCAGGTGTTCCTCCTGAATTTCCGATTGCAGAGGTTTCATCGTTATCCAAAACAGATTCGATGCGACGAACAGGATCCCACCATCGCAGAAAAGCTCGCCCTGGGTCGTTATAGACATTTGGCGCAAAAGCTCCGGCATTGACATCAACGGGAAGGCCCGTTCGATTCGGATTGCCCGAATGCATGGGAAAATCTTGAGCCACCGCCATAAGGGCAAGAGCACCAATTCCAAGGCAGACAGCAACGCCTTGTCTGATTTTTCCGAAATTCAACTTCATATCTAACATACTTCCGACATTCCTCTTCATTGTCGTATTGCGAAAACTGGGGACACAATGCCACGGACGCCAGTCACTGGTGGCAATTCAAATTTCACGCTGAGCCGGTTAAAACCGAGATTGGCTCGATTGAGACTATAGCCGGGGTCTTCGACCTGGGTCGCCGCATCTGCAAAAGTGCCATCAACCAAGATGACCTCTCCTTGGAACTGGCTTCCGTCGAGTTTCTGGCCTGAATATCCATTGACGATGAGAACTTCTCCCGAATCGAGCCTCGACGCATAGGTCGGCCGGAATCGAGCTGGATTCTGCGACATTCCTAAAAGATTATAAGGAGTGGCCCCTCGGGGATGTCTCATACCAACATAAGCTTCCACAGGCAACATCCATCTCACAACCCATGGCTTGGTCGCTTGGGTGGTGTCTTGAACTAGTTCATAAACCCCAGTGTTATCTGTCACCATGACACTCAGTTTCAGCCCACCTTGCCAATCAACATAGCGAACACTTACTGAACGAATCCCAACTAGCTTTTGAATTCGAGTTGGCTGATCAGCAATTGGCAAGTTATAGTTAAAGCTTCCAGAACCTGGAGGGTTTTCGCCCAAGAAACTGTTCTGCAAAATCACAGGTCGCTGGAATTCTCGAATGACGATAGAATTCGGGCCGTCATAAAGAACGACGCCACCAAATCCACTGGCTCGATCAACATCCTGGTTCGTGGGATCAAGACCCAAAGATGCCGTACCTGGTTCGACATTTCCAAATCCAAGTGCAACGATGTTATGGCGCTGTGTCCCTACGAGCTGAACTGTTCGAGCAATGCTGTTGTAGCTATAGCCTTTTCCAGTCAACTCTTCTGGAGTATGCCAATAGAGAACCCCGAGCCCATAAACCAGATTACCGCTTGCAGGTGGATCTTGGTACTGAACAATTCCGACCGTTCTTCCTGTTGCAGGGTTGACCTCATACCTATCAATGAGCTCAACAACACGGCTATTTCCAGAGTCGGCGACAAGCATATGGATCCATCGCTCTAATGGCCTTGGATTACTAAATGGGTTGGCTCCGGGAATCGTCCCATCAACGAGAGTTTCGAAAACAAGGACATCCTTTGGTCTTCGGAGTTTTGCGTTTTCAGCCGTGATTAGACCTGCGGCCCCGCCTTGATCAGTCACTCCATCTGGCTTGAACTGAGGGTCAATCCTCATGCTTTCCAGCGAGCGGATTTCGCGACCTGAACCATCGACTCTTACAACTCTGTTGTTACCGGTATCAACAATCCAGTAGCCGTTATCTCCCGTTGGGTAGATTCGGTTTGGCTCGCTAAGCTGACGTGGTGTACCTTGATTCGTTGAAGGACCAGAGCGCCCCGATTGCTCAGTTTGATCCGTAATCCAAAGCGGATTTCCTGCAGGGTCGAAGCGACCAACCCGGCCAGAGTCTATGACAAGAAAGTCTGAGCGGCTATATGCGTAGAGGCTCTGCGGGCCGGTTGCCGCAAGTGATTCGTCTCCGCCAGCAAGGTTCGAAATTCCTGATTCTGGAACAGTTGCTTGCAAGATTCGAATTCTGAGATCGTCGATATCTTGAATGCCTTTAAACTGGGGCCACTTGAGAGCATTTGCCGGCCTCACGTTGTTAAAGCTCGTCCCCAAGAAAGTATTCAGCTGCAGAGTCCACGGGCGAACAGAATTTGAGACAAGGAACTCATCGTTTGGACTGATGTTAGAGTCCATGGCAAAGAGCAGACCCTTGAAATTAAATCCGCCACCTGAAATCAAGCTGGGCAAAATACTGGCCCCACCTTGATAGAGTGTTTGGCCACAAACAACAGGGCCAGCACCAGGTCGGTATCCATTGAAAACGATATACCAAAGAAGTGGATTCCATCGATTTCGAGCGCGACCTGCAATCATTCTGCCGTTATCACTGAGCGCTTCTGGTTCGATAAGCGTATCCGTTTGCCCAGATCGCCGAATCATGATCGGCAAACTTGAACTTATGGTGTCTCGAATCCTTCCCCGAGTCAGGTTCATGAGATTATTGATAACAACACGAGATCGCGTTGTTCCCGGAATGGACTCAATTGTAAATCGTGGATATTGAAGACCACTATAGACTTCCGGAGCAGTCTTGTTGAGACTGAGAGTAGGGTCAGCCTGAACAATCGTGAAATTGGCGTCTGAGCCTTCGATTTCGAAGCTTGGAGGTGGAACATCAGCCCGGAATGCCATGACAACTCCAGTTGGAGACCCCGTGAAGATTGGCTTAACGGAGCTTGCGGTTACGTACACCGTTCCATTTCGAACAACTGGGCCACTCGTAAACTTCCAGCTCCTCATTGTCGTGTTGAGGAATGGAATTAATGTCACCAACTGATCTTCATCTGTAAGAACTGTGGGCATGTTGATCTGATCCGCAGCACCTAAAGAATTGTTGACGCTAAAAGTCAGAGCTTCATAAAGGTCGAACTTACTCAGAAGAGTGAAATTCCCTGGGCCCTGGTTTTCTTTGAAGTTCATATAAGTTCCCCCACTTTCGGAACCACCAATGAACGAAGTCACGACATAAATATTGCCGTTCGGGCCTAGAGCAATGGATCCGATCACTTCTCTTGAATTTCGAGTGTCATCGGGAAAATCGAGATTGCCACGGACATAGTTTTCATAGTTCGGGCCGAACCCACCAGATCCAGCTTGCCCCCAATCAACGGTGTAATCAAGTCTCCACCCGACGTCATCATTAGGGTTGCCTGGAGTCTGCTTTCCATCCAAATCGTAACCCAGTGGGTTAAGCCCTGAGACTTGGAGGACACCGCGGGTTGCTTCTGAAACCGAAGCTGATGCAAAAATGAGCCGAACTTCAGTTTCGGAAACCGGATCACCGTTGGCTTTGATAAGGGACATCTTGAGTCCGAGCGAGTTCAGATTTGGATTCGGCCCTGCTGGGTGTGTCAAGAGAATCGGCAAGCCGTTATAAGATGCTCGGGTCGTTAAAACCATTGTTCCCGCTGTATAGTCTCGGCGAACGGGCGATTCTGCCCTTGCTCCCAGCCAGATGCTTGTCATTCCTGCTGGTCTGTTAGATAATGAATTTGGCTGAGTGGGAATGTAGATGACTCGATCGAGTCCTCCGGAGCCGTCTTGGATGGGAATGTAGCCCACTGTTGCTGGCGCTGATGGTTCTCCATATCGAGAAGATTGTTGAATCGACCAATTGTTTGTGCCCGATGTAGCCTTTTCAGCCATATCGAGATCGATAGCCCAGACTCGACCTGTGTTTCCAAATGCACCACCACTATGTGTGTCTGTGATAAAAACAAGGCTCTCATGGACAACGGGCGCGAACGGGCCTTTGCCATTAACCCCTGTGTTGTTGGGTGGATTGACCGTATGGATTGGTGGCCAAGCTGCAAGGAGTCCTTGATTTGTCACTCCATCTGCATCGAGATCGAAAATATAGACGTTACTGTTTTCATCTGTGACCCACACCTGATCGGTAGGGGCAAAACCTGGGCGATTTGGATCGGTTAATGCTGTACGAGGAGATTCGACTATGGTTGGGGCAGAAAGTCTGCCACCCATTGGTGGACTAATCCAGATAAGGTCGCCTAACGTTCCAATCGTATTCGAAACACCGTCATCGGAGCTTCCGTCACCATCAATGTCCCGGTCTGGCCGAGCATCATAAACGAGTACTTGATTTCCTTGGGTAACAATGATCCGACCCTTGTAAAGTGCAGGTTGTTGGCCGACGCCAAAGGTTCCGCCTGGCGTATCGGAAAATCGACTGAGTAATGGTGGCGTGAGATCAACACTGTTGCTGCTCATATGCCGGGATCCATTGTCCTTAGAAGTGCTGCGACCTCCCAAGGAGATGATATTGTATGCGAGCCGAGCTGCAGTGAGGAACGAAGAATCCTTTGGTGCACCAAGGGCAAAATAGCCACGATTGATACTGGTTGCTAATTGGCTTCCGGGAACTGCTCCGCGGTTAATATTTGCTGTTACCCCACGGCTAGTTAATACGACATATCCTTGACCAATTTTGGCCACACTAATCGTTGAACCTGCCGACGTGCCAGCCACTGGCTGATAGTTATTCGAATCTGCAATCATCCACTTTTGGAAAGGTTCAATTGCTCCGAAGAATCCGTTTGCCAGTGGTGTTGTGACGATTTGGCGATTTGCTGGAACTGGATAGTCCGTTTGAGGAAGCTCAGAAATCGACAAGGAATTTGGATAAGACAGCAAGGGGTGAAAAACATTAGCGTCGATGGCCAAACTTGAAAATGTCCAATTGAATGGAATCGGAGTTGTATTCACCTGGTCGAAGCCGAGGTTCGCATCAGGATCATTGATCACATCGATCCATAAAACGCCACCTTGATCCACATATCGTCGCAATTTGTCGCGCTCTGCTGCGTTCAGCGATATTCCCTGATTTATGCTCAGGCTCAAAATGTCGTATTTCGAAAGTGTGGTGTCGTCGGAATCTGTAATAGGGACTTCCCAATATGGAGAAGTTCGTTTGGTGACTCGTGAGCCGACTGCAGGAGTCGAGCCATCCAGCGTAGACCACCTGGCCCTCAATCCACTTGTCAAGACTGTTGGCGCAAAGGGGTTAGTGAACGTCCACTTTGCTGGTTTGATGGCCGCATCTTGATCGAGATTGCTCCACAAATGGGGAGCAGGGTTGGCAGCAACACCCAAATAGGTTTGACCAGGAAGCACCACGACTCCGGCATTGACTTCAACAGTGGTCTGAGCGTAGTTTAACGACTGACCAGCGGCCAATTTTGCGAATGGCAAAAGACAGAGGACAAGCAATTTCTTCATGGGGCTCATGGATTCACCTCACCAAAATAGGCAAGAGTTGGGCTAACGGGGAGTTTCGGCATGGGGGCCAACGACCACCCATTTTCATCGACTCTCAAAGGCAAAATTGAACTTGAAACTGGATCCCATACACCCGAGGTTGCTAATACAGGGTCGTAGGTCACCGTGAGGTTTGGAATTGCAGGCACAGTATTTGGATCGAACCCAGAAGTATGAGAAACCGGAATTCGCAATCCGGAAGATCCGAGCTGCCTTGGAATCCAACCCCACTTTTTCAACCACTCAGATTGAGCATTGATGGGAGCTGGCATGTTTTCGCTGACTGAACCAAAAATTGAAATTTTGACGTCAAGCGGCTCATTGTAAAATGGCACCGAAGGGGTATGACCAAAAAGTTCGAAGCGTCGCTCGTTGGCCTGGTCGTCATTCATACCGGGATAGAGTCCAGCATTCGATCGATCTAGCCAGTTACGTCTCGTATCCTGCGTCGTGGAGTTAAACCAGTTTCCAGGAATGACAAAGAATGAGCCATCTTCAGCAAATAGTGCAGCTTCGATTCGAATCTCATGTGGTGCAATGGCCGTGTGAGAGACGACAAAGTTTTTCATTGGGCTACGCCCCACACCATTCATGCGCACCCGCAATAATGTCGAATCTTGGACACCGTACTCGATCGAACCCAACGCATTATTCGTCGGAACGAGCTTGCGATTTGTGTAATTAAACGTGTTGTCTACAAGTGGCATCTCAATTGATTCAAACTTCGGATAAGAATTCAGCGTAGGATCGCTCAATCCATAGACAGGAATGTTTGGACCAGGAGCAAAGAATTCAGAAGCGGCATTGAATGTGCGAATATTTGCACCGAATGTCAGAGTTCTGGGATACAAATAGCTGTTCCATGTACCAGTGAGTGCATAGCTTCTTGGCAAAACATCCATCGAAACAAAAGCAGGGCCATTGTCATCAGCAGAGCAACTCACGAGCAAGTTTGCCGAGAGATTTGCACTAGAACCAGAGGCTACATAGTGGTTTGCGTATGGCAACCATGTTGCTGGGTTCGTTGGATTTCCACCAATTGTAGCTGGGGTGTTAGGATCGAGCAAGAATTGTTCTTCAAGAACGATATCTGGGTCTTCCAGTTTCAATTCAAACGGAGTAGCAGAATCTGTTGCCGAGTTTTCGTTTTTCTCGTCGACATTTTCGCCTTGCGCTGGAGCAAAGAACATCGTTGGATTGATAGTCGTGTAGTCACGGCTAGCAAGCATGAGGGTCGATCGACTCGGCCGGTTGAGCACTTGACCAGTTTCTGTAACAATTCCCTTGACGATACTTCCTTCAACATATGTCGTTCCCATTGAAATGACGGTCAGCTGTTGGTCTGTTGGAATGACTCCTCGAACTCGAATATCACCCTCAAAATAGATGACTCCATTAAAGAGCTGCCCAAACTGTCGAAAATCGTTATCGGTTAAAGTCGCACCCGGCAAACCGACCAAGTTGGCATTTTGAATGCTGTTCAAGATCATAGGTTGTGGCGGATTGCCTGGGTTTGGATATGGCACGCTTCGAACTCGATATCGAATCGTTGCCTTTCCACTCGACTGGCCAGTTGGCAACCTCCAAAACGGAATTCGGCTTCGGGTGTCTCGAGTGATTTCAAATCCATCAGGTAATAGTCGAAGATAAGCCGCCAACGGGATATAATACGGTCCCTTCCAGCCTTGCGATTGTGCGTTGTTTGGGTTAAGCCAATCGTTCATGAGGGCTTTCACCATTCCCGAAACCACTCGTTCGTCTTCGCTGTTCGAGTTGCCTCTTTCATTTGAATCGCAATATGGGCCACGTCCTAAACCGAATCGCCCTATGTTTTGATTGTTAACAATCATGCCACTTTCGCGGGTCAAGCTCAGATACCGATTTTGCTTGTTTTGAGGGTCAAGCGTTTGGATTGATGGAGGCTCTTTTCTTGGTGTACCGCGAACAAACCCTTGGCTATCTGGAGTTGCAATTCCGTCTCGCAATACTCCGGCTATGGTATCAAAAGTCGATTGCTCGCTATCAAGGCTTGCACCAGAAACAGGGACAGGGCTATTCACAGTTGAAGCATTTGCACCGAGATCGCTCTTCCAAGTATCCGTGGCCCTATCGTAATAAACCCTAGAGATATTGAGAACAGATTGGTTATTGGCGGGCAAGAATTTGCCACTCGAAAGAAAAGCCTCCCCAAGGTCTTTGTTGAGCACGACTTGATGTTGCCCATAGATCTTCAAATCCGCGTTGCAATACAGTGAACCCAAGCCCGGGACAGTTGCCCAATTGTTGCCTTTTCCCTGGTTGGGCTCAGCAAAAGCTTGCCCCCACTGAAAAGTTCCTCGAACAGGGCGAATGTCGTCTGGGTTGTTTGTATAGGGAGCCTGGGCGTCGCCGTAATTCACGCCAACTCCAGCCTGATCAAATGGCGTTCCCCCAGAGCTAACATCGGCATTATTCGGAAATCCGAGTTCTGCTGGGCGGGTCAAACGATCTTTGTTAGAGATGTAGCGAGCAGATTCAATGATTCCGATAGAAGCCATTGCCATGAGCTTCCGGGTGTTTGTAATGACATTGTTGAGCCCGGCCAAGGTGGCTAGAGACTGAGTTTTGCTTGCAAGATTCGGGAATCCCGTCACTTGGACAGACTCTTTCAATTGTAAGCTGGGGTCAATTCGGCCATTTGTCCTCAGTTGGCCCGGTCGTCCGACTGTTTCAATCACGAGATAGCTTCGGGCTTTGCCAGGCTCTCTCATTTGACCATTTGGATTCTGAAAAGCATCGAAAGCAAATGGAGCGTATCGGACTCGAACAAGGGCACGCCCACGGTCAAAAAAGACTCTGGTGTATGGCCCATATCCATCTGGCCCTCCTTGATCTGGCACATTGGCCAATTTGGGATCATTGCTGAACGGTCGTCCTGGATCAGCTGGCCGCATATAGTATGCATCGGGATCTTTAGAAAATCCAGTTCCATCAATATCGGGAAGGGTCGGGGCTGGGCGCCAATCGGCACCTAATCCAGAGTATCGCATCTGATAATGGGCGTATTCTGCTCCTGCACGTGCAAGGTCTGTGGCAATGTTTCGATTTCTGCTTCGGCCAGATTCGGAAATATTTCTGCTGATTATCCCTGCAAACGCGAATCCCAGGATCATAAGTATTCCAAGGATAATGATCGCAATAACGAGAGTTTGACCAGAATTTTTTCTGTAGCCTTTCATGATTTGACCAGAATTATCGAACAAAATTTCTCACCTCAGCACTGCCCTTAACCGTGATGGTTTGTGGATTCGGAATATTCTGAACTTGAGGATAATTTCGAATCGTTAAAGTCACTTCCATCACTTGAGTTGAGTCGTAATCAACAGCTACAACATCGTTGGGCTCTGTGTATTGGAAGCGGTAATTGACAAAGATGTTCCCTGTTGGGTGGAATCCATTCAGATCGGTAAAACCGCTCGGAATTGGTTCGCCAAACTTTGAGTTCAGTTCTACATAGCCAGCGCGAAACTGTGGCTGGATTACCGCTTGCAAAACATTGGTTGCGTAATTGAGCGGATCATAGAGATTGCCACTGGTTCCACCAAAATTGACTCCTAGCGCTCCGTAATCTGGCTCGGGCTGATCAACATAATTGATCAAATATTGGTTTGCACCGACAGGTCTTTGGGTAACACGCTCGTACCGAACGTATTTGCCATAGTTAGGCCCAGGCTTTTGGTCGGGGCCAACGATGACTTCGCTACCTGGCGTGATATAAGCTCTGGCAATTAGGTTTGAAGGATCGAGAGGCCCTGTCGTTCCATCTGGGCATGGACAAATCCTCAAGTCAATTGACCGTTTGACATACTGAGATCGATCAAGTCCTGGTGCCAGGGCGGGGAAATCCACCCAGAGCTTATTGAACCTACGATTGATTGGCATAAATTGGGTGTCTGACCATGCACCTGTCGCAACGTTTGGGTCGTTGTTTGGCGTATAGTCAAGCGCCTGGCTCGCATCATAAGGACTCACTCGAATTCCAGTTCTTAGATCAAACGCTAATCCGGTTGTTGTTTGTTGCGCAAAAGTTGGCACTCTGTATTCAAATGGGATCGTTCTGTCTACACCCCATTCTCTTGAATCAAAGCTTGATACGACCTTCCCATTTCGAGGATCAGGAACGAACGGCACAAAATTCAATTTTGCTGTGGCGTTACCGAGCCATCCACTTCGGTTATTGGCGTTGGTCACGGCTGAACTAAAAGCATAAGGAAAGTCGTAATTGACTAGACTGGTCGGCTTTGCAAGTTGGTGAATCGTTATGAACTGCTTCACGTCAAAAACTTCAATTCCTTCCGTAAGGTCGTTCGACATTGTATTTGGGTCGAACATGAACAGTCCAAATTGTTCAACGTTTGCAATATCGGTCCAATTTCGGCCAACCAAATAAGGTGGGCTAGGATTCAAAGGATCGCTCCCCCAGCGATTTCTGACGTGACCGGCACGATCACCAGCAGCAGCAAAATTGGTAGGCCAAACTGATGGCCACATTCTCATAAGAAGATCCGACCATGCCCCATATTTAGTCGAATATGAGTCTGCGCCGACCTTGGCTAGGTTGGATCCTTCTTCTCCTGTTCGTACGCTCGTCTCACTAGCTGCAGGCTCGTTGGTCACCCTGGTGGGCTGGAATCGAACCATAGGCACGATTTGAGGAATCCCGTTCGTCGTATAGATTTGCCGTGTTCTAGCATCAAATACGGGCGAGATCATGTCATAGCGACTAACCTCAGTGACAACCTTTGACTTCCGTAACCAATTGCCAATTCGATTTCCTTTCGCGATTCCTGCTGCGGTGAGGGCACCGCCTGGGTAGGTTGCGTCAACTCCTGGAACCATTGTAAAGAAGCTAGGATCATCAATGTCATCAGGCTCGTCATTTGCATCGGCGTCTGTGAAGAAATTGGTATTTACAACAAATTTGTTTTGGTTTCGATCCCAAACTTTCACTTGGACTTCAGCCCGATACATCACATAAAGGTTATCTTGCTGGCCATTGACCTTCATCAACAATCCATCATAAGGATTGTTGTATTTGTCTGCAAGCTGGGGTTGCCCTGCAGGAGTAAAAATGACGGGGCTTCTCAGTCCGACATAGTATCGAACCATCGACATGCCACTCGTTGCGGGCAAATTGACTTGTCCTTTGGGAGCCTGCAAGCTCGGGTCTTCTCGGCCAGTGTTTGGGTCAATATAGGCTCCGCTTGGGCCACGGAGCGGATCACCTTCGGCAGGCTTAAATATGTCGAGTTTCATATTGGGGAGAGTGGTTGCTGCCCAGCCCCCTGCAACTGTCGCTGGAACCACCACAGTGATTGCGCCTTTTGAACCAGTATTGTCGCGAACTGCGGCGCCATTTCCAACTTCTTGTTCAATTTGCCGGATGAGCCCTCTTGCCCGATCTTGTGCATCCGCAAAACCTTGTGCCGCTCTTGTCAAGTTGAATCCTTGAATAACTGGGACAAAAATGATTGTGAGCAAGATCGCGGTGATAGCGATTACGGTAATCAACTCTATAAGAGTAAAAGCAGATTTTCTAGGGGTTCTCAATTTCGACCTCCAATTTGCAAACTTTCGTTTTCAGTCTTTCTCCAGCTTCTCATCCAAACTTCAAGTTCTTTATAGTTCTGAGCGGTATCGTTTTCCAGCTTAAATGATGCTGGATTCCAAAGAACTCGAACTTTAAGCGAGGCACCTCGCACCCGGCGAACGGAGTAGCCTTGAGACCAATCGAATACGGCCGCTCCAGGAGTTTTGTCGTGGATATCGGCATAAGCCAGATCCAAGCCATTGACGTTCTCGATCCCCGTTATCTGAAATTCTTGATCATAAAGAGCGGTCGGATTTCCACCTGTATTGATCCACAATTCTCCGACAATTACTTTTTGATTCAAGTCGAACGGCGCGAAATACAACCGATAGGGTCGTCCAATTGGGCTTCCGAATTGATCAAGTGTTCCACCGACGAAACATTCACCCGGACCAAGGCCATTCGCGCTGACATAACCAGACACTCTGTAACTTCGAGCGGCTTTAAAGGGCTGCACGGACCACTCATTTCTGCCCATGTAGAGCACTCGAATTGCGCGATCGGTAATGTCACCCACAAGTTGTGGTGCCGTCCAAGCTCCACCGCCCGTTGGATAGCAAATGTAGGCGGAAAGCCCATTTGCAGGGTTGTTGTCAACATCACGAAAAGTAATTTGGCCCGAGTTCTTCTCGACATTCCAACTGCTATTGGGATTTTGCGGAAAGCTTGGTGCGTTCGGATCATTGGGTTTGTTCCCTAAAAGCACACCGCCAGTCTGCAAATCGACAACCACGACATCATCCGTAAATCCTGATGCACCGCCAATCACGGGAGTCACGAGACCAAGTCCATTTTCGTATAACCCATCTGGCCCCTGAGATCCTATAGCTTTGATTGAAGCCAAAGAGAGCTTCAGGTCTTTAGGAAGAAGTGAGCCTGAAATGAGTTCAGGTCGAGGAACTCGAAATTCATCTTTGATGATCCTCCAATCGAACACTGTGTAGTCGACCCGAGCTTGCAGAACCTCTGTGCCGCGAGTGCTGCCATAGACTCTGTAATTAAACCCGGCCGGATTGAAAATGATCGTGCCCAGAAAATAGGTCGATCCTGTTCCGCTGACCTTATATTCATAAGGATCGTTCGGATTGAAATTTTGAGCAATGGGAATCTCTTGGTAAATTCTTTGAAGTCGAACGGAGCCAGGGTCGGCGTATTGATAGTTGGCTTGTACAAATTGTGAAGGATTGCCATAGATATCAGGGAGGCTCACAATTTGTGGCAACGAAATCACCCAATAGTTCCCAACCACTTGGGCATACGATGGTGGAGCGCTAGGGTCAAGATTCGCTTGAACTATCAGATCATATTGCTCGGTTCTGCTATTGTTGGTATAGGCAAAACTGAAGGCAACCCGATATTTCCTTTTCGCAGAAACGGCTACCCAAATCTGATCTTCATTAGGAAAATAAGTGTCATCAGTGTCTTCTGCAGAAACGAAATAGTATTCGCCTTCGCGATAGCGCCCAAATGGGTTGGGACTATTAAAGTCTCGGTTACCATATCGACGAGCGAAATCGTTTCCATAAACTTGAACAACTCCATCTTCGCCTATTTGACCCGTTGAATCTGGGAAGTAATAAGCCGGAGAAAATGTCAAGTTGTAAACGCCACCAAAATTGTTACCAATTGGTAGGCCGGGAATGAGTTGAGGGCCTGGAACCGGCTTGCTCTCGCCAATAACTCGCGAAAAAACGTTAGAGCCACTCGTGCGTTTCCAAGACCCAATCGAATTTCCGCCAACAAGTACTTGGCCCGTCTTAGAAAGCCTCCCTGGAGCTGGGTCAGGATCTTTAGAAGGCATGAGGTCTCCGGTCAGGCGATTTGAATCGATAATCACTCGAACGCCAGAGGCTGTCGATTGGTATTTCACAGGTACGACCATTTCAGCAAGCTGCCCAGGCTGCCCCTGAATTCGAGTCATCTCCGACGCTCCAAGTTGCGCCGCGATCGTGTTATTTCTTGTAGTTCTCAAAACCGCTAGGCCGGGAGGAAAGACTTGGATAATGGCCAAGATTCCCACCAACAAAATAACGATCACGACAAGGATCTCGATCAAAGTCGTACCAGAACGGCGATTCGTCCTCATATCAAATGGCTCCTAATAAATTCAAAATCACAGTAGTTCTGCCTCATCAAGGCATGATTCGCCAGCTTCTCTCATCCAGCAAATTCGATCCGAATGGTCTGGCAGCCCCACCCAAAAACACAACGATGTCGCGCTTGGCTGCAACGACTTTTCCATTGGAATAGTCGCGGAAATTTGTATTCCAAGTGATGGGCGTTGTATCTGGAGGATCGGAATACCCGAGCTGTCGAGTATCGTCATAGCTAGATCCGTTGCCCCAGCTCAGGCCACTATAGTCTGGGTCGGAACCCGAACCGATGGCCCAGTTGGACCAGAACAACGCATACCGAAGTTCTGTTCTCTTCGTCCCATTGTCGTTAACATCAGAAACGTCATACCCGCTGATCTTGTAGAAATTGAGATAGTTGGCTGGTGTTGCGCAAGGGGCACCTCCTCGGCAAACAATTCCATCGGTTGGGCCATATGCTTGTCTTGAACCAAGCTTGTCATCTGCAGCAGTGACTTTTCCGTCTCCGGTTGTATCCACAACTGCTCCAGAACCCAGTGGACGATTATCTTGCTTTGGCCATACTGCTGTGGTTGTATCAACCATGCTGACGCGGATATAGGCTGGGCGAAATGTATTAATTGAGCTCACTCTTCCTGGATACAAGAACCCCTTGATGAGATCTGCAGGCACAGTATCTGTTCCACCCGGAGTGTATGTTGTGACATATCCCAGCAGAGCCGGAGGATATCCGCCATGATCCAGCCGATATAGCTGCAACGCTGTTCGGATGGAATTCATATTTGAAAGGTCACCCGATTTGTAAGCCGAATCCTTTGCCCGACTCATTACGGGGAACAAAATTGCAGAAAGAATCGCAATAATTGCGATTACAACCAGCAGCTCGATTAATGTAAAAGCTCTCTTCAAACGCATGATGCCCTTTACGCTCCAGACTTTAGACCCCGGTGAGCTCACATTTGTTCCACTATGGTCTCACAAAAAATGTTCGAACATAGAGGTCTGCCATTTTGAGGAGCTGAGGCTCAAACAAAACAGCCACCAATGCCCCAGCAGCCAAATGCGGCCCGAAAGGAATCATTGTCAGTTCTACCCTAGGATCCTCTTCAAACTCTTCGATGGCATATGGATTTTCTGCAAACCACCACTCATAAACCTTGGGCACTATGAGCCCAATAACGTCCATGCAAAGAACATAACCCAATCCACATTTCAACAAGCTACCGATTGTCTCTGGTTCATAATGCTCGTCATCATCCTCGATTTCGTCAGACGGTTCTTTAACTTTGCCCATCATTCGCAAAATGACGACAGTTCCGCCAAATACGGCACCAAAGAGAACTGCTAAGCCAAAGCTCATAACTGACAAAAGAGGAAAGAGAACCGCACCGATCCCTCGGGCCATTTTGATATCTCCGTGGCCCATCGCATCCTTTCGAAATAGGATGCGACCCAAAAAAGCAATACCCCAGAGAACCCCAATGCCGGTAAGAGCGCCCATTATGGAGCTTGGTACGCCAGCAATGAGTGCACCGGGTTGATGAAAAGCGATCATAAATCCATTCATGATGAGTCCGACCATAAGCATAAATGCATTGATTTGATCAGGAATGATGTAATGGGCAAGATCGGTGAAAATGGCTGCAACGAGAGCGCTGACAAAGAGCATGAGTCCGATCGCCCGAATAGGATCTGCATGAGGCCCTGTGCCTGATGTTCCAAACATTGCTAATTGTGGAGAGCTCAAATGTATGTACCAAATCGCGCCCCAAAGGGCTCCGTTAATGAGTTCAACCCAAAAGTACCGGCTACTGATCGTGACCTTGCAATGCCGACACTTGCGGCCCAGAAAGAGCCAACTCAGAAGAGGGATAAGGTCTAATCCTGTAAGCTGGTGCTTACAATTCGGGCAAAAGCTATTTTTTGGCTTTGCAATGCTCAGTCCACGTGGAAGACGATAAATTACGACATTAAGAAAGCTACCTACAGCAGCACCGATCCAAAATCCTATGATCCATGTCCAGACAGGAAACATCAGTGAACCCCTCCATGGGTTATTGGAAATCGTACCCGCTCCGAGAGGTTAGCCACTAAATTCTGAGCCTAAAACAAACTCAAAGGGTTCATTCCGAGTAGGAATGAACCCTTTTGTCTGACGATCCTTATGGCTACTCTGAGTCGCCGGTCGATAGACCTTCGATAACCTTGATGAGTGGCATAAACATCGCAATGACGATGAATCCGACGATAAAGCCTAAGAAAACGATGAGCACAGGCTCTAGCGCAGCCGTAAGCGATGCCAAAGTTGCCTCAACCTCAGCCTCATAAAAGTCCGCAATCTTCTGCAACATAAAGTCTAGCGATCCAGACTCTTCTCCAACACCAATCATGTGGACGACCATGGGTGGAAACATTTTTGAAGCTTCCAGTGGATCTCCAATTCGGTCACCTTCTCTAATTCGAGCTCGAGCATCCAGGACTGCGTCGGCCATAATCGTGTTGCCGACCGTTCCTGCCACCGTTTCCATGGCCTGCAAGATCGGAACGCCCGAAGTTAAGAGTGTTCCCATGGTTCGGCTAAATCGAGCCATACAGACTTTGTGATGGAGCTTGCCAAAAACCGGAATTATGAGTTTTATTCGATCGGCAGTACGCCGGCCAAACCTTGTCGAAACAAAAAGCTTCCATCCAACTATGACGACCACGACTGTGATCAAGATCCCGAGCCAGTTGTGCGTAAATTGGCCACTGAGGTCTATCAAAAACTTGGTCATTGCAGGGAAGTCTTGATCCTTAAGGCCAATGTCTTTAAACAGGGCCGCAAACTGAGGGACAACCCATGAAACAAGGAAGATGACGATGCCAATGGCCGCGATCATAACCAAAACCGGATAAGTCAAAGCTGACTTCACTTTGCGTCGCAGAGCCACGTCGGCTTCCAAAAAGCTTGAGAGCCTTTGAAGCGTCTCTTCCAAAACACCACCGACTTCACCAGCGCGGATCAAACCGATAAAGAGATTGTTAAATGTTCGAGGGTGTCGTTGCATTGCGCGACTGAGCGATTCACCGCCCTCAACCCGCTCACCGATATCCATGAGGATCTTTTTGAGCTTGGGGTCTTGGGTTTGTCGGCCCAAAACGTCGAGACACCGCACAAGTGAAACACCAGCATCAACCATCGTCGAAAATTGGCGACAAAAAACGGCCAAGTTGCCAAGTTTGACTTTGCCATATCTCTTTGACTGCTGCTTCCCTGATTTTTTGATCAGGGTGACTTCGACAATTTCAAGGCCCTGCTCTGCAAACCTGGCTCGCAGCGCTTCATCTGTTTCCGCTTCGGCAGTACCCTTTTGGAGTCCTCCGCTGGCGTCTTTGAATGTGTAGCTATAGACTGGCATCAGTTGATCCCACGGGCTGACAAAAACCCTGTCATCCCATTATCGGTAGACGAATGAGGATACCTGGAAAGTTCTCTGGGGGGCAACGCCTTGTGCCGAAAATAGCAATCCCATACTTACAAAAAATCCCCCAGCGCTCGGAGAGTCTGGGGGATTTTTTTGAGGCTTACTTAGCGTCGGGCCGATGGTGGGCCACCTTGCTGGCCTCCAAGGTTAATCATCTTCTTCAATTCATCGATGTTTTGGCATCGATTGAGTGCTTCTTCCATCGTGATGATTCCCTTCATATAAAGATCTCGCAAGCATTGATCCATGCTCAACATACCCATGGCAGCGCTTGTTTGAATCATGGATGGAATTTGGTGAGTCTTACCCTCGCGAATGAGGTTTCTGATGGCTGGGCTAGCTATCATGATTTCATTTGCAGGAATTCGCCCTGGCCCGCTCGATCGAGGCAAAAGCTGTTGAGCAATAATAGCCACCAAGTTATTAGATAGCTGAACTCGAATCTGTTCTTGCTGGCCCGGAGGGAAAACGTCGATGATTCGGTCGATGGATTCAGCGGCGTTATTGGTATGCAATGTTGCAAACACAAGGTGCCCGGTTTCTGCAGCGGTAATCGCCAACGCAATGGTTTCTGTATCTCGCATTTCACCGACTAGCAAGACATCAGGGTCTTCTCGGAGACAGGCTCTAAGCGCATTACCGAAGCTCTTTGTGTCGCTTCCCAATTCTCGCTGGTTTATCACTGACATCTTGTGAGTGTGGAGATATTCGATGGGGTCTTCAATGGTAATGATGTGATGGGCTTTGTTCTGGTTGATGAAGTGGATCATCGCTGCCAGAGATGTCGACTTACCCGAACCTGTGGGGCCTGTCACCAAGATCAGTCCTCTTGGTCGTTCGGTTAGCTGCTCTAATAGTGGCGGCAAGTTTAGCTCGCGACATGTGGGGATTCTGTTCGAAATCAAACGAAATGCCGCGGCCACAGCACCTCGATCTCGGTAAAGGTTAACTCGGAACCTAGCTCGCTTGGGCAATTGATATGAAAAGTCGAGTTCAAGCGTCGTTTCAAATCGAGTGATTTGGTCATCACTGACGATTTCATACAACATTCTCTGAGTTTGTTGAGGCGTGAACTTTTCATAGTTCAACCTCTTTAGTTGTCCATCTTCACGAATAACCGGTTCACTATGAGCTGAAATGTGAAGGTCTGAGCAATTTCGATCGACAACAATATGAAGGAGTTCGTCAATATGGAGGTCTTCCAATGGCTTAGGTTGGCCCGCACCGATTCGTGGGGCGGCACCTTCAACTTGCACAGTTTCAGATTTTGCCATTCCCGAAGGCCCACCCGCTGGTGGCATCGGCACATTCGTTTCTGGCTTTGGTGGCTCACCTGTTGGTGTAACTAGATCCTGTGACAACGGTGGCGGGCTATAGGGCGGTTGATTCTCCATTTTCTCTCTGCTTTTTTGCTATTCAGTTTCTCAAAAATTAGTATCCAGCTGTAAAGACAACTCTCATGACTTCTTCTGGTGTCGTCTGACCCGACAATACTTTGGCCAAACCATCTTCCCTGAGTTCTTTCATACCATTGGCCTTTGCTGCGGCTTTCACGTCACCTAAAGGAGCTCTGCGGACAACGAGTTCAGCGATCTCTTCGTTCATGGTCATGAGTTCGTGAATTCCCATTCGGCCCCGGTATCCGGTCATCCGGTTTTGTTCGGCTGGAATTCCTCGGTAAAGCGTCACTTTTTGGTCTGGGTCGGTCACTCCAAATCCAAACCTCCTTAAATCAATTGATGGAACCTCGTAAGGCTCTTTATTTTCGGGGTCAACTTTGCGTCCGAGTCGCTGGGCAAGAATTCCAATAACGGTGGCGGAAATGAGATAAGGTTCAACGCCCATATCAACCATTCGAATCGTGGCCGAAGGTGCGTCGTTCGTGTGGAGCGTAGATAAAACCAAGTGCCCTGTGAGCGAAGCCTCAATCGCGATTTCTGCGGTTTCAAGGTCTCGCATTTCTCCAACAAGAATGATATCGGGGTCTTGCCTAAGGAATGCACGGAGCGCGGTCGCGAAGGTCAAACCGGCCTTTCTGTTGACTTGAACCTGCCCAATTCCACCTAGCTGATATTCGATCGGGTCTTCAATTGTGACAATGTTGACCTCCATCGTATTGAGCTTGTGCAATACCGAATACTGGGTCGTGGTCTTTCCAGAACCCGTTGGGCCAGTACAAAGGAACATTCCATTAGGTTGACTGACCAGTTCTTCAATTCGAGCCTGAATTTCCGAGAGCATGCCGAGCTTGTTAAGACCGACCATTGCGTTTCCTTTGTCAAGAATTCGCATAACGATTTTCTCTCCAAAGGGTGTGGGGATGCTGCTGACGCGAAGGTCAAACTCTTTTCCTCCAGTTCGCACTTCAATTCTTCCATCCTGAGGAATTCGCCTTTCAGCGATATTCATTTCGGACATGATCTTAAAACGAGAAATCAGAGGTGCTTGCAAGTTCTTTGGCACAGCCATGGCTTCCATGAGAACGCCGTCAATTCGATAGCGAACCCGAACAGACCTTTCTTGTGGCTCGACGTGAATGTCGCTGGCTCGATCCACAATTGCTTGCTGAATAACAGCATTTGCAAGTTTGATGATTGGGGCCTGTTCGGCCATTTCTTCATCGCCGGCACCTTCATCTTTAAAACCCTTGTCTGCAACGTCTCGACCGACCTGGGCCTGCGCCATGATCGCTCGGACGTCTGAAGACATTTTGTCTCCTCCGCCACTTGCTGCTCGTTCCGCCCCTGCTCCTTCGGCCACTTGGCTCGGGCTGGCGTAATACTTTTTGATAGCATCTTCAATAGCAGCCGGAACGGCTGCAGCTGGCTTGACCAATAGCCCGCTGGCCAATCTAAGCTGATCCACTGCTTCCAAATTGTTGGGATTAGCCATAGCAACCCAAAGAATTGATCCTTCTTTTTTCACGGGGATCACGTTGTGCATCTTTGCTAAGCGCTCAGGAACAACGTTAATGGAGCTCGATTCAACTTGAACACGATCTAAATCGACAAAAGGAATGTTAGCTTCTTGCGCTTCGGCATGGATGACTTCACGCTCTCCCACGAAACCTAACTGAATCAAAACACGACCAAGTGGCGTATTTGTCTGTTCAGACACCTTTTTCGCTTCTTCGACTTGCTCTCGTGTGCAGTAGCCCTTTTGAATCAAAAATTCTTCCATGGGCAATCGTGGTACAGCCATTTTCTAACAAAACCTCAGTTCAGAGACACAATTATGGGACACGTGACTCCCGCCACAGGACGCAAAAATGTATTAACGTCTTTCAGGCGTTTCAACTATTCTAGCCTCTAGAACCAACTTTACGCCATGTTCAGCGGTGTTTTTCTGGACGCTTTTTCTAATGGCGAAAGTTCGAACTTTTCTTTTAGGTTCAACTCCAAGCCCCCATGGCACGGATTCATTAGCGTCCCAAGAATTTTCTAACGAGATCAGATGGCCCACTATCAAGGTTTGCTGGAATTGAAAACCACTTCTTAACCCCGTATTTTTGACAAATCTCTTCGATAAGATCATCACAATTCTTTCTCGGTAAGTCGATTCTTTCTTTATGATTCGAATAGATTTGGGATAACTTTTGGGTCGTTCTTGCAATGTCTGTTGAACCTTGCTCATCCGAGACTCCTTCGATCATGGATTGAATGTTCTTTACTGTATAGATTGTTTCACCAAGTGCTTGCGCGTAAAGGTTTCGAATAGCGATGCATTCCTGAGGAGCTTGCCGTGAATCAAAAAACTTCTCGATATCCTGAATCGGTTCCTTTGATTTCTGTGCGGCTTCATTAGCCTTTTGCTTGCCCTGGCTCTTGGTCTCGCTAGGTTGATCTGGGTCTGAATCGAGCATTTGACGCATGTCAAGTGCGCCACCTTGCAACTCGGACAACAAGACCTGAAGCTGTGAGTCGCTCGACATCACGCTTTCTTTAAGTTTTGATTCTGTCGATTCCAGGTGTTTGAGCCAATCATAGACCTCTTGGGGCATTTTCTGAATGGCTTCTTCGCGGGTGACTTCGGGAGAGGTCGCTGACATACCAGTCACAGGAGTGTTGCTCGATGCTGTACTCACGGTGATCGGCTCGGGCTTCGAATGCAAAGCCAGCAATAGTGCCCGAGGAAATGTGGCTTTGGAGGTCACAACTCCAGAAGTCACGGAGCTCATGACCATCGCCGTGAGAAACAGCACGACACCCCATGTCAGCGCAATTCGATTCTGTTGCGATTGGGCTCGAAAGGGATCCGTGGGCATCATTTTGGCACTCCTGAAATTATCACCAGGAATTCTTATATTATCCTCCAGGAACTTTTGGATCGGAGAATTTTTCCAATAATCATGAGACATCTCGGAAATTGTCAAGATGGAATTCGAACCTGGCCACCTTTCGTTGGAGCTTCTCTTTCATGAGGCTATATCTGATGCTGTCCTGAAGATATCGACCCAAGGCGATCTGTCTTCAATTTCTGACTACTTGACAAAAATGCTTTTGCAATTTGTCCGAACAGAACAAATATTTCAGATTAAGGACCGAAACGGTGTTGCTCTCACTTCTATCTACGAGATGCTTGCCGAAGCGGACGTCCTTCTTAATGCCGATTCGTTTGAGAGAGAACGCGAAGTTCATAAGCATATCGGCGATTACATTCTGTTTTGGTCGGGAATCAATCCCAATTTCCTCACGCGTATAAAACTCGATTTCGGGCAAGACCTAGTCTGCAACTATAGTCAGCAAGGGAGAACAAGCTACAAGGTTGTTTCGACATTTGATTACAAACCCTTTGATCAAGAGGCACCACTTTTTCTCACTTTAAGCGAAGGATTTGATGATTTTTCCCAAGTTCTGGGCCAAGTGAGAAAAATATTTCCGTTCTTAGCTGCTTGATTTCGGCTCCGGTTCTGGCAGACTGGCTTTTCTATATTCTCTACTCAAGAGGGGAGATATGGAGGACACCATCACTGAAATTCCAAGGGCTAAATAGATTCCCATTAATCCAAGAAATCGAACTCCAACTCCTGTTAACCAGGCCCCGAGAGGCTGCAGTCCCCAAACTGTCATTGTATGAAATGATGTGACCCGCCCTCGAATTTCGTCAGGTACAGCCATGCTGAGATAAGTTGAATATGGAATGTTTGCAAACGGCAAGGCAATTCCGCAAATAAAATTTGCTAAAAAGAATAGAGGAACTGTCTTTGTCCATGCCATGATTGCAACACCTAGACCCACAGTTGCCAAGCCCAAACTAAATGCAAGACCAACGTTCTTGATTCTGCACTGTGGAACGCAAAAGCTGCCAATGATGAGGGCGATGAGGAATCCGAGTTCGACAAGTACCAGGGTCGAAAACTTTCCATCAAACCAGGCTCTATTTGTTGCGGAGTAGACCACCGTGAACCCGCTCATTGTGACAGCGACCACTATGTTGCAAAGCATCATGTACTTCAAAAGCTTGTCCGCTCGCACGGCTTGAAAGCCTGCCGCGATTTCCTGAAACCATACTTTCTTGGTTTGAAGATCGGGTTCTACTTCGATGGCTGGAAGTCGACTAATAAACAAAACCGAACCCAAAAAAGTAAGCATATTTGCCAAGACGGCAATCAAGAAGAATTGCTGAGGATTGATGGATTCAATTGGGCCCAAGATCAAGGCGGCAAGCATGAGACCAACTGTGTGCATCGTGTTGAGAGTTGCCGAAGACAAAGAATGAGCACTCATGAGATCTGGCCCTGAAACGAGATTTGCAATCGCAGCACCTCTCGCAGGAGCGAAAAACACGTTGATGATCGCGAGCAATGCAGGAACCGCCACTAATGACCAAAGAGGGGGAACTAGATTTCCAAACAGGACAAAGGCAAAACCTGCAAGAGTCAATGCACTCAGGCAATCGCAAAACATCATGATCTTTTTGCGGTCGTAACGATCGGCTGCTAAACCTGCAATCGGTGACAGAAAAAGGTAGGGTGCTGCAGCGGCAGCGGCAACCACGCCAACAAATTGAGGGTTATGCGTGATGCGATCTGCCATGAAAATAAAAAGGAGGTTATAGATGGCATCGCCAAACTGCGAAATCGCTTGTCCTAGCCACAAATTCCTAAAGTCTTTGTGGCGCAAGACCTTGAATATCACTTGGAAGCGAAAGACAGGACGATTTTGCCCGCTTCCCCTCGTTTGAGGATTTCCATAGCAGTTTCAACTTCTTGAAAGGGCATTTCATGAGTGACTACCGGTTCAACGTTCAGGCCCTTTTCAGTGAGCAGCCACGACATCTGTTCCCAAGTCTCCCAAAGTTTCCGCCCGATGATGCCATGAACCTTCAGTCCCTTAAAAATGAGTCGATTGAGGTCGATGCCGATTTCAGATTCAGCGTATAGACCAAGAAGGCTGACCCGACCACCAAGTCGTGTGCATTCAATGGCGAGATCAAGGGCCGATCTCTTGCCGCTCATTTCCAGTGTTCCGTCAACTCCATTTGGTTCCAATTCACGCATTTTCGATGCAATGTCGTCTGTCAATGGATTCAAAATGACGTCCGCGCCAAGTTGCCTGGCAAGATCTATTCGAAATGGAGCGACTTCAGTCGCATAGATCTTTTTAGCCCCGAGGCACTTGCAAATGGCCACAGAAAACAAGCCAATAGGGCCCATTCCGGTAATCAAAATGGATTGCCCTTCAACTGGGCCGTCCATGACAGTGTGTACAGCGTTTCCTAAAGCGTCTTGCATGCTGGCTACGGATCTTGGTACGACCAAAGGAGTGTGACGTGCATTTTGACTAGGGATGACCGCAAACGGCGCAAATCCACCATCAACATCCACACCCAAGAGCCGAGTCGAACGAGCTATGTGCCCATCTCCTCGCAAATAATCGGGATCATCGAGATCAACAATGTGAGATTCTGAGCTGACGAAATCTCCAACTTTGTGAGTGGTCACACCTTCCCCGACCTCTACGACCAGCCCGCAAAACTCATGCCCAATAATGGTCGGGGTTTTCATCCTCGAACTCGACCAAGCATCCCAATTGTAGATATGCAAATCGGTGCCGCACACGGAGCCTCGTTCCACCCGAATTTTGACGTGCCCCGGGCGAATTTGCGGTTCGGGGACATCAACGATATCGATTCCTGGTTCTGGGCGAGCCTTAACGATGGCTTTCACGGCACCAAGGTTACCGAGAATCCGCGGGGGTTTCGTAGCCCTTTGTCCGATCGTTACCGGCCTTTGGCATGTAGAATTCTGGTGGTGCAAGGCGATCTCTATCTCCAAAATTATCGAGCTCTAGTCGAAAGTTCGCTTGAAAATTTGCTTCCAAACCATAAACTCGAACCTTCTGTTCTCCACGAGGCGATGCGATACGCTGTTCTTGCTGGAGGGAAAAGACTTCGCCCATGCTTGGCACTTGCGGCTGCTGCCAGCGTTTGCGGTGAACCCAATTGTGCATTGGTGGCTGGCTGTGCCTCAGAATTCGTTCACTGCTTTTCCTTAATACACGACGATTTGCCGGCCATCGATAATGACGAGTTGAGGCGCGGGCAACCAACCGTCCACATCCAATTTGGTGAGGCGATTGCCATACTAGCTGGAGATGCCCTCTTCGCGCTCGCGTTTGAAATTCTCGCTCAAGAAAATGACCCTTCGAAGGCTGTTCGGTGTTTGAAATCGCTTTCTAAGGCTTCGGGTGGAATGGGACTCGTTGGAGGCGAGGTCATGGACGTTCTGGGTGAAAATTCAGAGCTCAATATCGATCATGTGGAACTCATCCACCGACGAAAGACGGGAACACTTATTGGATCCTGTTGCGAAATGGGTGGCATTATGGCTGGCGCCGGACCGGACATTTGCTCCAGTCTTCGCGATTTTGGCGAGGACTTGGGGCTCGCGTTTCAGATTATTGATGATGTTCTCAATGTGACTTCAGATGCATCAAAACTCGGAAAAGCACAAGGTTCCGATGAACTCAGGAATAAGCAAACTTACCCACGATACTTGGGACCAGAAGAATCTAGACGCCAAGCCCGAAACTGGCTACAGAAAGGATTAGACTCCATAGAAAAATTGCCTGGAGACACTGGTCCTCTTCGGGCGATCGCCATCTCTTGTGTGGAAAGAGAAGGATGAATAAGCCATTGTCATTTGGACCAGTTGCTCCGTACTACGATGAGCTCATGTCACGTGTACCCTACGACATGTGGGTGGGTTACTATCAGTTGTTGCAAGCTCATATTGGGGTCGAACATCGGGATCTTTTAGACGTCTGCTGTGGTACCGGAACCGTTGCCGAACTCCTAACGCTTGAGGACTATCTTGTAACTGGATTTGATCTCAGTCCCGACATGATCTCCGAGGCCAAAAAGAAAGCCGAGGAGAAAAATTTGACCATCCGATATTTGGTTTGCGATGCCTGCGAGCTAGATTTGGGCAGCACTTTTGACGGAGCTTATTCCTTCTTCGATAGTTTGAACTACATCACGGATTTAGGTCAGCTCAGATTGGCAATTAATCGTATCGGTGCACACTTGGAGACCGGCGGGTCCTTCATTTTTGACCTCAACACAGACTATGCATTTGAACAAAAGATGTTCGACCAAACGGAGCGATCAAAAAGGGCCAAACTGCACTATGATTGGAAAGGAGAATATGATCCAGAGTCGAGGATGATTGAGGTTCGCATGAGCTTCCAAAAGGGATCCGAGCGATTTTCCGAAGTTCATATTCAGCGAGCTCATTCGATAGATGAGGTTAAGGATGCTCTCGAAAGTGCTGGATTCGACGAAATCTATTGCTGGGAAAGTTACACTCTGGAACCCCCTGGCAAATCGAGTGACCGGATTCACTTTGGTGCCCTCAAAGGCAAGTAAACAACATAAGCTAAACTAATTTCATGCTCGCAGGTTTACTTGCTGTTAGTGGATTGTTGGTCTCCAGTCAAATCGCGCTCAATCCCGTGGAAGACACTTACATCGATGTCCAAATGCCGGACACGAATTTTGGTCACGATCTTCAACTCATTGCGAACCCTAAGAGCTACATTTTTCTCAAATTTCCGAGTCCGCGATGGATCAGCCCTTTAGAAAACATTGAAAGCGCGACCTTGGATCTGAAATTGACTGATGATGCCGATGTTAAGTTAGTTGAAGTGCGCAAAGTCCTAAGCCCTTGGGCCGAAGGGTGTGGATTGAGATTGCCTTTGATTCAAACCAACAACGAACTTGCACTCAAAGGGACAGTTACCTGGAATTCTTCACTTCATGGAACTACCAAATGGCAATTGCCAGGCGCAATGGGTGAGCGAGATTCTAGCCCCTTGCAGGGAATCACTGCTGTGAAAGAGGGAGGTGTGGTTCATATACTTGGGTTAAAAAACTACTTGACTCAAGTTCGGTCAAATCCATCCCAAGATTTTGGGATTCGGTTGGAATTTAGCTCCCCTGTGAGTTTCATGAGTTCAGAAACCAATAATGGCCCTGAATTAAGGCTTGGGCTTGGAATTGCTCAAACGAAAGGGCCAAAGCTCGCAGTTCTCAATCTAGGTTCGACAAGTCCTGGAACTTGGCAAGCAGAAATTCAAAACATCGGAGATAGCCCAGCCACCGGATACCACTGCGTTTGGAGTTTTAAGGGAGCCCAAATTGCCGAAAGCCGATCACAAGAAGCCCTCGCACCGGGCGAAAAAATGACAGTCCATGCTTCCTTTGATATCAAATTTGACTCAAAACCGAACAAGAATCAACTTAATGTCATGGTTGAAGCCGGTGGCCAAGGAAGCGAAGCAAATGAATTGGGAATTTGTCCCAACGGATTGCCAATAAAGTTTGTTTTCGAAGGCCCAGCTATACAAAAGCTTGCCGAGATCATAGGATCAGAGCCAGAAACCTTATTCTTGCAACGAATCGTTTCGGCCACAAACGAAGGCGTATTGGCTCAGAGCAAATCCTCATTTTCGCCTTCAGGGTGCTATGAACGCTTCCGTTTGGCTCTCGCATCCGAACCAGCCATTACGGTCAAAATTTCCCAATTCGACTCCCCTTTAGGCCTCATAAAGAAACTTATTCAAGCGACGTCCACTTATCGAGGTTCTTGGTTAACACCACCAGAAACTATGCCTTGGCCCATCACAAGTTTAGGCGCCGCAATGGATACCCGTGACGAAACACTCTGGCCCACCACTTTAATGCTTCCCCAGTTTCCCTGGGGTGATTCGAAGCCGTCTCAGCCTCCCCTCCACGAAACAGGTCTATTAAGCCGGGCAGAAATCGCATCATTTAATGCTCTTGCTGGTCAACCGATTTCAAGTCGAGACGGCTATGTCCCACCAGTAACTGAAGCTGTTGTTGTGGTCGTGACAGATGGCTCGGGAGCTCCGATTTCTGACGCTGAAGTCGAAGTTTATCGAGCACAAAACGGCAAGCTCATGTCCGATCCAATTTACAAATTAACGACAACAAGCAACGGGTACTTGATCTTGGGGAAAAAGGAAGGAAAGGGAGTCTTCTCTGATCTCCAGGCCGATGGCTCGAATAGCTGGTGCCTGATGAGAGTCACCAAAAACTTTGTTACTGAAACCACTTGGCTCAGCGCAAAAGACGTTGCAGCAGAAGCGGCCAGGGGTAATTCGGCTGCCTTTATTGAGCTTCGCCTCAACCTGCCTAGTGGATCGATCAACGTTAGTGAAAACCTGGCGCTTGATCGAAGCATTTCGGATTCGCAGGGGCATTTCCCGGCTGAGCTTATGGCCCTTGTCGACGGAAAATCAGATACTGCTTTTGAAATTTCGAAAAGCAACACACCTTACACACTCGATATCGATTTGGGGAAAGACCGTTTGATTGCTGGTGTCGAAATCGAAACCAAAGCTGGAATCTGGAAATCATTCCGATTGAGCACGCTGAAAACTGGGCAACGTCCTACGGAATTCGAACCATGGTTTAGCGAAAATGCAGGAAATCTTCGCCTTGCTCTCAATGGCAAGAGCGATGGCTCCAATCAGTTGCTAACCTATTATGCCAATGCTGTTCGGGCCAAAATATTGCGACTGGCTGTTCTAAGCAGCGAACCTATTCAAGTTGCAGAAATCAGGATTCGGACTTTGAACCCTTAGATGGATTAGCTTTTAGAGGAATTCGATTGTGAATTAACTTTTCACGATGGTCGTTGAATGTACAAATCGCTCGAATTCCCATGATGTTGGCAACCTCGACAGCCTGATCCCAGCGCCTCGGGTTCAACTTGCGATCTTTGCAAGATTGGGACTGAAAGTCGTAACGGGGACAATCTGGACAGTTCATACTCGTCAATAAGACTATGTCGTTGGGGTTATTATGCCTTGGTTCATTGATTGCTCAAGCCGGGCCACCTAAAATCAGTTTTAAAGAAGGTGCTTTTGTTGTTTCCGGTGCACTTGCTACCGAAATCGTACCTATTCAAAGCCCGCCGGTTCAGCCAACCCCAGTTGATCCTTCAAAGGGCCGTTTCAAAATTGTAATCGGCAAAACATCCGTTTCATTTGAAGGCGAAAAAGGCCTTACAGTCTATCAAAAGGGCTATACATTCAAAACGCAACTCAAAGCCGTACCCACTAGTGGCAAAATTGCGACAAAAGAGTCGAACGAAGCTCTCATGCTCGATGTTCAATCAGGTTCACGAAAGCTTGAAGTTTCTGGTGTTTCAGGTTATCAACTCATTGATAAATCGCTCTTTTTGCTCATGAACTGGCGCAAGAAGACTGGAGAAATTTGGCTTGAGAGCCTCGTGAGAATCGATGCTAGTGATTCAAAGCCCCAACCTCATTTGATCACAGCAATAAAGGGAACGTCCATGGCGTCGGGAAAAGCAGACGACGTTCTTAAGATCCGAGATGACAACTTTTTGGTTTTGGTGAACCACGAAAATCGCTTTGGATATTGCCAGGTTTCGAGCGATGCCAAAACCAACGAGTTTTTTGCATTAGGAAATCCAGTGTCTAAAGCAAAGATTCTGGAATCTGGTGATCTAGCCTGGACGCTGACATCGACACCTTATGGCACCAACATTCTCGGACTTTTTGATCTGAAATCAAATGACTATTTTGTCACGAACGAGATTCGCGGCAAAATGGTTTCGATCACCAGCCCAGGAATGGCACGTGTCAAGGTCGGAAATATTATCAAACTGATCAACTTGAAAACAGGGGCCATGATTCCTGTCGAACCGGACAGCTCCCAGGCGGAATGTCAGCATGGAATTCTGCTTTGGTCGAAGGCGAAATCGCCTCAAAAGGCTGTTCTCTTTGACACGAATTTTCGACGCCTGGCCGAGTGGTCTGGCTCAGTGACAACCCCAAAAACTCCGGTAAAGAAGTCTGAAGTAGTTAAGCCCCAAGCTAAACCACAAAAGGACACGTCAAGTAAAAAGGTACCTCCCAAATCGAAAAAGGAAGGCACAGTAAACAAAGCCTCTAAATCCACAACAACCAAAAAACCAAAACAAAAGAGAGCTCAGCCGATTTTGGAAGTCACAAGCCACCCCAAAAAGAAAAGGGGTTGAAACCCAGTGAGATTCTTTTTTTCGGCTGGTGAAGCCAGTGGCGACGTTTTTGGGAGCGAAATTGCCCTTGCTCTTGGGCGATTAGGGGCTTTTTCTAGTTCGGAGCTAGCCAAGGACTTGCTTGCAGAATTTGAGGGAACACCCCAAGAAATTGCTCAACTCTATGGTGGGTCTCACTTGGCGATGGCCTCTCAGCAAGGGCTAGATTCCCATTCCATTCTCAATGCTCTTATTCAAGACATTGATGAAGGGCATATCAGTCGGGAGCGACTTTTAAAAGAAACTCATTCGGCGGTCGGTGGCAAACGGCTACAAAACGCAGGCATCGGGCTGACATTCGATTCAAGTGATTGGGGGGCTGTCGGAATTTATGAAAGCCTGAAGGTCGCCACGAAAGTGCTTGAAGGCTTCTTCACAGCTCGGAGTCTTCTTCGATCAGTTCATCGTGGAGTATTTATTCCGATTGATTTTGGATACATCAACATCAAATTGGCACGAGAAGCGAAGGAGAACGGCTGGAAAGTCGTGTATTTCGTTCCTCCTGGTAGCTGGAGGAGAGACAAGCAGGGTGCAGACCTAGCTAGCGTCACCGATGCAATCGTCACTCCTTTTCCATGGAGTCGCGACATTTTGAATGAAATGGGTGCCCATGCTTACTATTTTGGGCATCCCATACAAGAACTCGTGTCTCGAACACCCGATGATCCAGATCGTACGGGAATTGCTTTGCTTCCCGGTAGCCGAACTCATGAAGTGAGGCGAAATCTTGAAGTCATTGCCCGAGCAGTTGAAAATATCAACGTCCCTCTTAGATTTGCAGTTGCTCCGAACCTAGATTCGAAAAGGCTGGAGATTGAGTGGTCTCGCTACAGCGATCGACAAGCGGAATTTGTTCAAGACACTTACCGGATCCTTAAATCTTGCCGAGCAGCGATCGTTTGTAGTGGCACGGCCACGCTTGAAGCCGCTCTTTGTCAATGCCCAATGGTTGTCGTCTACCGAGGCTCGCCCATGATGGAACTTGAATTCAAAATCCGAAGGCCGAAGTTTGATTTTATTTCTCAACCAAACATTTTGTTGCAGCGATCTCTCGTCCCAGAATTGCTTCAGCACGATGCTGAGCCCCAAAAGATCAACGCCTTGATAAGTGATCTCTATGATGATTCACCTAGCCGACAAACCCAACTCGAAGGTTTTGAAGAACTAAAGTCAATTTGTGGCTCTTCTGATTGCTTTGACAAGACAGCCCAGCTCATTATTGAATTAAGCAGGCCAAGTTAGCCTTTTGGGACTTTGTCCCAACCGGGAACGAATCTCGAATCTGCCATGTTATCTCTCAATGATCCTCCTGAAAGCAGGCGACTTGTCCCATAAACCAAGAGAACGAGCGACCAGCCCCAAGGGTTGACTTGAAGGTCGATAATGCGAGAATCGAGGTGGCCAACTCACCACCAACCTTCAGCAGCTACATTCCAGGTACGGGTCATTGGCCGGGGAGTTGGTTGAAAGCTATTTGCCGGTAGCCGAAAACTGACTCCCAAGATTGATGGGATCAATCAAAGATCCTATCGAGACTCGTGGTCAAAAAGCGTAAGCGAGCTTGTCGCATCAGATTTGTCCTCTCCGTCTGATGCGATATTTTTTTGTATGAGCTAAGATTCCAGATATGGAACCCTGCCATCTTGATGGGTCAAAGGCAACAAGCAAATCCGAATTCTTCGATATTACGTTTCAGCATGGCTCTTTTTTTGAGGTCGGAGTCAATGGGTGTCGAATTGAAGACATTGTTGACGTTGTCATTGAACAGCTCATTGGATTTCAAGCGAGGGATCTTGCTTGCAGCGAAAACGAACAAGCCATCTATCATTTAGAGCTTGCAAAAAAGGCGCTTTTAGCTAGAAGGTCTTTGAGAGAGCAACAAGGTGTCATCAATACCATGAGCCCACATGAAAGCACTTCAAGCTATACGATGAATTTGTAACCAATGCCTCGAACCGTCATGATATGTTCTGGCGAAGAGGAGTCGCGTTCAATTTGCTCGCGAATCCATCGAATATGGACGTCTACGGTTCGGGAAGACACATAAGCATCTTGTCCCCAAATTCGATCGAGCAAAACCTCACGTGAGAACACTTGGCCGGGATTCGAAGCCAAAAAGTAAAGTATTCCAAATTCTTTTGGAGAAAGCGCCAGATCTTTGGTTTGCCCGGCATGCAAGGTGCTGGCCACATGAGCTTTGGGGTCAATCTTCAGCCATCCCAGATCTACTGCTTGCCCTATCGAATCAGACGGCCCAGATCTCCGTAAAACTGTTTTTACTCTCGCAGAAAGTTCTGCCAGGCTAAATGGTTTGACGATGTAATCGTCAGCTCCGAGTTCTAGTCCTGTTACTCGATCCATTTCGGCAGCTCGGGCCGAAACAAAAATTATTGGAATCGTGGAAGCCTTTCGGATTGCTCTGCACAAATCATGCCCAGATCGATTGGGCAACATGATATCGAGCAGAATCAGATCGGGTTTAACGAGCCGAAAGAGGCGCATACCATCTTCGGCGCTTGTCGCTGTAAAAGTGACATAACCTTCCCGCCTAAGCTTGGTTTCAACAGTTTCTAATAGAGTTTCTTCGTCGTCAACAATAAGAACTTTCATGATGTAGCGATGATCTCGACGTTCGCCCGAGGAACCGTAACTTCCTGGCCGTCATCGAGACTCGCTGTCAAAACACGTACTTCTGCTCCAGATTCAACTGTCACGAGTTGCGATGGCATGCCCGTGACCTTTCCAAGCCTGCCGAAATAAGGTTCGCGAATCACTCGAATCGGAGTTCCGATTTCAAGAGCGCCACCCGATGTTGCGACAGTCGCTTCTCCAGATAACTTTTGTGAAGGTGCTATGACTTCTGGTCTGATAACGCCAGCACGGATCTGTGTGGCGCCGTTCAGACTCGCAGTTTGCCCTTCAATTGTTTTCAAAAGGTTAAATGTTCGCGCGGCCATATCCAGCTTGCCAAAGCCTTCTGTTGCAATTAGGGTGAGAGAGATGGGTTCTTGACCAGTAATTGCAACACCAATGTCATGCCCAAGAAACTTGATAAGATCGACGTCTCTTACAGCCCCAACCACTAATCCCACGACTCCGCATTTGCTCGCCTTTTGCAGGGCTTCGAAAGTGATTCCGCTTCCACCGACGACGATTTTCCCAGCATCAGATTCAGAAATGTGTTGAGCATCAAGTTCAACAGAAGGATCTGCAACCGCAACTCGGATTTCTCCATTTCGCTCGCCGCCGACTCCAAAGATGCCCTGAACCATGGCCCCTCGAGTTTCGATAATCGCACCTTCTGCGTCCATCACCTCGTGCACATGTCCATCAAAATACGCAGTCATGTCCACGGGGATGCTTGCTTCCCTTACGAGAATGCTTCCTGAGATATCGCTGATGCTCTCTACCGTTCCCGTGAATTCACTTAGGGCCTCCGGCCCCTTAAAGAAGAGAAATCCTTTGGCTTTGCCAATGAGTTGACCCTTTTCTACTTTGTCGCCAATTTTGAGTTCTGTATAATTCGCGATTTCCTTTGCTTCAACACCCAGCTTTTCTGCAAGTTTTATTGTTTGCAATGGGCCCGGCAAAAGAGCCCGAGCAATAACTGTATCGTGTTGAACCGACTGACCTTTAGAAACAAGAACTTCACCTTTGATCGGCAATCGACGGGTGCGCTGAACGACGACGTCGCGACTTACGGTCAACCCGGGGGTATAAGCAGAACCCATGACCATTTCAGTTTAGCAGAACCATGAAAAACAAAACGGTCCTGATTACCAGGCCCTTTCGACTCAATGGCACTTCGTTTTAAGCCAGTTCCCTGGTAACTTTCCCCAACCATGGCAACTGTTCGCCCGTTTCGAGGGTTGCGATATTCGGATCAAGCGGGATCAATCGCAGATCTTGTAGCTCCACCCTACGATGTCATTAGCCCCTCTGAGCGTGAAGAATACGCATCAAAAAATTCGCACAACGTTGTCAACCTTACTCTTCCCGTCCAAAATGACGATGATCGATCGAAGTTTGTCAAATATGCTCGAAGCGCAGCTCAGCTAGAAGAATGGAGACGAAGCGGTGTACTTGAACTCGAACCAGCACCGTCATTTTATCGATACACTCAAACTTTCAAAGTTCCCGGAATCGAGCAAAAATTTACGAGAACATCTCTTTTTGTTTTGCTTAAAGTTGAACCCTATTCTCAAGGCATCGTCCTTCCCCATGAGCAAACTTTCCCGAAGCACAAAGAAGATCGGCTCAGAATTTTAGAAGCGACAAAATGTCATTTAGAAAGCATTTTTGGGCTATACGAAGATGAGGACAACGGAATCCATTCGCTCATTGCTCAAGCCAGTGGGAAACTCGTTTCCGAATTTGTAACGGTCGAGGATGACATTCATCACAAGCTCGAAATCATTGATGATTGCCCAAACGTACATGCCATCGAAAATGCGTTGAGCTCAAAAAGGCTTTGGATTGCTGACGGCCATCACCGCTATGAAACAGCACTGAACTTCCGAGCTCAGCAGGGTGAAAATTCTGAACTCATTCCAGAAGATTTTATGATGATGGCCATTGACAGCATGACAGACCCCGGTCTCGTGCTCTTACCAACTCATCGGATTTTGAAGTCGTTGCCTTGTACTTCAGAAGAACTCAAATTGAAGATGACGGATGATTTTGAGATTCAAGATTGCAACAATTCCGAGCTTATGTCCACGATTGAGTCGATCCAGACCCTTGGTTTTCGAGCATTTGGAGTGGCTCTTCCAGGAGGAAAAGGTTTTATCGCTCGTGTTCGAAATCATAACCAACTCGCTGAGAAATGCTCGGGCGATGGAAGTCCATTGCTCAAGGAACTTGACGTCAGCATTCTGCACGGTTATATATTTGAAAAACTGCTCGGGTTGACCGGATTGGATTTCTTTGGATATACAAGAATTGAACAGGAGGCAGTTGATTCTGTGGAAAATGGGGCTCCTGCCGCATTTCTCATGAACCCACCCACCGTGAACGACATGAGGCTAATTGCCCTAAATGGCGAGAAAATGCCCCAAAAATCGACTTATTATCATCCAAAGTTGATGAGTGGGCTCGTGATGTGGTCACTCAAAGACTTTTAGAAAAAGAATGGACATCCTACTATTGGGAACTGGTGGTGCCGACGGAATTCCAGCTTTATATTCAGAATCCCGAGTGAGCAAATTTGCCCGAGAACACAGAGGCAAAGATATTCGCAGCCGAGCTTCGGCGATAGTCGATGGGACTTTGAAATTCGATATGGGTCCAGACACCTGGCACCAACTCGTCCGTGAGGGACTCGATGCGCGAGATTGGTCTGCCATCTTTTTTACCCACAGTGATGCAGACCATTTTGCAATTGAAGAGCTTCAATATTGTCTCTATCCCTTTAACGATTTTGAATATGCTGGATACACGATTTTTGGTAACGAAGTCATCATAAGCAGAATCAACAGCCGCTATCCCGATTGGCCCTTCGAATTGATTAAAACCAAAATGTTTGAACCCATAGTGCATGGAGAATACGTTGTTACGCCGCTCATGGCTCGCCACATGCAGTTTGAAGAGGCCCACAATTATCTTGTTCAATCACAAGGCAAGACATTGCTTTATGGAACAGATACTGGAATTTGGGCAGACCCTACTTGGGAATATCTGAAGCAACATCGCCTCGATTGCCTGATTCTCGAATGTTCGGAAGGATTTGTTCTTACCCCTTACAATGGACATCTTGATATTGAAGAATTTAAGGAAGTTGTCACTAAGCTCCGTGATCTTGGGATTGTGGATGAGAAAACAAGAATTGTCACAACGCACCATAGCCACAACGGTGAAGCTACTCATGCCGAACTCGAAGCTGAACTGAACCCGTTTGGTGTGGAAGTGGGATATGACGGATTGCGAGTGGAATTCTGACTCCTTTTGCACTTTGCGATCGTCCATTATCTTGGCCAAAGGAGTGGCGGGCAATGGCTAAGGATGGCCCTATTGATCTTTGGACAATTCCCCCTCCATGAAAACCATTGTTGGCAAAACTCAGGCACGACAATTGCAAAGGGATTTTCTGAATCAGTATCCCAAGAGAGTGGAACTTGCTTTCTTGCTCCAAGATTGGGACGATGCTTACAATGTTGGTGGCCTATTGCGGGTTGCCGATGGAGTGGGCTCCAAAACAGTTGTTGCAACAGGACATACACCAGTTTCGCCAGATCCCATGATTGCGGTCACCAGCCTCGGACATCATCGCAGAATCCCCATCCAAAAATTTCAGCACCATGAAGACGCATGTGTTGCGATGAAAGCTGACGGTTGGCAACTCATTGCTGTCGAGATTGCAGAGGGTGCAGTTCCATATTTTGAATTTGATTTTCCCAAAAAGACCTGCCTTGTGCTTGGAAACGAAGCCCGAGGTGTTTATGGAGGAGTATTGAAACACTGTGATGCCGCCGTGACCATTCCGATGCTTGGTAAGGGTCGTTCGCTCAATGTCCATGTCGCAGCGGCTGTAGTTGCCTATTGCGCTCTCTTTGGAGACCTTAAATAAATGGCATACGTTGGCAAATGGTTTGGCTTTGGCAAAAACGAGCAGTACGATAAGGCTATTCGAGACTACGAAGCTGGGGATCTACTTTCAGCATTAGAAGCGTTTCGAATAGTTTCCCAATCAGAGTCGAACCTGATCCTCCGACAGAGGTCAAAATCCTATTTAGCAGGCACACTTGGAAGGCTGGGACGCGAAGCTATTTCCAAAAAGGATTTTCAACAAGCAATCGATTATCTCGGTGAGGCCGTTGTGCTTCGCCCAAGATATGCCGACCTTCACCTGGCGCTTGCCTTTGCCCATGACGCTCTGGGCCAGTTTAGCAAGCGAAATGAAGAACTCGATGCGGCTCTCCGGATCAACCCTAATTACGGGATGGCGGCTCTGTTTCAGGGCTCGTTGATGATCACTAGCGGTGACCACGGCAACGGCTTAGCTCGTGTCATCCAGGCCGTTTCGCTTGACCGCAGACTGGAAACGGACGTCTTTAGAAAAGGAATTCAAGAAGCCGATGCCAACCAATGGGAGGACGCAGCTCGCACATTTCGAACGGTTCGACCCGAGTCCCAAGAAGACCCTGATATCATGGCAATTCGGGGTGACAGGATGATGGTGAAAGGCGATTATGCCGAAGCGGCTCAGGCATTTCGTTTGGCTTTAGAGTTGGGGCCAAACTATCCTGACCTTCATGTTCGATACGGCCAAGCCCTACTCGAAACAAACCAAGTCCAGCAAGCCGCAGATGAATTCCGGGATGCCATTTCAATGAATCCCAAATATGCTGAAGCACATGCGTTGCTTGGAATTGCATACCGCCGGCTCAAACAAGAAGAGGCAGCCATGGCTTCTTTTCAAATGGCACTTGAAATCGATCCGAGTCATGTTATTGCAGCCCAGGAAATCTTGAATAGAAGAAGACATTAGGCCCTCGCAACTAGATTCATTGATCCTTCGTCCTAATGATCAAAGACCTCCAATACTTCGATCGGGGAAGTTTTGGGTTCAAAAAAAACTTTATGATCGCATTGTCTGCAACTTTGATCACTTTGATCATTCTCGTCGTTGCTTTGGCAATTGTCTGGATTGCACTTGTTCGCCCAGTGATCACGAAAACAGAACACGTGATGGATCAAGCAGACCTATCTCACGATCTTCGCGAGCAGCGCGAAAAAATTACTGATGAAGAGCGCCAATCGGCGGAGCAAGAACTCGAAATCGATCTTCACGTTGAAAATAAAAACGAATAAACAGATATGAGAAAATTACGACCTAGCACGAAATTCAAGCTCGCAGGAATCGCTCTTTTGTTTCCCCTTGGCATTGGGGCCATCTGGTTCTTTTCTTCATTAAGATGGATTCCAGCAGGCTACGTTGGGGTCATCTATTCAGCTTCAAAAGGGCTTCAAAACAAGGTTTATCCGCCGCAAGCCATCCATATCAATTGGCTCTTTGAACAGCTTTACACTTATCCGACAATGATCCGAAATGCAGTCTATACGCAGGAAGAGGATGCCGGCGAAGTCAAAGCTGCGGACGGAATTTTGGTCACGACAAGTGACAACGCGAACACCGTGTTCGACATTGCTGTTCTTTACCGAGTGTTGCCAGAAGATGTGCCGCTCATCTTCAAAACTTATGGAGCGATACCTTTAGAAGACATCCAAAGCCAACACATCCGAAGATCTGTTCGCGATGGAGCGAGTGCAATTGGAAGCCGTTATGATGTCTTTCAACTTATGGGAGAAAAGAGAATTGAAGCTAGCCAAGCATTGACCGAAGAGCTTCAAGCCAAACTAAAACCTAAAGGCATTACTGTCGAGCGTGCAATGCTTTTGGGAACACATCCTCAAAGTGACTTGAACCAAAAAATCAACAGCCGAGTGAATTCCTATACATCATTGCAGATATCACAGCTACAAAATCAGATTGCAGAAATTAACCGACAAACTAGCGTCGTTGTAGCCGAAGCCGAGCAAAAGTCAAAGGCAATTGCTGCTTCTGGAACGGTTGACAAATCCCTTGAACTCTTGGAACTGGATCTGATGGAGACGGCCATTGCCAAATGGAATGGAGAGCTTGCTCCTATTCCTAAAGACGGAAACCAGACCATTGTCATCAATGGTTCAAACCTAACGCTTCCCGTAACGAGGCAGAAATGAAACCCGAGTTCCACGCACCAGATTCAAAGGCTGCTCTCAGAATTCTTTCGAGAATCGCCACAGGCTTTGGCATTCTCCTTTTGTTTGGGACAATCCGCGGATGCTGGCAACAAATACCGCCAGCTTCAGTCGGAATCAAATTTAATGGACAGTCCGGCATATCCGACAAAATCATCAAACCCCATCTCACTTTTGTGGGCCCGCTTGAACGACTCATCATCTACCCAACTTCAATGAAAAACGCTTCTTATGTGAAGCGATCCAATGAAGGTGAGCGCAAAGGCGACGACTCAATCAAAGCCTCGACGATAGAAGGGGCCACTTTGCCCGTAGATGTTACAGTGGCTTGGCATGTGGATCCTGCGGATGCAGCAACCGCCTTTAAGAACTTTGGTACAGAAGATCTTCAGTACATTCAGTCTGGTTTCATCCGGTATATCGCAATTTATGGTGTGAATGCCATTTCGGGCGCAAAGTCAATTTTCGATTTAACAGCTAAGGAGCGACAAATGTTCGGCCCAGAAGTCAAAAAATATATTCAGCCAATCATGAATAGCTATGGGCTCGTCGTTGATGAAGTGTATATCGGCGAGGTCTACCCAGCCGAAGACATCTTGACCAAAGTTCAAGAAAGAGTATCGAAACGAAATGAACTTGAGCTCGCAAAGGTCAACTTGGAGAAGGCTAGAATTGATGCCAAAACGATGATCACAAACGCTGAACGAGACTCCGAGGTCAACAGGCTCAAAGCCTTACAGGGCGATAAGGCGATTGCATTGAGAAAGCTGGAGCTCAAAAAGCTGGCCCTGGAAAAATGGAATGGGCATCCACCAGTTGTGGGTGACCAGACGATTCCGTTCACCAATATTCCAGTTCATTAGCCACGTTTTTTCACCCATCGGGTCCCTTCGACGGAATCGCGAAGTTCATAACCGGCTTCGTCGATTTTCGCCCGAATTTCATCCGAAGTCTTAAAATCTTTGCGAGATTTGGCCTCGGTCCGCTCTTGAATCCACGCTGAAATGGTTTTGCCTTCGATGATAGGTTCTCCAGGAGGATCCACAGACACGGGCTTAACATTGAGTTGTTCGTTTAGAACGATTCCTAACAGGTCGTTAATCGAATCTAAGAACCATGCCGCATCAGATTGTGAACTTGGGTCTTGTTGGTTCCGCGAAATGAGCCGACTCCCTTCTAAAGCTTTAGCTATCGCAATAGAGGTATTGAGATCTTCGCACATTGCCTCCAATGCCGCATCATAGATTCTCTCTAATTCTTCCCCGAGAGGCGAAATTCGGCTGGAAGATGGCTGCAACCCATTGACCCAATTGAGATTTTCACGAAACTTTTCGATGTGAGACTGTGCGTCTTTGAGACCCTGGAGAGTGAAATTGAATGGCTTGCCATAGGGAACCGAGATGAGAGCAAAACGAATTGCCAGAGGATCAAAACCCTTTGCGACCAAATCTCGAACTGTATAAAAATTGCCCGCACTTTTTGCCATTTTCTCGCCTTCAACCCGAAGAAATCGAACGTGCATCCAGTGGTTTGAAAAGACTTTGCCGGTAAAGTTTTCACTTTGAGCGATTTCGCATTCGTGGTGAGGAAACATATTGTCTTCGCCTCCACTATGAAGATCGAGCGTGTCGCCGAGATAAGACCTTGCCATGGCCGAGCATTCAATATGCCACCCCGGAAACCCCCAGCCCCAGGGCGAAAACCATTGCATCAAATGCTTATCATCTTTTTTCCAAAGTGCAAAATCTGCCTGTTGCCTTTTGTTGTCATCCAGTACGACATCGCGTACTCCTTCCAAAAGTTTGTCTCTAGTGTTGCCACTAAGCCTTCCATAATTGGGATCGGAATTGACGTCGAAATAGACTCCGGTCGGCGTTTCATAGGCATGGCCAGAAGCAATCAATGCCTGAGTCATTGCGATTTGCTCCCGGACATGCTGTGTCGCCCTTGGACGAACAGTCGGCTCACTCAAATTCAGTCGCATCCAATCTTCTTGGTAGCAATTGGCATAGTATTCGGCCAGATCCCAGACATTTGCGAATTGCTCTCCCTCCTTGCTTTTGAGGGCCTTTTCCATTCGGTCTTCACCTTCAGCATCTGCGACGTCGTCTTGTGTTAGGTGCCCCACATCTGTGATATTCGTGACCCAAACCACTTTCCAGCCCAAAGCCTTGCATGTTCTCACCACAAGGTCAGCGCCGAGAAATGAGCGAAAATTCCCGATGTGAGCATAGCTATAAACAGTAGGGCCGCAGGTATAGAACTTGAGAACCCCTGGTTCCGACGTATGAAGCTCTTTAACCCGCTTAGACATCGTATCGTAAAGTCGAAACACCCGCTCTGCCATAGCACTTTAAGGGTACTGTTTTTAATAACAATGAACTGGGACAAGAGAACACCGAAATGAGCTTTGAATTGACCTGCGATCCCGATCAAATGGATTTTGGACAAATTTTTGCCTTGCTCAAGGACACATATTGGGCGAATCAGCGAGCACCGGAGGCCCAGATTACAGCCATGCAGAATTCATACAACGTTGCTGCAATTCAAGAAGGACGAATCATTGGCTATGCTCGGATCGTCACCGATTACTCAACGATTGCCTGGCTATGCGATGTCGTTGTTCATCCAGAATTTCGAGGGCAAGGAATTGGCAAAGCAATGCTCGATTTCGTTTTTTCTGACCCCAAAATCTTGAACATCAGCCGGTTCATTTTGGGAACTCGAGACGCTCATTCTCTCTAAGAAAAGTACGATTTCTATCGGGCTGAACCTCATCGAATCATGTTGCGCGGTTTTGCGAAGATTCAGAATCAAAACGAGTCATAATAGATCTGAAGCTAGCTGGGCGACGGCTTTAGCGATGAGCTAAAGAGGAAAGTCCGGACTTCATAGAGCGCAGTGCCCAGGGCAATCTGGGGCGGGGTGACCCGACGGAAAGTGCAACAGAGAGTAAACAGCCCGAATGGGTGATGGTGAAACGGTGCGGTAAGGGCGCACCAGCACAATGGGTAACTATTGTGGCTCGGCAAACCCCACTGGAAGCAAGGCCAAATAGGGAGGCATTGACTCGGCTCGACGAGCCTCCGGGTTGGCCGCTGAGATAAATCGTCGCACAAAGACAGAATCCGGCTTATAGGCTAGCTTCCATTGGCTTCAACACAAAGACATCAATTTTTGGGAATCAATCAAATCTGAAGTTTTCTCAAAAATGGTGTCAAGCCTTCGATCTTCGGAATGCCAAACTTCGATATCGGAATCGATAAATGACCCGATCACACTTCGTGCAGTTGAAGAGAGGAGCCCTGAATTCTTTAATTTCGCATCTGGATTTGTTGCGCCAATTCGGATAAGCAGAGCGCGAGTGGCGGAAGCTAATTCTATGGCCACAAGACCTTTCAGCACCTCAGTCAATTCAAATGTGGCTCGGCAGGCATTCGCACCCATGCTTACATAATCTTCGCTCTCGTTGCCCGTAGTCACATTCCCCACGCAATAAGGCATCGATCTCGTCTTTAATTCATTCACAATCGAAGCTGCACTATATTGAGCGATCATCCATCCGGACTTCACTCCATTCTCATCGTCAATCACGAGATGGCGAGGCAAACCGTAATTTCGTTTATCGTTCATGAGTTTCGAAATTCGCCTCTCGCTTATCCCGCCTAGAATGGCCATCGCGATGCGGAGCTGATCGGCTGCAAAGGCCAGTGGCATTCCATGAAAATGAGATCCAGAAAGGATCGCTCCATCATCACTAATCACCGGGTTATCAGTGACCGAATTGAGTTCAATCTCGGCAGTTTTTCGGGCTAATTCAAGCGCCTCTCGCGCAGTGCCATGAATGACGGGGCCACTTCGTAAGCAATAGTCGTCTTGGACTGTGTCTGGTATTCCTTGAACACTTCTCCATTGCAAGGCTTCGGGAGATCCATGTCCGCCTCGAATCGCGAGGTTGGAATCTTTGAGCCACTTGATCAGCTGCTCGGAGACTCTGTTGATTCCGGAGTGTTTTCTTAAGTTCTGCACACGAGGATCGTGAGCATCCAAGACTCCGCACATGGCTTCCAAGCTCATAGCAAGCGCTAGGTCAGCATGCCAAACAACATACTCAAGGGTGCTGATTGCCAGACACAAATGAGCCAGCATGAAAGCAGTTCCATTATTTAAGGCTAAACCCTCTTTGGGGCCAAGAACAGATTTTGGCCCTACAACTCCTGGAAACTCATCCGAAAGTTCATAGTTCAGTTCAACACCCGATCGCCTCTCTACCAAGGGCAATACAAGATGAGATAACGGTGCCAAGTCTCCACTAGCTCCAACGCTTCCATATTGAGGAATTTCTGGCAGGTCGCCTTTGTTGTAATAATCGCAAAGCGCTTTCACCAACTTGCCACGAACTCCAGAATGCCCGAGCGCCAAACTATGTGTGCGGATGGCAAGAGCAGCCTTGACCACACGGGGCTCGAGAGGTCGCCCTGAACCGGCCGCGTGACTCTTTATGATATTGTCTTGGATCTCGCCCCAACTTTCTTGCTTCACTGTGGGGCGCGTTCGATTATCCCCGAACCCAGTATTGAATCCATAGATTCGCAGATCTTGATCTCTCAACGACTGAACAAGAGACTGCCGCGACTGATCCAGCCGCTGGACATCCTGTTCCGAAATATTGAGCTTTGCTTTTCCAGAAGCCATCACGACGTCGGATATCGACATTGGAGACGCAACATTGATGATATGGGAAGAACCTTCCATTCTCACCCCAAAGATCGGACGGTTTCGACCATTTCTGCAAGGGCCACGGTCATGTTTTTTGACTTTCGAGCGGCATCTGGATCGGCAACATCGCGTTCGGGAGTAATTTCGCGAATCGTGACGTTGCCTTGTTCTTGTTCATCAGGCCCAAAGAAAACGGCACATGGAATGCTGTTTTGGGCTGCAAACCGAGTCTGCAACTTCAATGTCACGGCAGGATCGGGAAAGACGATCGTTCTTAATCCACTCTCTCTCAGTTGCTTAGCCACATGGAGAGCACCGGGGAGCCAGTCTGGCTTCGTAATGACAAGTGCATCAGCGAGCCTTTGCGTACATTCTCCTGGAACGCGCCCTAAATCTTTAAGAGCTTGCTCAATTCTGTCGAGTCCAAAGGAAGCCCCTACTGCAGGCTGTGGATCACCTTCGACCACAATCATGTTGTCATATCTCCCCCCACCAGCCAAACTCCCAAATTTCCAAAGATCGGTTCGGCATTCGAAGACCGGGCCAGTGTAATAGTCCATTCCACGAGCCAAAACAGGTTCAAAAATGATTTGTGTTGAGTCGACCCCAACGGCAAAAGCCATTTCCAAAATTTGAATCAAACTATTCGCTTGTTCTTCGAGATCGGGAAAATCCTGACCAAAATTCTTGAGATCTTGAACAGCTTCACCTGGATTTCGGTAAGACTTGAGTTCATCGACCAATTTTAGAATGGCCACAATGGCTTGATAAGCAGGAGAATCAGAAGGAGTCTTTTTCCATGCACTCTCGGATTCAGCCACGGCTTTGCCTCCTGTTTGCAATTGAGCAACTCGAGCTAAGTATTCCGTAAGAGTCTCTGTTTCGCCGCTCACTGGAATCTTGTCGATTGCACGTACAAATGTGATTTCATCAAAAAATGTGTTCCCTAACCTCTTGTATAACCCACGCAAGATTTCGCGTGTGTTAACCAAGAGAACAGTTTCAGGCAAGCCAACTTCGGCGAATCCTCGCAAGAGCCAAAGAATAGTTTCTGCATCCGATGTTCCCAAGGGAGCGCCAACAAAGTCTGCATCGCATTGCAAAAATTCGCGCCAGCGTCCGCGTTCTGGCTTATCTTGGCGAAAAGCAAACCCAACTTGATGCCGAGGAAATGGCATTCGTAATCGGTGCTGCTCCACAATTCGCCTCAGCGAAACTGTTTGGTCTGGCTTCAGGCAAACCGGGTCTTGATGTTTATCTAAAAACGTAAATGTTGGTTGATCGCCAACTCCGCCAGATTTTGACAACACTTCAACATTCTCAAGGCAAGGTGATTCAACCAAATGAAACCCGAGCTCGCGATAGATTGCTTGGAACTTTGACAAAATCCATTGTCGCAAAAGGATGTCGTCGGTGAACCTATCCTGTGTTCCGGGATAATTTGTGAGCATTTCGCGGTGTCCTTTCGATGGTCCCCGGGATGGGAGTTGAACCCATAACCTTCGGTTCCACAGACCGTCGCTCTACCACACGAGCTCCCCGGGGATAATGCTCGCGAGAATTGCTCGCGAGCACGAACTTTACCCCGGAATCTGAATTTAACTTTAGGCCGCTTTGAAGAGGCTGGTGCGTCGATCTCGTCGCTCAATTGTGTCGAAAGCGATAAGTCGTTTTGCTTCTTCTACGCTCGTTTTTCCTTCCCGAATTCTCTCAAGAGCATGCTCTTGCATTGTCTTATATCCAAAGCAAGAAGCCTCTTCGCGAATGGCTTCGATGGACTGTTGCTCCGCAATCAGCTTTGCAACAGGATGCGTGACTGGCATAAGTTCATGAATTGCGAAACGGCCCTTATATCCAGTTCCTAAACACGTGTCACAACCTATAGGCTTAAATACCTCGCGGACATCCGATGCGTTAAAAGCTGACCTGAGGATGCTCGTTTCGGCATCGCTTGGCTGGCAAGCATGCTTGCAATCTGGGCATAGTACTCTCAGCAATCTCTGCGACATCACACCCACAAGCGAAGTGCTCAGAAGAAATGGATCAATTCCCATGTCCATGAGTCTTGGAATTGCAGAAGGAGCGTCATTTGTGTGGAGCGTACTCAAGACCATATGACCAGTCATGGAAGCTCGGATCGCTGTTTCTGCGGTCTCCTTGTCTCGAATTTCGCCCACTAACACGACGTCAGGATCTTGACGCAAGACTGCTCGAAGTTGCGATGCAAAAGTTAAGCCCACCTTTTCATTGACTTGGGACTGGTTGATGCCTTCTATGACATATTCCACCGGGTCTTCACAGGTCATGATGTTGTTGTGCCCTGTTTTCAGCTCATTGAGAGCTGCATAAAGGGTCGTCGTCTTACCGGAGCCCGTTGGACCAGTGACAAGGAACAAGCCATAAGGCCGCTCGATAAGCTGTCTAAAGATTTCGTAATCATCTCGATCAAATCCAAGTTCTTCTAGCTTTCTCAAGCCAATCGATTGATCGAGGACTCTCAAAACGATTCTGGGGCCAAAATAGCTTGGCAAAACTGAGACTCGAAGATCGATTTCCTTTTTCCCGAGCTCTGCAGTGATTCGTCCGTCCTGAGGAATCCGAGTCTCGACAATGTCGATATTCGCCATGATCTTCATTCGAGTCGCAAGCATTGGCCCGAGCTTCACCGGCAATTGCATAATTTCGATGAGTTGACCATCGATTCGATAACGAACGCAAATTTGTTCATATCCAGGTTCGATATGAATATCACTTGCGCCTCGCTCGATAGCGCCTTGAAGAATTTGGTTAACGAGCGAAACCACAGGCTTTGAAACATCTTCCGATAAGTCTGATTTTTCTGCTCTAGTGAATTCTGACGAGGAAAAATCATCGAGCGCTTGCTTAATATAGCTATCAACGCTTCGATGCTCGTTTTGCTCCGCTTTCGTAGTGGCAAACGCTTCTTCAATTGATCGAACCAAGCGAACTTCCTCGGCCATAACAGGCTCAATTCGCATGCCTGTCAGGTTTCGGGCAAGCTCAATCGCCTCAATATCGTCTGGATTCTTCATTGCCAGATAAAGCAAATCACCCTGAGTTCTTACCGGCAGAATGTTATATTCCCTGCAAACTTGATGACTCAGTTTTGTGACTGCAATCTTTTGTGGAGGATCCTGATCCAGGTGCCAAGCAGATACCCCCTTTTGGGCGCAAAGGGCTTGAAGCAACAGTTTGTCGGTCAAAAATCCCTTTTGAACCAAGATACGTCCCAAGGGCTTCTGACTCAATTTTTGTTCGTCCATTGCCTCTTGGAGTTGCTGTGGTGAGATCACCCTATGCGATAAGAGAATCTCTCCCAACTGTTTTCTTAAGCCTGCCATGTCGATTTATAGGCCTCCCAGCCTGATGAAATCATTGGATGATTAAAAGTTGGTGTGAGATGGTAGGAATGCCAGGTTTTGCAAACATTGAAAGAGTACAGGCACCCTATCCATGAGAGGACGGGTGCCCATGGATCTCAACCAGCTGGCCTCAGGCCTGTCGCTGTTTCTTCTTCAATAGACCAAGCCCAGCCAAAGAAAGGGCCGAAAGAGTTGCCGGCTCCGGAACAGTTTCCGTGTAGTGCCATTCGTAAACGTCGTTATTGTCGTCTGCGGCCCCTGTTCCAGAAGCCAGACCCGCATAAGCCGTTGATCCCACAACCGATGTCACATCAAAGTTCTGAGTCATCACTAAGCTGGAATCCAAGAAGATGTTCCAATCCTTTGTCGTACCATCGTAGTCAATTTGGACGCTCCACGGAGTTTCCCGGTGCAACCCAGAAAAACTGATGGTTTGAATCTCGGCATTGTTTGCAAAGAATCCTATCTCGTTCCAAAAAGACCTGAAACTCACGCCGACACAACCTAAAATGTCGTCCATTCCATTGTCATATCCACCTGAGCCGAGTTCGGTCGTGCCATTGGACTGAACACCAAAAGCAACTCCATCTGCGCCCGAGCCTTCAAATCCCCGATAGGTGAACGTAGTTGAAAAACCGCCTGCCACGTTTTGTTGGGTTGTGTGCCAAGCGCTTCCTGCCTGTCCACCACCCAAAGGGGTGAGTCGCAGAGTGGATCCAGCTTGGGACGCCACACCATTCATTTGCAATGTTGAAACATCGCTAAAGTCGTTGTAATCAAAGTTTGCTGAAGCGATCGAACAAAGTCCCGCAAGAATTCCAAGTATTGGTATTTTCATTTTTTGCCTTCCCTCTAAAAAGACCAGCCCATCGAACCAAGTCGACCAAAGCCAAATTTAGATTATCAACGCTAGCGTGACAACAGCGTGACAAATTGCTTCCTGGGCCCAAAATAACAGATTATTAGCTGGGCAACTAAACTACATGGGTGCGAATTTCGCCGTTTGTTGCCATTTTCCTAACGGTCTTCTTTGACATGATGTCCTTTGGGACAGTGATTCCCGATCTTCAATTGCGAGCTGAATCACTTGGAGCAAGGGGATTTCTTGCAGGGCTCATCTTAGCGACTTTCAGCATAGCCCAGCTTCTTACAGCCCCAATCCTTGGGCGCTGGAGCGATCAAGTTGGGAGGCGCAAAGTTCTGCTTTTGACATGTGCCGTTGCAACTCTATCGAGCGTGTGTTATGCTTTCGCGACCAACCTGCCCATCATGTTTGTGTCGAGGCTTTTTCTTGGCGTCGCGGGTGCCAATCTTGGAGTTGCTTATGCCTATATTAGTGACATAACGACAGAAACTGAACGTGCCGGTGCCATGGGGAAGATAGGAATGGCTTTTGGATTGGGGTTTATGTTTGGTCCTCCTTTGGGCGCGTTCATGGTGAAATTGGGGCACGGGTCACCCTTTCTGCTTGGCGTGATTTCAGCCATTTTTGCAGCAATTAACTTTGCCTTTGTCTGGATGTTTATGCCTGAAGCACCTCCAAAACCTCGGGAACCAGAAAGTTTACTTCACTTGAGCCCCTTACGAAAGTTGATCGTGGCTTTGGGTTCGCCTGGTCTTGGATATTTGCTCATCCTCTTTCTGGTCGCGAATCTGGCATTTTCTAACCTAGAAAGCACCTACTTTCGATTAGCCCACGACGTATATCATATCGATCAGGCTCAAACTTCGCTGATTCTTGTTTTGGTCGGAGTCACGACAGCAATTGTTCAAGGGGGACTTCTTCCCAAGCTAGTTCTGAGGTTTGGTGAAAATGGACTTCTTAGGATCGCTTATCTGATCCAGTCGCCTGCGCTTGCCGTTATTCCATTTATTCAGCCATGGATTCCGGTATTGATCGGTTGTATTTTCCTGGGATTTGGTTCTGGAATTGCTCAACCTAATCTTTCGAGCCTCATCTCAAAGGCGACTCCCGAATCGCTGGTTGGCGGAATATTTGGAATTACCCAATCTTTGGGGGCAATTGCTAGAATCATTGGCCCAATTTTGGGAAATGTTCTTTACGATATTCGTCCGTCGCTACCTTATCTCGTAGCAGCAGTCATGATGCTCATACCTGTTGTAATGGCTCAATTCATTCCGCGAAATCCGGTACCGCTTCCAAACTGATAGGCGGTATCCTTTGCAAAGAACGATGCACCTCAAAGGAGTTTGCCAATGAGCAAAATTAAGCGCGATTGGTTCGCAACCTTTCTTGGTGTAGTTGTGTTTCTCTTTGGTGTCGGGATCGTTGTTTGGGCTCTCACACAAGCCTTTAGCATTTTCATTCAGGCACCCCAAAACAGCCTTGGAATTGAAAAAGGCAAGCCTCTTGATTTCAATATGACGGGGCTTCGATTCGCTCAGCTACTGCTCAAAATTCTTGCACTTATTTTGATTTCTGGAATTGGATCGACACTGGCAAATCGGGGAGCACGGATGTACTCTTCTGGAAGGCTCGTTATGGTTCAGACAAAAGACGAAGAAACCCCAACCTCTTGATGGTATTCTCGTGAATGAAGTCAACGAATCGGGATGTGGCTCAGCTTGGTAGAGCGCGTCGTTCGGGACGACGAGGTCGAAGGTTCAAATCCTTTCATCCCGACCATAATTCCAGACTTATGAAATCCCACAGGCTTGGGGGATGAAATCAATGCAATCTCCAAATGTGTCTTATTTTCCAGAACCTATTTCGGTTCCTCACAATGCTGCCAAAGCACTTCACAAAGAACGAATTCGATTCGTTAGACGTGTGTTGATGGGCCATTGTTTTTGCATGCTGGCTTCTTCCGCCATCGCATTTTCACAACCTCAAACTCAATTACTCCCGGCAGTGATCATCTTTGCACTGGGCTCAATTCTTTTGACCTTCGTTAGGCGAATTCAAACGCGAATCACATCAACGACAACAAAGGCAACAATTTTCAAGATTACCGAGGTTCTCTGCCTTGTGGCATGTGTCTTTGGATTTGGTGTAATTGGATATCAACTTCATGAGTTCGATATCTCTGTTTTAAGTCTATTGCCGGCCGTGGTTGGGCTTCTCATCTACACCATTTTTTGCAGGAACGATTTCAGCTATATCGGTGCTTTTGTGATTTGCGCGATTTTTTGCGCAATTCTCACGATTCCAATGATGATGTTTAATTTTCAAACAAAGTATCAGGCTTGGATCGGCTTTCTTTACGCAATCGCATATTTGTTTTATGTTGTCTATGACATGTCGATGATCGTTAAACGGCGTCGCCTCGACGAAACAAGAAGCGGGATTCTAGATTTTTATCGAGACACACTAAACTTTATTACCTATGCATTTCGGGTGCATTTTCATTGGAAGCGATACCGTTTTCTGTAAATCCCGGGATCAAACGAATTCTTTTTGCCCTCAACACGTCATAATTCGACGCGAGGTACAACGATTTCATGCAGTTTCGATGGATTTCTATAGGGCTATTAAGCTTTCTCATCTCAGTACAAGCATTTGCCGGGATCAACATGACAGTTAATGTCAAAGACGGCGATACAATTTCTGGTGAAGCCATATTTAAGATTGCGGTTGAATCGGAAAGTTTGGTGACCAGTGTTGAGTTTTATGTTGGGGAGGACCTTCGCGATACTGACGAAAGTAGCCCCTATGAATTTCGATTGGACACATTGAAGGAACAAGCCGGATCAATCGACGTGACCTTTGCAGCTTATAACAAGGCTGGAGAATCGACTAAGAAGAAGCTCAAACTCAAGATTGACAATGCATTTGATAAGGGAATTGATTACCATATCTCGCTCGGACAAGAAGCTGCTTCGAATGGAAATTTTGAAGTTGCTCTTAGTGAAGCTCGAATTGCATTAAAGATTGATCAGAATAACAACAACGCCCGCCTTTTGATGGCTCGAGCGAACCTCGGCCTTGGTGTCATTGACATCGCCGAAAAATATGCCGAAGATGCTGTTGTTGCAGACCCCAACAACCAAAAAGCGCTCGACCTTTACAGCGCAGTAAATCTTAAAAAAGCATTTTCTATCATTGCAAAATTTGGTGATAAAACAGAGGCGCACGAGCAGATGGGCAAAGCCTTTGCCAAATCAGCAGAAGCGCGCCACAAGTCGTTAGAACTTTCTGTTGACGCTTTTGGAGCTGTAACGGATGCCAATAGGATGGCCTTTTGCGATTTGCTCTTTTCGGCAGGTCGATATGGGCGAATTATCTCAGAACTCGACCCTCTCTTTAAGAAAGATTTCAAGAACAACGCGGTTGCAAACCGACTTCTCTATGCACAGATCCGGGCTGGTCGATTTACTTCAGCTGTCCAGACACTTGAAAACATGAGAAAGTATGGCGAAATGGATGGTGCGAGCTTTGCGCTCAAGGCTGTCGTTCGAGGCTACCTCGGAGATAATCGTGGTGCACTCGACGCTGAAAAAGAAGCGATTTTGAACGATCCAACAAGTTTGGAAGTCAAGACTGCTCAAGCCTATCTGGCTCTGCGAAGAAACGACACAAAAACTGCCACCAACATCATGGTGTCCTTGGCAAATTCTCAGGGGCAAGCAGCGGTCGTGAACTATGGAATCAGTTCTCTTGCCTTTTTGGTGGCAGATTTCGAGCAAACACGAGACAAATTCCAAACTGCTCTCCTTGCCGAACCTGCTGCTTATGATATGTACGTTGAACGGGGAAATCAGTCGATGTGGTTTTCGATGCGCGACGACATGAAAGACGATGCAGAATATGGCAAGCGACAAAGACAACTTGCCAAGATCTACTTTGAGGCAGCTCTTGCCGCAAAACCTGACAGTTTTGAAGCATTGACCGGACTGACTTGTGTTGCTCTCTTAGATGGCCGAAAAGCAGATGCGATCAACCTTGGTCGAGCAGCATCGGCAGCTGGTTCGGAATATGCAGCCGCCCAGTGGGCATATGCGGCAGCACTCCTCATGAGCACAGATGACAAGTTGCGCGAATTGGGCAAGACCATAGTCAAAAAGTCTGAAGTGCTGGATCCCATTGGTTTAGAAGGCAAACCATTCCCGACTGCTAAAACTGCTTGGAATTACTTCTACAGCCGAGGAAGAATTCCTTGGTTGCTTAATCCTTCCAATTGAAACTCCTCAGCGGTCCCCGGGTTCGAAATCCGGGGATCAGTTCTTTCCAGGTATCCTAAATTGCTCTTGTCGGGGCATGGCGCAGCTTGGTAGCGCGCTTATCTGGGGGGTAAGAGGTCGTGGGTTCAAATCCCGCTGCCC
>CAZOVP010000001.1:136988-346749 GCA_964583465.1 uncultured Fimbriimonadaceae bacterium | reverse complement strand
CTCCCGATGATATTCTCGCAGACGATTGGGAACCAGTGAGGGAACCACAGTGAAGATAAACGCTCGATGGACTTTTGAAATCACACTTGCGTTGTTTGGGTTTGCGTTTGTCTGTTTTGGATCATTGGCAGAAAGATGGGGAACGGCTGCTTGCGGTGCTGGGGCGTTGCTTTATTGCATTTGGGCTTCGGTTGAAGACATCCGTCGCGTTGTTATTTTAATGCCTGTGAGGGAACCACAGGACTGAGATGTTCGCGGTGCCCAAGACTGTCGCAAAGTGGTCTGAAGTTTCAGGCTTGTCTGAGAGGACTATCCGGCTCGGAGCACAGCATGGACATTTGAAAGTTTTAATAAAAGAGCATCCAATGATGATCGACGCGGTAGATTTCGTGGACTGGTTGAGAAATGGCAGGAGGACGGAATCCAAACGGAAGCGGGACGTATCGAAAGACGACGAACGGGAAGTGGCAATGGTACATCCGAGAAAACGGAGTGACGATAGTAAGCGGGACGGGCGAGACCAAGAAACTCGCAAAGGCAAACGCTCTACTAAAGCTCGAAAAGCCAAACCGACAGTCTTCCACCTTGACACTAACCGAAGCCTGGAAGGAAATGGAGCCTGAACTATGTCGCTCTTTGGCACCAACAAACGCCGCAGCGTATGGATCGACTTTATTGAAAGTCAGCAACAGTTGGCTAGGGAATATGAACGTGACCGAAATAACTTCGACCGAGGTTATGCAGTGGGTTTCCTCGCTGGGATGCGGTATTCAAACAAAGCGGAACCATATAGCCAGGGTCAGAGCGATGCTGAACCGATTGGGCCACAAGGTGACAATCGAGATACCCAAACCTCCCAAGAAACAGAAGACGACGGTCTGGGGCCACGAGGCTGAGGAATTCATGGACTGGCTCAGGCTTCAAGAAAACAACCGAAAAGTAGCAATAGGATTGCTTTATATGGTCGGCCTCAGAAGATCGGAAGCTTGCGGTCTCAGATTTGAAGACATGGTAAAAGGTGGAGCTGTATTAAAAGTCTCGGTGACTGAGACGGACGATTCGATTCACGTCAGGCCAAAGTTGAAAACCGAGGATTCAGGAGGGTTTGTGGCTATACCTGAAGAGCTCAGGGAATGGATTGGAAACGGGAAAGGGTTCGTGCTCACTGGAATCAAGGAGCCAATGAAACCAAGAACTTTGACACAACTTGTAAGAAGATCGGTTAAAGGGACGAAGTGGGCCGACCTGAGACCACAAGCATTGCGCCGTGGATTTGGTCAATTGGTTTGGGAAAGAACTGGAGACCCTAAACTGACAGCTGCCAATATGCGCCACTCATTAGCAATGACCGATCAAGAGTATGTGCAAGTCGATAGGCTGATTAAGAGCCGAACAATTGAAGAGATTTTTAGTAAACGCGACAAAACACGCGACAAAAGGAAAGCAAAATGAACTTATTTGACCTTAAATGTTACCAGTCTTCGGAACTGGGTGTCGGGGGTTCGAATCCCTCCGCCCGGGCCAAATTTCTCGATTTCAACTCGCCTATTGTTGTCAAAGCGGATGCAATTTCGTCCCTTTTCCCTTGTACCCATTCTGAATTCAAGCCACATAAGAGGTTCCCTCTATGCTGTTGTTGAAACTGGACAACTGAATCATAGTGAGGATCTGAAAGCAACCTATGGTAGGTTGTCCAAAAACTAACCCAATCATTCGGGGTTGCCAAACTTTGCAACGCCACAACCTTCCTCGTAATGAGAAACCAACTCTCCAAATCGAGCCCTGCTGAACAAAAATCCAGTCGAGCATAGTGAAGGGCCAAAGAGAGGTAGTTCTGGGCTTGTTGCTTGCTAACCGTGGGCCAGATCTTCATGCAAAGTTCTTGGCGCATAAACTTTTGCCCGGGATGAACGGCTAAGAATCCCAAAACCTCATAGGTTTTTGTGAGCTTGAATTCGAACAAAGACCTGTGCTCTGACACAAATTCTAAGACTCCAAAAACTCGAATCTCCACCCTTGTTTGCTCTCCAAGCTTCATGTTTCCAGGTCTGGAGCAAAAATTGCGAGTCATGAAAATTAATGATAAAGGGGCCGAAGTCCTAAGTTCGAAAACCGCATTTCAAACAAATTCGTGTAATGTTTAGTCTATTGTGGAGTCAAGCCACCTTTAGGATCTTCTATGAAACACATTAAATCGACGTCAATCCTCGCCCTGATCGTTTTGGCGGGACTCTCATTTGCACAGGACAAAAAGGTACTCCGATTAGCGGTGAAACCCGGAACAACCTTTAGCCATGTCTCTGTCACGACTGGAAAGTTTGCACTTACCGGAGTCGGAGATCAGGAATTCAAAACAAAGACAACGTTTGGACAGGACTTTTCTTTTGAAAACGGCACCGACGGTTGGTTGAAATTTACTGCAACCACAACGGAGTTCAAAAGCGAAGGTGATCAAATGGATATGGGTGGAGCTGGGGTCAGCCCAGAAGACATCGCTGCCGCAGTTAAGAAAGTCAAATTTTCTGGAGAAGTAAACAACCTTGGTTCAACTCGCAATATTGCTTTAGCCAATGATGATGGCTTAGACATGATGACCAAGCAAATGATGTCCAGCATCACGGATCAAATGAGTCAACTCGGCTTCTTTGCAATGAGCTTCCCAGAAGATGGAGTTGCTGTTGGAACCAAGTGGAAAAAAGACTACGATCTTGCTAAGTCTCTTGCTGGGATTCCATTCTTCAGCAACGTCAAAGGAGCTTCCCCAACCGAATATACAGTTGAAGCATTTGAAACTGTTGAAGGCAAAAACACTGCTCGAATCAAGACTTTCAGCGATGGGAAGGCCACATTCGAACTTTCTATGGGTGGAGGCGGATCGGGATCACTTACGACCACAAGTAGTGGAATGGTCTGGGTTGACTTAGAAACTGGTCTTCCTGTGAAATCCGAAACGAAATTGGCCAGCACAATTGATTTTGGAATGGGCACCATGCAGCAAGAAATGTCCATTTCAAGCAAAATGACCGCTAAAGGCTAATCGCCCAAAGAAGCAAGATCAAAAGAGCACTCCATTTCAAGAATGGAGTGCTCTTTTTATGGAACGAACTACCAGCGCACTTCGACCGTATAAACTACTTTTTTGACTTCATTTGGCTTGAGACTCACCTCAAAGTCAACTGTATTGCTGTCTAATTTCACGTAATCCGTAGAATGACTTGTAATCTTCCATTCGAGCCATGGGCGTTCAATAACATGAACCACTGCAGGAGTATCTTTTCTATTTCGAACTTCGATTTCAAACGTTTGAACACAACCCCTATTGCTGCTACCTAGCCAATGAAATTCAGTCCTTTTTCGCTCTGCAACAACATCAAATGAACGACCGATCGGAAGCGATAACTTCTCGTTGCGGGGCGTATGCTGGATTTGCGCTTCCCCTAACATTTGAACCGAATTGGATTTGTCCCTCTGAAAGACTTTGATGGATCCCATAGGAAGGGGCATTCCGAGCTTGCTCTTTTCGTCATTGATAAACTCGATCAAGACAAGAGGCTTGACAACCCCTGTTCCCACTTGGCCTTCTCCTGGTTGATATTGCCAGTAATCGCGAGAAGCATCAACAAGCAACTTCTTAGTGACAGGAACACCAACGGACTCCAACAAGGAGAGTTGCTTCATCTCATTGTTTCTAACTGTCGCTGGTCGCTGAAGAGTGTAAAGGTGATATTCGGAAAATTGTTCTTCCACAAATCCAGTGTCAGCAGATTTCATGGCCATCTCCCTGGCTCCACCTCCGAAACCACCAGCTTGACCGCGAGGCTGACGGAAGACCTCGCCTGCAAGGAGTTTCAGTTTTGCGTCCTTAAAGTTCGCGCCACTGTTATTGTTCATGGTCACCCATCCTTTGAAATCGCCAAGGCTACCTGCTTGATCCAGCGACAAGACATAGTCACATTTCCACGACATTCCCTGAGTGATATAGCTCAATTCAACATCGTTTGGCCCTTGCGAATCAGAATCGACTTCCCACATAAGCGTCGGTTTCGAAATTAGACCTTCGGGTATCGAAGTCACCTCGACCTCACCGGATGGGTTCAAAAGAATTCTCCCATCTTCTCCCTTCACAACCATCCCGTTCCAAACAGTATTGGTGCCACCGTTGGAGTCCGATATAACGCTCGTAGGTGCACTTAAAAGTGTTCCGACAATTCGTTCTTTTTTGCCATCGGGTAGCACACGGTTAAAGACAATCGATTTCCCTACGGCCTTAGCCAAAATGGCCTGCACACTGATAAGATCGTATTGATAGTTCTGCTCTAAAACCGAAAACGAGCCCGGGCGAGACGTGCTTCGAATTCCAACACTGTTGGCTTCAATCAATTGCGCCACATCTTCGACAGCAACTTTCTGGAGCCCTTGCTTCAATTGAAATGTTCGGTGCTCTTTTACTAGGGCAAACCCCTGGTTATAGACTGTCAGCTCAGAAGGCTGGGCCATTGCCACAGATAGGGCTGAAATCAAAAGTGTTGATAAAGTCATTTCTTTCTCCGACCTATCGGACGCCTCAGAAAGACTCGCGGTTTCACATGTCACGGGGACGAGATCTAGACAAGAACTGCTGCATTCGATTGAAACGAATTCAAAACACTGTTCAATGATCTCTTCTCTTCTTCGTTCAATTGGACAAGAGGCAAACGGACGCTTTCGCAATCGAATCCTTGCTTGCTCAATGCAACTTTGACAGGAACTGGGCTCGGGCAGGCAAACAATGCTTTGTAAACTGGTATCAACTGCTGATTAATTTGGTTAGCTTTTGAAGGATTGGTGGGGAAAGCTTCGATCATCTCTGCTAACTGTCGTCCGATGATGTGAGCAGCCACGCTGACAAGGCCAGTTCCACCCACGCTCATAATCGGCAACGTCAAAGCATCATCTCCGCTCAAGACTCTAAAGCCCTGTGGTGCCAGCCGAGCAACATCGGCAATCTGGGCAAGATTTCCGCTGGCTTCTTTAACTGCAACGATATTCTTGTGCTTTTCTATAAGCTCCAAAAGGGTGCTTGTTTCGAGATTTATGGCGGATCTCGGCATGATGTTATAAAGCATCACAGGCAAACCGGTACTTGCAGCACATGCTGAAAAATGAGCAAACAGGCCGCTCTGTCCCGGCCGATTGTAATAAGGATTCACAAACATTAAGCCATGCGCTCCCGATCTTTCAGCTTTATGAGCCATCTCCACAGATTCAGCCGTATTATATGTTCCTGCCCCAAAGATCACAGCTGCCTTGGATCCAACTGCCTCCAAAGTGACTTTTAGGATCTCAATTTTTTCATCCTCGGTCAAAGTTGGCGATTCGCCCGTTGTTCCGCTGACGACAATGCCTGAATTTTTCTGTTGATCGACGAGGTAATTTGCGATCCTTGCGACTTCGTCAAAATTGACCGAACCATCATTCTTGAAAGGCGTCAGCATCGCGGTTAGAAGCTGCCCCCAATTTTGAACTTGCGTAAAGTCAGGCATGTTGCCAGAATACCAGCAGTGACCTGTCAGCCATCAATCCAAGGCTGGATCAATTGGCGATCTTTTAGCATGAGAAGAATCTTGGTCACTATTTCTGGTGGAGTCACGCCATAAGTTTCAATGATTTCGGCGTCTTCGGCCAATTGAAGTGGGCTATCCTTCCTTGAATAATCACGGTGATCACGTTGCACAACATCCACCACCACTCTTTGAAGTGAATCCTCGAGCCCGCGCTGCCCCAACTCTAGCCACCTCCGTCTGGCCCGCTCTTCAATGCTCGCAGTCAGAAAAATTTTGAGGTCAGCATCTGGAGCGACTACAGTAGTCGTATCTCGTCCTTCCAATACAAAATTCTGTCCTTCAATGACAGCCTGTTGAAGCTGAACCAGCACCCTTCGCACTGCACTTAGAGCGCTGATCGTACTCGCGAGTTGACCAATTTCCAATGTTCGGATGGCTTCAGAGACGTCTTGGCCGTTGAGGATAACGATTCTGCGATCATCTCCTTGGAAATCGATTTTGATTCGCTTTCCCAACTCCGAAAGCGCAGTCTCATCATGAGGGTCGATTCCGGAACGTTGCGACGCTACCGCAAGGGCTCGATACATGGCACCGGTATCAAGAATCGGTATTCCTAATCGGTGAGAAAGCAGCCTGGCAACAGTTGACTTCCCTGCTCCAGCAGGTCCATCAATCGCTATGAGTAGGCTGCCTTTTTCAGACACCCTTTTGGTATACCAGCTATGCGGCCTTGGCGAGATGAGCAAAAGTCTCTTTGTCAACCGCTCTCATCGCACACTCTTCATAACTCACGTAACCTTGCCTGAAGAGATCCGCTAAGTGACTGTCAAGTGTTTGCATTCCAATTTGCCGGTTCGTCTCAATCACGGAATACATTTGGTGTGTTTTCCCTTCTCGGATGAGGTTCTTAATAGCAGGAATTCCAATCATGATCTCAAGCGCAGCCAACCGCCCTCCACCCAGCTTTGGGAGCAACTGTTGCGAAATAACCCCTTCTAAGGTATTACCCAAAAGAACTCGTATCTGATCTTGTTGATCTGATGGAAAAACGTCGACGACTCGGTCGATGGTTGATGGTGCGTTTCTCGTGTGCAATGTTCCAAACACGAGGTGCCCCGTTTCTGCCAAGGTCAAAGCCGCTTCAATAGTCTCGAGGTCTCGCAACTCACCAACAAGAATAATATCAGGGTCTTCTCGCAAAACTGCACGAAGGGCATTGTGGAACGAATACGTGTCACTATGCATCTCTCGTTGGTTCACCATACATTTCTTGTGTTGGTGAAGATATTCGATCGGATCCTCGATAGTAAGAATATGGCCCGCTCTTGTAGCGTTGATGTCATCTACCATAGCGGCGATAGTCGTCGACTTACCTGAACCAGTCGGCCCAGTAACCAAAATTAGACCACTTGATCGCTTTGCAATTTCGCGAATGACCGGCGGGAGTCTGAGATCCTCGTAGGTTGGAATCCGATTCGGGATCATTCTCAAGGCTGCAGCTGTGGAATGTCTTTGAACATAAACGTTGCAACGAAACCTGGCCAGGCCCTTTGCTGTATAGGCCATATCGAGTTCGTGGGTCGATTCAAATTTTTGAATTTGTTCGTCAGTTAGGATGTCGTACAGGAGTCTCCGAGTGTGCTCCGGCGCCAGGACTTCGTAATTCAACGGAACAATTTCCCCATCGACACGTGCCATGGGTGGCAAACCAGCAGTAAAGTGTACGTCACTGGCCTTACGATCAAGACCTTCTTTGAGAATCTCATCAATATGAATGTGCTTTATGGGCCTTACATCAGATTCAACAACATGAAATTTGGGTTGCTGCAGTTGCTCGTCCACAAAGAATTTTGATTGTTCCTTCGTGTTTCTGTCATCTGCCACCTGCCGTGGGGCTGCCGAGATTTTCTGGTTTGCGATTTGTTCTTCGATCAAATATTCGGGCTTGTAATCCGCGTCATAGGCTGGATTCGTGACTTCAGGTTCAACGAGATTCTTTGGCAAAGGCGCAATTGCGTGAGGATCTGGAGCACCTGTATGATCCAAGACAGGGCTTGAAACTTCAGCCTCTAGCGTAGCTTCTGGTGTGTCTTCAATGGATTCTAAGATCTCAGACAACTCATCTTTCGAGCTCTTTTCGCTCGATCCAAGAACTTTATCCCAAGAGAATTCATTTGACATTGCTTCTTATCCTTTCAAAACATCATTGAAGATGCATCCTCTAGCGCACCAAACCCAATTGATACGAGATCTCCTAATAGATTGTCGGTCAATTCGAGCGAATCCAGTATCCAGCCTGGGAAATGTTGTGAGGAAACATCTTGAGGGATCCTATCTTGTACGACGAGCTTGGCAATTCTTGTGCAGAATCCAACCATCGCTCGAAGGGAATTTTCTGCACTTCGATCCACTTTAGGTGAAAAATAGTCGAGGCCCATGATGAGCACTTCGGGAAAACCCCATTTTTGGGCTGCGCCGATGTTAACCGAGATGTGATCGCAATGAAAAACGGCGCGCTCAGCAAGAATGTCTGGGGCCCCTTGTTCCACGACGGTTTGCACACGTTCGTACTCCGTGGGGTTATACCGATCCAGAATTGTCTTTCCAATAAGATGCAGCAGAGCACACGTGTAGACCTCATCTGCTTTGAGCTTGGGAATCTTCTCAGACATGGCTCGTCCAATCATCGCTGCATTGAGACTATGCTTCCACCAAGCCCGACGCCTGAGTGATTCTTTATCAGTTTTCCCAAGAAACATATCGAAAACGCCAACCGCCATCGCAATTTCCCGAACTCCTTTGAAGCCCAAAAACATGATCGCTTCGCGAATTGAAGTCACCTTGTTAGGCAATGCGTAATATGCGGAATTGGCGTGTGCAAGCAGTCGAGCGGAAAGACCAGGGTCGACTTGAATCGCTTGGTCGATTCTCTTGATACAAGCCTCATCACTCCCTGTCATTTCCATGATTTGGCAAACGACTTGGGGCAACGCAGCTAATCCCCCGACCTTATAAAGTACAAGTTCAACAGGAGAACTTGGCTCTTCTTGCTTGCGATCCTCAACAAATTCGTTAGACATGTCTCCCACCTTCATATCATCATGCATAAATGACTCGGACAACTTCTTCGATTGTTGTTGTGCCCATTAGAATTTTCGAAACAGCATCGTCTTGCAAAGTTTTCATCCCTGCTTTGGTAGCCAAGTTTCGAATGATATGGGCAGGGTTTCGCTTAAGGATTTCGTCACGGATTTCGTCTGTCATGAACATGAGTTCGTGAATTCCGCTTCGTCCTTTATATCCCGTTCCTTTGCAAGTATCGCAACCTTTGCCCTTCATAACTGTGACAAATCCACCGCTTTCGGCTCCCATGCCTTCAAAAACAGGCAACCCAACCCGCTCGAATTCAGAAACTGGAACTTGTTCTTCGACACGGCAATTTGGGCAATTCTGCCGCACAAGTCTTTGCGCTAAAACTCCCACAATCGAAGAAGAAATCAAAAACGGCTCGACCTCCATATCAATCAACCTGGTCGGTGCAGAGCAAGCGTCATTTGTGTGGAGGGTGCTAAACACGAGGTGACCAGTGAGCGCCGCTTCCATGGCAATCGTCGCAGTTTCGTTGTCCCTCATTTCGCCAACCATAATGACATCCGGGTCTTGCCTCAACATGGCCTTCAATCCTGCAGCGAAAGTCATTCCTGCTCGGTTGTTTACTGAACATTGGTTAATGGTTTCGAGCTCATATTCGACCGGATCTTCGATGGTGATAATATTTTTGAGCCCATCATTGGTTTCATTGAGAAGTGAATAAAGGGTGGTCGATTTTCCGGATCCGGTTGGTCCTGTAACAAGCACGATGCCATAACTTCTGTTCGCAAAGTCCTTAAGCATTTCGTAGTTGTGGGGCATGAATCCGAGCTTCTCTAACCCGATATTTATTCCTCCCTTATCCAAGACACGCATGACGATTTTCTCGCCGAAAACAACTGGGAGAGTGCTCACACGAAAGTCATAAGGTTTGCCATTGATAATCGATGAAATTCGGTTGTCTTGCGGGGCTCGCTTTTCGGCGATATCCATATTTGCGACTATTTTGAATCTGCTCGTGAGCGGAGCAACAACTTTTCGAGGAAGTTGCATGACCTCTTGCATAACACCATCGATTCGATATCGGACAATCAATTCGTCCTTTCGGGGTTCGATATGGATGTCGCTAGCCCTTTCGCTAACAGCCTGGCTAATAATCAAGTTCGCCAATCGTATGATGGGAGCATCTTCATGAGAATCGGAATCTGATTCATCTGAACGCTCTTCCTCCGGCCCGAAGTCTTTCATGACCCCGATGAGCTCTTCCGAAGCACCCCCGCCACCATAGAGAACCCCTACCGAGTTCATCACATCTTCTTCGACGGCGATCAAGGGCTCTATTTCAAAACCAGTATGAACTCGTAGCTCATCGATAACGAAAACATCAAGCGGATTGGCCATCGCCACAAGAAGGCGCTTTCCTTGCGCATCAATAGGCAAAGCCTTGAATTTGCGCGCGATATTGGGAGCCAGAAGATCGAGGACTTCATCTTTGGGACGATATTCGCGGACATCAAAAAATGGGATGCTCCAGACCTTTCCTAAGCATTTGACGCGGTCGCGCTCCGCGATAAACCCCATTTCAACAAGGATTTTCGCGATGGATTCGGTTCCACCTAGTTCAAGTTGTCTATTTACAGCATCTTGAAGCTGATCTGGTGTGACCAAACCCTCCTCAATAAAGACGTCGCCCGTCAGCATCCCACAAAAGTCATTCCATATAGAAACTCGGAAAACTAGTGATCAAATTACTTGGGAACTATGTGATTTTTCGTTTGAGATGAGGAATAGAGAATTTGAGGTTGGGTGATGTCGGAAAAACCGAAGAAAGAGGAAGGTGGCAAGAAAAAGGGCAAGATGCCCATGATTTTGGCCCTTGTTGTCATGTTAGGAGCCGGGGGCTTTTTTGGCATGAAAATGGGCGGTGGCCAAAAGAAAGAAGAGCCGAAGATTGAGCTTGGAGAAACAGAAAAGCTAGGAGAATTCCTTGTAAATCTGAGTGATGGACACTCGTTCTTAAAGACCGAAATCTCAGTTCAATTGGCAAAGAAAGGGCACTTGGAAGAAGAAGGTGGCAAGAAGAAAGAAGGCGAAGCTGAGCCTCCGGCCCCAGTAAGAGATGCAATCATCGCTGTGCTTTCTAGCAAATCAATTGAAGAAATTTCAACTCCAGAAGGCAAGCTCCAGTTGAAAAAGGAACTCGCGGCAGCAATAAATGCAGTTGCCCCAAAAGAAGAAGAAAAAGAAAAAGACAAGGACAAAGAAAAAGAAAAGAAAGCCCATAAGAGTTCTAAAAAGAAAAAGGGTGATGAAGACGAGGAAGAAGTCGTAGACGAAACTTGGGATTCGCAAACAGGGCCAGTCCTTAAAGTGTTTTTCACGAGTTTCGCGACCCAACAATAGACTTTTCGATGGATCCGACCCAAAGCCCAACCGAAATCAATAATGCCGGAATAGACGGATATGCAAATCTGCCATTGCCAAAAAAGATCACGCTCAAAATCGCTGTATAGGCCACGATAGACATCAGCGCAACAATCTGAGTTTTTTGGAAGTTTTTCTTTATTAAGAGACAAATTGCGGTTCCAAATCCAATCCAAAATAGGAATCGGGTCGCAAATTCGCTGTAGCTCCGAAATGACTTATAGAGCAACTTATCGTTTCCTCGGCCAGGCACTGTGAGCTGCCCTTTTACGGTTTGAAAGAGCCAATATGGGGCATCAGTTCCAGAAAGGAACGTCGCACTCAATTTTGCAGGTGCAAGTCGAGGGACTTGATCAAAGTGATCACGAATATGACGCATTGCAAAACTTGTAGCTGCTCTGTCGCGTTGGGCTTCATTCAACCCTACAAAATCGAACCCCAACGAATCCGGATTTAGATAGCGCCCTTGAGATCTCGGGGAGTTTCCAATGAGCAAATTATCTCCACCATTGGTACTAACAAACACAAATCGGCCCCAAGTGTTGTAATTTCGAATGGTCCAAGGAGTCAGCACACAACAAGCCACTACGAGCACTATGCTCATGACTTTGAATAGGTTTCTGTTGTCTTCTTTTGGCCATATTATCGGAATGAGAAAGAAAGGATAAAGAATTCCTTGAGGTCGAATGTGCGCCAGAATACCGGCCAAGATTCCAATGAGTGTTGCTCGAAAAATCCAGCTCTTATTGCACAAAATGAGGTGGAGAATTGTGAGCAAGATAAATGTAAAAATGGGTTCCGAAGCCAAGATTTGGGAATAAGCCCAGATGGACGGATGGATCGACATTAGAATCCCGCAAACCCAAAGTGCCAATTTCGATTGACTCCATCGATAGGCTAGAAGTGAACTTAGTGCCACATTAAGGCAACTCAAGATGACATTTGCGAGCTTTGCAATGGTGAGGGATGAACCCGAAAACTTAGCCAAAATTGCCAAGAAAGCTGGATAGCCAACAGGCCAATAAGATGTCTTCACTCCGCGAACCTGGTAGCCCAGGCCCGATGCCATCTCTCGTCCTCTTTCAAAGTACCAATCAAAATCGGTCACCGGCTGTGTAGGAACAAGAAAATAAGAAATCATCCGCAGTGCCACGGAAACGACAATGACCAGTCCGAGGTGCATCCACAAGTTCGAATTCTCTTGTGTGAAAAGAGAAACCGTCCTGGGTTTATCGCGAATTGGCATCGGAGTGCCGTAGACTACACCAGATGGGCACCGGAAAGTTAGTTGTTGGGGTCACGGGAGCCAGTGGCGCCATATATGCCCAAAGATTTTTGGCAAATGCCGCAGATTTGTATAAGGACATCTACCTCATCCTTAGCCGAAATGCAATCGATGTTGCAAAAACCGAGTTGGGAGTAAATCTTGATAGAACCAACTTTGACCTTCAAACTTGGCTAAACAAGCCATGCTCTAACATTCACTTGCTCGAAGAAAAAAACTACTTTACGCCTCCAGCAAGCGGGTCTTTTTTGCATGACGGGATGGTGATTGTGCCATGTAGCATGGGAACCATGGGCCGAATCGCTAACGGCATGAGTGATGGACTCCTTACCAGAGCCGCAGACGTCTGTCTCAAGGAAGGACGCAAGCTGATTGTTGTGCCCCGGGAGATGCCCTGGAATCTTATCATGCTAAGAAACGCAACAGCGCTTGCAGAAGCTGGAGCAACGATCTTGCCAGCTTCACCAGCGTGGTACACAAATCCACATTCTCTAGAAGATTTGGCCGACACAGTTGTGGCCAGAATTCTGCAAAATCTTGGTGTCCAGCAAAAACTGCAATCCCAATGGATGATCGATAAAGCATAAGGTCTGGTCAGCATGCCAACCAACCGATCATAATTTGAAGGGCTCAATCAATGAAGAAGGTAGTTATCGCAGGTGGTACGGGATTCTTAGGGCATGCAATCGCGGGTCGCTTCGCCGATGCAGGATATGAAGTGGTCATCTTGTCTCGATCGGGCAAAAAACTAGATGGATGCCGAATCGTTGTTTGGGATGCGAAGGGCCCCGGAACTTGGTACGAAGAAGTGAATTCGGCTTCGGTTGTTATCAACCTTGCTGGAGAAACGATTCTTCAGACTTGGACGAAAAAAGCTCTTGAAACCATTCGCGAATCTCGAATCGGAACGACCTGCCTCATAGGTGCAGCCATCAATGCAAGTCCAAACCCGGCGACGGTTTGGATAAATGCTTCTGCTGTGGGTATCTATGAAGACTCAGGCCATAGAGAAATTAGTGAAGCTTCTCCAGCTTCTCAATCTACTTTGGGCCGAATTTGTCAGGAATGGGAGGCTGAAGTCGACAAAGCCGATACACCCAAAACAAGAAAAGTGAAGGTGAGAATCGGTGTTGTCCTGGGCAAAGGAAGCGACCTTTTTAACCTCCTATCTAAATTGACAAAATTTTATGCTGGGGCCGCATTGGGTTCTGGTCGGCAATATATGCCTTGGATCCATATTTACGATCTCACTGAACTCTTCTTTTGGCTCGCGGAAAACAACGTCCATGGTGCGGTAAACGGCACGTCCCCGAATCCAGTGACTAACAATGAGCTCATGGCAAACTTCCGCAAATCAATGGCTCGACCACCAGTCCCTAATGTTCCCAAAATTATGGTCGAAATGATTTCTAACACCAAAAAGTGGGACAAATCGTTGTTGCTTGGCAGCTGTCGTGTAGTACCGGCAATAGCACTGGCAAACGGGTTCAAATTCAAATTCAGTCGAGTCGAGGATGCTCTGGAAGATCTTATTGACGAGACTCCAAGAGCCTGGAAGTCTGATCCAGCTTCGGCCTGATGGCCGGGCGACGAGGATGGCAAAGGGTAAACTTTTCGGTCTGCCATGAGCACGACAGCTCCTGCCCAAATGAAAGTCGATCGAAATGATTTGAACGCATGTACCGTTCAATTTGAGATCGTTTGTACGCCTGATCAAATTGAGACAGGCTTTTCGCGCGCCGCAAAGGAATTTTCCAAAAGAATCAAAATCCCGGGTTTTCGACCTGGAACTGCTCCACAGCGAGTCGTCGAAAAAATGATTGACCCTGATGAGCTCACCCGCGCCGCGATCGATGAAATTATTAGAATCGTATTGGTGAAGGTTCTTGACGATGAAAAAATCGTGGCTGACAATTCTCCCGCGGTCAATATTACAAAGTTTAATCGAGCCGAGGGCCAGTGCGAGTTTGGTGCCAAAGTTCCATTACCTCCCGTTGTCAAACTTGGAGAATACAAGGGGATCAAAATCACCGTCCCCCCAGTGGAAGTTTCAGAATCTGAGATTGACAAACAAATATCTGAATTGCGATCTCGAAAGGGCCAAAGGGCAGAAATCGTTGGTCGTGGAATCGCCGAAGGCGACATGGCCGTTGTAAATATCAAGCCAGATGGCGACACCGGTGAAGGGCGCACCTTTATGATTGTCGTTGGCCAGTCCTTCCCTAGCTTGGATTCCATTTTGACAGGCATGGGCGCAGAAGAAATCAAGCACGGAAAGTTAAGCTTCCCTGCAGAATTTCAAGAAAAGGATTGGGCAAAGAAATCTTTTGAAGCCACAATCACAGTGAGATCTGCCACAGCGACGCAACTTCCGGATCTCGATGATTCTTTCGCGCAGTCACTCAAAGCAAACGATGTCAAAGACCTCAAGGACAAGGTCAAAACCGGTATCGAGCGGGCCAAGATGCAAATGGGACAAGAGATGATCAATGAACAAATTTTTGATCAGCTTTTAGCTAGCAGCGAAGTTGAAGTCCCCGACACGACTTGGGAACAAGTCACGAACAAGAGGCTTCAGGAACTCGCCTATGAGCTTGGGCAACAAAAGAAGACAGTCGAGGATTATGTCAAAGAAAATGGCATGGACGTTAATGAATATGTGAAACGATTGCAAGACGAAGCAAAAGTTCAAGTTAAGCGAGCCGTTCTTATAGAATCAATATTTAAAGAAGAGAAATTTGAAATCGACAACAACGATATTAATCGACATTTCCTTCATATTGCTGCAGAAAATCAGGTGCCAGAGGCGGAGCTTGAAAAATTCGCCAAAAAATATGGGGCAAATCTGCGCCAGGAAATCGTTTTCAGAACAATGCACGCCAAGGTTGTAGAGTTTCTGAATGAACATGCAGAAAGGGCAGACGGAATTCCAAAATCAAAGCCCAAAAAGACCGAACCCAAAGTTGACTCAAAGTCAGAAGAGAAGCCGGCTAAGAAGAAGGAAACTAAAGCCAAGGAATAGTTTTAGACAATTCCAAGCTCGCGAGCGGTACACAAATGTACCGCTCGCTTTTTTTGCAGCTGTATTAGTCTAATTGGACAAGGAAATTTGTCAACGATCCGGTTGAATTGGTGAAAATGACGTAATGACGTTTCCCATCAATCGCGGTGAAATTCGAAGTTGAAGCTACAATCGACTTCGTTCCAGCATTGGTCAAAGTCACCTTATAGGTTCCGGGGGCAAACTCAACAGAGTCGGGATTTCCAAAAAACCTATTATTGGTTGTCACTCGGTTTCCACTGTCAATAACGATAGCATTCACTGGTAAGGCGGTCGAAACAGTTTCAGATCCAGTCAAAACATAGACATCATATGTTCCGCTGGGATCAATGGCATCCCAGACTTGGATGACGCAGTTTCCAGCAGGCACCTTGAGATCGTTTTCGGCCCAGACACTAATGCTCGTTCCTGAACCAAAGAGAATACTTGTCGCCGTTGCATTACCTGAAGGAACTGGCACAGAACCTTCAAAGACTTTATTTGTAGTTCCAACCGGATAGGCTCGCATAAGCCCTGATCCGGAGTCGAAAGACGTCGCACTACTTGCGGAACCAAATGCAAGATTCGTTGCAAGAGTAGACGATTTTACGTCCGAACTTTGGATATAGGTGACGTCGATACTGGCATGAGAAGTCGCATTGATTACGCGAAGACTTCCCTTCCCAGCAAGGCCGTTGCAACCAGATGCGGCAATGCACCCCAAAACTAGAGCTGACAAGAAGCTTTGTTTCCACTTCATGTGAGGAGTTTAGCTAATAATTGACTCTGGGCACGGGCCAAATCGGACGGTAAAATAGCCCAGAATGTCGGAATACATTACCAGTGTGGGAATGGAGGTTCATGCCGAACTTCTTACAGAAAGCAAAATGTTTTGCCGGTGCAAAGTTGCATTTGGTGGTGAACCTAATACGAGGGTGTGCCCCATTTGTTTGGGAATGCCCGGCACCCTTCCTGTTCCGAATAAAAAAGCCATTGAACTCGTGATAAGAACAGCATTAGCGCTCAATTGCACGATCGCAATGGACAGCGTATTCCACCGAAAGAATTACTTTTATCCAGATTTGCCCAAGGGATACCAAGTGAGCCAATACGGCGAAACGAATCCTATTGGTTATAAAGGCTGGCTGGAAATTCCTACTAAAGATGGATCAACCAAGAAAATCCATATCCGCAGGGTTCACCTAGAGGAAGATACGGGGAAATTGATGCATTTACCTGGTGGAGGCAGCGGAGTTGATTACAACCGTGCCGGAGTTCCCCTTATGGAAATCGTATCCGATTTTCCACCAGATATCGAGTCCTCAGACGAGGCAAAGGAATATCTCGTTCAATTGAGGTCAATTCTCGTTTGGCTTGGTGTTTGCGATGGAAAAATGGAGGAAGGAAGCCTTCGTTGCGAGCCAAACATCAGCATTCGTCCTGTCGGATCTTCAGAATTTGGAACCAAGACTGAGCTCAAAAATTTGAATAGTTTTAGGAGTGTGCAACTTGGTGTGGCGTTTGAAACCAAGCGCCAGGCCGAAGTGCTAGAGCAGGGAGGAACTATTTTGCAAGAAACTCGAGGTTGGAACGAAAACAGTTTGTCCAGCTATGTCATGCGTGTGAAAGAATCGGAACAAGAATATCGCTATTTTCCATGCCCGGATCTTGTCCCAATGAAGTTTGAAGAAGGGCAAGTTGGAACCATGAGGGCGGAATTGCCCGAGCTACCGCTAGCTAAGTGGAAAAGATTTCAGAGCGATTTTGGGCTGACACCCAACGATGCCGATGTACTGACTCAAGACCGTTCGTGGGCTCAGTTTTTTGAAGAATGTGTAGCACTTGGCAAGGATCCAAAAGGAATCTGCAATTTGATGAATGGCGATTTCTTGCGGCTGCTCAACGAATCTGGCCAGACAATCGATCAACCCTCAGAATCCAATCCCAGAGTTCAAACCAAAGTCACTCCTCAACATATTGCTGAGCTCGAACATTTACTTTCAAGCAAAGCAGTGAACTCGAAAATCGCAAAGCAGGTCATGGAAGAGATGTTTCACAATGGATCGTTGCCAAAGGACATCGTGGAATCGAAAGGGCTGACCCAGGTCTCTGATACAAGCTTCATCTCGGATGCAGTTTCTAGTGTCATTGCGAGTCACCCAAACCAAGTGGCCCAATATCGCGCAGGCAAAGAGGGCCTTATCGGTTTTCTCGTTGGTGCAGTGATGAAAGATACGCAAGGACGCGCAAATCCTGCTATGGTTCAAGAGGAAATGAGACGACAATTAAAAGGCTCATGAAAACTGCCACGTTCGTTTTGATGGCGTTCCTATCGGCATTTAGTTTCGGACAATCTGATGCTGAAGTGGAGAAAATTCTTGTCGCCGCTTCCCGCGAAAGAATGAGCCAAATCAATGATGCCTGGTTTCACGATGGTGAATATCTTCCCATTATCCAATCTCAATATGTCTTGTCGCAACTCAATATTCATGATGAAGAGACTTGGTCAAACCTCGCGTGGATGTGCCAAAACACGGAGCAATATGATGCGCAGCTCGCGATCGTTCACAAATTCAGCCGCTTGAACTCCACGTACGCCGATGGCCCCTATTACGAGGCACAGTTCTATTACCTTAAGAAAGCTTTTGCAAAGATTCCAGCTCTTTTAGAGCCTGCCATCAAATTAAGCCCACGGCCAGATGATAATGCCTATCGCTTTCTGGCTCATAGCTATGAAAAATTGGGATATCTTGAAGACGCCTTACGGATTTGGGACATGTATATTAAACTGAATCCCAAAGATAGAGTTGCAGTAGCAAATAGAAAAAAGATTCAAAGCAAGATAAAATAAAAATGCGAAGGTGTTATGAATAGCACTTTCAAGGCGTCAAGAAAGAAGTACATGGATGTACGACAATGGAAAAACTCACACCTCTTGAGCTAGAACGAGCTCAAATTCCGACATCTTTTCGTGGATATGATAAGGAATCTGTCAATCGATTGCTTTCTGGGGCTTCTCACCAACTCGAGGCGCAACTCGTCGAAATTCGGCGCCTTCAGGCGCTCCTCACGAATTCAGAATTAGAGTTGGAGCGATTTCGCTCGCAAGAATCAACTCTCAATTCGGCTCTCATTTTGGCTCAAAAAGCTGCGGATGAAACTCGAGCTCTGGCCCACCGAGAATCTGAACTCATTATAGAAGCCGCTCAGCTAGAAGCCAAAGATATTCGACGACAAGCCAACGATTCAGTCATTGCGCTTAAATGGGACATAGAGAGACTTGACCAAGAAAGGCTTCACGTAGTTTCTAGAATCAAAAATCTTCTACTTGAGCTAGATCAAAGAATCACACAAGAAGGGCCAACTCACGCCGTGCTCGAAGTTCAAGATCAAGAGGTGGCTACTGGCTGAAATCCAAGTCAAGGTCACACCAAAGGCACGCCAAGAGTGCTTAAAACTCGAAACGCCGATCAAAATTCATGTTCGAGAAGCACCGGAAAATGACCAAGCCAATCATGCGGTCATTACTCTTCTTGCAAAACGGCTCAAAGTCGCAAAATCTGCAATCAGAATATTACGTGGCTCGACATCTCGGATGAAGACGATTCAAATTGATGGGCTCGCATTTGATACGATAGTGTCACTGCTTTCAGATTGCAATTCTTGAAGCCTCTGAGCAGCCAACTCATTGACCGACTTCCTCTTTTCAGGCGAGTAATAGATCCATTCACAAATTTCTGAAATGTTTCGGCCACAACCTATACAAATATCTCTGCTGTTCAATGAACAGACCTTGGTGCAAGGTGAATCAGGTGATGAGGCCATGAAAGGATTGAATTCCCTTGGGATCGTTTCTTGAAATCAGAAATCCATTCATACCGGCATTTCTTGCTGCATCAATTTCTTGCTGAACATCCGACAAAAAAGTGACTTGTGAAGGCTCCAAATTCATTGATTCTGCAATTTTCTGGTAGCTAGATGCCTCTCGCTTTGGACCTGTTTCAGTATCAAAATAGCCATCAATCAACGTGGAAAGATCACCATATTTCGAGAATCGAAATATGAGTTTTTGAGCCAACACACTGCCGCTACTGAAGATGAAAACGCGACACCCCTTTGATTTCCATGCACGAATGTTTGGCAAAACATCATCGTAAAATTCACCTACTAACTCTCCCGACTCAAATCCGAATTGCCAAATTTTTCCTTGCAAGCTCTTCAGGGCAGTAGATTTCCGATCTAATTCCATGAGCCACAAAAGATAATCTGCATCGCCTTCCGGAACAGGATTTCCTTGGTTCAGATCGGCCTGCCTCTCTACCTTTAATCGCTCTAAATCGGATTGAATCTCATCAAGATGATCTTGCACAAAGGACTTTATTCGGACTCGAGCATAGGGAAACAAGACCCGAGTTACAAAGTCAATGGGTGTCGTCGTACCTTCAATATCAAGAAGAATCGCCCGGCTTGCCATTGTTACAAATGAGCAAATTGAGAAGGAATGAATGACAGGCCAAAACAAACCGGCAAATAACCTTTGTCTACGCCACTTTCTGTGTATTGCGGAGTCCAGCCGGAAGGATCTTGGAACAGCCGAATTGCTCGAATTCTCTTGTCGCTACACAGGTCAAACCAATGCCAAGTTCCTGCTGGCACTCTTGCCAAATCCCCTTCTTCTACTTCCAATGCAACAACTTCTCCTTCTTGAGGACGGATATGAAAAATACCGTGGCCTTCCACAATAAACCGCACTTCGTCTTCGTCGTGCCAATGCTCTTTACTAAATTTGGCAAGCATAACATCTAAGTTCGGGGTATCGGGGTAAAGATCTATGACATCCGCAGCGACGTATCCGCCCTCTTCTTTGAGAGTTTGGATTTCGTTTGCAAAGGCTTCAAGGACGGCTTGCGACTCGGCGCCTTTTTCCAAATGGCAATGTGGCTTCCAAACCTCGTAGCCGATACCAATCTCAGCTAAATACGCTTTGATTTCAGCGTATTCGGTTACTTTTTCGTTTCGATCAGGAAAATGCAGGATGGCCATAAGTGTTTGTAAGAGTTCGACGCCTCACATCGAGCTCAAAAAGGAATTCGAGGACTTCTAGATGCCTCTTAGCTTCAAATATATCACAGCCCCATGTGTAAAGGCCGTGACCCTTAATCAGAATTGCCGGGACAGGACTCTCTGAAGATAAGCAATGTCGAAATTGTTCGCCAAGAATATTCATATCTTGGTTGTTCTCGAAAATTGGAATTGAGACTTCAATGTCGTGCGTTTTGATTCCAGATAGCCCTTTCAACATCTCATATCCATTCAAATGTAGATGATCGTCGCCAATCAAACTGCAAAGAGTGTTCCATACGGTATGTGTATGCAAAATGACTTTGGCATTTGTTTCCATTGCGATAACAACGTGAAGGAGTGATTCTGCAGATGGATTTCCACTCCCCTCAACGACAGCAAGATTCTTGTCGATGATCAAAAGATCTTCGGGCGAAATCGTGCCCTTGTCGGCCCCACTTGGAGACATGAGAAGCCGAAAAGGATCATCGGAAACTTTGCTACTGAAATTTCCTCCGGTGCCCGGGGCCCAGCCCCGAGCATGAGTCCACTTGATGGTATCTGCCAAGTCCCTCCGCAAGTCAAAGTTCATGACATTCAGTCTACCGAGCGCGGCGTGGGGTCGCGGGTCAAGTAATCTATGCGCTCAATGATCTTGTTTCATGAACTTGAGTCTGAACTCACAAAACTGGCAACTGTTCCGGCTCTGCGACAGATCACGATTGAAGTTCAGAGAGTAAACGGAATTAATTTGGGGCAAGGCGTCTGCCAACTTCCGGTTCCTGAATTTGTTATCGAAAGTGCCCAAAAAGCAATGATTGATGGCTTCAATCGCTACACAAATCCGCGCGGAATCACAGAGTTTCGAGAAGCGATCGCGATGAAACTGAATCGCGATAATCAGATTACTGGACTCGACCCAGAAAATAATGTCATTGCAACATGTGGCGTGACAGGTGGCTTTGAAGGGATTTGCTCTGTCTTGCTTAATCCAGGGGATGAGGTTATCGTCTTAGAACCTTCGTATCCCTATCACATCCAGGCTCTGAAGCGATTTAAAGCTGTGACAAAAACAGTCGCAATGACTGGATCAAATTGGCAAATCGATTGGGAGAAGCTCAAGGCCGAACTAAGCCCCAAAACAAAGTTTGTTTTGATCAACACGCCTGGAAATCCTACTGGAAAGGTTTTTTCGATGGCCGAACTCCAAATACTTGCAGAACTTTTGGAAGGAACGGATTGCTTGGTCGTATCAGATGAGATTTACGAATATATGGTTTTTGATGCTGCAAACCACATTTCTCCGGCTTCTGTACCTGGCCTCGAAAGTCGAACAATCACTATGGGAGGATATTCAAAAACGTTTTCAATTACTGGGTGGAGGATCGGCTATTTGGCGTTTCCTTCGGAGCTAGGCGAATCTCTCACATCAATTCTTGATGCCATCTATGTTTGCCCTCCGGCTCCTTTGCAAAAGGGAGTTGCAGATGCTATCTTTCACTTTGGACCAGAGTTTTATTCTTCGCTTTCAAAAAAATATCAAGCCAAACGCGATATGTTCTATTCAGGGCTAAAGAATCTCGGTCTCAATCCAAATTGCACATCGGGTGCTTATTACATGATTTGTGAGTTCAAAGATCGGTTCCCGCAAATGACATCCTGGGAATTTGCCCGCCATCTCATAGAGACGACGGGCGTAGGTTCGGTACCCAGCTCAGACTTTGTGAAGAGCCCGGACGAACACCCTTGGGTTCGATTTTGCCTGGCTGTAGAAGATACTATCCTAGATACAGCACTCGAAAGGCTCGAAAAGATCTAAGCTTTTCGTCGGCGAGTCTTTAGCGCTGCCATTGCAAGAGGAATAGCAATCAAGATCGACGTCGGTTCCGGTGTGACAACAAAGTCCAACTGATATGTCTCGACAAATCCGCTTGTTTGATTTAACCAAAAGGTGTAGTCCGTACCTGTCAAAGGCGGAGTGAATCCAATTGCGCCAGCTCCAGCTGCCAAGAATGGTAACAAATCTAGGCCAAGATTTCCTGCCGCCGGCCCGATATGGGTGTACCCCAGCAGATTGGCAACGTTCGTTCCGATGGCTGGCTCTGTAAAAATTGATCCCGCTTGGAGACCCATAAAACCGCGCTGATCGATCCCGGACCAAGACACTAGATTTATTGCTGTAATCGCTTGACCTAGGCCAATTTGGACGTGAAAATAGTCAACATCGCCACCACCGGTTGTCAAGATTAGTCCGCTAACGCCAGGATTAAGGCTAAGGTTTGTTGGGGCAAGACGATTGTTCGAAAAATCACCGTTAACGGTTTCGTTCCAAACAATTTGGCCATGAGCAATTGAAACGAAACCGGCCATGAGAGCCATGGATAAAAGCAAAATCGGGGTTCTCCTCATCATAAACACCTGGAGCAAAAAAATTGATGCTCCAGGTATTGGTAATGCTGAATTGAACGAAGAGTTCCTTTAAGTTGCGATTAAGAGCTGAGCGACTTCAGTTGATCAACCAATTTTTTGCGCTCATCGTCAGACAATGGCTTTCCTTTTGCCGGTGGCATCTTGCCAGAGCCAACCGCATCGGCCATTTTGCCAAAAGTCGATGAGTTTGCCTTTGCATCTTCGTTCGATGCGATGGAACTCACATTGATATTTGCGGCCGGCTTGTCGCCTGCGTGGCATGGCATGCAGTATTTTTCCAAAGTTGGTTTTACGTCTTTAACAAAATCAACGGCGGCCATTTTAGTGGCATCCTTTGGAGATTCTGCGCCTCCACCTGTTGTGGCGGTGTTTGAACCTGATCCTGTTGCGGTCGCCTCGGGCTCTTTGGCGCATCCTGCCAGGAGCACACAAGACGAAACTAATGCCATTAAGTACGAATTCATCTTCTTCGACATAGTCATGATTCTACAACCGTTTCACACCGCTTGGCCACCGGGTAAAACGAAATTCATGTTATCGACCCTGGTTTCTTCTTTGGCAACATTTGCATTCTCCTCGCAACCGATGATTCGTATGCCAGACGTCCACGGTGATATCGTTGCTTTTAGTTGTGAAAGCGACATTTGGGTGGGAAATTTGAGTACCGGGCACGCTCAGAGACTCACGAATGATGCGGGCAGAGAAGATTCTCCTCGTATTAGCCCAGATGGAACGATGATTGCTTTCCATGGTGAATACGATGGATTTCGTGGAGCTTATGTGATTCCGATCACCGGGGGAGCTCCAAAGAGGGTGACCTACGCGACTGATTTTCGCGCCGTCACGGGGTGGCTCCTAGATAGTTCTGGGGTCATTTATCGAACGGTGGGACAACCTACAAACTATGTTTATTGGATCGCTCCTCTCAAATCAGGGACATACCAAAGACTTCCCATGGAGTTTGCAAGTCATGTTTCGTTTGGCCCAGATAACAACACCTTTTGCTTGACAAGATTTAACAGATGGTACACATCTTGGTTCAATTATGTAGGTGGTCTTCAGAACCAGATTTGGACATATTCGAACAAAAAATTTAGACAAATCACCTCAATTCCAGGAACCAATGAGTTTCCAGTTTGGGCCAAAGATCGAATCTATTTCGTTAATGAAAACAAGAGTGAGTTCTCGTTGATGTCCATTCAGCCAGATGGAAAGGCTGCGAGAACTGAATATGGGCCAATCCCATATGAAATTCGGGAGTTGACCACCGATGGAGACCAAATCGCCTTTGAAGCTGGCGTTCAGGCCTATGTCTTTAATAAGAAGGATCGAACCTGCAAAGAAATTGCTCAAAGCTTCATAAGTGATAACGTTCACACTCGACCTTTCAAAGTGAATGCTGCCGATTTTGCTTCAGGTGGAGCCGCGCTTTCTCCGAATTCAAAACGAGTATTCATTTCTTCGAGAGGCCAAATCGTTTCGGCTCCTGTTGGCGAAGGCGAGTCACGACTTTGGAAAGGGATTGACGGTGTGCGACTCAGTCTTCCTGAAATGAGCCCCGATTCCAAACAGATGGCCTATGTCAGCGACCAATCCGGAGAGCAGCAAATTGTAGTCTCGGATCCCGCAGGCAATGGTGAAAAAATCCTGACTCATGGCGAACGCCAGATTAAGTCCTTGGCTTGGACACCGGATTCCAAGTGGATCGTTTATTACGACAGCAGAATGGAACTCCATTGCATCAATTTGACCACTGGAGAAGATAAATTCATATCAAAATTTTCAGGGACATGGTATGGCCCAAGAGTGAGCTTTTCACCAGATTCCAATTACATCACATTTTCAAATTCAATACCAAGAACTACGATCAACGCCGTCTTTATCTATCAATTTTCCAACGGTGCACTCACGCAAGTGAGTAATGGCAGAGCTGATGACACATCACCTTCATTTAGTCTCGATGGGAAGTGGATTGCTTTTCAAAGTTTCCGGTCGATTTCGGTGGCGAACGACCCGATTTTGAATCAGTTGAATGTCCAACCAGCCTGCCTCTTGTGCCTTCTTCCCTTGCGTGCGGATACGAAATCTCCGCTGGCAATCAATGACCCAAATGAAGACCAGCAGGCAGAAGCCACAAAGACGAGTGATCCCATGAAAATCGACATGGAAGGACTTTATGATCGATTGATTGAGCTACCTGCAAGTCCAATAAGAGCGGGGACGGTAGTCGCGCTGAAAGATCGGATTCTCTATCAAGATGGACCTTCAATTCAAGCTTTTGATCTCAACAGCAAGAAGTCTTTTACTCTCACTAAGGGCGAGATTATCGAAACAAGCAAAGATGGGTCGAAGCTACTTGTGACCTCAGACAATAGTTTCAGAGTAGTCGATACTTCGGTTGCTTTTGGAACTGAGATTCCAGCAACATCTGGATTGGTTTCGCTCGGTAACCTCAAACTCGATATCAACCCACAAAAAGAATGGAATCAAATCTATTGGGATGCATGGCGCCTTCTAAGAGACTACTTTTATGTTTCAAACATGCACGGAACCGATTGGAAGGCCATTGGCGCCAAATACGCTGAATTCTTGCCTCGTGTTAAGAGCCGAGACGAACTCAACGAACTCATTCGTTGGCTTCAATGCGAGCTGGGTTCCTCTCACCAATATCTTTCAGTCGTCGACGTAAATAACATTAAGCCTCGATTGTCTCCTGCTTACCTCGGGATTGACCTCGGGTTTTCTGGCTCCAATTTGAGAATTGATCATATCGTGCAGGGAGATGGATTCCGGAGCAGAGAGAGATCACCTCTGGCGGACCCATCCCTAGGCGTGAAAGAAGGAATGTATCTCCTGAAAATTGGAGGCAAAACCGTTACAAGCAGCATAGAGGTAGGAGACATGCTCTTGGGACGAGCTGGGCAAATTGTTTCAGTCACAGTCAACGACAAGCCAACTTTAGATGGAGCAAGAACGGTCTTTGTGAAGCCAGTTGCTTCTGAGGCCCGGATGAGATACTTGGATTGGGTTGAAAAGAATCGGCAATATGTTGAAAAGTTGTCCGGTGGAAGGGTTGGATATATCCATTTGGCAGCTATGTCCGATTCCGATATGGTTGATTTTGTCAAACAATATTTTCCGCAAAGAAATAAAGAAGCTCTCATTGTCGATGACCGCTTTAACAACGGAGGCTATATTCAAACGTTGATCAATACAATTCTCGGGGCAAAAGTATCTGGCTACTTTAACATGAGAAACAGTGCCGAACCTTGGAGCCGGCAGAGCGACGCCTTCATCGGCCCAATGGCATGCTTGATCAATGAATTCTGCATCTCCTGCGGCGAGGAGTTTCCACACAGATTTAAGGATCTTGGATTGGGCCCATTAATTGGGAGACGAACTGAAGGTGGCGAGGTCGGGTCATCTCCAGGATGGCCACTTGTCGATGGTGCCACAATTTCGGTGCCTAATTATGGAATGTTCACAACAAAAGAAGGTTGGGTGATTGAAGGTGCTGGAGTTTCTCCCGACATCGACATCCCTTCAGATCCGAATGCTTATGTTGAAGGACGCGATCCTCAACTCGATGCGGGGGTTAAGGCCATGCTTGATGCCATTCAAAAGAAGCCTAACAATTGGCCGAAAGAGCCACCAGCACGAACGCGAATGAAAAAAGGTTGAGATGCAAAAAGCCCTCTGTGCAAGAGAATGCTCAGAGGGCGACCGGTTATTTTGAACTTACGAGTTTGCCAGCGACACTATCAAAATCCTTTTCTAAGCTCTCCCCAAACCCGATTTGAACTTTGACGACCTTGCCCGATTTGTCGACAAATATGAATGTTGGAACACCGACGATTCCCCATTTACTCATTAATTTGTCATTGGTATGAGTAAACGTATATGTATATTTGTGCTCCTTTTGATAATCCTTTGCGAACTTTGGCCCTTCTTCATCTTCCAGACCATTCGCTCCGATCACCACAAGGCCCTTCTTGCCATATTTTTGAAAAATTGACTCCATGACAGGTGACGCCTTTTTGCAAGGTCCACACCACGTCGCCCAGAAATCGAGAATAAATGGTTTACCCTTCAACGTGCTATTGTTAACCTTTTTGCCATCCACGGTAGTCATTTCAAAACTGGGAATTTGTTTGCCGACCATGTCTTTGACTTCCACTTTTTGTGCCTCTGGCGCAAAAATCGAGAAGAGTGTCGCGAGAAAAATTGTCGCAGTTTTGAAAAGTCCTATCATTTCCTTTCTCTCAGTCTTGGATTACCTTTGTTTCCTAACTCTGACTAGACGCATAATGGTTCCTTTGGTTGCGGAAATAGGCAATCTTTCCTCAAAATAATCGAAATGAAACGCTGGCTCCCTTGGCTTTCGCTGCCACTAATCGTTAGCGTTGTCGTATTTTTCTCTAGGTCAAGTTCGCCCTCGCTGCTCAAAGATACAGATACCGCCACAATGATCGCAGCGATCGAGTCTCGCCATAGCCCAATTTCTTGGTTTGGAGGTGACTGGCCACTTCAAAATCACTTTTATCGACCCATTTCGGCGCTTTCCTTTGAAGCCGACCTGGCGGTTTACGGTCACAATGCTTGGGGGTTCGGACTCACAAATGCTCTTCTGGCAATCGCATGCATCTTGCTGACCTTTTCGTGTGTTTATGAGCTCACCCAAAAACCTTGGCTAGCTGGCCTGAGCTCCGCAATGTTTGGTTTATGGCATGTGCTAACACCAATCCCAGGTTTCGTTTCTGGACTATTTTGGATTCTTTCATTCTTGCCCCTTTTGGGCATTCGATCCGGTTTGAAAAAGCTACCGAGCATCGCATCTTCGATCTTCGTTTTTCTTTTTTGCACTCAATTAAGTCAGCCCGTTTTCCAATTTATCGGCCGAATTGAACCCTGGATCCCAGGGAGAACGGCCAGTATCATGACGGTTTTTGCCCTAGCGACAATCGCTCTTTTTGCCAGGTATCAACGAATTTTGATGCCTGGAGAACAAAAGCAGAAACCCATGACAGCTTTTGAAATTCCTTCGACCAAAGGGACAATAGTAACCGGGCCACCATCCAGGACTTTCAAGCCATTGGCATTGGCCGGCATTTTTTTCGGCACTCTTTTGGCACTTGGTTCATATGAGCAAGCAGTTACGATTCCCTTTCTTCTCCTTCTTGTTTACCTTTCACTGATGTTTCTGAATAGAAAAACATGCCCCCTTCCACTTGCAGCATCATTTTTGGCATTGGCTATTTATGTTATTGTAAGGTTGAATGTGGTGCCTATCCAACCATCTGGTTATCAGCTCCAACAGTTTCGAAATGGAGCGGGAGTAGGCATGAGCCTACTCGAGTACGCTCTTCCTGGATGCAACTGGCTATTTGCCCTTATCCCCGTGATGGAGGGAGGCATATTGATGCTGCTCTTTCCTGCTCCATGGGTCTATTTTAGTCTTGGAGTCTCAAACTTTGTTGCGGCATGGCGCGTATGGTTATCGCCTCAAAAATGGAGTCTTATTCTCTATTTTGCGATGTCTACAGTCAGCTACTTGCCTATGGCCTTTCTCCAGCAATTTGGCCACTACCACTATCTTCCGTCAGTATTCCGATCGGTTTTTGGTTTGTTAATGTTTCAACTTGGGTTTAGCTTGCTTGCTAGCGCAATTTCGCTCCCAGAGATGCAAGCTCCAAAACGATCTTGTCCCGCAAAAGGTTCGCTTCCTCATCAGTAAAGGTCTCACCTTTACGAAATCTCAGAGACAGGGCCAAGCTATGATAACCCTCTTCAATTCCCTTGCCTTCATAAACGTCGAAAAGATTGCAGCTCTCGAGATCGGAGCCAGCTGCTTTTGTTACCGCTTCTTCGACTTGGCAGAAGGGCACTAACTTCGAGACGAGAACCGCAATATCCCGCTTTGTGGAAGGATGGCGATGTAACGGCTTATATTGCCTTTCAACTTCTGGAGCATCATACAGTGCCTCAAGGTCTAGCTCAGCAAGCACGGTCGATTCTGGAATGCCGATTTGCTCCGCCACAATTGGGTGAATCTGACCAAAGATCCCAAACTCACCTAGTCGGGCGACTCTTCCAGGATGAAACCGACGATCATTGACCAAGCACGCCGTCGGCCTATACTCGCGATTTACCTGCTTGAGAAGGGTTTGAAGTACTCCCGAAAGCCAAAAATAATCGGATTCTGGAGGCGCTTTCTGAACCCAGTTTTCTAGCTCAAGGGAACCAGAAGCCAAGATTCCTAGTTGCTGAAACTCACGATCTTCATCAAAAACCCTGCCCGTTTCAAATGCAACAAACTCTTTGGAACCGTTGCGTTGAAGAGCATCTGCAAGGCATGGAAGCTGCGTATTTCGAAGCAAAGCAATCTCTGGGGCGTGCGGGTTGCGGACAACAACTCGATTTGAGTTCCGATCCAAGGGGTGCTCAGACCGAAGCGAGTGACTGACTATTTGGTTCACACCGCACTTCAAAAGCGCTTCTCTGATCTCTTCCACGAATTCATATATTTCGTGTGTCCCACCAACTGGTGTGCTACCAATAGGAAGCTGCTCAGGGATCTTCTCATATCCAAGCATCCGGCCAATTTCTTCGGCTACATCGTCTTCAATAATAATATCAATTCTCCAGGAAGGAGGAATGACATGCAGCTCAAGTTCAGCTTCTTTCACTTGGAACCCCAGCCGCTTGAGAATCCCAATGCTTGCTTGATGATCAACATCCATCCCTAGCAACTGAGCGCACCTTTCAGGTCTCACCTTAATGGAGTCAGTCCGATCCACCACTTGGTTGATATCAAGAATTCCAGGTACTGGGCTAACTCCCGTAATCTCTTTCAATAGTGAGGCAAAGCGGTTGAGAGCCCGAACAGTTCCTGCTGGATCAACAAACCTCTCAAATCGATAGGATGCATCTGTTTGCATACCCAAGGATTTTCGAGTTCTCCTGACAGTTCGGTGGCCGAAATGTGCGGATTCCAAAATGATTCGACTTGTTTCCGAGCTAACCTCAGTTTCTAGTCCACCCATAACACCAGCAATTCCGACCGGAGATGTGGCATCCCAAATCAAAAGGTGGCCTGACTCGACTACACGGTCAATCTCATCTAAGGTCTTGAGCTCTGTCTTAGATTTTGTACAACCTGCAATCAGGGTCTTACCTGATACTTTGTCGAGATCGTAGGCGTGCATGGGTTGGCCAGTTTCCAACATCACATAATTAGTGAGATCGACGATAAGTGAGATGGGGCGCAATCCAAGCTTTGTCAAGCGATCCTTCAGCCAATCTGGTGAATCACAGTTTCGCACTCCTTCAAACACTCTGGCACTGAATCTGTCACACAATTCAGAGTCAACCCTGATTGTCGCCAATTGATGCGCATCTTGGCGTCCTTCATCACCAAATGGTTGATCATTGGAAAGCATTTCATAGAGCTCTGTAGGCTTCGATTGAATATTTTTAGCCAAGAACTCTCGAGACAACCCGAGGACACTGGCACCATCACCACGGTTCGCCATGATGTTGATGTCCATGACCTTTTCATTGTGTTCCAGGGTAATTTCTTCTAGCTCGAAACCAGCCATGGTAAGTGAATCAGCAATCTCTTCAACAGAGAAAGTTGTTGAGACAAAATCGCGGAACATGGACTCTGTAACTTTCAAGAGAACTGCTCCAAAAATCGCATGTCGTTGTCCAAAAGGTGCCGAAGATCGTCGATGCCATAGCTCATCATAGGAATTCGATCCAATCCTAATCCGAACGCAAAACCGGTGTATCTCTCTGTGTCAATCCCGTATCGGCTTAGAATGTTAGGATGCACCAGTCCGGCGCCCCCCAGTTCAACCCATTTTCCATTGAAGAGCTTTGGTGTCGAAATCGCATAGTCAACTCCAGGTTCTACGAACGGAAAGAAGTCTGGTCGAAAACGAACTTTGACATCTGAACCAAACATTTCCCGTGCAAAAGCTCCCAGTGTTCCCTTGAGGTGTGCAAGGCTGATCCCTTCATCAACCATGAAAACATCAATTTGGTGAAAGGTGTGACTATGAGTTCGATCCACTGTTTCATTTCGATAGGTTCGTCCTACGGTAAAAAATCGAAATGGGGGCTCGAATTTTTCAAGGAGCCGTCCTTGAAATGCCGTGCATTGGGTACGCAATACAAGCTCGTCGGACACATAAAACGTGTCCTGCTCATCCATCGCAGGGTGATCCGGCGGATAGTTAAGCGCATCAAAGTTGTATCTGAAATCTTCCAGCTCTGGAGTCTCAACATATACAAATCCCAATGAACCCAAAACCTTTTTCACGCGGTCTGCTGTTTGCTGCAATACGTGCTTTCGACCAAGTCTAGGCCGTGGCCCTGGCATTGTAATATCGATCGACTCTTGGGTCAACTGAACCTCAAGTTCAAATCTACGCAACTCCACCATTCGGTCAGTTATTTTCTTCTCTAGGCGGGACTTTGCAAGATTGATCGCCAAACCAAACGCGGGCCGGTCAGCTGGGCTCAAAGTACCTAGCAACTTCATGTTGCCAGTGATTTCTCCATTTTTACCCAAATATTGAATCTCTAAAGCTCGGATTTCTGAAGTTGTCGCTGAAACATCGATGGCCGCTTCTGCCGATGTTTCTAATGATGCAATTTTTGCCAAGAGCTCTTCCATTTTTGAACTTCAAAGACCCCTGAGCGAAGCGCCCACCCTGCTCACAATTTCGTCAATCTGGATGTCTGGAATGACAACAGGAGGAGTAAATCGGAATGTTCTATTCCTCGTTTCTTTTGTCAATAAGCCGTTATGAATGAGATTGTGGCTGAGCTGATAAGTATCGACCCCTTCGTGAACTTCCATTCCAATAAGAAGCCCACGTCCTCTGATTTCTTCAATCTGGGGAGCATTGAGAGCTCTCAATCCTTCCATAAGGCGATCACCTTTTTGGGTCGCTTGCCCAGCAAAGTCTTCAATTTCCATTTCTGCTAGCGCAGAAAGCGCCGCAACACATCCCAGCGGATTTCCCCCAAAAGTGGAGCCATGATCGCCAGGACGAAAAACCTCCATCACCTCCCTTCTACCAACTGCCGCAGAGACAGGCATGATTCCTCCACCAAGAGGTTTACCCACCGCAATCATGTCCGGCTTTGCTTCTTCATATTGCCAAGCGAAACGCTTTCCAGTTCTTGCAAATCCAGTCTGAACTTCGTCCCAGATCAACAATACGTTGTTCTCATCGCACAATTTCCTCACCTGATTCATATAACCATCTGGTGGGATAATTATTCCTCCTTCAGCTTGAATCGGTTCTGCAAGAAAAGCAGCCGTATTTGAATTTATGGCACTCCTCAATGCCTCAATATCACCGAAGGGAATAATTTTGAACCCGGGAGTGAAGGGGCCAAAGTGAGCCTTGTATCCTTCTTCAGTAGAAAACCCGACGATAGTTGTCGTTCGACCATGAAAATTGCCGTCACAGACTATGATTTCGGCTTGGTTATCGCGAACACCCTTTATTGTGTAGGCCCATTTGCGAGCAATCTTGATGCACGTCTCAATTGCTTCTGCGCCTGTATTCATGGGGCAAACCATTTCGAGATCACAATATGAGGCCAGCCCTTTGAGAAAAAGAGCGAGTTCACTCGTATAAACAGCCCGGCTAGCAAGTGAAAGCCTTTCTAATTGATCATGAACAGATTGGACAATTCTTTCGCTGAGGTGCCCATGAGCGACTGCAGAGTATGCCCCCACACAGTCGATATATTCCTTTCCAGACCCATCCCAGCACGAGGCCCCATCGCCTCGCACCAAGTTCACTCCCAAAGGTTTATAGTTGTGGGTTCCATAAGCTTCGGTCATCTGAACCGCTTCGGCATCGGTGAGTTCTTGAGCGAGAGCAGGTACCCCCTTTTCCAAGATTTCAGTCCAAAGTGAGTTGATTGAAGACAGCATGTTAACAGTTTGAAGCAAATTGCACACCAATTAGAACCCCAACTCGTGAGGTTAGGGACTTAAGCTGTTGAGAATGACAGGTTCAAATCACAAAAGAACCCTGGACCAATGCATAACCGCTTTGGCACAGGAATATGTTCATTTCTGGGCAACCCTTTCCGCGCCAGCAGCAGAAAGAGTTTCTAAATAGCTAGCAAGATTCTCAATTTCTGGCTGAACTCCAACGAGTGGAGGCACATATTTCCGGTAAGGACTGTCTTCTGTGGGATGATGCAAAGCAGCAAGAAATTCGGCAGAATCAATTTGCAGTGTGAATCGCTTCGCAAAACCAAGTTGCCAAAAATGTCTCCGGAAAATATCCTCAGCAAAAGAACTCACTGAGTTCTTTGTTCCCAAAGTGTTAGAAAGTCCAGCTCCAGCTTCTGCGTACCGTTTCGGGTGAGCAAACCGGGTATATTTTGAGTTCACCGGCCCAGGTGGCGAAATTGGTAGACGCGCTAGTTTCAGGTACTAGTTCTCGCAAGGGAGTGAAGGTTCGAGTCCTTTCCTGGGCACCAGAATTTCAAGTTCGATTGAACCTGGGCACCGTACCATTTTGCTGACCAATTTTCTAACTTCATCGTAACCCACTCACCGGTAGTCGCCGCAGGCTCGGCACTCCGGCTTATATCGCCGTTCTGACGTAAATGCAAGAAGGGCCGTGGTCTGGATGCTAAACTTTGCGGTGCATCCATGCCAGAGTCCTTCTCCGAATTGATCGCTCAGCTTCACGATAGAAAGACGACGAAGCGGAGGATCGCCGCCAAGAGGCTGGGCAAGACTGGCGACCCTTCCGCTGGCCCGGCACTTTTGGACGCACTGGAGCGGGAATTAGAGAAGCACGTCACTTGGGAGGCGCAATACCAAATGGCAATGGCCCTGGGGAACTGTGGCTACCGCGAATCGAGGTTTCGGCTGCGCCAACTCCTGCACCATGAATACTTCGGAACGTTTGTCTTGAGCGCCATCGGGTATTCCCTGGCCATTCTTGAGCAAGAACATCTGAACGACCCACGCCCCGCGCTCGGCCTTATGAAGGGTGGTTACCATCACCATGTCGCCGAGGGCGCGGTCATTGCGGTTGCAGTGAAACAGATGGCTTTTGAGGAGCCGGACATCATCGAGTTCCTTGAAATCGCCGGAGACATGAACTCCACAATGTTCTCTTGGATTGCCCTCGCCTGCACAAGTTGGAAAGGGGAAGCGGTCAACGATTTCTTAGGCAGATGCGACGTCTCGAAGCACGATTTTGTGCGGAATGCAGCCCGTTATGCACGGGCCGGCAAGCTGCGAAAGTACTCGCTGCTGTGAGCACATGTATCACCGGGGCCGGCGGAAACGACTTTTTTGCGTGCTCGTAACACCGCGACAACGAATCATGGGAGCTCAATCCACATTGCGATACGGTAAGTAAACGGGAACGGCAAGTTCGCTGTAGCCAAATTTGTAGCCAACAAACCACGCCTAAGTCAGGCGTAACCCCGGGCCAAGTCCGCGTTTCTACCCAAATCCGAATTCATTCCAGTAGTCGGTGCGCTTCCTAGGCACCCCACAGGTGAACTCTAAATAAGATTCAAAGTAGACTTCGGATTTATGCAGCCATCGAGTTTCGCGCTTGCTGAGTTATCCTTAGTTGAATTCTCAAAAAGCAATATAAGTGATCTCGTTGGTGAACTTGCGATCGGTCTGACTCGAATTGGATTTGCCGATGTTAGTGGGCTACAACTTGAATCTTGGGTTACACAAGTTCTCGGGTTGCAACGGGGGATTGTAGAGCTCATATGTTCTTTCCCCAAATCGAGTGCTAATAGAATTCTTCTGGAGTACACGATTCCTGTCATTAGAAGGCGACTCGACGCGGTGATCCTTCACGATGACAAAGTGATAGTAATAGAATACAAGGGTGGGAACTCAACTTCAGCCTGTTCCGCGCTCAAACAAGCTCAAGACTATGCCCTTGATCTGAAAGACTTTCAAGAGTATTGTCGCAACATCCAGATCTTTCCCATCGCTCTGGGCAATTTTGAAGTCCAGCAATCAAATGCAAAACCAGACAGAGGATGCGTGGCTTCTCCTAAAACACTGGGACAATTGTTGGCACAAATTTGCGGACTACCTATCAATGGCGACTTGATTGATCAGCAAACTTGGTCGAAAGCACGCTACTTCCCTGTACCGCAGGTCGTCGAAGCAGCAGTAGCTGCATTTAACGGTCATTCTGTCGAAAACATCGCTATTTCTCGTGCCGATCCAAACAGTTTGGATCGATCAAAAAAATTACTTACAGACGCTGTCGCCACAGCGAAAAAAGATAGCTCAAAGATTCTCTGTGTGCTGACGGGAGTACCTGGTGCGGGAAAAACATTGACTGGGCTAAACGCTGTGTCGAAAATCACTTCAGAACTAAATTTAGATGAAGAGCAAGCTGTTTATTTGTCTGGGAACACGCCGTTGGTCAAGGTCTTACGAGAAGCACTGTACCGAGACCGCAAAAAAAAGAACCTAAGGGTTACAAAAGCAAAACTGGAAGTAATGATCCAAGAAATGCACCGATTCGTTTTGGACAATCACTTGTCGGGGCGTCCACCTGTTCCTAGAATGATCATTTTTGATGAGGCCCAAAGAGCCTGGTCACTCGAACGAAACCTGAAGAAGTTTGATCGAAATTCCAGCGAACCTTCCATGATTCTTGAAATCATGGATCGAATTCAAGGCTGGGCAGTCATTGTTGCGCTGGTTGGCGGCGGCCAAGAGATCCACGATGGTGAAGCCGGCCTCGAAGAGTGGGGACGAGCAATTATGGATTTTCCTCATTGGAAGGTTTGGACTTCGCCGGCAGCACTTGATGGTGGCCCGGCAGTTGCAGGTTCAAGATTGTTTTCAGCTGATCAGAAAACTTTTGTCGATGTGAAAATTCAAGAGGAACTTCATCTCGACGTTAGTTTGAGGAGCCTGGATTCGGAGTATAGCGCCGCTTGGGTTAATGCTGCTCTTTCGGGCGACCACGTATCGGCATTCAATCTAGCAAAGAATGGACTTCCAATCTACGTTTGTCGCGATCTTCAGAACCTTAAGAATTGGCTTTTAGCCAAGCAAATTGGATCACGAAGAACCGGTCTAGTTGCTAGTAGCGCCGCAGAGCGGCTTCGAGCTTATGGAGTCGAAACGCCGACATTTGGATTTATGCAAGGAATCGACTATGTTCGCTGGTTTCTCGACGAGCTACCTGATGTCCGGTCTTCAAATCAGCTTGAAGTAGCAATGAGTGAATTCGAAGTGCAGGGCCTTGAACTAGATTATGTCGGTCTTGTTTGGGGCCCCGATTTGATATTCCCGAATGGGCAACCACTTGTCCGCAAGTTCGGTTCAAACCAGTGGAAAGTAAAGCCATTAAAGTCTTCTCAAGGAACTGGTTCGGATCGCGCCAAACGCGAGGGATTGAACCGATACCGAGTTCTCATGACACGTTATAGAAAAGAAATGGTCATCTATGTTCCAAAAGGAGACGCCATGGATAGCACTCGAAGCCCGGAGGACTTTGACAGTGTATACGAGTACCTCAATGAGTGCGGAATCCGCGATTTGGTGACCTCAAATTTGACGATAGAGAACTCTCGCTTACCTGTCGATACCCTCACATGAGCACCGAACTTCTACCGAAACTCTCGGTTCCACCGATTCGCGTTAGATTCTCCTGGGTACCCTACATCTCGACTATTCGATTGAACCAATGCCCTTTTCGTACTTTTATGAAAATCCTTGCACATGGGCGTACCCAATCTTCAGACTCTCCCTGCTCCCTTGAATTGAAATGTGACCGACGTTCACAGCATGTTTGACTTAAATATAGAAACCTTCTGAAATGATTCTATCGTTGAAAAAGCTTACATGATGAAATTCTGAGTTAGTCAATCTTTTAGATTTATGACATCCGAAGGATGACTTAACCAGTAATCAGGTTTGGGCACGGTCTTCCTTTTCATGGCCTTCTTTCCATATTTAGCCCACCACTGAGCGTTCGCATCTGGATCTCCTTCGTAAAGTGCAATTTCAAAGACCATGGCGTCGAACTGAATATATCGGATGCCTTCGCAAAAGCTCAGTCTCCACAGATTTTGTTCGAGCTTCGTCACTTCAACGCCGAAATTTCCAATGTAATAATGGGATTCGCCCTTGTATTCAAAAAAGTTGTAGATTCTTACGAAGGCAGGATCCTGGAAACGTACAAATCCAAGTGAATCCGGTTCAACAAAATAGTCTGGCCCGAACCGAATGTCAGTCATTGGACCAACGCAAGTCGCGATAATGCTTCCAGACGAATGAAAGCCGATAGATCTTTCATCGTAGTCACAAACACTCACCGCTTTTATAAGGAGTCTAGAATTGGCAGTGGGTAGCCGAAGAACAGAAACCGATTGAATTTTCCGGCCACAGATCTCGACAAACGGCTTTTCAGGAATCCAATGGCTACCAGTAAGGGCTCCATGAGTGGCAGGATGCTCCGAATCAGGATTCCAAGGAATTCTTAGTCCCTTGACAACACGAACAGATTCATTTGCCAAGGCCCAACCTCCGCTGCTCTGCGTCTACTTTGAGTGCACCAGCTCTTGTCCTAAGTTTCATTTTCATGGCAAATTGAGCAGCCGGACATCTATTGCCATCGATTCGAGCGTTTTATCCACATGAGTTAGGACAACTTGCCATTCAGGACGTTGCCTCACTTCGGGATAGGGCAAGTCTGTGTAAACAATTTTTTCCATGGCCACCACAAGGGCCTTGAGTTCTACAGCTTGTTCAAGATTCAAGTCGAAGTTTTCCATGAGTTTGGTTGTGTCGCTACCGAAGATACAGAGGGAATCAAATTCATCGACCATTCCCAAGTAAAGCCTATCCTCAGGGATTATTCGATCGCCACGATACTTGTAATATCTAGCGCTTAATTCTGTAGTGCGTGTGATCCACATGTCAATGAGCACTGAGATCAGTCGAAAGCGGAGGTGCGATGACAAACTCAAGGCCTCCACCAATCTTGCCAACTGTTCCACTCGTGGCGAGGAATGTGTATCTCTGGTAATTTTTCTGACCTATTCGGCATTCTCACACCCCCCCCCGATCGACGAATTGGCCGTCCTTGATCACCTTCACGTAATCTTCCATGACTCGCACATGATTTCCACTTGGTCGCTCTGGATCGATGTATTTCATCCCCCCTCCTTTGTCCGATGGATTGTTGAGCTTCACATCTGAGTTTTGCCTTTGGAACCACACCTTCCAATCAATTGCAACCTGTACCAATCCTCTAATCTATCCTATTCTTAGTTCTTTATTTGGTCTTTGGTGTCCCAAAGGTGGTCTAAGCTAGGGGCAATCTTATCCAAAATCCTTTCGAGGAGAACCCCTTTAGGAGTAGGTTCACCTGTCAAATCAAATCCTGAAGCAAGTACGACTATTTCGTTGGCACCCGCCAAATCCTCTCTAGTATTTTCGGGCAGCGTCCAAGCTTGACTATCCAGTGCAATCTGATCTTTTGTTTTGAACCACAACATTCGCATGGATCAATCGTGGACTCAAAGTTTGTTATCTCCAATCCTTGGAGTTATGAACAAGTCGCAACTCATATTTACCACCTGCAAATCGGTGAAAACTAAGTTCATAAATTGCAAAGATGCCATTAGACTTTTGCAACTTTAGGGTCGCCCTTTCTTTGGCACACATTTTCCAAGTTGGGTCTTCATGATCATTGATCATACTTTTCAAGTCCTCGAGATTTGCTGGCCAATGCCCAGATTTATGATAGGCCTTTTGCAAGTACGTCGCCAACACGATCTTCAATCGAGTTTCGGGTAAGTATGCTAGATCTTTGACAAAGGCGAAAACAGGGGCCATTAACAAAATAATAAAGGCAGTCAATAGAACCGTAAATCTCGGGCGACCGTTTTGCCTTTTCATGTTTTGCCCTTTCCGGCCTTCAGCCTACTTTTCTTCCTTCCTTTTCCTGGCAGTTCGTCTTTTGAAGGACCAATTTGCGGTAAAAAGTCGACGCCTGGGTTTTTGGAAACTGGTTTGCGGAAAGTCATGGGCAGATTAAGGTGCGGGGGCCATGCTTCCGCGGTCACGACCGAGAAACCGAGGACGTAGTCGCTCAACTCAAGCCATTGGTTTGTCTTTGATGCCAGCCTACAACTCCAACAAGATCGTACTTCAATCCTTCGCATCTTCCCTTTGTTCCTTTGTTTCCTTTGTTGTATAACCCAATCGATGTCCTCAGTTGTGATAACTAGATTGCCATCTGTGTCAATACAGAGGTCACTCCCGGGACGACCATGCCCATAATAATAGAACTCATCTGGGTTGACCATTGCTTCCAAAATGTCTTGCTTTTTGGAATTTGAGTCAAATTGCATGTCACCTTCTTCTGCCCATGGCATAACAAATGCTTCGCCTTGCCCACCTCCGGGCACTCCGCTCCCATGGACAATGACCTTGTAAAACCCACTCGGATCCGCCCCATTAACTGGGTCATTGCCACAATGCGAATACCAGTTCCTGCCGTCTCGTAAAGGAACTCGTGAGAGGAGACAACTAATCGTGACGCCGATCGCTTTATCGGTTCAGTCGGTTCGAGCTTAACGTCCCCGGATCAGGAATCAAATTTAGTAAACAGAAGGTTGAGACCACTCATATTCGATTCGGATGAGGCGATCATTTTGGTCAAAGAACAACTTCGCTCGTCGCTGCCGCTCCCCCATCCCAAACTCAAAGAAATTCCCTGGCTTGCGATCAACGATTATTGACCATATTTCGCGAGTCTTTTCATTTGTTCTTGCAAATGTTGGGTCAGATTGCTTCAACTTCTTAATTGAGAAGACGTCTTCTTCGATTATTGCTCTGATACCATAACTCTCAATAGAGTGCAAGAATTCTCGCTTCGTTACCCCGAGTTTCAACGAATTCTCAAGATATTCGTTGATACCTTTGGTAGGAATTTTTGTTGCAAAGTGCGGGATCAGAGCCAAAATCAGCACTGAAACCAGAACTATTAGCGATAAGATAATGAGCAAAATCTTGTTTATGGAATCACCTCATCATTGAATCCAGGCGCCCAGGGTTCTGGCAAAAGCATAAGGGCGCGCTTTGATAAGGCTTTTTTGAACTGGATCCCGAGACCGGCTCCATCAATGAGTTCCCTTGCCCAACTGTTGGAATTCGGGCCCGGAAAGCCGTACTTTTTCTTTCGATCCATTTGCGCTGAGATTCTCGAAAATTCATCGTTCCAGGGCTTGGCGGGGCCGTCATCATTGACCAGTGTAATAGCCATTGCGCGCAAGTGACCATCATCTTGCGATTTTTTGTCTCCGACGTAACCGTGCTTATCCATCAAGTCGCCCCAGTTCCCTGTCTGATAACGCTCTGGGCCACCGCACCATAGATCCGTTCGCCTGCTGCCCATGTTGTCCTCGACTCCAATTCCAATGTGATACCCGGTCACTTTCTTGTAGAAACTCCCTAGGCATGGAATGTAGATTGGAATTGTTCCACTGCCTGCAGCGTACCAATATGCAACAACCCGAACTTTGCCACCCGGATCCATCCCAATTACCGGGTCATTGGCACAATACGAATACTAGCTCCTGCTGCCCTTTCTTGACATCGACTCAAAAAACGACCACCTTATGACCCACTTGCTTTATCGGTTCAGTCGGTTCAAACTGGGCCTCTTCTTAAATGGCAGCGAGCCATTAGATTTGGCTTCTTCTCGCAAACCATATCTTTACGACCACTTACTTAGAAATCGCTTGCGTGATTAGGGTCTTGCAACGGTCTGTGCTGCAATGATCCAACACTGATTCGCCAAAATCATCAATAGAATTTGGATTTGCGCCTTTATTTAGCAAGAAGATTGCCATATCGAGCCTATCGTTTCCCACAGCAAACATGAGTGCTGTTTCGCCCGATTCAAATTTGAAATTAACAGCGACTCCCGAAGAGATTAAGCTTCTGGCACAATCAATATCCCCGTTCGCAGCACATTCGAGAAGATTCTCTCCACGAGCATTTACATAAGTCGACCAGGCTATAATGCCGATGCAAACACAGAACGAAAGGGCAAACAGAGCACCTAACCCGATCAGCCAATTCTTAGTCTTCATCCCACTCAAAAGTTTGCTGCCATTGGTCCATTGGGGGCAAACATATTATCAGGAATTCCCAGCATTGAAGGAATATGATACAAAAAAGAATTTAATCCGGTTTTGATCGTCGCCTTGATTTTCCATTTTCTTGCCACTGGATCTCGAACTGCTCTCCAGCTAAATGCTCCAACATGTGCTTGGACACCGTTACTTGGTTCAGAAAGCGTGTCCAAAAATGCGCTTTGGGTCGGCACTGGGCCACTGGCCACTGTTAATTCTGCCGCACATGCAAGTTGTTTTCTAACACGTTCTCCAACTTTGCCCCTCTCCATGCAGTTGAACTCCAAGATATCAGACTCATATGTCTCTGGCTTTCCTGCGAGTGCCCCTGAAACAAAGCCAGCCAAACGCTTCGGGGCCTATTTCCAAGTCACAAGCGCCCTTTGCTGAACTTTTGTAAAAGCATGCACAAAAAAGTGAGCCTCGGGAATTGAATCTGCAACTGCTCCAATTGGGATCGAAACTCCCAATTTAACACAGGCACAAAAGCCGTGCCTCGGCTGTTGCTGCAAGGAGTAGTGTCTTGTTCCGACCTACAAAAGAATTTTCATTCCTTTCCCCCATGAATCGTTCGAAGTACTGTGCCAGAGGTTACTGAGTTAATCGGGCTGGTCAGCCAAAGACATCTTATTCTTGCCATTTGACTCGAATACGAATTGCGGGACGACCGATTCCGTTGAATGCCATGCCGCCCGGAATAAGGGTTATTTGCGGATCCTCGTCAAAGGGAGCCACACCAAGAGCATCCGCAACCAAAGGCTTACTCAAAATTGCAAATTCGTTGTCAAATCTAAAAAAATCTGGGTTGGCTGTGGCAACCTGCGATAGCCGGGGAAAGAGAAGATAGAAATCGCATTGCAGATTCTGATTCAGCTTGAGGAGAAAAGTTCCTTCGTTGGACTTATAGAAGTGAGCTCCTTGTATTGGCTTATCATTTATTGAGACGTCTGCTTCCAATCTTGAATAGCAAATTTGAGTATTCCGAGGTTGAGTGCATCCAAAAATATGAACGAAAATCGCTGAAATAACAAAACCTGTCTGCCAAAGACGATAATTGGACTTCATATTGATCATAGTCACTTTCTTCGGTAGTGCCTCATGACCACTTTATCATGGCCCTTTTTGTTATAGCGGTAGGTTCCCACCTTCGAATCTAATGGCCCCGCATATATCAGAAGGCCATTCGCCACCTTCATTGTCATGTGCCCCGATCCCCCACCTTCCTCCATTTGAAAGGCGATAACATCACCAGGTTGGCCACTTGTCACTATCGTGAACTCGTAAAAGTCTTTACTTGGATCGGCAAAGGAATTCGCTCCAAAGGGCTGGTCTCGTGGCCTCCAAAACTCTGGGCAACGGTAGCCGGTCATCTTGACTCTACTCTTCTTCTGGAATTTTGTGTTGCAATTTGATCGAGATTCTCTGTGTTCTCTTACCAACACTGTCGAAAGAAAATCCACGATACGAATAATCTATCCTTGGATTATCTTCGAATGGAGAGACACCCAATGCGCCCGCAACCAGGTCCTTCTTCAGGAACGCTCCATTATCATTGAACTCAAAATATTTGGGGCTCGTAACCGCTACCTGAGAAAGTCTAGGAAAGATCATGTATAGATCACATGGCATGGGAACATTCAACTTTAATACATATGTTCCCTCTATGGATCGATAGAGCCTGGCTTCTCGAATTGGTTTGTTGTCAATCGTGACTTCGGTATCAACACGCGCGTAGTAGATTGTCGAACGGTTTGAAGTTGCACATCCCAAAAGACAGCTACATGAAAAAAGAGCAATTGAACATTTCCATTCAAGCAACAAAGAATTCTTCTGCCTCATCACTTTTTCAACCTCCGATGGTGCCGGACTACGACTCCCTTGTGGTTCTTTCTGTTCCAGTTGTAAGTTCCCACTTTGACATTTTTGGGGCCGGCGTATATGAGTAAACCATGTGAAACCTTAAGTGTCATGTGCCCCGATCCCCCACCGTCCAATTTGGAATCATGGCGTCCATTCGCCTTCATATCGTCGCTCAACGGGACAAAAATATGCTCACTAAATTTTTGCAAATGACACCCGCCGATCGCCAGCAGTAGAAAAATTGGTAATAGAACAAAATTCTTGTTCCTGTAAACCACATTTGTCACTTCGGTGCATTTTTTGACAGCTGACCAAAATCCCGAGTGCCTAGATTTGTTCCGTGACAATGATCCTGAGACTTCCAAGTGACCACAAGTGCCGCAAATCCACAGCATCGATTTTCGCAAGATTGAGACTATCATCTATCGGCACGGAGGCCCTCCCTTCAATCCAGTTCTTGCCTGAGAACCGATCGAGCGGAACAATTATGAGCATGCCTCTTTGCCCTATTGGAGCGGGGCCCATGAAAGCTGGGGCTATCGCCACCACAAATGCTTTGAGATTCTCCGAATTTTCATCCGATATTCTTATCCCTTGAATAACCTGGCCTTGAAGTTGTCCATTTGTTTCTGATTCACCAGTAAAGTCAAGCGTAATTTTGCTTCCAGGCTCAAAGTAAATCATCATCTTGCCCGCAAACCTCCTCCTCCAATAGTTGATCCTCTCAAATGCGGGCCTGCCAATTCATCTTTCAAATTCGTTATGTCGACGCCTTCTACTGGTGGCGGATTGAAATAATATTCAATGACTGCATCTGGTATTGGTGCGCCCGAAATCGCCTGTACCGCTGGAGCTATCTTAGCACGTGCCATGCCAACATCTGTGCTTGTGCCACTTGTTACAACTAGTCCAGCATTTCGATCCTGAACTCTTGCCCTTCTCCGGTATTCAGGAGTCGTCTATAGATTTGTGTCGCTCCAAGAGCCACCTAACTGGGTCTGTCCATCTCCACACGCATCATATCTCCGAGCAGAAGACACACCTCCCGATGAATTGCTCTGGCAGTCAAAGTTCTTTAATCCACCATGGCTCCCGGTCGAAACATTGGATCGTCGCTCCGAGATTCCACGACTTTTATGTTGCAGACAGTTACTCTGAAATGGGCGCCGAAGAAACCTATGATTCGAACTTTGCAAATTCCTTTCGCAGATTTCAAGTATTAGGCAAAATTCATTGGAACTGGCATTATCGAATCCTTTATGAGTTGCACAAGAGTACTTTCTTTAGAAATATTAAGCAACCGAAGTTGACAATCATGATTTAGCCATATTCCAGATCTTAAATCTTGGTTTCCAATCACTATGTCCCAGCCAAATAGGGCACATAAAAAGAAAGCGATTCGAACCCTAGATAATTCGTCCATCTTAAACTGGCATGTAACCCAGAATCCTGGCTCAAGGTCGGGTAAGCCAAGTGATCGAAATACCATTGTTCCCAAATCATAATCAGATCCAGAGGTCCAAACCTCCTCATCGATGATAATCATATTTCCACCACTAGCCCATGGCCAATCATCGTGTTTTACGACATGACTCATATTTTGCAAACCACGAAAATTGTCTTCGGGAAGTTCTATCAAAGACTGAAATGAAGAATCAAAAAAGCGAAGACAGTCTTCTTTGTTGTTTGGTAGTATTTTCACCTTATATTATTTTCCTCGCTCAAAGCAAAGTGGAGCCACTTGATCGCATTCTTCGCACACCCCATTCTCATGAATCATGTCAACACAGCGTGAGGAAATCAGTATCTGGGGACATAGGAGAAAGGATAGCCCAAATGTACGCCATTAACACCCAAATATGTGGCCTAGCATGGTTCCTAGAACCGTCCTTTCTGTTTAAATCATGAGATTCTCTATTAGTCAATAATCTTCTGGCCTCATTAACATTTCATCCTTTTCCTGTGTGCTCCCGACTCGCAGAATGCAGACCTTGACCCTTCAGGGACTGGTTAAGTCCCTTATTCCAGTACTTACTCGCGTATTGGTTCCATGCTTTTTGTTGGGAATCTCAATTTTTTCAGTCTTTTGGAATAATGTCGCGAACACGCAAAACCACATGGTCACCAACGTTTTTTGGAAGGTCATCAGACACAACAATCGGAGTATCAAGTCCAATGTCTCCGAGATTATTATTCTGTGCCTGGTCTGACGTGCGATAATGCCAGTCTCTTTTATCCAATTTTTCCAAGAAATCTTTGTCCCAAGAATCTGGCCAAGTCGAGCGACGTGAAGAGTCAAAAGCTGGCATTTTGAATACCTTCCAATTGGATCCTTGCCACAAGACAGATATTAACCGACGTTTGTCGTCAAAAAGTTCCACCCTCTTTGCGTTTGGTTGACCTTCAGTAACAGGTAAGAAAATTGGGATAGAGGCGCACGCAACGCACAAAATTACAATTGCAGTGACGACCTTAGGGTTTCCAACCTTCATCTTTCGAATTCTCCTTTAATAGTTCAAGCCAATTCTCTAAGAGGTTCTTGACTTGAGATTCGTTTTCGTTCCTTTGGCCCCGTACGGAATGGCTCATGGTCGCCACCAAAATGACCGATTCGGTTTTTGCATGGTTCCTAACTTGTGATTTCGACTTAAGAGCCAAGTTCCAACTGAATTCTTGGCCCCCCATTTCTGAAACTCCTGCATGGTGAATAAATTTCCCTCAATCAATCCCAGCGAGTCCGATGGCCTGGCGAGTTCCTTCAGTAAAGTTCTCCATGACTTGGGCAACAGCTTCATTGCGATTTGCGGACAAAAATGCCCGTTCTAGTGGTTCGATATGAATCCATAAATCAAACGAATAAGACCAATGTCTTCCATCACTATCTGAAATCATCTGTTCGATACTGGGTTTTGGCATCTTCATCAGTCGTCTGGTTCGATCAGCTAAAGGCACCAAGGCAGCCCATGCGTCATCGAGTCTTCCCAGCATGCAAAGAGAACATGTCATTTGAAAATCCTCTAGCATAGAACTTGGGAATTTTGCTAGTTTTTTACAAGATATCGCAAGAACTTCTTCTACAGATAATCTTTGTTTGAGCAAAGGCATACACAAATTCTTAACGGCATTGACTAGCTTGTATGAAGCTTCCGAATGAGGATCAGGATCGAAGTCCCAGCTCTGCCCCCTTTCTGGATCTACACGAGTGGATGTCCAAAATGTCACACTCGTGTCGGGAAAGTAGAGAGGTTGTTGAATAACTTCCAGTCGAACATCTTTTGGGTTTGACGATCTATTAAAGCAAACCCCACTCGTGATTAAGCCAATGGGCAGCTCATATAACACATTTTTTACAAAGACTTGGTGATTTAGCTCGGGCAAACCATGAACTTTGAGAACTCTCTTCAGATCAATGCCTTTCATTTTTCTAGGGTCTCAGGATGATCGGTGGCTTAAAGCCTTTAGGCAATGCCTTTACGATTTCTTCAAATCTGGATGGCCCAAACATTGCATTTCCAAAGATAAAATCAACTCGAATACTACCCTTTGTTCCGTAATTCGCAATACGTCTTTCTAAAAAGCTCACTTCAGCTTGTCCAAAGTTTGCTTCCTCGGCCATCTTCTTAACGAACGAGTGTTTCAATGTCCCACTAACTGGCCCAGTTCCCCCAATTGCCGAATGCCCCTGAAACGGCTGGGTGCTTCTCCTCCGCAACTGATTCACGGAGGATTCGGTTTTGCAAAGGACAGTTATGGATTGAACTTGTTTTCGGAGTTCATTTTATGGATCGAGAGAAGATTACTTGCCGTCAAAGGGGGCAAAATGAACCTGAAATCTAGTGGCTGCCCAACAGGGACTCGAACCCCAACTGACGGTACCAGAAACCGGTGTCCTACCATTAGACGATTGGGCAAGCAGTGAATTTATTATGACAAAATTTGTGCTTTAGAGAACGGGTCGGTGAAACTATCTTTCAAATGAAGGTGGAATCAATTTCCAATTCTTTATATCCAGCCCATAGACCACGCCATGACTTTCGATGCTCCCCACGGCTACCGCGCTTGAACCACCAGGATCCAAAGCAACGGACTCAAAAAACATTCGAGAACCGGCCAGAATAAAGTCGCATCGAGGAGACTCAGAATCAAGATCCCACTTTTCAATTCGGGGGTTATATCCCACCGAAACAAGACTTTTTGCTCCCACCCAAGCCAAGGATCGACAAGAAGATTTGGGATCAGTCCACTTTCGAATTGCCCGAAAATCTGAGGTTTGATAAACGGCAAATGTTCCATCGAGACTTCCGGTTGCCAGCATGGCATCATCAGATCCAAAGGCAACACCACACACATTTTGATTCGTTGAAGGCCCTTTTTTCAAAAGCTTTCCAGATTGCGTATCCCAAACACAAACCCCGCCATCGGGGCCAACGCCAGCCACAAATTTTTCGTTGTGGGAAAGAGCGACATTATAGGCATCGCTAGGCAATCCTACAAAAGCGCGAATCTTTTTTCCCGTTTTGAGGTTGTAAGCCGAGATCTTGTTGTCATATCCGGCTACAAATGCGGTCGAGTTGTTTTTGGAAAGGACCAAACCGCTGAGATAGCTGGTTGTCGACTTGATACTCAAAATCATACGAGATTCGGTCGCAGACCATACCTTCATCGTTCCATCCCCTGAGGTACTTACAAGTTGCTTGCCATCGGCAGAAAACGCAAGGGCTGTAACATGCTCTTTGTGGCCTTCCAGTCGTCGTAACAGTCGGCCCGATTCCAATGAAAACACATCGATTTTCTTGCTCCAACCAGAAATCGCGACAACCTTTCCATCTGGTCGATACGCCACCGAAGTATAAGAATCATCAGCCAACATTCCCAAAAGAAGAAGACAAAACATCGTTCCAGTTTACGCAAAAAAAGTGCCGCCTCAAGAATCTTGAAGCGGCCAATGCAAGGAAATAGGGTTGGGTTGGAATTAAGCTGCTAGACGATAGGCTACGTATCGCTCGGTACCTTCGAGAACTTGTTGGAGTCGACCGTTCACGAGTTCAGAAACTTCATCATCATTTCTCGTGACAAAAGTGACATTTAATGCACCAGAAAACTGGGCGAGCTCTCGTGCAAAGTTAAAAGCTTCCGCAACATTATCATCTAGTCGACTCACTTTGGCAAAGTCGATAACGATACAAAACTCGCCGAGGTCGCTGGTGCGGAAAAAGTCTTTCAATTCGTCGATAAAAACATCGGCTTCACCACGGGTGACTGCACCGCCAAAACTTGCTTCTAATAGCTGCTCGCTAGGGTTCCAATTTAAGATATACATGGTTTTCACCAAATCACAAGCGCCCTCGTGCCTGTATGGTTGTGATATTCACGAAATTCGGCCGAACTAAACTAGCTCATTTAACAGGGAGGATTAACTCTAGTGCTGTTTTCAGTTAGTGGAAATACTAGTTACAGATTCAAATCTTGTTGCATTTCCTGCTTTTGTTCGGGCAAACAAACTTTGATGAGATATGCAAGAACGACCATTCCTCCAAAAATGACGACAATTGCGGGCCCTGTGGGCCAGTCTAATTTGAAGGATCCATAGAGTCCAGCAACGGAGAACAATAGCACCATCGGAACGGCAACGAAAGCGGCCTTACTCAATGAATCGACAAAAAATAAGGCTATCACCGGGGCCATAACGAGCCATGTGAAAACAACCAAAACCCCTGCAATCTTAACACTCGATGCTACAACGAAAGCCAAAAGTCCATAGAATGCAAAATCGAGCGCAGTGCGCTTCCAGCCTTTTGCGCCCTTTTCAGAGTTATCCGAAATGAGCTGATTCTGCTTCCAAAGCGCAATTGCTAAGATCAAAATCACGCCATAGATTAGTGCCGTCTTCATCACCTCTTCCCTTTGCACAAGCAAAATGCTACCACTGAGAATATCTTTTAGTTCTTCAAGTCCATGCGGAGACTGTTCAAGAACAACGATTCCTAAAGCAGATGCAAGGACAAAAATGATTCCAATGATAGCCTCATGTGGCACTTTTCCGAGTTTGTGCCGACTGAGCGAAATGGCCAGTGCCGAACCCAATGCGAATCCCAAAGACAACCAATAAGAGACCGAAGAATGAACTTCGTGCCCCATCGAAACAGCAATGGCCATGCCCAAAGCTGCCATCTGCGCCACTGCAAGATCAATAAAGATAACTCCCCTTCGGACGATATGAAGTCCGAAGAGGCAATGAACTGGAGACATGACGAGTGAGGCCAAAACAGGCAGGCCCATGAGTAGCAAGAAATCTTGCATGTATCAACGCGCCCCTGCAGCCACTCGAGAAACGACTTCACTCATGAACGAAATGTAATCTTTGGCCCCTGCATCATGTCCCACATTTTGTGGCACGACTACAACATGGGCCCCAGTTCGTCCGGCAACGATTTGTGCATGTTTTGTTGAATAGAATGACTCCTGAAGCAAAATTTTCACTTTTTGATTTGAAACGGTTTTTATGACTTCCGCCAAATGACCCGGGGTTGGGTCAAGGCCAGGCTTCGGTTCAAGCTCGGCAACAATCCTTAATCCAAATCGCTTGGCGAAATACGTAAACGATCGGTGATAGGTGACAATGGTTTCACCGGCCAACCCAATCATTTGTGATTCCCATCCTCCCAAGCTAGATCTCGCCCCAACACTGTTGAGCTTGGAGATCAAATTTCCGCTTCGCTGCCAATCCCATAACGTTGAACCCCCGAATTTCGAAACCAACGTCGAACCAAACATGGCCGAATCCAATCGGTCAAGAAAGCTCTTGAGATTCGATTGATATGCTGCCTTGTTGCCTGGATCAAAGGCCGAAAATTTCTCCGCCAATCGAATGGCAATGACTCTTCCGTTATATGGGTCAAGCCAAATATGCGGGTTGCCATAAGGATGTATATCTCCGTTCGCACGGCTCACTGTTCCAGTTGGTTTATCCAACACGCTGACAAAGTCCGATGCATATATGTGGCGAGCAGCACCAATCTGTATCTGAGGATTCCGTGAACCCTCCAAAATTGCAGATTCATACCCAATTTCTAATTCTAAACCTATCGCAATAAAGACATTGGCGCTAGCAGCTCGGCTCATATAGCTAGGCTTCGCCTCGATTCTGTGAGGATCTCTAGCCCCAACTAGAATTGAACTTGCCGAAACATGAGAACCTCCAATGCTTGTTGCAATGGAAGCGAGATCAGGAGTCGTTGTTACGACTTTAAGATCTGCCAAAGCGCGACCCGAAATGCCGAAGGCGACAAGAAGTAAAAAGTTTGCTTTCATCTTAATATTTGTGAGCTGGGTGAGCTCCGATTACCCATTGGAATTGAACATTCAACACGTTCCGAGAAGAGGCTATATTGGATTCAATACGCTGAAATTCAGCGCGCCAAAAGTGGAATTCAGTGACCTTGAGAGTAGCCCCAAAGCTGAAGGCACGGAGGATTTCAGAGGATCCTGGAGTTTCAACGTAGTCCGACTTTAACGTTGCATAAAGTCGAGGCTTCAGTTCATAGGTGAGTGCTGCAAATGCCCCAATCTTTCGATCGGCATCTCCACCTTGTTTGCCAGAAAACGCCTCAGTTTCAAACACAAGTGACCTTCCTGTACCACCGGGTTGCAACTTATATGTGAATTCCGCTGCAAGTAGATCAGATCGCTTGCCAACAATTGGCGATTGCCCTGTTGCATAGCTCAAACCAAACTGAGCTGAAGCATTTTCGTTGAAGTCAACAAACGTTCGGTAGGCACCCACAACCGTGGGAGCCCCCCCGTTGCCACCAGAAAAGATGCCCTTTCCATTGCTATCAAGTGCTTCCAGAGTAAATTCATGGAAGTGCTCACCTGGCAAAAGGTAACTTAAGGAACCTCCTCCAGCTCTCAATCCTTCATCGCCTAAAAATTTTTGTACCATTAAGGGATAATCCATCCAATTAAGCTGGTCCGCATGATTTCGCTGAACCCGGCCGATAGCTGCAGCAATTTTCCCGAATTTTCCAGAAAGCCCTCGCCCAAGGTTTGTGTATTTTCCAAAGGCTTCTTCGACTTCTGCTTTGCTTTCGCCATCTTCATCTGCAACGGAAATATAGGCTTCGGCTTTCAAAAACGGATCAACATCCGAAGCAAAACCAAGTTCAGCTTCCTTTAAGTAGGCTCGTTTCCGGCTTGACTTGTCGCTGTCAACTGCATTCCATCGGAAATCGGTCACCATTGAAAGTTGTGGATTGAAAGCGTTCTTGTTTTGCGGGCCACCACCCGTTGGTTGTTCCTGTCCAGTTTCTAATGGTGGATTTTGCCGTGCTACAAGAACTGGCGAATTTGTGTGATGCGAGAGCCCGGAAACGGCCAGGGCTGCCGCGAAGGCATGTCCTAAAATTGTCGTCATTCTAAATTTCTAAATCTTTTCTCAACAGTGGTGAGAATCCAAGCCGGCACCCACAACGCAAGCACCGACACACAAAGATCAAGAAAGTTGAGGAGGAGCACGCCCAAAGTGCGATCCGTTTGAATAGCTACTGAATAGCACGGATTGCGAAATGATTTTGGACTTGCGTTGAACCAGCAAGTCCTGTTCGCAGGACAAAAGTGACCCAAGTCGCACATCCACTAGATGATCGATAACGACTCGCTTATCGGGTTCACTGAAATTCGATTGTTTCTTTTTGAGGATGCTTGTTTGCGACTGTTCGCTTCGAGAATTTCCTATGTTTGCCGGACAGAGAGCGCACTCGACGCAGGGCAAGAACCCTTGGTGCTCATGAACGTGCTCAACAGAATTGAGCATCGCACCAAGAACTGCTAGAGCCCAAAAGAGCCAGAGCGCAACCTTTGTCGGCATGCTAAATCTAAATATGAATGATATTGCAATGATTTTGCAACATATCTCGATTAATCAGGAATTCTCAGTGAAATCGGTGCAATAGAATCAATTTCATCGAGTTCGTCCTTTGAAAGTATCCAAGAACCCGCTCGAGAATTGGCCAGGATCTGCTCAGCAGAAGTGGCGCCCGCGATCACGCTGGCCACACATTTTTTAGAAAGGAGCCAAGAGAATGCAAGCTCTAACATTGTTCGATGATGAGAACTTGCAAACTCGAAGAGTCGCTCGGAAACATCCATGAGTTCTTTTGAAATCCACCTCGAGCCATCTTGAATTCGTGTTCCTGTGGGCATATTCCCTGCGTGATATTTGCCGGTCAAAAGTCCGCAAGCCAAAGGGAAATAAGGCAAAAGAGCGATCCCGCGCTTGTCACATTCGGCAACTACATCGGGTTCTGGTTCACGGTGACACAAACTGTAATGATTCTGTACACTCACAAACTTGGATTGACCAGGCAAAGTTGCAGCTTCAGCATCCTCAATCATCGGAACTGTAAAATTTGAACACCCAATTTCTCGAACTTTCCCTTCGTCAATGAGCTCATTCAGCGCTCCCAAAGTTTCTGCTATTGGAACTTGAGAATCGGGTTGGTGAATTTGGTAGAGGTCGATCGTTTCAATTTGCAACCTGGCCAAAGAGTCTTCAACAGCTTTACGGATATAAGCCGGACTACCTCCCGCTGGCTGTCCATTGACTTCCATTCCAAACTTTGTCGCCAAAATGAACTTACTTCGATGTGGTTTAAGAATTCGCCCCATAAATTCTTCGCTCTTTGTTCCACCATAAATGTCTGCCGTATCAAAAAAATTGATTCCGGCATCCATGGCTGCTTCCAGAACTTCTTTGGTTTTGGCCTCGTCAATTCGCCCCCCGAAGTTGTTGCACCCTAAGCCTATGACAGAAACATTCAGTGATCCAATGGGGCGATATTCCACACAAGAAAGTATGCCCGAGACTTCATGATAAAGACTCGGGCACTGATTAGAATTTTGGCTTTGTTAGCTGGCTTTAGGGATATCGTCACCGTTCAACAAGATCGGTTTGATTCCTTCGCTGAGAACCCCAGCTGGGACAAGAACTTTCTTGATATCTTCGCTACTTGGTACTTCGTACATGACTTCAAGCATGATTTGCTCGATAATCGATCGAAGTGCGCGAGCTCCAGTCTTTCTTTTGAGGGCTTCCTGCGCAATTTCAAGCAACGCATCGGGCTCAACTTCCAAAACAACACCGTCGAGTTCAAAGAACTTTGTGTATTGCTTCAAGATGGCATTCTTTGGCTGGGTCAAAATCGAAACCAAGATGTCTTCGTCGAGTTGATCCAGAGTCGTGATTACCGGCAATCGGCCAATGAACTCAGGAATCAATCCAAACTTGAGCAAGTCTTCTGGGTTTACTCCACGCAGAATGTCCTTCTGTCGCTCGGCCTTGCTTTGTGGCTCAGCCCGAAATCCCATGACATTAGCTTTTTGACGGCGCATGATAATTTCTTCAAGGCCTTCGAACGCACCACCACAGATAAACAAAATGTTTTTGGTATCTATTTGCAAGTATTCTTGCTGCGGATGCTTTCGACCACCTTGAGGCGGAACATTCGCTTGAGTACCCTCAAGAATCTTGAGAAGCGCTTGCTGAACACCCTCGCCACTCACGTCTCTTGTGATAGATGGGTTATCAGATTTACGGCTAATCTTATCGATTTCATCCACATAAATGATCCCTTGCTCGCAAAGCTCCTTCACATTTCTAGGATCCATTTGCTCGGCAGATTGCCAGAGCTTTAAGAGAATATTTTCGACATCCTCTCCAACATAGCCCGCTTCTGTCAAGGCTGTCGCATCTGCAATTGCAAACGGAACTTGGAGCATCCTTGCCATGGTTTGAGCCAAAAGGGTCTTTCCTGAACCAGTTGGGCCGACCATAAGGATATTGCTCTTTTGAAGCTCAACCCCCGAATCGTCTACGTCATGAATTCTCTTATAATGGTTGTATACAGCGACACTCAAAGCTCGCTTGGCGTGCTCTTGTCCAATGACATATTGATCAAGAAACGAAACGATCTCCTTTGGCTTGGGAAGCTTTGCAATCCTTGGGCCAGAAGGTGTCGCTGCTTTTGCTTTCGCATCAGTGGCGCTAGATTTGGCTTCGCCTGGCGCGCCCCCTTCGTTTTGCAAAATGTCATTGCAAAGGTCAATACAGTCGGAGCACACGGCTCCATGCAAGCCTACAATGAGCTTAGGAACATTTTCTTTGACCTTGCCACATAGGCAACATCGGCTCCTCTGTTCGTCTGGTTTAGCCATCTCTGTGTCCTCTATACTCCTATTATCGCGCACCTGGCTTCAAAACTTTATCAATCAATCCATATTCCAGTGCTTCTTGTGCAGACATAAAGTGGTCTCGGTCACAATCCTTCTTCACTTGGTCTGCGGGTTTGCCACTTGCTTCACCCAGAATTTGCATGAGGATATCCATATAGCGATCGGCCTCTTGAATTGCAATCTTCATATCTGTCACGGTTCCCTGCGCTCCGCCACTTACTTGGTGAATCATGACCCGAGCGTTTTCTAGGCAGAATCGCTTTCCTTTCTTGCCTCCTGCCAAAAGAACGGCTCCCATGCTTGCAGCCTGCCCTACACAAAAAGTGGCGACATCGGGCTTGATCATCTGCATCGTGTCATAGATTGCTAGACCTGCGCTAACGCTCCCTCCTGGGCTATGAATATAGAACTCGATGTCTTTATCAGGGTCTTCCTTTTCCAAGAAAAGGAGTTGTGCAATGAGTAAATTGGCGACATAGTCATCGACTCCAGTTCCCAAAAAGACGATTCTGTCTTTTAAGAGCCGAGACCAAATGTCGTAGCTTCTTTCGCCACGGGCTGTCTGCTCAATAACAAAAGGGACTCCCATACCAACTTCTTTCATAGCTTTTCCTAGTTTACTGGCCCGCACTTCCTCGTAACTGTGCCGGCCCTTCACACTCTCTATATATAGAGATGATCAGATTCAATTGTCGGTTCGCTAGACAAGGACCCTAGAGGGCGAAAACGCCCTTTTTCAAAATTTACTTACCTTTCAAAGGTATGGCATAGATTGAAAATGTGTTGGCCCAGATGCGGGTTGGAGTTGACGGCTTGATCCTTGACACCTGAATTTTTACGTCTCTTTGGACAACAATGCCATTCACTCGAAGCTCCACAATTCTTGGTAACTCGAGAGTTTCGCCCTTAGAATTTCGTGTTCCTGCGCGATATAAAACATCAAGTGTGTCCGTTTGTCCAAATGGTCGAGACGCATTTAAGATTGGCGGATGGCCTGGCAAGCCACCCAAATCGCTATCTTTAAGGTCACGTGTTTGCTTCAAAAAGCAGTTATTAAGTCCAATTTGAACATTTCCATCAAGGAGAACATTGCCCTCTTCGCGTTCGACAGAATATCTCTCAAGATGAAATAACTGGTCACCCGTGACATCCCCGAGCTTGTGGTTGAAGTAGCTACTTCTGTTGGCTTGACTCACCCAAAATATTCCCTCTTGAACCGACCTCAAAAACGTCTGCTGGGCGTAAGTTTCAGCACGATGACCCAAATTCGTGTACCAAACTCGACCTCGGCTCATTTCCCGCGCCCACATTATGGGGTGATAGCCCATATTTCCACCTTCATAGCTCTTTTCATTAAGCGTGGCCAGGACTCGAATTCCTTTCCAACTTTGAGGCCGGAAGTTATACCATTCATCTTGCCAAGTCCACGTTTTGTCCATAAAATATGTCGAAGGGTTCCAGGGATCGCAAACGTCAATTTCAGCAGTCTGGATTCGGGGATGATTTTGGAAATACGCACCCATAGTTTTGCCATACCAGCCCCAATCGTATTCACAGTCGGTGGAAGCATGGATTCCTACAAGTCCTTTCCCTTGAGACATAAATTTTTCTAATGCAACTTGTTGAGAATCATTGAGAACGTCTCCAGTGGTACTGAGCATGACCACTGTATCAAATTTTTGGAGTTCGTCATCATTGAAAAGAGTTGCGTCTTCTGTAGCTGTGACTTGAAAACCGGCCTTTGTTCCAAGATCTTTGAGAGCCGCTATTGCAATTGGAATAGAGTCGTGGCGAAATGCCGCCGTTTTACTGAAAATCAATACTCTTGGGTGTGGCACCGGCAATGCACTTTCCAGCTTCGGTTGATTAAACGCGATCAGCAAGGGAGCCCAGAAGATTGACATCGACATTAAACTACCTGAGAATTCAGCTCGGATTCAAAAAAAATGGCGACCCACAAGTGGGTCGCCTATGTCTCTTCACCCTAAGGTCATCGCGACCCTAAGCCTTTTGTAAATTGATATGACGAGAGTTCCTCAAAGTTGTTCAGTAATTTTGTTAATATTTTCTAATTTTTTTATGTCGAGGGAGATGTTCGGCTGTTTTTGAACTTGGAAACCTGATCCTTGAACCTGGATTTGGCCTTGCCGAGTTCCGATTTCTGTTCTGTTGTGAGCACAGATGCCACTTTTGACTTTGTTTCCTCCCTCAATGCCTTCAGCTGGCTCTTCAGCGCTCCGACGCTTTGGCGATCGTCACTCCAAATGGTCTTCAAACGAGCTCGCGATTCCTCTTTAATGCTTTGAATTTGTTTCCTTTGAGATTCACTTAGATTGAGCCGAGAGAGCAATCGCTCGTGCCCATGATGGTTCGCTAACTTTTCTGGAACACGGACTTGCGCCAATGCAAAAGAACTTATGGCCAAAACGGCAATGCTTGCAGATAGAATGACGATCAACTTTGTATTTTGAATTTTCATTAAACTCACCTATCCAAACGGACGAAGACTTTCTTCGCCGGTTCATTTGGAGAGCGGGACCATGCAAAATACTGGGCGTGGACAAAACGATCGTTGGATGGAGAGAATATGTGTCGTTGCCTGATTGGGGCATCACCAAACTTCGGGCCAAAATCGACACCGGTGCCCGATCAAGTGCCATCCATGTTGCCAATCTCCATGAAGTTGGCGAAAAATATGTCGTTTTCGACGTTATTCTCAATAAGAAGAAAGGCATTTCGGTTCCCAACATTCGTGCAAAAATTGTTCGGCATAGCTTAGTCAAAAGTAGCAATGGTCATTCGCTCCATCGATACTTTGTTCAAACAAAGCTCCGAATTGGAAATATCGAAAAGCAAATTGAAATAAGCCTTGTGAATCGAGACAATATGAGCGTAAGAATGCTCATTGGGCGAACTGCCCTTGGATCGGATTGCATGGTCGATGCATCGCAAATTTATCTCACCTTGGTAAATTCATGAGAATCGTGATCCTCTCCCGAGAAAATAGAAGTTACAGCACTCGTCGTTTAAGACAAGCGGCTATTGACCGTGGTCACAAGTGCCAGGTTCTGGATACTCTCAAATTTTCAATGCAACTTGAACAAGGGGCGCCAGAACTCTTCTATCGCGGGCGCAAATTGGGTCATGTGGATGCCGTCGTCCCCCGAATTGGATCGTCGATTACTTTTTTTGGCTCTAGTGTCGTACGCCAATTTCAACAAATGAATGTTTTCGTCGCCAATACAGCCAACGCAATCAACAATTCCCGAGACAAACTTCGATCACTCCAAATCTTAAGCAGATACGACATCGGATTGGCACCAACGTCGTTTGTTCGTAGCAAGGAGGATATCCTTCCAGCTATTCAAAGGGTCGGCGGTGCACCTGTCATCATCAAGATGCTCGAAGGAACTCAAGGCGTCGGCGTGATCTTGGCCGAAAGTCAAAAGGTTGCAGAAGCGATTGTCGAGACTCTTCAAGGTGCTAAGCAAAACGTCTTAATTCAAAAATTTGTAGCCGAAAGCAAAGGCAAGGACATCCGAGCCATTGTGGTCGGAGACAAAGTGATTGCTGCCATGAGGCGAGTAGCAACAGGGCACGAATTTAGAGCCAATATCCATCGAGGAGGCAAAGCCGAGCCCGTGATCCTCGACAAAGCTTATGAAAGAACTGCTGTTCGGGCTGCCCAAATTCTGGGTTTGCGTGTTGCCGGAGTCGATATCCTTGAATCTGTACACGGCCCGCAAGTCATAGAAGTCAACTCTTCACCGGGTCTCGAAGGCATCGAAGGTGCAACAGGAATTGATGTGGCAGGCGCCATCATCGACTATATTGCCGAACAGGTCGCTTTTCCAGAGCTAGATATCCGCGAAAGACTCACCGTGACTTCTGGATATGGTGTCGCAGAATTCACAGTGGGAACTGATTCTCCCTTTGTTGGAAAAGCCATTAAGGATACAGGGCTCAGAGAAGAGGACGTCGTTGTGCTTACACTAGAACGACAAGGGGAAACGATTCCTAACCCTCACGAGTGGCGTGTCATCGAAGCCGGCGACAAGCTCCTTTGTTTTGGAAAGCTCAAAGCTGTCAAAGGAGAAATTTCCCCTAGAAAAGCAAAGCGAAAAGTTCGAAAAGTTGTTCCGGTCTAAGACTGAGGAAAATTCGGCATCATTCGGTATGTCCAAATCTGGCCAGTGTGATACGCGGAGTGCTGTGCCAATCTCCAATAGCATCCGATTCCGGGAACTATGGGGCCAATGACAGTCTCAATTGGTTTCTCTAAGAATTCCGGCTTTGGGTTAGCCAAAATCGGCTCTATCATTTGTGAGGTTTTTGCAAGCGTCTCTTTGAGGAATTCTACAGTCATTTCGTTATCGGCAAACGGCGATTCAACTTCTGTGATGAATGAATCTCGGGCTGCTGAAATTAGGCGCATTTCATCTGGACTATTCGGCACCATTTCTAGAAATCTGGTTGCAAACCATGCCTCGACTCCAGCAATGTGAAAAATCATCTCACCGATGTTATGTCCCCCCTCAAACGGACGCCAGCGAAGCTGCTCATCGTTCAGGTCTTGAAAAGCCTGATCGAGTCGTTCTCGAGTAAATTTCCAAATCTCTTGATAGGCAGACATAAGGTTATGTTAGCGATGCTCCCAAAGTTTGCCCAAGACTTTCGACTAAATCCGAGACAAGTAATCCACGATCAACCGAACTCCAAAACCTGTCGGCCCTGGACAATAGGCTCCGGAATCAGATTCTTTCTTCGAAACTCCGGCAATATCGATATGAGCCCAGGGAATTTCGTCCGGTACAAATTCAGCCAGAAATGCAGCACCTTGGATGGGGTGCCCTCCGCTTGTCGGAGCCGAATTCACAAGATCTGCAACTTGCGACTTCATTGTCTCCGTATAGTCGGGATGAAGAGGCATTCGCCAAATCTTTTCGCCAGATTCTAGCCCACTTGAAATAAGCGTTTCTGCCAGCGTGTCGCTGTTAGAAAACAACCCCGCATAGACTCCACCCAGTGCTGTCACGATTCCTCCTGTAAGGGTCGCAAGATCGACAATCGCAGACGGATTTTCACATTCAGCAGCCCAGCACAGTCCATCGGCAAGCACTAATCGCCCTTCGGCATCAGTATTTGTAACTTCGACTGTCTTGCCATTTCGAAAAGCGAAGATATCGTCCATGCGAAAGGCGTTTGAGCTGATGGAGTTTTCAGCCGCAACAAGAATTCCAACGATTGGAAAACTTGGCTTGAGAATAGATGCAACAGCATGCATCACACCAAGCACTGCACAGCCACCGGACTTGTCATATTTCATTCCTTTCATGCCATCCTTTGATTTGATCGCAAGCCCTCCTGTGTCATATGTAATCGTTTTCCCGACTATAACCACAGGTTTCTGGTCTGTTGTTTTGTTGGGGGAATATTCAATCCGTATTAGACATGGAGGGTTCTCCGATGCCTTTCCAACTTCGATAAGACCTTGTAGCTTTTCCGTGGTGAGGTCGTTTCCTTGCAACACCTTTACTTTCAAACCCAATCGTTCGAGACCTCTGGCCTTTTCAGCCATCCAGAGTGGAGTCGCATGATTCGGTGGAGTTGCAACAAGGGTTCTTGCGAAATTAACAGAGTTCGCAAGCTCAAGCCCACGGGCCAACCCGGAATCGAATTTTTCTTGCAATGACGAAACTTCGAGATCATGAGTGAGATCTTGATCTGTTTGAGTTTTGTGCTCGACAAATCTCCAAGACAACATCCCAATCGATTCGCCCAAGACTTGGCCCGTAGTTGGCTTATCCATTTCAGAATGAACATCGAACGTGACCTGGCTGACTTTGAGTGCTGCCAGCTTTCGTCCCAGTGCAGCAAAGACTTTCCGAGCAACATCCATTGTCCATTCAGATTGCAATCCTAATCCGACTAAGAGAACCCTCGGTGACGAACTGGGTTGCGCTTCAACCATTTGTCCAGATTTGAACTGGAAATCTGGACATTTCGATCGTTCGACAATGGCGGAATCCCAGGCTGCCGAAGTGCCTTGGTTTTCGAATGCAAAGACCACAACCAATTCTGGATACATAGACGAAGCATGATTGACACTACGAAACATACAAAATCATTGTGACCTTTGAGCGGGGATCTGAAACCAGGGACCCACACATTTCGGTAGAATTGGTTAAAGGAATGGCAGGCGTTTCTGACCTGATACGGCACCTCAGGTCACACCCTGAGGACAGAGATGTCGAAGTGCTCTCAAGACAATTCGAAGTCGATCCACAAATCGTTCGTTCAACTCTTCAAAAACTGGCTCCACTGTCAAAACCTGTTCATGCAAATTCAGCGTCAAGTCTAGACAAACTAAAAAATAGCTTAATCGGTTTTTGGCTAAGGGTCACTTCAAAGCCATTTCTCTTTATTTTGATTTCAGGCATACTCCAGTTCTTTTGCCTCCGTCAATTCGCTCTTCTTTCAAACTCATTTTTAGGAACGTTTTCTCGCGGATTTATTCAAAGTCTTTTCTTGTCCCTTTTGCTTTTTTGGCCACTTTTGTCCTTTTTTGCTTGTATGCGGTTTGGAAAGATTCGTTACACATTTTTGGGAAGTCTTGCTTCGATTATCGCCACGGTAGCGATCATGCTCCTCGACAATTCCAAAACCACAATGGCACCGAGTTCGATTTTTGCTGTAGTTTTCGCTCTCTTTTTCGGACTCATGATTATCGGAACTCCAATTCTCGTTTATGGTGCATATCGGAATGTGCGCCGAGCACAACGAGCATATGATTCGATGTCTCGTCAAGAACTCTTAGATCGACTACTTACGGTTCGGTCGCAACTCAATTTGGCTCAGATTCATGTTAATAAATCTCAATCGAAACACGAAAGGCTCATTGCATTTTGTGAACAGCACATCTTCTGGATTTCAGCTTCAATAGCGTTTGCTATCTCAATCCTAGTCACCGCATTTTTCTTTTCATTCGATCCGGAAAGGAAGATCATCCAACTAAAGCAAGGAACCGCCATTCCAGCCTCTGCATTGAATGGCAGAATTATCGCAGCTTCAATCTCAATTTCAGCCCTCGGCATGGCCATTCAGGTTGGGTTAGGAGCACTTTCCAAGAATTTCAAAACCGCGATTTGGGTGATTTTTGGTTATATTGGAGGCTCAATTCTTGCCGATGCTCTCCCCTACCGCTATTTCCCAACCATTTTTCAAAAAAATTGGACTGGATCTAATATAGTTTCCTCAATACCGTTTACCGTGGCTGTCATTGGCGTAGGCTTCTTTTTGCGACAAATAGCCAATTACACGATATTGGAACGCCGCCGTGAACTTCGAGACCCGGTTGTACTTGCCAATGAACTCGTTGAACTCGAGCTCCGTTTAACTCCAAATTCTGAAAGGATATGCGTAATGGCAATTGACGTTGCCGGGAGCACTTCCATGAAAAGAGGTGCAGACCCATTAATTGCCGAGTGGACGTTTCGTGAATATCAAAGGTGGGTGGAGATGACATGCCAACCTTTTGGTGGAAAGGTTCACTCAACTGCGGGCGATGGAGCAATTTTAGGATTTGAAAGTGTTTCTAACGCGTTGCAAGCTTGCCGAGAACTCGTGAATTCACTTCAAAGTTTCAACCAAACGGTCAATAGGATGGAAACACCTTTTGTCATCAGAATTGGGATCCACTTGGGCGATGTTCAAGGCAATCTCGGTGACGTTCAGTTTACAAGAGTTATCGATATTGCTGCCCACCTTGAAGGACATGCACCTAAGAATGGAATTGCGATAAGCCAAACCGCTTATGAGTCTAATCCGCTCCCAGAGATGAAGAAACTTGACCTCCAACAAGACGGGTTGGATGTCTATGTTCTGAGCTTCAGTTAGGCCCTTCGATCCTTTCTCGCAACCTCAAGCCTTGGTTAAACGGATGTAAGGGCAAGGGTAACAAAATGATTGCAGCCACCTGCCTCTACTTTATCGCTAGCACAATTGAAAACAAAGTCGATTTCTCTCATCCTTATGTTTCTGGAAGCAAAGAATCCTACGAATTTCGAGCCAAATCTGTTGGGGGAAACGAAGAGTTTTCCGCAACCAGCTTCTTTGATTTCAAGGTTAAAGATACGACCGCCAACGGGCTAAACATAGAAGTGACGCCATCAAAGTTGGTCATGATCCAAGGCGATCAAGTACCAAGAGAATTTGGAGTAAGTGACACTCCAAACCTTTTTGAGATTTCTAAAACTGGAATACCTTTGGTATTGAAGCCCAGTGGGGCAACAGCTCTCATTCAAATTCCTTTGGTTCTTCTTTACTTGCCACAAAAGGAACTTGAAATTGGAAACTCTGATGCGTTCGATTTCAAGTTAGGAGAAAGTTCATATTCGGGGCAACTCAAATATGAATCACATACGACTGTTGAAGGCAAGGACTTTGAAGTCATCAAAGTGAAATCGAGTCTTGATCCGGGTGATGGTGACGTCGGAGAAATCAATTACACTGCAAACTTTGATGTTGCAAGCAAGGCGATTATCAGCATTGACGGGACAATTGATATTGGGCCAATGGCTCTCAAATTTACACTCAAAAACGTTACGAAACTAGAAATGTTGCAAAAGTAGAGATCGCAATTTTGATCGATAATTTGGTTCGATCAAGGCCGAATCTATGGCATTGAGACTAACCTTCTTGACCTCCTCAAGGCTCAAATCAAACGTGTCGCAACACTGGATCCACTCATCAGTCAAGCTCGTCGAGAACATGGGTGGATCATCGCTATTGATCGTGACTTTCACGCCAGCATCTAACAGTTTTTTGAAGGGATGCTGGGCCAAGCTTGGGAAAACACCGATGCAAACGTTGCTGGTCGGGCAGACCTCTAGCGGGATTTGTTGCTCTATCAAATGTTTCATAAGGGCTTCGTCTTCGGTGCACCTCACTCCATGGCCAATTCTCTTCGAATGAGCCAAGTTCAATACATCCCAAATGGTTCTAGAATCACTTGTTTCACCGGCATGACAGATCGTGTGTAAACCCAGTTCACGAGCCTTTGTAAATACTGGTTCATATTGTCTCGTTCCAAGCTTTTCAACACCTGCCAAGCCAAGAGCAATCACTCCCCGTCCTTGGCCCTGTTTCACCCATTCCAGAACCTCAAATGCCCTTTCTAATGTGTCACCCCTAACGATGTCCAAAATCAGTCCAAGAGTGATTCCTAATTCTTTTTCGCCCCATTGAACAGCTTGCTCGATGACTTCGAGTTGTTCCTGCCAAGGAATATTGCAATATTTTTCGATCGTGCAAGCTGTATACGTTGCTTCGGTATGATGAATGTTTTGAGATTTTTGCCCAGCCAGAAACTCTCGAAAAATGAGTGTTAAATCATCTGCAGACCGAATACATTTCGAAACAGCAACGTAAACCTCAACAAAGTGCTCAAAGTCCCGAAATTTGTACCAGGCCTGGAGGTCTTCCAGGGTGTTTGCGGGCAGATCGATTTTGTTCTTTTGAGCCAATTGTAAGACGGTGCTTGGCTGAATTGAACCTTCTATGTGAACATGAAGTTCAACCTTTGGCATCGACTCCAAGAAATTTCTATCGGGCTGATTAGGCATGGTTTATTTTGGCTCTTGCAATATCGGTGGAAATACTGTATCCCGGGATTACAATTTCGTGACATAATCGCAATGTCCCTGTGGATTTTGTCCGTCTTATTTTGGTTGTTGCCCTTGGCATGCAATTGGCACTTTGGATATGGCACTTTCTGGAGCCTCTTGGGCTAAAGGTTTTGGCATCGCATCCCCGGTTGCCAAAGGCACTTTATGCACTTTGGGCTACGTTCGGAATCGCCTTCATCATTCTGTTTTCAAGAGGAATGATTTTTTGGGCGAGGAGTCAACACATTGGCGAACCTTTAACCCGTAGGGTCGTCGTAGGCTGTTTTCTTGTTTCTATTCTCATTTTCAGCGCTTTCAGAGTCAAAAGCCAAGATTGGTTCCAAGATAACGGTTTCGATTTTTATAAGAAGTTCAAGTTTTGGACTTTCAGCCTTGCAATGCCATTTTTTATAATATCTGTCTTAAAAACACCACTAACCAGCGATGTTCTGAGCGTTGGATTTGCAACCCTTTGCGCTTCTATCGTCGACATCCCGCTAGTAGGTTTGGCAATCGGAGCCCTTAGTGCTGCTCAATTGATCTTCAGCACATTCGCTAGCTCAATTGGCCTGATTTGTTTTCGAGATCGTTGAACTTAGGGTCGACGTCAAAGGGTAAAACCTGGAGCATGCGTCTTTTATGGATCGGGATTCTCGCAGTCAGTTCAGCTCTCTCGTGGGCTCAACCTTACTCTCCTCCTATTGATTCCGATCTAAAATTCGATGATCTTTTTCCAAGAAAACCCTTTTTTGGGTTGAGAATGGGACAAGTGGATTGGTCGGCAGACGACCAATTTGCTGGCTATACGTGGAATCCTTATGGCACCCGATACTCCGATCTTTGGATTTACGATCAAAAGTCGGGAAAATCAACTCAAGCGACGAGCCCCCAACTCTTTATGGAGTTCGATCCGGACATCAAGAAGGCACTCGAGCGATATCAAAAGGAGGATCGAGAGTTGGAGCAAAGGATTCTCCTAGACGACAAATCCTATAGAGAAGCCCTCATCAAGCTCAAAAAAGATGCCTTAGCGAATAAAGATCCTAAGCCATCTTATCCAGGTCCTGGCGAATATTCCTGGAGCCACAGCGGTCATCAGCTTCTCATGACTTACAAGGGCGATCTTTATCGCATGGAATGGCCATCCAAAAAGATGACAAGACTCACCAAAACTCGCGATATGGAGGGAGATGTTAAATGGATGCCCGACGATTCTGGTTTCTATTTCCGCCGGAACGAGGGTCTTTATAGCATGAAATTCGATGGAGCCTATATCGAACAACTTAATCCAAAACTTCCTGATGGTATTGAATTCCAAAGTTACTCGCTCAGCCCAGATGGAAAGAAAATGCTCATCATTTCAGAAAAAAATGGCTCCTATAAACAAATTGAATGGATGACATATAACAATCGGTTTGGCCAGGTTCGTAAAGCAAACCAAGGATTGGGAACCCCAGACGAAAAACTTCAACAAGAGTCTCATTTCTTTATTTACGATCTCACCAAAGGTGACGGTGACGACAACAAACCATGGGAAGTTTGGAAGTGGAAGAGTGAAGGAGAAGAGTTGCGTGGCACTAGCGTGAATCAAGAACCTTGGTCAAAAGATTCTTCAAAAGTGACTTTTGCGACCTATGACACCCTTGTGAGGGAAGTTGAAGTTCACGTAGCAGATATCGCTACCCAAAAAGATGAAATTCTACACAAATCCACTTTCCCAGGCGAAAGCGAATCAGCTCAGCTTTGCATGCCAAGGTTCATGCCTGGCGACAAATCTGTGTTGTGCGAACTCGAAACAACTGGTTGGAGACTTCCTTGGATTATTGACTTGGGAAACAAGACGACAAAGGTCGTTTGCCAAGGCGAGTTTGAAGCGAATCCAATATCTGTTGCTCCCGACGGACAGTCCATAATCGTGAGTTCGACAGCACTTGATCCGGCCCGGACACAAATATATCGAGTGAATATCAGCGATGGGTCGATGGCAAGGATCACGTTAGGAACAGGGAATTATTCGGTCGCGATTCCATCCCACGACACTAAGTCGATGCTTTGCACGTTTGCGAGTTGGAGTTCACCTCGCGAAAATTATGTGATTCGTGGAGCAAAGCAAGACCAATTGACAGTGTCTTATGATCCCAATAACTTTGCAAAGGTTAATAAGCTAAAACCTCAACTCGTGTCGTTCAAAAATCGCCACGGACAAGAAATTCACGGCTACATGTTCTTGCCACCCGACTGGAAGAAAACGGACAAACGACCTTGCCTGGTTTACACCTATGGTGGACCTCTTGGCAGCGGAAATACGGTCGAAGATGGCGCATTTTCATCGGACTCTTATTTGCTCAATATGTACATGACTTACACTTTAGGTTATGTCACCATCGCAATCGATCCTCGGGGATCGAGCGGATATGGAGCGGCTTTTGTTCGTGCAAGTTTTGGACATGTCGGTGAAGTTCAAAACGAAGACCTCGTGGACTGCGCCAAATTTATGCAAAGCGAATATGGTGCTGACCCCAACAAAATGTGCTTAAGGGGTTGGTCGTTCGGTGGATGGCAAACCCAATACACGATGTACCATGATCCCGATGCTTACACGCTTGGAATCGCGGGAGCCGGACCAACCGAATGGCAGAACTATAACCAGTGGTATACGCAAGAAACCATAGCGATTCAGCCAGAAGGAAAAGTCGACGAAATGGATAAGTTTTCTCTGACAAAAGTCGCTATGAATCTTAAGCACCCTCTCATGATTCTGCATGGCATGGATGACAACAATGTCCTGTTCATTCACACTGTCAATGTCTATCGGGTGCTATGCCAATATGGATTGGCCCCGTATGTGGAGCTAGTTGTGGATCCTACAGGTAATCACGGGTTGGGAGGAGACATATCGAATCGTGACATCTATGCAAAGTATGTTGAATTCATACTCAAACACTGGGGCAACAAGCGATGAAGATTTCACGCTGAGCTCATAAAGGAAAGTAAAATAACGTCGTGGAAACTCAGAGGCTTGATGCATTTCGTCAGAACTATCTTGTTTATGGATTAAGCGAAGACAAAATCGATGAAATATTGGCCATAGCCTCGTTCGAGACGCTACTTGCACAAGAACCCATTTGCCTAAAGGGTGTCAAGAGTAGCGATCTTTATGTCGTGCTCGAAGGTCGGGTTAATATCACAAGTCAGCACGGTGAAAAACTTGCGGAACTTGGGCCAGGAGCAGTGATTGGCGAGGTTGCACTTGTCGACGACCAGCCTCGTAGCGCCAACGCGGTTTGTATTACTGCCGTTCATTTTGCCAGGTTGCCTGCAAAAGAACTCAGGCAATACATGGTGCAAAACAAGGATGTGGGATTTCATATGCTCGCAAATTTGGCTCGGGTGCTTAGCACAAGGTTAAGGGCAACAGATGCTGTCGTGGATGATCTCGCCGGGAGAGCCCGCGACCCGTGGGAACTCTCAACCTGAGAAAGTTACGAGAATTTGACTTCGTAATGCTCGCAGAGCCACGAGGTATGGAAAAAACAAAGTAGAGCAAATTGTCATTTGCAAGAGCCGAAAAATGATCGGATCATCTCTCTTCACCAATGCACTCTCAGGAATCAATCGAGCCCAAGAAATCGCTTCTAGAGCCAGCGCAAATATCGCTTCAGGCGAAAGCGAAGACTATATTCAAGACATTGTTGACTTAAAGCAAGCCAAGATTCTTGAGCAAGTTAACATTGCCTCGCTGAAGATTGCACTCGATTCTCAAAAGTCCGTCTTAGACATCCTTGCCTAAGGGATTGTCATTAGGTACCCTAACAAAATATGTCATCTGAAAACATCGCAGCCAGGGTGGCCGCAATCTATGAGCTTCAGTCTGCTTGGCTGGAACCTCGACTCAAAGAAATCGGTGTCAATTGGACAACATTCCAACTCCTCACTGCGATTAGCATGGCCGGGAAAAAGGCCAGCCAAGTTGAAATCGCACGAAGATTGGGAGTCACCGCCGCAACTTTGTCAGAATCTGTCTATTCTCAGGTTCAAAAGGGGATGATCGAGCAAATTCCTTCCAAGCATGATCGAAGGCAAAAGATACTCCAGCTCACAGATAAGTCTAAGGTCATGATGCGACAAATAAAAAAGCTTGTTGCTGAATCAGAGCGTGTAATGACGCAAAATTTAACAGAAGCGCAAGCGGTCGAAGCATCTCAAATCCTAGACCAAATCTTGTTATCTCTCGAAGAATCCGCATATTTGGCCTAAATTCTCCTACTCATATTTCTATCAGTTGTGGAAAACTAAAGAAATTGAGTCAATTTTGCTGCCACTTGCGTCAGTATTATTAACAGTAAAGGTCGAATAAACATGATCCGGATCGTAGGTGTACAAAGAAGCGAATGCGTGGGACAAGAGTTTGTCCTTCTTCAAAATCAAGGATCAATGCGAACAAAGTTACGAGGTCATGCAATCGTATCGGATTGCGCTATTAATGAAGGTGCCGAGTCTGCTGCTTGGCATCTTTTCGATGATGACATCGATATTCACCCTGGGCAATATGTATTGCTCCGAACAAGTGTTGGAAGGAGCCACTGGTCGACGACATCAGAAGGTCAACGAGTGTATTACGCCCACATGCATAGAACAAACCCAATTTGGAACAAATCTCGGGGATCGCTTCATATTTTGTCGACCCAACACACATACGCCGAACGGCCTGCTGAAGTCATCTTAGTTTGAGCCCCGGTTCGTTTCGTTCATGGCTTGGTCGATCCCACTTTCTATCCAAATTTGGAGTGCATTTTGGCAGCGCCTAACCGCAGAATCGATTTCTATCCTTTCTTCAGGATTAAACCTCGTCAAAACATGATCGATTACCTCTCCTTCTTTTCCAATCCCAATTTTTAGCCGAGGATATTCTTGAGTGCCGATATGTTGAATGATCGATTTGTGTCCATTGTGCCCTCCAGAACTTCCTTGAGCGCGAAGGCGGATTTTTCCGACCTCTAGATCAAGATCATCGGCGATAACCATGAGATTTTGTGGCTGGATTTGGAAATGTTTCATGAGCGCAACCACACTTAAACCACTCCGGTTCGTAAACGTTGTCGGTTTTGCAAGAACGACAGACTCTCCCGCAATTGGCCCGATACCAATTTGAGCCTGGAACCGATGCGTCCTCAGATCGATCTTTGCAGACTTAGCCACACTTTCTATGACTTCAAACCCGACATTATGCCTTGTGCCACGATATTCAGGTCCGGGGTTGCCTAAGCCGACAATCAAAAACTGCGGTGGCAGAACTGGAGTCTTAGACCGCTTTATGAATCCCATACTTGTGATGAGCCATTTGATTTTGTGCTGGCTTGTTTGGAATTCGGCCCGAGAGCACCAAACCGAGAATGATTAAACCTAAAACTATTCGATAATACACAAAGAAATTTGTCGATTTTGTCTGAAGATATTTCATCAAGAATGTAATCGCCCATAGTCCACTAGCAAATGCAATAACAGTGGCTAACAGTGTTGGCACCAAACCTCGATCAAGCAGGACAGCACGCTCTTTAAAAAGTTCATACAGACCAGAAATTACAATGGCAGGAATAGACAATAAGAACGAAATTCTTGCAGCCGCGAACCGGTCAAAGTTCGAAATGAGCCCACCCGAAATTGTACATCCACTTCTGCTAGAACCAGGAATTAATGCCAAAGACTGCCACAATCCGAGTTTCAGGCCATCTTTGATCGTGACCTCTTCGATTTTTCGCGTTTGTTTGGCAAAGCGTTCCGCAAAAAACAACACGATGCCAAAAACAATGAGCGTACTCGCCACGATAATGGCACTTCTAAAGGTCGATTCAATCGAATTTTCAAAGAGCTTGCCAAAAACTAGAATGGGAATGGTGCCGACTACAATGGCCCAGGCCAGCCTTACATCATTTTCAGACTTGAGCTCCTTCTTCGTGAAAGATTGAATCCAAGTTGTTAAGATTCGCTTCAGATCTGATCGAAAATACCAAAGAACCGCAATGATTGTTCCCAATTGGATAACTGCTGTAAACGCTGGCCCACCATCATCCCAATGAAAAACAAGCGGCAACAAAAAAAGATGACCACTACTGCTTATTGGGAGGAACTCCGTGAGACCCTGGATCAACCCGAGAACTATGGCTTGAAAGGCATCCATGATTTTATGTCCTCAGATTCTATTCCAAAATCGGCCAGGACTCTGTGCCGAATCCTTTGTGAGGCTAGACCATCTCCATATGGGCTGATTGCTTTAGCCATGAGCTGATAGGCCGATTCTGAGCTCAAGAGTTCACGAGCAGCCTTCACGATGATCTCGATTTGGGTGCCGACAAGTTTTGCTGTCCCTGCTGCCACACCTTCGGGCCTTTCAGTCGTATTCCGCAGAACCAAAACGGGAATTCCAAAAGTTGGAGCCTCTTCCTGAACTCCACCAGAGTCCGTCAAGATGATATTGGATCGCTCCATAAGCTTCACAAATTGAGGATATTCAGGTGGCTCTATGAGTTCCACCCTTGAGTGGTCACCAAGGAGATTTTGAATGGTCTCGCGAACATGGGGATTTTTGTGCATCGGCACGACTAACAACATTTCTTCGAACTCATCCAAGATCTGACGGCAAGCTTTTGCAATTCTTTCCTGAGGTTCGCCCCAATTCTCACGACGATGTGTGGTTAGAAGTGCAATTCGTCCCAAGTGGTTTGGAAACCAAGTTTGAGTTACCAGGCTCGAAACAGTCTTAATTGCGTCGATGCCAGTGTTGCCCGTTACAACAATTTCGTTATCGGGCACACCCTCTCGTAATAGGTTCTCTCGAGCCCAAGAAGTGGGAGGAAAATGAGTCCGCGCAACCAGACCGACTGCTCTTCTATTGAACTCCTCTGGGAAAGGATTGTGGATAGTTTCAGTCCGCAAACCTGCTTCTATATGGGCAAAGGGAATTTGAAGATAGAAGGAAGCCAGACCAGCAACAAAGGTTGTCGTGGTGTCCCCTTGAGCAAATACAATATCCGGCTTAACTCGTCTAAAAATCTCATCAAGTCCTAATACAATTTTCGATGTGAGGCTTGCCAAAGATTGACCATGCTCCATAACGGCCAGTTCAAAGTTTGGTTTGAGCCGAAAAACATCCAAAACCTGATCTAGCATCTCGCGATGCTGTCCTGTTGAAACCAAAACGGTTTCCACACGATCGGAATACTTTTGAAATTCAAGAACAACCGGTGCCGTCTTAATAGTGTCCGGCCTAGTTCCGACGACAAACAGTGCTTTGAGCTTAGCCATGCATCCTCACAAAAGTTATGAGAATGCTACAAAGGGCAATGGCCACAATATAAAGAACCCAAACTGCTTGGCGTTGTGACAATCCTTTTGCCAGCAACGCATGGTGCATGTGCCTTTTATCGGCTTGCGTAATGGGTTGTCGACTGAGGATCCTTCTGAAAATGACGACGATGGCATCAAGAATGGGAACACCGAAAACGAGCAATGGAATGAAAACAGCCATTGTCGCGGCCGTTTTCATGGCCCCTACAATGCTTAAACTTGCAAGCCAAAAACCCAAAAATTGAGCACCACCAGTTCCCATAAAAATTTTGGCAGGATTGTAGTTGTAACGCAAGAAGCCGATCGAAGATCCAGCAGCTGCGGCGGCGAGCAACGCAACCCGGGGCTGCGACTGATAAGTCGCAATAATCGCAAGAGTACTGGCTGCTATGCTCGCGATGCCGGCTGTCAACCCATCAATTCCGTCGATAGTGTCCATTGTTTTTGTCACAACAAAAACATAAATGGCCGTAATAACAATGCCAAAAACTCCTAGCTCAACCCAATGGTTTTGGCCCCCTAAGCCCGGTATCTTGAGCCCATGAATGGCGACACCACCCCAAGCATCCGTTGGAATTTGGACAAGAACTCCAGCAGCCAAAAGAACAAGCATTTGCCAACGGGCGGCCACTGGTTTCTTGTCGTCAAATGCTCCAAAAATGACAAGCCCTATTGACACCAAAATCATACCAATGAGGTAGTGAGGAAATGGATTTTTGGGATTAGTAAATGGCAAGGTGATCAGCAAAGAGAGAATCGTTCCACCACTAATGGCAAGTCCACCCCACCTGGGAATTGGTGATGTATGAACCCGCCGATCATCCCGGGTTGGGTCGTCGACTGCTCCAAATCTGATTGCAAATCGCTTGGCCACTGGCGTAAGGACAAGTGTCAAAAAAGCGGATAAAGCCAGAATGGAAAGCGGTGCTCGAAAGCCATCCAAATAGCCCTTAGTTGTCGACTTTGCCAGCAGCCATAAGACGTCCATGGAACCTAAGAAAACTCCAGTGGAACGAGCTTAGAATCTAAATAGCGAAAGATTTCGATTTTCGATTCGCGAAAGAGTTCGATCGAAAAATCGTCAGGATAGTCTCCTTGGTAGATCACTCGCTCGATTCCAGCATTAATTATCATTTTTGCGCATGAGTTGCATGGCTGGCAAGTCACATATATTGTTGCCCCTGCGCAAGGAACTCCAATCATCGCGGCCTGCAACAAGGCGTTTTGTTCGGCATGCAAAGACCGGATACAGTGACCGGAGCGCAAACATCCCAAAGGCCAATCATTCTTATCGCCGTCATGGGGGCAATGAGAAAGCCCCCGGGGTGCGCCGTTATAACCTGTCGCAAGAATTCGCCGATCTCGAACAATAACCGCCCCAACCGACCGACGCGGGCAGGTTGCGCGAGTCGCCACTAGATGAGATATTTCCATAAAATAGGTATCCCAGCTCGGGCGACTTTCAGATTTTTGCCGCTCTCCAGATTCCTCGCTCATGCGACTATTCCGTTTTTTTGATTGGCCACTTGTCTAATGTTGCAGATTTGATAACGATGGCGTCTTTGGGTTCAACCTTTCCATTTGCATATCGATCGGTGGGGCCAGTTGCAACAATTTTGTCCACGACATCCAGTCCTGTGACAACCGCACCAAATGCCGAATATTGATGGTCAAGCGAACTCGCCGTTGCCACCATAATAAAAAATTGACTTCCGGCTGAATCTGGATCAGACGATCTCGCCATGCTCAAGATTCCCTTCACGTGTTTGATGTCATTGAACTCGGCCTTGAGTCTGAAATCCGGGCCACCAGTGCCCCAATAATCAGATTTGTCCATATCTTTAGAAAGTGGGTCGCCACCCTGGATCATGAATCCAGGAATGCACCTGTGGAACCTGGTTCCATCGTAGAAACCTTCCTTAACGAGTTTTTTGAAGCTCGCAACATGATTGGGGGCTTTGTCTGAAAAGAATTTGACGACGACATCACCCATGGTTGTATGGAGTACGGCAACTTCTTCGCCTTCAGCTGGCATGGCAACAGGTGTGCTAGGTTTTGTTTCTTGATCCATAAGCGGCTCGGGAGCCGATCCATGATTCAACCCTAATAATAACGAGGCAAGGAGAACGGCATTCACTACTGAGGATTATGTCACTTCTGGAACAAGTGTCATAATTCCAAAGATCATGAATCGTACTTGGAAGCTCACTCTTTCGCTTGCAATTCTTACTTTTGTTATTGCAGGTTGTAACGAACCATCGAAAACGGATTCGAACGCCGCATCAACAACTTCAGGCGGTTCGACCGCAACAGGTTCGGATCCTGGCAAGACCGATGCCAATGCATCAGGAGAACCCAAGAACAATGCTCCAGCTCCGGTGGCCGAGAACCCCAAAGACGGTGACGATATTGCAGTTATCGAAACAACAGTTGGCAACATCGCGATCATGTTCTATCCTGACCGGGCCCCTCGCCACGTTGAAAACTTTATGAACTTGGCGAAATCTGGCTTTTATAACGGAACACGGTTCCACAGGTGCATTCCTGGGTTCATGATCCAAGGTGGCGACCCACTTTCTAAAGATATGAAGATGGAAGCAGCATGGGGAACAGGCGGAAATAAGGGATCCGACGGTAAAGAAATTAATGTTCCTGCAGAATTCAATGACATTCACCATGCTCGAGGTGTTGTCAGCATGGCTCGATCTGGTAGCCCAGATTCTGCCAGCAGCCAGTTCTTTATTATGGTTGGCGATAATCCAGGTCTTGATGGCCAATACTCAGCATTTGGAAAGGTTGTGAGCGGGATGGATGTTGCAGACAAAATTGTTGCAACCGGCCCTTCAGATCCAGCTAAAAATGGAAAAGTCGCCCCTGGTCAAACAGTTGTTGTCAAAAACATCAAGCTGACCAAGTGGCCTGTTAAGTAACTTCCTACATTTCAGGATGTAGATGCCGACCCTCAAAATCCAATTGAGGGTCGGTTCAGAATTTAGACCACATGTTGAAATCGCACCCAGTAGGTGTTGACTTTTACTATCACATTCTATTAACCCAATGCAACAGGTGCCTTTTTCTTGTTGTTTGCCATTGGCTTAGACGCTTTCGGCTTAACAACTTTAGAAGGTTTTGGACTAACTTTTGCTGGTTTCTTCGCCTTCGAGCTAACCGATGCTGCGACCACTTTGGGAGCCGATACCTTTACTACAGGTTTAGACTTTGATTTGGATTTTGGCTTCGCCTCTTTACTCACTTTCTTTGCTTTTGGAGATTCACGCGCCACATCCTGGTTCGATCGAGAAGGTTCATCTCCCAAGGTAGATCTCAACATCCATCCGGCCTTATGATGAGCAGAACTTCTTCTAACCATAAGGTCAGTTGTGACATCATCCATCTGCTTTGAAGCGATTTCAAGGCATGATTGCACGCTTTTAACCAAAAGGTCATGACAAGCTGCTAAATCTGCAACCATCGTCGCGGCAGACTCGGCGCCTTCTTCACGAATTTGGGTGAGCGCTAGAAATTCTTTCATAGTTCCTGGAGCACGTTCACCAAGCTGGCGAATTCTTTCTGCAATTTCATCAATCGAAACAAAGAGTTCATCATATTGCAACCCAAACAGCTGGTGAAGAGAATGGAAATAAGGGCCGACAACGTTCCAATGATAGTTCTGCGTTTTGAGCATGAGAACGTAACTGTCTGCAAGGACTCTCGACAAAGATTGAGCAACGATTTTGGCACTCATGGTTCATTTTTACCTGATGTCGTCTTGCCACATGATTTTGCAAAAAAAGATGCCTCGCACAAACAGCGAGGCATCTTGATCTGACTTCTTGGTGTTGCTTACCAGCGGCCGCCAAAGCCACTGCGTCGGTCGCGATCTCGGTTTCCACCGCCTGATCGACCACCGCCGCCGCCACCGCCATAGCCACCACGACCACCACCGCCGCCGCCGCCGCCGTAGCCGCCTCGATCTGGTCGTTCTTCTTTGGGTCGTGCCTCGTTAACGGTCAAATTCCGACCATTAAAAGGTTTTCCATTGGTTGCTTCAATTGCAGCTTCTGCCTGATCGGCATCAACATCTACGAAGCCGAAACCTCGGCCTTCGATAATGCGTGCATTGCTTCCACCATAGGATGCAAAATATTCGGCTAAACCATTTTCAGTTGTTGAATATGGCAAATTGCCAACATAGAGAGACTTTGTAGCCATCGTGATTATCCTGTTCCCAAGGAAGGGCCCTTGGTGCCGTTGCGGATCATGAGGTCGGAATATTCGGAAGCTAGAGACAAAATCGCCGGCACAGGAACAGACTGACTGGAAACGTAACAGATACATTATAGCATTTGAACCCAACTCATGGCGGGATTCGTCTTTTATTTTGCATTCACTTCAGACTCATTGTTGAGTCACAATGTTCATAAGGAATTCAATGCTCGACCCCAACAAGACACAGCTCGGTGCTCCTCCCAGCTCAGATCCGAACAAAACGATCATGGGATCGGGGCCATCATTGAATACCACCATTACAATAAAACCTGTTCAATGCCCAGTTTGTAAGAGCTTCAACCCTCCAGGAGTTATGGTATGCCACGATTGTGGCCTTATATTTGAATTCGCACTAGATGGAGATGCCTTTGGAGCACCGACAGTCATTTTGCCGGTGCTGATCAATTCTGATGGCAGACAGTTTCAATTGAGACCTGGGGCAAACATTGTAGGGCGCACAGGTTCAATCGAAATCATCGACCCACGCGTTAGTCGCCAGCACTGCCAAGTCGAACAAGTCCAAGGATTTTGGACTGTTAAGGATTTGGGATCCACTAACGGAACGATGGTTGATGGCGAAGCTGTTCCACATGGCGAATCTAAGAATCTTCAGCACAATTCCACCCTATCTTGTGGCGGATATGAACTCAAGATGTCTTTCCCAGGGGAGCAAAACAAGACCCATCAGGTTCTTAGTGGCAAGACTGTGGCGATTTCTGCTACTCCTTCAGTTTCAGAGACAAAAGCAACTTTAGAACTACCAGATCGTTCAATTCCTTTAACAATTGGATCGCACACTTTCGGTCGCAAAGATACAAACGAAATAATTATTTCAGACCCATACATTAGCGGTTCTCACGGAAGGTTCGATGTCGAGGAAAACAGTGTCTATTTGACAGATATTGGTTCGACAAATGGCACGTTGCTCAATGAAGCCAAGCTAGCTCCAAACATGAAGACCCTTTTGCAAAAGGGTGATAAGATTCGGCTCGGTAGTCTTGAAATCTCGATAAAATTTGAAGAATAAGACATGCAAGAAACAACTGCCGAATATACGACCAGTGAATTAGTCGAACAGCCTGTTCTTCGATTCAAGACGACTGTCAGTATTGGCGCAAAAACAGACCTCGGACGAGTTCGTGAAAACAACGAAGACAAATTTGAGTTCTTTGTGCCAGAAGACGAGTTCACGTTAGCTGCAAAAGGAATGATATTCGTTGTTTGTGATGGAATGGGTGGCCACGAGGCCGGACAGATCGCCAGCGAGCTTGCAACCAAGACTTTTATTGATGTCTATTTAAGCCATCCTAGCACCGAAACAGAAATCTCATTACGGGCTGCTGTCTCGGCGGCGAACCGTTTTGTCCAAGATGTTTCGAGAGCAATTCCCAGCAGAAGAGGTATGGGAACAACGTTGTCAGCCCTCGTTATGATTCAGGGTCAAGGCTTCATCGCACAGGTCGGAGATTCGCGTGTTTATCGGATGCGAGACGGCAATTTTGAGCAACTAACCACAGATCACACTTGGGTCGAAGAGATGGTGAGAGCCGGAGTTATGGATAGGGCTGTAGCCGAGAGTCACCCAAATCGACACATGATTCTCCGGGCTATTGGAGTCGAGCAAGAAGTTGAGCCAGATATTTTCACATTTCAACTTTGCGCCGGAGACCAATATCTAATTTGCTCGGATGGATTGACAAATCACGTGCTTGACCAAGACATTGCCGACCATCTTTCAACATTTGGGCCCTCCGAAGCGACGTGGAAACTCATCAACAGTGCCCTCATAGGTGGAGGCTCGGATAATGCAACTGCCATAGTCGCAAGAATCGATCTGCTAGAGCCTATTGAGCAGCCTCTTGACTCGAGAATTCAATAGAGAACGTAGTCCCCTCGCCGAGTCGAGATCGTATATTCACCTTTGCTCCAAGCGCTTGAGCCAGTTCCATCACGACTTTTGTCCCTAAGCCACTTCCAGAATCTCGCCTCCACTCAGAAATCGCGCTTCCGGTCAGAATCGATCGCACAGTCGCGGGTGACATTCCTGGCCCCTGATCGGATATTTCCAAGAAATGCTTTCCGTTTTCAAACCGAGTCTTGACCGTGACGTCTCCAAAGTAGCTTTCATCGTTTGTGACCCTTGTCAGCCAGTCATCCGGAACCATCTCTGCGACAGCTTTGATGGCATTGCCTACAAGATTTTCGACAATTCTGATGATATAAAGATCATCAAATTCAAACTCCGGCGCCGGAGTATTCAGGTCATAAACGATTCGAACATGGGCTTTGCGAGCAGGCGATTCAAGATATTGCGCAGCGAGCTCGACTACGGCTGCAAGGGAAGCTTTTTTGAGCTTAGGTGTGAGCTTCTTCCCTGCTGCAAGGTCGTTGATAAGGCGTGCGTATCGATAAACCCTTTCGCTATAAGGCGCAAAAACATCTTCGAACGAGCCTTCCAACATCTCGAGATAGAATGTAGATTCAGGGGTCGATTGCGAACTCTCCAGAGCTGTTTTCAGACCACCCAGATTTTTTCTAAAGTCTTCGATAAATGTAAGTAAGACACCGGCTTTGTTAGCCAGATCATGTGCAGCCCGCCCCATGCCTTCTAGAGATGCCACACGGGTTTGTTGGCGCAACATTCTCGAGTTGAGAATCGCGAGGGTCGAAACATCGCTAACCGTATCAAGAACGGTTTCGTCAGTTTCGTTGAACTTGCCGTTCTTTTTATTGACGAGCTGGACAACCCCTATGGGTGGCATTCCTGCAATTGCCAGTGGCATTGTCAACATGGATCGCACGGTAATGCCAGTTTTTTCTCTAATTCGCAACCGGCCAGGTTGTCCGTCTTCTGGAAAACTGCTAATTAACGACTTATTCTTGGTAAAAACCTCGCCCGCGACGCCGTAATCTTCCGGAATATCGAGACGCTCAAGACGCTCCGCAATGATTTCAGGATAAACAAATGCAAACCGGAGCCGACTCGTTGTGGGCTCGTGGATGTAGATCGTGCCCCCTTCTGCACCAACAGCTTCGACACAGATCTCAAGAACGTCACGCAACACAACATTGAGGTCAGCCGAACTTGCTAATTTTCTTGTAGCAAGATGAACTGCCTCCAAAAGGCGCGCACTTTCAGATCTAGGCAAAGTCGGTACCATAAATGTCGGGACTAAAGTCCCCTTGTGTATCAACATCTATTATTCCCGGAAGGTTCCTGCTACGTCCAGTGAATTTTCAAAACTTTCAGTAAATCTACTAGATTAAGAGGAATAAGGGGTCGCATTCTATGTCAACACGGTGGCCTGATTCAGAGATGAGAATGAATCCACGCCCCGATTCTATGACATGCGACACTCGATCGAACCCTGTTGGAATCTTTGCGACGCCCAAAATCGTGCAAATTTCCAAGGGGGCCCCATTTTGAAAGTCGAAAGCGGTTGGGATCCCATGGGCCTGAAATTCGTTTGGCATCATGCTTCCTTTGAGCCCCAAGTGGAAGAATGACCGAACTTCTTCCATCCCTATGACACCCCTATGCCGACCATTCCATGGCGAATAGTGTCGGCCCCCATTTGAAAACCAGAAAATCGTACTTGGAAGTTGTTGCAGGTTCTTGAATTGAAAATAGACAAAACTTTCTTCTGGAAAGGTTATGGTGGACCAGCCAAGTCTACGGCTTGGCACTGCACCAATTTGAATCAAATCATCATATCCTCCACGATTAGGAAAAAAGGATCCATCTGTGACACTTCCATTTTTGAGCGGAATCTCTTGAATGCTCGAAAAAATAGAGGCTGGCTTTAGCGATGAGTATCCGCCCCTTTCAGCGTCCTCAAACTCTTCGGGATAGACTTGCCCAAAATCAAAAGGGTGTGTGCCTATAAGGCCCCGCGATTGGCACTTGACCATGACATGGTGCCCAAAGTTCATTGGTCCATCCAAACCTAAAATCGTGTGTTTTTGGTAAACGCATGTACCTGCCAGCCTGATCGACTTGAACACTTTTGCTTTGCGAATTTGGCATTCAAAAAGCAGATCGAGTCGTCCTGGAGATTCGCGATCCAGCGTCCAAGTACCGTTTGCTGTTTCCCCATGCATGGGGTGATTCTCACCAACATATGTGTCTTCGTGGAACCCAAAGGGCATGCAGAAGAAGTCGCCCCGGAGACCTCTCAAGAGAGGAGGCTCAATCTCGCTGAGTTCATCTTCAAACCATGGGGCGACGCTCAGAGGTGCTATCGTTCGGTCATCAAAATGAAATTCAACGGGCCCAAGCATTCCGCCATGTTCGGACACATAAGCAGTGATTTGATCCGAGTCTATTCGGAAACTGTTTTGGCCAAAAATCCTTTCCATTGCAATGTTTTCAGAGGCTTCCCCATTTTATCGAAAGCCGAGAAGTCAAAATATTCCAATGCTCAGTTCGTTGATCGCGCTTTCGGTTTTGCTTCGATCAGAGGCAGTTGACATGAAGCAGTTCCTTGTCACTGGCCCGTTTGAATCAGGAGGAAGAACTCCATGCCCAGTCGATCCGATCCAATACTTGATCACGACTGACTCTTTCAAGGAACCAAGCGAAAAGGATAGCCTACAGGCAGGAGACTTTAAGAAACCGATCAAGTGGAGAAATGTCCAAGTCGGCGAAGATGGATGGCTTTCCGGCAATGAAATGAATGGAGGTTATGCATATTTTCGCTACCAATCTCCAAAAGATCAGATACTTATTCTTAATGCTCAAGGGCACTCCATGGTTTACGTGAACGGCGAGCCAAGGGCAGGCGATCCATATGGATTTGGCATCGTGCAGCTCCCAGTGTTCCTCAAAAAAGGGCCCAATCAATTCTTGTTTGCTGTTGGGCGAGGCCGTCTCAAAGCTCGACTCGAGGCCCTTGATTCGGATCAAAGCATCCTTGCAGGCGATTCGACGTTACCTGATCTCATTCAAGGAGAAGAAAGGGAGTTGCTCGGCTCGGTCGTCATACGAAATGCCACTGTTCATGATTTCCAAGGAGAATTGAAGGCAAAAATAGGTGATTTTCAAAGCCAATCGGTTGAGGTTGACCTTACACCACTTACAATAAAGAAAGTAGCCTTTAAGTTACCCAAATCGAATGCAGGCAACCAAAAGCAGGAAACTCTCTCCTTAGAACTTATACAAAACAATAAAGTCATCAGCAGAAGGGATTTTGTTTTGGATGTCAAGTCCCCGAACCAGATGCATAAAAGAACCTTTGAGAGTTCTGTTGATGGAAGTATCCAATACTATGCCGTCCAACCTGCATCAAACAGGAACGCGAAAGCACTGGTGATGAGCTTACATGGAGCAGGAGTTGAGGCCACAGGCCAAGCAAGTTCTTACGGGCAGAAACCTTGGTGTCATATTGTTTGCCCAACGAATGGGCGTCCATTCGGATTTGACTGGGAAGATTGGGGAAGAATCAACGCCCTTGATGCTCTTGCGGATGCTAAAAAAATATATGAGCCTGATAGCGACCGAATCTATCTTACTGGGCATTCAATGGGAGGACACGGAACGTGGCAAATTGGATTAACAAATCCCCAGCTTTTTGCAGCCCTGGCCCCATGTGCAGGGTGGATTTCCTTTTGGTCTTATGCAGGTGCCGCGGATTGGAAGAATCCAGACGAGATAGAAACGATGCTACGGCGGGCAGCAAATCCAAGCGACACACTAAAGCTCATTGAAAATAGCAAGGATCTTGGAATCTTCATTCAGCATGGCGATGCCGATGACAATGTGCCGGTGGAGCAAGCAAGGCGTATGAGAACAATTCTATCGGAATTTCATCATGATTTTGATTGGCACGAAGAACCCGGGCAGAGTCATTGGTTCGACACAGATCCCGAAGATGGAGCAAATGTTCAGGACTATGCTCCGCTCTTTGACTTTCTCTCCAAGCATAGAATTCCAGGGGAGTCTGAAAAGCGATTTTCGCAGCTCACAACATGCAATCTTAAAGCTTCGGCAAAGGTTGCCAATGTCACGATTCTTGATCAACAAAAGATCTCAGAGCCAAGCCAAGTTCGGTTCCGCACCTATGCCAATGGATCTGTGCAAGAGATTACGACCAAAAACGTCGCAACGCTTAGAGTCGAATCCCTGAGTTGGGGGCAGACCCAAACTTTGATCATAGATGGTCAAAAGATGAGCCAGACCTCGGGTGATTTTGAATTTGAAAAGTCTCAGTGGAGCCCTACATCTTCTTCTTATGAAATCAGGAGTGTTGGAATAAAGCAATGCATCAACAAGCAATTTGTCTTTCAAGATTCGGGCTCAAAAGATATCCAAGCTTGGGCTTACAACAAAGCCAGGTATGACGCCGAAACATGGTGGTACCGCGGAAACGGAACGATGCTTCTTGTTCCGCTTTCAAAATATCGAAGTGGTCCAGCCGTATTTTATGGACAGTATGGAATTGGTCCAACGAGCGACCAGGTGAAGATTCGCAACAAAACGACACTTCAAATTGGTGACATGAATCTAAGTGGCGACCTTGGTCTCCTTTTAGTCCTCGGTGCATCCAAGCAGCCAAATGGCTTCATTGGAGGTCTTACACTGAAGGGTTGTCGAGCTATCGAGCGCGCTCCCATATTTCTCTCTGGAGTACATTATGCTGACATCTTTGTTTGCGATCCGAGCATGGCGATTCATGGTAGCAAGGGGGTCTTTGCAACTGGATTCATGAATCAAAAGGGACTTTTCGATGACCTAGCGATCAGGCACTAGACGTCGCTTGCAAAATAAAATAACTTTCGGTTCAAAAATCCGCTGGGAAGAGAGTTTGAGAGAACTCTATGTTCAGAAAATGCCTTCGTACATTTTTCACAAGTTTCCAGATGCTGGGTTATAGCCAAGCTTTCGTCTTCTGGCAACTCCTTTTGAATAAAGAGGTACAGAAGATCGCAAACATCTTCACAAGACATTGCGCTTTTTGTATTTTGAGTATCTGTACACATCTCCGAACCGAATAGATGGACGCACGCCCAACAAAGAATCGTTTAATCCCTATTTAAAAATACGGACTAAATATTCATTTGATTCCAAAGTTTGATTTGTGACCACTTTTCCACAAAACGCGCAAAGATGTGCCTAAAGTCGTTGTGGAAAAGATTTTGTCCCCAGACCTGGGCCCCTGTGAGATTTGCCGGACTTTCCCTTTGGGCCAAAATTGGTGTCACTTTTTCGTCCTTTATTAGCAATACTCAAATAGATCGGGGTGCGTCTCAATTTTTGGGCCGAGCTCCGATCGGGGATTAAATTGCTGGTGGGGAAATATGACAGGATTGCATGAGCATGTTCAGCCGGCCCTTTGGGCCGAGCAGTTTGCGAATGGTGATCGATCAGTTGGAGATCAATTGGCTGGACACGTTCGCAACATTCTTCGACGTCGCTTTCTAGCTCTCGGGATGTCGGTTCAAGACACCGAAGATCTCGTTCAAGATTGCGTCACTCTCGTCTTTGATGCGATTAAGGAGTTTGATGCGACTAAAGGTTCTCTGGACGCTTGGTTATCAGGCTATGCTCGGAACGTTGCCCGGAGCTATTGGCGTGGTGCTTATTCACGAAAGCAATCGGAACATCCGCTCGATTTGGCTCCAGATCCACTCGATCCAATGTCCTCTGATCTCGCAGGGAGCGGGGCACTAGAAGTTGCTCTCAATGACTTGAGTTCTGTGGATCAGGAATTGTTGATCATGAGATTTAACTTTGGCTACTCTTTTGACGAAATCGCCGAGATGGCAGATCTTACGCCTGTGAATGCAAGAAAGAGAGTTTCGCGAGCGGTCGAAGTTCTGAGAAAAAATCCTCTGCTTCGTGCAGAACTGGGCTTCACGGACTGAGCTCTGGAAATTCCCAAACTACACAAAATCAGGAGTCACCTCAACAAAGGTGACTCCTGATTTTATTAGAAAGTTCAAATACTCGCTGATTTGTCAAGTTTCTTGTCACAAAGCAATTACGTTCCGACAATAGTACTTGTAAGGACAGGAAACTGTTCAAAAGTATTGGGTAGCGAACTGAGATTTTACAAAACGTTCGAGTCCCAGTAAAGAAAACAACTTGCTGGTCGGTCTTTGATACCTCTCCGCCGACCAGTTATTTTTTTGTCTAAGACCCGCTAATGACCTATGAAGACGGGCACATTTTGATGCGAGCCGGATTTGTCGGTGAATTTTCTAAGAAAGACCTCAGCTGCTTGTGGGTTCTGTGTAATCTTGATCGAACAGTTCCAACTGGCGCCCCAATCTTTTCAGAAATTTCTCGATATGGGATTCCTTCAATATCGGCCAGAATGAGAAGTTCTCGCTGTTCGGCAGTCAACTTTTTCAAAGATTGTTCGATGTCTTCGCTAAACCCTTTGTTTAACAAAATGTCTTCTGGAGAATTCGATTCATCTGCCTTTTCGAAAAAGACGGTATCAGAACCCGAATCGTGATTTAGTGGCGCATCAAAAGAGACTGTTTGAACGCGACGTTTTCGTTGTCGTTTGAGGTCTAGATAGAGCCGTGTTACAATTCGAAAAATCCAATTTTCAAAAGGCCGATCGCCTTCAAAGCTTTCGAAGCCCCTATATGCTCGATAATAGGCTTCTTGGGCAAGATCTTCAGCATCAGCCCGATTGCCTGAAAGCTTATAAGCCAAATTAAAGACTTTCTTTCTTGATCGATCCATAAGATCGTTAAAACGAATCTGCTCGTCCTGTGTCAATTCAACTATCAATTATTGTTTGTGCAATAACTCCTAGTAGCTTAAACACCCGATCACCCAAAAAGATTCCCGGGCCCTATTGAAATCAGGCGGCACGTTGTAAGTTTCTTGGCAAGAGCTTGGACGTAAGGACATCATCATCTTTCGAGGCCAAAACGGCAGCTCTTTCGATTGTGTTTTCAAGTTCACGTATATTGCCCGGCCAACTGTAGTCCCACATGAGCTTGAGCGCATCTGGTGCAATGGATTCGATTTTTCGACCATTCTCCTTATTGGCTCGGTTTAGAAAGTGATGTGCTAAAGGCTCAATATCTTCCTTTCGGTCTCGTAGTGCAGGAAGCTGAATTTCTACAACCTGGAGTCGATAGAGTAGATCCAATCGGAAAATTCCTTCATCAACGGCATCCTGCAAATCTCGATTCGTGGCCGTCACCAAACGAACATCAACTTTTGTAGGCTTGGTTCCTCCTAATCGCTCGTACTCACGTTCTTGCAAAACGCGAAGGAGTTTGACCTGGATAGCCATCGGTATTTCGCCAATTTCATCTAAGAAAAGTGTGCCTTTGTTAGCCAATTCAAATCGTCCCGGCTTCGAACCCTGCGCACCCGTAAATGCTCCCTTTTCATATCCAAACAGTTCGCTTTCCAACAACGTTTCCGGCAATGCAGCGCAAGACACAGGTACAAACGATTCGCCAGCTCTTGGAGAGAGTTCATGGAGCAACTTAGCAATGACTTCCTTTCCGGTTCCACTCTCGCCAGTGATCAAAACAGTTGCCCGCGAATCTGCGACTTGCTCAACAGTCGCATAGATCTCTTTCATCTCCTTGCTTTCCGCGATGAAAGATGTTCTCTTGGGCCCAAATTTTGTCGGCCTCTTTGCTTGAGCACCAACTTCATCATCCATGGCCGCAGCCAAAACCCTCTTGAGTGCTTCCAGATCAAAAGGCTTCGTTACAAATTCATATGCGCCATTACGGATAGCTTGTACTGCCTGAGGAATGGTTCCGAACGCCGTCATGATGACAAGTGGCATTTGTGGCCATCTTTCATGGACTTCGCGCTGCAAGTCATAGCCTGACATTCCGGGCATAGTGACATCAGTCAAGACCAAGTCATAGTCGCCACCTTGTAGTCTTTCAAGAGCCTCTTCGCCAGTCGACGCCACAGTTGGCAACCAACCGTGACGGTCAAACGCTGCTTCTAAGATTCGCCGAATGTTTGATTCATCATCGACGACGAGAATTCTCTTCTTTTCAGTCATGCCGCATATCCAGGAAAGGTAAGTTCAAATGTTGTTCCCCTGCCAAGTTCAGATTGGACAGAGATCGAGCCACCATGGGCATCAAGGATTCGCCGAACGTTGCACAAACCGAGACCAGTTCCATCAGATTTCGTCGTGAAAAATGGTGAAAACAGGCGGGCAATGTGCTCATCAGACATACCAACGCCTTCATCCTGAACTCGAATTTGCAAATTGTGAACAACGACATGAACTTTTGTTCCAGGCGTACTCGCTTGCAACGCGTTCCGCAATAGGTTATGCAGAACCTGCTCAACACGGCGCCTGTCACCTAAAATTGTCGGCATATCTTCGTCACATTTCAAGATCAATCCGACTGCTTTGGTTTCAAATTCTGGATGCCATAGATCGCAAACGCTTTTGGAAATCTCATTCAAAGAAACTTCCCTTTGCTCAATTTTAAGTGGTTTTGAAATGTCGAGGAAGTCATTACATAACGCTTCGAGCTTCAAAACTTCTTCTTCAATGACTCTCGAATATTCGGGAGCAAAACTTGAATCGCTGGCAATGAGCTGCGCTGCCCCTCGAATACCTGTGAGAGGGTTTCGGATTTCATGGGCGATTGTAGCCGTCATCTGGCCAATTTCGGCCAATCTTCGCAATCGACCAGCCTCATTTTGTGCTCGCTGAAAGTCACTGATATCTTGAACAGTCACGATTCCTCCGTTTCCTGGTGTTGGAACCGCGCGAATGAGCCATGTTTGTTCAGAATCTTGGGAAACGGCGCGCAGCTCAAACTGGCGACCAGTCACCAAAACATTTTCTATGGCCGTTTCTATAGCTTCATGAGTTTCGTTGCAAGCGAAATTCCCTGTTTGGACTTCGCCACGATTGTCAAATTCCCAGACCTGGCTGGCCACGTGGTCGAGAATGATTTGGAGTTGGTGGGCACGCCTTTCCGATTCTCTTAGAGACTCTCGCAAGAGTGCGTGTAACTGAGCATTTCCCACCGCGAGTGCAATATGATCGGCCACTGTGGAAATCTGCTCAAGGTCGTCCTGGACAAAATCAGGTTCCCCTCGCTTTCGGCTAAAGTTCATGACTCCGATGGGTTCTCCGCCACTGCCAAAGAGTGGAATGATCATGGAGCTAGTGATTTCGCTTCGAACTTCGAATCGCGAATCGGCGGCGAGCTCGCCCATTATTCTCGCCTCACCATCGAGCAGAACCATCCCGGCTAGGCCTCGTCCGAGCTCTATCCTTGCTCCAGAAGTCGAATTCGAGAGCCCGCCAGTGCTTGATCGCAAGTGGAACATGCCATCGGGTTCTCGAAGAAAAACCGAAGCCCCAGATGCTTCAAACCATTGAGCACACTTGACCAATGTTTGAGACAACCACGATTCAAGTCCCTCCGATTCCAAAGCCTCTAGATCAAAAAGGTCAAAGAAATCGAACTGGTCTTTGCTTTCCCACATAACCTTTCCATTATCGGAAGATCAACCTTGCGACATGAGTTTGGGAGAAAACTTAAAACTTGGCTGGTGGGTAAGCCAAGCAAGCTGGGAATAAAAGTAACCCAGATTAGCCCCCACCTGTTTTGGATTCAGGAATTTCGAATTCGAAGTCACCAATGGGGAACTGGGTGGCACCAAACCCCATTCGATTAAAGTTTGGCATTGAGAAAGTACCGCAGGGTCATTTTGCTTTTTGAGCTTTTCTAAATCAAATTTCACGGGTCTAGGATGGATGAGAAATGAACTTTGGAAGTGCTGATAAGTATTGAAAAGCGAAACCACCATCTCTTGACGAGTGAGTTCTTCGGATGTCGGCTTGAGACCAAGGGGCGCATTTTTTAGATTCAGAAGCTGATCAAGGGCATTTTGATGGGCTTGAGCAACTTTGACAAAAAGACTCTTGCTCACATGATCTTCTGCAAAACCCATGGTAGAAAGTAGCAAGCAACCTACAAACAAATTCTGCCTTAGTATTTCGACACCGCCCCGCTTCTTTCAATGATTCCAAACTGCTCAAGTGCTCGCCCTGTTCCGATAGCCACAGATTGCAATGCGTTGTCTGCTACCCGAACAGGGATTTCGGTTGCACTTGACAATAACTGATCCAATCCACGAAGAAGCGCCCCACCACCAGTGAGTGTGATTCCTGCTTGAATGATGTCGCTGGCGAGTTCGGGCGGCGTTTCCTCCAAAACTCCACACAGCTTTTCCGCGATCTGCCTTACTGGTTCGGTCAGCGCTTCCCTAATCTCGTCGCTGGTCACTTCAATCGTTTTGGGGAGACCCGCGATCAAGTCTCGACCTCGAATTGGCATCCTCAGCTCCTGCTCTAATGGATATGCCGAACCGATTCGAATCTTCACTTCTTCAGCAGTTTGGTCTCCTATCGCCAAATTATATGCGTTTCGGATATGGCGAACGATGGCTTCATCCATCTTGTTTCCACCGACTCGAAGGCTCTGGCTGATTACAATTCCTCCAAGAGAGATCACTGCAATATCTGTTGTCCCACCGCCGATATCCACAACCATATTGCCAGCAGCGCCTGCAATAGCAAGGCCACACCCGATTGCGGCTGCCATCGGTTCTTCTATGGTCATCGCCTTACCAAACCCAGCCGCATGAGCAGCTTTCACAACCGCTCTGCGTTCGACATCGGTCACTCCGCTTGGTACACAAATAAGTACAGTTGGCTTAAAGATGTTTGCTGTGCCACAAGTCTTGTCTTTCAGAAACTTCAGCATCTTATAGGTGGTTGTGTAATCTGCGATAACGCCATCCTTCATAGGGCGGATAGCTTGAATGTTGCCAGGCGTTCGCCCGATCATCTCACGTGCAGCATTTCCAACAGCCAAGACCTTTTTGTTTGTTGTGCTCATGGCCACAACTGTGGGTTCAACAAGCACAATTCCCCGGCCACGGCGATAGACAAGGATGTTTGCCGTTCCGAGATCAATTGCAATTTCTGCGACAAGTCTCAAACTTATGTCAGTTTACGGCTTAGCTGGAGTGATTCCCACTCCTCTAGACCTAGTCTCTCGATCTCTGCACCTAAGCCAGTGAGTCTTTCTTCGAGTCCTTCATATCCTCGGTCGATGAAATGGACATTTTTGATGATAGTCTCGCCTTCGGCAGCTAATCCTGCAAGACAGAGTGCCGCACCCGCTCGCAAATCTGAAGCTTCAACGGTCGCTCCTGTGAGCTTTTCAACTCCATTGATAATGGTCAATCGACCCCGGGCCACCATTTCTGCCCCCATCCGGCGTAATTCTTCTACATGGCCGGTTCGGCTTTCATAAAGTGTCTCTTCAATGACGCTTTGGCCATTTGCAAGCGCCAAAAGTGATGCCATGGGTTGCTGGATGTCGGTCGGGAATCCAGGGTAAGGCATGGTTTTAATGCTCACTGCCTTGGGGCGGGAATGTGTGTAAACCCGAATCCAATCAGATCCTTCTTCAATATCGATTCCAGATTCGCGAATTTTACTAATCAAAGCGGTTTGGGGCTCTGGCCAGACATTTTTCACTGTCACGTCGCCTTTTGTAATCGCTCCTGCGATCATATAAGTTCCAGCTTGCAATCGATCTTCTGGGATTCGATATTCGCAACCACGAAGTTGTTTGACACCTGTGATCGTGACTGTGCTTGTTCCTGCTCCTTCAATTCTTGCTCCCATTCGATTCAAGAAATCGGCAAGAGCCACGACTTCTGGCTCCATTGCGGCATTACTGATTGTAAACGTGCCCTGAGCAAGAGTGGCCGTAGCCATGAGATGCTGCGTGGCACCTGCACTGGGGACTTCAAAGTGAATCTCGCCACCCTGCAAGCCTTGATGAGCATCCGCCAGATATCGCCCACCCTCCATCGAAATATTCGCGCCCATAATTGCGAGCCCTTTCAGATGGTAATCCACTGGGCGAGAACCGATTTTGCAACCTCCGGGCATCGGGATATCGGCGTGGCCAACTCGAGCCAAAAGCGGACCCAGCAGATAGAATCCAGTTCGGATGGGACGCATGCTATCGTCATCCGCTCTCCAAAACTTCACATTCGTGCAGTCAATAAAGAGAGAGCCTTCTCGCCATTCGACTTCGGCTCCAAATTGTTTGAGGAGCCCAACCTTAATAGCGACATCACTAACGTCTGGAACATTATGGAGCACCATTGGCCCATCAGCAAGAATCACCGAGGATAAGATCGCGAGAGCTGCATTTTTGCTCCCTGGTATAGTGACCGAACCTTGAAGCCGGTTTCCACCTCGTATTCTTAAGACATGCATAACAAATGACCCGTCCGTGGGATACTCGCGATTCTACCGTGAGACGATGCCTTTTAAGCAAGACTTATGAGAATTGCTAGGATTCGATCGGTCCGCTTCTTTTATACTGTTTCATACGTTGAAACAATAAGGGTTCATAGAATTTGCAGCCAAAAGTTGGCCGATCGTTTTATTCGGCAAGCAGTGGCTTTGCTTTTTGATTATGGATGAATGGTCAAACAAAGATGAGAAGCCAAGACGTTCTGCTACTCAATGCTAATTACGAGCCCCTGAACGTGTGTCACGTCAAAAGGGCCGTGACCTTAATCATGCTTGGCAAAGCAGACATTCTTGAAGAATCGCAAATTTCTTTGATGACATCTTCAGGGGCACTGACGGCTCCTTCAGTTGTCAAAATGAAGTATCACGTGAGAAGGCCGATGCCGAAATTGAGGCTATCTCGACATTCTATTCTGGCAAGAGATCGACACACATGCCAATACTGTGGATCGAAACGAGACCTTACGATCGACCATGTAATTCCCCGCTGGAAAGGCGGCCCCCAAACTTGGGATAATTTGGTCACTTGCTGTCGAAAGTGCAATCTTAAAAAAGCTGATAAATCACCGCAACAAGCGAATATGAAATTGCGAGTAGCTCCGAAAAGGCCGAACTATGTTCCCTACTTATCACTTGCGAAATATGTTCATGCCATTCAAAGAGAGGATTGGCAATTCTATCTGCCAATCTATGAGGAATTTGCCCATTTAACAGGGCACGCTATTCCGAACTAATTTCAAACATATTGCGAGCCGTTTCGTAAAGGCGAACCCGAACAAGTTTTGCGGGAACACATGACTTCAACCGGTTAAATATCGCTTGGACTACGATTTCACTCGTCGTGTTCTTGCCCAGAAGTTCCGGGATATCCTTATCCAAGTTTTTGTGATCGTATCGACTTACAACTTCCCTTTGGACGACGGAATCGAGTTCGTCCAGCGGACAAACGAATCCAGTGACAGGATCTGGTTCACCCGTTACGGTCACCTCGAGTTCATAGTTGTGACCATGGCCGTGAATGTGATTGCACTTGCCAAATAAGGCTACATTTTCAGCTTCGGAAAGTGATTCAACATGTAACCGATGGGAGGCTGCGAATTCATATTTTCGTGTCAATGAGATCATAGGTGGCTCCGAGTTCCATTCGCCATAAAAGTCGGGGGTTTCTTCGAGCTTAAGATGAGTAAGCTGAACTTGGCCAGGTAGGTTTGAGCACGTTTTTGCAAACCAGGCCAACAAATTCTCGATAGAGGGCAGGCTCCTAAATTCTGCAACCTCATCATTGATGCTTTTTTGGTCAAAGAGCTTAACAATGTTGTTTTGAAGAAATTCATCAATTGTTTTGATATTCACAACCATGCCATTTTCAGATTCGACTTCGCCACTCGCGGTCACCCATAATTGGTAATTGTGCCCATGGTTGAAACGAGAAGCATAACGGCCGAAGAGCTCTTTGTTTGCCTCTTCTGAAAGGTCTTCAATCCAATGTCGGTGACCAGAAGAAAAAGCCACCCTGCGACTAAGCGACACTTCGTTCATGACTCACCCTTTGCCGAAAGTTGCTGCCCAAGGGTGTCAGGTGCCACCGAACCTTTGCTTGCGAAAATAAGAACTATCAACGCAATCACATATGGCAAAGCAATGAAAATCTGTGGCGGAAATCCGATACTTCGGGCCTGAAGTTCAAATTGAAGCGAATCGAGATACCCCACAAGTAAAGAAGCCCCCATAACCCAGATGGGGTTCCACCGACCAAATGTCACCATCGCCAAAGCTATAAAGCCTCGCCCATCCGTCATATTCTCTGTAAACGAACCCGTTAAGCCAAGAGATAAATATGCACCTCCTAACCCTGCAAAGAATCCTCCGACCATTGTCGCCTGAATTCGCAGTCCGCGAGGAGAAAAACCAGCCGCCCGCACCGCATTGGGAAATTCACCAAGTGCTCGAATAATCAATCCCCAATTGAGACGAAAGAGGATCCATGCTAAGGCTCCTGAAGCGAATATCCAAAAGACAACATAAATATCCAGCCCCCAGATCCCCCGGGCAACATGTGGGACGCTGAGAAGTTCGCCGGATTGACCAAACCTGATTCGATAAAGAGTTCCTGTGACGCCTAACCCAAATAGGTTGATGGCTGTGCCCACCACCACCTGATCCGCTCCTAACCAAATGGTGAGCCACGCTTGCAAAAGCCCTAATATCATGGCGGAAGAAATGCCAGCCACCATTCCTAGATCCGGAGATTTTGTCAGTTGGGTCGTCATGAGACCAACAAATGCAGCGACAATCATTTGTCCTTCTAAACCAATATTGAGCAGTCCCGCCTTTTGGTGAACACTTTCCCCCAGGGCAGCCATACCAACAGGAGCGGAGTACCTCAATATATTGCTCAGGTCAATCAAGTGCCTCTCTCCGTTTGACAAAACCTGTGAGCCCCAAGACGACTAAAACAGCCACAGCTTGAATCACCAACACTAAAGTCGAACCTGAATTTGTAAATCGAGAAAGAGAATCGCTCCCTGCAATCAGGGCTCCAAAGAAGAGCGATGACCCAAGAATTCCAAAAGGATTTAACCCACCTAAGAGTGCGACCGGAATCGACAAAAAACCGAAGCCTTGTGGAAACTTGTCGCTGATTTGCCCCACGACTCCATAATAATCCAACCCGCCAGCAATCCCACACAAAGCACCGGAAACAGACATCGAAAGGAACTGCAGTTTCCGGGGATCATGACGATAGACTTTGAGGAGTTCGGCATTGTGGCCAACAAAACGATTCAGAAATCCGATTTTGGTGTATGTCATGACCATACCAACAAAAAACGCAAGCAGAAAAGCAAAGAAAACTCCGATATGCAAGTCTGTCTGGGGGTCAAACTTTGTTAACAGTTGAGCGCCCGAAAGTCGCAGCGATTGTGGAAGTTTGTGAGTTGGCTCCTGGATTGGGCCTCGAATAGCCCAACCAATTCCTTGAAAAATAATGAAGTTGAGAAGAATCGTACTCACAACACATTGGACTCCTCGTTTCAATTGCAACCAAGCTGAAAAGCTCGCCAGTAATCCTCCCCCAATCGCCGAAAAAGTGATCACTAATATGGCCTTCAATCCATTCGGTTCTGGCCCCATCCACTGTATTATGGATGCCCCAAATAGCCCTCCAAGAGCGTACTGCCCTTCGCCTCCAATGTTGTACATTTTTGCTCGCCAAGCAATCGCCATTCCAAGACCGCAAAGGAGCAAAGGCGTCGACTTGACGAACGTTCTTGTCAGACCAAATTTGTCACCAAATGAACCTTCAATAATAAGTTGCAAACCTGCAATCGGATTCACTCCAAATGTTGCTAAGGTGCCCAGAAGCGCCAGAACCAAAATAACAGAAGTGAGAATCGCATGTTTCATGCCGTTGCCTCGGCGAGTGAGTGGAACAAGCGGCCCCGGCCCATAAAGAATATTCGATCTGACAAAAGTTCAAGTTCATCTGAATCTGTGGAAAACACCAACACAGCAGCACCAAAATTAGCGATTTCAATCAACGAGTCATGCACAAAACTGGTGGACTTCACATCCAAACCGCGGGTAGGGTTCATGGCAACCAGAACTTGAGGATGATTGGAAAGTGCCCGTGCAAGGATGACTTTTTGCTGGTTACCTCCGCTCAAAAGCCGCACTGGAACTGTCACAGATTCTGTCTTGATATTGAACTTTTGGACTAAATTCTCACATCTCCGTCTGATTTCAGTGAAATCCATGATCCCGCCCCGGGCTAGCTCTTCATTGCGCAGCCACGACACAGAGACGTTGTCTTGAACACTGAGTTCTAAGGCTAGTCCAAGCCTTTGCCTATCTTGTGGAATAAATTCGATCGAATGCATGGGCTCGAAACTTCCAGACATCGGAGCTATTAATCCCACAAGACATTCCGCAAGCTCCAGTTGTCCATTGCCATCAACGCCCCCAATTCCCAAAATCTCACCAAATCTCACTTGAAAGCTTACGTCATTAACGCGGACTTCCTTCGCCTGCCCCTGAATGGAAAGGTGTTTGACATCGATAGCCACGTCCCCGAATTTTGGGTTGTTTTCTCGCAGGCTAACTCGCTCAATTTCGTGCCCCACGATATCATGAGTCAACTGAGATGGATTGGCATCGCTTCTTTTCGTTTGGGACACGATCATGCCTTGACGCAAAATCGTTATCTTGTCGGCTATATCCATTACTTCGGAAAGCTTATGAGCGACAAAGATCACCGCGACATTATTTTCTTTAAGAGTCCTCATGACTCGAAACAAATCTTCGACTTCCTGGGGGGCGAGTACAGCTGTCGGCTCATCCAAAATGATGAGTTTGGCCTCGGGATCCATAATTTTCAGAAGTTCAACTTTCTGCTGAGCACCAACAGGAAGAGATTCGATTGTGCAATCCTCAATTTCTCCCCAGCCGATTTGTCGAGCAAGTGACTGCGCGGAATGCAGATGCTCTTTTGTTTTGGTACGTCGGAACATCCCCACAGCACTTTGTAGCGCCAGATTTTCAGAAACTGAAAACTTTGGTACCAACATAAAGTGTTGGTGGAGCACACGGCAACCTCGGTTTTGCATGGATATCGGGTCGCCCCAAATCATGGGGTCCCCGTCAAAACTTCCTTCGCCGGAATCGGGAGTCAAGAAGCCGGAAATGATATTCATCAGTGTCGATTTCCCAGCACCATTTGCGCCCAGAACGGCATGGATTTCGCCTGAATAGGCCTGAAAACTTAGATCCCTTAAGACCTCGAGCGATCCAAAGGACTTTGATATTCCTTGCAGGCTGAGCAATGGATTTTCAGTCGTCAAAATTGATCCATGGGGACTTTAAGCTTTCCAGATTTGATCTCTTCTTTGGTATCAGAAATCTTCTTCTGAACATCCTGCGGAATCTTTGCCAACGTGGCAGGGTTCCAAACAAAATCAATGGCCCCTTTCTCCATTCCAAACATTTCGACTGAGCCTTTGTATGTTCCGTCCTTCACTCGCTTAGCAAGGTCAACAAAGGCCGGTTCTGCTACGATCACTGCTGAACCAATGACTGCGCCGCTCGGATTGTTGTTTTGATCTGCATTCGCTCCAAAAGCCATCACACCCTTTGTTTGGCAAGCATCAAAAACACCTTGTGCAGCGGCGTTTGCTTGATGAATGACAAAGTCTGCGCCTTGCTCAATAGCTTTCAAAGTCGCCTGATTCGCTGCAGCGATGTCGTCGTTCTTGCCCGTGAACGTTTCAATGACCTGGATTCCCGGCTTGGCAGCTTCAGCTCCTGCCCTAAAAGCCTTAAAAGTCGAACGAATCGAAGGGACATCGGGGCCACCAATCATGGCGATCTTCGAAGTCTTGGACATCATTCCTGCAGTCATTCCTGCTAAATAGAAGCCTTGTTCAAGTGCAAAACGAAACGCCCCTGCGTTGGCTGAAGTTTCTCCTCCCGAACTCGATACAAAGACTGTTTTGGGGAAGTCTTTGGAAACTTCAACTCCTATCGCGTTGTATTCAAATCCGTGACCAATAATCAAGTTGTAGCCTTTCTGGGCATAAGATCGCATAGCATCTTTGATCTGGGCATCGTTCGCCTGCTGATTATTGACCTCCGCGCCGAGCTTTGTCTTAATAGCCAATATGCCGTTGTAAGCCATTGCACTCCAACCGGAATCGCTGACGGGCCCAGGAGTTAACAGTGCGACCTTGAATCCGGGACTCCCAGATTCTGTGCTCGGCGAATCTGTTTTCGAAGGCTTGGAACAACCAAGAACGCCAAAAATCGCAAGAGCGATGAATCCATAAACGAGCTTCATGATCGGATACTACTCGGAACCGATGAAATTTGATGGGCTTTTTGTAAAACTGCTGGAATCATCGAACCCAGAAGAGTTCTTGATGCTATCTGGAGCAAAGTTTTCGACTTTCTTCTTTTTGGTCGGCAAATCCCGAAGCCACGGTTGAAACCAAGCCTTTGATCCAACCAATACGTTGAGCCCCTGCTTGGTGAGAGTGATGACTAAAGTACTTTTTGCTTTTGCATCGTCCATTTCTTGCTGTGTGAAGTCTATGACTGCGAGCCTGGTTTCGAGCTTCTCAGATACAAATTCGAGGCTATAACCTCCAACACGAGAAGACGAAATGGGGAGTTCCGAAAACAAAGGGAGTTCCAAATCTGGCTGTTGCTCAAACTCGCCCGATTGCTCAGTGGATGGAAGAACAAACGTTTTGACAATGGGAAAGCTCCTTTGTCGTTCTCGGACAAAGGCTTGAACAATGAATTCAACTTTTGTCTTGTTGTGAATTCTAATCGCTACAGCTTCCAGGTCGCGGTGACCTTCAATTCCCACAGTCTTCGGACGTTCAGAAGCGCAGCCAAACAATGTAAGGCCGATAATGAGCAGACTCGATCGCCACAGATAACTTTGCCGCAACAGTCGTATTTTCGGCATGTTAGATTGACTTTTGAACTCTAAAGGCTAACAGTCCTTGTCAATTTTTGCCTGATTCATAATGAGAAGAACCCATGAATTGCCCGAAATGCGGGATTGAAAATCCAAAAAACGCCCTGTTTTGCATGCGGTGTGGCAAGGAATTGGAAGGCGTAAGTCAACCAGACCCATCTGAAAAAAAGTATTGCCACTGGCACCCAAAGGTGGAAACTCAGCTCTTGTGCGGGCGTTGCGAAAAGCCTGTGTGCACAAAGTGTGTTATCTTGAGCTCTGCGGGACCAAGGTGCAAAGATTGTTCGAGGCAAAAAGTTCAACTTCGTCCTATGGCCGTACTCTATGATATCAAGCGGGGCTTCCTGGGGTTATTTCGCGGGGGCATGTCCCCCTATATTTTGATTTTGCTGGCTGGCCTGATCCTCAGCCTCTTCCGAAGTTGCCTGGGCTCAAATTCGCGACAACGACAAGTCCCCCAAATCCCTCAGGAATCAAAAGTTCAACGAACTAATGAGTTGCGCGAACAGGTTCCAACAACATCTCTTTTGTATAGATGAAGTCTTCTCTTTCGTAGTTTGCCAGCTCAAAATCCTTTCGAAGCACAATCGCACCCGTTGGACATGCTTCCTGACAGAATCCACAGAAAATGCACCTGAGCATATTGATTTCGTATCGCTGAGCATATCTTTCACCCGGAGAATATCTCTCAACGTCTGTATTCTCGGCGGCTTCTACAAAAATGCACTTGGCGGGGCATGCACCGGCGCAAAGCGAGCATCCAATGCAACGCTCGAGCCCAGAATCGTAACGTGTTAAAACATGGCGCCAGCGTGTCCGCGCAAACTGCTCCCGACGACTGTCTGGATATTGAATCGTTACTTTTTTCTTGAACGATCGGGCAGCTGTGATCCCAAAACCCGTCAAAATAGGCTTAGCAACATCGCGAAAAACTTCAAAACTCATGCGCTTTCACTTTCCAATGTTCTTGCATTCACTTCAATGAGAGCCCCCGCTTTGCCACGCTTAATTTTGTTTTGGAGCTTCATCACGGCATAGATCAGCGCATCTGGCGAAGGCGGGCAACCGGGAACATAGACATCGACAGGAACCACTTGATCTGCGCCTTGCACAATTGCGTAATTGTTGTAGACTCCTCCACTAGAAGCGCAAGCTCCCATGCTGATTACCCACTTTGGTTCAGGCATCTGGTCGTAAATTTGCCTCAAGACTGGAGCCATTTTCTTGCTTAATCGACCAGCGATGATCATGACATCTGCTTGCCGAGGAGTGGCTCTAAAAGCTTCGGAACCGAATCGTGCCAAATCGAAACGGGAGGACACTGAAGCCATCATTTCGATTGCGCAGCATGCCAAACCAAAAGTGAGAGGCCAAAGAGCGTTTGCTCGGGCTTGGTTGATGAGTGTGTCGACAGTTGTGACAATAACCGATCCTCCCTTTTGAATATCCCCTAATAGAGGTGTACTCGAGTCATGAAAAACCACAGTCTCTATGCGCTTTGGCATTGCATTGCAATTCTACTCCCTTAGAATTGAAATTTCATCATAGACTCAGTTCAGGATCACGCGATCTCCAACTCGAATCGTCTCAAGCTTGCGTGGTATGGCATTTATTCCAAAAATGATCCCAAACTCGTTCTTCCTATAGGTAGCTAGAGTCGTCAGTGGCTCCTGACCCATTCTCTCTCCCGTGGATTGATCGGTTGTCGTCACAATGCATCTGCCACATGGTTTAACACACTCGAACTCAGCTCGACCTATTTTCAGCTTTTCCCACCGGTCTTCAGAAAGAGCTTCACAACCTGAAACCACGACATTTGGGCGAAATCGATTCATTGGCAAAGAGGATTCAAGGCGTGAGTTAAGTTCATCCAGAGTCTCTTGAAGAGCGAAAAGCAATGGAAAGCCATCGGCAAAGCTCACCTTGTCCTCGGGATTCGAAAAACTTTGATGAGTCTGTCGAATTGTCGACTCAGGCATGTAAGCAAGCCGAAATGAACCCGAGAGAAGCTCGGAAATCCATTCGTTGGCTTCGGCTTTTGCTTCAATAGCCAAGACATTATCTTTCCAAATTTGAACCTCGCACTCCCGAGATCCAGGATCGACACTCACATTTCCCATTCCGCCGGCGCTCAAAGTCAATTTTCCATGATGGATGGATGTCGAAATTGTGGCTAATCGCCCATCCTCTCGTTGAGAGACAAAGCGCCCGTCAGAATCAATGATCATCCATCTTCGGTCAAATTGCAATCCACGAGCTTCGGTCTGCGATTCGTGCAATTCTATGCCCCGAAGTGATTTCACTGGGTAAATATGGATGGAGCTCACTTCCGCCATTGAACTCAGGCTACCATTTGTGGGTTGGTAAAATATGTTCAAGGCATGCGCCTTTCACAATTTGCAAGCTGGTTTGCGCAACAGCAGCAAACAGTTGAACTTATGTCTCGTCTCGGGCACGGCACAGTTTGGTCTTCTATGGCCACCGAGGCTCGCCCTTTCTTTGTCTCGGCCCTCTGGCATCATCAGCCCAACGAATTCAAAGCACTCATCGTAACCTCAAGTTATGAAAAGATCTTACAGTGGCAAGCGAAGCTCAATCTCTATGGAATTCCGGCCGAAAAAATACGCTTGCTCCCTAGCGGATTGAGTTCGCTTTTTGAAGATTCTGCACCAGAAAGCGTGGCTCTTTCAGACCGAATTGGAGCTTTGCGTTCATTGGCCATGAGTGAATCTGGGATCGTCATCGCAACAGCACCTGCAGCCTTAGAACGAACTCTAACAGCAGAGCATCTTGCGGAATCTTTTATTTCAATTCAAAAGGGGCAGACAGTCAAAATCCAGTCCCTATTGAATTCCTTTAAGCGATTTGGATACGAATCTTCGGATCCGATCCGTGTTCCAGGGCAATTCTCACTTCGTGGCGGGATTCTCGACGTCTTTCCTATGGGACACGAAGTTCCGATTCGAATTGAATTTTTTGACGATGAAATCGAGAGTTTGCGAAAGTTTGATACGCACTCTCAGAGGTCAATCGGTCAAATTGAGAGCCTCGAAATCACGACAACAAGAGAAACACTTTTGCCTGGGCCAGAAGCTCAAGAAATGTTCGATTTGTTAGAGCGATCTTGCCAGTTAGAATCGGCATCGCTTGCCGAAGATTCAGCTCAAAACTTAGAAGAACATGTTGCCGCAGACCTGCGATGTCTCAGAGAGTCTGTTTACTTTAACAGGCTCGATCTTTACCGGCCCTTACTGATGCCAGATCTTGGTGGAGCAGCCGATCTCTTAGGAAACCAAGGATGGCTCGTCTTAGACGACCCTTACGATTTGGAAATCTCGGCAAAAAGGTCTGAAGAGGAGCTAGCGGAAGCCCTGACTCACAGAATTGAACGCGGAGAAATGTTGCACGGAACGCTCCACGATTATGTGCTCTCAGTTGAACAATTCGGACAAGCTGAAAGAGTTTTGGCTCTAACACATGACTCTTGCCCGTCTTGGGTGCCACGAGTCAACAGTGAGAATATCAACGCACAGTCTTTAGCGGGCTTTAGGGCACAACCGACCTTACTGGCGCAAGCGATTCGTGGCTGGAAGGAGGAAGACTTCGTCATAGGACTGGCCACTGATCAGCCCTCCCGGGCAAAATCCATGTTGTCTCAAATTGAGATTTTTGTCAACGACCTTAGTCAAAGTCTTGAGCCAGGAATTACGATGCTCGAAGGCAACTCTGCTGGCGGTTTTGCACTCCCGGATCAAAAGTTGAGTCTCATCACAGATCAAGAAATCTTTGGGGTCGCGAGGTTGAAGCTTGCCCAGAGAAAATTTAGTGAAGGATCGCCTGTCACAAACATTCTCGATCTCAAACCGGGCGACTACGTTGTTCATATCAATTTTGGAATCGGCGTTTTTCAAGGACTTGTAAAACGGCTTCAAGAGGGCATCGAAAAAGAATATCTTCACATTGAATATCAAGCTCCAGATCGATTGTTTGTACCGATAGATCAGCTTGATCGGATTCAAAAATTTTTGGCGCACGACGATGCTCCTCCGAAAGTCAATCGGCTCACAGGTTCAGAATGGAAGAAAACAGTCAGCCGTGCAAGAGAAGATGCAAGGGAATACGCCCGCGAACTCATAAGCCTATATGCCGAGCGCAAAAGAGTTCAGCGATCTGGATATGGCCCAGATTCGCCTTGGCAAGCGGAAATGGAGCATACGTTTCCTTGGGTCGAAACGCCTTCCCAAATGACCGCAATCTGCGATGTGAAAGAAGACCTTGCAGCGGATTATCCTATGGATCGACTCATTTGTGGAGATGTTGGATTTGGAAAAACGGAAGTAGCGATTAGAGCAGCATTTAAAGTGGCGCAGGCTGGGAAGCAGGTAGCCGTCCTTTGTCCCACGACAATCCTAAGCGAACAACATTTTCGAAATTTCCAAGAGAGACTTGCAGGGTTTCCAACCCAAATCGAGCTTATCAATCGGTTCCGAACAACGGCCGAGCGATCCTTGATTAAACGCAAACTCAAGCACGGAGAAATCGACATTTTAGTCGGGACACATGCCCTTTTGAGTGATGACCTTCAATTCTGCGATCTCGGGCTGCTCATTATTGATGAAGAACAAAAGTTTGGTGTTAAGCACAAAGAGGCCTTAAAGTCACTCCGGGTCAACGTGGATGTTTTGACCTTATCTGCTACTCCAATCCCCAGAACCTTAAGCATGGCTCTTATGCACATTCGACAAATGTCGCTCATTACCGATCCCCCGCCGGGTCGGCTTCCCATCAGAACTTTTGTGCGCCCTTTTAGCTCTGAGGTGATTCGAGAAGCCTTGCTTAGAGAGCTCGCCAGAGGTGGACAAGTCTATTACGTTTACAACCGGGTTGATAGCATCTACCACGTAGCCGAAAAGATTAGGAAGCTGGTTCCCAATGCAAGAGTTGCAGTCGGTCATGGGCAAATGTCAGAAAAAGAGATTGAGCCTGTCATGGTCGGATTCATTAAAGGCGAAATCGACATTCTGGTTTCCACAACTATTGTTGAAAACGGTTTGGACATTCCAAATGCGAATACCCTCGTCATCGAAAATGCAGATCGGTTTGGGCTTTCACAACTTTATCAGCTCCGGGGACGGGTTGGGCGAAGCGACCGTCAGGCCTATGCCTATTTTCTTTATAGTGGTTCTAAAACACTCACCGAAAATGCTCAGAACCGGCTACAAGCGCTTCAAGATTTCAGCCATTTGGGGAGCGGCTATTCGGTGGCCTTTCGTGATCTCCAAATCCGTGGGGCTGGCAACCTCCTAGGTGCCAAACAGAGTGGCCAAATCCAAGCTGTAGGGTTCGACCTATACACCCAGCTCATCGAAAGCGAAATTGGTTTTCTCAAAACTTTTGCTGATGGGCAAACTCCTTCTCGAATGGTTGATCCATTGGCCGGACTCGAATCATTGCCCAGTGTCGAAATTCCAGTTACGGCCCATATTCCGGCAGAATATGTCCCCAACGAGAGCCAACGTCTCTTTTATTACAAAGAAATGATGTCTACGCGAGACCCCAAAACCTTGGTCTCGTTATCTAGCGAAATCGAAGACCGCTTCGGCAGACTCCCGTTGGAAGTTAAAGCTGCTTTTGGGATCATGCACCTTCGCTTGCAATGTCCAGAATTTGGCATCAGCAAAATCGAAGGTAAAGGCGGTCGGTTGGTTGTGACATTTAGTGAAGATACGACGATGTCGCCACGCGTTTTCAGCGTCCTCACAAAAAAATATCCTAAATCATATATGAGCCAGGATTTGCTGATTTGGCCCATAACAGGCGATCCCATTTTGGCATGTCGCGAACTTTTCAAGGGTCTCAAAGAGAGCGCTCAAGACGTTGAAGATCAACGAGCTTCCCTTGGTCTTTCTCGCTGAATCCTAGCAGAATTGGCATTATGTCGGCGAAAAGACTGCCGAAAATTGGGTCATGGAAGGCTCAAAGTATTCGAAAGGTTTTACATTGATCGAATTGCTTACAAGCATTTCAATAATCGCGGTCTTGGCGGCCATTATGCTTCCCGCTGTTTCGGCTGCCAAGCGAGCGATGAATGTGACTGTGGCAAGCAAGATTGCAAAGCAAATTTTCACTTCTGCTTCTATCTATTCAACAGATTCCGATGACACATATCCGCTGGCGATGTACCAAGATTCGGATGGAAAACTTGTGGCTTGGTTTGGGAAAGAAGCGGGGAATCGACATTTCGACAGAGATCAAGGGATAGTTGGCCCTTACTTTGGCGGAAAAATTCAAAACGATCCTTCGCATCAAGCTCGACCCTATTTGGGCGACATGAGCGGATTTGGCTACAACTACGGGTTCATTGGGAGCGATTTTACGATTTCGGGAGACTATTCACATTGGCCGAATTGCTGGTTTCCTTCCAACCATAGCTCCATCGGCTCGCCATCTCAGACCATTGTGTTTGCAAGCTCGGCATTTTTCAATGCGCCTTGGTTGCAAGGTGGAGATGGAAACAAATATGACTTTGGTTTTATCGATTCACCTTCCGGTTGGAACGGCAACCCAAATATGGATTTCAGGCATTTTGAATCTCGCCAAGTTGATGAAACTGCAAAACGAGTGACAAGCACAGGAAAAGCCATTTGTGTTTTCGCCGATGGCCATACCGAACCCTTGCGCGAAACTCAGATTAAGGACAGCATGTTTCAGCGAGATATTGCGACGCCATAGCCTTCTTTGCGACGTCCAATAAATTGGAGATATGTCTGAAGAAGCCACTCCTCTTGATGCATACCAATTCATCGCCGTTATGATGGAGCAACTTTCAGCAATTGCTTGGCAAAAAATGGGGCTCCAACCCGACCTGGCCACTGGCAAAATCCACAAAGACCTCACTCAATGCAAAGCCGCTATTGATGCGACCACGGCTCTTGCAGCAATCATCGAACCGCAGCTTGACGAAAACGATAAACGCCAAATGCAAAATCTTGTGAGGGACTTGCGAATGAATTTTGTGGAGCATTCCCAATGACGCTCTCAGAAATCCGTGTAGTGCAACAAGAATTTCGAGACCTTGTTCATGAAGCACTGAGCTATGGCCCAAACCCAATTTTGAGCCGAAGGTATTTGGAAATTCGAAGTCAATTTCAAGCGAACTACCCTGAAATCAGGCCAAACCTCGGTCGACTTTGGACCACCGTGGCAGACCCCACCCACTTCCCTTCTCAACACACGGATCCCATTGAATCAATTCTAGAGTTCGCAACTTTAGAAGGTTTGCTCCTCCGTGATGCGAGGCTCACTCAACGCGATCTTGAAGATATCGAAACAGCATTTGATATTTGCGGTGGCGACGAGGTTTCTCACGCTTGATCTCGTCTACGAGACTCGCTGAAATTTGGAACAATTCTTATCCCAAAGAATATGCGATTCTTCCAGAATCTTTCACATCTTCGTTCTTTGATTGCGAACTTAGTCGGCCAGAACTTTCGATCTTCGAACCTGAAACTGCCATTCTTGTGAAAGAGTCAGGCACTCCGCGATGGTTTTCTGGACAAGACCCAAAAAGGGCGCACCTGACCGCGCTTTTGAATCCGACATCAGCCACTCTATCGGCCACCATGGACAATCTCAAAGGCGCAGGGTTTGAGACTGTTGTGATTGGAATGGATCCCGACCACATCCTGCCCGGCTGTCCACTTGCTTTTGACCATCTTCTCAAAGTCCTCATAAAATTTGGGTTTGAACCTGGCGGAACATATTTTGATACTGAGCGTGACTTGCTGGGTTACGAAGCCCCATGCGAACTGAACCGAAACGACGGCAAATTCAAGGATTGTGAATCAATTGCATTGGCGAGCCTAGAAGAATTTTTTCAAAGAGAATTTCCTGGTCGCTGGCGACATGACGTTATGAGAAAAGTGTCTCTAGACGGAGACTTGCGGGATGTCTTTGTCTTTGAAAGAGAGGGAAAAATCCACGGCTTTGCGATGACGCAATGCCAAACCAGTAAAAGAAAAATTTCTGGTGCCCACTGGAGCTTGGCACTTGGTGAAAATTGGGCGGCTCTCGGCCCCATAGGAATCAGTAAGGATTTCAGGGGCCAAGGACTCGGAGATCAAATGCTAGGCTTCGCACTTAATCAGCTTCAAAGCCGAGGAGCAAGAAGAACAATTATCGATTGGACTACGCTTGATCACTATTATGGAAAGCACGGCTTTCGCAAAAGCCATCAATACTGTTCACTCACCTATGATTTGCGAACCATAAGACAGAGACTAGCCCATTCTTGTCCCTGAAGTGGAACAGTAACTGCCGCCTGCCTGCACCGGCCAACCCACCTCAATTGCTAGAACGAACGGTAGCACTTGGAGTTTTTACCAATTCGATTGGCAAGGCAACACGGTGACACGAAGCAACTCCTCGGGAACGGTGGTCAGTGGCATGTGCTACGACGCCTATGGGCTCAACTTTGCTGCACCGACGGCTGGAGACTGCTTCCGTTATAACGCTAGGTGGGGCTACTACTACGATTCTGATCTTACTTTGACTCTTTGCCAGCATCGGTTCTACGATCCTGGGGCCGGGCGGTGGATAAATAGAGATCCCATAAGCTATTCCGGGGGCGTGAATTTGTATGGGTACTGCGAATCCGGGCCGGTTGGTAGGATTGATGAGTCAGGGAGACTTTTTCATTCATTGGTCATCTACTTCGTGAACGCCCAGCTAGATAACGAGATTACAATTGGTTCGGCTTATGGGGGGCCGTGGGCGGTTGGTCACTCCTGGATCGAGATAAAAGACGGCCTCGGACGAGTGACGACTTATGAGAATACAATAGGCGAACGAGCCGGTAATCAGCACCGAAAAGGAGGCACAGACCCCGATGCCGTTGATGCTTGGCTTTATGCTCGTCGCACAAGGAAAATTCATCACGCAATTCGTATTCCCGATGATTTTGTGATTCCATATCTATTCTTGAAATGTAATTGCACTGATTATGCCCGGCTAATTTGGTCGGACAATACGGGTGAAATATGGCCAATAGGAACCGGAAACGGATTAATAAAGAGCTACAATTTCGTAGATTCGCCTCTCGACTTAATCTTTGACATTAATTTAGCAAATTCTCTTTATGGAAAGTGACAACACAAATATTAGGCTGGTCAAAGTTGATTTCGTGATAATAGCTTTGGTCTTGGGCTTGATAATTGGGGTTCTATTTGTTAGTCTAAATACTGGAGTTAGGACATCTCAAATGCGCAATAGACCTAAAGTGATCATCTTTTCCCGTGACAATTCACTTTTACTGGAGCTGGACACTTTACAGCCTACGCATCTTGGCCCGGCAGAGTTTTTTGACCTGGATTTCCAAAGTGATGGAATTGTTATCAGGAGGAAAACGATCTCGTCTCTATTTTTTAGTGGACTTATGAGAATTCCGGAAAAGCATTACTTTGACATCTCTTCACTTGTCCTTAAAGCCGAGAATGTCAAAAGAGTCTTGTATTGGAATGGGTCACGATTGGAAGAAGCAGACTTTTCCAAGTAATGACATTTTGAGACTAAAATGTCATGGAGCGATATCTGCTGTCACCGTGGATCAACAGGGATCCTATTAGCTACAACGGTGGAGTAAATTTGTATGGGTATTGCGACAGTGGGCCGGTTGGTAGAGTTGACATATCCGGGCTATCATGGACCAACAAGGTTCTCGAATTCCTTTTTGGGGGCAAGCAACTGGATGATGGAAATCGCTATGGCAACGTTCTTCACAAGTGGACCTTCGGAGGAAATGCCGTGACTCTTGGCGATGTGACCATCTATCCTGCCGGAGCGAAGTACAAGGGGCTCCCTTGGGAGAGGCACGAGAATGTTCACAAAAAGCAGTGGGAGTGCTTGGGGGATGAGTTCCTTTTCATATATGGATTTGGAGCTATTATTGGTGGGTTGCGTGGAGATTCACATGATGGAAATCCGCTTGAAGTGATGGCCGACCACAATTCAGGAATACCAAATACTTTTGATAAAGGTCCATACATTTGGGGGGCTGATCTCAACAACCCACAAACTTGGATTCGCGCTTTCGGAGGGCATTGAGTTGAAATATCAGAAAGTGATTTTGGCTAGCCTTTTGCTCGCTTTATGTTCAGGTTGTTCAGAAGGCCAAAAGGTTCTACTCGTGAATGATTTTTCCAGTGGCGTCCTGTTAAATACGGAGAATGACTCTTGGCAGTTACACGTTAATGGCATGGCATTCGCGACCTTCTTAATTAGCAAACCAATTGGAACTGGATGTTCATTTCAAGTTTTCGATGATCATGGTATGAATTTAGGAAGGCTTACGTTAACAGACAATGACCTCAACAAGGCGAAGATCCCCGACGAGAAATTGTCACTTATTCGAATAAATCGAAATACATTAAGAAAATGAGCGACAAGGATGATACGTTTTTCACTTCTATTGATCTTTATGTTATTGCTTTTGGCCCCTCAAGGGTGCTCAAAGGGACAAAATCTTATCTTAGTGAGTGACTATGAATATGATGTCATCCTTGCCAGATCAAAATCGTTCATGCAATATCATTTGTCTGCCTCAGGCTTCACCAAAATAGGCGTAGCAAAATCCATGCACAATGACTACGATTATTTCGTTTGGAATGAAAAAGGCGAGAAAATTGGACACATCCTTATCACTGACAAAATGGTGGCAGATGGCAAAGTCAAAGACGAAGAAATCTCTATCATAAGAGTCGGGCCGAGAACCGTCAAGCCATAACTTGACATCTAAATCATATAGACTTGATGCTCAGGGGAATGTTGTGACAAGGACGAATGCGAGTGGCACAGTTCAAGCAGGAGCTTGCTATGATGCTTATGGGCTGAATTTCAATGCACCAACTAGTGGAGATTGTTTCCGCTACAACGCCCGCTGGGGATATGGAAGCGGAGGTGGCATTTCGGGAATTTGTGTCATTGCTGCAGGATTAGGAGCGCTCTCCTCCGGCCTTGGATCAATACTTCCGTATGCCATCAAAACCAAAAAGGCGATTGCAAGTGCATTTCTTGATGCCGACGATCCAAATTTCGGATGGACTCCTGGCGATCAGAAGTATTGAGTATGAACACACCTCATAGCAATCATGACGCACTCGATGCACTAGAGGAAGTCCAAGCGCTTTATTCTCAAGGTTCGTTTGATAAGGTGGTCAGTCTTTGCGATCAATTAATCTCAAAGTTCCCAGGGCATGCACCTCGATTTTTCTCATACTTACTGGCCTCGCTGACAAAATTAGAACGGCATGCTGATTGCATATCACAATTCAGATTGGCCGGCCCTCAGTTAATATCTAGATCTGCATTTGCGACGGTATGTACTTCCGCAGTTGCATTAGGTGACTACTTGATAGTTGAACAAACTGTTGGAAAAGTTTCACCTGAAATAATGCAATCAAAATGGGGCCTGAGGTTGTTCAAGTCAATGATGGCTCCAGAGGCCAGTTCCCTTAGAAATGCAGTGGCAAGGGGTATCGTTGAAGCGGAATTTCACGAAGAATTTGTTACTGTCGCTCTGACTGAAATTTTGTTATCCTTTCATAAGTTGGAAGAGGCCCAAAAAATTCTCAAAAAGTGGGTGTCAATAAATCCTAGACTACCGAGGATTCTGCTACTTTATTATGTTTCGAAGTGCTTGGCCTTGCCGCTCGAAGTTGAAGCAATAGTTGGAGATTGGCTGCCTCAGTCAGCATTTGATCGTCAATGCAAAAACATTCTCGAGAAATCCTTAGCAGGCAGGTTAGCGGCTGACAATGCTAATACTAACGAACCCATTGAAGTGCTGATCAACTATTTCCTTCATGGGGCAGCTATGCCCGAAATAGACGAACAAACTGTTAATTCCCTGTTTGCTCAGGAAACATTCTCTGATACATTGTCTTTGATTGCCGTCTATTTATGGGCTGTGAAGAACTCATCGGATAGTATTCCGTTGTCGGACGTTTGGGATCGACATAAGCTCTCAACAACACATTCGGGTTTGAGTTGGGTGACTTTCATCCTGAATCCTTCTGATTGAATTCTGGCCTCTATTTACTCCCACAACCTTCTCAGAAACTTCTCGAACCAGGGCTTACAATTATTCTGACCGTGGGAATGCCTTACAAGATGCAAGTGCGACCGTATCTGTGGAGGCTGTCAATGTGGCTCACACGTGATCCTATAAGCTATTCCGGCGGGGTCAACCTTTATGGGTATTGCGAATCCGGGCCGGTAGGGGCGATGGATTGCTGGGGAACTGATTACATCAAAATAATAGGTGATCTCAAGAATCCTGACGTGTTCGGGGGATCTATTTTGCCTACAATTTATCCTATGGGACTTGGTGACTTAGATGCATCAAAAAAGGGGCGGGCAGGAGTACTTCGGGCATTGATTGATGCGGACGATGGTACGGATGTTTTATTCTATGGGCACTCGCAGTCAATAAAACCTGTTGGAACACTCTTTCACTTATCGACCGGGAATACAGTTAGCGATATCATTACTCCTGGAGACATTGGCCCGCAAGACATCGACGATATCATGGAATGGTTGGACGGAATTGGACTACGGGGTAAAGGTGGATGACTCGTTTGATTCATATGCAGATTCTGGGGGTTAGAAATCATCCAAAAAGTCGACGAGTTAATGTCCGACGAGAACCCGTTTGATGGAACGTCTCTTTCAACTCCGGAGTCCGGTGGGGTTTTTTCGCTCTACTGTCGCAGAAAAGAGAGTTTCGGAAGCCGAGATTGCAGCGAAGTTCGATTGTCGTGTCGAACCCATTCTTCATTTTGAAGGGTTTGGTGACAGGAAGTGTACAAGTTGTTGGAGTACTGAGAGAAAGCGAGTCAAACCAGCCGTAGTTGGTCTGTTGGAGGGCCATCTTCAGGACTTTGGTTTCGCTCTTAATACCTTCGTCGTGGCAAGAAAGCAGATCGCAATTGAGCTTTCAAGTTTGTTCATTGGAATCGAGAATTGGGAGGTAATCACATGCAACCCTGGAGATCTAGAAAGCATTTCTCAGCTGGCAGATTTGAGTAAGCGCTGGCCAACTAGTTTCAACGGTCGTTTGCAAAAGTGGCCGAGCACTGACATCGAGGAGGTTCGCTTCACTAGGACGATAAATGTACATGAGACGCCATCGACATTCGAGCGTGTAAACTCTTGCAATCTGTGTGGCCGTTATTTTGCACGATTGACAGGGATCGAAACGGCCGCGAGAGAAGAAGTAGTAGTGGACTCTGAAGGCACAAAAGAGTTCGTCATACGGCCGTGGAAAGAGAGGCAACCTAGTGAAGGATTATTGGTGCCGAAGGAAATGATCGGTGACTTAAGCGCATTTACTACAGATACTGGATTGCTCATTGTTCGCGAAAATTTGAAGGAACACATTCAGCGACATAGGCTGACAAATGCGCTGTTTGTGGAAGTTGGCCAAATAGTTAATTGAATCAATTTCAATATTCCAAAACCAAAGATCAAGTACACCTGAGTTACGAGCGGTGAATGGAATGTTTAATGGCCAAGACCGCTGTTAGAAGGACTTAAAAGCCCAACGATAAATGGTGTCTGCTATCCGTCAGATGGCGTGCCGGCGGCGATTAGGCTCATGATGGGAGTGTGATTTGGATACCGTATGATTAAGGAAAAGCTTTGAGTTCAAATTCTATCTACATATTTATGACTTTGCAGGAGCTTTTTGAACTCCTGGCACACGTTGCGGAAGTGACTCCGCTCTTCGGGTTTGGAAAATTACGTGGAGCGCGTGAAATGGAGGAGATTAACTTTTGCAATCTTAGTTCCTCAATTCAATTGAGCAAATATTCGATTGCATTTGTGAGAAGCGACCCACTTGACCGAAAAGTCGAGTTGAAGGACTACGAAAGCAAACCGACCATCCACGGATTTGCCGACATCTTAATGCCTTGTGTCTATTCAAACGATTTCCTGAATGAAACCATAATCAGCATACGATCAAAAGACACATTGCCCGGACTAAAGAGCCCAGAGGAACTTTTCAAGGTCATAAAGAATCGGGCCTACGATCGCTCCAAACATCCGTTGTGTTACAAATCTACCGGCGAAGTATGCGCGAGACGCAGGTATACAACCGGAGCGATTGATCTCGCGCGATTAGGTATTAGAATGGCAACGAGCCCTGGCCTCGATCGAACGGTCGTTCCTTGTGAACAGATTTCACATCCCTAAGGCCAAAGCTCGGAACAAATTGAGTCTTTTTGTTTCAGACAATGTCAAAGTGCTCGTCGAGTACGGCGTACATATGCACCATATTTCTATGACCGCAGGAATGCCGTTCTAGAAACCGATGGTTATGGAACCATATCTGCTGTCAATGTGTTTGCACCAGATGGGCTTGATGCAACTCTGCTAGTAAACCAACTCGAATCAGCATTGATGTATGTTCAAAATCGGAGCAAGAAAATCTTAAAAATGCTTGGAGAATCAATTTGGGGAGGCTCTATTGTGGATATTGGATGGGGAACTGATTTTGTGTGGGGGATCGGCCCTTGAGCCATATTGTTGTCGCTGTTCTCTTTCTCTTCATTGCAAGCTTCGGGAGAGCCTGGGGCTCAACAAACTGGTCCAGGTCTGAAAACCGCCGAGCGAGCGTCTTTTACTCCTTGATTGCGATGATAATTGTTTCAGTCATATATGTGACTCAGTTTCCTGACACAATGGCCCAACGAGCAAGCGTACTCATTGGCCTTTGGATTGCTGGGTTTTGTATTTTGGTATTTAGGTGGAACAAAAGTAAGGTCGCTGATCCCTAACAATGAATGTTTTTTTGGGGACGCACTCTTAAGGCAACGAAGAAAAAAGTAGATCAAGTTCTTCATCTACTGAATTGAGGAGGTGCAGGGCCATGATAAAAAAGAAAGTTCTCCCGAATGAATACTTCGGGAGAACTGATACGATATTAGCCCTTTTTGACCTTTGGAAAATCAGGCACTGGGTGACTGCTTTTAACTTTCTTAAGCTCCTCTGTCATCACTTCAATGGCCTTATCCAAAACTGGATCTTTGCCCGAAGCCACTAGGTCTGGGCGAGCGTCAACCGTGATATCGGGATCGACGCCTTTGTTTTCTGCAATCCACTCGCCTCGCTTTCGATCATAGATTCCAAACGCTGGAGATGTGATCCCACCTCCATCAACGGCATTCGAAAATCCGTTGATGCCCACAAGTCCGCCCCAAGTTCGAGTTCCGATGAGTGGTCCCAATTTGTTTTCTTTAAAGAGCCACGGGAACATGTCTCCGCCAGAACCTGCATATTCATTGATGAGCATGCATTTTGGTCCTTGCAGAGTTGATTGTTCGAGATCGACGTCTCGGCCATATCGTGGTTTAAAGACCGATTGCGGAGATCGTTTGAGATACTCAATAAAGAACGTAGGAATGAATCCTCCACCGTTGTAGCGCTCATCGATGATGAAAGCTTCGGCTCCACTATTTGAATAATATCCTTTAATAAATTCAATAATGCCTTGCACGTTCGTGTTGGGGACGTGCATGTAGCCGATTTTCCCACCACTTATCTTCTTGACATAAGCTCGATTTGCTTCGACCCATTCAATGTATCGAAGTTCTTGCTCATTAGCAATAGGCCTGACAACAACCTGGCGAGAACCAATCATATTAGGCTGAGAGTTCACCGTTAGCGTCACATTCTTTTCGGCTTTGTCGATGAGAAGTTCACTCACACTTCCAGACGAAGTCACTGGCTTCCCATTGATCGCTAAGAGATAGTCGCCTTCGTTGACATTGACCCCAAGAGCTCCTAATGGTCCACGACGACTCGCTTCAAAGTTCAAGCCTCGATAGATCTTTTTGAATCGAATGTGCGTTCCAACGACATCATAATCTGCACCTAATTGACCCGCAATAAGAGCCGGGGCCTGGAATCCGGTTTCACCGGGTTGGGTGTAAGAATGGCCTGTTCCAGTTTCACCAATCATCAGACCGAGAAGATAGGTGAGGTCGCTGCGAGAAGAACAATAAGGCAGCAATGCGGCATATTTATCACCGATGGCTTTCCAATCCAACCCGAGCATGTTTTTGTCGTAATAGTGATCCCGATAGTATCGCCACGATTCCCAATAGATTTGTGTCCATTCATCACGAGGCGTCCAAGTCGTTGCGATATCAGCCAAGTTGACTTTTCCAGTTCCAACCTCGACCCCTGGTCTGAGGTCAGAAATTCCCACAACACCACCAGTTGAATATGCAAACTTTGTGCGTTTCTGGTTGAATGCCAGTGGCCCGCCAACTTGAATGATCGGTTGAGATGTTCGACTATTCATATCGAATTTGGTCAACATGCCATCCACAACTGTGAGGACACCATCTTCAACACCCAAAAGAAAACCATAAGAACCTGGAGCCCAAGGCAAGGCAATCATTCGTTTGTCTAGACCGTCAAGATCGATCTTTGTGCCTTTGTCTTCAGGTTTCTTTTCTTCTCCTTTACCGCCTTCAGATTTCAAAGGTTCTTCGTCTGGAGATGGCAAGAGAGGATTACCCAAGTCCTTTGAAAGAGCTATGGCATAAACACGCTGAACATTGTCTTGGAACATTCCAATTTCGAACGCACCTTGGTTGAAACCAAATGTTCGACTTGATACAACGTAAAGATACTTTCCGTTGAGATCAAAAGAAACGGCGCCATCGCTGTAATAACCTTCAGTAACCTGAGTGGACGTTTTGTCCTTGAGGTTATAAAGGTTCACGCTTTGCAAGAGGTTGCTTCCCGTCTTTGTGAAAGCGATCCATTGACCATCAGGCGACCAATCGAAGTTGATGCCACCGTCCGGGTCGCTATAAATGAGATCGGCCTGATTCGTGGCCAGGTCGAAAACATAGAGGGATCCATCCACTGTCGCATAACTGATCTTTTTGCCGTCTGGCGAAAAAGTAAAGCCCTGAATTAACTGCCCTTTAGGGGTTTTAAGTTCGGTTGCATCACCACCCATTTGTGGCACAGAATAGATTCTCGCCTCACCCGATCGATCACTCATGAAGTAAATCGTTTGACCATCATAAGACCACTGCGGCTGGCGCTCGCGTGCACGTGAAGTGTTTGTCAAGTTTCGTGTGTCGCCATTCTTGGCTGGAACAGAATAGAGTTCGCCTCTTGCTTCGACAACGAGCCTCTTGCCAGAAGGCGAGATATCGAAATTAGAAACGCTGTCGCCAAATTTTCGATATCTTGACCGCGCCATGATATCGTCCGTTGGGATCTTGACCAAGATTGGCTTTGTTTGGCCCGATTCGATATCAAAGGCATAAAGTGATGCATTGCGCTCAAAAACTATTGTTTTGCTATCAGAACTTGCGTTCTTGATATCGCCATCATCAAAAGTCGTCAATTGCGCAATCGACTTCTTGTTCGTATCATAGCTGTAAATATTCAAATCGCTAGAGTTTCGATCCGAAATGTAATACACCTTGTTACCCACAAACATGGGCCAATAACTTTGTTCTCGATTTGAAGGGACTTCCCAATATTTGTTGTCCTGAAAGTCAAAAAAGCAGACTCGACCTTGGGTTCCTCCGCGATATCGTCTCCAGTTGAAGTTATAAGAGTTTGTGCGGTTATAGGCAAGCACGCGGCCATCGGCCGAAAACGTTCCGTTTGCGTATTCCGTAAGAGGTGTGCGGATGGGCATGCCACCATCTGGGCTTACTTCCCACAGTCGCGCAGTAAATGTAGCTCCATAGCTCGAGGCATACATGACTTTTCCGTCTGGAGTCCATCCGGTGACATTACACGGTGCCGATTCATAAGTCAGCCGCTTGGGAGCGCCACCTTCAGCGGGCATGACATACACAGATGTGATAGCAGAGTCGTATTGACCCGAAAAAGCAATCCATTTTCCATCAGGAGAGAATCGGGGCCAAGATTCGGAACCAGCACTTGACGTCATTCGGCGGGCAACGCCGCCCGAAAGATTGGCTGTCCAAATGTCTCCACCATAACAAAAAGCAATTGTTTGGCCCGAGACCGCGGGATACCGAAGGAGCTTCATATCTGCTCCAGTTGTTTGCCCCAAAAAGGCGAGGGCTAAGGATGACATAAACATAGGCAAATTCCAAATACTTGAAAGCAACCCATCAAAGTTGCAATACCAAGCATATTCAGGACCTTACCTTTTGATATCAGGGGGCTTTGGGGCTTCTATTGAAACAGTTACGGTCGAAACATTGCCTTTGACCCAAGCACTGATCGTTGCTTTTCCTGCTTGGATCGCCCGAACTCGGCCACCTTGATCCACCCATGCATCTCCCGAAGCCGACCAAATCACTTGGCTCGATGGCACAACATGACCCGATGAGTCCAAAATTTTGTAATCTGTGGCCGAACCCACTTCGAGTTTTGGTTTCCCCTTAATAACAAATTCGGATTCTGTCAATTCTGGAAGGCTCCCAAAGAGCAAAATGGCATTGGCAATTGGTCTCTCGGCTCCATCACTCGGGCGGTTCACAACAAATCCGCCCATGGCAATTTCGCTACTCCCTCCACCATCGAGATTTAGAGCTTGAACACAATCGTATCGAACCATAATGGAGGATAGTTCGTCAATCGTTGCTCCTGCGCTAAGCGACTGCCGACCTTCGACTTCAACGAGCCAAATATCTCCATTGATTGTGTAACCGATAGCTGTTCGCGGATGTCTTTTAGAAGCAAATTCCGAGTTAAAATCCTCGGCGTCCCAGGCTTGAATGGGCTTACTTCTGTCCACAATTATTGGACCACCACCAATGACATTCTTAGCCTTGGTCCAATCCAATCCCTCGGTCTTCATTTTAATCGTGATCTCGTCGCCTTTGGCCACAAACTGGAGTTTTTCTATTGATTTTCCGGTCCCAGCAATTACAAACTGTTGCTTCCCGATTGGGGTGCGCGTTTCGTCCGTTAAGGTCGCAAGAACCTTTCCTTTGATCGTGCAGTTAGGACCGATAGGATCTAGACTTTCGCAAATAATATGGCGACTCTTTTGTTCTGATAGCGCGTACCCGCCCTTACCTGTGTTCAACACGACAAGATCTTTGGCGCAAGTTTCGTTGAATCCATCAATCTTGATCGGGTCGTGCATTGGTGCCGTGAAACTAGCAGTCCATTTAAGCCGAGTGACCTCTGCAAAACGATCTCCCCAAGCAAAGACAGATCTACCTGGGAATGGGCGACTGATGAGTTCTCCGTTCGAAACCATTGCTCCTAGTGGATCTCCTGTCCACGGGAAATAATCTCCATTGATCCCCACGAGAGCTCGATTTTCCATCACCAATTTGCTCAGAGCGGAGCGTCCTTTTCGTTCGTCATCTGTGGCAAACACTGTGCCTTGTGAAAGAGCCGGCTGAGAAATGACCTGAGCACAGTCCCTAGCAAATCGGATCGCGTGAATAACCCGAGGCGTTGTATTGTCGACCTCCATCCTATAAACAATTCCAGGTGCCAGCGATTTTTCCCAGACTTGACCAAAAGCCGAGATTGGAACGAGCAACAAAAATAAAAGAATCAAGCGCATGGATTTTCTAACAGCGATAGTCTGCCGGCATTGGCATCACAACGAACCCTAACACCAAGGGGTAAAGACATCATAGTCTTCATGTGTCCAAATGGAAAATTCACAATTGTAGGGACGTTTAGATGGCCCAATCGGTCCTCAACAATTCTTCGCCATGGCCAAGCGCCTATCTTAGGGTCGGGCTTTTCGTCGGTCGCTGTCATTTCGCCGACGACGATAGCTGCTGCTTTTTGAATCGTTTGAGATTGAGTCAGATGCGAAAGCATGGCATCTACCCTGTGGGGGTGTTCATCGACGTCTTCAATCAAGACGACTTTGCCCTCGCAATTTAAGGACTCAGGAGTCGATAAACTATCTGTGAGTAAGCACAAACACCCTCCTGTCAGCACCCCTTCTGCAACACCAGAAACAAGGCATTCCCCGGCTGGAGACTCCGAGACGATGGGATCTTCTCCGCGAAACATTTTGTGCCAAGAATCAACGACCCAAGCCTCGCGCAAGACCGAAAGCGAGAGAAGCATTGGGGCATAAAATGTCACAAGCCCGCGACGGTTCAATGCCAAATGAAGAGTCGTGATATCACTGAATCCCACAAACATTTTTCGGGAGTTTGCCATGGCATCCAAATCAAGATGTGGCAACAGCCGAACACACCCATATCCTCCTCTTGAACAAAGAATAGCGTCGACCGAAGAATCGCAAAAAGCGTCCATAAGATCCTTGGCACGATCCCGATCTGCACCCGCCAGGTAGCCGTCGCTGTCAAAAACATGATCGCCAAGACTAATAAGATAACCTTGATCCTCTAACAACTTTATTCCGTTAGCGATCGATTCTGGGTTTGTAGGCGATGATGGAGAAACGATGCGGATGTGACTTCCCTTCACAAGGGCTTTTGGCTTGAGCACCATCACAATCTACCTGTGAGACTTCGAAAAACAAATCGTGACCCACCAGAAGGCGAGTCACGATTTTACGAGACATTGTTTATGGATTAGTCTTCTACTTTGCAACGAACTGCAGTGATTGTTCCGGAGCTGAAATCTCCCTTCACTTCTGCATGACCTGTAGAAGCAATGGCATCGAAAAATGCTTGCTTCGTGATCACTGTTCCTGTTTTGTCTTTGAACACCGTCGTTCCGTTTGTCGTGACGTCAACGACAGCTCCAGCCTGCGAAGCGAATCCTTCCCAAGATGTCAAGGTCAATTTGAAAGTGCCTGCGTCTGCATTGAGTTCTGTAGTTGACCCTTTTGCTTCTGCTTCGTGGTGATCTCCACCACCTCCGCCGCCACCGCCGGATCCAGAATCTTCGATCCGCAACTTTGCCGCCAACATTGTGTTAGTTCCAGAATCATAGACTCCTTCAACTTCTGCAAAATTGGCAGTTGCCAAGGCGGTGAAGAATTCGTCTTTGGTCATAACAACGCCGTTATGAGACCGAAAGATTGTATTTGAATCTGTTGAGACATGAATCACGGCTGCACCAGGAACAAATCCGCTGACTTCAGAGGCAGCGATATCAAATGTTCCAGCAGTTGCTTCGATGTTTGTGACTGCACCTTTGACTTCGGCACCATGATGATCGCCTTCGTCTTCGATTTTGACAATGGTCGCTGCCAAAACTCCGGATGTTGCGGAAACTTTTCCGTGAACTTCAACCTTTTTTCCATTTGCAAGAGCAGGATTTGCAGCTCCGCTACGATTCAAAAAGGCCGTGTTCGAATCTGTCTGAACTTGGATTTTCGTTCCACTTCTTAGAGTCAAACTAAACGTAAAGTTGGGGGAAATTCCAGCAAGGGCACCGACTGTCCCATGGACATCTTCTTCAATGTGTCGATCGGAATCTTCAAGACCAGATTCGTCACTTTCAGATATGACTGGCACAATTTTTCCAGCAACCTCGTTCCATTTTGCAAGGTCGAAGTCAATGACCAAAATCGGGTCACCTTGGCCCAATTTTCTTGAGTTTTTGAACCCAAATGTCACAACACTATCGCCTGATACATTATCGAATTGATCCGCAAATTGTTTTGGAACTCCCGTCGTCGATCCTGTCGGAACGAGCGTGAGATCCTTTGCAAATGTGACTGTTGCCGATGATGAATCTTGAGAGGTGAGAGTCGCCATGGAAAGAAAGCCAAATTTCTTGCCACTTGAATCACGCAAACTTGCGAGATCAACCACTTTTCCGGTCGGTTCATCAAACAAGGTTTGAGAGCCCGAGCCAGAGTTGGCCGTAATTTTTTTGATCGTAACCCACACATGGTCATTGCTCCCCAGGCTGTCGGTCGCATAAACTGCGACTTTTCCAGCACCAAATCCGGATGATCCAGAGCCACTGGAGCCACCACAACCTGTGAGTAGGGCCGCGAGCAGAGTAAAGATGATGATGAAAGAGAAGTTGAACTTCATAATAAAGGAATCTCCTTAAGAATTAGCTCTCACTTTTTGATCGAGCTACATCCCTATTTAATTGATACGCTGAAAAACCAAAAAAATACGTGTATTACTGGGATTCTGCTATTTCGCGCAACTGGTCGAGATGATAAATATCGTGGCAGGCTATCATGCTTGCCATCTGCTCGATTGTCAGATTCCCACGTTCTGGATGAATCACATGCTTGGCAAGATCTTCGCTCGAAAGCTGTTCTAGCCAAGCCACAGTCTCTTGTCTCTGCTTTTTGAAACGATTTAGCGATTCAACTTCGTCAAGATCGCAATATCGGTTGTCAATTGCCAGTTGGCCTTCATCAAATGCTTGGATTGTGCAACCTGGGTCGTCAAGTGCCGCTTTCATTCGACCAAGAAGAATAGGCTCCCAATCAGACAAATGTGCAACGACCTCACGAGGAGAAAATCGATTTGGATGAGTCGGGACTTGCCAAAGTGAAGATTGAACTTGATTGAGCATGAAAGTCAGTAAGTTGGGATTCGACTTAAGAGCTACGATGACATAGGGACTCATATCACAAGTTCTACCTTGGGACAAGAAAAGTTCGATAAGGACAGAAAAGTGTCCCTAGTAAACATACTTGTTTTTATGAGTTGGCACGAATCTTGAGTTACAATTTGGTCAGGAGCATTCGTTCGTTCGAGCTCATGCTCACATTCTTTTGAGAGGTATCCGAAAAAATGAATAAAATTTTGTTCTTGGCAGCTTCGTCTTTGCTCGCATCAGCTTTTGCTAACGCGGACGTTGCTTTTAATAATTTCGACAGTGGAGACACGTTCAACACAGGCACCGGCTGGACAATTTCTGGCTTGAGTAGCGCAGTTGGAACACAGTTCGTGCAAGGCGAGCAATTCAAATCCGCAACGACAGGCAATCTTTCGAGCATCACAATTGCTATGGGATATGTCACAGGTACCAATGCTGGTTCCGTGACACTTTATTCCGATGCAGGTGGAACCCTCGGTTCGGCTCTTGGAACATATGGCCTTTCCTCAATGGGAGCTTTCGGTTCTTCCTATACACCATCCTTTATTGGCGTCGGAAGTGGTCCGGTTCTTACAGCTGGTAGCATGTATTGGCTCGTTGCAACTTCCGCAAGCGATGCTTGGCTCGCTTGGAACTGGTCAACCACAGACTCAGGCGGCCACTACTTGGAAATCAACGGCTCCCCGAGCTACACGACTGACACCCATGGTGCATTCAGAGTCGAAACAACTCCAGTACCGGAACCAGCCAGCATGGTTGCTCTCGGTGCAGGCCTTGTTGCTCTTGCACGACGACGACGAAACAAATAACTTCAAGGTATCCAAAATTTGAGACGAGCTAGCGAAAGCTGGCTCGTTTCTTTTTTTGAGAGTAGTCAATCATAATTTTGTTATGTTCCTTGGCTTCAGCCTCGCTCTCCACCTCGTACAAAACTCACAATTAAGACTTCCGCACATCATTAGCGACCACATGATGTTGCAGCGAGGTGGTACCGCAAAAATTTGGGGATGGGACAAGCCTGGCCAAAAAGTTAAAGTCACATCGAGTTGGAACTCTGAGAGCTCAACAACTCTTGCAGACAAAAACGGCACTTGGATGGTTTCGGTCAAGACTTCGCTCGATGTCCAGGCTCATGAAATGACCATTGAAGGATCGAGCAAAATCATACTCAACGACATCATTTTTGGCGATGTTTGGGTATGCAGTGGCCAATCGAACATGGAGTGGCCGATGAGCGCGACAAACCATGCCAATGAAGACATTTCAGCCGCAACTCAGCCAAAAATTCGTCTCTTTCAGGTTCAAAATGTCATGAGCCCAACACCTCAAACCGATTGCAACGGTACTTGGATGACTTGTTCACCAGATTCAGTTCGCAATTTTTCAGCAGTTGGATACCTGTTTGGGAAGGAACTCACTCAAAAAACGGGCATTCCAATGGGGCTTATCGATTCAACTTGGGGCGGAACAGAAGCTGAGCTTTGGACAAGCCAACCATCGCTCCTAAAACTTCCAGATTTCGCTCAAGCGATCAAAGCTCGAGCCAGCAAGCAGGCATTATATGATGCGCAACTTTCGGATTGGCAACAAACAGTTGAGTCGCAGGATGAAGGCTTTAAGAATTGGACTACAGGTGGATCTTCGGGCTGGCAACAAGCAAATACGCTTCTTTGGAGCCAAGACGAAAAGTTGAAAAATTTTGATGGTGCTGTGTGGTACCGGGCGACTTTTAATGCTCCTGCAAATTGGGCCGGTCAGAAAGTTGAGTTGAACCTTGGAATGGTTGATGATGACGAGATCACATGGGTCAACGGCACAAGGATTGGTGCCACAGATGGCTACAACGTGAATAGGCGCTATGATTTGCCAACAGGCATCGTTAAAGCAGGTGCCAATACTGTGGTTATCAGGGTTTGGGATTTTGTTGCGGAAGGGGGATGGAGTGAAGATCCAAAGGTGATCCGTGCCACTTGTGAAGGAACACAAGTTCAACTCACAAATTTTGAATACAAAATCGGGCCTTCCAGCAAAGATGTTCCAGCTCGACCACAGATGAATTCAGCCTCAAACTCTCTCCTTTATAACGGAATGATCCATCCCATCATTAAGTTTCCAATTAAGGGCGCGATTTGGTATCAAGGTGAAGCAAATGTGGGTCGTGCGAAGCAATATGCCACCTTGTTCCCGGCCATGATCTCAGATTGGCGAAGAGCTTGGAAGCAGACTTTTCCTTTCTATTTTGTCCAGATTGCACCTTTCCGAGGATATGGGAGTGCAGCGGCCGCAGAACTTAGAGAGTCTCAGAATGCAGCACTAAGGCTCAAGAAGACGGGGGTGGTTATTGTCACTGATGCGACAGGAAATCTCGATGACATCCACCCGGTGGACAAACGAACCCCGGCTCACAGGCTGGCTCTTTGGTCTCTTGCAAACGATTACGGGCAGAAAGGAATCGAATTCTCAGGGCCAATTTACCATTCGATGCAGAAGGTCGGCGATAGCATTGAGCTCACCTTCACACACAACGCGGGATTAAGTTCGGATGGACAACCTCTTCGAGAATTTGAAATTGCCGGCCAAGATCAAAAATTTGTATCCGCTGTCGCCACAATTGTGGGAGACAAAGTCATCGTTCGAGCCAGTGGGGTTAACAATCCCGTTGCCGTGCGCATGGGTTGGAGTACAGCCCCAGCTCCTAATCTCTTTAATCGAGCGGGATTGCCAGCATCGCCTTTCCGAACCGATTCTTGGCCTGGCCTCACAGAAAGAGCCAAGTGGGGAATGTGATCAGAACTTGTTTTTCTGGGAAAGAGTAAAGTCAAGGTAGGTTCTCTGCGATCTCGAGGACAAGGTCGCAAGGCCATTGATACTCTATTAGTGACTAGGAACTTCTCAAAAGGTGCTCGAGTTGACTTTCATGGTTTCATGTAAACCGACATCCAAATCTCGTGCTACGGTGTTCGCCAAGATTTTCTGACTGTCCAGCGAAAACAAACTGGAGCCTTTGACGAGAATTGAACTCGTGACCTTTCCCTTACCAAGGGAATGCTCTACCTCTGAGCTACAAAGGCCTGATCTGGTGGGGAGTACAGGATTCGAACCTGTGAAGGCGTTCGCCGACAGATTTACAGTCTGTTCCCATTGGCCACTCGGGCAACTCCCCAGACCGATTTAGCATTGTACCGACTTTATATGAGTCTGCGACAAGGGCTAAGTAAGTCCTATAGGTCATATCGGCAACAATTTCCGATTCACAATAGGAAGATAATGCCAAAAACGCTTTTCGAAAAAGTCTGGGATGCCCATAAGGTCGCGGATCTTCCTGGAGGAGGGGCACTCATCTACATCGATCGGCACTTGGTTCACGAAGTCACATCGCCACAAGCTTTCGATGGATTGCGCGAGGCAGGTCGCAAGGTTAGGCGCCCAGATCTAACATTTGCAACTGTTGATCATAATGTCCCCACCGATGGCAGACCCATCGACGAAACGTCGCTGAGTGGAAAGCAACTGTCCGCACTCGAAAAGAACTGTCGAGAATTTGGGGTTCCCCTTTTTGGCTATGATGACCCTCGACAAGGAATTGTACACATTATCGGTCCACAGCTTGGAATTACGCTACCTGGCCTAACCATCGTGTGTGGAGACAGCCATACCTCAACCCATGGAGCCTTTGGTGCCCTCGCATTTGGAATCGGCACAACAGAGGTTGAACATGTTTTGGCTACTCAAACTTTAAGGCAAACGCGCAAGCCAAAGACACTTTCTATCGAAGCCACTGGCAATTTGATGGATCGCGTATCGGCCAAAGACATCATTTTGGCTATCATCGCGAAGTTAGGGGCTGGTGGTGGCACGGGTTTCGTTGTGGAATATCGGGGTGAAGCCATTACGTCTTTGCCGATGTCGGGCAGAATGACCATTTGCAATATGAGCATAGAAATGGGAGCTAGGGCGGGAATGATCGCCCCTGATCGGACAACTCTTGATTACGTTGCGACTGGCCATCGGCAATTTGCTCCAACTGGTGCTCAATTTGATGAACTCGAAAATTACGCTTTGTCGCTTGCGACCGAACCTGGTGCGCAATTTGACAGTTCAGAATCGCTCAATGTTTCTCATCTCAAGCCTCAGGTCAGTTGGGGAACTACTCCTGCAATGACGATTGATATCGATGGCGTTATTCCCGAGCCAAAGGATGACGGAGAAAAGAGAGCGCAAACATATATGGGACTCAAGCCTGGTCAGGCGATCCAAGATGTGGAGGTCAACACTGTCTTTATTGGTTCGTGTACCAACGCAAGAATCGAAGATCTGCGCGAAGCTGCCGGCGTCATCGGCAAGAATAAAGTGGCTCCCCAAGTCCGAGCACTTGTAGTTCCAGGAAGCGCGGCAGTTCGTGCCCAAGCAGAAAAAGAAGGGCTGGATTCGGTCTTTAAGAACGCGGGTTTCGAATGGCATCGTGCCGGATGCTCGATGTGCTTGGGTATGAACGGCGACATTATCCAGCCTGGCCACAGGAGCGCATCGACTTCAAACCGCCCCTATGAAGGTCGCCAGGGGCCGGGATCTCGCACACACTTGGTTTCGCCAGTTACTGCAGTTGCCACCGCGATAAAAGGACGATTTTCAGACCCTAGGAGCTTAGATTAGGCGCTGAATCTCTGGGCCCAATTGCGAGTTCTGCCCCCTTCTAGAGGCTTCGCGGGGTATTATTTTTGACCTACTTTCACAGTTGAGGAGCCAGGGACATGAAACGAACCTTCCAGCCTAATAACCGCAAGCGAAGCAAGACGCATGGATTTAGAATCCGAATGCGCACGACGGATGGTCAAAATGTACTCAAGCGACGACGTGACCGAGGTCGAAAACGCCTCGCCGCTTAAAAGGCCCACATAAGCGTCGCTTTGACGAGATTTTTACAACTGGCCAAAGACTCTCTGGCAAATTTTTTAGGGTTTACAGCCTTCCTGGGCAAGGATTCGTGGGATATGCGACGGCTCGAAAAATTGGTTGCCACGCCCAAAGAACTCGACAACGCCGAAGGGCCCGGGCCGCTTTCAACGAAGGCCCCAACCTTGACGTTAAGTTAGATATTGCTGTACTTGTAAAGGAATCAGCAATCGAGGCGCAGTTTTCAGACCTTGTCGGGGATATCGCAAAATTATTGAAGGACACGAAAGAACGTTGGGAAGAAAATTGGGAATCATGTTGATTCGGCTCTATCAAAAATCAACTCGATGGGTCCCCCCAATGTGCCGGTTCACTCCTTCATGTTCGCAGTACACTCTGCTAGCAATCGAAAAATATGGCTTGATCAAAGGATCTTGGATGGGTGCAAAGAGAATTATGAGATGCAACCCATGGAATCCTGGAGGTCATGATCCCGTTCCTTAAAGAACGAACCACGAATTAACAAAAATGGCACAACCTCAAGCTCCCAAATCTCAATTCATGACGATGCTCATGCTCATGGCAGTCATCTATTTGGGAACAATTCTTCTGTTTCCACAAAAGAACCAAGACACCCGATCTTCTGACGAATTGCTCGCAAAACTTCAGGAGTACAACAGAAACTTGCAAGATGTGACTGCCGCCCAAGTTCTGCCAGTGTATTTGCAGAAGCTCGGAGCCGAAAAAGGCCCCAAGAAGTGGAGCCCAGAAGAAGTGGAACGACGTGAGCTTTTAGGGGCATTTCTCGTTGCCGATACGAAATACAAAACGGCCATGAATTGGGATCACGACCCCATAAACCAAGCCGCTGTTCATAAAAAGTTGAACGATGGCTGGCTACTTTTGCAACAGAAATTCGATCGTATCCACACTAAGCCCATATGGCGCGAGCCCATAGCGGTCGCTCCTACGCCAGAAAGACCAGAAACAGCGATGACTCCTGGAACCTTGTTTGATGCCATGGTTCAGGATCTGAGCGAACGAAATAAGAAAGATTTGGTTTGGGGGATGGTGCCAGGTTATCAACTCATCGATCTCTTGGTCTCAATTACAGGCCGAACACCTGGTTTCAGCTATTGGTTTGCTCCGTTTTTGCTAGCCCTACTGGTTCGAGTCTTGGTATATCCTTGGTCCAAAAAGCAATATCTGTTTTCAAAACAAATGATGCAATTACAGCCCTATGTCAAGGAAATTCAAGAAAAATTTCGTGACAAAAAGACAGGCCAGATTCCACCTGACAAACAGGCACAGGCTTCTGCAGAATCCATGGCTCTTTATAAAGAATATGGAATCAACCCAATGGCTGGTTGCGGTTCAGCATTTATTCAGTTGCCATTCTTTATGATCGTTTACAGTTGCATGCAATTGTATCGATTCGAGTTTGTCAAGGGTTATTTCGCTTGGATTAATCCAAGTGCAACTACTTTTTTGGGTCTGCATCTCGCTCCAAACCTCGGTCAAACAGACCAATTGCTCATTATCTTTTATGGGATTTCGATGCTCGCCAGCCAGTTCATGATGCCCGTGAGCGACCCCACACAAATCAAGACACAGCGAATGATGGGTATTGGAATGTCGATCTTTATCACATTCATCATGTTTTCAAACCCCTTGCCTTCATCATTTGCGCTTTACTGGTGTTTCGCAAACTTCTTGGCAACGGGTCAAGCACTATGGGCATACCAACAGAAGATAGCTCCATTAGAAAAAGTGCAGACCGTTAAGGGCGGAATTCCAGCCAAGCAGGGCTTCATGGAAAAATTGCAATCCATGATGGAGCAGGCTGCACAACAGCAAGCAAAACAGCAAGATGAACTCAACAAAGGCAAGATCATCGATGTTCAAGAAAATATCGAAAAGAAGAAGCCAAAGGGCAAGAGTGGAGCTCCAGAGTTCCCCGAAAAACAATAACAAATAGAACGATTTGCCTTCGGGCAGGAGAAAAAAATGGAATCGATTGAGATAACTGCGGCAAATTTGGATCAAGCCAAAGAAGATGCTGCAAAACAATTGGGAGTGGATAAGAACAAGGTCAGCATTGAGGTTTTGGAAGAGACAAAGGGTTTGTTTGGTCGGAGCCAAGTACGAGTTCGAGCAGAAGTCAAGTCTATTGGCAAAGCACCTGCAAAAAAACCGAAGGCAACAAAGGAACCTGCTGCTAAAACAGAAGAACCTGTTGTTGCTGAAGAGCCCGCGAAGCCTTCCAAGGTTGCTAAGGTCGCAAAACCTGCGAAGGCTGCTCGTGTAAAAAAGGAAGAGACAAAGGCAACTCCTGTCGCCGAGTCCACCGAACGGATTGCCACCGAGGACGATGCCGAAGCTATTGTGGAGATCATGAACGAGTTGCTCGAATCATCTGGACTGCAGATCGATGTCGAAGTCAAAGAGTTGACCGGCAAGTACGTCAATGTCAGCCTTTCTGGGAGTGATGTCAGTTTCTTAGTTGGTCGCCGTGGAGAGGTCTTGAACGCGCTCCAATACCTCATGAATGTGATCTTAACAAGACAACTAGAAACTGGTGCACGCGTCGTCGTGGACGGAGATGATTATCGACACAAACGTCAGGAAGTATTGGAAAAGCTTGCGCACGACATTGCAACTGAAGTCAAGAAGCGGGGAGAAGAAGCCGTCCTTGACGCGCTTCCAGCTTTTGAGCGAAGAGTAATCCACCAGGTTCTTTCTGAAGTTGATGGAATCGTGACATACAGCGAAGGCGAAGAACCCGACCGAAGAGTCGTGATCGCCCCAGCTGGCGTCGCATAAATTCGCCAGAGGTCAAAAAAGAATTGCCCCAAAACACTTAAAGTTTTGGGGCAATTCTTTTTGACCTTGATGCGACAACGTGTTTGGTAAACTGCTGAAATGAGTGCAACCTTGTCAAGAATTCCCATCCTAGACACAAGCCCCGAAACAGAATCAATTTGGCCAGAGCTCATGAATGCTGTTGAAGGCGTTTTCAAATCTGGGCAGTTCATCATGGGCCCCAACGTGACAAGTTTTGAAAACGAGGTTGCGAATTATCTGGGTGTGAAACACGCCTTAGGTCTGAACAGTGGCACAGATGCTTTGATTCTCGGTGTACATGCTCTTGGCCTGAAGCCAGGTGATGAAGTCATCACCACTCCGTTCACTTTTTTTGCAACGGCTGAAGCCGTGAGCCATTTTCATGCAACTCCCGTTTTCGTGGACATCGACCCGGACACATATAATTTCCGAGTCGAAGATATTGAAAAAGTTATCACTCCCAAGACAAAAGGAATAATTCCTGTTCATATTTTTGGGCAACCTGTGGACATGGATCCTGTTCTCGAAATTGCAAAGGCACATGGGCTCTGGGTGTTAGAAGATGTCGCACAAGCTTTTGGAAGCGATTACAAAGGCAAAAAGTTAGGAACAATTGGCGATGCTGGTGCGTTCAGTTTCTTCCCTTCTAAGAATTTAGGTGCCTTTGGAGACGGTGGGCTCTTTACTACGAATAACGACGAAGCTGCCGACTTAGTGAAAGTTTTGCGAGTTCACGGCGCCAGAAAGAAATATAACAATGAAATGGTAGGCGTAAATTCGCGACTCGATGCATTGCAAGCTGCAATTCTAAGATGCAAATTGCCTCATATTGACGAATGGAATAAGGGTCGAAATGCTGCTGCTCAAAGATACTCTCGCGCCCTCGAAGAAGTCGACGGAATTCAAGTTCCGGCTGAATCAGATTTCGGATCTCATGTTTATCACCAATACACTTTAAGAATCACAAGAGGCAACAGGGACGCAATACAATCGGCACTAGAAGCTGAGGGAATTTCCACCATGGTCTACTACGAAAAACCTTTGCACAAGCTTCCCGTTTACAGTCATTTATCGGTCTCAATGCCCCAAAGCGAGCTCGTGGCTTCCCAATGCCTTTCTTTGCCGATATGGCCAAAAATCACTTGGGAAGTCCAAGAGCGAGTCGTCGAAGTTCTGAAAAGAGCCCTAAAAGGTTAAGAAAGCCACGTAATGGATTGGACAATTGAGGAGCGGAGTCGCCTACAACAGGTGTCTTCTCTCCTATTGACCTTTGCAGAAGAACAAGGGTTGGCCACTTTTGATCCCTTTGATATAAAGGAAACTCCTTTGATCGTCTGGAGCCAAAAGTCGCCTGGGATCTTGAGGTTGCTGTGCAGAAAACTGGTTTTTGGCCTGGAACTGCTTATGCCAATTGGCATCCGCAAGCTCTTCAAAATTCCAAAAAGAGTATCCCCTGGAGCGGTTGGGAGGCTGGCTCAAGCTTATCTTGCCAAGGGGGATATCGAAAAAGCGCGAAATTGCCTTATTTGGCTCTTGGAGCATCCCGGAGAATCCATACGGGGAATGGGTTGGGGAGTGCCGTTCAATTGGTCAGCTCACTTTGGACTGGTTCCAGCAAACACCGCCGTAGCTCATACGACTCAAACATGTGGCCATGCTTTCCTCGATTTTTTTGAAGCAACCGGCGAAACTTGGGCGAAAATTGTCGCATCGAATTGTTGTGAATTTCTGATCCACGGGCTCAATTTTTCAAAGCACGGACTGAATCAAGTCTCACTTTCTTATACATCGCTTGACGAAAGTGAGGTCGTCAATATTTCGGCGGGAGCTGCTGAACTTTTGATACGTTGTGGAAGAGCCGAGCATCAATCGGTGGCCCTAGAGCTAGCCAATTTCGTTCTAAATTGCCAGCGAGAAGATGGAGGTTTTCCTTACCACTCTCCTTCAAGTGTCTCTCAGAAACAAAATCCAATTGACCACTATCACACATGCATGGTACTTGGGAGTTTGTCCCGAGTGCCCGGAAGTCAATTTCAAGATTCCTACCGACGTGGATTAGAATTTCACCTCGATCAACACTTTGAATTAGACGGCTGTCCCAAAATGTCACCAACAAAAAAGTGGCCCATTGATAGCTACAGTGCGGGTATGAGCTTGCTTGTGTTGCAGGAAGCCACAGGAAATGAGAATTTAAGCCTCGAATTGAGGAGTCGCTGTGAATCAATATTGAGGAAATTGATCGAGTATTCGATAGCTTCACTCATTGATCGACAAGGCGCCGTTGTCTACAGAATTTATCCAATCAATTCCATGTGGATCAATTCGCTTAGATGGTCGCAAGCTCTCTTTTGTCATGCATTTTTCAACCTCATCCAAACCAAGGATGAATTGATATGAAGTTCGGCGAAAGTGCAAAGAACAATTTCATCAAGGCGACTTCAATTCTTGTCGGTGGATCGGTCATTGGTCAACTTGTAACCATACTTGCCAGCCCCATCATTTCCCGGCTCTATTCTAAGGCAGAAGTTGGGCATCTCGGCACATTTGCCACGGTTCTCACATGTATTGCCCCTATCATTTGCTTAAGATTTGAAGCTGCTATCAGTCTTCCAAAGGAAGAAGAAAGCTCCGCAAGGCTTGTGCTGTTGTCTCTCCTCAGCACCTTGGTCGTTTCAATTGTGAGCGGAGCCCTGATCCTTGCATTTGCAAATCCCATCTGCCAAGCCTTAAAAGACTCTACTCTCAAAGGGTTTTTGTGGCTGGTTCCAATCAGTTTGTTGGGAATTGGACTCTATACAAGCTTTAGCTATTGGTGCCTCCGTGAAAAGCACTTTAAAGTCGTGGCAAAAACACGGATACTTCAGGGTTTCTCCCAAGCCACAAGCCAACTTCTACTCGGGCTTCTCAAATTTGGATCAATGGGTTTAATTCTGGGAGATGTCTTTGGCCGAATTTTGGGTGGTAGCACCATGGCACTTATGGCTTGGAGGCAAATTCGAAAAGTGCCGAACCTTTTAATTGCGAAGGAACTCAAGAAAACTGCAAAACAATTTAGAGAATTCCCTCTCTATGCCGCCCCAGCCAACTTCTTACATAACCTCACGACAAATTTCACGCTGATACTTTCTGCGATATATGGGGCAGAACTTTATGGCCTTTATTTTTTCGGAATTCGATTCATTTGGAGCCCCTTAGCACTCGTCGGTCAGGCGATGGCGCAAGTGTATTTGGCAGATGCCAGCCAATGGGCACGTGATAATCCAGCTCGAGTCTTGCGAGCTTTTGATCAAATCAGCCGAAAACTTGCAATTGCTTGCGCCATTCCCTTTGCAATTCTAATGCTCTTTGGGGCACCGATCACAAGTCTGATCTTTGGACATCGGTGGATCGAAGCAGGGTTCCTTGTCCAAATTCAGGCACTCTCTTGGTGGGTCATGTTTGTAGTTGGACCAACAATCAATACGCTCAACATTTTTGGAAAGCAAAAGTGGCAGTTGTGGATCGATGTTTTTGGGCTGCTAATGATGGCCATTGGTTTTTGGGTATCGGTCAGGTATGGATTGTCGGCTCGATGGGCTGTCGGAATCTATTCCACAGCCATTGTTCTCATGTATGTCCTACTCTTTGTGTACTCACGCAAGGCCATCGTCCTATCCCTGAATCCTGCAACTGAAGCGAATTCGTAAGGATTTATGAATGAAGCATCAATTGCTTATTATCTTGTGTTCTCCATTGGCTCGAAAAAGTGAAGCTTTGGCAAAGATTTTGTCAAGAGATGGGCACAAAGTCAAGCAAACAAAGGATGGCGAGGAATGTCATTCTCTATGCGCCAAAAAATGTCCGGATCTTGTGGTTTTGGACGATGACCTTGTCGGCCCTTCGGCACATCTCTTAAGACAAGATCTCATTTGCGATCCAAGAACAAGAGCCGCTACTGTTATGACTTGGTCCGAGTTTCTTTCTCACCCAAAGATTTAGAAAGATGCTGATAGAGCTGGATGAGTTTTGGTCGTTCTGATTCCCAATTGTATGATGAGCGGACAGCTTCGAGCCCTCTAATCCCCATTTGTTCTAGTTTGATTTTGTCACTGAGCATGTCTTTCATTGCCGAGGCAATCTCGTTGACGGCTAAAGGATTACAAGTTCTTCCACACTTGCATTGGTCGATGATCTCTTGCCAATAGGGGAAATTCGAGCACAAAACGGGAAGACCCGCAGACATATACTCAAACATCTTATTCGGCTGACTTTCAATATGATTTCTCAATGGATGAAACAGAATGAGCCCAGCTACACAGCTCGAAAGTGCTCGCGAAACTCCTAGACGATCCTGCCAACCCAAGTGCTCGACCTGATTCCAACCCGGTAGCCGCTGCAACTCTTCTCGAAAAGAAGAAGGCGTAATGTCGCCCACTAAAACGAGCCGTACTTCAGGTACTTGCTCTAAGGCCAGCACCATTTCTCGGCCACCCCTGATTTCTGAAAGCCCACCCAAATGAACAAACCTGCTTTCCCTCTCGTTGATGGGCATGGAATTAGGTTCTTGAAGCTCACCCAAGAAAGGATAGTTTTGCACGAGCACACATTTTGTTGAACTGAAACTCTTTGCAATTTTAGGTGTGGCACCCACGATGGCACTTAACCTTTCGTCGGCTCGCTTTTCAAGATTTGAGACGTGATTGGCCAGAGGTTGACGAGCCCAGATCGGCAAATAAGAGCGATCTCTAATTGAATCGGCGTGAGATTCATGGACATCGTAAATGACCGTTTTCCCTTCTCGCTGCAATCTCAGGCCAAGAGGAAGCAACTCGGGATCATGAAAATGCACGATTTGTGCTCCGCTCTCTAATACCCTGGCTCTAGCCTGGTTCGTCAATAATATCCATCGCTGCAATCGACTCTTGGGACGACTTAGTGCCAGAATCCTGACTCCGTTTCGAACTTCATCATGACTATGGCAAGCTACCAAACTCACATCAAAGCCACTATCCACTAGTGCCCGACACTCTTTTTGAAAGATTCGAATGTCAAAAGGCTGATGAACTGTTGTGACGTGACAAACCTTGATCACGCCGGGGCACCCGCTGGCTCTAACGGTACTGATGTCGCTTCCCTTGACTTTCTGAGTGGGGGGAGAAAATAGATGAGAACGATTATGGCCAGCGTCCCATGAGACAAAATTGATGTATCGAGAGCCACATCGCTCAGCTTCATTCCTAAGAACGATGATAAAAAGGCTGGAATGAGAAATCCACGATTAAGAGCCATGCTATCTATCAGCCGAAAAATTTGACTCAGAACTATAGTCACGACAATCATTCCAGCAAAGCCGAAGTCGCCAAAAGAGGAAGCCCAAACATTGGCGTTCGAATTGGTTTGTGCGCTCCCAAAATAAACATATCCAATTTGCTCTGGGGCAGCATATTGGTAAGGATTATCAAAAAATGCCCTCAAAATTCCATCGCTCAAATACATTTTTGGATGAGTTGAAAAATACTCCCAATAGTAACCACTGAGAAGCCCCTTTACGTCGAACAATCGCCAAGTTGTGACAACTGGAAGCCCGACAGCATTTGTCTTTTGCCACAATGCCAGTACGCTAAAAACAGACAAAGCTGCTAAACCTGGCACAACTATTCCAAACCAATTTCTATATTTCGTAATGAGTGGCAAGAGCATGAGAAGAAAGAAAGGGATCATAGCTGATGTTTTGCTGCCATCCACAGAAAATCCTACAACTCCAGCGAAAATTGAAATCGCAATGAGCAGCATGGATCCTCTGGCCAAACCAGCTGCAAACGTATAGGGTTGCAAAGCCGATCCCAGATTGCCCTTTACATATGATAAAACAGAACCCATGGGGATAGAATCACCCGAAGATCGGCGCCTGACATATAAATTCTTTAATCCGAAATCCAAGTGAAATCCATTAGTTGACCAAATGGCAAGGGTGCAAGCAAGAGCAACGACACCAACTCCGAACAAAAACGATGCTTGACTGAGATCGGGCCGAGGAACCTTCCATCGGCTGAATCGAAACGAAAAGCCAAGACCAAAAAAGCAAGCTAACAAAGTCAAACTAAACCTCAAATAGTCTTCTGGAGGTTGCTGAAGTGTGTGAAGTGGAATCCACATGACCGGGACAATGACTGTAAGATACAAAATCCAATAGGCGACCTGAGAGGGTCGCTTAAGGCGAATCGGGAGCCACCACGATGGCACCCACGCCATCAAAAATCCGATACCAGTCCAAAAAAGACCGAGATTCTTTATTTTTAGTCCAAAGAACCAGAAGAGCTTCGCATCCATGTGGAAATAAGCCTGGCTTTGCGCCAAAATGAATGCCGCACAAAGTGCGATCACGAGAGGGCGCTCAAATTTTTCCCTCTTTATGGGGCGAGCCTGCACCATGTGTCAGACCAGATTACCTTGAGACTCCGAGGATCGGAAGTGCTTGAATCAGATAGAATTCTTACAATGATTAGGATTTTGACGGTAGTCGGGGCTCGACCTCAATTTATCAAAGCTGCCGCAATCTCTCGAACTATTCAGCAATTTTCAGAGATCGAAGAAATCATCCTCCATACCGGGCAACATTACGACGATGCGATGTCCGCCTCATTCTTTCGCGATTTAAGAATTCCAGAACCACAGATCAACCTCAATGTCGGATCTGGCCCCCATGGTCAGCAGACTGGGCGCATGCTGGAAGGAATTGAAAGTTGCCTCTTCGAGGTGAATCCAGATATTGTCTTGGTTTATGGAGACACGAATTCCACTCTTGCTGGTGCTTTGGCGGCTGCAAAGCTTCACATTCCCGTTGCTCATATTGAAGCAGGGCTGAGGTCATTCAATCGCAAAATGCCAGAAGAGATCAATCGAGTTTTGACGGACCACCTCAGCACTCGCCTTTACTCGCCTTCGACCACAGCCATTTCGCATCTGTTGCATGAAGGAATTCCAGAAAGTTCGATTGTCAACTCTGGCGATGTCATGTATGATGCAACTCTCTTTTCGGGATCGCGAGAAACCCCTGATGACATCAAGGGCTTGGGACTCGTTGCTGGACAGTATGGTGTGGCCACTATCCACAGAGCTGAAAGCACAGATGATCCAGATATCCTTGACAACATTTTTCAAGGGCTGAACAAATCCGGTATTCCCTTCATCGTTCCCTTGCATCCCAGAACACAATCGATCTTAACAAAGCTGGGGAAATCAAAATTGGTTTCAAGTCTTGTGAGGATCATTTCACCACTTGGTTATTTTTCGATGGCCGCCCTTGTAAAAAACGCTTCAGTCGTAGCGACAGATTCAGGAGGATTGCAAAAGGAAGCGTTTTTCTTCAAAATTCCATGTGTCACACTCCGAACGGAAACCGAGTGGACCGAACTTGTGGAGCTAGGCTGGAATGTCGTTGTTCCACCCACTTCCGCGTCGGAAATTTCGAGAGAAATAGAGAGCGCAATCGGTCGGAAAGGATTAGATTCGCAACCATATGGTCAAGGCCGAGCAAGTGAAGTTATCGTCCAAGACCTGGCAAGTAGGTCGTGGCATTGAAGGTTTGGATAGTCAACCAATATGCGGTCGCACCTTCAGAGCCAGGTGGCTTACGGCCGTTTTCACTAGCCAAAGAGTTGGTGCACTTGGGTCATGATGTGACTCTGGTCGCTTCGAGTTTTAACCACTGGACACGCGTTGAGACAAGACTCAAAGATGGGCAAAATTCGTTACAAGAAGTTATTGAAGGCGTGCGGATGATGTGGTTAAGAGCTCCCGCTTATCCAGGTTCGACAATCAAACGATTTGCGAGTATGATGGCTTTCAGCCAAAACGTATTCCAAAGTCCAGACTTACGTTCGCTCGGTGCTCCAGATGTCATTATTGGTTCGAATCCTCACATTTTTTCAGCTTTTAGAGCCATGAAATTGGCTCAAGATCTGGATGCTTCCTTTATTTTTGAAGTGCGAGATATTTGGCCCCAAAGTCTCGTTGACCTCGGAAGGATGTCCGAGCGTCACCCTCTTATTTTGGTGATGAAGCACATGGAGAGGCAGCTCATTAGAAATGCACAAGCTATCGTGACACTGCCCCCTACGAGTTCTCAATATTACGAGGCCAATGGTCTCGATCCGAAAAGCTTGTTTTGGATTCCGAACGGTGTTTATCTTCCAACTTTGCCTGATGCTCCTCCTCTTCAAGATCAAAATTCTTTCACGATTATCTTTGCTGGTATACACGGCATTGCCAACTCGCTGGACACTGTTCTTGAAGCTGCGAATTTGCTTCGAGATACCAATATCATTTTTCGGCTCCTTGGAGATGGAGGCGAAAAGAACCATTTGGTTGAGAAAGCAAAGCAGTTACAACTTGATAATGTAATCTTTTCAGAACCAGTTCCCAAATCACAGGTCGCAGCCGAGATCGCAAAGGCAGATGCCGGGCTCTTGATTCTTAAGAAGTCTCCAGTATTTCGGTGGGGTGTGAGCCCTAATAAACTCTTCGATTATTTTGGGGCCGGACGGCCTGTTCTCTATGCCGTCGAAGCTAGCAACAATCCTGTTGAAGAGGCCCAAGCTGGCCTCACCGTACTCCCAGAAAATCCTGAAGATCTCGCTCTGAAGGCACTGGCACTGTCACGTCTTTCACTTGAAGAGCGACAGAGAATGGGAACCAATGGTAGACGCTATGTAGAGCAGCACCACGATCTTTCGAAGCTAGGACGTGTCTTAGAACGCGCAGTCATACATGCCACGCAAAAATTTCAGGAACACAAACGATGATCACCCTAGACCAAGTTGTGGCTACACTTCCGGAGTTGACTTTTTACCGCGGGCGAGTGGCGATGTTCCAGATTCTCAAGGCCCTTGGGATAGGGCCCGGTGACCTGGTGGCAACTCAAGCTTTCACTTGCCTCGCAGTTCCAGAAGGAATCTTAGCCACCGGAGCAAAGCCATGTTATATTGATACCGCCGTTGATCAAGTCAACCTTTGTCTGCAAGATCTCAAGCTGAAGTGGACTCCAAAGATTAAGGCCGTTATCGTGCAACATACATTCGGAATTCCAGCAAATATTATTCCAATAAAGGAATTTTGTGATATGCAAGGGGTTCCACTTATCGAAGATTGTTGCCACACTTTCGCTTCCGAACTTTCTGACCAATTGGTGGGGACCTTTGGAGTTGGCGCATTCTATAGCTTTGAATGGGGGAAGCCAATCATCGCAGGAGTTGGAGGTTCGGCAATTCTTAACGACCCCGTACTCCGCTCGAAAGTTAAAGATGCCTACGATCAATGTGGACAGCCATCAAAAATGAGGCAATTGAAAGTACAAGCGCAGTATGCCGTATTCAATTTACTATATAGGCCATCAACATATTGGACTATGAAAAGTTTGTTTCACAAGCTTTCAAAAATAGGCGCTGCCGAGGGCAATTACAACCCAAGTGGAGAGGTATCTTCAGATTTTTCAACTCAAATGGCGCAACCTCTTGTAAAGAGAGTGAGTGTCGCCTCGAGATTTGCCAAATCCATGATTGAACATTCCAATGAAATTTCTGCCAAATATGAGATGGAGTTGAATCCGAAATTAAGAAGAGTTTGTTCGCCTGAGGGTTCAAAGACTGTCTATGCGAGATTTCCGCTTCTTGTTGATGATAAGCAGGCCGTTATTAGAGCCGCAGAATTAGCGAAAGTTGAAATTGCAGATTGGTACAAAACGCCGATTCACCCGCTTCGCGATCAAGAGTTTGCTTCGGTTCACTACGAATTGGGAAGTTGCCCAAGAGCCGAGAACCTTTCGAAGCACCTCATTTCGCTCCCTGTCAACCAAAAGGTGTCTCAACAGGACATCAGAAGAATTGTTTTGTTTCTAAATGGCTTATGAATCCAAAGTCGACTATGCTCGATGGCACGGAACCCAGATCCTTGTTTGAAGAACTGGGTGAAATCCATCGCCGAGAGATTCATTCCGGATTCCTGAGCACTCTAGGGCCCAAATTTTTGACACTCCTTTATGAAGTCTTGTCATCTGGCAAACACTCGTTTTGCATAATTGAATCTGACGATGAACAAGTAAGAGGTTTCATTGTTGGAGCAACAGATACTTCCGCTGTTTACAAAGAATTTGTTCGCCGAGCGGGTTTTCGAGGATTAATGATTCTGGCTCCAAAGCTGTTGAGCTTCGAAAGAATTAAGCGAATTCTGGAGACAATTTTTTATCCCAAATCAAAACATGCCGATAACTTGCCAGAACCAGAAATCTTGAATTTCTGCGTGAGGTCAGAACTTCAAGGCTATGGAATTGGAGGGCGCCTTTTCTCTGAGCTTTGCCGAGAGTTTGAATCGAGGCACATCACTGAAATTCGAATTGTCACTGGCGAATCACAAGTTTCAGCCCAAAGATTTTATGAAGCCAAAGGAGCAATACTAGCTAAAAAATTCGAAGTTCATAAAGACAGAGCTAGTCGAGTCTATCTATACAAAATTCAGCCCAACTCATAATGGTATTCTCGATTCTGTCTTTCTAGATTTTGGAGTTTTCGTGAGTACGAGTATCGCAAGTCGTTCAGTCCCATTTTTCAATTATCAAGCATTTTACGGTTCTCAAAAAGATGAGTTTGATGCCGTTATTCAGGATGTTTTGGGCCGGGGGGCATTTATTCTCCAGCGCGATTTGGTCGAATTTGAATCCTCTTTAGCGAACTATCTTGGCGTTAAACATGCTATCGGTATCTCGAACTGCACAGACGCTCTCATCCTTTCTTTAAGAACGGCAGGAATCGGGCCAGGCGACGAAGTTATTTTCCCCAGCCACACATTTGTTGCTTCGCCAAGCAGCATCCATTGGGTTGGTGCAACACCCGTTCCTGTCGATTGTTTAGATGATCACCTCATAGATCCAGATTCAATTAGGAAGGCCATCACCAATAAAACAAAAGCCATCATGCCAGTCAGCCTAAATGGCAGAACTTGCAACTTCGACCCCATTCTGAAAATTGCCAAGGAGTTTGATTTGAAAATCGTGGAAGATAGCGCGCAAGCCCTTGGCTCCAAATTCAAAGGCAAATTCGCGGGAACATTTGGCCTTTCGGGTTCTTTCAGTTTTTATCCTGCAAAGATCCTTGGTTGCTTTGGGGATGGCGGGGCGATCGTGACGAATGATGATGAAGTAGCTCGACAGGTTCGACTCTATAGAGACCACGGCCGAAACGAGGAAACTGGAGAAGTTGAACAATGGGGATTCAATTTCCGATTGGACAACTTGCAGGCTGCAATTCTCAACTTCCAGTTCAAGAGTTACGACTCTATTATTGATAAGAGGAGATCAGTGGCGCGAGCCTACGAAGCTGGACTCTTTGATGTTTCGGAATTGAGATTGCCACCTGCTCCAGATTCCGATCCTGACCACTTCGACGTTTATCAAAATTACGAGATTGAAGCTGAAAGTCGCGACAAACTCCAGGATCACTTGAAATCAAAAGGAATCGGCACTCTTAAACAGTGGGGTGGCAAAGCCGTTCACCAACTCGAAAAGCTTGGATTCAATGTCGACCTGCCCAGAACAGAGCGACTATTTGAAGGGTGCCTCATGTTGCCATGCAACATTTTTTTGAAAGACGATGACGTCTCTTATGTCATCGAAAATGTTCGCGCTTTCTATGGTCGGTAAGATGTCCGATACTGAAAGTTTTGCTCTGAAGTTAAGGCAGCATGTCGTCAAAATGACGCACAGCGGCCAAAGTTCACATGTCGGCGCTGGACTTTCCATGGCCGATATCGTTGCGGTTCTCTATGGAGAAGTCCTGAATATCAATCCTAGCGATCCTCAATGGCCAGATCGCGACCGTTTTATTTTGAGCAAAGGTCACGCGGGAGCATGCGTCTATGCTGCTCTTGCAGAATCTGGATTTTTTCCAACAGAAAAGTTGAGGACTCATTATCAAGACGGATCTGACCTCAGCGGGCATGTTTCTCACAAAGGAATCCCGGGAGTCGAACTTTCCACAGGGTCGCTCGGGCATGGGTTAGGGGTTGGAACAGGAATGGCCCTAGGAGCCGAGCTAGATGGAAAAACTTGGCGAACTTTTGTTTTGTTGAGTGATGGTGAATGCGATGAAGGTTCAAATTGGGAAGCTATTCTTTTTGCAGGCCATCATCGCCTCAAAAATCTCATAGCGATCATCGATTACAACAAAATTCAGTCTCTTGCTCCTGTTTCGGAAACACTGGAGCTAGAACCCTTTGCGGACAAGTGGAGGGCTTTTCAGTGGGAGGTCGCTGAATCGCCTGGTCATGATCACGAGGCACTAAAGCGCACATTTCGAAACCTACTTGAAAGCTCTTCGAGATCGCCAAAGGTTTTGATTGCACATACCACCAAGGGCAAAGGAGTGAGCTTTATGGAGAATTCTGTGCTTTGGCATTACAGATCTCCACAGGGCCAAGAATACGAAGACGCACTCAAGGAGCTCACACCTTGAGAGACTCGTTTGTTGCTGAGCTCCTAAATCAAGCCAAGAACAATCCTAGAGTTCATTTGGTCACAGGCGACTTAGGTTTTGGGGTTCTGACGAAATTTGCAGCAGAACTGCCACACCAATTTCTTAATGCAGGAGTCTCTGAGCAAAATATGACTCTGCTTGCAACTGGACTGGCACTTGGTGGCCGAAATGTATTTACCTATTCCATTGCAAACTTCCCCATTCTTCGGCCGCTCGAAATGATTCGAAACGATGCCTGTTATCATAACGCGAGCGTCAAATGCGTGGCCATTGGAGGCGGTTTCAGCTATGGATCATTGGGAATCAGTCATCATGCAACCGAAGATATTTCAATTCTAAGATCCTTGCCCAACATCGAAGTATTCGTTCCTAGTGATTTGTATGAAGTTATAGAAATCACAAAATATCTTTCAAACAGCCCGGGAACGGCCTATTTGCGACTGGATAAATCGCATGCCGGCCAAAGGGTCGGAAGCGACACCTTTCAGGTTGGACGGGCTCGCACGATTCGAGAGGGATCTGACCTGACCATCATCACATGCGGGGGAATTTTGGCTGAGGTCATAATCGCAACAGATCAAGCCACACAATTAGGAATTGATTGCCGAGTGCTAAGCATGCACTCGATTAAACCTATCGACAAAGAATCCATTTTGAAAGCGGCGAAAGAAACAGGCGGAATCATCACCGTTGAAGAACACACTTTAGATGGGGGCCTGGGTAGCGTCGTTGCCGAAGTCTGCATGGATGCGGGCGTGATGCCTCGCACCTTTCATAGAATCGGCTTGGTTTCGCAATTTAGCAGCGTCGTAGGTTCGCAGGAATATCTGCGAACAGTCTATGGCATGGATAGCTCGGCAATTTTGAAAGTCATCCAAGATCGAGTCGCCACTCGGTTATAATGTTCGTCGTGACCCGAATCGTCGATGTCCTTGTGGCTTTTTTCGGCCTTTTGATTCTGAGCCCCATCTTGTTGATTTTCATGTTCCTTGTGTGGGCACAGGATCGCAAATCACCATTTTATTTGGCGAAAAGAGTGGCCAAGGGCGGGGGCGACTTTACAATGTTCAAGCTGAGAAGTATGGTGGTCAACGCCGAAAAAACAGGAGTGAATTCGACTTCAAATTCCGACATGCGAATCACCAAAGTCGGCAAGGTCATTAGGAAATGCAAACTTGATGAGCTCACTCAACTCATCAATGTCCTTAAGGGAGACATGAGTCTTGTGGGGCCCCGACCGCAAGTTCGATCGGATGCAGAGCTTTACACTGTCGCAGAGCAAAGAATGCTCACGATTCTCCCTGGAATTACCGATTTCGCTAGCATCGTATTCAGTGATGAGGGGACTATTTTAGAGGGCCAATCTGATCCAGACAGGGCATACAACGAATTGATCAGACCTTGGAAAAGTCGACTAGCTCTCGTCTATGTCGTCCACCGAAGTGTCGCACTCCAACTCAAACTCATAATGTGGACTGCCCTTTGCTTAGTCAACAAAGAGAAGGTACTTTCCAAAATTCAATGTGAATTGAAGCGACTGAGTGTTGATGAAGCAACCATTGAGGTTGCCTCTCGAAGAAACCCATTGAAGCCGGCTTTGCCACCAGGTTTGGAACTGAGTCAGCATGCTGCTGTTATGGATTCGAATTCACCTGTCACGTCTTAATCGACAAATTTGAGTCTTTGTCGCACGATAATCCAAGCGCCAATTGCACATATGAACGCGGCCCACGCCCCGGTTATCAATCCTTTTCTCGGGGCAACCGGCTCTGGGTTAATGTCAGCTTCATCGATAACTTCAAATCTCGCAGGATCTCGCTCCTCAGCAATGGTGGCTTGTTCAAGTTGAAAACGAAGTGCTTCCGTCGTCTTGAGAGCTGTATCAAACTGCGCTTGAGCTATCTTCACAATAGAGGCATCACCAGGAGTTTTGAGAGCCATCAACTTGTAGTTTCTTAGAGCCTTTTCGTAACCGTCCACGCTCGTCGAAAGAGCCTTCAGTTCGGCTTTGGCCTGAATCAGTGGCCCATAAGTATTGGAATCGAGGCTACTTTTCGATTCATTCAGCATTTTTTGAATCGTCTTTTTACCAGACTGGTTTTTGTCAAAGGCTGCTTTGAATTCCGGGCTCTTTTCGGTATAGGACTGCCTCACGTCTTCCAAATCGAGCCGCCTTTTTTGCAAGTCCTTGATCAGATCTTCCATTCCACGGGCCGCTTCTCCTCCATTTGCCGCCAAGAGGCTTTCAACAGTGGCCCCACGTGCGATCGCTGAACGGATCGAGCCTTCTGTGGCTTGAATTCGTGCCTTTGCTCCAGATAAAGCGACCTTCGCATCGCTTAATTTTTCAAAACTGGTCGCTAAAATGTTTTGTATCGGCGCGGAATCAAGATACGGGTGGTTTGTAACCGTGTTCACAAGCCTAACTCGCGCTTCCTGCATTCGGGTTTCTGAAACTTTCAAACGATCAGTCATCACTTTTCGATTTCTCTTAGCTAAGTTGATCGTAAGTTCCACTGCTCCTGAATCGAGGAATCGATACATCTCGCGAACAATATCCCTTGCCAGGGTGGGGTCTTCTGCCAAACATGAAATCACGAGAAAGCCGTTGTTGTCCACGTTCATGCTTGTTTTTCGAGCTAATTCTTCCAAAGTTTTTTGGTTAGAAAGCTTCCAGCGACGTTGCAGATCAAGATTCTGTGCCACAAAAGCCCGACACTTTTTGCTCGCTAATATTCCACTGGCCGTTTGCGGGCTTGATCCAATGATAGGAGTAGAAATTCCGCCAGGTAGTGAGCTCGAAAACGAAGACACATCGTTGGTGCCTGATTGGTTGCTTCCCAAAATCGAATTTGCAATCGAGACAGCACTTCCCTGTGAGGCCGGAAAAAGCAAGACCTGCTGGCTAGTGTATGTCTTTGGAAGGAAAAGCGTGATGACATAAACAACAGCCGATGAGGCGACGGCCACTATTAAAGTCGTCACGATTTGTTTTCCCAAGGTCATAAGTTGTTTTACCGGTGTCGCTCGCCTTTCTGCATTATCGCGCAAGTGGGATTCATTCCGTCAAGGATGCTGGGCCACTCGACACTAGAATGGTAATATTTCTTCGTGCCCAGAGTCATCATTGCGGTCTTTTTGACAGTTCTCAGTTTTCTCGCCATGGCACAAACGTCTGTTCTTGTCAAGCCAGGTGACACTCTCACAGTTGTTACTGCCGGAATGCCAGCTTATAGTGGTGACTTTGTTGTTTCTTCGGATGGGACGATTCAAATGCCGGTGTTTGGCCAATTTACTGTTCAAAACCGGACGATTGCGGATATACAAAAGTCGATATTGGCGAAAGCTAAGGACTATATCCGAGATCCAAATATCAGCGTCATTCTCAAACTTCAAATTGTCCAGTATGTATATCTCGTTTCAGAAAAGGTTCAAGACGGGACGTTTCCATGGACACCTGGCCTGACTTTAAGACAGCTCGTTGCAAAGCACCCTAACCTTGATGCACTTGATGCCTATGTTGCCAAGTTTTTTTCGCCTTCAAAAGGGGCCATCGGCATTGATCTAGTCAAGCTAGTTCGCGAGGGTAGAGAAGATCAAAATTTTGTTTTGGAACCAGGCGATGTTCTGACATTGCTTCCAAAAGGGTCTCGTCCGGTTTGGGTTGTTGGTTCGGTTTCTAAGCCCGGAATTGTTCGGTTATCAGATAACGATGGTGTAAGTCATGCTTTGGCACTTGCGGGAGGGGTTCAATCGCTCGAATTTTCGCCTAGCCAAGTGGCCATTACCTTAAGAAGAGGAGAAACTGTATGGACAAAATCTCTTGCTGCACTTGACTCCGAACCGGTGTGGGCACTAGAACCGGGTGACACAGTGTCGGTCATGTTGCCTAAACAAATCAAAATTACTGTCGGCGGATTTGTCAAAAAGCCAGGTGATGTCTTGATTCGAGAAAATTCGCCAATTTTTGCTGGAGTGGAAGCCGCTGGAGGCGCCGAATTTGAAGGCTCACTATCGAGAGTACTTATCTTTAGAAAGGGAGAAATTTTGTCTCAGGACTTAAGAGACATGATGAGTGACACCAAGAGCCCGGGAGGGTCTTTGGAAGATGGAGATTTCGTGTACGTGAGCGAGAACAAGCAAACATACAACGTGTTTGGATATGTAAATCGGCCCGGAAAGAAATTTATTCCTGACGGTCACGAGATCAGACTTTCCGATGCACTCGCTTCTTCTGAAGGTCTCCAAGCAAAAGGTACGTACCGAAATGTTGTCCTTTTAAGAGCTGGTTCGAACGGCAAGTTTGTTGCAGAAAAATTCAATTTCGACCGATACATGAAAAACGGTGATGCTTCGCAAAATCCAAAAATTCGGACAGGAGACGTTGTATTTTTTGATCAGGTTTCTGGAACGACAATTCAAGACATTCTCAGAGTTCTGCCAAGCGTCATCTTGTTACAGGGTCTTTTCTAGCGACCCTTACCAGGTAAGCTATGCAGGTTATTTATTTGCTTGTGAACCATTGTCCGTTGTCGAATAAGGGAAGATGAAACACAAGATTGTTTGGCACATGAATCAACCAGAGCCTAGGGATTTCAAAGCGCACCTCGCAGTCGCGGGGATCATTTTCGCGGACGTATTTCTTGTCATCGTTGCTCTTCTTGGTAGCATCGGGCTCGCGCACAATTTTGATTATCCGCTTGGAACAATCGGATTCTTGACCAGGTTCATCGTACCGACCTCATTTTTTGCGCTGTTCATCATTACTTGGCGAAAACTCCACCGGATCAATGCTCGATTTTTGGGCTTGGTTGATCTCGCTAATATTTTGTTTGTCGGGTCGCTTTTCGGGATTTGGCTGGGAATTTTGGAATGGATAGCAAAAATCGATCACACCGGCATAAATCGATTAACGGGCCCCGTGCTTTTTGCCCTGACTTCCGCTTCATTTTTGGCGCTTTGTCGGGTTTATCAGCGGGTTGTTGCCATGCGAGCGTCCAACCAAAATCGAATTTCTCGCGGGAGAAGGCGAATTCTAGTTGTTGGAGCTGGCGATCTCGGCGAGGCCCTTCTGAGAGAAATCAACCGGAGCGACGATATCGACGCCAGCGTAGCGGGTTTTATTGATGAAGACCCTAGGCTTCACAAAACTACGATCAATGGCGTACCCATTCTCGGTGGGCTCGACAAGATCCAGTTGATCGTCGAAAAAGAGTCGATTTCTGAAATCCTTATCGCGATTCCAAACGCGTCGGATGAGGATATGAGAAGGATATTTTATGCCTGCATATCTACCCAAGCGCGGGTAAGAACTCTACCTCCGATCACGAGTTTTGTACGAAACCAATCCTCCGTCTTGCCAATGCTCCGTGAAGTTGGTATGGAAGAAGTTCTGAAACGAGATTCAGTCTCCAGTGAGATGGCCCCTACTGCCAGGTACCTCAGTGGCGAAAGGGTTTTGATTACTGGCGGTGGTGGATCAATTGGTTCTGAGCTTGCAAGGCAGGTCGCTTCGCTAAGCCCGGCCAGCCTCATTTTGGTTGGCAAAGGCGAGAACAGTATTTTTGAAATTGACCAGGAACTCAGGCATGGAAACATTTTTCAGCCTACTTCGGTCGTTTGCGACATCAAAGATGCGCAAGGTCTTGAAAATCTTTTCAAAACTTATCAACCAACGATTGTTTTCCATGCGGCGGCGCATAAACACGTCCCGTTAATGGAGGCCGTACCTATAGAAGCCATCCGAAATAACATTTTCGGAACCCTCAATGTTGTCGAAACTTGTGTCCGACATGGTGTTCAAAAGTTCATCTTGGTTTCCACCGATAAGGCCGTTAACCCCAGCAACATCATGGGTGCCACAAAGCGGGTTGCTGAAATGATCATTTCCGCGATGTCCGAGCGAACGGAAACCAGCTTTTCGGCCGTCCGTTTTGGCAACGTTTTAGGGAGCCGGGGCTCGCTCGTTCCAATCCTAAAAAAGCAAATTGCCGCTGGTGGGCCTGTGACGTTGACTCACCCCGATATGACCCGCTTTTTCATGACAATTCCAGAAGCCGTCCAGCTCATTTTACAGGCTGGAGCCATGGGTGAAAAGGGAGAGATCTTTATTTTGGACATGGGTGATCCGGTTTCAATTGTCGAGCTTGCAAAAGATATGATAAGGCTCCACGGACTTGTGGCTGGCCAGGATATTGAATTGAAATTTACTGGCATCCGTCCTGGCGAAAAAATTCATGAAGAACTTGCGCACTCTGCGGACGATCTCAAACCTAGTAGCCATGAGAAAATTCGAGTGGTGAAATCGCAAAAGCCTTGCGAATGGGATTGGCTCCACGACCAGTTGTCTCAGCTCGAATCATTATGTGCGCTCGGGGATGAGACGGCCATTCGTGCATATCTTATGGAGCTTGCATGGGGCAAGACCATGCCATTGCTAGGAACATCTGTGGCCGTATGGGATCGGGAACAAAATTCCCAGGTTCGGGCCGATCGACCTGGTGATTCGTCCTAGGACTGGCGCAAAAACCTTGTTATGCTAATGACCTTCCTGAGTCGCCCAGGAACCGCCATCATTCCATAAATCTTTTCATGCCCACTCTTGCGCGAGTTCGCATTTGCTTGGGCATTCCGACTTGCTCTTTCTCGTCGATATAGTCGAAAAAAAAACGAATTCATGCAATCAAAAGAACCTTTAACAGGGGGAGCTTTGTCATCTTTGCCACTCGTCGAATTGTGGTCAGATCTGACCGAGGATGCCCTCTACGGCCTTCGCAAGCTCACTGTAACTTGCGAAGTTGTCTCTGTTGCAAACGAGCAGGGTGCAGAAATCCTTAGAATTCCAGTTGCGGAAATTAAGTCTGCTCGCCATGAACCCCTCACGAGTGGTGGTCGACTCCTTGTCCGCACAAAAAATGGAGAGGATATTACTGCAGTGACCTATTCACTTGGGTCGTCGCATCAATTTTCGGAAGCTGCCAGAGGAATTGAACAGCTGGCTGAAGGAAAAAGCCTCTCGATAGACATTGTTGACGAGCGTGAACGATGTCAAAAATGTGGCCGGTTGCTGCCTGAAAAGGACGGCATTTGCCCGGCCTGTATCAAACGCGGCAGGACACTTCTTCGAGTAGCCGAATTTCTAAAACCCTATAAGAAACAAGCTGCACTTTTAGGAGTATTTGCTCTGGGGAGTACAACGCTCAATCTCGCACCGCCACTTATTCAAAGGAGAATCGTCGATGGCTTGTTCGACCACACCTTAGAACCCATAAAGTTGCTCATGTTGGTGGGTGGCTGGCTCTTCGCTGCCATCGGAAGTGCGTCTCTCCAAATCTTAACCGGTCGAACAAATGCCTTCTTGGCAGCAAGTATTGCTTCTGACCTGAGAAACGCCGTTTTTAAGGCAGTTGAAAGACTTAGTATCAAATACTTTGATAAACGCCCCGTCGGAGCCATCGCAAGCCGTGTGACTAATGATACCGAGCGACTCTGGTTCTTTTTGGTGGACGGATTGCCCTTCTTTTGGATCAATGCTCTCCTCGTTTTGGGGGTTCTTGGTTTTCTTCTGGCCACAAACTGGATGCTGACTTTGGCCGTTTTGTCTCCTATTCCTCTCTTGCTTTTCTTGAGCATCAGGATTTGGAAACCACTCGGCAACCTCTTTCACCGGGTCAGCCAAAAAATGGCCAGGCTTCACATGCATCTTAACGAATCTCTCAGCGGAATCCGTGTCGTGAAAGCCTTTGTTAAAGAAGATGATGAATATAAAAAGTTCTTGACCCGCAATAGAGAATGGCGCGATGCAGCCATGCTTTCCGAGCAAACCTGGCAATCTCAGTTTGGGCTTATGGTCTTTTGTGTCTTATTGGGAACTCTCATTCTTTGGGGTTTTGGGGGTTATCTTGTTTTGAATAAGAAGCTCACCATGGGGCAATTCATTATGATGAACTCATTTTTGGCCCTCATCTATGGCCCAATGCAATGGTTCGCACAGGTGAACAACTGGTTCAGCCGGGCCATGGCTGGTGCCGAAAGAGTCTTTGAAGTGCTTGATATGGAGCCGGAAACCCAAACAGGTTCAGGGAAAATTCACGAAATCGAAGGTGAAGTGACCTTTGAAGATGTGAGATTTGGTTACGATAAGTCAAATCCAGTAATCAAAGGCGTTTCTTTTTGTGTGAAACCAGGAGAAATGATCGGATTGGTGGGACATAGCGGTGCTGGGAAATCAACCACTATTAATCTCATTTCCAGGTTTTATGAACCTGATAGTGGACGAATTCTTATCGACGGATTGGACTATCGTGAGCTTGATCTTCACAGCTTTAGACAACAAATTGGAATTGTTTTACAAGAACCTTTTCTCTTTGGTGGCACCATAGCTGACAACATCGCATACGGTAATCCCAATGCAACTTTTGAAGAAATTGTTGAAGCTGCCAGGGCGGCAAATGCGCATGACTTCATTCTTTCAAAACCGGAAGGTTACGACACTCTTGTGGGAGAACGGGGGGCAAAACTTTCAGGTGGCGAGCGTCAGCGAATTAGCATTGCTCGGGCCATCTTGCACAATCCGAAAATTCTGATATTGGACGAGGCGACTTCAAGCGTTGATGTGGAAACAGAGCATCTGATTCAAGAAGCCATCCAGAGGTTGATTTCCGGTCGAACAACATTTGCAATTGCGCACAGGCTTTCGACTTTGCGCAATGCCGATAGGCTCATTGTTCTTGAGCGTGGGGAGATCAGCGAAACGGGAACTCACCAAGAGCTTATGGAAAAGCAAGGAACATTTTATGGGCTGGTTGAAAAGCAAAACGCAATAAATCAAGCCGTGGGGGTGACAGGTTGATAGATTTCAAACTTTTTTACGAGCCAGAAGGTCGGTTGCGAGTCACGCTTTCCGACCGTAGTTATATCGAAGTCCGACCAGCCTGGGGAGCTCCTCTAAGCCACCCTGGAAAATATCTTTCGTTGCTCGACGGCAAGAACAAGGAAATTTTGATGATTCGCACTTTAGAAGAAGTCTCAGAAGAAAACAGATCAATCCTTGAAAATGAGATTCACAAGCGATATCTTAGTTCGCGAGTCACGGGCATCAAGTCCGTTAGAACCGAATTTGGAGTCACGTATTGGACAGTAGACACAGATCGAGGGCCAAGAGAATTGGTCACTCAAAGCCTACAAGAAAATGCCGAATGGATGACTCCAGACTTTCTTGTGCTTACTGATGTCGCAGGCAACAGATACGAAATCAAGGTTTCGACTCTCGATGAAAGAAGCTGTCGATTCGTCGAGATGACAGTTTAGTTCAATATCCGAGGTGATCTAGTAATTCTCGGCCATGCTGACCGCAACGTTCTAGCATGGCTGATACTCCTTCTGGGGTATCGAGTTCCTTCATAAAAACTGGTGACCCATCTGCACAGGCCCACCCAATCTGACGTGCTGGAACACCTGCCATGAGTGCATAAGCTGGCACGTCCTTGGTCACGACCGCCCCAGCAGCTATCAGGCACCTTTCTCCTAAAGTCACGCCACAAACAATAGTTGCATTGGCTCCGATCGACGCTCCTCGCTTGACAATTGTAGGCAAATAGTGCTCAGAGGAAGCCCTTGGAAACTCGCATCTTGGTGTGAGCACATTTGTAAAAACCATGCTCGGACCACAAAAAACGTAATCCTCAAGGATCACGCCTTCATACACAGAAACGTTGTTTTGTATTTTGCAAAAATTTCCAATTGTCACATTATTCATGACAACGACGTTTTGACCAAGCACGCAATGTGAGCCAATTTTGGCCTTTGGATTGATATGTGAGAAGTGCCAGATCTTCGACCCGACACCGATCTCTGCCCCAGGATCAACAATCGCAGATTCATGGCAAAAAAATTCTTGAGCGGTTCCCGAGTCTGGCATTGATCATAAATTTACCTTGGCAACTTGGATAGACTTAAGGCATGGCAAAAACTTGGGATCAGAAATATCATAACGGGCGCGAGCCGTTTGTTGAGGTCATCGACAAGCCATTTGCAGGAATGATCCCCGGAGATAAGATGTTGATTTCTAGCCCAAAAGAAGTCGAATCCGAACTCCGCAAAATCCCAAAGGGTACTGTTTGCTCTCTTCAAGACTTTCGGACACGGCTCGCTCAGCTGCACAACGCTGCCGGAACGTGTCCCATGACAACTTCAATTTTTCTACGGATTGTCACTGAACGGGCTCTCGAATTGACGCCACAAGATTTGCCACCCTTCTGGCGCGTCATTGATCCAAAGTCTCCTCTCGCGTCAAAACTAAGCTGTGGTCAGCAGTTTATTGTGGATCAACGTTTGGCCGAATCAAATTAGCTTTCCTGTGCCGAAAGGGTGCGCGCCTGATCTGATGGGAATGCTGTTTCCAAGACTCGTATCACATCGAGCCCACTCTTGCCGTTTGAAATCGGTTGCTCGCCATTTGCAATGCAATCAATAAAGTGTTCCAATTCGAGGGTAAGCGGCGACCCAGCACCTTCGAAAATGATCTCATCTCCATCGTTTCTGTTGCTAAGATCCTCGTTGATTCCTTTCTTATGAATTGTGACAGTCTGCACCAACTCATCGTAAACCAACATCGCTTTTTCGCCGACGATCGTCAAGCGACGTCTCGTGTTGGGCCAGAGCCAAGAACTATGAATATGGCCCGTGCACCCATTTGGAAAGGTCAAAGTGAGCCTTACGTCGTCTTCAATTTGAGGTTGCAACCGACATTGACCGATCGCCTCGACCCGAACAGGAGCCTGTCCTGCTAGGAAGAGACTAACGGCGACATCATGAACCCCAAGGCTCCAAAGCACGTTTTCAACTTTTCGCGCCCGTCCCAGGTTCAATCGATCGTGATTGAAGGAATAGATTTGGCCCAAATTGCCTTCTTCAATATAGTCTTTGATGAACTGGATCGCAGGTTGATACAAAAGCAAATGCCCAACCATCAATATTCGATCATTTTCTTCAGCTAGTTCCACCAGTTCTTCGGCTTCTTCAGTGGAAAGCGTCATAGGCTTTTCGACAAAAACATGACAACCTTCCAGCAAAAACATCTTGGCTAAAGGATGATGAACCGGTGCTGGTGCAGCGATGCAAATCGCGTCGAGACCGATTTCGATGAGTTCTTCAGGATCTCCGACGACAGGAACCTCATATTGTTTTCGTAGTTCACCTCGAAGTTCGGCGCTGACTTCCGAAATTCCAGAAAGAACCCCCAGTTCATGGAGGGTTTTGGCGATATTCTTCCCCCAGTTACCAGCGCCAACCAAACCCACATTCATGTCTCAAAGTATCTCACAAAGCGAGGTTAAGCTTCAGGAATTTTTAGTTGTGACGTTTTTGTGACGATGCCCTTGTTAATATGACCTTGTTGGGAAGGATTATGAATTTCACTCAAAAAGTACTGGCGGTTACCACCTGCCTTGCCATTGGCTCAGTGTGCCACGCACAGATCAATGTCTTGTCTAGGGTTACGACTTTTCATTATAACTGGGTACATGGTGGTGGGCCAGATACTCACACGGCCGATCAAATCTTTGAATACAACTCAAATCTGATGTCTGATTCTCATTCCATCAATGCCACTGATCACGCAGAAGGAACATGGTTTACGCACTGGTGGAACACCGATGTCTGGGCCGATCTGTCGCAGACTTACAACATGACAAATAGCTATGGGAAAGTATCACGAATACTAGCTGATCTTTCAGCCCATACCAAAACCACGGCTTTTGGAACGATCCCCACTGCAAACAGCTTAACCACTAATCCTGGGAATAGCCTAGAAATTCACTTTAAGCCGGCTAAACCCTGTAAGTTTAATCTGAGTGGATCTGTGCTCGGGGGAAGTAGCATTGGGGCTTACGTGATTCTCCAAAGATTCAATGGATTCAATTGGGAGTATCTATTTGCTTCATTTTTCACTCCAGGAGACGATGTGACCTTTAACCAAAATGGCGTTTTGCTGATGGGTTCTGAGTATCGATTGATTGCTGCCGTGGACAGTATCGCACGCGAAAATCAAGAGCTCACCAAAACTGGATCTTTTGATTTCAAAATCACCTCGAATCTAGAAGCTGTTCTAAAAGGTTAATGACGTCAAAATCTGATTCGAGGGGTCGCAAACGACCCCTCACTTTTTTCACAAAAGTGTGGTCTTGGAACTTTTGATACCTTGGGTCGCGTTCCGAGTATCCAAAACATGCTTCGACTCATTCACGATTTTCGCATAATCGACACTGGAATGATCAGTCACGATGATCGCAAGATCATATCGATCAAGGTTCTCTAAAGGAACAGAAACCAGACTCAAGCCGTGATCGTTGACACTCGAAACGAAGGGGTCGTGATAAGACACTTCTGCGCCATTTTCAACCAACGTCTTAATAACCTCCAGGGATGGTGACTCCCTCCAATCGTCGATGTCTTTTTTGTAGGCCACACCAAGGACTAAAATTTTGGATCTGGACATCGCGATTCCTGCATCGTTTAAGCATCGTTTTGCCTTTTCCACGACAAAACTCGGCATGGATCGGTTGATTTCGCCAGCCAGACCAATAAATCGCGTTGTAAAATTGAGCTCTCGCGCCTTCCACTCCAAATAATGCGGATCGAGTGGAATGCAATGGCCCCCAACGCCTGGCCCTGGATAAAAGGGCATGATGCCAAACGGTTTTGTAAACGCAGCATCCAGTACTTCCCAAACGTTCAAATCCATTCGATCGCACAGGAGCATAAGCTCATTGACCAAGGCGATATTCACTGCTCGAAAAGTGTTTTCGAAAACTTTAGTGAGTTCGGCAGCTTTTGCGCTACTCACAGGGATCGTATTCAAAATCGTCTCACCATAAAATGTCATTGCAACATCAAGCGAATTTTCTCCGACTCCTCCCACCACTTTGTGAGTGTTCTTTGTCGTATATCTCTTGTTGCCAGGATCAACTCTTTCTGGTGAATGCGCCAAATAAAAATCTTCTTCAACTTTGAGCCCCGATTTTTCCAATATCGGCAACATGACCTCTTCGCAAGTACCCGGATAAGTTGTGGATTCTAGAGAGATCAATTGACCCTTTCGCAAGAATTTGGCAACGGACTCTGTCACTTGTCGAACATATGTGAGATCTGGAGCTAAATTCTTATTGAGAGGAGTCGGAACACATATGACAATGACGTCCATTTCAGGTACTTTTTGAAAGTCGCCTTCTGCGCACAAGAAGCCCGATTGAACCACCTCCGTGAGCTCTTGATCGAGGACATCACCTATATAGTTTGAACCTGAATTTACAAGCTTGGCTCTTTGTGAATTTTGTTCGATGCCAATGACCTTGAACCCAACTTTAGCCTTTTCGACTGCAAATGGGAGACCTACATAACCAAGCCCAATAACACCCACGATAGCTGTTCGATCTTTGATTTTTTGTTTGAGAAGATCAGTGGAGTTGCAAATTCGCTGGGATGCCTGGGACATGGGGATGCATTAGGATACCTTGTTTTGAACCGGGTAACTCACACTCATTGCCGTTCATAATCCTCTTCATGAAGAGAGTTTTAGTTTTGGTCATGTTGGCTCCAGTTTGTTCATTAGCGCAGATCGGTGGCCCGGGCACATATCCTCAATTTCGCTCCATGTCGGGATTACCCGGGTCTGGATACGGAGTAGCACCCAGTGGCTCAATCTCAAGTTTGGGGGCGTGGTCCATAAGCACGCCCATCGCCTATTCCTTGAAACCTTGGCAATTGAGCATAGGATTTGGAACAATGAGTTCTACTCTTACTCCAAAATTTCTAGACACGACGAGAAGTGAATCGACAAGCAACGGAACAGCTCAATTCACGGTTGGCTTGCCATTGGGGGGTTATGGCCAAGGGACTTACACTGTTATGATTCTTAGCGGTCGAGGAGATAACGTTGGCAACTTCACATGGACACCACCTGGTCAAAGAGGGCCGATCACTTTTGCAGGTGGAATTCAAGATGTGAGCGGGAGTGGCGGCACCCAGGGCGAGGGCCCTGGAGGAATAGATCCTGGCAATAGTCGTTCTTATTTTGTTGTAGGAACATATGCTTGGGCAAACAACACATACGCCAGCGTTGGAATTGGATCACAGCGATTCAACAAGCTTTTTGGAAACATCTCTACCAACATCTCAGAACGAACCAAGGCAGTTCTCGAATATGACTCGTTCAATTGGAATATCGGAGTCGGATATGATCTCGGCAAGCTTGGTGTGAAGGGTCGCGAAGAGTTCGAGCCTGGAGCATCCCTATTTATGGGCGTGATAAGAGGAAAGTACGCCTATTGGTCTCTTAACTTCAGATTTTAGAGAAGTCCTTGACTCTCTTATTCGTTTGAGCCAAAATAGAGTTTCCGAGCGGGCGTAGCTTAATGGTAAAGCTCCAGCCTTCCAAGCTGATCACGTGGGTTCGATTCCCATCGCCCGCTCCATCCTTCGACTCTTGTCGAGCCCTCAAAATTGTCAGGTAACATGAAACCCTCTGCGGGTGTAGTTCAATGGTAGAGCGTCAGCTTCCCAAGCTGAATGTTGCCGGTTCGAGCCCGGTCGCCCGCTCCACTTTTGCTATTGGTTTGCCTTGCCACCATTAAGAGCCATTTCCATGGCGAGCCTCACCTGACGATGCGCAAGATTCCACTCATCTCCCGTATATTCGGTGGTGTAAGCGTCGATCCGTTCCCATCCAGGCAAAAGAGCAGCGCATCCCGCTTGGTCTGTTGTGTTGTGCTCTATTCGCATGACTACAGGCATGGAAGGAACCCATGGCTTGACCGATCCCAAATTTTGGATTGCTGTCCTAGCAGTTTGAGTTATGACCGGCCCGGTGACACTAGGGTGCTTGAGTTTTCCAATGAACCTGCCCATTCCCTCCTTAGTGATCGCCGTTTGGATTCCTGGAATTAATTCCCTTGCTTCTTTACAGCCTGCATCATCTGAACTCACCATGACAAGAGGCACACCATGACTCCCTGCAGTCGCCGCAGACAAGGCAATTTCCCCACTCGGTTTGCCATTGATCGAAAATCGATGCACACTCCCAGTAATTGTGTGCTCCATCACGCCATTGAGTGTTCCGGCCATGCCGTGGTATCCAATAAGCAGTGCTGCATCGAAACTCGCGTCCAGCCCGGTCATCATCCCATTCGGATGAGGGCTCATTCCAGAAATCAATTCGACCCCAGGTTCCAATTCATCTATCAGGAGATTGCGTGATGTTCCATGCGAATCTTTGATGACGATCTGTGTTGCACCGGCTTCCCTCAGCCCCTTTACCGCCGAATTGACATCGTGGGTCATCATTCGGCGAGCAAAAGCCCAATCATAATGGTCTGAATGCGGTCGACCGGCTTGCGACCACGCAACAACGCCTGTTACGCCCTCGATGTCTGCCGAAATAAAAACTTTCATATCGGAAAGGTTACCGCTTGCCAAATTCAAGCAGATCGAATCGCCATTCGGGGTTCATCGTTCTGCGAGCCAAAATCCAATGCATCGGCAATTCTAATTTTTCAAATCGACCAACAGCATGAAATTCTACAAATTGAAAAATCATGTCGTTGCGGTCTTCGGCCCAGCTTCTTTTGATAGTCATGTTCTTGACTTCTAATAGCTTCCCCGTTTCATGCGCTCGTTTGGCAAAGTGCAAATCTGTCAAGCTTTGACGAAGCTGAAAGGTCGAATATTCTGAAAGAATTTCGTCTGTACCTTGAGAAAAAACCTCGGTTAATGCCGGCACTGAATACTCGATGGCCGAGCTACGAATTCGATTGTGGGCAAGATTCCAAACTGTGATAAGACCGGCGGCGGGGAATCCTAGAAAGAAAAGAAGAATCAAAAATGCTTTCCACTTGCCTTTCATCATTCCTCATTATGGAGTGTGTGAGATTGCTTGAGAAATTCCGTCCCAAACGAGATTCTGGGCGAAGAAGAATGAGATCGCCAAAGCCAATTTGACCAACAAACTCATAGATTGCGGCATTTTTCCGCTTGGAAACAAGAATGTCAGATACGTAACGAAAACTTGAGAGCCGATCAAGCCAAAGTTGGTCAAGGGTCGAAAAGGAAGCTCCCGCAAGACGTATACCGGGCCATGACCCTTTTGCAAAGCGAAAATGGCCTCAACCCAGAACAAGAAAATTCCAATAATCGAGAGAACCATCAAGGCAATGCGCGCTCGACCCTTTACAGCCGGGAAAAATATCCAAAAAAGACAAACAAGCAAAAATGCAAAATCGATTCCCAGCCCCAAAACATGGGTCAGTTGTGGAAACGGCAATCGGTTATAAATTGATTCCGCGGAATTGATAATATCTGTGCCACGAGCAATGAAGATATCGGCGGCAACTAACCCTGCGCAAGCAAATGATGTCACCCATTCTATTAATCCTGGTCCATCGTAAGGAGCCCTTATTGGATTTTCTAAAGCTCTTGGCATGGCATTGGTTCGACGGCTTCTATGGGGGTTCCAATTTCAAAAGTCTTTCGGTGCACCGCCGAATTCAAAATCGATTCCATGGCTTCAAGAGTATGTAACGCAAGGTTTCCAGTCGCTCGGAATTTCCTCTTTTCTCGCATAGCAAGTGCCATATCTATGAGGCCGATTCCTCGACTATTTTGAGAATATGGTCTGGTGTATTTGTGCAGGCTCCAGTCTTTGTCGCCTTTCCTAAAAAGAAGAATCTCGCCGCCAAATCCGTTAGGATCGGGCACCTGAATCGACCCTGAGGTTCCAAAAATTTCGATATGTGGAAGCGTATGCTTTTGAACATCAAAACTTGTCGTGAGTTGACCGATAGCTCCATTGGTCATTTCAAGCAGGGCCGAAATATGTGTTTCGACCTCGACTTTGATATTTGTGCCTCGCAGTGGTTCGCAAGTGATGGTTCGATTTGAGTAAGTCTTTTTGGAGAATGCAGCCACTGACTTTATGGCTCCACACATAGCCACGAGAGCTGATAAGTAGTAGGGGCCCATATCGAATAGGGGCCCGGCCCCAGGCTGATAATAAAAATCTGGATTCGGATGCCAACTCTCGTGCCCAGGGCACATCATAAAACTTTGAAATCCTACAACGTCTCCGATGACACCTGACTTGATGAGGTGGGAACACTCTTGGTGAGCTGCACCCAGGAAAGTGTCTGGGGCAGACCCGATTTGGCAATCCTTAGCTTGAGCAAGGGAAAGGAGCTCTAATCCCTCTTGATAACAAATGGCAATTGGCTTTTCTGAATAGACTGACTTCCCTGCTTCTAGCGCATTCCTTGAAACTGTAAAATGCTCAAGTGGAGTCGTAAGATTCAAAACAATTTCAACATTTGGATCTTCAAGCAACTCTTGCGTTCCCATGACATTTGGAATCTGGAAATCCTGGGCGATGGCTCGTGATTTTGAAGAGTCTAAGTCAGACACTCCAATGACCTTGACACGAGGATGATTCGTAAGGTTTTCAACATAAATGCGAGAGATATTTCCGCATCCTACGATGCCGATTCCAACCGGATTCATGTCTCATTGTGCCTTTAGGAAAAGGCCCTTACAAAGTACGTAGTCCCCTTTTCCCATTTGAAAGGTTTGGGCTGGACTCATTCCTTCATAATTCATTTGCCCTTGCCAACCCATTACGAAACTCTCGGTGTCTCTCAAGGGGCGCCGAACATAGAAATTCGCGAAGCATATCGCAGCCTGGCAAGGACTTACCACCCCGATCTCAACCCGAGCCCAAAAGCTCACGAGACTATGGCTCGAATCAACGTCGCATTCGAAATCTTGAGCGACCCGGTTCGACGGATGGAATACGATCTTTCTATTGGCGAGCAATCTTATGGCGAGCCGATGGACGAGAGTCGCTCAAATCGGCCCGAAGCAGTAAAAGCCACTCTGGTTCAAAGAGTTCGAGCCCACAAGACTCCGATTTATGGGCTTTCTTACTCCCCAGATTCAAATCAGCTCGTGTCGTCTTCTTTTGATAATGAAATTTTTTGGTGGGATGAAGCCCATTTTCTTACGACACATAGGCTCAAGTTAGAAGGCGGGGTTGTCAATCATATTGCAAGCGATCGCGATCTCTCGGTATGTGCTGCCGGTTGCACTGAACAACAATTGAATTGCTGGAAAGTTGTTGGTGGACGAGTCAAGTCTTGGAGACAATCCCCAAAAGATTGGATTGTGGGTGTCGCAGTTTCGCCGAATTGCCAGCAACTTGCTATAGGTTCAAACAATCGTGAAGCCCGAGTTTTGAGCACTTCAAACGGTTCTACTCTCCACGAATTTAGAGGCCACAAAGATAGCGTGACCTCCTTGGCATGGTCTATTGACTCACGATATTTGGCCACCGGTTCCTCTGATGCCACAGTCTGGGTTTGGGATTGCCGAACCGGCAAGAAGCTCCATACATTCACCCAGATTCGATCTGCGGTGACCGCTCTGGCTTTTTCCCCGGATGGACGCTGGCTCGCAGTTGCGGCTGTCGACTTTTCAATTCGGGTTTTTCATTTGGGCCAAATGAGACTAAGGAAAACATTTTTTGGTCACCAAAAACCGATCGAAGCTCTAGCATTTCATCCTCGATCGTGGCTTCTTGGTTCGGTTTCCCGTGACGGTTCCCTGGGACTTTGGAATGTCCTCCATGGTATTGGTCATGGGCGAATCGAAACTTCTGTCCAGCCACTTTCGTGCATTGCTTTTAACCCCAACGGTTCGGAGTTGGTGACCGGCGGACTCGACAAAGTCTTGAGAACATGGCGACTTGGAATGCCTTAAGAATACGATTCTCCAAAACCTAAAGTCGATTGTCAATTTGGTGACCTGAGCACCCAGGCAAAACTACCAATAACAGAGTTGGATGCAAAGAGGTGTTTATTCAGCAGCAACGGCCATGTCTTCGGCACAACAGTGGCTTGACGTTGTTTCCAATAATCTGGCTAATGCCAGCACGGTGGGATTTAAGAAAGACGGTGTCGCTTTTGACGACGGTCTTGTCAAACAACTCGCCTTGCAAGGGGGCAGCGGTCGGTCGATTGGATCTATGGGCAGTGGCGCGATAATCCGCGAAATCTATACCGACTTTTCGGAAGGAATTCTAGAAGCAACAGGAAATCCACTTGACCTCGCTCTAGATTCGATGAATACTGCGTTCGCTGTCCAAACGCCGGCCGGAATCCGTTTCACACGTGGCGGTTCATTTCAATTGAACGGTCAGAGGCAAATTGTTGACAAGTCTGGTTATTTGCTATTAGACAAAGGCAACAAACCCATCTCGGTTGGTTCCGGCAAGATCAGTGTGCGAGGAAACGGCATTGTTCAGGTTGATGGAAAGGACGCGGGTGAGATCGCTGTCTATTCCGGGCGATTTAACAAAATGGGCGCAAGTCTTTACACAAGTCCGAATGCACAGCAAATCAGTGACTCGAAAGTTGTGAGCGGTTCACTTGAATCATCAAATGTCAATTCCATTGAGGAAATGATTGCGATGATCCGTATCAACAGAGCCTTTGAACTAGCCGAAAAAACGGTGCAAAGTCAAGACGAAAGCACGACCAAGCTGGTGAGCAGCCTGCAAGGACGATAACCCAAGACGAATTTTTTTCACCTAAACATTTACAATCTGGACTTTTGATCAACAAGAGAGGATTGGCTCGAAAGCCGAAAGCTTACGAAACGTTTCAGGTGAAAGCGCGACACAACAAAACTAAACAAAAAGGACAACAAAAAACATGATGCGAGCACTTTCGACCGCCGGTACTGGGATGGTCGCCCAACAAATGAATCTCGACGTTATCGCTAACAACTTGGCAAACGTCAATACAAATGCATTTAAGGTTCAACGAGCGGAGTTTCAAGATTTGATGTATCAAACCTATCGAGCTTCTGGAGCTGCAAACGGTGGAGATGTCACTCTTCCATCTGCCGCCCAAATCGGCTTAGGATCGCGATTTTCTGCTACGACAACAAACTTTAGCCATGGAACAGTTCAAGCCACTGGAAACCCACTTGATGTCGCCATTAACGGAGACGGGTTCTTTCAACTTGATATGCCCGATGGAACAATCGCTTACACGCGAGATGGATCATTGAAATCTGATGCGAACGGGCTCCTCGTCACAAGCGATGGATACCCCATCAAGCCCCAGGTGACAATTCCAAACGGGGCAACTGCTTTGACAATTGCACCAAATGGTGCAATCACTGCTATTCTTCCAGGAACCACCGATCCAACAACGTTAGGAAACTTGACGCTTGTGACCTTCCCCAACCCAGCTGGCCTTACAAGAGTCGGGCAAAACCTCTATCGAGGTGGCGGGGGCTCGGGGGATCCTATCGAAAGCACTCCCGGATCGCAAGGTGCGGGCACACTTCAGCAGCGATTTATTGAAGGTTCCAATGTTCAAGTCGTTGAAGAAATGGTGCGAATGATCACGGCCCAAAGAGCATACGAGATCAACTCAAAGGCCATTCAGACCGCCGACGAAATGATGGGAATCTTGAACGGTCTTAAGAGGTAATTTATGATTCGAGCCAGTATTTTGCTCGCGGCATTGCTCGCAAGCGCTTCTGCCAGTTTCGCTCAAACACTCAAGATTCGGGTCGATGGCGAAGGATATTTACGTTTCTCACACGAAGGGAAAGTTTTCTATGCTAAGGCAGCTAATCTCAAAGCCGAAGGGGGGCGTCTCGTTGCTGAAAATGGCTACAAGCTCACCCCGGGTGTTGCGGTGAATTCACTGGAAACTATCCGAGTTGAACTCGACGGAACCATTCTCCAATCTCAACAAGTTATTGGCAAATTTGTGCTTGCGCAATTCGAAAGTGGCTTGACAGGGCTTGATTCTCTGGGGTTCGGGTCTTCTGCTTCACGGCCAAAGCTAGGAAACCCTGGTGAAGGAGAATTTGGAGTCATTCGTATGGACAATGGAAGACCCATTGCGACCGTCTCAAAATCTCTGAGCCAAGACATAAAACCCGGGCCAGCACTCATTACAATCACGGATGCCTGTGAGGTTTCTTCTACAACTTTCAGCCTTGCTGATGTCGCTAAAATCCAGGGAAAGTTCCCATCAGGATTTGACCCGAAATCGATCATTCTTGGGGATACTCCACCATTAGGTGTAGAAAGAATTCTCGACCGAGGAAGGATATTTGCAAAAATAAGATCCGCAGGTTATGATGTCGAAACCCTTCATATCATTTGCCCCGAAAAGGTGAAAATATCAAAGCAAGGACAAACCGTTTCGCACGATGAATTTCTCGCTGCAGCCATCAAGGGGGCTAGTGCCAAAGGGTACACGAGCGTGGACGCCAGTTCGAAGCAAGAACCTAGCATGAATGTTCCGCAGGGGGACTATCAGCTTGTTTGCGAAACAATTCAACCAAATGGTGATAATGTCAATGTTTCAGTTGGTGTCTATGTATCCGGGAAGCGATTCAATGGGCGAAATGTTCTTCTAAAGAACACTACTCCGGCAATCAACATCCAATTGAGTTCAATGATCACTGTTAAGATTCAATGTCGTGGCATCAAAATAGAAACGAAGGGAAAAGTAACAAAGGTCGACAAGTCAACCGGTTTAGTCACAGTGACCGTTCTTGATACGGGCGCAATATTGACCGGAAAGGTCGGGCAAGACGGATCCATAGAGGTGCAGGCATGAGAGTCTGGGCAGTGCTTTTCAGTCTGATTATGGTTCAAAGCGCCTTTGGTCAGGTCACTGAAGACAAAGGTAACCCAGGTTCGCTACTAAAGCCAGATTATTTGAATCCACTCATGGATAAAGTGGCGCGAAGAGCTGGCGACATTTTAACAATCATCATTCAAGAAGAAACGGTTGCGAATTATTCTGCCTCAACGACCACGAATAAATCGGACAACGCAGGATTCACTCCTACTTTTGTTGTAGACCTTTTTACGCGAATTTTTCGACCATTTAGTGCATCTTCAACATCGGCTCAAAAGGGAGATGGCACAACGACTCACAAAAACAGTATGACGTCGACAATGAGCGTTGTGGTTAAGGCTGTTCTTCCAAATGGCAACCTTTTGGTTGAGGGAGCGCGCTCGCTCACAACTAACAAAGATACCGAAACGATTGTTCTTTCTGGCCAAGTTCGGCCATTCGACATCCAAGCCGACAACACGATTCTTAGTACAAAGCTGGCCGAAGCAAAAATTGCGATAGCAGGAAAAGGAACGATTCAAGATCGGCAACGTAAGGGGCTCATCAATCGGCTTCTCGACTGGCTCTTCTAGGTAAACCTCATGAACAAATTCTTACTCACTTGTCTTGGACTCGGCATTGCTGCTCAAGTTACCTATGCGCAAACGCAGGGAGGGGCAACCGGCGGAGCAACAACTCAGCCCCCTCAGCTCAGCCAAGATCAACTCTTGGAAATACAGAAACTTCTCGATGAGCGAACAAAGAAGAGGCTAGAAGCCGTTCATGACGCCGAGATCGAGGGTATTCAAGTTCGCCTCGCTGATATTGGTCGACTTCGAGGAGCGAGAAGCAACGTTCTGCAAGGGGTTGGGCTCATCGTCGGATTAGCTGGAACAGGAGATAGTAAATCGACACCTTGGACTCAATCTTTGATTGCCAATTATATGTCGCGATGGGGCACAACTGTTGATCAATCTCAAGTCAAAGCAAACAATATTGCTGCAGTTATGGTCACTGCCGAGATGCCCGCGTTTGTTGCACCAGGAACAAAACTTGACATCACAATCAGCTCAAGTGGCGATTCAAAGAGCTTGGAAGGTGGCGTTTTGCTTCCGACCATTCTCACAAGCATGAGCGACCCACAAACTCCCATTTGCACCGCATATGGCAGCGTAAGTATCGGTGGATTTAATGCTTCGGGCGGCGCGAACTCTGTCCGTAAGAACCACCCCACAACAGGGACGATCAGTGGCGGGGCAACGGTTGAAAAGTCCGTTCCTACTCAATTTCTTTTTGAAGGAAATGTCATGTACTTTGACCTCGATACTCCAGATTTTACGACTGCGGAGAGAGCCTCCAAAGTCATTCAAGAGGCATTTCCCGAGTGGATAGCAACTGCACAAGATGGAGCATCGATCAAGATTGTTCTACCAAACGCTTATTCCTCGACTATGGCTGCACAGCAAATCGAGCATCTCATGGTCTTTGCTAATACTCCTTCAACTGTCGTAGTCAACGAGCGAACAGGAACCATTGTTGTCGGAGGAAATGTCAAGCTTGGGCCCGCAATTATCGCACACGGCTCATTACAAATTGTCATATCGTCTGAGATCGTGGTCAGCCAACCTGCACCACTTTCAAAGGGTGAGACGGTAGTTGTAACCAACCCGCAGGTGGATGCCAAAGAGCCTTTAGCAGAGGTAGGGCTTGTGGGGCCAAGTGCCACCCTGGAAGACCTGGCTCGAGTGCTTCAAACCCTCAAAGTGACAGCCAGAGACATGATTGCAATTCTTCAAGCTCTCCAAGCGCAAGGAGCCCTTAAGGCAAGGATCAAGCAACAATGAAAGTTACTCCATTGCCTGGATCAATCCCTCAGAATAGGTCGAATCTCACAAAGGTTCCACAAATTCGGGGTGACTTTGCACGGATGCTCGAAGGCAGACTTTCTGGCTGGATAGGACAACCCGGCACCGAGAGGTTTGAAAATCTTAAGTCGATGCTTGGAAACAAAGTTTCACAAGGAGAAAACGGTAGCGTGACTATCAAGATTGACTCACTCCCAATAGAGACCAAAGCAGAACTGGAGAAACTTCAAAGGGCCGCTGAAAACATAGAAGCCCTCTTTGTCAAACAACTTTTGGGGAAAATGCGCGAAACATCTTTTATTGGTAAGGCACCTGACCAAATGGATAGTTTCGCAAAGGATTTGATGGATCAAGCCGTAGCTGAGCAAGCATCGAAGAGCGGATCACAAATCGGAATTGCACAAATGGTCTTTCTTGAATCAGCACCAAATATCGTCCGTGCAGGACTAAACAAAAAACAAATTTAACAATAAAAAAACACTAGGAAAAAAACAATGGCAAAACGAACAAGACAACTAGAACAACTCTGGTGGGATTGGTTGGGAACATCGGAAAGGCTCTTGAGGAGCTTGCACGAGCAAACCGCCGCCCTCACATTGCGACAGTCAGATCGCGTCTCGCGAATCAATCCTGAGATTGATAACCTTATGACTCAGATGGAGTCTATCGACACGAAAGCTGTGACTTGCCTGAAAGAGCTGGCCGAAGAATTTGGAGTAGAGCCAAATATTCGAAGCATCGGGCAAGTGCTTGAAAAAGCCGAAGCACAGCAACTTCAGTCGGTTGCTAATCGAGTCATTGTGGCTGGAAGAAATGTGCAAAACGTCATCATCAAGAACCGTGCTCTTATCGAGAATGAGCTTGAATTTGTCAACGGAACTATGGCGCTTGTCGCAAAAACTGCCACTGAAAAGCAAAAAGCCTATCCAAAAGCGGTTGTTCACACGAATCTCGTGATGAACCAAGTCGCATGACCCAATAATTACCAGTATGCCAGGAACATTTAGCGGCATCAATATGATGTCTCAAGCCATGCGGAACTTCCAATTGGCGATGAATACGGCTGGTCATAACGTTTCAAACGTAGACACGCCTGGCTATTCTCGTCAAAGGGTCGATTTCGCCACAAATGACCCCATAGCTTTTTATGAATCAGGACTCCGCACCCTTGGTCAAGGCGTGCATTCGAGTCACATCGGAAGGCTTCGAGATGCTTACCTCGACCGGAGTAATAACGAAAGTTTGGGGAATTTAGGAAAATTCGGAAGCACTGTCAAAGGGCTCTCAGACATCGAAAAGACTTACGGAGAACCCAGCGACCAAGGGATTCTTAATGCACTTGGAAAATTCTTTGACTCTTGGTCCGGCTTAGGCAGTAACCCCGATGACCAAGGTGCCCGTTTCCAAGTTCGAAATTCGGGGCAAGTCCTCTCGGATCGCGTAAGAAATGCTTGGAAAGCATTTGACTCTCAGCAAGTCGATCTTAAAGTTCAAATTGACTCTGCATTGAAGCAAATCAATGACCTTGCAAGCCAAATCGACGCACTCAATGGGGAGATACGAGCACAATCAGGTGGTGGCCAAGAGCCAGCGGACCTCATGGATCGAAGGGATATGGCGATTGCAAACCTATCTCAAATAGTAAACGTCCATACGGAAACTTTTGCAGATGGAACTATCGCGGTCACTGCGGCTGGTTTTGCTATTGTCGATAGTGCAGGAACACTTCCATTCCCCACAAACTATGACCCTATTGCAGGCACGATCACCAACGGATCAATGACGAATTCAGTTCGAGGCGGTTCTTTGGCAGGCATGTTTACAAGCTACGGCGAACTAGCGAATCAAAAAAGTAAGCTCGATAGCCTCGCAAACAACATCCGGACACAAGTCAATACAGCTCATATGACAGGTGTGAACTCTGCGGGTACCACAAGTGTTCAATTCTTCAACGATTCACTGGTTCAAACAGGGGCAATTGATTTCGACCTCGACCCGATGATCAAGACAGATGTCAAAAACATCATGACTGGTGTGAGCGGATCCTCTGGAGATGGAGGGCTGGCTTTGTCACTGGGCGGATTACGCGACGTCTCGGTTTTGGGTCTTGGTTCCAAGACCTTTGGGGCATTCTTTCAAGACAATATTTCCACCCTTTCTAGCTCAATAAGCTATTACAAACAAGCCCACGCAACCGAGGAAGCAGTCAATTCTCAGATTCAAAATCAGATATCACAGGTCAGTGGAGTGAACATGGATGACGAAATGGCAGACATAGTGAAATTTCAAAGAAGCTATCAAGCTGCGGCCAAGACCCTGTCGACACTCGACCAAATGACCGAAGATTTACTTGGAATGCTCCGCCGATAACGAATGAGTAGGGAGAATCCGAAGCTATGAGAGTGAGCACAAAGCAGCAATGGGATATGTACCTCGGGCAAATCAACAGTAGCCACGAAAGGTATGTTCATGCCCAAAAGCAGGTCATGACAGGCAAAAAGTTTGAATATGCCAGTGAATCCCCTGGGGATGCTCAGTTTGTAATTACAGCTAGCGATCTCAAAGCTCGAGTCGAGCAACATGACGCGAATCTTCGGGGTGCAAACGATTATCTCAAACACACCGAGGCAGCATTTTCAGAGCTCAATTCAATCATGAACAGTGCTTACACCATTGCTGTGAACGGTGCAAACTCAACATATGATCAGGCTGCTAGGGACGGAATGGCGAATCAGATCATTGAAATCCAAAAGCGCCTCACCCAATTAGCAAATTCTAAGGGCGCGAATGACCAATACATATTTGCAGGTCAAAAAACGTCAGTAAAACCCTTTACTCAAACTCCCCCGACTTTGACCTATTCGGGCGACGACTTCCCTGTCAACGTTGAAATTCGACCGGGCGAGACAATGAGGGTCAATCTCAACGACCCTGGAAACACGTTTTCGAAAATGTATGACTCTCTGGAGACTCTGAAGAACGACCTGATGAGTGGCGATTTGAGTCGACTTGGAAATCAGGACATCACCGACCTCCAAGCGCACCTCAAGACAATCAACTCTGTCCGAGGCGATGTTGGAACAAAGCTACAAACAGTTTCGAACCTCAAAGATCAGAATCAAAAAAGAATTGACACTCTTGCGACTCAAATTGCAGACGCACAAGAAATCGATATGTCTCAAGCGATTACAAACATGCAACTCGCTGAAAACGCCTATACAGCGGCTATGCAAGTGACATCTCGTGCTCAGAGCCTCTCGCTTATGGACTACTTAAAATGATGACCCAGCAAAAGGTAACGACAAGCCGGTTTGGTGAAATCGAAATCGACCAACAAGATGTCATCCGGTTTCCGGAAGGAGTCGTGGGGCTTCCTGCCATGAAAGAATTCGTGTTGATTCAACACAAAGATAACAGCCCCTTTCGGTGGATGCAATCGTTGGATGACGGGACGCTGGCATTCCTTGTCATTGATCCACAACATTACACGTCTTACGCTCCGGAAATGCCGAGTAACGCTATCGTTGCGTTGGATTTGACGAATGAGACACCGATCCTCGTCTATACTATTTGTAATATCCCAAAGGGTGATCCTCAAGGTATGACCTTGAACCTGGCTGGGCCAATCGTGATCAATGGCATGACTCGAACAGCGAGACAGGTCATTCTCGAAGACGATTCCTATCCGGTTCGATATGCTGTTTTTGCTGAGAATAAGGAGCAAGCAGCTTAAGGCAGATTTGAGCGAGCCAAGGAGGGCAAGCCTATGCTAGTACTGACACGGAAGGTCAATCAGAGCATCGTTATTGGAGACGGAATAGAGGTCGTGGTGCTGGAAGTTCGAGGAGAACAAGTCCGGCTCGGGATTAAAGCCGCGCGAGATGTGACTGTTCACCGCAAGGAAATTTTTGATCAGATCACTGCCGAAAATGAATCTGCTACTGGTACAGATGTCTCCGACGTTCCCGATTAAGTTTCAAGCAGTATCGGCCAAAATAGGTGAGGTTTTTTCTTCATGTTGACCTTTTTTGGCACTGAACTCCTCGATCCTTTTTGGGAGTCGTCAACCCTTTGCATTGGAGTTTTTGATGGGGTTCACTTGGGCCATGCAGAAGTGATCTCACGGGCGGTTGCTCAGGCGAGAAATTACGGCGAGCCCTGCGTTCTTCTCACCTTTGATCGCCATCCTGCCCATATTTTGGCTCCTGAAAGAACACCAAAAACAATCGCTTCACTTTCTCAAAATTTAAGGCGATTCCGAATGCTTGGTGTCGACATTGCACTGGTGGTTCCTTTTAATTTCGATACATCACAAACAAGTGCTGAAAAATTTTATGAGTCGGTGATCAAACAGAAAATTCGGGCAGCAAGGATTGTCGTTGGGCATGATTTTGCATTTGGAAAAGGCCGAAAAGGAGATTCTCACTGGCTTTCGGGGCGAATAGACACCACGGTTGTTGAGCCCGTACTCACAGAAGGAGTTCGCGTGAGTAGTAGCACAATTCGAACGGCTGTAAGTAGCGGAGAGCTTGAGATGGCAAACTTACTGTTGGGCCGTGATTTTGCAATCCAAGCTATCATTCTCCACGGAGAAAAGTTGGGCCGCCAGATCGGCTACCCGACGCTTAATTGTGGACATTGCCCCCAGCAGCTCACTCCTGCAAATGGAATTTATGCTGGGTATGCGAAAGGATCGTTCGGCGAGTATCAAGCGGCAATCAGTATCGGAACTCGCCCAACAGTTGGGGGAAAGAACCGGACAATCGAAGCCTATTTGATCGATTATCCTGGGCCCGAAATCTATGGGCACAGTTTCGAACTGAGTTTTTGCAAAAAATTAAGAAACGAGATCAAATTTGAATCTTTAGAAGAACTCAAATCGCAAATTTCAAAAGATGTCGAAGTAACAAGAAAAGCCTTGGCCGGAACCAATTAAGGATCCGAGTTGGTTGAAGCCAACATGAAGCCAAGAATCATTATCATCGCGGTTATCGTTGCAATCGTAGGCATCTGCGCGCCAATGTTCTTTGTCCCAAGTGACAAAGTCTTGATTCACGACGCGCTTCAAGAATCAATCAAGGCAAGCCGGGATGGCCGGCCGGGCGGTGTGCTCGACTTCCTGAGCAAATCATTGAAGATAAATGATAACGAAAGCGAATCAAGATGGAGTGTGGCGGACTTCATCAAAAAATCGCGCCCAGACGTGGAGATAGAGAATCAAGAACCCCAAATCGAGGGCGAAACAGCTCGAATCGTGTCTCCTGTCACAGTTTCTCTAGGACTCGGGCCTGTTCAAACCCCGATCAGACTGGAAAAGGTTGACATTCGACTCCAAAAGGAAATGGGAACGAAATTCTTAATCTTTCCCAGCCCCAAGTGGAGAATCGTTCGAATCAACTTGTCAGAGGAAGATTATGGAAAATTTTCTCAATAATTGCGGGACCTGGGATCAGTTTTGCTTTCTCCAACGTTATAATGCCGTACGGTGCCAAGTTTTGGCCCCGTATTTTCAGTGGTGAAAAAAATGAAAAAAATCATTAGTTTGTTCATGATCGCAGCTCTTGCCAGCTTCCTGGCAGTCGGCTGCAGCCAGCCAGAAGGCGAAGGTGCAAAGGCTGGTGAAACAGCAGGCGCAGCAAGCGGTGGCAAGAACGACGCTGGCAAGGGCACCCCAGGCGCCCCAGACATGAAAGTCGAGAGCGGAGCAACAGGTGGTGCTGCGGATGCCGGCAAGCCGGCCGAAGGCGACAAGGGCGCTGCAGATGCAGGTAAACCAGCAGAAGGCACTAAGCCAGCTGAAGGTTCAAAACCAGCAGAAGGCGACAAGAAAGAAGGCGACAAGCCAGCGGAAGCTCCAAAGACCGAAGAAAAGAAGTAATCTAATTTTCTTCTTAAAAACCCAGGGCTTCTTGCCCTGGGTTTATTTTTTTGCCTGCTGTTCTGCTCGAATCTTGATTGCGTTTAGTGTATCGTCCAAGTTTTTGACAACAAGGCTGTGAATGACCTTATAAACCAAGGCTCCTATTCCCGGAACCTTATACTCATAATCGACAACCGATTTGAAAATCGTGTCTGAACCTTCTTCTTGAAAACTCCAAACTCCTTCAAGTTTGTCGTAGTCCCCTTTGAGCATTTTGAAATGACATGTTTTTGATGCATCATCCCAAATGTCCTCCTGAGTCCATCGAATTTTGAGCCCGAAAGCAGACACAATTCCTACCCAATCGCTCACGACCTTAGAAGAAGATTTCTCGATAACGTTGACAGATTGAACGTCAGCCATAAATTCAGGGAAGGATTCGTTATCTTGAGCGATCCCATACACGGTTTCGATAGGTGCTTGAATTCTCACCTGGGTTTCTACAATGGGCATTGTTGAATTATTCCTGAGAATGAAAGTTGTGCCCATCCTTTTCGGGCATACTGTGTCCTAGTGCAAAAGGGACCTCTGAGCCAGAAATCGAGCTCTGAAGGTGCCTAAAGCGTCAAAGATTAGGAATGCCACTGTTTTTGTCGTTCGCTCTTGGACTCCTGACGTTGGGGCAATTGAACCCTGCGTCGGTTCAGGGTGTTGAACCGCAAATTAAAACTGACGAAAAGCACAAAAAAGATATCGAAAGCGATATCAAACTTGGCAAAGAAATCTCAGAGCAAGTTGCGAAAGAGCTCAAATTCTCTGATAACAAGGAGATGATTGACCGAGTCAACAAGATAGGGGGAGAACTCTCTGCAATTGCTAACAAAACACTTGTAAAAGTGACATGGGGTGATCCGCGGCTTAGCGAATTTCCTTACGAGTTCAAAGTCATTCAAGGAGACGATGTCAACGCTTTTTCCCTTCCTGGTGGGCGAATCTATATCTATGAGGGATGTATCAAATTTGCGGAAACCGACGACGAATTGGCGGGAGTACTTGCTCACGAAATTTCACATGCAGCATTCAGGCACATTGCCTATTTGAGGCGAGAGCAAAGTAAATTTGATATTGTCAATATCCCGCTCATTTTGGCTGCGATTTTGTCTAAGAGCCCCGATGCTGGAAATATTTTGGTTGGAGCAGATTTGCTGAACCGGGCAATTGGAAGTGGCTGGAGCGTCCAAGCTGAGCAGTCTGCCGACTACGGAGGACTCCAGTTCATGGTAGCTAGCAAATATAACCCTGTTGGAATGTTGACCTTTATGGAACGGCTAGCGTTCAAGGATCGTGGAGCTCCCAGCGTCAACTACAGCATCTTACAGACTCACCCACCAAGCACCGAGCGAGCACAATCGCTCATGAAACATTTGGCCGAAGCTCGAATTCCTATCAAAAGAAGCCTTGTCACGACATCTCTGAGAAGTGAGGTTCGACCAGGAGAAAACAACGCCGTGGAACTCTGGTTTGGAAAGACAAAGATTTATAGTTTTGGTGGTTCCGAAGCTCTGATTCGTGCAGATGGCGCATCCGAAGCCATAGATAGTTTTTTTGATTCTGTTCCAGCTATTTACGAGCTATCCGTTCGAGATGGACGACGAATTTTGGGTCAAGACAGGTTGCTGATCGATGTGGTTCCCGACGACGGCGGGGATCTGAATCAAAAACTAGAAGTTGTCAACATGATCCTTAAGAAGCTGATTTTTGACCTGAACTATAGGCTTTGGCAGAACCACGACCGTGCGACGATCGACCGTGGCTGAGTTTTTTGAGCAACCTCCGGGCCGATTCCAACACTTTCAAAGCAGTGTTTCTCCCATGAAATGACAAGTTCGCTTCATATCCTCCCCTATCAAAATCCGAAGGCATAAGAATATAGCCGATCCAACCGTTAGTGTGGCTTACAACGAGTCCATCTGCAAAGCCCATTTCCTTAGCACTCTTTCTTATTCTTGAGCCAAGCTCAGCGCTAGGCTCTCCCGGAACTCCAATGACCGCAAAATTGCCAAGGCGCACTCCTGTCAGGTTTGCTCTTGTTTCTGCAAATTTCTTGACTAAAGTTTGCGCCAATGAATCCGGGACACCATATGATTTAGCGAACGTTGGGCTTGGCTGTGGCAGATCCAGTGCAATAGGCTCCAGTTCAAATTTGAGTTTATCTGAGTCACGACACACCACAACTTTTTTCGAAACCAAGAAAGAATCCAAAAATACTTTCGCAAAATTGACGCAACGTTCGTCGGCATTCTTTCCCGATGATTCAGGGCTCACATCTCCGATGGCTCCTGGAAAAACAGGAGCCTCAATCATTTTTGCAAGAACTCCTGGCCAATCCCCATTGAGATTCAAAGTATCAGGTTCGTGAAATGTAGCATGAGCCGCATAAGCTGCGAGGATAGGCTGATTTCCGGCTGATATCAGCCACGTTGTTTGATCAGGTCTAGCGCCTGATCTCCTCGCGTGATTGAGTTTGGCCCGCCCGAATTGCAATGTAATTTGGTCAGTTAATTCAGGTTTAGAATCTTCCGCTTGAACGACACTCCCAACAATTTTTCTTTGATACCATTGGGCAATTTTGGGTCGATAGGATGCGATGCCAGGAATACTGAATGTCATCTTAGGATTGAGCATTTGACTATCGGGAGCGCAATGCGTATGAGTCGCAGCAAGAAAGATCTTGTATTTCGGAAGCGCCTTTTGAACTGAAAGATAGAAGTCTTGAGGAATTGTAAGAGAATCAAACGCGACAAAGGCAATATCATTGATGAGTGTCACGCGAACATATAGCTTGTCACCTGAGGGCACGAAATTTGCACCTTTTCTCTCGGTATAACCACCTAGGGGCAAAGGATCGATTGGAACAACTGAGACAGTGGATTTTCTGATAGTCAGAGCACCTAATTCAGTAAGTGGAAGCCCAAGGATCATGGATCAAGATTACTATAGCCATGCCAGTACTTTTCCGGTCTGCTAAAATCAAACCCAATGAGTTACGTCGTTCGACTCACAAGCGATCTCTACAAGGTGGAACCAGGAAATACAGTCCCCGTCACCATCGAGATTACAAACAAGTCTGAATCAGCAGAACGATATGAACTCGAAGTTGAAGGAATGGAATCGACCTGGGTCGCTGTTCCGGTTCCAACCTTTGTTGTTGAACCAAACGAAGTCTATACCGAAAGAATTTTTCTTAAACCACCCCGAGAAGCAGAGAGTTTGGCGGGGACATACCCATTTGTCGTCAATGTTAGAAATATAGAAACTGGCGAGACTCGACGAGCCCAAGGTGCATTGGAAGTCGGCGCCTACTTCAATCTCAGCTTGGATATCCAGCCAAAAAAGGGCACGATTTCTCCGCTTTCGAAGTCGATCACTTTTCAATTGACTTTGATGAATTTGAGCAACAGTGAACAGACAATGCAGCTCTTTGCCGCAGATAACGATGCCGTCCTTGCTTTTGAATTCGATTCAGATCAGGTCGTTTTGGGTGCAGGTCAGCAAAGAATTCTCAATCTTGTGGTCACCAGTTCAAAGGGATCTCTCTTGGCGAATTCGCGGTTGCAAAATTTCAGTGTTTCGGCTCGGGGCGTGGAAAATCCCGCATTGGGCACGAGTACGACTGGCCAAATTGAACAGAAAGCATTGGCAAGCCCCGGAGTTTTTTCAATTGCTTTGTTCCTCATTGCAATTATCGCGGCATGGATTGCACTTTGGCCCAAACCACCGCATATCGATAGCATTGTCATTGACCCAGGCCAGGCAACGATTGGACAGCCTGTCACCCTGAAATGGAAATCAACTCGGGCCTCCAATGTTCGGATTCAAATTGGGAACTGGATTCAAGAGCGTCAGCTCCCTGAAGGCACAGTGACCTATGTTCCTGAAAAAGCGGGCCAATTCGCTGTCGAGGTCACGGCATTCATGGGAGACCAATCGGTGCGAGATGTTTCCCAAGTTTTGCTGGTGAACGAACCTCCCACTGTTCCCGATCCCGTTATTCGAGAGATTTCCGTGGACGACAAGCAGATCAAAATTGGTCAGCCATTTATTTTGCATTACAAATTCAATGAATCGGTCACAAAAGCAACACTCTTCCCTATGCAGCGTGATCTGGACATCCATGCAACAGAAATTCAACTTCAAGCCGATGTTGTCGGGAAGTCGAAATATTTTATCAAAGCCTATAATTCGGCCGGAAAGTCCGTCGAATCGAGCGTGTCGGTCAACGTTGTCAAAGTGAGCAAATCAAAAATTGTCGAATTCATGGTTAAGCCACTTCAGCTCGATGAAGCAGGAGGAATGGTTGGAATTGACTTTTCTGTGACGGGTGCCGTCAAAATCGAGCTTGTCTTCGGCGGAACGAAGGAAGATTTGACAGCCCTCGGCCAAATCGATAACACCGGAGCTCTAAAGGGTCACAAAGACATCCAAATTACGCAAGATACAACCTTCAAACTCGTGGCTTATGACGATGAAGGTGTGGCGCTGGCCAGCTCCATTGAAACCGTCAAGGTCAAGAAGGCAGTTCAACCAGACGCAAGTCCGGATTCTGGGACTACGGGCGGGCTTCGTTGAGGCGAGCGCTTTTATCAGTAACTGACAAAACTGGAATTGTTGAATTTGCTCGAGAACTTGTCGTACGCGGTTTTGAGATCGTAAGCACAGGAGGAACATCGCGAGTACTTACCGATTCCTCCATCCCTGTGATCGACGTCCGAGACATCACTCAAATTCCCGAAATGCTCGATGGACGTGTGAAGACTTTGCATCCAAAAATCCATGGTGGCATTCTTGCAAACTTAGATTTGGAATCGCACCGTAAGCAGCTTGAAGACTTCGGTATCTTCCCTATTGAACTTGTCTGCGTCAATCTCTATGCATTTGAAAAGCAAGTTCTCTCTTCTTCTGACGAAAAGGCTGCAATTGAATCCATAGATATAGGCGGACCAGCGATGATTCGGGCCGCGGCAAAAAATCACGCCCATGTCACTGTTCTCGTCGATCACACCGATTACAAACGGTTTTTCGATGCATTTGATAGGAACGATCTCGAGAACTTTCGTAAGGAAATGGCTTGTCGTGCATTCCAACACACTTCGTTTTATGATTCCTTGATCGCGAGGTTCTTTGCTCCTTCCGACGAGTTCCCAAATGAGCTCACATGGAGTGGGCGAAAACGCCAAACGTTAAGATATGGCGAAAATCCTCATCAGTCTGCCGCCCTTTATAGCGATCCCTTTGCTCCCACTGGCATGGGGCATTGCAAAGTTCTTTGGGGCAAAGAACTGAGTTACAACAATCTGCTTGATGCTGATGCCGCATTTGAGCTAGTACAAGATTTGCCCGAGCAAAGCTGCGCGATTATCAAGCACGGAAATCCTTGCGGGGCTGCAACTATGCCCACCTGCGGAAAAAGTTACTCGGTGGCTAAGCAATCGGATCCAATTTCTGCTTTTGGAGGAATCGCCGCATTTCATGGTGAAGTCGATCAAGATGCAGCACTTGCTATGACAGAGAAGGGCAATTTCTTAGAAGTTGTGGTGGCAGAGAGTTTTTCAGAACAGGCCATTGACATCTTTAAAACTCGCTCGGGCTGGGGTCAAGACGTCCGCCTATGCTTGGTCAAGACTTCCGATGATCAACCAACAAGAACTCTGAGAAGTATTCGAGGCGGGTTTCTGATTCAAGATCTTGACCTGGGGTCGAATCCAGAATGGAACTTGGTGACATCAAGAAAGCTGACCGACGAGGAATGGAACGCCGTCCAATTTGCTTGGCGAATTATTCCCCATGTGAAATCGAATGCGATTGTCGTCACCAATGAGCATCAGCTTTTGGGCGTGGGTGCCGGACAAATGAATCGAGTTCAATCCGTGAAGTTGGCACTTGAGCAAGCGGCCGAGGCCAGCGAGGGCGCTGTACTTGCTTCTGATGCTTTCTTTCCTTTCCCTGATAGTATTGAAGTCGCATCGCAATTTGGGATCAAGGTTGTGGTTCAACCAGGCGGGAGTAAGAAAGACCCTGAAGTCATCGAAAAAGCCAACAAATTAGGGATTTCAATGGTAATGACAGGCTACAGACACTTCCGACATTAATAATGTAACTAAAGACGTGCTACAATTCGTCTAAGAAAAAGGAGATTTTGTTGAAAGACCAGAATAACTTGATAGTTTCGATCGTTGCCGTGGTCGTTGGGTTGGGTGTAGGCCTTGGGTTCTACTTTAGCAAGCGCACACCTAATAAGCCTGCCGATCCTGCTCCTGTCAATATCTCGCCATCCAAACCAAGTGAAGGGGCCGTAACCTTTGGAACGAGTCTCCCAGGTGGAAACGGTGGTGGAACCGCTGGTGGCGGAGGTGCTCCTGGTGGTGGTGCTCCTTCTGGCGGTGGTAGCAATCAGCCTCTGCGAAAGAAAGGCCCAATCGGCGCTGCTAGCTAATTTTTCTTTTTTCATATCGAATCACTGGGTCAGCTGAGGTATCTCAGTTGACCCAGTGACTTTTCCGGTTCTGTGCCATCTTATGAGCATCTGGCTTCCTTAGCAAGGAGCCAAATTTGAGTTCTATTCTATGAAATCAAAAAGCAGTCCCAATTCTGTCTGGAGGTCAATCCTGCGTCGCTTTACAAGTGACGTAGGAATCGACTTGGGGACTGCAAATACTCTTGTCCATGTGGCAGGACGAGGAATCTTAATCAGGGAGCCCTCAGTTGTCGCCGTTCATAAGGACACTGGCGAGGTTTTGGAAGTCGGTGAAGAAGCCAAAAGAATGCTCGGTCGAACACCAGCAAATATCGTTGCTTCGCGACCATTGCGAGATGGAGTCATAGCCGATTATCAAATGACTCTTGAAATGATTAGGAAATTTATCAAGCGAGCGAGACACGGGCCCACCTTTTATCAAACCGTAGTGGTAGGTATCCCCAGCGGGGTCACGGAAGTCGAAAGAGATGCTGTGCTTGATGCTTGCCAAAAAGCTGGTGCAAACAAAGCCTACGTCATCGAAGAACCGATGGCCGCTGCTATTGGTGCTGGCCTACCGATCGTGGAACCCATCGGATCTATGATTGTGGATATTGGTGGAGGAACGACCGAAGTTGCGGTGATTTCTCTTGCGGGAATCGTCCATTCTCGATCCATTCGGATAGCCGGCGATGAGATTGATGAAGCCATCGCAGCTTATGTGCGACGGGCTCATAACCTTTATATTGGAGACCGCACCGCGGAGCAAGCAAAAATTGAAATCGGTTGTGCTTATCCCATTCCAGAGATTCTGACCTTGGAGGTCAAAGGACGAGATCTTGTAACTGGTCTTCCTCGAAGTGCAGTGATCACGAGCGAAGAGCTTAGAATGGCCATTTATGAGCCCGTTATGGCTATTGTAGAAGCTGTCAAATTGACTTTAGAGGCAACGCCACCAGAACTCGCAGCAGATTGCATGAACCACGGAATCTACCTCGCTGGTGGAGGAGCACTCTTGAGGGGCCTCGATCAGTTGATTTCTGAAGAGACCATGATGCCCGTTTTGATAGCGCCCAACCCGCTGGACTGCGTGGCCATTGGAACCGGGAAAATGCTGGAAGCACTTCACGAAGATCCGGCGATTCGGCGCATGTTGGAGAAAGCATCGAAAGGGTAAACGATTCGCTACGGGCCGATTGGGTCACTTTCCTGCTCTTATTCGTGATTTCAGCAGGGCTTGGGCAAATGCAAACAAGACTCAGAAATTCCGGCAAAACTGACTTTGTTTCTCAAGCTGCCCGAAATATTGCTTCTCCAGGTGTGAATCTTGTGAACTCGGTTCATGAGAGCTGGCTGAACTTCTTAACCGGCGTCCAAGATGGAGGGAAAGTGAGAGCTGAACTCCAAAGATTGAAGCGGTTCGAAGAATCGGCAAAAGTTTACGAAACTACAGTTCGAAGCTTGGCCCAGGAGGTAAGTCAGCTCAGGGCTTTGAGCAAGATGCCAAATTTTGGAAGACAGCGAGTTTCAGCCCGCATCACCGGATACTTTCCCTATGAAAATCGGCTGACCCTCAGTCTCAATGATCCCAAAGATATTGTTCCAGGTATGGCAGTTCTAGCGCCAGAAGGCCTGATTGGAATTGTGCAAACAGTGAGCGGAAACTCTTGCCAAGCTCTTACGATCACATCACCAACTGCGCGCTATGGAGCCATGGTTTTAGAGGACATTCCTGTTCCAGGGCTCATCAAAGGTCAGACTCCCACAAGGCTTGTCCTTGACGTACTGGATTCTGCCACGATCCGTGTCGGAGATTCCGTCGTCACTTCGGGCTATTCCGACAAAATTCCAAGAGGAATTCCCATTGGAACAGTAGCGGAAGTCGTACTTGATCAGAGTTTCGGGACTCGTAGGGTTTTTGTCGCCCCAAATGTCGAAATGGGCAAGAACATTGATGTTTGGGTGGTCAAGTGAAAATCTGGACGATCATTCTTACTATCCTTGGACTTTGGGTTTCCGCAGTTTATGTCCAGTCTCATATCGGAAACTCAGCACTTTTTGGGCTTAAGCTCGACCCGATCCCCATACTAACTACACTTGTGGCGTTGAGAAATCGTCCTGCAATAGGATCTTTGTTTGGCTTTGTCGGCGGCGTGTTTCATGGTGGGGCAGTAGGCGCAAATCTCACCGCATATTCATTATCACGTGCCACTCTGGGATTTGCCGTGGCCTTTGTCGCTAGAACAGGAATCCAGATCAATTCCTTGATGACAGGGCTGATATGCCTATTGGGAACAATAGTTTGTCAGATCATCTTTATGTTCATGGCCCCATCTCCCGACATTGGAGCCTTTTTAGGGGCTACAATTGGCACTGCAATATACAATGGAGTTGTTGCAGGCGTCATCGACGCCATTTTGCGCAGAACCATTGAAAAACAGGTGGATTAGCCCCAAAAATGAGTGAAGTCAATGTTCTCGGAATGGCCAGAATGCAACTCGCAACTGCGGCCAAATACTTAGACCTCGATGAAGGTTTGCATGAAGTTTTGGCGCAGCCAAAGCGCCAAGTTGTTGTGAACTTCCCGGTTGTCATGGACAACGGCGAAGTGACATGTTTCCAGGGATACCGCGTCCAGCATAACTCCAGCCGGGGACCGACAAAGGGAGGTCTTCGATATCATCCCGAGGTTGACCTGGACGAAGCCACGGCTTTGGCCATGTGGATGACCTGGAAGTGTGCAGTTGTGAATATCCCCTATGGCGGCGCCAAGGGCGGTGTCAAAGTCAATACAAAGCAGCTTTCCAAACGAGAACTTGAAAAGCTCACTCGAAGATTTATTTCTGAACTCAATATCATTGTTGGAGAGCGATCAGATATCCCTGCTCCCGATATCGGTACAAATGCTCAAGTCATGGCTTGGATCATGGACACCCTTTCCATGCAAGCTGGCTACACAGTCCCTGGCGTCGTTACAGGTAAACCCATCGAACTCGGTGGCTCTGAAGGGCGAGTCGAGGCAACTGGCCGTGGCGTCGTCGTTTCTGCCATGGAAGCCTGTAAAGTCATGGGAGTCGACTTTTCCAATACAAAAGTCGTGGTGCAAGGGTTTGGAAATGTCGGTTCGGTGGCAGCAGAACTTTCAGAAGAAGCAGGAGCGAAAGTCATCGCTGTTAGTGATGCCACTGGGGCGATTTACAACGAAAAAGGATTGCCGATCAAAGAGCTATACCAACGATATAGTGGAGTCGAGGGTGGAATTCGCAACTACAAGGAATGCGAAGAAATTAGTAACAAAGATCTTTTGGAGCTTCAATGCGATATTCTCATGCCCAGTGCCATCCAAGGGCAAATCACTGGCGAAAACGCCAACAATATTCGCGCAAAACTCATTGTCGAAGGTGCGAATGGCCCCACAACTCCCGATGCCGATCAAATTTTGAATGACAAAGGCATCATGGTTGTGCCAGACATCTTGGCAAATGCTGGTGGAGTCGTCACAAGCTACTTTGAGTGGGTGCAAGACTTACAGAACTTTTTCTGGGAAGAAAATCAAGTCAATGATCGCCTTTCTCGTGTGATGAGAGATGCTTTTGCAGGCGTTCATTCTTGCCAACAAAAGCACAAAGTGGATATGCGAACAGCCGCGATGATTATTGCTGTCGAACGCGTGGCCCATGCCACCACCATCCGAGGAATCTTCCCTTAAGATTTCCAAGGCAAAGAACGATAGGAGTTCAACAATGTTCTCCTGTCGTTTTTATGCGGTCCTTTTTAAGCGATCAAGGTTCCAAAGGCTTTGGTATAATGATTGTCCGGTCGCGCGGGTGGCGAAATTGGTAGACGCACTACCTTGAGGTGGTAGCGCCCACAAGGCATGAAAGTTCGAGTCTTTTCCCGCGCACCATTTTAATCTCTGCTCAAATTTCACTTTTTGCACGAATACACTTAACTAACTATAAGTAGGCAAGGGGGTCTCTGACGAATCACTACGATGAGATCTAGGGGCTCAAGCAGCGGAAAAACAAACCATATTTTCTTCAATTTTCTGCAAACATGATCGCCGTCATGGTCTCGAGGGCTCAAGGCTATAACACTCGGGGCATGAGCGACAAAGGGCTTGCAAATCGAACCTTATTCCTCAACACCTTGGCCTTTACCGTCTGCTTTGCAGTTTGGACCATGTACGGTGTCCTTATCACGTTTCTTGTGGACAATAGTATCCTCATTATAGATAAGGCACAAATTGGCTGGCTCATAGGCGTGCCTGTCCTGACGGGATCGGTCATGCGGCTTCCCGTTGGCCTCCTGACCGATCGACTCGGAGGTAAGCCAGTCTATATTGCAGTCATGCTATTTGCCGCATGCTCTGTATTCCTTGTGAGCTTTGCGAATTCGTTTGTCTCATTCCTTGTTTGCGGATTGCTGTTCGGCATGAGTGGTGCAGCATTTGCGGTCGGAATTGCCTTTTCCTCAATGTTTTTTCCGAAACACAAGCAAGGATTCGCTTTAGGTGTTTTCGGGATTGGAAATGCAGGAGCAGCTCTTACTACTTTGGGGGCCCCTGCAATTCTTTCAAAATTGACCAACAACGGCGAAAACCTTGAAGGTTGGAGGCATCTTCCACAAATTTATGCGATGGTCTTGGCCACGATGGCCATCCTGTTCGCACTCACAACTCAAAACCGGAAATCTGAAGGTGCTTCTCAAAGAACTATCGTGGATATGCTCAAGCCACTCAAGGATGTACGGGTTTGGCGATTTGGCGCTTATTACTTTTTGGTTTTTGGGGCCTTTGTGGCTCTGTCGCAATGGCTAGTGCCTTATTATCTCAACGTTTATGCCATGAATTTGGCGACCGCTGGACTCCTGGCGTCCATTTTCTCCTTCCCTTCGGGTGTGATTCGTGCCCTTGGGGGTTGGGTCAGCGACAAGTTTGGAGCCAGAACCTCGATGTATTGGGTTCTGGCGACCTGTACCTTGTTTTTCAGTATGTTGGTCGCTCCCAAAATGGATATTCGGTCTCCCGGTGAAGGAATCATGGCCGATCGGAAAGGGGTCGTTGGCCGAGTTGAAGCACAATCCGTTTCCGTGGGTGAGAAAACCTACAAACTTAAGCCGGCACCAAGTACAAACGTTTTTGCAGATGAACAAGCTTTGATTTGGCCAACATTTCAATCTTGGCATGAGCCTGTCGTTAAGCCTGGACAATCGCTCAAGAAGAAAGAGCTCATCGCGCGTGGTGTCACTCATGTGTACTTCCAGGCAAACGTCTGGGTGTTTACTGCATTGGTCTTTCTTGCCGGACTTTCGATGGGTGTTGGTAAAGCGGCCGTGTACAAACACATTCCCGAATACTATCCCCATGATGTCGGAGTTGTTGGAGGAATTGTGGGAGTCATCGGCGGTCTTGGCGGGTTCATTTGCCCTATTCTCTTTGGAGAATTTCTAAAAAAGACTGGACTTTGGCCGTCGTGTTGGCTCTTCTTAGCGTTCATCAGCACTTTGTGCCTTATTTGGATGCACCTGGTCATATTGAAGATGGCCCGGCAGCAAGATAAAAAGAGCCTAGAGCATCCTTAGTGCATGAATGACCAAATGCGGTGCCTTATGATCACGATCATGGCACTGCACTGACTTTCCGTCGAAACTGCAGGACAGGTGTAGGAGAATGGCAACATCTCAACAACAATCCCAACAGCCTGTAGACCAGGCAATTTACAACTCACCCGAAGATGCCAGTTACTGGCAAAACGAGGGCAAATCCAAAGCTTGGAAAACACTTTGGATCACAACATTCGCTCTGTTCCTGTCATTTAGCACATGGTTCATGGTCAGTGCCATCGTCGTCAAGCTTGCAGGAATTGGATTCAAGTTCGACAAACAACAACTTTTTTGGCTTACAGCCATGCCCGGGCTCGCTGCTGGACTACTGAGAATTGTCCACACGTTCTTAATTCCAGTTTTGGGCACTCGAACCACGGTGACGGTCTCGACATTGCTTTTGGCAATTCCTTGTATTGGCTGGGCTTTGGCAATCCAAAACCCAAAAACATCATTCGAAACGTTTTTGGGGCTCGCGTTTTTGGCTGGTCTCGGGGGTGGAAATTTCAGCTCGTTCATGCCGAGTACATCGCTCTTCTTTCCAAAAAAGCAACAAGGAACCGCCCTGGGAATTCAGGCCGGTGTCGGTAATTTTGGTGTGAGCGTCGCTCAGTTTCTCATTCCAGCGGTTCTGGGGCTGGCTTGGGTCGGTACAGGACAATCATTTGTCGATAAAGCAAAGCCAGCCAAGGAAATCTATCTCCAAAATGCAGCTCTTGTCTGGCTCCCTTTTGTCATCGTTGCAGGACTTGTCGCATGGATGGGCCTCCGCAATGTTCCTGTTCGAGCAAACTTCAAGGAACAGCTCGACATTTTTAAAAACAAACACACGTGGTTCATGACACTGCTTTACATCATGACTTTCGGATCCTTCAGCGGATTTTCTGCCACGTTTCCGCTTCTCATAAAAGATGTTTATGGAAAATTTCCTAATGCTCCTGAACCTCTGAAGTTCGCATTTCTTGGCCCGCTTGTCGGAGCGCTTGTTCGTGTCCTATTTGGGCCAATTAGTGACAAGCTAGGTGGTGCAAAAGTGACCATGCTCAGCGGAGTTGGTTTGTTGATCACCGCCATTTGCGCCATGCAATTCACTCATCCGGGCGGGATGGAGCAATGGAATGGCTTTCTCCTTTCAATGCTCGGACTCTTCTTCTTTAGTGGTGTCGGAAATGCTTCGACGTTCAAACAAATGCCCATGATTTTCCCACCCCGTCAAGCGGGTGGGGTTATCGGCTGGACGTCAGCGATCGCAGCCTTTGGCCCGTTCATCTTTAGTGTGGCCCTTGGCTCTATTATTGCTGCAACCGGCCAACCGACCAGCTTCTTTTCGATAGTGTCCGTGTTCTATGCCTTGTGCATCGTGTTGAACTGGTGGTTCTATACGAGAGTCAATGCAGAGAAGCCTTGCTAATCACCAGACGTTTAAGATTAACCCCCACTTGCCCTACGGCATGTGGGGGTTTTCTTTTTTTGAACAAGGGCAAATGCTCCCTACTTGTTTTCAACGCAGGGAGCACCACTTTCAATTGAACTTATCGAGCCGAGGCAGCAACATGTGGCGTCGCATGATGCCCGCCAGGAGGTGGAGTTTCGAGGATCCCCTTAAGCGTCATCAGACCAATCAGCAAGATAACAAGTGTTCCTGCGACAATCATCGATTGGCGATAGGCAGGATGCCTCGATTCAGCTTTGTCGATCCACGGCACCAGAAACATGCCTATCGTGATCAATCCAGGAATGATCGCCGTGGCAATAATCTCCCAGCCAGACGGCATGATTTTGAGCAATTCATACATTCCCAAGAAGTACCATTCCGGCCGAGGTGCCGCATCGGTTCCCGTAGGATCTGCAACCGCTTCCAATGACGGTGGCATGGAGAGGGACATATATGCGAGCAATCCAACACCAATTAGCACGACAATGGCGTCTTTGAACAATTGATTAGGAAAAAATTTGACCGGTGGCCCTTTCTGGGGATTCACCGGACCGGCAATATGGTGTCGCCTTACGAGATATAGGTGAAGCCCAGTAAAAGCAACAAGCGCAGCAGGAAGAACCATAATATGCACCGCGTAAAACCGGGTTAGCGTGAGGGCACCGACTTCTTCCCCGCCTCGAATCAGAATCATCAACCCGGGGCCAATTAAGGGAATCGTTGCGGCAATACGTGTGCCTACAGTGGTCGCCCAATACGCCTTCTGATCCCACGGTAAGAGATAGCCAGTAAACGAGAACCCGAGAATGACATTGAAGATCATTACGCCTATCACCCATGTGAGCTCTCGAGGCTTCTTGTAGCTCCCCCAAAAGAAGACTCGGAGAATATGGGCAACTGTCACGCACACAATAAGTGTCGATCCCCAGACATGAAGTCCTCTTACAAAGAGGCCAACAGGATGCCCTTCGTTGATGTGTTTGACGCTCAGATAGGCACTCTCTGTACCAGGCGAATAGAACATAGCTAATGCCAATCCCGTGATGAATTGGAAACCAAGCAATGTCATCAATAGATTTCCAAGGGTCTGCCACCAACCCACTCCTGCAGGCATCGGCTCGTCGAGATTTTTGCGGACAAAACCCCACCAACCTAGTCGCAAGTCAGTCCAGTCCTTAAGACTTGGACGTTCAGAGCGGATTCGATCTTCTACCGATTCCAATCGCTCGCGAACAACGGGTTCTTCAGGAGAAAGTGCTTCACGCGCCAACGCCAGCCCTCCGACTTACAAAAATTCGCCCATTTTCGATTTTGACGCCATGAGTTTCGAGAGCCTTGGGTGGAGGTCCGCTCACTACTTTGCCATCTGAATCAAAGATTCCGCCGTGACACGGGCAAAGAAATTTCTTCTGGTCGTCTTTGTATTGGATTCGGCATCCTAAATGTGTGCAGGCCGGATCGAAGGCTACAATTCGATCAGCATAGCGTCGCATGTAAACGACATATTCTCGCTCAACGACTTGGTATCCGTCATCAACCTTGGCCCTGAATCGCACTTCCTTGGTCTCGTCAACTTTGATTTCTGAATCTCCAAGGACATCAATCCAATCATCCTTCGGCTTTGATTTCATAGGTGATCCGATGAAACCCACAACCGGAGTCATGATGCCTGCGATCACCGCAAGGTTGATTGCGCCCACCGACCAAGACATAAATTTTCTTCTGTTCGGATCACTTTCGTTGTCTTTGTTTTTGCAATCTTTGCAATCACCGTCGCACATTACTTGTCTCCTTTTTTCGTGTTTATTGGAAGTTTTCGTGTCATGAGAATTCTCTTTGGTTTATGGGAAGTATCTGAGTCGGAATCGATCAGCACTGTCTGGATCCACTTGATCAAGCACAGACTTGGCTATTGCCATGGACTTATGGTGCCTTCCAGGGGATGGCTCTCTTATGAATCCGATATCGACGCCACTTCTCACGAGGGCATCTGTCACAGCTGTAATCCCGGCCATAACAGGAACAATAAAGATGTGATTCATTCGAGTAAAGGGCATGCTGACGATCAAGGTGCAAACAGTCGCGAGATGATAGAGATAGATCGGCATGACCCAAGTGAAGGCCCCTGTTCGGCTCAAAGTTATTGTCAAAAATCCGCTTAAGATTGAGTGGAGCAAAAGATTGACAAATAGAAAATCTCGGCCAAGTGTGAGCCCATTATCGATGTAGCGATCTGTTTTATAGCGGAACATGACGTATAGGACGCCAGACATAACAGAGGCACCACAAAGAACAGCAAAAATTTTGATCGGATGATCTAAAGGGAGCTTTGCACGGCCTGGATCGTTGATTTGCATGAGAATATCTGCAAGCGCAAGCCCCAGAAATCCATAGAGGATGAGTCCATGCATGAACCAACGGAATTTATCCTTTTTGTATAGTGAAGCAACGAAGAGGCCATCCATGATCAGGCTTCGAACAAAGATCGCTATGGCTTTACCCCATCCAAATTTGGCGAGTGATGGCTTGAGCTCTTTGAGTCTTGCCAATTTTAACCAATAGGTTAACACCTTGAGCGACAAGAGAAGTGAAATGATGCCTGCCACCATAAAGATGTGACTCACATTCTTGGTGGACAACAAATTTCCAACCCGAAACGCGAGAGGAATCTGCTTATCATCCCATGGCATCGCCTTAACCTCGTCGTAGACAATCGACAATTTGTCATCTGGCAAGACCGAGGCATTGATTGATGGCATCATGCCTTTGCCCTTTCGAACAATAGCAATGAAATCTGTCTTTGAAAGCTTCGATTGAGCAAGAGGTGGCCCCAAGCCACCCATTGCCGACATTCCATGACACCCCATACAGGAAGTCGACTGAAAGACATCTTTGGGTGGGTTCATCTGCGACTGGCCAAAGGCAAAACTAGAAACGAAGATGACCCAAGTCGCAACGAAAAGCTTGACAATACTTGTTCTCACTTTGATTTCTCCTTCACATGTTCCCACTGGGTGTAAGGCACACTTTCGTCTGGAATGAAGACGTCGGCTTTAGCACGACCACCGAGTGTCGAAACATCTTGATCAGCCAATGGGCCAAGGTACATCCCAGCAGGTTGTGTTCCAGCTTCTGGTAAGAGGTGGAACGGCTCTCTTTTGGTCTCCCGCTTTTCTGTCTCAATGTAAGTCGAAATGTCACTGTCCTTGTCTTCGAGATCGCCAAAAATTCTTGCCGTTGTTGGGCAAGCTACGACACAAGCGGGATTAAGCCCTTCATCAATTCGATGAGCACAATAGGTGCATTTTCGAGCGACGTTGGGTTTCAGTCTTGGCTTCACAAAATCTCTTTCATAGGGCTCGTCTTCGTTGAGATACCAGTCCTCACTTTTGTGCAACACGATGTTCCCGTATGGGCATGCTGTGACACATGCCCCGGTCCCTCTGCATCGATCTTGGTCGACCAGAACCAAGCCGTCTTTTCTTCTAATAATTGCCTTATTTGGACAGGATTTCAAGCATGGAGCGTCGTCGCAGTGATTGCAAAGCACGGGAATATAGAGTCGCTTAACCTGTGGATATCGACCTGTTTCAACATTGAGCACACGTGCAAAGAACGTGTCGAGGGGAGTTCCATTTTCCTGTTTGCATGCGACAGTACATGCGTCACATCCGATACATCTCGTGAGATCAATGAGCATTGCAAAACGTGCCATTTCACTTCACTCTCCGAATATCAACTCGTGTATCTTTCCAATGCTGCCCTGGGGCGTACACAGCTGGTAGAAAGTAATTTTCATGTGTTGGTTTCACCTTTTGGTGGGTATGAACACTGTGATATTTGCCACCGGCCAGGTACCGATCCCACCAACCGTGATCAATACATAAGACTCCTGGCTTTATGGTTTCTGTAATCAAAGCCCAAAGTCGAAAACTCCCGAAGTCATTGAAGATTTCAACCATATCACCATCTTGGATTTGTCTTGCTTCGGCATCAACAGGATTGATCTCTACAACAGCTTTGCGATTGAGATTTAAGAGCAATGGGTTGTTGCTGTGAGTGGAGTGAACACGCCATTTGCTATGAGGGGTCACGACGCAAAGTGGAAGCGCTTGGCCACTCTCTGGCAGGTGCGAAAATGCGGGCTTATAGATTGGAACCCGCTCACCAACTTTTCCAAAAATCTCTTCTTCCTTGTAAAATTCCATACGGCCCGTCTTGAGAAACTCTCGCTGAGCTCCTTCTGGAAACGGATACGCACGAGGCGGAAAGAGTTTGAGCTCATCAAATTGTTCATCACAGCCACATTCAGGGTTGTGAACATTTAAGCGAACCGGTCCTTTTCGAAGTTGCTCCAATGTAATTCCCTGGCACTCTTTGCCTCCATTTGCCAGCAACAGTCGCAACGCTTCGTCCTCTGTCATCTCAAAATATCGATCGTGTAATATTGGGTTGACTCGGCGCATCAGTTCTTTGACAATCCAAAATTCCGTCCGAGAATCGTATTGAGGCTTGACCACTTCTTGTTGAATTTGCAAATACGGGTGGCAGCTCGTTCCGACCAGCTCTTGCTTTTCCCAAAAAGTTGGACAGGGCAAGACCACATCGGCATATTCGGCGGTTGGCGTCATTGAAAATTCAAAAACTGCAAACAAATCCAGTTTGTCGATTGACTCTTTGATGAGATCCGAGAATTCGGTCACCAAAGGGTTAGCATGGGAACAAAATAGTGCCTTGAAGCCATCTTTTGGGTAATGGATTTTGTTGTTTATCGTTGTGGTTGGACCACCAAGAACAAAATAGTGCATTGGACAAGGCTTGGGGCGAATACCTTCTGGAAACCACCAAGAACTGACATCCAGTCGAAAGTGGTGTTGACCAGAATAGATGCTCACAGACTCGCCTGGTTTCCCGTGTGCACCAACAAGAGACGCCAGCAAGAGCACGGCCCTAATCGTCAGGTCTCCATGAAGCCTGTGGTTTAAACCCATCCCGATAACAATCGAAGACGGCCGAATCGTTGCATAATCCGTCGCCATTTGACGGATCGTTTGCGATGGAATATCCGTAGTTTGAGCAACGTTTTCCGGCTTGTATTCTTCGCGCATGATCGTATCTTCAAGAATCTGGAACACGGGCGAACAAGTGATGGGCTTGCCATCAATTTCAACTGTTCGGTTCCCCTTGAATGCGGGGCGAACATTTTCTGGCAGCTTCAAAGTTTCCATTGAAAGAACATGCCAATCGTTCGTAGACTCATCCCAAACTACAAATTCGTCAGCGGTTCCACGCCCCACGTCAGCAGCCCGTAACCTCATGCCATTGTCTGAACGAACGTAAGTGGTGACATCCGTAAAGGTTCTGAGGAATTCCCAATCTACGAGCCCAGATTCAATGACCGTGTAGCACATGGCCATTGCTAAGGCTGCATCAGTTCCCGGGCTGATGGGGATCCATAAATCGGAGCCTTTGGCCGTTTGACTGCATCGAGGGTCAATACATACGATCTTGCAATTGTTCTTTTGCTTCGCATATGTCGTAAAGAACTTGGCATCTGGAATGCGAGTTTGAAAGACGTTGCTCGACCACAATATCGCGTATTTAGCATGGGCCCAGCTCTTGGTCTCGCACTCCACGCAATCAATTCCTACCGTATGAGTAAATCCCATGCTGATATCGCCGTTGAAGTCATATGCTGTCGCAAAGCTCATACCGAGCGCGCTAGCCATACGAACTTGGGCACCCTTCTGAAGGTAACCCGTTCCAACCACTTGGTTAAACAAAAGCATATGGTCAGCTCCATGATTTGCGATAATGGCCTTCATCTTTTCCGCGACATAATCAAGTGCTTCATCCCAGCTAGCCTCGCGCCACTTCCCTTCCCCACGCTCTCCAACCCGAATCAAAGGCTTCTTGACTCGATCTGGGCCATAGATCATATGGGTCATAGACATGCCTCTCAAACATCCACGCGGATTGTATTCTTCGCAAGGGTAATCGGCGGCCGGTTTAAGATCGATAATGACGTCATCGACAACTGTCGCAAGCCAGCCACAGGCTCCTGTGCAGTTGGGGCTGTCCGTCGTGCGAACTATTCTTGCTTCGCCTTTGAGTTTCGATGTGGGATCCCGTCCGGGAACTGCATGTCTCGTCGCCATGAATGCCTCTGGGGGAATTGTAAGTTTGAAAAAGGCCAGAGACTATGATGGCGGTCATGTTCTCAAAACAAAAATTTGAGAACTATAAAGGCATGTCTCCTGTGGATCTTTCAAAGAGTGATCGATCCTCTGCGCGCCTTCTCGCCGAAAAAGCACGGATGGAATCATGCGCGGTGGTCAGCGTGTACCGGCCATTTTTCATTTGTGGTGTTCTCACTGTGGTCACTGCCGGCTGCTTGCTAGGAGCCATAGCGCTGTTTGGAATTTCAGGCCGTGGTAGCTATCTCGCGAGCTCATGGACCCCTTACGTCTTAGCACATGCAAATTCCCAGCTTTATGGTTGGGTCGGTTTCTTTGTTATCGGATTTTCACTTCAACATCACGCGCCGAGCGTGGCCAAGATAAGGCAATTCCACACACTTTCTTGGCTTTCACTTGGACTTATTTCGTCAGGAATTGTTCTGAGATTCTTGGCCGAGCCGTTTGCATCCGGTGGGAATCCGTTTTGGGTTTTCCTCGGCGTTTTCTCCGCAAGTTTGCAGTCTGTTGCGGTTTTGCTTTTTGTGATCACAATCGCGACCACCAGGCACCGACCTCGAATTTCGATGAGATCAAGTGGAGTATTAATGAATGCAACGTGCGCTCAAGAAACTCAAACCTATAAAAAGATGCCCTGGCCAACGGCCTTCGTCCTTCTCTCACTCTTTGCATTTGTGGTGTCTAGTCTGATTGAGCCAGTTGCTTTTGCACTCTCACATCAAGCATCAAGAAAGGCTTCAATCATGTTTGTGGCCGAATGGATGGCTCCGATCCGCGAGCTACAATTTCTCGGTTTTGTCGCCTCAATGATTTTTGGCGTGGGTCTTGCAAAGTTTTCCCAGTGCATGGGCACTCCAAAGGCAAATCCAACATTCGGTCTCTTGGGATTTGGATTTTGGGTTTCAGGACTCGTTGCACGAATTTGCGGTTGGCTTCGCACCTTTCAAGCAGGGATGCAACCTGGAACTGGAGACCTGTATTTCGCTGGTGGATTTCTTCTTGCTCTTGGCGTTTGTTTTGTAATCATCTCATCCGGAGTTTTCGAAAGACCAGTCGCCAGATTACATACACATAAGTTTCTTCGTGCCTCATTCGGGTGGCTGTTCATCGCTGGGATTCTTATGGTCGCCGAACCCTTGGTACTTCGCCAATTAGATGTTCCTTTTTCACATGCTTTTACGGGCGCTGTGCGCCATGCACTCACCGTCGGATTCATCTCCCAGATGATCATCGCTTTTAGCTCGACTATCGTCCCAAACATCCTTAGCTATACTCAAAATCAACTTCCCGATCTCTGGCCGACATTCTGGCTCTTGAACTTAGGCAACGCACTCCGAGTCGCTTGCGAAATCGCGACTGATTTCAACCCGAGTGCCTTCAAACTCATGGGAGTCACAGGATTTGTCGAACTTGTTGGCCTTGTGTTTTGGGGGGTTTTCATTTTAAAGCTACTATTCAATGGAAAGTCCAAAGCAACGATTCACCATGCAAAATGAAGCCAAAATAACACTCGATATGAATGAAATGCCGGAAAAGCCGTCGATTCTTTCGGTTATTTCGTCTTGCTCGTCGCTCAATGCTCTGACAGACTCAGAACGAGAGCAAATGGCGCGAGAAAGTTTCATGGCATTTGCTGAGCGCGGTGAAATGATTTGGTTGGCAGGTTCGCCATTGCAGTTTGTTTCGATCGTTGGTACGGGGTTTGTCAAAATGACCCGCACAACGCCTCAGGGGTCAGAAGTTGCGGTTGAGCTTCTTGGACCTGGACAAGGTCTGGGATTTCTGGCGTCAATCGAAGGTCGAGTTTATCCGCTCAATGCGACTGGCGTGACAAACACTTGGTACCTAAAGATTCCAGTAAAAGCCTTTCAAGACGTTTATCACGCCAATAAGTTCCTCCAAGACGCATTTCTAAGATCCTTGGCTCCTAGGTTAAGAAAGGCTCATGAAATGATGGCCAGAATGTCTAGTGGCAAGATCGAACAACGAATGGCCGCCGTGTTGCTCATCTTAAGCGATTCCTTTGCAAAGGATTCAGAGAACGGTATGGTGCTCACCGTGCCACTGACTCGACAAGATCTGGCTGAAATGGCGGGCACCACAGTCGAAACAGCGATCCGAGTGATGAGCAAATGGCAAAAACAAAAAGTTTTAACGACTGATCACAAGCGGATCACGATTCGCAATATCTCAAAGCTCGAAGACTTGCTTTCTTCATAGACCTAGTTTATGACGATCATCATAGAGTTTCTCCAAGCAAAGGCATAACTTCGTTATGGTCGAAAGACCGACGTGAGGTTGTAATGCCTATTTTGTTCCACATACCTGCACAAGACAAACTCGTTATCAAGCCAAACTTCGAAATTCGCGAGCGATTTGAGCGGCGACTTGATCGGGATTTCGCAAAGCCGAATTCTGATAATCGCACTGATTACCTAACTCGAATACGAGTCGGTGCGACAGCCGATTATGGAAAGAATTGGAAGTTTGGTCTCCAATATCAATACGCCCATGACTGGATTCAAAAAGCTCCCCAGTTTGCGACAGATGAGGGGAGCGACCTCTCACTGGCATTTGCCCAACATGTGACACCAAGTGGGACATTGACTCTCGGCCGACAGAAGATTGTGCTTGGATCTGAGCGACTCATAGGAACCGGAGAATGGGTAAACGTCTCCCGCTCAATGGACGGAATCCGGTACCAAAGCAAAGATTGGGACGCATTTGGTTTTAAGATTGGTGTGGGACAGCCGAAGCCAACCGATGTCCGGATCTATGGATTGGCGAAAACGTGGAAATGGGGTCAAACTGCTGCAATCTACAAACACGATTTCGTTAATGGGCGAAGCCTAGATATCGCAACTTTGACTCACGCAATGAACCGGAAGTTCGGTGATTGGACCATAGATGCTGAAGTGGCCTTTCAATTCGGGGAAACTCGGGGGAAACATCAAAGAGCATGGGCTTGGCATTCGTCGGCAAAGCATCCTTTGGGCCCGAAAACACAGGGATTTGTTGAATTTAACGCCGCGAGTGGCGGAAGCAACGCCGAAACAGTAATGACATTTGATAATCTCTACCCAACGAACCACAAATTCTACGGAAGTATGGATTTGCAGGGCTGGAAGAATATGACAGAAATTGCATTCGGCGTGGTTCATCAATTGAACCCAAAAGTTGACGTTTCTGGGCATTTTCATCAGTTTTCCTTGCGTGATCCTGCTGATGGATGGTACGGGGCCGGCGGATCGTTCAATCGAGGCATCAATGGAGACTTCATTGATCCGACAGGACAAAGTGGCAGAGATGTCGGTTCTGAGCTTGATCTCGATGTGACGTTCCGATATCGTAAAGATACGACCATAGCGGGGGGTATCGGAATGTTTAACCCAGGGTCGTTCGTCAAGACTCTTAATAGTGGCAATTCCGACCGACAGACTTGGTTTTATCTCCAAATAGGGTTTAAGTTCTGAGGCTCTGGCTTGGCCGGCTCGACCTACCAAATTTGGAGACATTTCAAGATTCAACTTGCGATAGCCTTGTAACGTCTATAATTACGCCAGTTGAGATGGGACTTGAAGCTTATTGCCGAGTGAAACTGAATGCCGAATCATCCGAAGGAAGAGCTTATTGCGAGAGCTCGGAGATCACTTTTCGCGGTGAATTTCGGTTCAAATGGCTATTTACTGATCTCAAAAGTGTTGAGTCGCGCGGCGGAGTCCTTATTCTGACGAAAGGGGAGGATCAAGCAGAATTGGAGCTTGGTCAGTCAGCAGAAAAATGGAAACAAGCGATTACGAATCCGAAATCTCGCTTTGAAAAACTTGGCTTGAAGTCTGGTCAGTCTTATGGATTCATCGGAGAGATGGAAGAGGCGTTTTCAGAAGAACTCAACCAAGGACTCGGATTCCCTTCAAAAGACGGCCAAGTCGATCAAATGTTTGTCCGGCTCAAGTCCCCAAGTGACACCAGTCTCTTAGATGAAGCAACAAAGAGACTCAATCCAAAGAGTTCACTTTGGGCGATTTGGCCGAAGGGATCCCGAGAATTTGCCAACGATCTCGTAAGAACTCATTGCCGAAAGATTGGACTCATCGATGTCAAAGTCGTCAGTTTTTCTCCGGAACTTACAGCTCTCAAATTTGTCATTCAAAAAGGAGATCAATAGTTATCTCAACTCGCGCTCTGCATCAAACTCGGCAATTTGCAACGATAAGGGAATACGGAACTTAACGCTGGTATCGACTCTGAGAGTCACCAGACCTCCCGAATGTCGGGTCGGATAATGAGTATGAAACGTATCCAAATCTGGTGGAAACGCCATCCATGGTGGCCCTTGAAATCCGTTGCGTGTATCAGCGCATCCCGGGGTGCGTCGATGATCCCAAATAAATAGAGCAGCGGGATTTGCTATCGAAGCATCTGGTTTGCCCATGGGCCCCACTGTGATATAGCTCATGGCATAGCCCACTTGCCATTTGGTTTCAGATGGGTCTTTGAAAATTTGCAAGTTCTTAACATACGGAGCTAACAAACCTTCTTTAAAATTTGGATACGGCCCTGAAGAATCTGTTGCAACAGAGTTGTCGTAAGGCGCCCACCAGATTTCGCTAGGGCCAGTCCACACAGTAGGGTCTTTGAGATTTGTGCAAAGCTCGTCACCGAATCGGTCTGGGCACATTCGATGACGAACATTGATATCATCAGAGTCGATTCGGTAAAGCGATAAGGCCAGCCCCATTTGGTGTAAGTTGCTAAGGCAACCCGATTTTTTTGCGGCCTCTTTGGTTTTGGAAAAAACTGGGAAAAGAATTGCTGCCAGAATTGCGATAATCGAGATGACAACAAGAAGTTCGATTAAAGTAAATCCAATGACAATTGACCTTCTGGTAACCTGACGCTGTTGCAAGTCTTGCATCCTCTCGATCAACCCATTTGGGGCACTCTCAATTCAACCCATAAAAGTCTTGCAATTGGGAATGAAAAGGCAAAGGGATTCCCTCGGCGATTTGGACCATTTGCAGGATTAGAATCTTCTGATGATATTGAGGATCTTCTCCCGTTTTACCAGGTTGGAGACACATTGGCATTTGCTACCGTTGGACCTAAGGTCTTGAGCAATTTGGAAGTGACCAACGAATTCATCGCCTTTCAGTATGTTTATGAGAATCCACAGCCCGCAAACATGCGCCAAGATCCTAGAATCCGGTCACTCACATTTAGCGATGTTCCAGCAGCACTTGAACTCACCGATCTGGTTTATCCCCACTATTTTCGCTCCGGATCACTCGAACTTGGTCGTTACTACGGAGTTTTTGAGTCTGAAAAACTGATCGCAATGGCTGGTCTTCGGTTTCAGCCGACCGGTTTTCAGGAAATTAGCTGCGTTTGCACCCATCCCGATTTCCGAGGCATGGGTCTAGCGGGAAATTTAACTCTTTTGTTAATAAATGAGATTCTCCTTTCCGGAAACACACCCTTTCTTCATACTGAAGAAGATAATTTGGGCGCCCAAAGCCTCTATGAAAAGATCGGATTTTCGCTCAGATCAAAACTTCCGGTGCGGGTTGTAAAAATACTAGATTTCTGAATGAAACCCGGTACAAATGACATAAGGCATATTCTCTCTGGGCCGACGATTATTGCTACTGTGCCCTTAAAATCGCTAAGTGAATCTCAAATTCTCGATTCGTTGAGACTTTGCGATTCTCTGCCAACTTTTTCCGATCGAGTCATGAACTTTATTCAATGCCTCGATAAAGGAGAGTTGATGGATCAAAAGACACTCCAAATTGTATCCACGGATCCTGGGCTTTCCGCGGCTCTCATCAGGATGGCATCTTCGGCAAATTATGCTCAGATGAGGCCAATAAAGGATATCGCATCAGCCCTCAACGTTCTCGGAATCAAGGCTGCTCGATCCGCAGCATACAGCACCTTGGTTTCTGATGCTACTAAAAGATTGGCAGGAACCAAACTATCGGCTCAAAAGTTCGCAGCTCATTGCCTTATGGTGTCGATCGTCTCCAAAGTCATTTCAGAAAAATCATCTGCCATAGGCGGCAAAGCAAGTACCATACCTTCAGATGTCGTCGCAGCTGCCGGGTTGCTTCACGATCTACCTTGGGCCGTTTTCAGCCTCATGTTTCCAAAACAATTTGATGAGCTTTATACTCAAGCCGCATCAACTGGGTTCCGAATGGAAGATCAATTTACGGTAGCACTGAAATATCCCTATGCAAAATTTGCTCATGCTGTGTTTGAACATTTTGATATTCCGCATGAAATCAGACAAGCGGTAGTTCAAATGGTAGATAATGTCCAAGACATTGAGGTTTGCGGAGGAGTTTTGAGTCTGAGAGCTGGGAATCACCTCGCCAACATGGTTAGATTTCAAATGATCCCACTCAGCTCGCCCCAAACTATTCCTTCTCAGTACGAAGACCTGTTGAAGATAAAATCTGAAGAATGGGTCGAAATCGTAAATGTCGGAATTTATTGGACGAATACGAGCCTGATGGCGATGGCCGCATAAACTCAAGAATTCATCTCAGAATTCGTATTCTTAGTATACAATAAGTGAATTAGAAGATCAATGTTGTCTCGAATTCTTTTAGGTTTTGGCTTTGCAATCGCGCTTTCCCCAATTTCTTTTGGACAATCCGGGCTTACGCCGCCGGGAACATTTGTAAACACCGGGCAATGGAAAATCTATGCGATTAAGCCAACAGACTTCCAAGGCAAGCTGACATCCCTTCTTACAATTCGACATGGATCTATGGATCTCTATGTTCGCAAGGGGGCACCACCCACACTAGCGGCATATGATTATAAAGCTGTTTCAAGCAATGTGAGCGAGTCAATCTCCATCACAAACACATCGTCCGTTCCTTTAACAAGCGATTTTTGGTACGTCGGCGTTTATGGTGTCAAAAAGGGGTTCTTTGATATTTCGAATCAAACTTCGCGCATTGTTTCAGAATTTACTGGGAATGGCGCAGTTCCATTTGCCAGGGGAACAACGTTTCGAACCTTTGCCCCATTTGCCACACAACTGAATGTGACCGGGGATTTCAATGGCTGGTCTGCCACGGCGGCGCAAATGGTTTCAGAAGGTAACGGCTGGTGGTCCATTGACTACCGCAATGTGGCCCATGGGAACCAGTACAAATTTGTTCTGAAGAATGGCACAACTTTCTGGAAAAACGACCCGTGGGCTCGACAAATGACGAATTCAGTCGGAAATTCTGTTGTTTATGATCAGAACCATTACTCCTGGCAAACTCAAAATTTTGTTTCTCCATCTTGGAACAAAGCCGTTATCTATGAGTTGCACTTAGGATCGTTTAATCCGACAAGTCCAACTGTGGCAGGAACCCTTGCCCGGGCTGAACTCAAACTCGACTATCTCAAGGATCTGGGCATCAATATGATTGAGCTCATGCCAGTTCAAGAATTTCCTGGCGACTTTTCTTGGGGATATAACCCGAGCGCGATGTGGACTGTTGAAAGCGCTTATGGCGGGCCGGAAGCCCTTAAACATTTTGTCGATCAAGCCAATTCTCGTGGGATCGGCGTGATGCTAGACATGGTTCATAACCATTACGGCCCCAACGACATGGATATGTGGAGGTTTGATGGTTGGTCGCAAGGGATTTATGGAGGAATATTCTTTTATAACGATGACCGCGCGATCACGTCCTGGTCAAATACTAGGCCGGATTTTGGTCGGGCAGAAGTTCGAAGCTTTATTCGAGATAACGCGATGATGTGGTTGCAGGATTATCGAATTTCGGGATTTAGGTGGGATTCTACTTTGACCATGAGAACTACGAATCGTGGTGATAATCCCGATGGTTGGAGCTTGATGCAATGGATTAACGACAGCAAGAATTCAACTCAGCCTTGGAAATTAAACGTTGCGGAAGATTTGCAAAACAACGATTGGTTGACCAAGCCGACAAGCCAAGGTGGTGCGGGGTTTGACTCTCAATGGTCTAATTTTGTACACACAATTCGTGGCACCATGACCGCAACAGACGACAACAATCGCGACATGAACGCCGTGGCCTCAATTCTAAATGAGAGGTTTAACGGCGACGCTTTTCACCGGGTGATTTATTCTGAAAATCATGACGAAAATGCCAATGGCCATCAGCGATTGCCCGTTGAAATAGATGGAACCAACAACTTTAGTTACTGGGCTCAAAAACGATCCACTTTGGCGGCAGCGGCCGTATTGACGGCCCCAGGAATTCCAATGTTGTTCCAAGGTCAGGAGTTCTTAGAAAATGGTTGGTTCGATGCCAACCGCCCTCTTGATTGGGCCAAAGCAACGACCTACTCTGGCATCAAGCAACTCTATAAAGATCTGGTTTCTTTGCGAACAAACTTGGCCGGGAAATCTGCAGGTTTGTCGGGCCAAGGCATGAACCTTTTCCACGCCAATAACTCGTCGAAGGTCATTGCATTTCATAGATATGACCAAGGAGGGAGCAACGATGACGTTGTCTGCGTGTTCAACTTCAAGAACACAACATACAACAATTACACCATTGGTCTTCCCAGAAGTGGTGGATGGAGTGTTGCATTCAACTCAGATTGGAGCGGATATTCCACCCTCTTTGGAAATCTGTTTTGCCCAAACATCACCGCCATACCAGGCCCATATGACGGCTTGAATTATAAGGGCACGGTGAACTTAGCGCCCTATAGTTGCGTGATCCTGACGAAAGACTAGAACTCAATTCATAATCCGTTCTATGGTGCTCATTTCACACTTGGTGCTTCTTTGCGCTGGATTTCAATTTCCAGAATATTCCAAATGGCATTTGGTAGAAACGAGCCATATAAAGAAAGACTACTGGACAATTTCTTCAAAGCTACCTGTTTTCGAAACTGCATGGCCCTTGGGTCAGTTTGCTCAATCGGAAATTCGTCGGCTCGAGATTCCAAATTTCAAAGAGTTTTATGCTCAAGCACAAGAAGAAGTGCCCGCCATCAAAGAGGGTCGGTCGGATGCCATCTACGAGTATCAATCTAACTTTGATGTGAAATACAATTCAAGGTCGTTGTTGAGCCTCTGTCAGTTCAAATACACCTACACGGCAGGGGCCCATGGATATGGTGCCACAACAACAATGAATTTTGGGATGATCAACGGCAAACCCAAAAAACTCGGCTTGAACGATCTTCTTCTGCTAGAACCCGATGCCAAAAGAAATCTCAACTACATGCTGTTGCAAAAAGCTATGGAGCAACCTGGGACAGATTGGATCGATGAGGGCATGATCATTGAGTTCGAGGAATCACAAATTCAGAATTTCTGGGTGAGCGAATCGGGACTCAAATGGGAATTCAATCCATATGAACTCGGTTCTTATGCTTCTGGCCCGTTCACACTGAGCCTGAGTTGGGCTGAACTTCGAACCATGATTCGCCCCCATGGTTTGCTTTCAAAATACATTCAGAACTAGTGGATGATTCCGAGATCAATCTCAATGTCATTCCAGGTAGATTTCTGGGAATCGTTCTTAAAGAAATTATTGAGCTCATTTGCTAACCGACAACCCGCCAGAACAGCTTGCTTTCGACAAACATCAATCTGTCTTTGAGCGTATTCCGGAGTTGGAGTTCCGTCCCTCTCGATACCTGAGTAAACGACATCTTGAGCCAAACGAGCACTATCAGAAATCCAATGACTCACCATAAATTGATCGTCCATCTTCTCTTGTGATGGTGGATAAGCTTTGAGCCACCGCTCAGAGACCGATTCATAATCCGATGGTTGTCCAGCTTCAGAGGCAATCGCATTTTCGATTCCTTGATCCCAATAAAAGTGGAGGTTCATTTTTCGATTTGGATTGTCAGGATACGAGACTCCTAAGCGAAAGAGATTCCCACCGGCGTCGCCTTTCGCTTCAAATTCGTAGCTACTCACGCAATGCAACGGCTGGTGAAGATCACCGATGATATGCTCCATCCACATGAGCCACCAATAGAGTCCGTGCGTGTCACCCAGCCCCTGGCGAACTCGTTCACCGAACTCATAGCGAGCCGTGGTCATGGCAATTAATGCGTTCGAGCCTTCAACTCCGGGAGTGCTCCCCTGGAATCGAATAGGAACGTCAAAGTAGTGCCATCTTTTGCAACGATGCGCTTCTCGATCTTTGTCTTCCGGATCATAACCGGGCTGAAAAACCTGATTCCACGCCAAAACTTCCGGCTCATAAGATGTGTCCTTATGATCCTTTATGTAATCAGCAAAAGTCGAAGCCTTTCTGAATGCGGCCCGCATATTTGAATCGGTCAGTTCCGAAGGCTCGAAAGTCTTGTCTTGGGCTGCTAAGATTTTGCCGAGGGCGGCCTTTGATGCCGATGAAAGTTTTAGCCACGCGATATCAGCGACTTGTTCATGGCCGTGACCAAGCCAGCCATAAGAGGATGATGCAACAGCAAACATCGACAAACCAACAACGAACTTCCGCCACATACCTAAGATTTTGACGACTCAGAAGTTCTGGTGCTTGGGTATCTAAGCAACGCTTTCGAGACCAATGGCATCGGTTCGCACAAATTTGAGAAAGCGAGTTGTCAGCCCTGGGTCACTTGTTGGTCCGAGGTTCGTCCTCAGGTTCGAAACAGTCGATTCCCATACTTTGTCGTTGTTTAGGTCAGCTCCCGGCCAGGCCAGAACCCACTGATGACAAATGTGGAAGATTCGAGTATCGGTAGAAGGTTCGATCGCTTGATGGACCCAAGAATTTTGAGGCAACTTGCAGACCGACAAAATTCGGCTAAATTCTTGATTTTGATACAAAGATTCCGTGTCGATCCAGGCGATATCTTCTGGTTGGGAGTTCTCAACAAAAAAGCTCAAGATCATTCCTTTTTGAAGGTCTTTGAGGCTGCTCGCACCACGCCCAAGGTGCTTGGCAAATCCTTGTGACAGTTCAATTGTTTGTCTTTGTTTGAGAGACAAACTTTCTGGGTTAGCAACTATGCTTTCTAGCAGAGCCGAGAGAATTTGAGTCGATGCTCTTTGTAGTTCTTTTGTCTTTTTGTTAAATTTGGCTTCAAGCTCTAGGTTCAATTTTCTAAGTTCATCTTGCTCATTCTTGGTCGCAACCAGCGAGGAAAGTTGTTCCAGCTCTGAATTTGAGCTCGCAAGTTTTGCAATGGCTTCTGCACTTTGAGTCCTTGCCGCCTCGTCCAAAACTTTTCGAGAAATTGAGACCGTATTCCGGAGCATTGCGAAAAGCACTCCACCCAAAATTGTCAAACTTCCTACAAGTTGAATAAGGGCCAAGTTTGCTTTGGATTGCAGTCGCTCCAAAAGAGCCGATGACGCCGACAAATTGAGCCAGGCGATGGGTTGAGAGCTGATATCGCTAAGCGACAGAACGTGGTGAAATTTTGGTTCGACACCACCCATTCTTGTTTCTTTAGGATCGGATTTCAAAATGCTAACTTGACAGTCTGTGACATTTGAAAGTTCCTGAAGTCGCTGATCAGAGAAAAGCTTGGAAGTGACATAGAATGCTCGGCTCGATCCTGGAACTTGGGATTGATCTAATTTCGTCACTCGAATTTCTTCTAGGCCCAACTTGGTCCAACTATAGAATCTGTCTATTCCGGTGCTTGCGATCAATGCCTCGTTTTTTGAAATAGGATTCCAATTTGGATAACTCTTGTCTCTGCTCGACTGATACACGACGGTTCCATCTGCTTTGATGACCCATAGAGCTTCCAGACCGTAAGCCTCCAACACCGTATCGACGTTTTCCTTGGCCCATAATTTGTCGGGATGATCGACAAATTTGACAAGATCGACCCACACCCCATAATCCTTGAGCATGTGGTCGACGGCAACACTCTCTAATTCTAGGATGCGATTAACTAAGACTTTCTTGTCTTGGCTGTATTGATGGATCATTTTGGCGTCTTGCTGATCGCTCCAAATTTTCGTCATGAAAACGAAAACAATCACCATGCTGGCAATCGCAATAAAGCTCAATTTGATGGTTTTGTGCGTCAATTTCTTCCCCAAATGTTCTCAGATAACTCTATTTTTGGAATTGGTTCACCTGTTCATTAGCCAAGGGCCATACACTTTTCGCCATTTTAGGTGCTAGAAGAGGTACAAGTTCGTTCTTGACCGGCGTCTAGACAAAAAGGCATAGTGAATTTATGAAGAAACGAGCAATCGAAATTTTCGCCTTTTCTATGGCGATTGCTGGCCCTTGCTTTGGTCAGGACCTGACGTTAGGATATAGCAAATCATCTGGGATGGCCGGTGCGGGCTTGGCTCTCAGGTATGAAGGAACGGGGTCATATCCGAGAAATCCGGCGGTTCTGGCCTATATGCAAAAATTCCGCCTCACGAATTTGGATTTCGGCTATGTGCTGGACGGGATCAATTTTAGCGACGTCGGCCGATATCTCGATGGTTTTGATAAAGGCGGACTTGATCCGACTAAATTGCAGAATCTCGCCAAACAGTTCGGTGGGAACACACCAAACTTTGGCCTCAATGCTCGGCTCGGAGCAGGATCGAGTGGAATCAATGTGGGTATCGAAGGAAACGCCTTGGTTCGCACTACTCCCAATTCACAACTTCAACAGTGGGTTCAAGCGGGCTCGAATCCTGGCTCACCTGTTCCTGGAATGCGTCTAGATGGGCATGGTTTTGGATACAGTAGTGTGAACGTTGGTTACGGTCGCCCTATTCCGACTAAAGATGGCTCTGATATGGCTGTCGGTGCTCAAGTCAGATTTATTCGGTCTTACTATTCTCATCACTTTGTCACCCAAGATCAGATCATCAATGGAGGATCGACGCGAGCTAGTGAAATGGGGGCTTCTGATGTCCTCAGCAAGAATGGAATGGCTGTGGACTTTGGTTGGCATCTTGCTTTACCAACTTCCCACCGAGTGGAGTTGGCCGCCGTGCTTAACAACGTGATCAAACCAAATGTTGGATTTGAAGGAACTGAACCAAACTCGATCAATCAAACCACCATCGATCCTTTTGAAAGATCCATAAATTTTGGTGTCGGGTTCACAGGTGATCGAGGGCAAGTCTTTGCAGCCGATCTTTTGGGTTTGGGATCTCACAACACAGATTTTCGATTCGGTATCGATTTGCCGCTTTCACAAAACTCTGGAGTGAGGGCAGGGTACTCAACCTTAGGAAAATTTACTGCTGGAGTGACCCTTTCTGGAATTAGCCTCACGTTTGGAACGACAAACCAGTTTCAGGCTGGAACTTTCTTTAGGTTTTAGCGCTTAGATGGATAATTTTTTGAAGATTTTTTCGGGAATATGTCTCAGGACGAACATGATCATAAGCCACGGCCCTGGAACATAAAGCACATCTTTCTTGCTTTGGATAGCACGTTCAATGGACTTCGCTACATCCGATGGATTAGCGAGCAATGGAAGCCTATCCATTCCAAAAGTCATTGCAGTGTCAACTGGGCCCGGCTTCACAGTCAGAACTTGCACTCCTGATCGGTGCATCCGAGCTCGAAATCCTTGCAAATAGATCGACAACCCGCCTTTGGCCGAACCATATATGTAATTCGATAGTCGCCCACGGTCGCCGGCCACAGATGACGCTACTGCAATCCAACCCGATTTTCGGTCTTCAAACACGGGGGCCAGGCAATGAAGAATCTTTACCACATTGTTAAAATTAGATTCCAAAATATGAGCGGATTCTTCCCATTCGATTAATGCCTGAGAGTGGTCGCCCAAGGCGCCAATGGCGACAAAGCAGCCTTTCAATTCACCACAATCATCCTTCACTCTTTGGATGAATCTTTCAGTTTCTTCGCATGAACAATTAGCATCGTACACGCCATATTTCACAGGCGATCCGTATCGTATTTCGATGTCTTTGGCCAGTCTCATGAGTTCTGGCTCGTCTCGACCCGCAAGAAAGAGAGATTCGCCCTTTAAGGCAAGGGTCTTGGCGAGTTCCGATGCGATTCCACTTGTCGCCCCGAAAATTAGAACTACGGGGCTCAAGACTCTATGACTCCTATACGGCGCGCCATATCGGAATTCCAAAGATGATCGGGGTCTATACGGTTCTTGATCTCAATAAAATCAGAAAATCTAGGATAGCCTGCTTTCACCATGTCTGGGCTCTGCACAGAATCCTTTGCAAGATAGAGTCGGCCTTTGTGTCGTAGAACAATTTCATCAAGTTCTTTGAGGAAATCTTCGAGCCCAGAACGAAACGGAATGTCAAGTGCTAATGTTAACCCTTCGGTTGGAAAGGACATCAAACCTGGCCCTTGATTCCCCATTTTCTTGAGCACAGCCAAAAAAGACGCTCGACCATGTGAGCTCAGCTTTTCTAAGATTTCTCTAGTTCCTTCCTTGGCCGTTTCCAAAGGCATCACATACTGATACTGAACGAAACCGCTCTTGCCGTACATTCTGTTCCAATGGAGGATGCCATCTAGAGGATAAAAATATGAATCGTAAGAGCTAAGAAACTTCCCTCGGCGAGACTGAAAAGCAAAATAAAAGCTATTAAAAAGCCGAACAAAGAATGGCCCCAGGGCAAATTGAGGAAAATCGAACGGGACTGACTTCTTTTTTTTTGACTTAACTGAAAGCGGGTTTTCTATTCTTAAGGACAAATCTTGCTTCGAGGCATGCTCGCCAAGCATCAATACTCCTCTTCCCAGCTTTGCTCCGCGCGCTAAACAATCGATCCACGCGACCGAATACTTTGACTCAAACTGAGAATCTAGTAGCATATCGACCATTTGGTCGAGGTTTTTGCAAACCAAATGGTGAACATTGATCCACGAGGTTTCAATGGGAATCAGCTGAAGCTCGATACTAGCGATTAAGCCCGTCATGCCAAATCCTCCGACCGTCGCCCAAAAGAGCTCGGCCTCCTCATTTGGCGAACAAGTGATGTGTTCGCCATTAGCCAAGATGAGCTCCAAAGACAAGACAAATTTGCTAAAAGAACCGTCGCGATGGTGGTTTTTCCCATGGACATCAAAGGCAACGCACCCTCCAAGAGAACAGAATTTGGTTCCAGGAGTCACAGGCAAAAACCAACCCTTAGGAACAAACGTTTCCAAGAGATCCTGGAGTGTGACCCCCGGTTCAGCCTTTACAATTCCAGTTGCTTCATCGAAATCTTGCAACTTGTTCAGGCGCTCAGTGAGGATAAGTGTTCCTCTTTCGTTGAGGGCAGCGTCACCATAAGATCGACCGCATCCGCGAGCTAAAGATGACGATCCATAAGAATGGAAGTCACGCAATCTTTCTGGACGAACGGCCCGGTTGTCTGAGACCGGAAACCGGCCCCAACCACAAAGGCCCTTGAGTTCTTTTTCAGGCATAACAAGTGCTTAGCTGGGATTGTTGCCCGTCAATACGTCCATTCCCATGTAAGGCTTTAACGCTTCCGGTATGACAATATGTCCCGAATCCGATAATCGATAGGACTCGATTAGGGCAACAAGAAGCCGAGGTACTGCCAATCCTGATCCATTCAAAATATGGACGAACTCTGGCTTTTCACCAGGCCCCCGACGGAACCTGATATTCGCTCTTCGTGCCTGATAAGCCTCAAAATTTGTACAACTCGAGACTTCCAAATATCTATTTTCCCCCGGTGACCAAACTTCGATGTCGTAACATTTACATCCCTTATCGCCCATGTCTCCGGCACACAATAAAATGACCCGATAGTGTAATCCAAGCTCTTGCAGAATCGATTCAGCATCCACAACAAGCGATTCAAGAGCGTCATATGATTCTTCCGGCAAGACAAACTTCACCAGTTCAACCTTTTCAAACTGGTGAGTTCTCAAAATTCCTCTGGTGTCTTTTCCTGCAGCCCCGGCCTCCCTTCGAAAGCAAGGTGTAAATGCCGCTAATTTCACGGGCAGGCTCATCCCATCTAAGATTTCATCTCGATAGAGGTTAGTGACAGGAACTTCGGCTGTTGGAATCAAAAAGAGATCGTCTTCTGTTTTGTAAAGGTCTTCCTCAAATTTTGGAAGGTTTCCTGTTCCAACGAGTGATTCTCTCGTGACCAAGGCAGGGGGATAAACCTCATCATATTTGTTGTTCGCGACTTGAAAATCCAGCATGAATTGAATCAGGGCACGGTGCAGTTTTGCGCCAAGTCCTGTGTAAACGGCGAATCCACTTCCGCTGATCTTGCTTGCTCGCTCAAAATCGATAAGTTTGTGCTCTTCCGCAATTTCCCAATGAGCCTTGGGCGGTTCGGCAAAAACTGGCTTTTCGCCCCATTCTCTAATGACAATATTGTCGTTTTCTGTGGCTCCATCCGGCACTGATCCATGGGGAATGTTAGGAAATTTGAGCTCCACCAGTTTAAGTTTTGCCTCAAGCTGCTTCGCCTTGGATTCTAATTCAGCCACGTCAATTTTCAGCTTCGCGGCTTCCTCCTTTGCGGCATTGGCTTCTTGAGCCTTCCCTTGCGCCATAAAAATTCCAATGTTTTTGCTGACCGCATTCATCTTGGATTGGGTCGATTCCCATTCCAAGTTTGCATGCCGCCATTCAACATCGATAGCTGTAAATTCGTCAACTGGCGCTTCAATTCCCTTTCGAAGAATTGCAGCACGAACACCCTCCGGATCTTGCCGAATGAGTTGTCGATCTAACATGATAAGAATTTACCTTTCCGGTGATTCAGCTTAAAGGCCCGATTATTGTGGGGTTGTTCGTTTAAACTCTGAGCTGGAGATTATGTTTTTACCTGCCGCTCTTGGCATTTCCATGCTTTTGCCACCTGCACCACCAATGCCTTTGGTTATGGTAGATCGCGTACCAATCATCATGTATCACTCCATAGGCGATAAGGAGAAATATATGGTTCGGTCTTATTCCAATTTCAAAAAAGATCTCATTCGCCTTTATCGCATGGGCTTTCGGCCGGTGACTTTGCTCGACTATGTCACCAATAAGATTTCGATTCCCAAGGGCAAATCTCCTGTGGTTTTGACTTTTGATGATAGCCGGGAATCTCAATTTCGGCTTACCCAAAGCAACAAGCCCGCTCACAATTGCTTTGTAGGTGTTTGGAGCGATTTTGCGAAAAGTCACCCCGAATTTCCAGTCAAAGGAACCTTCTTCATCCTCCCCAATGGCCCTTTTGGAAAATCAAAGGCCGGGAAAATAAAGGTCAAGATGCTGCTCAGCTGGGGTTGCGAACTCGCCTCACACACCTACAATCACAGATTCTTGAACAAATTGTCAGACAGTGAAGTCAAGCGAGAACTTGCGATTTCAATGGACTGGATCAAATCTATTGGTGGCCAAGCTAAAACTTTTGCCCTTCCCTTTGGAGTGAACCCAAAGAACAAGACTTTGCTTAAAGGGTTTGACTATAAAGGCAAGCACTATGAATATGAGGCCGTTTGCTTGGCTGGTGACACGCCCGCTCGTTCACCAAGCGATCCCAAGCTCAACAAGAAAGCCATCCCTCGAATTGAGGCATCGCCTGCTGGTGATGGGCTTGATGTTTGGCTCGATAGAATCGAATCGGGAAAGGTCAAAGTGTATAAGCAACCTTAAGGCAGTGTATTCTAAGACCAGCCATGTCAACTGCCGTTAAGTCATCTCCTAGACCAGTTTCGCTGAAGGATGTGAAAGCAAATCCAATGGTGAAGACTCTCATTGAGGGTGCCAATGAGCTGATGAAAGCCATGGGATATACAGAGCATGGTCACCGCCATGTGGAAGTCGTTGCTGGAATAACTCGATATATCTTGGAAAAACTTGAATCGGAGCCTCGAATGGTTGAACTCGCTATGATTGCAGCCCACATGCACGATATTGGGAACGTTATCAATCGGATAGATCACCCAATATCAGGGGCAGGCATCACTTTTCGAATTTTGAGCGAAATGGGCATGCCTGGGGACGAAATCTCGCCTATTCTTGGGGCCATTGGCAACCATGAAGAGCTTGCCGGCACACCCATCAGTACAATCGGAGCAGCGCTCATTATTGCGGATAAAAGCGATGTCCATCGTTCGAGAGTTCAAAATCCCATTTTGGAAACATTTGACATCCACGATCGCGTGAACTATGCCGTCACAAAGAGCCGAGTCGATCTTGACCCGGTCGAGAACACTATTGCTCTTAAATTAGAAATAGACACCCAGTTCGCAACTGTCATGGAGTACTTCGAGATCTTTTTGAGCCGAATGGTCATGTGCAGAAAAGCGGCGCAGTTTTTCGGTTATCGGTTCACTCTTGAAGTCAACGGCACCTATCTAGAATAGGCCTGAGCCCCCATCCCTCTCCTCAGACAGGGGCCCACTGAGAAGTAACTTATTCCCCTTTGAATGTCACTTTGCGGCCGTCTTTGTCAATCGTTATTTGGAACTTGCTGTTCTTTTCGATAATAGGAAGCATTTTGAGCTGCTCAGGGGTCAAATCTGATTTCGAAAGAAATCCTTTCGACTTCATAATCTCCCACTGCTTGCTTGAAAGACTATCTATCAGTCGGTCAAGATCCCCGATCTCATTCAATTTGAATTCTTTAAGATTCTTGAGACTAGGCAGTTCCTTGAAATCAAACTTCGGGATATCTTTGAGCCCTTTCAGTTTTTCCAGATCGAACTTGAGTTGAGGCAGTTCTTTAAGGTCAAGGCTGCCTTCTGGCAGTCCCTTAAAAGTAAATCCCCTAATTCCATTTCCAAACTCCTTCGTCTTGTCGTCAAATTCTCTCCATTGTTTATCGTTCCAATTTGGCATCTCAAATGCAAAATCTCGATTAATAGATAGACCTTGAGAAAGTGTGAAGATTCCGTTCTTTTTGGAAACCCGAAGGCCAGCGGCTTCTGCTATGGCTTCAAAGGCTTGGTCGGGAGCGACATCCACAAGGATGAGAGTGAACTTTTTGTCTTCTGGAATCGAGGACGACTCGATCACATAATTCACACCAGCAGATTTGAGATATTCGAGAAGTACAGAGAGCTTGACCCCTTCGTAACGCAAGGTTACTGTTCGATCCTGAGCCTTTGCTGGGTTTGAAAGGCTCAATGGAAGAGACTGTTGCGCTATGGCAAGAGAGCCGACAAGTGCCAGAACTGTTGCTCCGGCGATAGCATAGATCTTAGATTTCATAACGACTTCACCTAAATAAAGATGTCTGACAAGAATTAATACAGGGTTGAGGGGGCCCAGGTTCCCAGTCTTTTATTGGCCCCTCGTCCAGGTCTCGCTTGGCCCTTGTTGAGCTTGCCAAAAGCGGTATCCTTCACCTTGCATCCCAGCTCTCTGCACCTTGATTTCAAAGGTGCCGATTCTGGCCCATAGGGAGCCCCATGAAAAGATACGAAGCATTTTATATAGTTCCGCCAACAATGACCGACGACGAAGTTCAGAAGGTCGCCGATAACTTCAAAAGCGTTGTCGAAAAGAATGGTGGCGAAGTCGAGTCCGCTGGTAAGTGGGACAAGCGCAAACTCGCTTACGAAATCAAAGGACACCGCGAAGGCAACTATGTTCTTATGATGTTCAAGGCGCCTTCGCAAGTTCCGGCCGAGCTCAACCGACTTATGCGAATCAGCGACGATGTCATTCGGCATACCATTTTGTTGAATGAGGAAGTGACAGCGTGAGCCTGAATCGGGTCGTCCTAATTGGACGACTTGTTCGAGACCCCGAACTGCGTACCACAACAACTGGCAAACAAGTTTGCGATTTTTCAATCGCGGTAGACAAAAGGATCAAGCCGACCGATGGTTCACCCACAGCGGATTTTTTCCGAGTTAACGCCTGGGGCAATACCGCAGAATTTGTTGCAAATTATCTGACCAAAGGTCGCCTTGTTGCCGTTGACGGGAGATTGCAGGCTCGAAAATATACCGACAAAGAAGGGGCCAACCGCGAAATTGTAGAGATCGTAGCGGACAATGTTCAGGGGCTCGACCGACCGCGCGATGACGCCGGTTCCCATGGATCAGCAACATCTTCGGAATCGATGCCAGCGGACGACTACGATCCATTCGCAGACGAATGAGCCACAACCTTGATCAGCTCGAATTCGTAAAACGGTTTGATCCCCAGGGGATGTATGACCTCACTGTCGATTTTCCTTTACAAGTTCAAAGAGCCGTCGAACTTTCTCAGAGAGCTCAGCTATCTATCACCCCGAAAAATTGGACGTCTGTAGTTCTCACTGGGCTAGGTGGGTCGGCAGCGGGTGGAGACTTCACTCGGGCCCTTTTTGAGTTTGAGTCTCAGGTTCCATTTGTCGTCAACAGGGATTATTCGATGCCGAATTGGGCCAACAGCGATACTCTCGTTTTTGTCACGAGTTACTCTGGCAATACCGAAGAGACAATCGCATCTTATCTTGATGCGAAGTCCAAGGGGTGCTCGATAATTGTGATCACAAGCGGAGGCAAATTGGCAGAATTGGCCAAATCGGATGGCTTTGATCTCATTCTTATTCCCGCTGGGCAACCTCCAAGAACGGCTCTGGGTTATTTGTTTGTTCCAGTGGCAATATGTTGTGAAAAGTTGGGGTTGCTCCCGAATCATGATTGGAACAATGCCGTTAGCACCTTACAACAAGTTTGCCAAGACTGGGCGATCGACGTTTCATATGACGTGAATCCAACCAAGGATCTGGCCCAAAAGCTCTTTGGAAAGCTTTCGGTTCTTTATGGTTTGGGATTCTGGCAAGGGCTGGTCGCTGGCCGTTGGAAAGGTCAAATCTGCGAGAATTCAAAAAATATGACCTTCGCTCACACTTATCCGGAGTTGTGCCATAACGAAGTTCTGGGCTGGGTTAAGGCCGATCACCAAGGGGTGAAGAATTGGGTATGCATCGTTCTGCAAGATGGAAGTGAATCTGCAAAGATGAAGAAGAGAGCCGAAGTTGTGGCGCAATTGATCTCTGGTGTTGCAGAAACCTTTACGGTGACAGCCCGGGGTACAAATTTGCTTGAACGAATGCTGACCTTGACTGTCTTCGGAGACTTTGTATCTATTTATTTGGCAGCACTCAATGGTGTTGATCCAGAAAACATAGATTCAATCAACATTCTCAAGCGTGAACTGGCCCAGGTTCCCTAGCTTGCGCTTGCTCAATGGTAAAATAGTTCCTGTGGGAGGCCGTGCGTGGCCAATTTAACCACAGGGATAACCCAAATGCGCACACAAAAGAAGAAGAACAAACACAGTCAGCGATTTCTCGCACTCCAAAAGAACGTCGATTCGACCAAACTCCACGATCCAACTGAAGCTATCGCGTCGGTCATAAAATCTGCCAATGCCAAATTCAAAGAAGGCGTTGATCTCAGCGTTCGACTGGGAGTTGACCCTCGAAAAGGCGACCAAAATGTTCGAGGAATCACAAATCTTCCTCATGGAACAGGAAAGACGAAGTCTGTTGCTGTTCTCGCCAAAGGTGACCTCGCTAAGGAAGCCACAGCCGCTGGTGCTGACCATGTTGGGGACGAAGATCTCATCGCAAAAATCCAAGGTGGCTGGAAGGATTTTGATGTCATTTTGGCAACAAATGAAATGGCACCACAGATCGGCAAGATTGGAAAGATTCTTGGTACTCGAACTCCAAACAAGAAGAACGG
>CAZOVP010000001.1:0-136888 GCA_964583465.1 uncultured Fimbriimonadaceae bacterium | reverse complement strand
GGGGTGAAATTAGACCCAAGCGTCGCTTCAAAGTTTAGCGGTCATTAATTCCGATTGAGCCAAGCCAGATTGCACTCCCATAACCTAAAAGATTATGGGAGTGTTTGATTCACGAGCCTAGTGATATCGCTCCAAACTGACCTGATATCGCCAACCAGTGGAGTTCGATTCCGGGCTTGCTCGATTAGATCTAGATTGACTTCCGCAATGACCATAGCCTCATCTCCAATTTCGCACTGAGCAAGCATATTTCCGTCTGGATCTAGAATCATGCTGCCCCCAGAAAAGCCCTTCCCACCTTCAAACCCGGTGAGCATGGATGCTGCAGTAAAAATGCCGTGTTCTTCGCTAATGCCTCGCAACATCCGTTCATATCGCAAGACATTTCCAGGCTTTTCGCTCTTGAACCCTCTGGCAGGAGAGGCTGAAGGCACCAGCAAGATTTGAGCTCCATTGACCGCGGAAAGAGTTGCTAAAATCGAATGCCAAACATCTTCGCAAATGAGAATTCCAATCAAACCAAATCGAGTCTGGAACACGCCTAATTCTCGCCCTCGTGTATGAAACCGCTCTTCATCAAAAACGCCATAAGTGGGCAAAAAGAACTTTCGATAGACTCCTACGAGTTTGGGAATTTCTCCGGGAACAACCTCAATGTATGCCGCACTGTTGAATGGCTGCCCATCATTCTTTTCATAAAAGCCAGCAACAATATCCACCGGTTTTGAAATCTCTGAGCTTAGAGGCGCCCATGCTATGCAAAACTCTTCAGCTGTCATAGAATGATCTCTTGTCGCGCCCTCCAAGATATATCCACAAGCAGCACTTTCAGGGAAAACACAGAGGTCTGCCCCTTCTGAGCTGGCCCGCTGAGCAAGTGAGATCATGGTGCAAATGTTCGCATCCAGATTCCCTTTCTGGGGAGAAAACTGAATAGCAGCAAGCCGAAGAACCATGGGCCCCTCAGTCTACTCAGGTTTCTAATGCTGCTCTCGGACAAAAATTCCCGGGGCTATGGAACTCGGAAATCCAGAATGACTGATGATCAAACGGGAAAAAGATCCTATTTTGGATTGAATGTCAACAGCCAAACAGAGTCGCTTTTTAGCGCGAGTCATTGCCACGTAATACACGCGCTCTCTCTCTTCCTGCATATCTTTTTGTTCTAGGCCAGCGAGCCATTTAAAGAAGAATGAATCCTCTCCCTCCATGTTTGTTATGATGAGCCCTCGCCTTGAATCAACAAGGCACTTTGAATTTAAGCGCTCCTTATCCTTAAAAGTCTCTGGCAAAATTACGACGTCAAATTCCAATCCCTTCGAATTATGGATCGTCATCAATGTCACGGATTCATTCGAATCTGGCGAAGGTGGCACATCTTTATCGAAGTGCTCAACAGATTCCGTATCTCGGACAAGATTTGCAAATTCTAATGCTCCCCAATCTGGCAGCTTCATCGCATCAGAAAGGATTTTTCGGACATTAGCGATGGCACGCTCCGCAGTCTCTTCTCGTGCCAAATTTTCGAGGAAAGGAGTTTCATTGAGCAAGAGCATAATGACTTCCCATGCCGGAACCCGGTGAACAATATCTCTTGCCCGTTCGAACCATGCCAAAAACTGGTCGATTTTTGGGTGATCAATACTGGGCAGATCCTTTTTTGAAGTCAAAGTCGCCCAGATATCTTGTGAGTTGGCCAAAAGCACAAGAGAATCCATACTTAAGCCGACCAATGGGCCAAAGACAACGCTGAGGAACGAAAATCTATCTTGTGGATCCCCGAGTAACGTCAGAACATTGGCCAAGTCTCTAATTTCTAGCTCAGCATAAAGGCTCTGCTTTCCTCCAATGATGATCGACTTCACACCAAGATCTTTCAAAGAATCAGAAATCTTGTGGCAGACCTGATTTGTATGGACAAGAATTGCGATCGATGCTGGAGGAATCCCTTCACCGATGAGTTCTTTAGTATTTTTAGCGATCACTTCAGGATCCAACCCTTTGGTGGGCCAGAGTTCAACTCCCGGATATTCGTGCTTCAAAATTGTACCGAAAGGATCGTCTACGTCCTCTTGAGAAGACATGGGTTGATAATTGGCACCCCAGACTGCAGAAAAAACTTTGTCGATGAATCTTAAAATCCCTTCGTCTGTGCGATGATTTTTAGTGAGTTTCAAAGTTTCAAGGAGATCCATCCTCTCAACAAAGAGACGAAAGTCGGCGTGGCGAAATCGATAGATAGACTGTTGCGGGTCGCCAACAAACATCGAATTGTGTGAATTTAGGTGATCCAGAAGTCGGTATTGAACAGGGTTCAAATCTTGAGATTCATCGACAAGAAGGGCATGAATGTTGGAAGTAATGTGGCACCTTGCTTCTTCTGATTTCTCTAACAACTCAACAGCGAGCGACTCCATCAAGGGGAAATCGAGAACTTGTTTTGCCATGAGGCAAGCTTCCAAATTCTCCCAGGCATTACAGACCAGCGAAATGAAGGCTGAAGAATCTACGGCCGAATTGAAGTCTGCCGATTTCGAATTTTTCTTCGCTGAAATTGGAAAATTGATTCGGCGAGACTTAATCTCTGCTTTCAACAATTCCAACCAATTCTCTTTTCCAAATTGAATTTTGTACTGATTCAATTCATCTGGCAAGCTATCTTGGAATGACTGCCTCCAAAAATCCTGGGTCGAGTTTGGTGTCTCATAAATTGCCCTGAGTTGATCAATTGAAAGGCCCGAACTACGCAATTTTCCGAGCGTATTCTTGATCATGCCAGGCAAAAATCCATAGTCATGCAAATTGTCGCGGTAGGCTCTGCGACCTGCAAGATTCTCGATGAGTCTCCCAGCTGGGCCCATGGCCATTCGAGCATCGAAAATTGCATTACGAATCGCTCGCTCAGCTAGCAAATGCCCTTGTGGCCCTTCAAAAACTTCAAAACTTGGATCGATTCCTGCCGCAATCGAATGTTCGCGCAAGATTCGCTCGCAGAAGCTCAAAATCGTCTGGATTGCACCAGTTTCGGCCATTTGAGCTTCTTTGTAAAGGCCGCGAATCTTGAGTTCCCGAACAATCCTCAGCCTCATTTCGGTCGCAGCCTTTCGCGTGAATGTCACTGCTACAATATTTTCTGGCGACATTCCAAGTTCAGTAACGCACCTCAAATATCGGTCGACTAGAACCGAAGTTTTGCCCGATCCAGCCGATGCCCTCACAATGAATTGGGATGAATTTGAACCAATAGCTCGGATTTGTTCTTCGCTTCGTATCATTCGTCATCCTCTTCGGCTTCTTGAGGCTTTAACCGACCCGGACGCATCACTTCGGAGGCCCGGCAGATTTCTCCAAAATTGCAAGTATGACAATGTGCTCCTGGAAGCGCAGAAACCTTGGCATCAAGTATCGCATTAAGCCCCCGGTCAAAAATCTGCTTTGATTCATTGCTAAAGTCTTCGATTACGTTGAGATTCTCCCCATTCGCTAATCGCGAAACAGACAACTTTATGTCGCTTTTGGATCGGAAAGTGTAGATTTCTCCAAGCCTCATTCGATCGACATAAATGAGCTTTCGGCCATATTCGCCACAATCATATTCAATTCCAATTCCTGGGATTTTGGTAGAAAAACCGTAAAGCAAAACAGAGCGAGCCAATGCCCGTTTCCTTGGATCAAATTCAGAGCTTCCCCATCGATCAGAACCTGAACTTTTAAACCATGTCACATCGACATTACTGTTTTCATACATTTGGACAATTCGGTAGCCATTAACCCATGAAATTGATTCAAACGTATGCTCCAGAATGATCGTCAACCCTCGTCTTTTGACCTCAGATCGGAACCCGGCATCAATCAAAGAGCAGTTCACTCGCGTCTCATCGCGTTTCCAAAACTCACGACTATGGAACTCGTTTACGACCCAAGGCTTTATCAGTTTCTTACCGCTTGCATAAAGCATCGCAACGTCCCAAGGTTCGAGACTCGGGGCAACCGAATCGATTCGATTTTCAAGAGCTGATTCGAGCCTTTTTGTCGCATCCTCTTCGTTTAGGGCTGTAGCGATTGATGCTCTTGCAGGGACGCCCTTGATTAAGCTGTTCCCACCAGATCGATGAGTCGGGTAGACGTGAAACTTGTGTCGAAATACTGATTCAAATGGACAAACTGAAGCGACAGCAATATGGCTGAGCGATACGGCCTGGTGCCAATCAAATTCTAAAGTTTTTAAGGCTAAGGGATCAGACACTTTGTGAGAAAGTAATTCTGGCTCAGCATCAAGAGCTGCACGAAGTTTTTGATCCACCATATGGTGAGATTCAGAGACCCGAGGAATCATTGACTCTGGTTCGATGATGATTTCGGCTAAAGGTTTGCCTGATGCCCGAACGACTTCTTCTATATAGAATGTGCGTGTGTTTATTTGGCCACTCGAGGTCATAGGGTAGCTCATGTAAAGGTGCTTTTGGGCAGATGCACAGAGCTTTAACAAAAACTCTCTTTCCTTACGAGCCTTGTCACGAGAGTTCGGAATTCTCAGGCTTGTCGCTTCGGAAATGGCCAATCGATCCTGATCAAATAGGAGCGGGTCTTCTGTTCGACGCCTAGGAAGTGAACCTTCAGACATTCCCATGACAAACAGATAGTCAAACGAAGGTAGCGCATGGACATCGCTCAGTAACTGTATTCCTAAACCTGATCGCGTCACTGTGAGGGTGCTTTCTTCCCAAAGAGCTGTGGCGAGCTCCGTGAACTCCGATAAGTTGAGTTCTTTTTGTCCTGACTGATCGTAAACGAAAGCAAGATCGGCGATGGCGCGTTGCAAAACAGTTTGCGCCCTTGCATCTCGGTGATCCAAAGTGTGATCACTATCAAGTGAATCCTGGCTAAGTGCTGTCATTCCGACCAATTGTCGAAGCTTTTCCAACCATTTCGAAAGCTTGCAGCTGGTTCCATGTGATTCTTTTCGCCATGTTACAATTGCCTGAAACCAAGAGTAACTTTCGCATTGGCTTTCCAACCAATTGGTGAACTCCTGCCAACCATCTTGACCACCTTTCGAGCATTCGCAAGCCACCGGCCATACCTGCTCAAATTCAATATCAGAAATCGCACAATAAGAGTTCTTCCCCAGCAACGCCAATTGCCGCACATCCGGATGGATGCAAGCTCGTAAGAGGTTTAGCGTGGTTCGCGCGAAACCGCTGGACAAAAGTGGCGACGTTCGCGTTGAAGACAGCTGAACTCCATACCGATCGGCTGCATATTGAATTCTTGGCCCACAGCTGGCTAGGTCTCGAGCAAAGACACCTATTTGCGAGCTCGAGACACCGTTCGAAAGAAGCGAGGAGCATGTTCGGAAAACCCACTCCGCTTCTGCGAGGTCATCAAATGCAGAAGTCAAGCTCAATTCGGGAGAATGAGCACCAACACTATCAGAAAAGAGCGATTCGTACCATCCTTTGTGCTCAACAACTAAAGGTCGCTTCCCCTTGTGAAAAGTCATGGTGAGCAGAGATTCTTGAAAAAGGTCAGTTCGATCTGGGATAGCCTCTAAGAGTAAATGAATTCTCACACCTTGGCGCGAGAGCCAATTAAGAAATTGGTCATATGGAACACGAATTTCGGGCCCACCAAGCACAACGATGTGGGTCATTGGCCCAGGTTCAAAGGATTCGATTTGCAAACATGCGTCAATTCTGTCTCCCACTGTTTGTCGCCGTGAAACATCCATGGAGTCTTTCACAAGGTCGTGAATTTCCACGAGAGTCCCCAGTTTTGAGCCCAAGTTTCCTTCAGAGTTCTGAGCGACATGGGCTAAATCATCAATTCTTAAACCGGAATCTCGCAGTTCCTCCATGGTCTCCAATATCAGTTTTGGTAAGCCAGGCAATCTCGCAGCTCGCTCCAATGGTGTATGAGTTTCCAAGAACTGGCCAGCAAGCTGAGTCATGGCATTCAATTGGCCACGGGTCACCAGTTGCTGGGACTCCAAACCACCCATTCTCATGACTCGCCCAACCAAATCTCCAAATGGAACAAACTCACAATCGAAGGATCCTCCCACCAAATCAGACATCAGCCTCAATCGTGAGTCATCATAAGATGTGACTATCGAACCATCCATTAAGCATTGATGAAGACCCAACTCAATGCCAGCCCCTCCGGGAGGAATCACCACCAATTGGAGGAGAGATTCTGTCATATTCAAAATGTACCTATGCCGCGACTTCAAAAAAGACTATGGACCACCGCGCGCAAGCTCCCTGGCAATATTCTTCCCGTAATATTAGGCTTACCATTCCTTGCGATGGGGCTTTTCGAATACCCAAAGGACGGATTAGTCCCACATGTATTACTTAAGCTCGCCCTTTTCCCCATAATCTCCTGGGTTTCGACAATATTTTTGGGGCTTTTTGGAAATAATTTTCTCCGTCAGGAAATGTCCCGAAGATTGCACGCAGAAAGACCTTTTGACAAGACCGAAAAGGTCTTTGTGGGGTTTGCAAAGCCCGGCTTCGTCAGCACGATAGATCCCCACCAAGACGTTGGGTTTCTTATCATGCACCAAGACAGGATCGAGTTTTATGGCTCCGAATTTCAGGTCGAAGTACTAAAAGATTGGATTTCAAATGTTCGCTTTCAGCCGAATGTTCATACTCTTTTGGGACTGGGGCGGTGGATTGCAATCGAAGGGCAAGACCAAGCAAACAACTTCAAACTCCTCATCGAACCTCGCGAAAAGAGGACGCTCATTGGAAATTTGATGTTTTCCAAAACCCTCAAAAGGATGATCGAGTCTTGGAGATCAAATGTAAACAAAAATCCCAACGTTCATGCCTAACTTTACATTCCACACCTGAAAACTTAAAGCATTCTGCCAATGATGAGTGGTAAGCCATGGAAGCTGCCAATCGCTTTACGCATTCAGTCCGGTTTGAAGAGGCTGTTTCTGCTCATGTTCACGGTCACTCGGAACTTGCAGAATCGCTTTATCGAACCACCTTGGAAATTGACCCGCAGCATCCCCAAGCCTCACAGTTTTTGGGGGTTCTCCTGTTCCAATTGGGAAGAAGACAAGAGGGTTTGGAGTGGATGCAACGAGCGCTCTGTATCAATCCATTTGATCCCGAAGCCTGGAGTAACTGTGGTAATGCCTACCGGGTGTTAGATCGAGGCGAAGAAGCGATTGAGTCGTTGCTAAGAGCCATTTCTCTCAACCCCAATTTTGCCCCAGCCTATTGCACGTTAAGCGCATGCTATCGAAAACCAGGGCATCTTAGAGATGCCATCCAAGTGGCTCGTCAAGCTGTTCGCCTTCAGCCGGAAACGCCTCAAAGTCACTGCAATCTAGGATTAGCTCTACTGGACGCTGGAGAAGTTGAGTCAGCCATAGCAGCCTTTCAACAAGCCATCTATCTTGCTCCAAACTTGCTTGAGGCTCACCAAGGCTTGCTCTTTGCCATGCTTTATTCAGATATCGTGAAGTCCTCAGATTTTCTTAAACAAGCGCAAAAGTTTGGGAAACTTTATAAAAGGACAGAGTGGCCCATACCAGACCAACTCAAAACGATCGCCTTCATTTCGGGAGACTTCTGCCATCACCCTGTTGGACATTTTATGAGGCCTCACATCGAATCTCTTGCCAAAGATTTCAATTTGATTTTGCTCTCCACTTCTCTGTATGAAGACGACCTCACAGACTGGTTTCGATCCCAAGCAAGCGAGTTCCGAAATGTTCGTGATCTTTCAGTCAAGGAGCTCACCAAACTTTGCCGGGATTTCGAAGTCGACTGTTGCGTTGACCTCGCTGGGCATACAGCTGCAAACCGAATGGAAGCATTAGCACAGCGACTGGCACCGATTCAGGTCAGCTACTTAGGCTATTCGGGAACGACGGGTTTGCCTAATATGGATTGGATCATCGCAGATCAGCATCTTATTCCCGATTCTCATAAGGATTTTTATTCTGAGCAAGTTGCGCATCTCTCGCATTCTGTGTTTTGCCCTTCATATTGGAAACGACGTCCCAAAATCAATCGCGATAGCTCGCAACCTCTCACCTTTGGATCGTTCAACAATCTTTCAAAGATGTCTCCATCTTGCCTTAAGGCATGGAACGAAATTCTCTTGCGCACTCCTGGATCTAGGCTCAAAGTGAAATCCAAAAATTTCACCGAGCCCTTCATAAGGAATCGATTCCTATCGGCATTTGATGAAGATATCGTGCTTCAGGGACGGGTTGAAATCTTAGAATGGGTGATGGGCTCGGATCCCCTTGCTGATTACGAGAGCATCGATATCGCGCTCGACACATTCCCTTATTCGGGAGCAACGACAACCTGCGATGCATTGTCTTGCGGTGTGCCCATCGTTTCTCTAGCTGGCGATCGATATTGTGGCCGGATGTCCGCAAGCATCCTTCACAATTGCTCGCTCAATGAACTTGTTGTAGAGTCCGTCAAAGATTATGTCGAACTCGCTTCAAACCTTGCAATTCATGCTGACTCTCCGCACCGCGACCGTGAATTCGTGGCCCATAGCTTCTTTTCATCTTCGTTCAATGAACCTGACACTACAGGCAAAGACTTCAAATCGTGCCTCTTGGACCTTTGGACGCAAAGCAAAAATACCGATAAAAATACGAGGATCGCACTTCATGGATAAATTGGCAAAACAGGCTCTCAGACAGAACTCACGCTTTCGTGGGCAGGACTCTGGGCTACCAGATTTTCAGCAGGGTCTCGCATTGCATATGCAGGGGGATCTTGGGGGTGCTTCAAAAATTTATGGTGCAATCATTGAAAGTGATCCTGAAAACTTTGATGCGCTTCACCTTTTAGGGGTTGCGGCCCACCAATCTGGACATTCAGCCGATGCCGTTCAGCTCATCAACAGAGCATTAGAGATACAACCAAGTTCAAGTGACGCATACTCAAACAAAAGCGCTGCGTTAATGGATTTGGGGCTCTTTGAAGAAGCCTTGACTTCTTGCCAAGCAGCAATCCAATTGAATTCAGAATCACCAGAGGCTTGGTACAACGCCGGAAATGCGTGTTCTAAACTCGGAAGACATCACGAGGCGATTTCAAATTTCATACAAGCGATTCAGCTTAAGCCAGATTACATTGTGGCCATCACCAACTTGGGTGGAGAACTCATAGATGTGGGTGAAAATGCACAGGCCATCGAAATGCTTGGTCACGCCCTTGAGCTGGATCCTAGTTGCGCCCGAGCTTGGCTCAACCTCGGGGCAGCCTGGCAAGAGTCCGGAGACATTTCTAAAGCCGAATCTTGCTTTTCAAATGCTGTTGAGCTGATGCCAAACTACGGTAAGGGTTGGATCAACCTTTCTAACATTGCCTATTCCAAGGGAAATCTCATGGATTCGGCCAATCTTGTGAACGAAGCTCTCAATTTCGTTCCTGAACAAGACGCTGCTATCGCGCTTGGGAACTGCTACCGGGCATTGGGCCAACCAGAAAGGGCATGTGAAGCTCTTCGCCAAGCCAACTTTGAATGCGAAGCTGGATCAGTTGCTCAGAGCAACTATTTGCTCACTCGTTTATCGTGCCCAAATGTCACCAGATCGGATTGTTATGAAGATGCCACCCATTGGGCGGCTCTCCATGCGCCATGGAAACCGCAACCTCCTGCCCGACCTCATGAGCTCAAGAGAATTGGATTCATATCGCCCGATCTTCGAATTCATCCTGTCGGATTCTTCTTAGAGTCTTTACTCACTCAGATTCAAGGAGTTGAGGTTTTTCTTTATGCCAACCAAACAGAGTTTGATGCGCAATCGGAAAGGCTCCAATCTCTTGCAACACAATGGCGACAGACGAAGACGTTACAAACTGAGCAATTCTGCGAGCTGATCCAGTCCGACGAAATTGATGTTCTTATAGATTTAGCAGGCCACACAGCCAACGGACGTCTAGACGTGTTTGCAAAGTGGGCGGCTCCGGTTCAACTCACTTGGCTTGGCTACTCTGGCACGACAGGGATGTCGCAGTTCGACGCCATTATTGGAGATTCGACCGTCACTCCTTGGGGTCACGAAGCAGAGTTTTCGGAGCCAATCGAAAGACTTCCAGACAGTTTTGTCTGTCATTTCTTGTCTGAAGATTTGCCAGATGTTCCAGAGAGAAACGCCAAGAGTCCCGTAACATTTGGCAGTTTCAACGCAACTTCGAAATTCAATGACGAAGTCATCATGGCTTGGGCGCAAATTTTGCATAGCGTCCCTCAAAGCCAATTAGTTATCAAAAATCTCTATTGTGCAGATCCATTATTGCAAGATCGAGTACTGCAAACCTTTGCTGGCCAAGGAATCGAAGAACATAGAATCGAATTCATTGGGTCACTTTCGAGAGAAGATCACTTCGAAGCATTTTCTCGAATCGATATTGCTTTGGACACGTTTCCGTATTCTGGAGCGACGACGACAGTTGAAAATCTTTGGATGGGTGTCCCAGTTGTGACACTTGCTGGAGATCGATATGCCGCCAGAATGAGTGCAAGCATTCTCAAATGCATAGGACACCCAGAATGGGTTGCAGAGGATCTCGAAAGCTACGTGCAAATCGCGACCCAGCTGGCTTCAGATGTCGAGTCCCTTGCCAATATTCGAATGTCATTGCGAACTGAAATGCAAGCAAGTCCTCTTACCAATTCTCAAAAATTCTGCGAAGATTTCCTGGCATTAATCGTCAAGATTTGGAAGCAGAGACAAAAACAAGCGGCATGAGTTGTCCTTCATCATTGAGCTCTGATTCGTTTCAGGCTGGCCTCGATCATTTTTATGCCGGGCGGCACAATGCTGCTATTGAGATCTTCTCGAACCTTTTAGCTGCAAACCCAGATGATCTAGAATCCAAGCACGTTTTGGCTCTGTGCCTTCGCTCAATTGGGAAAAAGACAGAAGCCGCACAACTTCTTAGCGAAGTCACAAAATTGGATCCCGACAATGCTGAAGCTCTGAGCAATTTTGGTGCAGTGTTGCGAGAAATCGGTCAAATCGATGATTCACGAAAAGTTCTTGAAGCAGCCGTCGCACTTGACCCAGCCAATGCTGTTGCTCACAACAACCTTGGTGGAGCTTATATCGATCTTGGACTTGGTGCCCTCGCAAAACAGTGCTACGAAAAGTCAATTGCAATAAATCCACACTATGCCGATGCTCTCACGAACCTTTCAAGAATTTATTACGAAGAAGGACAAATCGAAGGCGCAAGACAACTCGCCCGGTCAGCAATTTCACTCGACCCTAAAAATGTGGAAGCCCACAACCGCATGTCCTTTATACAAGCCGCCTGTGGCGATGTCGAAGGTTGTATCAAGTCGGTTGAGAACTCGTTGCAATGCGATCCCAACAACGACCTTAGCTGGAGCAACTGGTTTTTCAGAATTCTATCAAGCGATACAATTGACAGCCACGAAATCCTCAATCGGGCACAAATTTGGGGTTCTCGCAAATCACAAGTTGAACAATTGACAAATAGGGAAAATCGCCCAATCAAAAGGATCGGCATAATCAGTGGCGATTTGCGTGTTCACCCTGTGGGTCACTTTGTCGCACCTGTTATCAAAGAACTTTCTCGCCTTCTCGAAGTCTTTTGCTACTCGACATCCGCCAGCGAGGACGGCATGTCGAACGACCTAAAGTCATTCTCTAGTTGGCGAAAACTCTATCGTGGCGATGCGCTCAATGCTGCCCGAACGATTGCGAAAGACGATATCGATGTTCTGATCGAATTATCGGGGCATACAGGCGGTAATCGGCTCGATATCTTAACCCACAGACCAGCACCACACCAAGTAAGCTGGTTGGGATATTCCGGAACCACCGGTCTCTTGCAGATGGATTCGATTTTGGCGGATCATGTGCTCGTTCCCGATGGGAACGAAAATCTCTACACCGAGCAAGTGCTGAAAATGCCATTTTCGTTCTTGTGCACTCAACCAGACTCAATAATTCCAAGTCGCTCCAGGCCAAACCGCCCTATTTTCGGCGTTTTCAACAATCCAGCAAAATTCAGCAAGATGTCCTATCACTTTTGGGCCCGCGTTCTGAAAGCCGTCCCAGGTTCGACAATCCTTTTTAAGTATCACTATTCGCATGATCGGTTTGTGCAAAGACAGATCACGGCACGAATCTGTGAACATGGCATTGATCCCGACAGAATTGAATTTGCGCCTTTTCTTTTAAGACACGAACATCTCGATCTCATTTCTTCGGTCACAGCAGCTCTCGATACACATCCATATTCCGGAGCCACAACGACTTTGGATTGCCTAACCTGCGGCACACCAGTAGTCGCATGGGCAGGAGACAGATATTCATCCAGAATGACAGCCAGTTTGCTCTCTTGCATTGGAGCACAAGAACTCATTTCTGAAAGTGAGGATGACGCCGTGGATTGTGCGGTGAGGCTCGCGACATGCGAACCAGAATTTGACATTGCTCAGATGTTTGTCGAATCTCCACTTTGTCAGACTCGACTCTTCACCGAAGCACTTCTCGAAACTCTTACTCACTAGATCATGGATCTTTTGCAAAGAAGAACCCTGAGCCAATGGCCCAGGGTTTCTCCTTTTCCCTTTTCGGTGAACTCTTAACCTCGGAGGAGAGAGAGAACCGATTGAGGAGCGCTGTTTGCCTGTGAGAGCATAGCGACACCTGATTGCTGCAGAATCTGCAACTTGGTGTAGTTTGTCATTTCTTGTGCGACATCGGTATCGGCAAGATCCGATTCAGTTGCCGTCAAGTTTTCCTTGGTCACAGCGATAGATCGCATATTCGATTCGATCGTGTTTTTCATAAACGAACCGATGTTTCCTCGGGAAGTCGAGACTGTATTGATCGCTGTATCGAGCGAAGCAAGTGCAGACTGGATATTTGATCCTGTAATATCGATGCTGCCAAGACCCAACGCGTTGGAGCTGAAGTTCGACAAGTTAAGGCTTGCCGTGTCTCCACCGTTCGCGCCGATTTGGAACTGGCTCTGGCCGGCTGTGATTTGCACGCCACCGGTAATCGTTCCCGTTGCGCCACCACCAAGGGAGGTCAACAGAACACTGTTACCGTTTGCATCTTTCAAGTTGAGACCCTTACCGCTGGTAAAAGCTGCCGTTGCTGTGTTGGTGCCATAGTTGTATGTCACGGTTGCAGCAGCGTCTGTGCCAGCAGCGGTCGAAGTGTTGCCAGCTGCAAGCAGCAAGCCAGCTGCACCTTCGGTGAGAGTCACGTTCTGGTCAGAACCATAGTTCGTTGTCGAGATATCGATGGCCTTCGAAGTCGCATTGTACTTCGCAGTAACACCGGTGGTTCCCGATGCACCATTGATCTTCTCAACGATATTGCCAACGGTTTCGCCACTAGCAACATTGAACTGATAGCCGTTGATCGAGAATGTTCCTGCTGTTGTGACGGCAGTTGTTTCGGCAGCATAAGTGACTGTCGAAGAAACCTTCGCTTGTGCAGCAGCTGTGGTCACGTTGATATCCAACGAACCTGCAGAGGTCATGCTTGTGGTGCCAATCGTTCCACTCACAAATGCGCTCGAAATCTTCGAGTTGTTTGCAACGCTTGCAGCAGCGCCAGCGCTACCATTCAAGAGTTTTCGAGTACCAAACGCAGTTGTTCCGGAAATTCGGTCGATCGACTGCAAGATGTTGTTGAGCTGGTTCTGGTTTGCCTGCTTCTGATTTGCATCCAAGGAGCTGCTACCGTTAGCAACTGCCAAAGATCGTGCATCTCTGAGAAGGCTGCTCACTTCATTGAGAGCTCCATCAGCTGTTTTTGCATAGTTAAGGGCGTCTTGGTTGTTGCGAAGTGCAACGTCCATACCGTTGATCTGCTTTCGATAACCTTCGACTGCGATCAAACCGGCAGGATCGTCGGCGCCCGAGTTGATTCGAAGACCAGTCGACAATCGAGTCATCGATTTGGTCATTTCGGAGCCGGTGGCTCCTAAGCTGCGATAGGCCGTCATGGCCGAGATATTCGTGTTGATTCGAAATGACATTTCTTCCTCCGTGAAGTCCTGTGGTTTCGCTTCGGCCAAAATCTTTCGGATCGGCCTCTGCCCGTAACATGAATTCCCTACCGCACATTCTTACGAGCAAGCAAGATTACTTGGGAGTGAGAACTCAGGCAGGTTTGCTAGCTGGAGAAGATACTGGTAGTATTTTTAACAGGAAACTCTCAGTTTCAAAGGATTTTGAACCTAATTTCGATCGAGTTGCGTAAGAACTTGGTACCCTTTTGACCATGAAATTGAATGTCTGGGTCGCCGAAAACAAAAGATCAATTTTTGACAATTTGGTTCAAGGAACGCCTCCTCAAATAGGTCGTTTTGATGAAATTCTATTCAAAGAAGTCTTAAATCTAAACGCCCCAACCATGGGGAAAACGGTTTTTGCCCCCAATGGAGTCAGCTTTGAATTTGTTTACCAAGTTCAAGACTCATCCGCTATCATCTTTCCGGTTTGGGTCGAATCACCTCATAGGATCGTCTACCTTCCCGTTCCAGATTGGGTTATAGAAAACATTTGGCAGGGTTCGATCGCTGGCTCATATGTCTTTGAACCTGAAGCCAACGAAGCCATCAATGATTTCGTGGCACGACTAACACCGAATACAAACCAATTCGAATTCGAGCAAAAGCAGCCTGTGGGGCGGCAATAATGCCAAGTCCCAAACCTTAAGCAAGGATTCCAGTTACCCTAAGAGCCATGCCAACTCTTCTCGCGACCTGGCAAGAGCCAGGGCGAATTGCCATTGAATCCGCTCTGAAGTGTCTTGAAAATGGCGGATCCTTACTCGATTCAATCGAAGCCGGCCTCATTGAATGCGAAAACGACGAGAGCTTGGTGGCTATAGGAAGAGGATCAGAGCCCAATTCGGACGGAGAACTGGAACTCGATGCCAGTGTCATGATGGGGAACACGCTTGAAGCTGGAGCAGTTTGCGCCTTAAGAGGAATACTTCCTGCGATTTCAGTGGCTCGATGGGTCATGGAGCGGACACCACATGTCATGATTGCAGGCGACCAAGCGAGAAGGTTCGCCATCGAGCAGGGCCTGCAACCACAAAATCTCATGACAGCCAAATCAGTCGAAATGTATAACGAATGGCGAGCAAACCCCGAGATTCAAAACAAATATCGGCATTCCGTGAAGGACACTGTTACGATGCTGGGCCAAGACTCTTTGGGCTCGCTTGTGGCTGCCAGCTCAACCAGCGGATGGTCTTTCAAGCAGCCTGGGCGAGTTGGAGACTCGCCGATTGTCGGAGCTGGAATCTATGCTGATGATGAAGCAGGCGCAGCAGGAGCAACCGGTTGGGGAGAGGAACTTTGGAAGGCTTGCGCATCTTTTAGAACTGTAGAAGCCATGCGACATGGAATGTCCGCACAGGAAGCTTGTGAAGACACAGTGAAACAAATGGGAAGGCGACAGCCAAAGAGCCTTCAGATGCCTTGTGTTGTTTTGGCACTCGGAAAAGATGGAAGTATAGGTGCCGCAACAACTGTGGGACAGTTCCATCTCTGGAGCTATAGAGATGGCGAGGTTACAGTAACAGAAGTTAATGGTCTTTGGCCAAAGTCGTGAAATCCGCAATCCTGGCCGCCATAAATTCTCATCCTTTTGGGCGACTAGCCTCTGACATTGCTGAAGAGCTTCATTGTTCGGTTCAAGACTTGGGGCCAGAGATTGAAGAACTCAAGAATTCTCAAGAAATTCTTGGATTTGGCGGTCTCTGGATCACGTCAGATCAGCTTGAAGCTCTGGCCGGAAAAATAAAGAAACAACTCAAAGAACGGGGAGCTGTTGCACACACACTTATCTTTGAAGAGCTTCACTGCTATTGGCCATCAAAAGTTCAAGACAGACTCGTGGCCTTCCTAGCATTAAGAGGTGACATTGCTGTTGCCGGCCCAGATATTGCATCTCTCGGAGCCATGCACAAGCTCAATTTGGGCCAAGAAACTTTGCTTGCCAAGATCACCTCATTACTTGAAGCTCACGACTTGGAACCGCCTTCACCAAAAGATCTGGCAAAAAAGCTTGGCGTCCCTGTTCAAGCTGTGACCGGAATTTTGAATTTGGGAAAAGAGCAAGGATTTCTCGTCGAAATCGACCCGGGCATGTGGATGACTCGAACAAAACTGTTTGACATTTTTGAACGAGCAACGAAATATTTTGGGCTAAGGGAATTTTCCGCGGGAGAATTTAGAACCGAGTTCAAAACTTCACGAAAGTTTGCTATCCCACTATTAGAATTCGCCGATCAAGTGGGATGGACTCAAAGAAAGGGCGACGAAAGAGTTTTTAGAAATCGCGAATGATTTTTGACAGATCGGGCTCTTCAACTATTACAGCACGAACGCTGCCATATCCATGGGTGAGCAACTTTGCAGCAAGTTCTTGACCCTTGTCTGCAACGTACTCGATGGAACTTTGAGTCTTCTTGACCGAAATTGCAAAGCTTTCAACCATGGATTGAGCTGTCGTAGGATCGGATGTTTCTACAACAACGTGCGTCGGAGCGGCACTCCGAACGAGATTGTCCACAGAACCAGCATAGATCGGCGATTCGTTTCTGAACAAAATGAGAGAACCTAAGGACATGACCACCTTGATAAGGTGAGACTGCACAATGAAGGAGCGACCCCGTTTTCGATGCTGATGAATAATTTCTAAAGCATGATCCCTCATCCAAAAATCGAGCAAATCCAAGGTGCCGTCGATGATTGCAACGGGACTTTCCGAAAGAAATACAGGAATAAGCGAAGTCGCCGCAATTGCTTCGTCTGGTAAATGTAAGATCGGAACTTGTCGCACATCCCACAATCCTAATTGAGATAAGACCTGGGAAAGTTGTGAGCTCGAAATCCGCTTTCCTTGACTCCTTGCAAAATTTTGCGGAGTTTGTCTTTTTCCAAAGTCCTTGCGATGTGGCGAAACCGAGTCAGCCATCTTAAAGCTACCCTTCTTCGGCCGATCTAGCCCTAACAGGAATTCCATCAGGACTGATTTAGCAGAAAGGGCAGGGCCAAAAATAGCATAGGCATCACCAGGAAATAGATCCAGGCTTAAGGCTTTTCCAGATGGAGCCAAAACGAGTTGGTCAATGGTAAGAACCGGTTCCGAGGTCAATTCAACTCCATCAGATCCTTTGGAAATGACGTCAAGACTTCTGGACCATTTGCCGAAACATGGACGTCATCCTCTATTCGGACGCCACCAAATCCTTCGATATAAACCCCGGGCTCAATGGTCCAAACCTGCCCTATTTCGATCCTATCCTCTGATCTTTGGCTGAGACTGCCGAGATCGTGCACCGCTTTTCCGAGCCCGTGACCTAGCCCGTGCCCAAAATATTTGGCAAGTCCCTTTTCATCCAAAATCTTGCGCGCTAGGCCATCAACTTCGCTTGCTTTGATCCCAGGAACAAGAGCATTGATACATTCCACTTCAGCCTTCAAGACCAGATCGTAAACCTCTTTGTGGCGATCACTCGCTTTTCCGATTACAAAGGTACGAGTGATATCGCTATTGTAACCATTGAGATTTGCGCCAATATCCAAAGTGACGAAATCGCCATTTTCCAGTTTGCGGTTGCTTGGTCGGGCGTGGGGGCGGGCGCTATTGGGGCCACTTGCAACAATGGGAGCAAACCCTATTTCTGCTCCTTGTTTGCGGAAAAAGAATTCAATTGCAAGTGAGATTTCCATTTCACTTACCCCCGGTTGCAGCATGCCTTGAACATGCCCTAGACACGCATCTGCAAGCTTACATGCTTCATTAATCTTGGCAATTTCATCGGCCGTTTTGACCATGCGAAGGGGTTTTATGGCATCTCCAGAAGCAATCCATTCCACACTGGAAACATTCGATTTCCAATCATCCCAAGTTGAGTATGTGATTGACTTTTCAAACCCGATCTTATCTATTCCGAGCTTTGAAACTTCTTCTGCTAAAGCATCAGAAAATCTCTTTGGGCTACCAAAACTTACAACGGGTAAGTCCTTGACCTCTTCGCCAGCCTGAATTGTATATCGGCTATCTGTAATAAAGACCCCTTTCGAAGGCGTGACCACCGCAAAGCCACTGGATCCTGTAAATCCGGTGAGCCACTGAACATTCGTGATGTCACTCACTAAGATTGCTGGAACAGATTCGTTTTCCAAGTTTTTCTGGAGTCTTTGGAGATTAGTCATTTTCTTATAACGATCCTACTTCTGAATTCTTGATTGCGGAAAGAGCAAGAATATAACTATTACTGCCAAAGCCCGCAATGGTTCCCACGCAAATGGGAGAGATGACAGATGTTCTTCGGAACTCGTCTCGTCCGTAAATATTCGTCAAATGAACCTCGATAACCGGCATTCGAACGCTGACGAGCGCATCCCTTAAAGCGTAAGAATAATGAGTCAGCGCACCCGCGTTGACAATAATGGCTTCGGCCCATTTTCGATTTTCCTGAATGGTATCAATCAAAACCCCTTCGTGGTTCGATTGCAAAATTCGAACCTCAAGCCCCATCTCATCAGCGGCCTTATGAATATCTTCATCGATTTCATGAAGTGGCTTCTTGCCATAAAGCTCTGGTTCACGAAAGCCCGTCAAATTCAAATTAGGTCCGTGGAGAATCAGAATTTTCTTTCTATCCATGGTGATCTGCCTCACTAAGCTTGCCGTCTTCCACAATGCCGTTTTCTGGCAAAAGTCGAGCGATCCCATCGACAATTGGGAATAAACGGTGGCAAATAGAGCACCGAAGACCTTCCCCTTCAACGATGAGCTTGGGCCGGGACTCGCAACAAGGGCAAGCGAGCATTTCTAGCAGTTCCGGAGACACTACGCTCCCACCTCGCGATATATTTCCAACGTTTTTCGAGCCGTTTCAGTCCAGCTAAAATTCTTCAATCGTTCCATGCCTAATGCCTTGAGCCGATTCAATTTACCGGAATCTGCTAACGCATCACGGATCGAACGGGCCCAATCTTCGGGGTTAAAGCTTTCTTGGATGATCGCAGCTTGACCAGCGACTTCTGGCAATGCACCGCCTCTCGAGCAAATCACTGGGCATTCACATGCAAACGCTTCTAAAAGTGGGATTCCAAACCCTTCGTGAAATGAGGGAGCCAAGTAAAGCGATGCACATTGATAAAGTGCGGTCAGAGTTTGATCCGAAACATAGCCAGTGCTGATTGCACCGGATTTCGTTTCGCCCCAGCCACTTTTGCCTGTCACAACGCATGGAATGTTTGATCTTTCGCAAGCTTCTATGGCGAGATTCATGTTCTTTCTGGGCCAGCGCGTTCCCACTGTTAGTGCATAAACCGAAGGCAAATTGAGCTTTGAAATAATGGATTGGGCATCTTTAAGGGGCATGGGTTGGATGTTTGTTCCAAGGGCGTTATAAGTCACTTCGACCTTGCCCCTAGATCCAGGAATATATTGTTCTATTTCGGACTTTGAAGTTTGAGAAACAGTGAGAATCTTCTTCGCCCGGCGACAAGTGCCCAAAATTTGATGCTGAAGGATCTTACGATCTAAGACTGGAAACCATTCCGGGCCAATAAAAAAAGAGACATCGTGGATCGTCGTGATACTTGGAACTCGCATCAGAGGCGAAATATTGTATTGTGTGTGAGCAACATTAGCTCCAACTCGACTAGCAAGTTTTGGAAATGAAAGCAAGCTCCATAACCTATTCCGGGTGGAACCACCTTTAACCCATTCGAAGTTGCTAGGAATGGGAATTTTCTCATCGACTTTGGCGTTTGTCAATAAAAAGAAGTGAGCATCAGTCTCAATTTGTGTCAGCCCATGAACCAAGCCTCTCCAATAACTTGTATCGCCAGTGTTGGAGGAGGACATCAGCCTGGCATCGAGCGCAATTCTAATCAAGGATTAGCCTCACTGGCCCTTTGAGACATGAAATCTTATTGCACAATAGACTAATATTACTATGCAGAATCGGAAAAACTTTGTTGTCCTTTTTGGAATCGTGATCGTTGCGCTTAGTGGCATGGCACTTTGGAATGCTCAAACTCGGCCCGAAGGAGCACCCAAAGATGAAAAGGTCACTGAAGAATCAGTGAAGGAAAAGGAGCTTTCACCAGAAGAGCGTGATAAGGCCAAAACCGACCTGACGGCGGCCCTACCAAAAGTCGATACGGCTGAAAAAACGCCGACAGGCAAAAAGGTGGGAGTTATGCCAGAAGAGCCGGGGGCATCGAACGAGCTTGCTAAAGAACCCACAATCCTCCTTCCAAAATTTAGTTCATATCGACCAAAGCCAAACGATACTTCAACCTCAACACATTGGTATGATGATGAATCTCGGGCCGCTAAGATTTCGAGCCAAAACAAAGCGAATCGCGGTTAATTTGAATCGTATTTGGGCATGAAGAGTGTCGTGCCTCCAACTTCAGATCGAAGAAAGGTGGCATCGTAGCTTTGCTCATGGATTCCTTCATTCAGCGCTTGTTCCATTGATCCGAAGTAGAGCTGGCTTCCTTCTTTTAGAAACAAGGCTCTTGATCGGAATTGGTAAGCCCAATTGAGGTCATGAGTGGAAACGATAATGGTTTTTCCCGAACTTGCCAACTGTCTCAGTAGCTTTCCAAGCTCAATTTGGTGCACCGGATCCAATGAATTTGTTGGTTCATCGCAAAGCAAAATAGGGCTTTCTTGAGCAAGAGCACGGGCCATTAGAACCCGTTGAGCCTCCCCGCCGCTGAGAGTCGAATGATTACGATGCCTTAAGGAAATCGAATCAGTCGTTATCATGGCTTTTTCGGCAACTGAGATATCTGCATCAGACTCATTGAACCCTTGAGTGTGGAGATACCGGCCCATGAGGCTCAATTCTTCCACTGTGAAGTCGAATATTTGTTGCTCAAATTGAGGAACATATGCAATTTCTTTTGCGAGTTCTCTCGTTGATAATTCCGAGATGTCCTTTGACTTGATCTGAATTCGGCCACTTATTTTAGGAACAGCCCGACATATCGCTTTGAGCAATGTTGTTTTTCCGCTCCCATTAGGGCCTAAGAGAACAACAATTTCTCCTTCGTCTATTTGAAAACCGAGTCCTTTCAGAGCGATTCGATCGCCATATTGAACAACGAGATCTTCGACTCGAATCACGATCTAAAGATCCTCGCTAAGCCCTTGCACAAAAGCCTGATACATCGTGAAATAGGTGCCAGAGCTCTTCATCAATTCTTCGTGAGAACCCTGTTCCACAACATGCCCTTTTCTGAGAACCAAAATCTTATCCGCTCGTGCGGCGGTGGTCAGTCTGTGTGCGATAAAGAGAGATGTCCTTGTGTGCATCACCTCGTCGAGAGCCTTTGTTACAACTTTTTCACTCACTGAATCCAAGTTGCTAGTCGCCTCATCTAGGAGCAATACAAGTGGATTTCGAATAAGGGCACGAGCTATGGCCAATCTTTGACCTTCACCACCAGAGAGCCTAATCCCCCGCTCTCCCAAGACTGTATGAACTGAGTCCGGTGTGGCTTCCAAAAAGTCGCTCGCATGGGCTTGAACCAGAGCTTTGTTGACTTGCTCTTCGCTGGCATCTGGAGCTCCTAGCTTCACATTTTCAAGAACTGAGCCTGCAAAAAGAAAAGTTTGCTGAGGTACGACCCCAAAGTTTTTTCGATACCAACTCAGTTTGAGATCGTGGATATCGACTCCATCCAAGGTGATTCGGCCGGACGTTGGATCGTAGAATCTTAAGAGCAGGTCGGCAATCGTGCTTTTCCCTGCTCCACTTGGCCCTACAAGAGCAAGTGAGGTTCCCGGTTCGATAACGAACGAAACGTTTTCCAGGGCCTTGGTGCCATCGGAATAGGTAAATGACACATTTTGAAATTCTATTCTTCCTCTTGGGGATTCGATGATCTGGCCAAGTGGCAAATCAGTTTCTTCTGGCACATCCAAAATCTCGGTGTATATTCGATCGGCCGCCGCTTGAACCTGGTTGTATGTGCTATTGACATTTGCCAAGCTCCTGGCTCCCTGATTGATGACATCGAGTGCCAAAGTTAGCGCCACAATTTGTGAAATTTCAAGGGCACCAAGTCGAGCAAGTTGACCGCAGATATAGAGGATCGCCGCAAGCGAAACTGCCCCTATTAATTCGACCATTGGACGGAGTTGTGCAAACCGCCGATTTGCATGAAGCTGAGATTCATACTGTTTATCGACCAGGATTCGAAACAAGGATGTGATTCGTCCTTCAGCTGCAAAGGCCTTAATCACCCGAGTACCTGCTAGAGCTTCTTGAGACATTGCTGTCATATCGGCCAAATCCTTTTGAACTTGCGATTGTGCCAATTTCATTCGCTTGCCGTTGCGATTTACAAACCAGGCCATAACCGGAATAAAAGCCAATGCGACTAAGGCTAATTTCCAATTGATCACAAAAATCGTGATAAGAGCGAGAATTCCCTTTGTTGGGCCATCGATACTATCACGAACGATGGTTACCGCATTCTGATAAACATTGATATCGTTAGTGAGCACGCTTTGAATTCCGCCAATTCGCTTGTCGTTGAAGTAATCAACAGGCAACCTTTGAAGCTTTTCAAAAAGTCGCACCCTTAGATCTGAAGCCAATGCCGCAGAAGCCTTGCTCAAATAGAAGAATTGCCCACGCGTAAAAAAGTACTTTAAGATGAATATTCCCACGACAGCAAGGCAAATCCACCCAAGCTTAACGATGGCACTGTCTCTTCGCAATCGAACTTGCTCGTTAGTTTCGCTCCGAGTTTGGCTCGAACGAACTTCTTGAATTGCCACATTAACCTTGCTTTCTGGAATTCCCAACTTTTCACTGAGTTCCTTGGCTTCTGGAAGTTTCGCTCTAAAATCTATGGGAATAGGCTGGGCTTCGCTTATCGACCTCATGGCCTGCTCGGTCATTGGAATAGTGAGAGCTGTCAGAACACTCGTGAAGGCAACACAAACCAATCCTTTCCAAATCGTGCGTTTCTGTGAGGCCAGCTCTTTTGAAATTCGAGCATCAAATCGACGAAACAGTTTCATTCTGCCTCTCGATCAGTGTCATAAATCACGAATTAGTCCAGAGTAAGCGAAGTCTGTTCCATTTGATCGAGAATATTTCCGATCTGTTCATCATTTCCTGTCGCTTCTCGAATTTGAGCCACGAGCGCACGCCCTTCTTCCGTTCTGTTCGTCCAAAATGCTGCTTGAGCAAAATTGAGAGCAATCGTCAGCGAAGTTTGATTATTGGCGAGGGCCATCCTCAAAAAGTTATAGGCATCTTCGCTTCGTTCTTGCCCATGCAGTGCCGCTGCCAGCAAGGCGTAACCTGGCTCGCAACCTGGGAACATGGTGAGCAACTGATTCGCCGACTGCTCTGCTTCTTTATATTCACCAACCCGATTGAGTGCATCCGCTAGATACATCCAGAGTTCGAAGTAGTCACTGAGCCAGTTTTTTAGAGGTTTCAGTTCCTTTAGCGCACTCTCTGCATCTCCTTCTTGCAACTTTTGAGCAGCAGATGCAACAGCCTCCACTCGTTTGGGCTGCTCCAGTCTTAAGAGCCAAGCTTGAGTTTGAGATCGAGTGTTAGGATCGATATCAAGCGCCAGCACATCTTTGAGAACTTTCGGAATTTCAAAATTGCGATTGGCGTTCTGAAGCGTTTGAGCGTATTCGAGGAGCACCTGAACATCGTTCGGAACGACTTCAATAACGTCTTCGTAATAATCCATTGCCGGATCAAGCTCTCCTTCTTGTGCCAGAAAGGCTGCAAAATATCTCTTGGGCAAAGTCGTTTCTTCAAGCTTTTCGATTGCCACTTCAAAGGCCCTTCTCGCATCTTCCTTTTTGCCAGCTTGAAGCAGCGACATCGCATAATTCACGTGATTTTGCGCATTTTCGGGTTGAGAATCAAGCAACTCCTTGAGCATCGGTGGCACTTCGTGAGCACGTCCCGTCTGCGTCAAAACCTGGGCCAACAGACCCATGGTTGGCTTTTCGGCCGGTTCGAGCTCCACAGCCCGCCGAAAGTTTCGCTCTGCATTCGCAGGCATATTCATAGCCATTTGAGCCATTCCCAGTCGAGCCAAAATCGGAGCTTCGTCCTTTGCCATTTGCTCGGCTTGCTCAGCCAAAATAGCTTTCTCATCCGCATTCGAAGCAGATTGCGATTCCTTTCGGAGTTGGGCTGCCTTCATTTGCAGCTTAACAACGGCTTTTTCCATGTTTTCGGCTGCTCCTTGAGGATTTCCAATCGTGCCATAGAAATCTCCAAGCGCAAACCATCCGCGCGGATCCTCTGGCTCTCGCTGTGTAAGCGATTTCAAACTATCTTCAATCTTTGCGGCATCTCCGATTCTGCTCTGAGTACACATTCGTCCCAAATTGAGAGCTGTGAGGTACGGCGCTTCCCAGTCAGAATCCAGTTCCAATGCCTTCTCTAGGGAAGCAAAAGCTGCTGAAGGATCGAATTCAAGCGCAACTTGTCCTTGGGCTTTTTCTATGTATTGAGCGGCATCAAATCCGAGCATGAACTCTACAAAAGCGTTGGGATCCGTGGTTCCAAACAGGTTTTCATCCTTGTTCAACTCTTCAGGAAATTCATGGCCCATTTGATCGACCAAGAGTTGGACAAATCCCCTCGCTGGTCCAAAAAAACCACCCGGCAAAAATGGAAATTCCTCACTATCGATCGGCTCTCCGTTCCCTCGCTCCCAAACCCGAATGGTGACAGTTCCACCTCCACTTGGGTTTTCAACCAGCAAGCCATCGACGATTCGATTCATATCTGCCTGGGTAAAGAATTGGGCGATCATTTCAGACTCATTTAGAGTCTCGCTTGGATTCACCATCGCAAACTTTTGACCTGCATCAGTGTCAATCTGGGCCATGTAATTGACCGCATGGATCTCTTGCCCTGTCACATTACGGGCAATTTCGCACGCAAAATTTGAAAGCTGGCGCGCAAGGGCCGGCCGGGTTTCTGGGCCAGCATTGAGGGGAAGGACTGCAATCTGCATGTATGCTTTCAGTGTACCGAAGAGCTTGAGGGGACATTGGGGAATCTTAACAGTGCTAAGTTAAATAGATATGTAGTATTATGTCTACATAACGAGTCATGGTTCAGGATCTCCAGCATGATAACCCGCTACGAGTCCTTTTCTTGGACGTCAACGCCTATTTTGCGAGCGTTGAGCAAGCAGAGCGCCCAGAACTGAGAAACCGGCCAATCGCTGTGGTTCCTGTGGAAGCTGACACGACTTTTGTGATTGCGGCAAGTTATGAAGCGAAGCGGTTTGGGGTCAAAACAGGCACCCGAGTCGCGGAGGCTAAGAAGTTGTGTCCCGATATAGAACTGATTCGAGCCCGCCCGCCACTCTATGTTCATTATCACAAGCAAATCATTGAAGCGGTCGAATCTGTGCTCCCCGTTGAAAAGATCTGCAGCATTGACGAAATGCGATGTCGCTTATTAGGTAAAGAGCGTGATCCAGCCATGGCGATGGAACTGGGCTACAGAATCAAATCGGCGATACGAGAGAAAGTATCACCAGCTATTTCCTGCAGCATTGGCGTGGCCCCGAACTCCTTTCTTGCTAAACTCGCAACCGATCTCCAAAAACCTGATGGCATGGTCATTATTCAAAGTGAAGAACTGCCCCAAAGACTGGAGGGCCTGAACCTTCGCGAGTTTACAGGCATCAATTGGCGGATGGAAGCCCGACTCCGAGCGCGAGGGATCTTTTCAAGCACCGATCTCATCAAAAAGACCCCGCAAGAGTTAAAGATCGCATTTGGCGGGTATCACGGCGAGCGTTGGTGGAGCATGCTTCGTGGGCATGATGTTGAATTTCAGACCAAAGAAGGACAAACACTTTCGCACTCTCATGTGTTACCACCTACTCTTCGCCACGAAGAAGGTTGCCGAAATATACTCTTGAGGCTTGCACACAAGGCCTCTGCGCGACTACGCGCAAACCAAATTTGGGCCACCGGCATGAACGTTTTTGTTCAGGGAGTGAAGTCTTGGCAAACCCACTTGGGGCTCCCCCCAACTCAAGACTCAATAACCATAACAGAGAGAATTCTTGATGCCTGGAAGACCCACGATTTCGAACGACCCATGAGCGTAGGAATTGTGTTTACCGGCTTGATGCAAGAAAATGAATTAACTCCGAGTCTTTTTGACGATACACGCACCCGTTCAGAGCTCTCGCACGCTATGGACAAAATCAACCACAAGTTTGGAAAGAATTCGATATATCTGGCCTCGCTCGAAGGCACTAAGAATCACGCTGGCGAGAAGATCGCATTCAATAAAACATGGCTTTTTAGTGAAGGTCTTGGCGACAACGAGTGGGAGCCGTCAACCGAAGAAGCTGTTTAAGCAGCTTCTTCGCGAGGCGAAAACTCAAATCTTGAAAACCACCACATTGCTAAGCTCCAAAAACCCAGAACAAGAAGGAGTAGAACGATCCAAGCCATCTGCGAGGAAACATTAGGTGAAGCAAAAGAACCTGTCGCAAAATCTCCCAGAGTCGGGGGGCCAGCAACAATGGCTTTCGGGCCAGCTGCCCTCAAAAATGTAAGCACTGTTCCGTAAACCATATCACCAGGCATGTTTGGAACAAATGTCTCCCAGCCAAACGCAAATAGCAACGAAACCAACAGTGATTTTGAAATGACCAGGCTCAAAAAGACAAAGAAACCAGTATATGCAAAGCAACCCATGGCCATAACCAGCAAGTCCAATCCAAGCCTTGGCGAGAAAGCATGGGGGCCAAGAACTGCAACTGCACATGCCAAACACGCGAGCCAACTGACAATCATGGCCAGACAGCAAGCTGCGAGCATTCGTCCCAACAATATATGGGATCGAGGAATTGGCCTTGTAATCCAATAAATGATTGTCTTGTTTTCTAGCTCCTGGCTGACGACAAGAGTGCTGAAAATCGCGCAGGCCAGGGCAACGACTCGCAACCCTAGCGCCTGGTAAACGCGGTCAAAAGAGTCCATGGGGCTGAGATCGGGAGCAAGAACACTCCACACCTTTGCAAATAGAAACACGACAAGAATAACAGCTCCCCACCCTACTAATCTCGAGAACTTAAGCTGACTTTTGAAAGTCGTTTGAAAAATGTAACTGATCATCTTTCCACCAGATACTGGAATACAGCTTCCAAGTTGTTTCCCGGGCTCTCTAACCCCAAAATGTCAAGATTCGAATTCAACGAGATCTCACCAAGATTTGAATAAAACTCGTCAGGGTTTCGTGTTTCAACCTCAACAGATTGTCCTATCGTTGAAATTTTTGCGCTTAGAATCGGGCTCTCAGCCATGAGTTCTGAAGCAAGTTTTCGCGGATCCGAGGTATGGATCACAATTCTATGGGGATGTTTATCTATAAGTTGCCGAATTGTGGAGAGGTCGCCACTGGCAAGAAGCCTACCACGGTGCATCATGAGGATGGATCGAGTCATCTGTTCGACTTCAAAAAGAACATGTGACGAGACGATAATAGCCTTACCTTGTTTGGAAAGCTGATCCAAAACATCCATAAATTGGCGTCTCCCAACAGGATCGAGCCCGTTAAGAGGCTCATCAAGCAACAAAATGTCAGGATCGTGGACGACAGCTTGTGCTAACTTGATGCGCTGCTTCATTCCTTTGCTATAGCCATTGAGCTTGCGACTTGCGCTTTCTGACATGCCGACAAGGGCGATTGCCTCGTGGGATCTGCGAATGGACTCTACTCGAGAGTAATGACTTAACCTAGCCATACGATAGACAAATTCAAATCCTGTGAGCGAATCAGGGAAATTGTCGATCTCAGGACAAAACCCGAGTCTCTTATAAACATCTGGATTGCCAAATGGATTATTCCCAAAGACGTGAACTTCTCCAGTGGTCGGGCGAATTTGGCCGACTATCAGTCGGAGCAGAGTACTTTTTCCCGCACCGTTTTGGCCCAAGAGTGCCGTCACTCCAGGCTGGATGTTACAAGTGACATCGTTGACTCCAATCACTTGGCCATACCAACGACTCACATGATGAAGATCGATCATCGCACAACCTCAACGGCTTTGATCCTAGTCCAAGCCAAAAGAACTCCAATGGCGCTGAGGACGAATATCGTTCCAAATATGAGCCCGGAAGGTGGAACTTCCATGCTTGGCATATTGCCTTGTGCTCCAAAAGGTGCCGAGCCTTTTGTGTTCAAAATGATCTTTGTGAGCCCCGTTTGCAAGCCATCGACACTGCAGTAATAGAGCTTTTCGGCCATTCCACCAATTGAGGAGTTCACTCGGTGACCGTTACTCCTTTGCGATACTGCCCAAGCAACAAACATGAGAAAACTAAAAAATGCAAACAAGAAATAACCCGCAGAAAAGGCAGCACCTGCCATCTGCCCTTTTTTGAACAAAGAGCTCACTCCAATCAAAAGAGAGGAATAGAACGCAGAGATCCCGGTGATGATGGCAAGAAGTCTCAGGCCCAACCACGGATCACCCGAAACAAACCCGTATGCCCTAAAGTTGAGCACTCCATAAAGGTAGAAAATCGCAGTCGACAACCCCATGGCAACGACCATAGGAATAAACACACCCATCCACTTTCCAACAAGGTAATCGATCTTTCTTGCGGGTTTCGAGAGATAAACTAGGAGGGCATTTGTGCCGTTATCATTAGCAATCGAGCCGATTCCGATTAAAAGGGCCAGACTAAGCCAAATAATTTGCGAGTAACCCAATCCCAAAAGAAATTGATCTTTCCAGACTAGCCTTTGCGTCAATTGCTGGGCGATTCCGCCCGCCCCACGCGCAAGTCCGACTTGTTCGATGACATAGAGAAAGGCGATTAAAATAAAGTAGTACCAGCCCGCAATCGAAGAAAAAACCCAGAATGATTTCTTTTTGAACGCTGTGCGAATGCTCATTTTCGCGATCACCCACCATCGCCATTTGAGTGCGGCATGGTCTCCGCTATAGCCACGATAGCTGAGATCAGCCAATCCCTTAGACATGGAGAGCCTCCAGAAACGCTTCTTCTAGCGACCTCTCTGCAATTTTGAGTTCACGGATCTGAGCACCTGATTCTTGAGCACATTGATAGAGCTTTCTTGAGACCATGACCAAAGTCTCGTTGGCCTGAATTCGGTAGAAATATCCGAGCCTAGAAACACCAGGCGGACGGCTTTCAAGAATTTGGAGTCCTTGCTGAACCATGCTCTTCTCGAACGCTCCGTTATATTCGCGGAGTTCAACATCAATTGGCTGACCATCAACTTTTTTGAGATCTGCAATTTTGCCTTGTGCCACAAGTTGCCCGCCGAATAGTACGACGACTTCATCGCACGTCTTTTCGATATCAGGAAGCAAATGGCTACTGACAATGACGTTCACACCTCGATCACGAGAAATCGATCTTATAAGGTCGAGCATATTTTCGCGCCCCAAGGGGTCGAGTCCATTGGTTGGCTCATCCAAGAGCAGAAGTTGTGGCCCATGCACGAGAGCCTGGGCCAACTTGATCAATTGCTTCATGCCCGTGGAATAAGTTTCGACTTGGCGGTATCGCGCTTCTCCCAATCCACAATATTCGAGGACTTCGTGCGAGCGCCGTAGAGATTCATTAGATGGCAAACCACCGAGTTCTCCCGCATAGGAAACATATTGGATTCCTGTAAGACCTGGGATATGACAATCCTGTTCTGGCATATAGCCGACAGCCTGCCGAATCTGGAGATCGTGCTTACCAATCCTCTGCCCCATGACACTTCCGCCACCCGCCGATGGATCGACAAATCCTAAAAGCGTTTTGATGAGTGTCGTCTTTCCTGCTCCATTGGGGCCAAGCAATCCCACGCAACCGATCGGTATTGAGACATTCAAAGACTTGAGAGCGACATAAGAGCCATATCTTACGGTCAAATTCTGGATCTCAGCAACAAACATGGTTCAAATTCCCTCGTTCAAGTTTCATCAGTCTAAACCGATGTCGGTTTTAACAGAAGATTTGGGCCCACCGTGCCTGAGGCGATATCTCTGAGGGCCCTTTGGCAACCCGGTATTCTAATTCGGCATGAACGAAACAACACTTGTCTTGATCAAACCCGGCGGAGTCACGAGAAATCTTATCGGCGAAATTACACGCCGAATTGAAGCCCGTGGGCTCAAAGTTACCGGGATGAAGTTGATCAGAGCCGATCGCTCCACTGTGGAAACTCATTACGCCGAACACAAAGAAAGGCCGTTCTTTAATGATGTTTGTGATTACCTCACATCTGATCCAATCGTTGCAATGGCGATCAATGGTACCAATGCTGTCAAAGCGATTCGCTCAATGATGGGTGCAACGAACCCTATTGAGGCCATGCCTGGAACAGTCCGTGGCGACTTTGCTCTCTCGATAGATGACAATCTCACACACAGCAGCAGCGACCCAGAAGCTGCTGCCCGTGAACTTGCTCTTTGGTTTCCAGAAGGAACTGTTTCTTAAACTTCGACATTTGTTGCCACGAGTGCTTGATAACGAGGCTCTCGTGGCATCAGTGCGACCAACATTTGCGTCCTGTCAGAATCCATGGCCAAACAAAGCGCCTGAAATGAACCTGGAAACTGGCCTACGTTGGCCTCTATTTCGAAAACACTGACATAGTCTTCGCTTAGCTCGGATCCGACTTCTTCAGTATTCCATCCCGAAAAATGACTTGAAAATTTCGAATCGGTAGTCGTTATCAAGAGCTTAGCCGTTGAATTAAGAAACATGATCAATTGAAAATCTTTGAGCATGAAGAGCGGTAAAGGAACTTGGTTCACCAAATGTGATTCATGACGATTTCTTGCAGAGAGCCAATCGATCATCATGAGTCTCAGACAGAGGCAAAGCGTTCTTCGGACTTTATCCGATGCGAACTCGGCAGAAAGTCGGGTTCGGCTCTGGATTCCAGTCTTGCTTTTGATCCTCGCCCAATAAGTTCCGAGTGTGCCAGATGCGATTCCTAACTGATCGCAAATTTCCTGATCTTTTAACCCTAGGCTTGCATATTCGAGCACACTGAGCTCTCGACGTGAAATGGGGTAGGGCCCGAACAGCCCTGATGTTGAAATCATTTAGTTTTCTCTCCCTTTGCATAATTTTTGTTTTATGCAATTCTTAATATGACACTCGTAAGAACACTGTGTCTAGCCATTTCTTCATTTTCCGCCCAAACCGCTAAGCTGAACTCCTTGAACAAAGAACTTTTGGCCAGCAAGAAAGACGGCAAGAACTGGAATTGCGCTCATCGTTGCGAGGGCCATCACATAGCCAAAGTCACCGCCTCTATCGCTAGCAAATAGTTGCACTCCATAAGCCACCGGCATATTTTCAGGAGACGACAAATAGATCAGTGGCGACATGAAGTCGTTCCACGAACCCATAAACGCCCAAATTCCAATGACGGTTAATGCGGGTTTGATGAGTGGCAACATAATCTGCCAATAGGTTCGCCAAGGAGAGCAGCCATCAATTTTGGCAGCGTCTTCAAGCTCCTTTGGAATAGTTCTAAAGAATTCTCGCAACAAGAAAACATTAAATGCATTCCCCAGAAAGGATGGTAACCACAGCGGAACAAGAGTATCGATCATGTGAAGATTCTTCCAAATTAGGAATCGAGGAAGCATGGTCACGATGCTCGGCAACATAGCTGATCCCATCATGAGACCGAAAAGAAAACTCTTACCAGGAAATTTGATTCGAGAAAATGCAAAAGCAACAAGTGAACAACTTAGGATAGAGCCGATAACGCTTAAAACCACAATAAGCAAAGTGTTCCGGATATATGCCAACCCTCGTTGTGCATCTTCCGGTAACCATTCCAGTGCCTCGGAATAGTTTTGCACTTTAAGGCCAAATTCTTTGACAGGGTGCGCGTCACTTACTAGGCACTCAATGATCTCCCCCTTTCGATTCAGGGGCTTAAGCACGACGACTTGTTCTAATCCCCCTGGCAAGAGTTGCTTAACATAACCTTCGAATCCCTTCCCTGCAACAACAGGAGCGGTTCGATCTACTTCCTTGATGTCTTTCAATGGCCGCTCGATTTGCCAACCTTTCGATAAAAATGGTCGTTCAATCTCAAGCTGGGCGACTTCGCCAGAAACCGCCAAGAGCTTTGCCAATACCGTTTCGTTGCGATATTTCGCCTCAAAAAGTCGATTTGAAGGATCACGATAAAGAATGGATTTGGTAACTCTCGGCGCCCAAATCAGGGAATCGGCTGTGTTGTCATCGTGCTCCTTGAAGCTCGTGAGAACCATCCACGAAAGTGGCAAGCAAAAGATTACGCTACCCAAAAAGAGTGCGAAGATCACGGTCGATTTGGTGGCAATTTCCTTGGCGTTCAACAATCGTGATAACCACGACAAAGCCATCATTGAAAAGACAAAAATTGCTAGCAACAGGAACAATAAAGTCGGTGTGATTGGAATTTGGCCCTGAAGAACTTCAAATTTCTCCCCACATTGTTTGGCCCACACAAGAGTCGCAAGCGATAATAGGAACCAAAATGGTGCCAGGTTTCTTAAGAGTTTAGACTGGCTGCGATCGACTCGAAATACATGCGAGGCAATACAGCCGAAAAGGGCCAGAATTGAAAGCGCCGCACACCAATAGGAAAACGGTGCGGAAATCCAAATCAACGGAATAAATAGATTCTTTTCTTGGTTCAGAATGCTGTGCGGAATGACTTGACCTAAAATCAAAATGCCGGAACCCCAAACGAGGGATCGCAATTGAAATTTCTGAACCCGAATTGCGAGTAGCAGACTTGCCAATGCTCTGAGAATCAAAGCTATTCCTAACCATGTGGTGAGTGTGTGAATCACAAACAAAATAAGGGGGTTCAATCCGACACCTCATAGTGGACAAATCTCTTAGCCAGAAAGAACTGAATGCCAGTTACGCTAGCAATGACAGCAAAAACAACCCAAGCCAAAGCAGAGGCATAGCCCATCCTGAAGTAAGAAAACGAATGGACAAACAACTGATAGGCAGGGACCAACAAACTGTCGTTTGGGCCAAAACCATTTCCGTTCGTGCTGACATAAACCGGATCAAACATTTGAAGTGCTCCGATAATTCCAGTGACAAAGTTATAGAAGATGAGCGGGCTCAATTGCGGAAGCGTAATATTCCACAAAAGTTGTTTTGGGTTTGCTCCATCGATGGATGCTGATTCATAGAGGTCTTTGGGAATTCCTTTCAGCCCAGCGAGCCACACGATGACCCCCGAACCTGCTCCGCCGAGCCCCATCACGATGATCGCAGGCTTTGCCCATTCTTCTGAATAAAGCCATCCCGGCGGTGCAATCTTAAACCATTCGCCAATCGTGCCCGCCCAGATTCCATTCAACAACCCCAATTTGGGATCGGGAGCCAGCACCCACATCCAAAGCAAGATACTTGCAACCCCGGGGAGTACTGCTGGGAGATAGAAGAGTGTTCTGAAAATGGCAATTCCGCGAACCGAAGCGTTGAGCAGCAAAGCTAACGATAAGCCCGTGATGAGCCCAAGAGGCACGCCAATCCCCGCCATGTAAAGCGCATTGTAAAACGACTTCAGGAGGAGCCCATGATCCCTCTGTGCAACATCGGCAAAGTTTTTGAGCCCCACCCAGTGTGGTTCGGTGAGAGCGTTGTATTGAGTTCCACTGAGAACAAGCGAAGCGAGCATCGGCCCAAATGAAAAAACGATGAACCCCAATATCCAAGGAAACAGAAAAATGTATCCCCACTTTGCTTCGCGCCGCGCAATTGGGCCAAATGGTTGCCTCTTGAACTTAGAAAATACTATTGCAAGGGCCAAAGCAAAGCCCAAAACTCCAAGAATCGATGGGAGTCGAAGGTCGGCACTCGGATATTCAGATTCGTGAAAGTGTTCATCAAGAATCGCTTGAGTCGCAGACTCTGCGTCTTTTAGTGCATCCGCGACAGGAACACCGGATCGCAAAGCACGATCGGTTGCACGATTCGATTCATCCCAAATGACCTTGCTTGCAAAGCTTACGGGTCTTACTTTTGAATGAGCCAACAGTTGAAAGTGCATCTTGACAGCGTCTGCCAATTGCGGATTCTTTGGCATAAATTCTTTAAGGCTCAAATCGTTTGTTTCGCGTTGAGCAGTGAGCCTAGGGAAAGTCATTTGCCCACGTGAACGATTGAGCAAATCTTGCTGACGAACTTCCATCATTCGACCCTCCGTACTCGTGACGAACTTGATAAATTTCCATGCGAGCTCCTGATGCCGAGCTCCTTTAGGGATGCAATAAGCAAATCCCCCAGCCCAACTGGCCCAAGGTATTTTCAAATCGGAAAACCGTCCCCTCATGTTGAATCGATCATCGGGCACAGGTGGGGGAGCTGAACCAAAATCAAGATTCGGAGCAAAGCGAGCTATGCCAGCCAGCGCCCAGTCTCCGTCAATCTTCATCGCAACTTGGCCTGTGAAGAAAGCGTCTCGCTCTTCGCCACGAAAAGTAGATGCAAACTTCTCTGCGTTTTGGGCTCCACCCAAAATGTCGTAACAAGACTTCATAAAAGTTAACGATTCTTGGCATTCGTTGCTACTGAGAGTGCACGTTTTTCCATCTGGGCTGAGCATCGAAGCACGATTTAATGTTGCGAACATGACAAACCATGTATTGCCAAAATTCGGAATAAAACCGGCCCTTTCTAAAGTGCCATCGGCGTTAAACCTTGTCAAAACTTTCGAATATTTAAGAAGTTCTGTCCAAGTTCTGGGGGCCCTCTCAGGGTCGAGACCGGCTCGACGCAAATTCGCGGCTTCTCGATGAAAGACTTCTCTGTTCCAAACAAGAATTCGGTCGTCGGCCATCCAAGGGATACCGTAAACTTTCTTATCGTAACTCGCTTCAGTCCAAGTTTCTGGAAAATATTGCTCTGGAGTTGGGGTCGAAGGATCGTGAGACCGGTCACGCGAGATCAAGGGATCAAGGGCCATAAAGGCGCCACGAGCGGCCCAATCCGCAAGAGTAAATCGATCTTGATAGATGACATCGGGAGCGACTCCCCCAACGATGCTCGTCATGAGCTTTTGAGGGTTCATACCGCCAGAACCCATACTTAAAGTCTGAACCTTTACTCCTGGGTTTCTTTTTTCAAATTCTCGAAAAACATCGTTCTGCCCCTTGTCATTTGGCCCAATGGAAACTCCCCAGACAGTGAGTTTCACTTCAGCTTCAACAGGGGTAATTGTCCAAATGGCGGTCAAAACTAGACCCAAAATGAGTTTAACCGCCTTCACAAAGAATATCGTACACGGTTTGAGGCAATAAATTCATGGAACAATTTGCCCCTTAAATGTGTATAATCATTTAAGCAGTGTTCGCACTGCTGATTCTAAGGCCTAATTCATTAGAAATAATGAAGCGGGGGACCCAGTTCTGGGGTGAATGTCGATCGAATCGACAAGGGTGGTTCTTGGCCCTAACCCGGCAGCTAACCTCGTAAGCCAATGCAAGAACCGGACTTTGTCCGGAGGAGGAGTCCTGATGATTGATTTGAGTCTACCAAAAAACTTAACTCTGCGAATTAGTAGAAAAGTACTTGGTAATCGGTTATTCATCCTGGAACTGTTTTCGCCCATTTGGGTCGGTACTTTAGAACCTCCTGACCGTCAGGCTAAACCCAATGCCTTTTGTCACCACTGAGGCTCGGAAAAACTGACGGAGTGTTCGCTCCTTCAGGCAGCGTCTCTCAACGTTGAGAGACGCTGCCTTCTCAATTGAGGCCCGCTGAATTTGTCTGTTGAGTCATGAGTTCTGCATCTGGCATCATTAAAACCGCTGCCGTATCTTGCACCCACACCAAATCGTCTGCGCCAAGCTCTGAAGGCAATGAAAGTGGCTGTCTCAGCCAATTTGAATCTGGCTCAACATTTCTTAGTTCCAAAATTTCTGGCAACCCTTTAAGAAACGCTTTGACTATTTTAGGGTCGAAGTGCTTGCCACTAAAACCGACAATAAATCCACAGGCTTTATCACTAGACCAGGCTTCTTTATATGATCGAGCACTTGTGAGCGCATCGAAAACATCGCAAACGGAAACAATCCGTCCCTCCAATGGGATTTCTGCCCCTGTCAAAGCATAAGGATAGCCAGTACCATCCCACTTCTCATGGTGATAAAGGGAAACCGATCGCGCCATTGTGATCAACGGATGATCCGACCCGCTTAATAAATGTGCACCATAGAGCACATGTTTTTCCATGATCCGTCTTTCATCAGGATCTAGTGGCCCTTCTTTTGAAAGTATTGAATCTGGAATGCCGATTTTGCCTATATCATGGAGCACTGCAGCATGCCCTAAAAGGGCACATTGCTCTTCTGGCAAACCTAAGTATCTCGCAATGATCTCACTGCTTTTACCAATTCTATAATTGTGCCCACCTTGCAGATCGTCTTTATATTCTGCGGCTAGGGCAAGACGATTCACAAGATCAAGCTTCGCCTGCATTTCGGCGCCATGGTGATCCTTAATATCTGTCACCAATCGCTTGACAAAAAAGAACAATAACAGCGACGTTAAGAAAATGAAAACGAGGCCTTTTACAAGCTCTTCCATGAAGAAGGCTTGGTCTGTTTGAGGCACGTTTCGGTTGACATAACTCGTTGTTACAATCCATGCAGAACCAACAACAAGTGCCCCACCGGCGACTCGAATTGCGACTGTATTTGGCCTTGGAACTGTATTGCGCTTCTTATACGATGAATTTGGCAATTTCGATTCTCCGCCGGCTCGCTTCCTTAGAGTATACGAAATAACACCTGGTAAAGTCGCTTAAAGACATATGGATTCAACTGAACTAACTTTTTCGTGTCGAATTTTGTCACTTGATCAAAATTTTGATGAGATCAAGACTTTGGATTCAAAGAACATGTCAACAGTTCTGAAGAGTCCAGAAAGAACTTGGTTTATTATCGAAGGAACTGACATCGACAAAATAAGGAAAATACTTCTGGAAGAGTTTCGGTTTCATCCGCTCGCAGTCGAAGATGCCGTGAACACATGTGAACGTCCATCCACTTTCGTGGCCTCTGACACAATATTCACGACTGTTCCTGTCATCGAAATTTCCAATGGATCATTCGATACCACCCATCTTGGATTGTTCCTTTGCGACAACATCTTGGTCTCTGTTTCTTCAGCGCCCCTCGCAATGACTCAGTCCGTTATCAAACGGTGGACCTCACCAACACACAATTATATGCTGTCCCAAAGTGATCTGCTGGTGGACATTATTGACACAGCGGTGGATGATTACTTCCCGGCAATCGATGCTTTGCAAGAAGAAATCGATGAACTAGAAGATCAGGTTTATTCCGGTAACGGTCTTGGAATCCATCGGCCAGTTCGACTGAAAAGAAACCTTCTTGAAATCCGAAGACAAATTACGCCCATTAGAGACAACATCAACACATTACTTCGGACAGATGTATTACCGATTCCAGATTCTGCGCGAAAATATCTCCAAGACGTTTATGACCATACGCTCCGATTGCTAGAAAACGTGGATATCAACCGAGATATTCTGACTTCGATTATGGATGCGCAGCTTGCCGTTCAGTCGAATAAGCTCAACGAAGTCATGCGCAACATGACAACTCTGGCGACGATTCTCATGGTCCTGGCTCTGATTACCGGCAATTACGGAATGAACTTTAAGCACATGCCAGAGCTCGATTATCCTTTTGGATATCCCCTTGTTCTTGCTTCTATGGTTTTCATTTTCATTGTGGGGCTCCTTATTTCCGCCAAAATTGGTTGGTTCAAAGTGAGCTGGCCATGGAAAAAATCGAGATCAAGCGAATCGTAGGTAATCTGAGATTGTGTTAGTGATTGCTGTTGCAATGAGCATGGCTTTGGCCCAAGCTGAACGAGTTCTCGTTATTGAAAATGGTCTAAGCCCGACCTCAATTGAGATCACTGAAGATTATTGCCAAAAGAGGTCAGTCAAAAACATTTTGAAGATCGAATGCCAAGATAGCGCGGCGAATCCATCTCTCGAAACTATGCCCTATGAAAGATTTAAGAGTGCAATTCAAGAACCCCTCGAAACTCTCTTGGCAAAGAACCCAAAAATTGATTTTATTGTGCTAACCAAAGGTGTTCCTATCCGGTTGACCGATGCACCATTTGGGATGGCAAATAAACAGCCCTCGCTTGATTCCGCCATTGCTAGCATGGGTTATCAAACTCGCAAAGACGTCGTGCCAGTTGTACTTAATGACAGTGGCTTCACCGGAAAGTGCTGGGTCAATCGGTTTTGGGATTCAAAAGAGAGATTTTCTCATCAAAAATTTGGTGGATATCTGGTCACACGACTCGATGGATATACGCCAGAAGAAGCAAAAATGCTAACAACATACGCCCTGGCTGCAGAAAAAGAAAGACCCGCAGGGAAATTTCTCATTGATGTTGCAGAGGGTCATGGTTTAGGCGATGTGAAGAGAGTTCCGCTCTCACCTGCAAACGACGGAAAACTTGACCTTCATGTCATCAACGAAATGGCCTATAACGATTGGGACGCTGATCTTGTTGTGGCCGGAGACAAGCTTAAAGCAAAAAGCTTGAACGTACAGATTGATCGATCCGAAACATTTGTGGGAAGACTCGGGAATCTTTCTGGATACGCTTCATGGGGCAGCAACGACCCGAAATTCGATGCAAAAGGCTATTTGATGCTTAGATTTGAACCTGGAGCCATTGCAGAAACGGCAGTCTCAACGAGTGCCCGAACATTTCTTTCGACGACTGGCGGTCAATCTTTGATTGCCGATCTCATTCATGGTCGAATTACCGGAGTGAAGGGCTATTGTGATGAACCCCTTCTCCAAGCGGTTGCTTCACCTTCGATCTTGTTCGATCGATATACCGATGGTTGGACCTTGGCAGAAAGTTTTTATGCAGCATCACGTTTCGTTGGGTGGGAAGATATCGTCATAGGCGACCCACTTTGTGCTCCTTACAAAAGAAACTAATCCTAGAGCCCCGTAAAGTTCCCCGGTAAGATTGAACCTATTATGGGTGCTCCAATCACAATGACAAGCCAGGGACTACAGGTCCCCAACGACCCAATTCTTCCTTTCATAGAAGGCGACGGTATCGGCCCCGATATTTGGAGAGCCTCGGTGCGAGTCTTTGATGCCGCGGTGCAAAAGGCATTTGGTGGAACAAAGAAAATTGAGTGGTTAGAAGTACTTGCAGGTGAAAAGGCTTTCAACCAGACAGGGTCTTGGCTTCCAGATGCCACGATCGTGGCATTCAACCAATATCTGGTTGGAATCAAGGGCCCTCTGACGACTCCAATCGGTGGTGGAATTCGATCTTTGAACGTAGCATTAAGACAGCAACTCGATCTTTACACCTGTCTTCGCCCAGTTCGATGGTTTCCAGGTGTTCCCAGCCCAGTCAAGGATCCGCAAAATGTCGATATGGTCATTTTCCGAGAAAATACAGAAGACATTTACGCTGGAATCGAGTTTGAAGAAGGCACAGATGACGCCAAAAAGCTGCGGGACTTTATGGCGACCACCTTTCCTGACAAATTCAAAAAAGTCCGATTTCCAGATTCAGCAGGATTCGGCCTGAAACCTGTGAGCCGTGAAGGGACAGAGCGACTGGTGAGAGCAGCGGTTCTTTTTGCCGCACAATATCAGCGGAAGTCGCTCACTTTAGTTCATAAAGGCAACATCATGAAATTTACAGAAGGAGCCTTTGCAAAGTGGGGGTACGACCTTTGTAAGCGGGAATTTGGTGGTCAAGAAATTGATGGTGGGCCATGGATGAATATCACCGTTGATGGCCATAAAATGTTGGTAAAAGACGTCATTGCTGACAACTTTTTGCAACAAATCCTACTACGTCCACAAGATTACGACGTTATCGCGACCCTCAACCTCAATGGCGACTATCTAAGCGATGCCTTGGCCGCCCAAGTCGGAGGTATTGGAATTGCACCTGGAGGAAACATCAACTACATGGATGGCCATGCAGTTTTTGAGGCCACTCATGGAACTGCACCCAAATATGCCAATCAGGATAAGGTCAACCCAAGCAGTGTGATCCTAAGTGGCGAGATGATGTTCCGTTATATGGGTTGGCACGAAGCCGCTGATCTTATTGTCAATGGGGTCGAAAGAGCCATTGGCGCCAAAACAGTCACATACGACTTTGCTAGGGCCATGGACGGTGCCACCGAAGTCAGCTGCAGTCAGTTTGGCGATGCGATTATCAGCCACATGTAAAACCACTTTTATGCTCTTTGGTCATGGGTCCAAAGAGCATAAAACGAACTTAACGACTCATTCCAACAGGTATTTCAACGGGGTTTCGTTCAGAAATCCCCTTTTGCAAACTTTGCTCTAGTATCATGTTCTCACGTCTTGGTATCAGACGAGGTTAATTGGAGTCAGGAGCAGTTGTGTTCTTGCTTTGACCAACCTGGAGAAGGAAATAAAATGAAGAAGGTCTTGCTTGCAGCACTTGCTGTAACGATTTCGGCGGCTAGCCAGGCTAGTTTTACGATCGGAACATTCTCCGATCCGTCACCCAATGGTGCAACTCCGTTGTTCCAATGGAATTCTGGCGCTAACACTATTGGTGGTTCTTGGACTGGAAACGGACTGAGCCTACAAACTCCTGGGTTTAACACACCAGGAACAATCAACAATGCACATTTTGTGATGGATCCTGTCGCTTTGACAGTTGTCATCCCTAACGTGCTCTACATGATTGGCCAAGGCAACGTGAGGTTTTACACGAACGACATCAATAACCCATTTTTCACAATCACGTTTAGTGGCGGAACATTTTTGAACCCGTTTAACGTTGGTGCGAGCGAATTCGCAGCTAACGTCGTAAACTTCAGCGGTGCTGATGTTCCGACGAACCTCACCAATGAGCAGTTCAGTTTCAGCTTTGCGAATCCAGCTTCGTCTGCTGGCATAACGACCTATACAGCGTCGTTTACAAGCTCAGCTGATGTTGTTCCCGAGCCTGCAACTCTGGCCATCCTTGGTACAGGTATTGCCGCACTCGTGGCACGACGACGAAAGTCTGCATAAACAAAATTCCTTAACAAGGCGCAAGACCTTGATTCAGCCATTCGCACTCCAAATGTAGTGCGAATGGCTTGCTGTGTCTGTCTTTACATTTTCGAAACGGAAAGTTGATGGAATTTAGCACCCATCCAAATCAACCCTCCTATCATAAGAACTCCGCCTAGTGGAGTCACGGCCCCCCATAATCGAACACTTGTCAGACTGAGCAGATAGAGACTAAGCCCAAACACAAGTCCACCAATCATGACCAGAGCTGAAGGTTTTTCTAGGCCAACTTTCTGGCTGGATGCGACCACCAAAACAGAGCTGATAAGATGATATTCTTGCCCCGTTTTGAAAACTGCAAGCATGTCTGGAATCAACTTCACTTTAAGCAAATGAGTTCCAAATGCTCCAAGAGCTATCGCTAAAGCCGCATTCCAACAAGCAACACTAAAGATCTTCAACGAAATGCCCCAGCGATCATTCGATGGAACTGATGAACCCCTAACTCTCGCTTTGGAGAATAACGGCCCCGATCATAATATCGCGAACGAACTCCTTTCTGCACAAGTTCAACAACGGCCTCATCTTCTCTTTCAACTCTATCCAACGCCCCACCAGCGCCCTGCCCTAACTTTGATTCATCCCACACAAAAGGAATGAAAGACACTTTAGTGCGATCTGGAGCCAAAGGGCGAACAACATTGACAGACAACCCCCATGGATAGAAATTAAGCATGAGGTTTGGAAACAGCCAGAAGTAATATGCAGCTACTCTCTGTCCTTCATCAATGTGCCCAGCTGGAAGATCAAAACACACTTCTGAATCAGAGGCTGTCCCGAGTTGCAGATTTCCGTGTTTCAGCAAGATCGTCCGATAAGAGCCATAATCCAGTGTTTCGTTGAGCGCTGCGTGAATATAAGGAATATGGAATCCTTCGAGATAATTATCAACATAGAGCGCCCAGTGCCCATGAACCAAATATTCGCGAGCCCTTTCCGGCGCATATTTGAAGTGCTCCAGAGGCATAAACCCTACCCGCTGTTCCACTTCAGCCAGATAATCACTGAGATCAAATTGAGGATTCAAACTACAGAAGACATATTTATGCCAGAAGTCAATCGGTATTTTTGGTAAATTATCGTTCTCGCAAGGATATCCTTCTACCTCTTCAAACTCTGGCATAAACTGAACCTTGCCATTCAGGGCAAACCTGCGCCCATGGTATCTGCAACGCAAAGAATTCATGTGCCCCGCCCCTTCAACAATGAGATTGCCTCGGTGGGTGCAAACATTACTCAGTCCAAATGCAAGATCATCTTTATCCCGAACGAGAAGAATAGCTTCATCGACAAAACCCTCCAAAAACGTGAACGGGTGGACTTGCCCTGGCACTTTGATCAGTTCACTTTCTCCAATGAATTGCCAGCTGCGTGCAAAAATCGCTTCTTTGCTTTCTTCAAAAACCGATGGGTTTGAATAGAATGCAGATGGGATTGTTGAAGCCTTTCTGACATCAGGATCGATATCAAATGTCCAGCTCATTCCAAGAATCTACCGTGCAATCAAAAAATAATTCTGCCAAGAGTCATGGCAGAATTATCCCCAATTACTGGATTCAAGATTATTCTTCTTCGCTGGATTCTTCCTCTGATTCTTCTTCAGGTTCTTCTTCAGATTCATCTTCAGATTCTTCTTCAGGTTCTTCTTCAGGTTCTGACTCCGAGTCTTCATCTTCAGAAGATTCATTCTCGTTAGAATGCCCACCAAGTAGATTTTCGAAAACCTGACCGATTCCTGGCACATTTCCGAGTAAGTCTTTTGCCTTGTCCATGAGATCTTCATTACCGAGAAGACCTCTAGCTTTTTCCATGAGATCGCCGCTCTGCAAGAGGCTTCCGAGGTCGTGCCCTTGTCCTTGTAGCGACTCCGCTATTGAATGTGCCTTTTCAGGATCTATCCCAAGCTTTTCGGCAACCTGTTGAATGATGTCGTCCATGAATGATTAATGCGAAACCGCGCGATCGAGTCCCTTTGCTTGGTTGACCCAATCTTCAACTTGGCTTTCTGAAGGCAGAGAGCGCACGAGGTGCTTTGCATCGTTGACTTCGGCCATTTTTGCATGAAGATTTGCAGCATTTCGTTGGGCTAATTCAGGTACAGAATCCACGCCAGAATTTTCCAAAAGGTCAGCATATTCTGATCCCACGCCTTTTATTCGAGCCAGATCTGCACGATTGACCCATTCGAGAATCAGCTTTTCGCTGATACCTGTTTTCTCAGCAATACTTTCTCTACCTTTCTTCGTGCCTCCCTCCACAAGCAAAGACTCCTGCGTCTTAATTCCTGCTGCTTCGAGTTTTTCACCATAAGCTGGACCAATTCCCTCTACTTCTTTAACATTTGCCATTTTGTGACTCCTTCGGGAAAGTTGCCCGATGACATTATTTTACTCTGCAATTGAAGTCCAAATTGATTCGAGCTCAAGTGAAACGCATTTCGAAATATTCTTAACCTAATCTGGTCAGACATGGGGTTGAACTTTTCTTTGAATACCCATTGCGTCGTTTTTCTAATGCGAACCAGCGATGTCGTTTCTTGTCTTGAATCATGTAATGCAGGGGCGAAGTGCAACACGAGTGTGGTTCGGACCTTTTTCCTTCGTAAGCTTGTGGAAAGTTTCAACTTCTGGGTCGTAGTTTCCTTTAGTGATGAAGCCTTGCCTTTGACTCAGTTGACACACTTTGCATGAACGATTTCGAGGGCTACTGATTCTTTGCCACGACTTTCTTGAAGAAGGATAGTGCAAGTTTGCGCTGCTGAATGTGATCGACTATAGGATATGGGTAAGTTTCGCCGAGGACAACCTCACTCGCTAGAAGTCCTTTCTTGCCAAGTTCGTAGGGCCAGTGTATGGAAGTATTATCCAATCTCGATAACTCCGGGCACCATTTTCTTATGAATCGCCCATCCGGGCAGAATTTTCTCGACTGCAAAATTGGATTGAAGATTCGAAACCAAGGTTGAGCATCGACTCCAGTTGAAGCCGACCATTGCCAGCCGCCATTGTTACTTGCTAGCTCGAAATCAAGCAAATTTTCTGCAAACCACGACTCTCCTAATTGATAAGGGAGTAGCAGATCTTTTGTGAGAAAATTGGCAACGACCATACGCAATCGGTTATGCATCCAGCCGGTTTCTTTAAGGCAACGCATGGCAGCGTCCACTAGGGGGTATCCCGTTTGACCATTTGCCCATAAAGAAAAGAGGTTTTTGTCTCCGGGCCATTCGACTTCCCGAAACTCTGGCAAAAAACTTTGATTGGCAACAAATGGAAAGTTTGCAAGTATGGAATGATAGAACTCTCTCCAAATTAACTCAATGAGCCACTTTTTTGCACCCTCAGATTCTAAGGATATGGCTTTTCGCACACATTCACGGATGGAGATAGTGCCGAATCTGAGGTGAACACTTAACCCGGAGGTCGCCTCGAAATCAATATAGTCTCTGGATCGACTGTAATCCTCGATTTGCTGCTCCGAAAAGTTTTCCAACTGCTTTTTTGCTGCTTTTTCTCCTGGAGCTAACCAAAGGTCAGTTTGCTCAAAGCCCAATTGATCTATGGTTGGAAATTGATCCAGATCCGGATCGATCCGAGCCCAAATTGATGAATTCATCAATCGTCTATGATCCCATCTTCGAGGTTCGATCTCGGACGTAGCCAATCTCTTAATCCAAGCTTTGGAATAAGGAGTGAAAACGCGAAAGGGCTCACCAGATTTTGAAAGCAGTTCGTTTTTCTCAAAAACAACATGATCCTTTATGGTTTTTAGCTGGACTCGGTCCCCGACCGCGCGATCACGGCTCAGCGCATATGGGTCATCATCATGGGAGGCATAGACTGTATTGGCACCGACTGCCTTGGCATATTTTGGGATGACTTCAACCGGATCCCCAACAAGTATTTTCAGATTGGATCCCGATCGCTTTAAGTTATTTTTGACTTCAGCCAGGCAAGCATGAATAAACATCAGTCGACGATCTTGCCGATTCGTCAGCCGATCAAGGATTTCAGAATCATAGACAAAAACAGGAAGAACTTGATCGCATTCTGCTGTTGCGAATTCGAATGCACCATGATCTGCGATCCTGAGATCACGTCTTAACCAACAAAGTCCACGATTCATGGTGCTATTAATTTAGAAAGCTTGCGTTTCGCTTAAATTCATCTTCGGCGTGGATCCTTTCTTCGAGCCGAAACACCAATTTTCCCATCGCTCACGCCTAGAACTTTTCTCAAATGCACGATTTCATCACGAACTTTTGCAGCCTGCTCAAATTCCATGGCCTTTGCCAACTCTTTCATCCTCTTTTCCAGCGACGAAATGAACAAGGGCAAATCTGATATGTCAGTCGTTTCTTCACCATTTGGTTTAATCCAAATGTGCGCACCTTCTGACCCAATGGTGAGAAGTGGAGATTCAGAATTTGGGCTCAACGGTTGACTTGTGGACGTGTATGGCGCGACGTCTTCCCGAACCTCTTGGTACGACCGCACGGTTTCGCGCACAGTCTTTACAACAGTCTGAGGCACAATTCCATGAGTATCATTGTAATCTTGCTGAATCTGGCGCCTTCGGTTCGTTTCATCAATTGCTCGTTGCATTGATCCAGTCATGTTGTCTGCATAAAGCAAGACTTGGCCACCGACATTTCGTGCTGCTCTACCAATGGTCTGGATCAGTGAAGTTTCTGACCTGAGAAACCCTTCTTTATCGGCATCAAGAATGGCGACAAGCGTGACCTCGGGGAGATCGAGTCCCTCTCTCAACAAGTTCACGCCGACGACGACATCGTAAATTCCAAGACGTAAATCTCGCAAGATTTCAGGGCGATCGAGGGATTGAACATTGCTATGAATATAGTTGACTTTCACTCCAAGATCTTCCAAGTATCCGGTCAAGTCTTCAGCCATTCTTTTCGTGAGAGTCGTTACAAGAGTTCGTTCCTTGCGTTGCGCCCTCTTTTGAATTTCTCCAATCAAATCATCGATTTGACCCTTCGTCGGCCGTACAATTATTTCGGGATCCACAATATATGTGGGCCGAATGATCTGTTGAACACGTTGCGACTCGTTTTCATTTTCAAAGGGGCCCGGTGTAGCAGACACAAAAATGATTTGTGGTGCCCTTTGCAAAAATTCATCAAACTTAAGTGGACGGTTATCGAGGGCGGAGGGTAGTCGAAAACCATAATCAACAAGTACAGATTTTCTTTGTCTGTCGCCGTTATACATCGCTCGAATCTGAGGCAACGTCACATGCGATTCGTCTATGAATACAATGGCATCTTTCGGCAAAAAGTCGAGCAATGTATAAGGCGGATCACCTGGATTCCTGCCATCAAAATACCGAGAGTAATTTTCAATCCCGTTGCAGTAACCAACTTCGCGAATCATCTCCAGATCAAAGTCTGTTCTTTGCTTCAATCGTTGCGCCTCCAACAGCTTATTAGATGTTTGAAATTCGTTAACTTGCAAATCTCGCTCAGTGTCAATCTGTGCAAGGACTTTATCAATTTGCTCCCAAGGTGTCACATAGTGCGTCGCTGGGAAAATTGAACAGCGTGTTGGTTCATCTATAGTTTCCAAGGTAAGTGGGTCGACCAACCTTATTCGTTCGACTGTATCGCCAAAAAATTCAATCCTTGTGACAATTTCTTCATCTTTTGGTTGAATGTCTAGCACGTCCCCTTTGCGTCGAAATGGTCCACGATCCAAAACGATATCGTTTCGCGTGAATTGCATCTTTACTAATCGCTGCATGGCTTCTTGCATTGGAAAATCTGTCCCAACTTCAAAAGTTACAACGGAATCAGCGTATACATCTGGTGAACCCAAACCATAGATACACGAAACGCTTGCAACAACGATCACATCTCTTCGTTCAAGCAAAGCATGGGTTGCAGCATGCCTCAATCTCTCAATTTCTTCGTTTACAGACGAATCCTTTTCGATATAGAGGTCGCTTCCTGGAACGTAGGCTTCCGGCTGATAATAGTCGTAGTAGCTAATAAAATATTGAACGGAGTTTTCTGGAAAGAAGGCTCGAAATTCCTGACAAAGTTGAGCCGCGAGCGTCTTATTGTGGGCAAAGATAAGTGCCGGTCGCTGCATTCTTTCGATTACGCTAGCCATCGTGAAGGTCTTGCCCGTACCTGTGGCCCCTAACAGAGTCTGATATCGAAATCCAGCTTCAAGACCTTCGCAAAGTTGGTCGATAGCCTGTTGCTGATCACCCTTTGGCTCCAGCTCTCCGCTGAGTTGCAGGGCATTGTCGTATCGGACAATGCTACTAGATTTCATGTCTTAAATAGTATACACGCGTCGAGGTATCAAACGATCCAAGGCCTGAACTGCTCTGGCAACAGAGGCAGTCGAAATCGCATTTCTTTGATACCACCCAGGGGCATTCGACCCCATTTTGTGGGCTGGGCCCAATCGGGTTCGACCAGTGCTGTACCAAACCAAAACCAAAGAATTCGGCCATAAATTGTTTCGTCTATTTGCCCACCCATTTGCTTATACGATTTTAGTAACTGTGGGATTGCCCAAAGTGGGAAGCCAGAAAAATCGACAGCCGGATCCCCGCAACAAGCGTTACCCCAATCGATAACCGCTTGTAATCGCATATCTTCAATCAAAACATTCCAAGGGTGGAGATCGTGATGAACTAAAATTGTGCTTTGAGAATGGCTTGTGGGATGCCGATCAAATGCTTTCAAGAGCCTTAAAATAAATGTTTCACACCATCGAATCTCTTCTGAAGTGAGATTTTGAGATAGGCTAACTTTATCAAGCTCTTCAGCAGGATCATCGGCCCACCACCGAGACTGGGCCCGAGAAATCCAGTTTTCGGGCAGACTCATGCGGTGAAGCTGCGCAAGCTGTTCCCCAATGGCATCCAATACGGCTACGTAAATGTTTTCGTCATATGGAAGTGAACCGAGTGAATCCCCGGACTTGGTCTCGATGATCATGTAAGGAAAGGCGCCTTCTTCACTGGGCGGCTCGTAATGCAAAACTTTTGGAACTTTGAGGCCAAGAGCAGAAACAAAGTGTTGAATCTGTGCTTCAAAATCGTAGTCTTCGGCAAATTCTTGCTCTTTGGGAACTCTCAGAATCGCTTCACATCCTAGATCCCAAATGTCATTGACAATACCTTGATGTTGGCGCAACCGCACATCACCCAAAAAGCCATGTTTTCGCGCGACAAGCTCAACCTGCTGTTGCGTCATTCTCGTTCAAAACCCGGTTCCGGGAGCACCTTCTAGGATCGGAAATGGTCGATCCTTTAAGCCGGAATCATCGAGCAATTTCCTCGTGTTGCGAGAAGTTTTCAAGTATTCAGGATGAGAATGAGGGGCATCCAATTTGTGTGCGAAGGCTCTCTTGAAAACCGGCCAATAATCATCAATATTATGTGATAGATCAAAAACCATCACTCCTTGGGTTGTTGCAGCAGCAGCTTGAAGCGACCGGGCAAAAAGTTCTGTATCCCCTTTAAAATCAATGGCTTGAATTCCGGCATACACCCAACATTGATCCCGAGCAACACGATTACTGATATCGCCTGCAGCTTCTATTGTGACACCTGGGGATGTAGCCTGTTCCATAGCGTCAATCATTGTTGGCAATTTGTAATAGCATCCCGTGATGAGTAAATCGAGGCTATTGGCGAATCCGCCCATCTTGTACGCCCGAGTAAGGAAAGGAAAGCCCGCCTGAAGACCTGAGGACGCGTAATTTGAACCATATTTGGCGTAATCGCCATACCAAGATCCTGCGTAAATTCCAAAAATTGCTTGTGGCTTTATGCTCTTGATTTCTTTCTTCACTTGAATCGCAAAGTCAGCAAGAATCTGAGCCCTCCATGCCAACCAGGCATCGAAAAATTTTCCTGGCTTGATTCCAATTTTCGATGATTTTTGAACCCAAGTGTAGACATCTGACGGCCAACTCACCTTTTGGTGAGTATAGGATTCAAATGCGCTTTGGCTCGTTTTTGAAAAGTCGCCATCCAGCCCATGAAATCGAAACCTATCATCAAATAGCAGCCCGTCTGGCTTATATCTTGTCATGATTTCTTTGACGAAACTCAGAACTCTCGTTTGAACTTTAGGGTGAACGGGATTCATCATGAGAGGGATTTGGTCTTGTTGATCGGAAGCTATGCGAAATTCGGCCCCCTCTTTTTGCTTCACATAAAGAACGCTCTGGAGCTCCGGGTGCTCATATCCCCAGCCAGCTTTCCCAAATTGAGAATTGGGCAGGTTTTCGTCCCTTTTGGCGTAGAGATGTCCTTCTGAAAACGCATTCATGCTCACTAACAGTGATAGATTGTGTTTCAGAGTCTCATTGCGAAAAATCCGAACTGGATCGAATCCTTGTGGCAGAGTTTGTCCTTTCCAAGATGTCATTTGATCTGTAAGATCACTGGGATACAACGTTCTCCCAACAATAGGTTTGACATCAAGCACAATCGTGTTGAAACCAACATCAGCGATCTTTGCAACAAGATCAACGATTTTCTCGCGAGTATTGATTGCTCCGAGGTTGGCCGTGCCGTCGATCCAAATCACCCGTCCTTGCAGATTTTTTTTTCTGCAAAAGTCGTCCAATATCGAGCCCCCACACCATCTTTGGTCAACCTTGATCCATGGAAGCTGCGGAAAGGGTGCCACGGGAACAAACCGGCTAGGGGCAACCTGACCGATGATCAGTGATAAGGGCAAAATTACCAAATCAAAACCCTGTTCCAAAGAACAAAATGGGCTAACTCCAGTTTAGTTTCGGCTACCAATAGCGTCAAGGTGGACATTGGCCGCTCGCAGTCTCGAACAAAGAATTTTTGCGACATTTTCCATCACATGAGCCTTGAGTGCCATATCGCTGTTCAAAAGATTATGGAGCCTATCAGAATTCAAAAGGGCCACATCAGTATGCCCAACAGCTATTACTGTTGCAGAACGAGGCGATTCATCAACAAGGCTAACTTCGCCGATGACACCTCCTGGGCCAAGTTCAGCAATCACGTCACCAGAAAAGGTTTTGATTGCAACCTTGCCTCGCAGAATAATCATCATATCGGAATTCTTATCAAATTGGCGAACAAGGGTGTCGCCCCCTTCAAAGGTGCGCTCTTGAGCAATTGAAGTCATTGATGAGATTTGTGCGTCACTCAGTCCCGCAAAAAAAGGGTTCTCGCGAAGTCCGACAGGTAATTCCATATTGGTTTCAGTTTAGCAATCTTTCACTCAAACTTTCCACACCCAAATTTTATCATCGGCCCTTAAAGAGGCCACCTAGAAGTCCACGAATCAATTGGCGTCCAATTTGAGTTCCAGCAGCTCTCATGGCCGATGTCGTCATGGCTCCAATGATTTTTCCCGCCTGATCGCCAAAATTAGGCTCATGTCGCCTTGATTGCACTGGCTCTTCTGTCGGTGTTTCTTGAGCCTTCGATTGCAACTTTTCGTAAGCAGATTCACGATCCACTGGCTCATCATAAGTTCCAACAACCGGACTCTTTTCAAGAGCACTTGCGCGTTCCGCTTCAGAAATAGGGCCGAGTCGACTGCTAGGCGGATGAACGAACGTTCGTTGAGTGACCATAGGAATGCCCATATCCTCAAGAAAACTCACCAAGGCTTCTCCAACCGCCAGCTCTGTTATCACGGTTTCGGTATCAAACTCAGGATTGGGGCGCATTGTCTCTGCGCATGATTTCACAGCTTTTTGGTCTCGAGGAGTGAAGGCTCGCAGGGCATGTTGGACTCGATTGCCAAGCTGTCCCAATACAGTTTCAGGGACATCTATGGGATTCTGAGTTACAAAATAGACTCCCACACCTTTTGACCGGATCAAACGAACAACTTGCTCGATTCTTTGAATAAGAGCTGGAGGCGCATCCGTAAAGAGCAAATGAGCTTCATCAAAAAAGAATACAAGTCTTGGCTTTTCGGGGTCTCCAATCTCGGGGAGTTCTTCGAACAGTTCACTCAAAAGCCAAAGCAAGAAGGTTGCGTAGAGCCTGGGGCTCTGCATCAACTTATCGGCGGCAAGAATATTGATGTTCCCGCGTCCATCTAAATTCGTCCTCATCAGGTCGTCTAACCGCAGAGCGGGCTCCCCAAAAAACGATTCAGCGCCTTGCTGTTCCAAGACGAGTAAGGCACGCTGAATCGCCCCAATTGTCGCTGCCGAAACGTTCCCATATTCGGTCGTGAGCTCTTTGGCTTGGTCGGCCACATGTTGCAGCAAAGCTCTAAGATCTTTAAGATCCAAAAGCAACAACCCCTGATCGTCTGCAAGCTTAAAAGCAAGGTTGAGCACACCCTCTTGAGTGTCGTTCAAGCTCAACATTCTGCTAAGCAAGAGAGGCCCCATTTCGCTAACAGTTGCTCTCACTGGATGGCCGTTTTGGCCAAAAACGTCCCAAAAAACCACAGGGAAAGCTTGATATTGTAGGTCGTAACCAATCTGATGAGCGCGATCTTCCAGCTTGGAATTCCCGCCACCAGCCTGAGAAAGTCCCGCCAGATCGCCTTTCACGTCCGCCATAAAAACTGGAACACCAATGGCGCTAAAGCCCTCTGCAAGTACTTGCAAACTCACAGTCTTTCCAGTTCCAGTCGCCCCAGCAATGAGACCGTGGCGGTTTCCATATTTTGTCGTGAGATTGACAGCGACTTGTGACTGTCCAAAATAAATAAGGCTAGAATCTGACATAGCGAGGGTCTCAGATTACCCTTCCCTCACGATCTATTCAGAACTCACGCAATCTCCGAAAATGAAGAACAGGATTGAATTGACAATCGTCGTAAAATGTGAACAAGGCGAATGAGCCAAAATCTGCCAGCAACCTTAGGGAAATATCAGATCATTCGGGAAATTGCAAGATCGAATGATATTGTTTATGAAGCATACGACCCTGTGATGAACAGGAGAGTTGCTATCAAAGAGCTTTCGATTCCATCTGGGTCTTCTCAACAGCAAGTCGATGACCGGATCCGCAGATTTTTGCGTGAAGCCAAGGCCGCAGGTTCACTTGTCCAAAAAAACATTGTCACCATTTATGAGTTTGGAGAAGACAGTGGCCGGCGTTTTATCGCCATGGAGTATCTCGATGGCCAAAACTTGAGGAACCTTCTCGACACTCGCGGATTTATTGAACCAAAACGTGCACTAAAAATTGCAATAGAAGTTCTTAACGGTCTAGAGTTCGCTCACGAACACGGAGTCATCCACCGCGATATCAAGCCAGACAATATTCAGCTTTTGGAAAATGGCGATGTAAAGATCACCGATTTTGGGATAGCAAGACTCACTTTTGAACCAAATCTCACCCTTGATGGCCAAGTCTTTGGCACTCCTAGCTATATGTCTCCAGAGCAGATTAACGGTCGCGAACTTGATGCTCGAAGCGATCTCTTTAGCGTTGGCGTCATTCTCTATGAAATGCTCAGTGGCTCAAAGCCATTTGTTGGCGATAACGTCGTGAGCATCTCAATGGCGATTATTAACCAAACACCGACACAGCCCAGCACTATTAATAACGACTTTTGGAACATCATCGCGCAAGCGTTGGAAAAGTCGCCCCAACTCCGATGGGGCTCTGCTTCAGAAATGGCCAAGGCATTAGAAAGGGCACTGGTTCAACAAGATATCCCTTCGACATTGGCACAGCCTAGCTATCAGCAGCCGTCACAACAACCTTATCAGAGTAACGTACCACCGATTATTGCTCAGCAAGTTCAGCAGTACGGAATGCCCTATGGTTCAACTGTGCACCCTCAACAATTCGGTCAGCCGTATCATCAACAACAAAATCAAACTCTTCATCAGCAACAACAAGGTCAGCAGCAATTGCCCCATCCCTATATCCGAGTTCCCGTTTACTATCCTAAATATCGGGTGACGGTTTCGCCAGAGACCAAAATATTTTTGGGTCGAATTTTGACGGCATTCCTCTTTATTGGAACAATAGCCGGTGTTGTCTTGTGGCTCTTTTTTCAAGGTACAAAAGCCTTCGAAAACAAGACTGAAAGTCCGAAATTGCCATCTCTTTCCACTCCAGCAAAATCTGCAAATCCCAGCACTTCTCGCAGAACGGCTAAAACGATTGAAAGCGTCATCTCGGTCGAATCTGCACAAAATTTTGTCGATGCTGGAACAGAAGAGCCTGATTCCAACCGCCGCTCAGAACTCTGGACTCAAGCAACATCCATATGGAGCCAACTCATTCAATCCAAACAGGATTCATTCATCAAAACCCAAGCCGTAGACTCATTTTTAAGCGCTTCGCGAAAGTTACAAGCGGAACAAAAAATGGATTCAGCGGCTGAGGCACTTTATCAAGCAGAAGGATTGGCACAAGGGGACGAGGAACTCATGGCACGTGTTCGCCAGGCTCAAATCGAAGTTATTCGCTAGACCAACCCTCGCAAAGTCCCTCCGTCCACTACAAGATTTGTCCCAGTTAAGAAAGATGCTTGCTTTGAGCACAAAAAGGACACGCATGAGGCTATGTCTTGTGGATCGGCAATTCTTCCCACTGGGATCGATTCGCCCCTCAGCTTGAGAACTTCTTCCACCGGGATGTTTTGCTGTTCGGATTGAATTTCTGCAAGGTGTCGTTGCCGATCAGTTAATGTATGCCCGGGCAAAACGCTGTTCACTGTGATTCCAAAAGTTGCAAACGCATCAGATTGAAGCTTTGTCATGGCCATGATTCCGGCTCTAAGGGTTGAGGAAATGGCCAAAACTGAACTTGGCTCCTTTGCATAAAGGCTTGTAATGTGCACTATTCGGCCAAAGCCATGCTTTTTCATATCGGCAACAACTAACCTCGACATTCGTACAACATTAAGAACGGTGTTTTCAAAACCAAGTAACCATTGTTCATCAGTGAGATCGGCGATATTTCCCGCCGGAGGGCCACCAGTGTTTGTCACGAGGATTTGAGGAGATCCATGATCTGATATCGTGCCTTTATGCCATTCTTCGAGGTCATCGCGTTTTGAGACATCTGCCTGGAACCAAAAAATGCTTGAGCCAAGGTCAAGTTCGGGGCGGGTTCGCGAACAAATGCTCACCACAGCACCTTCGGCCGCAAGGTTCTGAGCAACGGCCAGCCCAATCCCCTTCGAACCAGCGGCCACCATCGCCACCATTCCTTTGAGTCCTAAATCCATCGGCTAAAAGAATACATGAATCCCAAAGTCAGCTCCAAATTTGGGCTACAATATCAACCCTAGGGAGGGGTGGCAGAGTGGTCGATTGCAACGGTCTTGAAAACCGTCAGGGGGCAACTCCTCGTGGGTTCGAATCCCACCTCCTCCTCCATTATTTCTTGGCTTTGGGCTTCTTAATAGCGACAAATCCGCAAGTGCCCCAACATAAGTAAGCAAATGCCATTCTCATTGGGAAGGCATCAGATTTTTCTGGAATCCCGATTTCAACTCTAGCCGCTGCCATTTGTCCTTTGGGAACCATCGTCACGATTTGACCACGAGCATCGGTTGCTAATGTTTGGCCACGGCCACCAACTCGAACAAGTGGCAGGCCAGATTCAATAGATCTCCAGACCGATGAATGCCATAGTTGCGCCCAAGCTGGAGTTTTTTCATACCAATCATCGATACATAACTGGGCCAAAACTTGGGCGCCCTCACGTCCATGCCTATCTGCCAGATCCGGAAAGACACCTTCGAAGCACAGCAGTGGCCCTGTTACGATTCCATTGACCTTGACCGTTTTTAATTCCTTGCCAGGCACAAGATCCTCCTTTCCGATATTGAATCCCTGGAGCCAAGGAGCACCCCGGAAAGGCACATATTCCCCAAAAACTACAAGCCGAGTTTTGTCTGCCCAGCTCCATTTACCGTCATAACCATATGCTGATTCAAAAGCATCTGCGCCCTCGCGACGAACTCCACCCATAAGTACAGGAACACTAGGAAATTCACCAAGTGGCCCAAAGGGTGGCTTATTGGGAGCCTGAGACGAAAATCCTTCTGGCAGCACCAAGAGATCAGTGCCTTGGATTTCAGCCCGAGACTGAATCAGGAGTCCTGCAGATTCTAAGTCTGGCAATCTCTTTTCATCGGGCGTGTAAGCCATGTCGACGCCAGGTTGGCCAAGTGTAAAGACCTTTCGGGTCGTAGCCGGCATTTGGATATATCGGAACACGGAAACCATCAAGATAGATCCAAACAAAATGGCCATCTTAAACATCGTTTGGCTTGGTGGAATTTTCTCGCCTTCATCTGTTTTTTCTGGCCAAATGAGCATCGCCATGGCGAGGTTTGGCAACATAAGCCAAGCCGAAACCATAAAAATGGTTCCCAAAGAAGCCAACTGCACAAATTGAGGAAACATCCATAGCGGATTTGCCAATATTCCCCAAGGGAACGCCAAGACGACAATATAAGATCGAAATGCTTCATGTCCGGCCCAAATTAAAGGAATGAGCCAGACCAGCTTTTGTGTCCAACACCTGTGGATAAGCCATCCCAGCGGAATATACATTGCCGCGCCGATGATTCCAGTCACAACCCATGGGATGATTGCCAAGATGGGGTTACCGGTCCATTCGAATAGAAAACCGACGAGCCAAAACATTTGGAAAAGAATGTAGAAGAATCCAAAAGTGGCACCAGATCTCATCGAACCTTTCACATCCGTGTCGCGCAATGAAGCGAGCCAAGGAGCAAGGGCCGCGAACACCAAAAGGGAAAGTTCAAAGGGCGGAAACGCAAGACCAAGCAAGATGACAGAAGCTAATATCGGCCATGCCTTCAGAAGTTTCTTTCTCATTCGATTCCCTGCAAATGATCGATATCGTTAAATTGCACCAAGATAAAGGAACCGTCCACTCGACTTTCTAAGATGGATAAACCGCAGTTCGCAAACCGAAATGACCGCGCGGTTTCATGCGATCCTTTGATGAGTTGCGCCACGAGCTGAGCGAGCGCTCCGCCATGCGAAACAATGAGAGTGTTTTTCGTCGAAGTTCTTAATTCTTCGGCTATTGAATGAACCCGGTTCCAGACATCTAGAGTCGACTCGCCACCCGGTGGGCGCACCTCCGTTTCTGGAAGTCCCAGCCTTTGGGCCTCAGATCTCATCCAGCGATGGAGCTCCGTATAGTCTTCGCCCTCCATGGAGCCGAAAGTGCGTTCTCTCAGATCCTCCCGAAAAGTTGGTGCGCATCCTGATAGTTCAACAAATGGAGCAATCGTCTGTTGGCACCTTAAAAGATCGCTTGCAAAGACTTGCTCAATAGAATATTCAGCGAGCCTTTGGCCGATGGCTTGTGCCTGGCGAATTCCCGTTTCGTTGAGCTCGATGTTGCAATGACCTTGGGCACGATTGTTGGCATTCCACATGGTTTGTCCGTGCCGGACCAGATACAGCAACATGGAGCTTTGTTATACCGCTCAGTTCGACTCCGGCTCGGGGTCTAGAAGCTCCAAGGTTTGGCTTCTTGGAGTTCGACCCCATTGCTTTCAATCTTCAGTGAACCGATCCTTAAAAGGCGGCAAGGCGCAGGTGAAACTGCTGGAGAAGCCAAAACTACCTTCTTTGAACTGAGATCGAGGTTCTGGATAACTCCAAATCCAAATTCGGTGCCTAGGCTGTCGCAGAGAGCACAGCACAACCCGTGATAAGCCATTGGATCTTGAACTAATACTTTTTGGCAATGCGAAAGATTCAACAGGCTGGAAATCTGTTCATCGGTGGGTTCTGCGTGACCCACAAGCATCAGAGTCGATCCGCACTTTTCTGCGATTCCGTTCCACGAAGCCCCGACAATTTTCTTCCCAGATCCCAAACGTGCGCCCATCATCGTCAACTGATCGAATCCAAATTCGTGAATTTCACTCTTCTCAAAAAAGTCAATCCAGCATGCTCGTCTTTGGGCTGATCGAACCATGGGGGGAAGCTCGTCTTCGAGCTCAATCTTTTCAGCGCCAACTGGCCACTCTATCGAATCTAGATCCGATCCATCGGGAACCACAACTCGAGTTGGGCTGAATAGTTGGGCGACTTCCAGAGCAAGTTGGTGGGCCACTGGTGAATCTTTGTAGCTCAATATTGCGACCTGCTCTTCGTTCACACGAAACCATTTGCAAGCAGCACGCATCACCGCCAATGGGTTGCGAGTCGCATCTAATGAACCCAGAAATTGCCAATCTCTAACTTTCTCATTGGCAACAACGGCCAGTCTTGCAGGTGTCCCATATTCTGAATTGAGAGGATCCAATATGATCCAACTCTGACAATTCTCTTTTAACCAGTGTCGCCAAGATTTTCGATGATCTGCGATCACGAGCGTGCGGGTCAAATCTAACTCCTTTTTCTTTTTGTGCTTGGACGCGCCCGAATTTTTGCCCAAGCTCGCAAAGCGTCGATGTCCTCTGCCATCGTCCTGCTCAGTGGCACTTGAGCCTTCACTTCTTCAATAAGATCTTGACTTTCGATCTCCCTTCCAGCATCAAAGGCACGGTTGAGTGCTCCAACAACAACTTGCTCGATTTCCGCCCCGCTAAAACCATCGGCAAGTTTTGCAAGTTCATCGACCTTGAATTTCTCGGGGTCTCGCTTTCTCTTCGAAAGATGAATCTTGAAAATATCTTTTCGTTCTTGTAAATCGGGCAAATCTACAAAGAAGATTTCATCAAATCGGCCTTTTCTTAATAGCTCTGGAGGCAATGAACTCACATCGTTTGCAGTTGCGACAATGAAAACTGGTTTGATTTTTTCTTGCATCCAAGTCAAGAACGTGCTGAAAACTCGAGCTGTCGTACCACTATCGCTCACGCCTCCTCCGCCCATTCCGGCAAAGCCCTTTTCAAGTTCATCGATCCACAAAATACACGGAGCAAGACTCTCTGCTATTCGAATGGCACGGCGCATATTCTCTTCGCTTTGCCCTACAAGGCTCCCAAAAACCCGGCCGACATCCATTTTTAGCATAGGAAGACTATAAGCTGACGAAATGGCTTTTGCAATAAGTGATTTGCCACAACCCTGCACTCCCAAAAGCAATATTCCTTTGGGATATGGAATCCCAAATTCCCGCGCGGCATCTGTAAAGCTCTTTTCACGGTGTTCTAACCACTCTTTTAAGAGCTCGTGCCCTCCCACGTCTTTGAGGCCACTGTCTGCAGGATAGAACTGCAAAATGCCCGTCTTACGCACAATCTGCTTCTTTTCTTCAATAATCTGGTCAACATTGAGTGTTTTAGTTTCAACCAAACTCCTCGCGAAAGCCGACTCAATTTCATCGGCGGTCAATCCTTGGGCCGACCGAATGATCATCTCTTTAGTTTCGCTTGAAAGATCAAATTTCACTTGCGGATTGTCTTTCACTGCTTGGATCGTTTCTTCGAGTTGCTTGGTGATGTCGTTCGGTTCTGGAAATGGAAATTCGATGACCGTCATATCCTTTTCGAGTTCAACAGGCAAATTCAAGGTCGGCGAAACGATGAACAACGTCTGTGCGCGGCCCCGAAGTCGATTCGCAAGATCGCGAAGAAGACGAACAACCCGGGGATCCTTCATAAATGCATGAAAGTCTTTGAGCAGAAAAAGGGTGTATTCAGGAGCTTCATGGACCAGAGCAAGAGCTTCAAGTTCACCAGGCAGACTTGTCGGTTTACTTGGCCCAGATGTTCGCGTAACTTGAGGCTTCATACCTTGCGTCAAGCTCCAAGAGTGTATGGTTCTTTGCAACTTTTGAGCAACTTCGCTGAGCACAGACTCAACTCTCCGCTCTTCCCAAGACACGATATAAACAATCGGGTATTTCGCTCGAATCAGGACTTCGATTTCATGCAGAGGATCCATATGTCTTCAAAGAGGCTACCTTGATTCCGGCGCTGAGGATTCAACCTCATTCGACAGGTTCTAGGGCCAATCGACACATGAGTTCCACGCACTCTGGAATCACCGCGTCATTGAAATCAAATCGTGACGTGTGAAGCCCCGCAGGCTGGCGGTCGCTTTCGCGACAAAGACCAGCGTAATAAAAACTAGCTGGAACTTCATAGCCGTAATAGCTGAAATCTTCCCCACCCATGGTTGGGAGTTCTTCGTGTCGCATACGTTCGCCGATGAATTTGCGTGCAACATGCCTAAGTCTATTGGTTGCCCAAACATCGTTCACCGTAACCGGATAGCCCTCATGCCAATCGATTTCGACCTTGCAACCTAAGCTAGAAGCGACACCTTCAACTATCTCGTAAAACCTCTTCTTTCCCAAAATCCGGACATCAGCTGAAAGAGTTCTCATTGTTCCAGAGAATTTTGTGCAATCAGGAATAACGTTGTGAGCATGACCTGCTTCCAAGGTTGTGACAGAAAAGACAATCGATTCTAAGGGGGAAACGTTCCGACTTGCAACAGTTTGTAGAGCTGTAATGATATGAGCAATCGCGATAACTGGATCTACAGATTTGTTTGGCATAGCAGCGTGACCTCCAAGCCCAGTAATCGTGACTCGAAAGTCGTCCGTTGCTGCCATCATGGCTCCATCTCGCACGGAGTATTGCCCGACAGGGATCCATGGATTTCCGTGGAGACCATAAATGACGTCCACTTGCTCACCGATAACTTTCCCACTAAGAATCCCCTCTTTTACCAGCTTCTCTGCCCCGGCGCCTCCTTCCTCTGCAGGTTGAAATACCAACAAGATATTGTTTTGTCTTGATTCAAGCTTTTGGAGGGCTCGGGCAACCCCGACCAAGATAGCAGTATGACCGTCATGTCCACAGGCATGCATCTTCCCTGGCGTTTTGCTGCTATAAGGTAATCCTGTCTCTTCTTGAATTGGCAATGCATCCATATCTGCACGAATGGCCACTGTTTTCGAACCTCTTTGTCCTGGCAACCAACCCACAACTCCTGTCCCGCCAGCCAAACCATCAACAAATTCGATTCCGACAGTTTTGAGCTCCTGAACGACTTGCTCTGAAGTTCGAAACTCTTCATACATGAGTTCCGGATTTTCGTGGAGATCGTGTCGAAAATCGCACAAATAATTGAAGTCTGCACTTATCGATTGTTGTAGCGATTCTTGGTCAAGAGATATGGACATGGGTTCATTTTACTTGTGGCATAGCGAATTTTTAGAGAAAAAACTTGACACATGTATTTTTGGGTTCAGTAACTAGCACCCTAATTTCAACCTGGAGCGAAAACAAAACTGACTCGCAGGTATGGAAACGTCTATGAAAAAACTAATGTTGAATTCTGTGAGTGCTCTTGCAGTCCTTACAGTTCTTCTCTTCACCCGAACGGCTCATGCCCAATCACCCATGCAAATCGAGGACGCAACTTCGGCCGCCCTGAGCGCTCTTGGCAACCCAACAGATGTCTGGTTTGGCAAGGGTCAAAACCGAGCCGAAAAGGGAGTCAATGTTTGGAAATTCATCGTGGTTGTCAATCAAACATCTCTCTTTGAAGTTCGAGTCAACGGTACGACAGGCGCAAAAATCAAAGTCGATGCAGCAGGCTCCACCACTTTGCTAGCTCCGGCGATTACCATGAATCAAGCCGCACAAATTGGCCGAGGAGTGAAAGCTGGTTTCGTATGGAAAGTAGAAGGCAATGCCACCCTTAGCGCATGGTCTGTCTATATTGCTGGCACAGACAACAAGCAATACCAAATTATCATTAACTCGGCGACCGGAGCTGTCGTTCGAACTGAAGTGCGTGGTGGACAAGGAATGTCCAACGACGGCTGAACTTTAATTCGATTAATCTCTCTTGCTGATCAAACCATGCCCTTGGAATTCAATTTCCTTGGGCATTTATCTATCCAATTGTTATTGATGTTCCAAAAGATCGCCCAATAGCGCTTGCGATCTTGCCCAATGGAGACATGAGTGCTTCATATTGTGGAATTGTCATGCTTTGTGGACCGTCCTTTAAAGCGTGATCTGGGTCAGGATGAACCTCAATAATCAACCCATCGCATCCAGCCGCGACTGCTGCAAGGGAAAGCTTAGCGACCAAATCTCTCTTTCCCGTTCCCTGTGAGGGGTCGACAATAACAGGCAAGTGGGAAAGGTTTTGCAAAACTGGAACCGCTCCAATATCGAGCATATTTCGAGTTTGAGTTTCAAAAGTGCGAACACCTCTCTCACATAGCATGATAGACATGTTTCCCCCTGTTGCTATATATTCAGCTGCCAAAAGTAACTCATCATATTTGGCTGTCATTCCTCGCTTGAGTAAGACCGGAGTTTGCGATTTGCCAACCTCTTTTAAAAGATCATAGTTCTGCATATTCCGCGCTCCAACTTGCAAGATGTCTGCATATTGGGCCACAAGCTCGACCTTCCTCACATCCATGACCTCTGTCACGACCTTGAGATCGTATTTGTCTGCCGCTTGCCTCAAAATCTTGAGGCCAGGGACACCCATGCCCTGAAACGAATAGGGAGAAGTTGAGGGCTTATAGGCCCCGCCACGTAGAATTTTTGCTCCAGATTTAGCAACGGCTTGTGCAGTGACAAACACCTGTTCTTCACTTTCCACAGTGCACGGCCCCGCCATCATAATGACCTCGTTTCCGCCGACTTTCACTCCACCAATATCGACCACTGAGCGACCTTTTTGAGATTCGCGCGAAACGAGTTTGTAGGGTTTGGTGATCAGAAGAACATCTTCGACAATCTCATGGGCCCGCAATTGCTCTAGAAAGTCGATGTTCTTATGCTCTTCGCCTCCCACCGCACATAGCACTGTCTTTTCGACCCCAAAAATTGGGTGAACAGAGTATCCATTTGCTTCTAATTCTTTTGAAACGTGTTGAAAACCATCAGGATGGCCAGGCCTCAAAATAATGATCATGACTTTGCAACCTCTTTTCGATCCAATCGACCAAGATTGCGCATGACCAACTTAAATGCTTCATAAAAGCTGGTCATTTCACCAGAGGTTCCCAAGCTAACTCTGATGAATCCTGGTAAACCGAGTGGTTCTCCTGGCCTGACAATAAATCCCTGAGCCATCAGATTTTCAAAAATTTCGATACCAGAACCCTGTACATTCACGCAAACAAAATTGGTTTGGCTGGCAATAACGTCGAGCCCTAATTCCTTCATTTCATGGTAAAAACGATCTCTTTCATAAGCATTGTTCTTTAGGGTTTGGCTCAGAAAAGACTGATCCTTGAGAGAAGCAATGGCCGCCGATTGGGCCAAAACATTGATGTCGAAAGGTGCTCTTGTCGAATCATAGGCTCTAACAACTTCTGGGTCCGCAAAGCCATAACCAATTCTCATTCCTGCCAATCCATAGCCCTTGCTCATAGTCCTCAGAGCAATGACCCTCATTCCTTCCTTCAACATCTGAAGTCCATTTGGATATTGATCGCTTTCCTGGGCATATTCAAAATAGGCTTCATCCAGAATCAAAACACAGGTTTCTGGCAAATCTCTTGCAAAACTGCGAAGTTCAGAATCTCGAACTATCGTGCCTGTAGGATTATTGGGATTAGCCACAAAAACCAACCGAGTTTGCTCATCAATCTGGTTGGCCATTGCAGAAAGGTTGTGGCAGAACTCAGAGTCTAATTCGACTTTTCGAACTTCAGATCCCGCCAATTTTGCCGCAGAATCATATCGGATGAAAGATGGATTTCCGACAACAATGTTAGAACTGGGATCCAAAAACATGAGGCCGAGAACTCCAATAATTTCGTCACTGCCGGCCCCAACCAAAATTCTTTCCGTGCCAACATCAAAAGATTGACTCAGTTGCTCTTTGAGCGACCAACTTCGAGCGTCGGGATAAAGATGCACTCCTTTGACAGCGTTCGATATGGCTTCATATGCTTTGGGCGAACTCCCATATGGGTTTTCATTACTCGCCAACTTCACAACTGAATCCAATCCAAGCTCTCGCTGAACTTCCTCAATCGGCTTTCCCGGAGGATAAGGTTGCATCCGCCGAATTTCATCGCGGATGGGATAAGACATGATTCAATTTTGACGAAAACCGAATCAATCGGTTAAGGCGCGACCCAACAAAATTTACGCGAGGGCCATGGCGAAAGTCGCATCTGTCTTGGAACTCACTTCTTCAACACTGACATCAGGTGCCAGTTCGACGAGTTCCAACCCTTGCCCGCGGATCACGCGAAAGACGCAAAGATCAGTGATGATCATATCTACGCAAGCCTTTCCGGTCAACGGCAACGAGCAAGATTTTAGAATTTTCGATTCTCCGGCTTTGTTCGTGTGTTCCATCACGACAACGACTTTCTTCACTCCCGCGACCAAGTCCATCGCTCCACCCATTCCTTTCACCATCTTTCCAGGGATCATCCAATTTGCCAAGTCGCCATGCTCATTGACCTCCATAGCCCCCAAAATAGAAAGATCAATATGGCCTCCACGAATCATGCCAAAAGAATCTGCACTCGAAAAATAAGACGTTCCTGGAATCTCTGTGATGGTTTGCTTTCCAGCATTGATAAGATCAGGATCAGCTTCCCCTTCAAATGGAAAGGGCCCCATGCCGAGCATGCCGTTTTCGCTTTGGAGAACCACTTCGATTCCTTCAGGGATGAAATTTGCAACTAAGGTAGGAATCCCAATTCCAAGGTTGACATAAAAACCATCTTGAAGCTCCTGAGCAGCTCTCTGAGCCAATTGATCGCGGTTCCAAGGCATCCTATCATTTTACTCGTTGCTTGGTGAATGACAAATTAGACTATAGTCACTACATGGAACAACTACCGGAAGCGATGCCACCTATTATTCCGACGCCAGAACCTAAACCTCTCGGTTACGGTTTTGCATTTGGATCGGCTATGGTCGTAGTTCTAATCGTTCTCGTTTTATCGAATATCTTGGCAATCCCATTTGTTGTCATCAGCGTAGCCCAATCAACTTTCGCGGCAGCGAGTTCTCCAGCGATGGAGGCACAAATCTATGCTAAGAAGAACTTTCAATCCGAGTACCTGATATCAAGCACATTCAGAACCAAATTTCCGGCCGAAGACATTCAAATCTTATGGGAAACGGACTCCTATCTTGTCAAACTCCAGAGCCACGATTCCAAAATTTCAATTGAACAAGCGAACCTGGTCTTGACAGACATAATCAGCAAGTCTAAAGGCGAGCTCGAAATTCGAGAAAATTTTCAGCCGGTTCATAAGCCTTTGGATCTGGAATCCATGCTCCAGGATCCCTGGGTTCTCATCGGTTCGACATTTGGGCTCCAATTATCGATGTTTCTCGTTTGGATATTGGGCAAAAGAAATCACTTTGTCGGCATCCGAGCATTGCCTCAACTTCATCAAGGGAAGCTTCTTCGAGGTCTCGTCATTGGAGCTGTTTTGGGAGCAACGATTGCGTTCACAAGCGACCCCATTCAGACTTTTTTGAGAAGCCTGTTTCATTTGTCCAACGAAAGTATTTGGGAAGTCGTCACCGATTACCCTGCATGGGCAAAAATCGCAACTGTGATCTTAGGAGTCTTTGGTGCACCGATATTTGAAGAGCTGTTCTTTCGCGGGTTAATCCTGGGCTTGTTCCTTAAAATCAACAAGCCTTGGGTTGGGATCGTTTTCTCATCAATTCTCTTTGGGATGGCCCACTTGCAAGATGTCGCAACGATCACTGTCATTTCGATTATGGGAATTATTTTGGGATTGACATACTGGAAAACCAAGTCTCTTTATGCTTGTATCGCATTGCATTTTGTAAACAATGCGATCGCTTTCGCCGCACTTCTGATGAGTTCTTAGGCTTCTTTTTCTCGAGTTGTGAGGCGCTCTATTCTCTTTTCGTACTGAGCTCCTTCGATGATTCGATCAACAAAAATACTAGGTGTATGAATAGAGTCACTATCAAGTTGGCCTATTTCGACAAGCTCTTCGACCTCGGCCAGACATATTTTGCCCGCGGTAGCCATCATGGGGTTAAAGTTTCGGGCGGTCTTTTTATAGATGAGATTCCCCCATCGGTCGCCCTTTTGAGCCTTAACTATGGAAAGGTCAGCTTTGAGAGCGGTCTCCATGACATACCATTCGCCATCAAATTGGCGAGTCTCTTTGCCTTCGGCCACGAGTGTTCCAAACCCTGTTTTAGTAAAGAATGCTGGTATTCCTGCACCGCCTGCGCGTATTCTTTCAGCCAGTGTTCCCTGCGGATTGAATTCTAATTCGAGTTCTCCGCTCAAAAACTGTCTTTCAAATTCTGCATTTTCCCCAACATAGCTAGAAACCATTTTCGTAATTTGGCGGGTTTGCAACAAGAGTCCCAACCCAAATTCGTCGACACCACAGTTGTTGCTGATGACTGTTATGTTTTTCACACCGGAATCTCGAAGAGCCAAAATTAGATTTTCTGGGATGCCACATAGCCCAAATCCCCCTGCCATTATCGTCATGCCGTCGAAGAGCAACCCGTCGAGGGCTTCCACAGCGTTGCGATAGACTTTGTTCATGATTCGAGGTTACCCATTGCCGATTTGATAATTTGAGGCAATTTATGAGTAAGTTCTCCGTTTGTCACGACATGATTCACCTGAAATTGCTTTGCGAGGTCAAGCAATTCTTTTTCTTTATGGCCAGCATGTGCAATAACGTAGTCCCCCCTTTCTCTCAGTGCTGGAATGAAAGTCTCAGGCGGGCATTTTTTCGATCCTAGATTGACAATAGCGATACCTGCAGATTCACTTTGATCCGGTAGATTTGTGCTCACAATCGATTCCAGTCCCATGGACTCGACACCCTTTTGTAGCCTTGTGCTCCATAAGAGATTCTCATCAAAAATCCAGACCGTCATAAAGCAAGACTACCGCAGACCGGTACTCTTGAAAAATGATCCAAGCTATCGACTGGGCTCACGACAAACTCAATCTTCTGGATCAGCGGCACTTACCTTCCAGAGAAATCTGGATCGGGATAGAGACATGGCAAGGGGCGCGAGATGCGATCAAGGATATGGTTGTTCGAGGGGCACCTGCTATTGGAATCACGGCTGCCTTTGGCTTGGCTTTAGCCGCCAAGAACGACGCTGATATTCAACAAGCCTATCGAGAGCTCGCCGACTCACGCCCAACAGCTGTTAACCTTGAATGGGCTCTCAATAGGTTGATGGCTCTCCCGAAGCACGATTTCAGCAGTTTTCTTGCTGAAGCTCATGAAATAGCAGCTGAAGATCGTCGCCTTTGCAGGGCTATCGGAGAACATGGGTCAAAACTCATCAAAGCAGGATCCCGGGTCATGACAATTTGCAACACTGGATCGCTTGCAACCGGAGGAGAAGGCACGGCTCTGGCCATCATTCGACACGGATATAAGAATGGGCTCATTGAAAAGGTTTGGAGCTGTGAGACAAGGCCTCGGCAGCAAGGGCTCAGGTTGACAGCTTGGGAACTGATGCAGGATTCAATTCCATTTTTTAGCATCGCAGATAGTGTTGCTGGTTCACTAATGAAAAACAAAGAAGTTGATCTCGTCGTCGCAGGTGCAGATCGAATTGCAGCGAATGGAGATTCTGCCAACAAAATCGGAACGTATATGCTCGCCGTCTTAGCAAATTTTCATCAAATCCCATTTATCATCGCCGCTCCATCAAGCACGATCGATTCTATGCTGCCAACCGGTGATCTCATTCCAATAGAAGAGCGAGATAGTCGCGAACTCACAGAAATAGAGGGAGTTTCGATCGCTCCCGAAGGTTGCCCAGTCTTCAATCCGGGCTTTGACGTGACTCCTGGTGAGCTTATTTCGGCTATTGTTACTGAAACTGGAGTATGGAACAAGCCCTATCGGTTTTAGAGGCTCTGAAACCCCTATAGGTATCCATGCGTGAACCCAATAAGAGGATTTGTTTCATGGGCAGACAACACGACTTAAGAAAGGGACAGCACGGTGACCTTGTTCGGCGAGAAAGTAAGTTTTTGGATTTTTTGATTGGGTTGTTTGATGTCTTTGATGGTTGTGGTTGCCTCATAGAGGTCATCTTTTGGATAGGTTCAGGCGTTGCCTGGCTAATCCAATGGTTCGTTCGCCACATTCATCATGTCAATTCTCATCATGCTCATCTACTTTCCCAGGCACTTTCAAAGGCCTTTGCATAATTCCTAATCTTGAGCTTCCCAGGGGCCTCATAATGAAGTTGTGACGATTCTTGAGGTCATCGAAACCAAACGCGATGGGGGCGAAAATACTCTTGAACAACTTGAGTTTCTTGCCCAAGGTGCTGGTGAGGGTTCAATTCCAGACTACCAACTGAGCGCATGGCTCATGGCTGCCTTCCTCAATCCCCTTTCGCCTAAAGAAACTGTCGATCTTACAATCGCAATGGCAAAAAGCGGTGAAAGGCTTGATCTCTCGAGCTTGCCAGACCCGAAACTCGATAAACACAGCACTGGTGGGGTCGGTGACAAGACGACGCTCGTAGTCTTGCCAATTTTGGCAGCTTGTGGCGTCACGACCGTAAAGATGAGTGGCAGGGGTCTGGGAATTACAGGTGGAACAATTGACAAACTTGAAAGTGTTCCTGGATTTTCGACAGACATAACACCAGAGCAAATGATTTCTCAAGCCAAGGAAATCGGCGTCGCTCTCAGCGGGCAAACACCACGACTGGCCCCGGCCGACAAAACACTTTATGCCTTGCGAGATGTGACAGGCACCGTGGCCAGTATTCCCTTGATTACTGCAAGTATTCTCAGCAAGAAAATTGCCGGTGGTTCCCAAACAATCGTTCTTGACGTCAAGTGTGGATCTGGGGCGTTCATGAAAACTTTGAGCGATGCCGAAGCTCTGGCCCATTCGCTTGTCGAAACCGGCAAGCTCGCCAACCTTAAGATTAGTGCGGCGATCTCCGACATGGATCAGCCGTTGGGAATGACTGTGGGAAATGCCCTCGAAGTCTACGAAGCTCTCCACTTGTTGAACCCCGAGAAATTCAAAACAATCATAGAATCAAAAGATGGTGAAAATTCCATCTCGCAACGATTTGCGGAGCTTTGCTTGGGCCTTTGTGGCCACGCATTGCATGATGTTGGACTTGGCGGTGAATGCGAAGCTCGCGATGCCATCGAATCAGGGCAGGCTCTTGCAAAGGCCAAGGAGTGGTTCATGGCCCAAGGTGCACACGATGATGTATTTGATGACGTTTTTTGGGATGTCTCTCCCTGTCAACACCTCATGGTTTATGGAGGAGAACCCGGCTTTATCGAGCGTGTTGATGCGGGGCGAATCGGTGATGTTGTCTTAAATCTCGGAGGCGGACGCAGAGAAAAGACTGATCAAATTGACCATGCAGTTGGAATCGTGACACATGTTCAACGTGGAACTCCTATAACTTCAGGGCAACCACTTTTCCAAATTCATGCGAGAGATGAAGCGACGCTCAAGCAAGCAATGATCGACCTGGAAAAGTGCTTCAGCGTGACAGATCTAAAGCCAAGAGTAAACGCGCCAATTCTCAAGATCGTGACCTAAGTGGTTGCAAAACTTCTTTAAGGGCTTCCATCGGAAGGCCAATCACGTTACTCGGGCTGCCCTCGATCGAATCTACGAACGACCTTGCCCCACCTTGAAAACCGTATGCCCCAGCTTTATCCATCGGTTCGCCTGTCGCAATATAGTCTTTAATTTCGTGTTCGGACATTTCTTTGAATGTCACTGTTGTGGCATCTGTGAGGGCAGCCATACCTCCTGGCCAAACAACGCAAAGTCCCGTGATAACAAGATGTGTTCTATTCTGAAGTAAGTGAAGCATTCTCAAAGCATCCGCTTCGTCGATGGGTTTGGCAAACTGTTTCCAACGATGAAAATTTAAGGTGCTGAGTTCTCTTTGGCCAAACCTGGAAGGCACATCGTCCTGCTTGCAAATCGCAACGACGGTGTCGCCACTGATAACGAGCGCATCTGGCCGGTTTTGACGGACGAACAATGCCTTTTCTCGTGCCGTCTTTTGGGCTGTCACCCATGGGTTGTCATCTACAAAAGTCTCTTCATCGATATTTGCAGGAACAACCTCGAAGGTCGAAACCAGTTCGCTCAGCAGATCTTGTCGACGGGGAGATGCTGAAGCGAGAACGACCGGCCATGGGAAAACCATCGGCATAAGTCACAAGTATCAAAGAAAATTGATATGTTATTCTGGGACTTGCAATTGATCCCAGCTCTGTTCCCGAACGATCCCTCCGATATTTCGTTAAACTGTCTTTGTGCGCGTACCCTTTCTCGACTTAACGGCCCAATACAACGAAGTCAAGCCTGAAATCGACACCGCTGTTGCAGAGATCTTTGCGACGAGTGCTTATGTTCTTGGCAAGTGGAACAAGACGCTCGAAGAAGATATTGCCAAGATGCATGGCGTAAAACATGCGATCGCTCTGAATAGCGGAACCGACGCCTTGCGGATCATGATGCAGGCCGCTGGAATCGGAGAAGGCGATGAAGTGATTTCGACTGCATTCACCTTTGTTGCTAGCTTGGAAGCTATTGTTCAGCTTGGAGCTCGCCCAGTTTTGGTGGATATCGAACGCGATACCTATAATATCGACACAACAAAAATAGAAGCAGCAATCACATCAAAAACAAAGGCCATATTGCCCGTTCATCTTTTTGGTCAATTGGCAAATGTTGTCGAACTTAACCGCATCGCAGAAAAGCATGGGATTACGGTGTTGGAAGACGCTGCACAGGCCATTGGCAATCACTATCAAGGTAAGTTTTCAGGCAATTGGGGACTTGCTGCCGGGATTAGTTTTTATGTCACCAAGAATCTGGGAGCCGCGGGGGACGGCGGAATGATTTTGACTAATAGCGACGACATCGCTGAAAAGTCGAGAAGCCTAAGAATTCACGGCATGGGACGAGAGCGCTACTACTACGACGACATTGGATACACAAGCCGAATGGCCGAAATCCAGGCTGCAGTTTTAGCCTGCAAGTTCAAGCGACTCGAAGCTTGGAATTCTCGCCGATCCGAAATCGCCAAAATTTACCAAGATGTTCTTGAGAACGAAGATGTCTTTGTTCCCTATGTTGTGGAAGGCAATAATCACACTTGGCATCAATTTACGATTCAACATCCAAAGCGTGACTCATTGATGGAATTTCTCAAGAAAAATGAGATCGATTCTGGAATTTATTACCCCGTTCCTCTCCATCTTCATTCTCCATACAGGCAATTTGGCCAAGGAGAGGGCAGTCTGCCCGTTACTGAAGTGGTCAGCCAACAATGCGTAAGCTTGCCAATTCATCAGCACCTGAGCGATGATCAGGCGAAGTTTGCGGCCCAAAAGATTGCAGAATTCTGTCGGGATAACATCCAATAATAGTATTGTGCTATCGGAGGCTAGAACAAAAATGTCGCTCTCGATTTTCTTATTTTTGGGTTTGGCGTGTTCTCCAGCGCCGAAACCCGCACAAGACAATCCCGCGCCTGAGGAATCGACTCACGTGCTGGTTGTGATGAACCAAGCCAGCGAAGATAGTTCAACAATCGCCCAATATTACGTGGAAAAAAGATCAATCCCTGCTGCAAATCTTGTCAAGATCAATTGCCGAACAGAGGACAATATCCCAATAGAAGAATACGGCAAAAATATAGAACAGCCCGTAATGAAGGCCGTCGCTGATTCCAAAACTCGAATTGACTACATTGTGATGACAAAAGGAGTACCAATTCGAATCATCGATGATGGCGGATATTCCGTTGACGCCTTTCTTATGACGTCGAAACTTAATCTTAAGCCTATTCAGTCACCGAATCAAACCGAAGTTAAGAGGTGTCTCAACCCATATTTTGAACACGAAGAGGCGTTTCAAAGCGATAAATTTGGAGGTCTCATTCTCGTCACAAGGCTCGACGGCCCAAAAGTGGCCGACTGCAAGAAGCTCGTCGATAATTCCATCGCTGCCAGACCAGATAAGGGCCCCTACTTTTTTGACCAAGCAGGAAACAGAAAAGAAGGGGGTTATCAACTCCTTAATGACGCCCTTGCATCTGCTTCCGAAAATTTGAGAACTCGGGGATTTCAAGTGGCCTTGGAATCGACAGACTCATTCATTGCCCCCGACGAACCACTCATGGGTTATTGCAGTTGGGGCAGCAATGACGGAGCTTTTTCGCTGAACGCTTACCAGAAGATAAAATTTAAGCCCGGCTCCATTGCCGAAACGTTTGTTTCGACCAGTGCAAGGACGTTTGCATATGTCCAGGGTGGCCAAAGCCAAATTACAGATCTTATAAATCAAGGTGTAACGGGGATCAAAGGATATGTCAGTGAACCTTACACTTTTGCACTTGCTCGACCAGAAATTCTGTTTGATCGCTATACAAAGGGATACAACTTGGCTGAATCGTTTTATATGGCTTCGCTAGTGATCAAGTGGAAGGATTTGGTGATTGGGGATCCTCTTTGCCGGCCCTACAAAAAGTCTTAGTTCTGCTGTTTCAAAAGCCATAGGAGGACTGGAGCCCCAATTATTGCCGTGACTGCACCCAGTGGCAATTCCGTACCCGGTTTAAGTCTTTGAGCTAATAGATCGGCAAAAAGTAGGATTCCGGAACCCAAAATGCAAGCCAAAGGTCCAAATTTTCGAACATCATTACCAAGGATTCGGCGTGCGATGTGAGGTCCAACGAGCCCAACAAACCCGATGACTCCAGCTGATCCAACGACGATTCCGGTCGCTAGGCTTCCAATAGACAAACATTCCCATCTGAGCCTACGGATGTCAACGCCTTGACGCTCCGCCATGAACTCGCTGACCGAAAATGCGTTGAGCCCCCGGGAATTTCGGATCAATACGATTACCGAAACTACAAATCCAAAAAGAAGAATGAAAACTCTGTCCCAATACATCGGAGTTGCGCTGCCTAAAAGCCAAAAAAGAATCTTGCCGGAATCTTGCCCTGCAAGTGATAAGTTCAAAGTCGTGAGTCCGGAAAGCAGTGAACCGATGACAACGCCACCCAAAATTATGGATTGCATGTTCATTCCTTCGCGGCGTCGGGCAATAAGCAACACGAGGATCAGACTTCCAAGCGCCCCTAATGTCGCTGAAAGAATCCGCAAGAGCCCTTGGGTCACACCAAAAAGAATTGCCAGTGTGCCACCGACCGAAGCTCCGCTTGAAACTCCAATGACGTATGGTTCTGCCAGCGGATTACGAAACAATGATTGAAAAATTGAGCCAATCGCTGCAAGAGTTCCGCCAATAAAAAGGCAGGCGCAGGCGCGAGGTAGCCTGATTCGCCAAACGATTGTGTTGAGAGGATCGCTTCCTCCAGAATCTCCAGAAAGCAAATGCTTTGCGATATCCAGTATCGGGTATCCAACAGAACCCAGAGCAAGATAGCAAAGGAAGACGGCGACAATACCAAAAAGAGCTATTAATATTGCGTTTCTTGTTCTCCTTTGGTCGATCACAGCCATGATTATGAGATGGAACTCAAATGAGCCATGCGCCAAGGTCCGCTTGAATCAAGGCAGGTATTCTGTGAACCTAAAATGCAAATGGATTTAGCAAGACGAACGCAGAATATGAAGCCATCTCCAACTTTGGCAATTTCTGCGCTTGCTAAGAAACTTCTTGCCGAGGGGAATCCCGTGCTGAGTTTCAGCGCAGGTGAGCCGGATTTCAATACTCCCGAGCCGATCATTGAGGCTGCTAAATGCGCACTTTTTTCGGGCCAAACCAAATACACGCAAACACCAGGAACCCCGCAACTCAGAGAAGCCGTAGCGGAGAAATTTTGCCGAGACAACGCTCTGAGCGTAGTTGCAGAAAACATCACGGTGTCCACGGGAGCAAAGCAATGTCTTTACAATGCCATCATGACGCTTGTCAACCCTGGAGATGAGGTCATTGTCATTGCTCCATATTGGATGACTTACCTCGATCAAATCGCCATGGCCGAAGGCGTGCCCGTGATTGCACATACCAAGTCAGAAAACCATTTTCGGCTTGAAATAGATGAAATTCGTTCAAAAATTACCAACCGCACGCGGGCAATTATTCTGAATTCACCATGTAACCCAAGTGGTGCCATCATTCCTGCCGAAACCCTAGAATGGATTGCTGTCGAAGCCGTGAACAAAGGAATTTGGATAATTAGTGACGAGATTTATGAGAAGCTAACTTATGGAGAAACTCCAAAGTCGATTGGATCTTTGAATGAAGCCATCGCGCAACAGACCGTGACAATCAACGGCTGCAGTAAATCTTACGCGATGACGGGTTGGCGAATCGGATTTTCAGCCGCACCAAAGCATGTCGCTCAGGCATTTTCAAATTTGCAAGATTCAGTGACTAGTAATGCAACGAGTTTTGCACAAGCAGGAGCACTCGCTGCCCTCAAAATGTCGCAAACTGAAATAGAACCGATGCGAAAGGAATTTGAAATGAGGCGCAATGAAATTGTACGTCAGCTCATGACAATTCCAGGTTTTGCTGTGAATGTCCCAGATGGTGCCTTCTATGTGCTGCCAAATATTTCTGCTTATTTAACAAGAGTTGTACAAACTGATGTTGAATTCGCAGAGAAACTCTTAGAAGAAGAATTTGTGGCCGTTGTCCCGGGTTCAGTTTTTGGGGCACCAGGCCATATCAGGATGTCTTACGCTTCGAGTCTTGAAGATATCATCGAAGGGATACAGCGACTTAAATCATTCGTCGGCAGACTAAGTTCATGATTCCAAAGTCCATTCCGCTCAAAAATGAAGAGCTCTTTCGGTTGGCGATGCGCCACCGCTCAGTGGCCGATGATCCTGTCATCGACAGCTATGAAAGGCTGGAATTTTTCGGTGATGCCGTTCTTGGCCTTATTGTGGCCCAGTACTTATACGAGCATCATCCCGACTGGGATCAAGGAATGATGAGTAAGGCACGCTCTAGCGTTGTTCAAGAGGGCCCATTGGCAGAAACTGCAATCAAGTTGGGGCTGGACAAGGAACTGCAGCTGGGAGCTGGAGAAGAATCCACCGGCGGAAGAAATCGACCCTCCATACTCTGCGATATATTTGAAGCCGTTGTCGGAAGTATCTATTTGGAATCCGGGCTAGAAAAGGCCCGATGGTTTGTCTTGGAGCAACTCAACGGTTATCTCATGCAAGTGAGTGCAGGCGACGTTAGCCCCCATGATCACAAGTCCAGGCTCCAAGAAGTGGCGCAGGCTCTCTGGCGTCGAACACCTTGCTACAAAGTCATCCAAGAGACAGGGCTCTCGCACGAGCGAAGGTTTACCGTCCAGGTGCTTTTTGATAATGAAGTCATGGGGGAAGGAACAGGTCGATCGAAGAAAGAAGCAGAGCAATCGGCGGCTCGCGATGCTTTGGAAATTATCGACCGAGCAAAGCGAGCTCGGACTCAAGTCCTTTCTGAAATGTCTGAGTTGGCATGATTTTTAGGATAATTACCAGGTTTTGTACGTTCTCACTTGTTGGCACGAGTCCCGCTAGCGTATCATAGTATCGTCAGATAAATTTTTAGCAACTGATTTGGTTGCAATCTGAGAGGTATCGCAATATGAGCAATTTTTGGCGGCTCTTTTTAGCCGGCGTATTATTTTCTGTTTGTGCAATGAGCTTTGCTCGCACAGATCGAAACAGTTTTATTGAAAAACCAGCACCAACTTTAAGTGAACTCATCAATCAAGTCAAATCTGATGATGTGGTTGCTAGCCGTTATATGAGACATTTTGCAATGTCAAAATCTGATGTCGTTTCGATGATGTCAAAATTCAAAATGGGCCGATTAGCCAGCGATGGCGTCTATTTGGTCTACAACGTTCCTGGCTGGGAAGAAGTTCGGTCTCGAGCTATGTTTTTCCGCAAAGGCACCCTTGTATGGACAGACCAAAAGGGCACTCCAGTACTCAAAGTTTCTTGTGGCAACCCCATGGTTCGTGGTAGCGACGTAGGTGTTGCGACGGTTGCAACTGGAGCCAGCTTAAAACCACAGATGTCTTACAAAGAGATCGCAAGCGCACCAGCACCAGAAACCACATTCATTGAAAACGACCCGAGTCTGATTGCTCCCGGCACCATCGAAACAAATGCTGCTGACGTGCTTCCGACAACACCAACCATGCCATCTGTTTCTCGTCCTGTGTTTCCTGCAGTAATCTTCCCTCTAACTGCAGGACTCCTTCTCGGCATCAACAAAGGCGATACAAACCCTGTACCAGAACCATGCACGATGGTTGTACTTGGAGCAGGCGGCTTGGCACTGATCGCCAGGAAGAAACTTAAGAAATCATGAGTTTGGAACCGGGACAACTCTGAGAGTTGGGCTCGGTTCTTGATTCATACTTTCGTGACCATCTTGGGTTACGGCAACGATATTCTCAATGCGAATACCATATTGGCCCGGCAGATAAATGCCGGGTTCAATACTGAAGACATTCCCAATTTCCAACGGCACTCGGTTCCCTTTGCAAATATAAGGATCTTCGTGGATTCTGAGTCCAAGTCCATGCCCAGTACGATGGACAAAGTATTCGCCATAGCCTGCGTCCTCAATGACTTGCCGGGCTGCTTGATCCACATCTTCTGGAATTGCTCCCGGACGAATCGCATTGCGAGCAGCCATATGGGCTCTGTAAACAATTTCATACACTGCTTTCTGATCTTCAGTGGCGAAACCCACTGCCACGGTGCGTGTAATGTCGCTCTTGTATCCACCGACTTGGCATCCAAAGTCCAAAACCAGGATGTCTCCAGGTTTGAGCTGATCTTTCCCAGTCATGTGATGAGGCTCTGCGCTGTGAGATCCGGAAGCAACAATGCAAAACGCTGGCTGACCACCAAGTCGTGACATCTCGGCTTGTAGCATCTCGTTGATTTCTAGCTCGGGCATTCCAATTTTCAGTCGAGACAGCACAGGGTCAAGGGCGTTGTCTGCTGCTGCTCCCGCCGCTTTAAGAAGCGAAATCTCGTGAGAGTCCTTGCACCCCATGAGCTTTCCAAGGATCGGTTGGCCAGCTACGAATTTGACAGAAGGGAGCGAATTTTGAAGTTCAAGCAAAAGAGATGCACGAGTTTCATCGTCAATTGCAATCCGACCTTGGTCGAGTCCTCTTTCTTTCATTTGTCGAGAGAAGATTTCGTAGGGGTTTAAGCCATCAACCCATGAAACCACATTGTCTATTCCTGCTCGACGCGCTTGCGTTTCTGCCAGGGCCGGTGCGACCATCCAAACTTCTCCCGATTTCTCAACAACCAAAATCAGAAGCCTTTCGCCTCCTTCTTCGTGAAAATCAGCCAGATAGCTCATTGTCACGGCGCTCGTGCACAGAAATGCATCAATTTGGCATTGGGAAAGGATCCTACTGAATTGCTGGGCTCGTGGAAAAGCAACGACCGACATAATATCGATTATATCGGTCGTTTGAAGTCAAGAGACAATTAGTCCTTGGTTTATGCCGCGACTTTCAATACGGATTGTGCCGAGTCTTCCATTTGGAATCGTCCGATTTGCTCATCCATCTCTTCAGCCGATCTTGCAAGTTCCGACGCCTGAGCGGTCAGTTCCTCAGTAAGAGCTGTTTGTTCTTCGTTGACTGCTGAAACTTCGGAAATGGCCTCACTGACTCCCTCGCTACTTGCCGCCATCTCTTGAGCAGCGGCAGCGTTTTGTTCGGTGGCAACTGCAACTTGAGCTACAGAACCCTGAACGTCGGTAGAAAGCTGGCTGACCTCTTGAGCAATGGTGGCCACTTGATCGACAGGTTCTGTAAGTGCAGAAACTGTTTCCAAGATCTTTGATAGAGATTCCTGGACTTCTTCAGAAAGCTTTTGACCATTGAGAACCGCGTCATTCGCTTTGCTCATTGAGTTGGACGACTTTTCAACAAGAGATCGAATTTCTCCGACAAGGTTTGAAATGTCATTGGTGGCCTCAGCACATCGCTCAGCAAGCTTTCTGACTTCTTCTGCAACAACCGCAAATCCTCGACCATGCTCTCCTGCTCTAGCTGCTTCAATAGCCGCGTTTAGGGCCAAGAGATTTGTTTGGCCAGCGATGTCTGCGATGAGACTCACAATTCCGCCAATCTCTTCTGAACGGGTATTGAGTTCGCTGAGATGATCCGCAACCTGCTCTGTAGATTCATGGATCACTCCCATGCCATTGATTGCAGACTCTACTGAAGTACTACTCTGCATAGCCGTGTGAGTTGCTGCGTCTGATGCTTCCTTGACGATACTAACTTTTTCGACAACACCTTGAATGACAACTGAGACTTGCGACATTTGCTCAACGACGTTGCTCAAAGAGTAAGCCTGTTGCTCGCTTAACTGAGCCACTTCTTGGCTCGCCCTTGCGGTCTCGACCGCTGAATTCTGAATGACTTCGGATTTATGTGCGGCGTGCTGAGCAGATTCTGCGAGACTTGAGCTTGCATCTCGCAGTTCGTTCGCAACACTACTGACCCTGGAACTCGTCGTTCTAATGGAACTCAGTGATTCAACAAGGCTCTGACTAATTTTGTGCAACGCTAACCCCATAGCGTCCAAATCTTTCTGATTGACATTTTGTGGTCTTAAGTCGCCTTCTGCAATTTTGGATGCCCAACTTGAGTTAAATCGCAACCTTTCGAGAAGAGTTCGCAGGTCACTAGCAAGTCCTCCAATTTCGTCTTTCCCCTGATATTCAACTTCGGTATCGAGGCTCCCTGATGCCACGATTCCAAGTGATCTTGACATCGCGAGAACTGGTCGTGTGATCTGACGAGAAATAAAGATTGCAAGTGCCAAGAGAACGCCGGTGACCACCAAGAACATCAAGATAAACGTTCTCAAAATGCCGTCTCGTTCCGTAAAAAAGGTTGTTTGTTCTTCCCGAACGATAGCAGACCAACCAAGACCCGGATATCCTAAAGCACCCTTGCTTTTGAAGATTCCCTGAACCAGTTCGGGTTCCAGAGAATTCTTGGGAGTAAAAAGGACTTCCGTTTTTCCATTCATGACCGCTTTCACGGCTGGGTTTCGGTCAGACCAGTCCTCCTTGAGAGTGATCTTAGGTTCAAAGACAACTTTGGGACCGTTTTTGAGGGGTACATAGTTTTCTATCAGCTTTCCAGACTGGGTGAGAAGCACGATGGAGGCTGCTTTCAAATTTTGCTCGGCAAGCCCTGCATAAGTATCTTGCAGAATCGACTCGACAAGGGACATGCTCGCCAAGTTTCTCCAGATTGCAATAACCTTTCCATTGGAATCAAAAACAGGTGCTGCGAAACTGATAACAAGCCCGTCATTCCCCAATGCTTCTTTCACGTCTTCATCAAATGCTGCGTCATCAACCCAGGTTCCAGAGATGTTTTCCCCTTTAAGGAATGTTCCTGATTTTGCATTTTTGAACCACTTGGCTTGTGAGAAATCCTTCTCATAGAGGAAACTATTTTTGATTGGCTTGCCTTCAGCGTTTACTGTAGAAGTTGCAATAACTCGGCCGTTAAGATCAACCATCATCATGAGATCATAAATTGGAGAATAGTTCTTCATATACGAGTTCATGATGCCGGTGATATGATTTTTTGAGCTCTTGTCGTACCAGGTCTTAGGATCTTTTACGCCTTCGTTGAGCCCAAATGCTTGGACATCTCCATACCTTTCAAAGAGATTTCTTTCGATTTTGTCCATCGTTGCAGTCGCTGCAGACTGCATGACTTCTGCGGACTCCCGGCTCAGCCCATCAGTCGTTGAAATAGAAACGATTGCTGCGACAATAAGGGGAACCAGCCCGAACCCCAAAAAGCAGAGAATTAGTTTATGCCCAAGTTTCATTTGTGTTTACTCACAAGGGAATGCTTCCCACCTGGAATTATCGGGTCAATCTGATCCAAAATTTACAATTTGCTGTCTAGGCGGCTTCTGAAGGTTGCAATTTGAAATTTGGAAGGAAATGAACACCTTGAGCATCTGGCTCTTGACTTGCAGAAAAGGCACCTAAAGCTATGTTACCAATGGGCTTGGAGCTCGTAACTTGACGATCCCATGCTTTGCCCAATCCCTCTGACTGCATAACAGAACCCAATCCAAAGCTCACGAGTCCTAAATTGCGTAACAATACAGATTGTAATCGGTGACTGAGCAAACTCGAGTCGGTATTTTGAGTTCTATTGAGAAGAATGGAAAACTGCTTGGAAAACCCACTATCTCGAATCAGCCTTGCAGTTCGGACGAGTCCAATGGTCGAAGCGGGATTCGGAGTCGAAACCAGACATACTTGATCCGACTGTTGAACTAGGTTCAAAACCCAAGACGAAATCGCGGGTGGAGTGTCGATAAGTACGATTTCTGCTTCCTTCCACAGATCTTTGACGCTTAATGATCCGGGATCTGTCAGCGAGCTCCATATCTTCAGATTTTCATTGATGGGGTAAAGAGGATCCGTTTGAAATTCGAATTCCGCTGACCCCAAAGCATTCAATTGTGTTGGGACACAAAAATCCGCATCAACGACCAAAACTTTTTGTTCTTGAGAAAGCTGGGAGGCAATGTGTGCTACAAGGAGGCTTTTTCCGACTCCGCCCTTGAGGTTGCAGAAGCTCGTTATCATCATGCAGTTTTTCTCCCAATTTGAGGCCACTTGAAAGCGAATGCTTTGATGCGATTTCGCCACAAATCTTGGTCATCTGAAGGCGAATACCGCAAGCGAATTTCGCTAAGGATTTTTTCAATTGAACCCGGATGCATGACAATTTCGTGCCCGGATTCTTGAGAAAGCTCAGCAATACTTTCTTCATCATAAGGCTCCAACCCAATACAATGAAGTTTGCTATCGATTACACAGATCGGAACCGCTAATGCTCGGGCTGCCGTGATCCCTTGAATGAGGGCAATTGCGCTTTCATTAATTTGATCAAATTGAACCTCAGTCGCTGGAGCAGCATCAACTTCCAAAACCTCCGGCGACATTTCTTCGATCTTCACCTTCTGCATTTCTAGCAGTTCGTCCTCTGAAACTAAAGAAGGTTCTGATTGTTCGTCTGGAACTTTGAGCCCCAACATTGCCTGAATCTCTTCGGCTGAAACAATTTCTGCAGCCTCTGGCTCTGCGGGCGAATCGGATTGCGTTGGAATCGAAAGAAGCTTTTGAATTTCGTCCTGACTTAGCATTTGCCCAGCCGTTGATTCTTGACTCTCCGATGATGTCTCTAGATTCGAGGCTCCAGAAAGTAGGGCCTCGATCTCCTCAGCGGTCATCACAGAATCGTCGGCTTCTGCAAACGGAGACGGTGGGGTCTCAGGTTCCGCAGACTCCGGGCTCAACTCTGAAACGTGAGTACCTGTGCCGGCCAAAAGCGCCGCGATGTCGTCTTCGGACATCATGTCACTCTCAGATGCCATTGAGTCTTCAGCTTCATTGAGCTTTGACGTTGCTTCTATGAGGGCATCCAGCTCTTCTGTTGTGAGCTGTGTTTCTTCTTCTGTCTGGACGCCAAGGTCTGAATTCTCGATTGATTCTGGTTCAGTCTCTGGATTTTCGAGCGCAAATGCAATTTCATCTCCCAAGAGATTCAAGTCTTCATTACACACGGAAGTCATTTGCCCGATCATGCTTTCGAAAATTGCCTCTGCTTCTGGAAGGTGAAGATCGGCTGCGGGCTGAACGGGTTTGGATTCCCGGATTTGCTGAATCTCAGACCTTAGGGTTTGCATCTCATCTTTGAGTCCCTGGATGAGCATTACCAGATCTTCGCTGACAGCACTTTGAGTCTGAGCGACAACTTTTTTCTTTGGTTTTGCACCCTCAGCCTGCGCCATAGATAATCCGTCTAGTAATTTTCGGCAAGTTAGACGATTAGCTTCAGTCCACTAGGACAGCAAAGATTTCTTTGGGGCCATGCACTCCGTTAACGAGCACGCCTTCAATATCGGCAGTTCTCGATGGCCCCGCGATAATCACGGCATTTTGATTGTTGAGAAACCCTAGTGCCTCGGCTAGTGTTGGCACAATTTTAGATCTCTTAAGAACGAAAACTGTCTTTGGAGGGGCAAGGCTCGCTAACCTCCTGCTGGATTCATCATGAACCAAAAAGATTGATCCCAGCTCTGCAATGCCAAAAGTAGCTTCGACAATTCCAAAGTCTGCATCCCAAGGAGAAGACTCCACCAGATTGAGTTCTAAAGTGCTGCTCGGTTCGACGCTCCAAGTTCCATACTTGGACATTTCACAGAGCTCGCCCCACGATAAAAATTTTCCACCGAGCTCTTGAAATCGCTTGATAAAGAGAGCTTCCTCGTCACCTTTTAAAAGGGGAAAGTTGAAAACCGGTGGAAGTTCGGACGACCCAGATGGAGGCAAGCTCCTCAAGATTTGTTCCCTATCGCTCATTGAACCAAGTCCTGAAATTTCGCCCTTGGCGCCGGGGCACCTCCTTTTTTGAGCTCCAAGGATTGGGAATATTCGATACTAGGGGCAACATCGTAAGCGACACCCTCCATCGCTTATTGTTTGTTGCCATTTGCGCAAAACACTTCCACGTCGCCCCTGCTCGATCATCGTAATCTCGACGAACTTTCAAAAGCAACTCTGGAATGGGAATTGCTACAGGGCAGACTTCCTCACATTCACCGCAAAGCGTGCTTGCTTTCGCCAGCGCTCCGAATTCTTCTAATCCTTCGAGAGCTGGAGCAAGAACAGCTCCCACCGGCCCGCAATAAACATGGTTATAAGCATGGCCACTCGAATGTCTATAAACCGGGCAATGATTCAAACAAGCCCCACAGCGAATGCATCGCAAAATCGACCGCAGCTCTGAACTCACAACTCGGCTTCTTCCATTATCTAAGAGTATCAAGTGAACCTCGTCTGGGCCATCGACGCTAGCTTTATTCCGAGGCCCCATGATGAAGTGAGTGTAAACGGTCACCCTTTGCCCCGTGGCCGAGGTCGCAAGTAATCTCAAAAACAAGGGCAAATCGGCCTCTCGGGGTAGTAGTTTTTCTATTCCCATGATAGCAATGTGCTTTTTGGGAACGGTCGTGGAAAGCCGATTATTCCCTTCGTTCTCTACGATGACAATTTTCCCAGTATCAACACACGCAAAATTTACACCGCTGATTCCAATGGTCGCTTGTTGAAACTTTTGTCTGAGGTGCTGACGGGCTTGTTCCGCAAGCTCATTTGGATCGACCGTTTCGGGACCAAGGCCTGTCCGGTGAAAACTTCGTGAAACATCAAATCGATTCTTGTGGATGATTGGAGCCACAATGTGGCTCGGTTTGTCTTGGTCGATTTGGACGACGAACTCTCCTAAATCTGTTTCGATAACTTGATGTCCATGAGATTCCAAGGATTCATTCAAATGAATTTCCTCAGAGGCCATCGACTTTCCTTTCACAACTATTTGCTTTTCTCCACCGTTGCCACAAATTCCTAGAATGACATTTCGGGCTGAATTTGCATCCTTGGCCCAATGTACGACTATTCCATGATCTTTGCAGCGGGCTTCAAAGCTTGGTAGAAGTTCCACCAAATGATCGAGGACATAGTCTTTAATGGCTCCAGCATGCCTACGTGCAGCGTCGACATCTTCAAATTCGTTGCAAATCAGTGCTGATCGAGAATTCGAAACTCGAATCGAGGCTCCGAGAACGCTGCGGGCTGTGTCAGGATTAAGTTCTTCGACGAACTGGTCGAAATTCATGCCAACTCCTCGACCATGAGTTCAGCATAATGGCGAAACTTGATCTTTTGCTTCTTACGATTTGCGATGCCCTGCAAGTGCATCAAGCAACCCATATCTCCCCCAACGACTTCTTCAACTCCTGAATCCAGCCAATTTGCAATCTTAGTTTCACCGATTTTCAAGCTCACATTGGGATGAGTAATTGAAAATGCGCCCCCGAACCCACAACATTGGTCGGCACAATCGAATTCCACGAGCTCAATATTTGGAATTGCAGTAAGCACCTCTTTTGCAAGCCCAAAGGATCCCTTCATTCGTCCATGACAAGATGAATGCAATGCGATCCTCCTGCGAACCGATTCAGATTTCCATTTTGGTGCAGATCCAACCTTTTGGATAAATTCTGCGAGTTCAAATACGTTCGCGTGACACTCCTCACCCAAAAGATGAAATCCCTCCGTTATCATCGCCGCACATGAACTGCTTGGAAATATAATGACTTCGGCTTCAGAAAAAACACGTAAAAAGTGATGAGCGACAGAGCGAGACTCCGGCCAATGACCAGCATTAAATGCCGGCTGTCCACAGCAAGTTTGTGCTTCAGGAAAGACGACTTCATGCCCCATCGCCTCCAAAATTCGAACGGCTGCAATTCCGACTTCGCCATAAAAAGCGTCACATAAGCAAGTGAGAGCTAAATGGACGCGAATAATTGACCTCCACTTCGCGATCCAACTTCTGAAAAACTTGAGTCGATGAAGCCTGCAATGTGTTCACGACTCAAAGCTCCGGTTGCAACAAATTGAAGGGCCAAATTACCAACAAGGGTCGCCTCTGAATATCCCAATTCAACAGACAGACCTGTATGAAAAGCGAGTTTCTCACGATAAGTTCGACACTGCGATCCACCACCCACGAGTCGAATATTAGTCAATTCTCGGCCCACAATCTTAGCTAATGCTGGAATCTCTCGAGCTACACACTGGGTAGAGCTTTCTAGCACAAGCTGCGCCCAATCCGCCGGCGAACTTGGACTGTTTTCTACCATTTGGTTGAGAGTGTCAATCATGGAGTGTGGGTTGAAAAGCTCTGACGACAAAGGATCGATGACGTCGAGATAATTGAGATTAGGTTCTGAAAGCCATTCTTCAATAGTTTGATCTAAATTGAGCTCTGCAAAGACTCGGTGGATCATATAAAACCCCGGAATGTTCTTCAGAAATCTCACTCGCCCATCGAAGTGTCTCTCATTTGTATAACCGTGAGATTCGGCTTCCCGAGAAGTGACGGGATGATCGACCAATGTTCCCAAAAGCGCCCAGGTTCCAACATTAAGATAGGCCGTTTCGTGGGAAAGACTTCCAACTCCAATGACAGCCGATCCTGTATCATGGCTTGCCACGGAAACAATTTGTGTTCCTTCACAGTTTCCAATTATTCGACCAGATGGTTGGGGTTGCTCCCGGGGAATGGGCCACTTAATTTCTTCAAAAATCTCGGAACACCATGTGCCATCAAGAGCCATGAGTTGCGTTGTAGAAGCTTGAGTTAGCTCATGTTGCCTGGTTTTTGTCAAGAGAAAATTGAGGAGATCGGGCAGGAGATACCAGTCACCTCGATCTTGCAGACTTGGATCCTCTTCCGCGCGAGCGAGTAGTTGGTAGACAGTGTTAAATGGTTGATGTGCTATTCCCGTTTTTTCAAACAGGAACGGGCGCAAATCTGCATATTGCTCGAATTTTCGTTGATGGGTCTCGTCTCGATATTGTATTGGCCCTTCTATAATCTGGCCAGCTGAACCCAAGAATGCGTGGTCGACTCCCCAAGAGTCGATTCCCACAGTTGCTCCTTGATCCTTGGCAAAAGCCACGGCCTCTCGGCAAAACGATTCAATTTGGCAGATGTCCCACTTTCGGCCGACAGGAACATTAGGGATTTGCTTAACAATTTTGAAATTGAGCAAACCATCTCGAATTGCCCCTATTGCAAAGCGCATCGAGCTCGCACCGAGATCGACTGCTACGGCTTTTACCGTAGGAATCCCTCCTTATTTCCCCCGTCAACCGGGATCACGCAGCCTGTCGTTCTGCTCGAAAGTTTATCATTGGCAAGCCAAACTACTGCCCGAGCCACATCGTCGGGAGTCACATCCACTTTGAGCATTGTGCGATTTCGGTAGTGCGCTTCAATTTCATCTGGGGCAATTCCCAGCGACCTCGCAGTTTGCTCTCGCCAAGCATCGTTCCAAATTCCGCTGCCAATAACCACGGCATCAGGATTAACTGCATTGCATCGAATTCTTTCTTTTGCATAATCGACGGCCACAGATCTCATCAAGTGAAGTTCAAATGCTTTGGCTGCCGAATAAAGAGCAGCGTTAGAACCAACAGCAACGCCATTTTTCGAACCAACTAAAACCAAATTTCCCCCCAACTTTTGATTTTGGAAAACTCGAACGGCGTGACCTACGGTTTCAAAATAAGCTTTCATCAAAAGCTGGCTCAAAAACTCGTAATCGCCAGGGCTTGTGTCTGCAACTCCGCCCCGTCTTGCGTTCCCAGCGTTCACAACCACAATATCCAAACCTCCGAAGCTCAAAACGCACATCTTGAATGCCTCCATCAGACTTTCGGGGTTGGTGACATCGCAAACACAACCCAGTATGTTGCCACTATCAAATTTGCTTTGAAGCATAGCAACCGACTCATCAAGTTTTGTGGCGTTCAAATCTAACAGAATCACACACGCGCCTTGAGCAGCCAATTGCTCGGCAGTGGCCAACCCGATTCCCTGGGCTCCTCCCGTCACCATCGCAATCTTGCGAGAAAGATCTTTTTCAGGAGGCATTCTCTTTAGCTTTGCTTCTTCCAGCAGCCAATACTCAATATCAAAGGCCTCTTGTTCTGGCAATGAAACATAGCTAGAGACAGATTCGGATCCCTTCATCACCCGAATCGCGTTTCGATAGAATTCTCCAGTCACCTGGGCCTCTCTCTGTGTCTTACCGAGAGAGACCATACCGACTCCTGGAATGAGCACCACGCTAGGGTTTGGATTTCGCATTTTGGGCGAATTGCTTCGCTTACATCTTGAATAATATTCTGCATAATGACCACGAAATTCCGAAAGCTTTTCTTCAAGATCATCTCCAACTCGAAAGATCATGGGTCTAATTTTTGTTCTCAAGAAGTGATCGGGGCAACTCGTACCCAGGGCAGCGAGCCTTTCAAGTGACTCACTTCCTATGAACTCTTTTGCTTCTTCGCTCGAATCAGTTTGGGCAATCAAGCTAAGCCCATCGAAAGTCGTGAGACCTCTCAGCCGAGGCAAAAAATCAAACAAAAATTCATTGGGATTCGCATGATCTTGAGCGATCTGTGAACCAAATGGTTGAGACGTTTTCGCATTCGCACTAATGTATTCTTGTGCTTCATTAATGAGGTCAATAGTAAGGGAATAGCATTCTTCCCAATTGTCAGCCCAACAAATGAACCCATGGCTTTGCATCAATGCTCCCTTTATATTCGGGTTACTATGGATGAGGTCGCGAAGCATGATCCCAAGGTCAAAGCCAGGGCGCTTCCATGGGAGAAATCCCATTTTGCCTTTCCAAACCTTTTGGTTAAGTTCCTCAGCATTTTCAGAAGCAGCTATCGAAATTATCGCATCACTATGCATATGAGAAACGGCCGCAAAAGGGACAAACGCATGCAACGGCGTATCTATGGAACAGGCCGTCGGGTTCAGGCCAAAAGTCGCATGAGGATATAACCCAACAATGTCGTCTTCGTGGAGCCCCTGTTTTGCTTTGAGAGCTTCCAAAGAGATCACTTTTTTCTGATAAAGAGACGCAAAATTCGAAGCTTTAGCAGACCCTAAATCGCCACCTGAACCCTTTACCCACAAAACTTCCACGACTTCGCCACTGAGAGGATCAGGTTGAATCACCTTGCTCGATGTATTGCCCCCACCGAAATTTGTAATGCTCTTATCGGATCCTAAAAGGTTCGAAGCATAGACCAGAAGTGAAAGTGGGTCCAAGTTTTCAGCAACTTTTTGATCCCACAATTTCGGAATTGCAGTTGAAGTTGGCAAGGGCATGCCCTATTATGAATTACTTCTCACCACGTCGTTTGCGCCTTTCTTCCAAGAGACGTGAGGCCGCTGAAACATGAGTCGTTGGGGCCGGAGATCTTGGTGTTTCTGCTGGTGGCGCCTTTGGCCCTTCAACATCTTTAGGAATATTCGTGGGGGCTTCCTTGGCCCTTGCAAATTCTGTACTCATACGGGCAGTGTTTAATCTTTGGAGAGTCGCAGTTGCAGAAGAATCTGACGGAGCCTTTGATTTCCTGTTGAAGATGTTGAAAATCTCAGAAAGTGGAATGGCAAGCCGTCGCAGCGCCACGTCAAATGGCAGCAATATCAGCGCGAGAATGAGGAACCTCGACCAAAGCTCGGTCATAGATTGCCCAGAAACGGGAATCGTGCGAAGAGAATCTGCGGGAGAATCGATCGCCTTGCCAGACGTGGCTTCGGCCATTGTTTTAAGAAGGGCATTGTTTGTTCTATATGATCGATATTCGGGCGGATATGGCACCGAAAATCCACTCGCAAAGACTCTTGTTTGACCATTTGGTGCATCCTCTGCTACTGAAACGATATAACTTCCAAGTTCAGTTACAGGAAAGGTTCCTGAAAATGAGCCAGGTGCTTCTTGAGTCAGCTGAACATCGACAGGGTCTCCGTTCGGAGAAGCGACTTTCACATTCATGGTGCTCGATTCTATAGGGCGACCCAACTTATCTGTGGCTTTTAACTGAACAACTCCTTTGCCACCTTCGTGGTCAACTTGAATTTGATAATCGTTCGTTGTTGACTTTCTGAATATGCTCCTTACGGATTGCGCCCAGAATCTACCGAATCCTTCCCAAGGCACCCATCTCCCCGCCCATCGGCTTTGCGCATCAGACATAAATGCCAAGCTCGAGCCTAATCCAAATTGCCAAGTGGCCAAGATCGGGTCTTTTTTGGGAGATACCATTCCTACTCGAGCCAGTGAGCGGGCGTCCGTGAGGCAATAGGCAAACAGAGCAGGGAATTCTCCGGGCGAAAATCCTTTCACAGCTTCAACTCCATATCGAATCTCCGGTACGAAGGTCACTTCTTCGATGGCAGATCGGCTCATGACAGCCACATCTTGAGTAAATATCGAAGGCAGTTTTGAAGCCTGCAATGCCAAGTAGAATTTTCCTCCGCCCACCAGAGCCATTTGTTTCATAAAGGGAACGTCTTTGCCATCACCAATGGCGATCACGCTTGTCGTGATCTTTTCTTTATTCATCTCAGAAACAAGTCGAAGAGACTCGCCATAACTGTCAACGTCGGCACCATCTCCCACAAAAATAAAATGCCTTACTCTGGATTTTTCCGATTCCATAAGTTTCTTGGCATATTGCACGCTTGGTTCAGCGTAAATACCACCCATTCCAGGTCGTAGTTTCTTAATTTGGCTAATAACTTTTTCTTTGTCTTTGAGCTCTTGCATAGGTGCGACAGCATCAATATTGTCCGAACTCCCGCAAACGCTCAATCGATCGATTGGCGAAAGCAACTTCACAGTCTCTTCGCCGGCTTTCGCTGCCAATTGAATCTTTTGAACTCCGTCTTCCATTGCGCCCATGGAGCCAGATGCATCAATAATCATCAAAACCGATGTTGATGGGTACGTTTTTCTTTGGCGAATGTTGAGATCAACGGGAAGAATTTCTGCAACGGGGCTCCCATACCAACCACCGGGCAAGAATGAGTTTTCACCTCCGATCATGGCAAAGCCAATTCCGGTATCTCGGACTGCCGACCTTAGGGTCGCCATTTGCGGGGTGTTGAAAAAAGTTGCATTGATGTCATTGAGAATGACTGCGTCGTACTGTTGCAACTCTTCGGGTCGATTTGGAATCCCTTCTGCTCCCGAAAGCTGAACATCTAGACCCTGACTCTGCAAAGCATTTTTGAGTTCGAATTTCGAAGCATCTCCTTGTAAAACAAGAACCTTGGAGTTTCCTCTTACATTGACAAAGCTCGACCCAACATTGTTTCTTGTGTCCGTGTCTTGAGAGGGCTCCAATGTCGCGCGATAACGCGCAAATCCTGGTTTTGTTAGTTTTTGATCCAGAGTAAATGTCGATCGTCCCTGATCCAGCTTGACGGGTTGGCGAGCAACCACCACGCCATCGCGATCGATGACAAGTGTCGCGGTTTGTGGTTCTAGAGATTCCATAACGACACGAATCTCAAACGGCTCGTTCACGCTTCGCTCACTTGGAGTTCTCATCTCAACAATCGAAGCTTCTTGGGTTCGCTTATTTGTTCCTAAGGAAACGAAATCGATTTGGAGCGATTCGGTCGAAGCGACTTCGGCTGCTTCCAAGGCGTCCCCTTGGGTTTCATTTCCATCACTAAGGACTACGAGCCTTCGGCCTTTTCCGCTCGGCAAGGTTGCCATCGCCAATCGAACCGCCGAGGCTAAATTTGAGGCTGAACCATCCACCTTGGATTGAATTCCAGAAAACGTCCGACGACCGCCCACAGCCGAATCGAGAACCGGTTGCGCCCCAAAAGCTACTACACCTGCTACATCATCAGTTCCAAGTTTCGAGATCGCATCTCTCACAAAGTCATCTGCAAATTTCTTATCCATGTCAGCAATGGAATCTGATCGGTCGATAACAAACATGACCGCTGTGCCTACATTTCGTTGAACCCATTGGGGCCCTGCCAGGGCCGAAACAAGAATCACTAACAATATCAGCCGTATTGCAAAAACGACAACTTTTCTGGACTTGGCCAGACCAAAAACCTTGTTCCAACTCCAGGCGAGGCCAAGCAATCCAGGGATGAGAACAAGGAAGAAGGCGGGAGTTGTAAACTGCATTACGATCTCCGCGAGTAGTACCACCACTCAAATGACAGAACCAGGAGGCCAACAGCGACGATCCATTTCCAGAGGTCTTCGAATCGCGTCAATTGTGATGTCGCTCTCACTTTCTGTTGACCAATATTGAGGTTGTCTATAGGTGCAATTGCAGATTCTAATGGGCTGCGCAAATAGCTGTAAATCGTTTTTGATTCGGTGCCGATTTGCAATTTGTACGTTCCAACCTTTACAAAATCACGGATCGTGTACCGGCCACCTATGGGTGTGATCTCCCACTTCGATTGGCCCAAGGCAAGAGTTGCACGGTCGGTTCCTTTCGTATCTTGTGAAACGAGTTGACCAGTCTTGATAGCAAAATCTCGAGAGGTACGTTGCCCGACGAGCCAATCGAGTGAATTGCCAATAAAAATCGGAAATCCTACGTTCAATGGAAAATCGGAGTTCATCGGTTCAAACGAAACAAAAACGCTCCTTTGCTTGCCTTCGGCAACCACGACAAGGGCACCTTGTTTCGCTTCTGCCAATGCTATTCCGCTCCCTGCCGGTTGGGCATTAAGAGAAGTTTCAATGTAAATCGATTCCAGATCAACACCTTTGAGCACCGGATGATCTTCGGCACGGACAAAGTCAGGTCTCTTAATCAATCCTTTTACTTTTGCTGGAATTCCCGCGCCATTTGATCCAAAGTAAAGAACGCCTTTGGATTTGACCGGAACTGCATCGACTCCATCAAACACGATGAGGTCATAGGCACTAGGTTCCCGTGAACTCGAAAGTTCGGTCACAGGCACTTGAGTTGATTTTTCCAGTAAAACTCTGGGATCAAGGGCCAAGGCTCTCTCCAAAAACATATCGCCCTTTGAAATGAGAAGCACCCGAATCGAAGCACTTTCGCCCAAAAGACAAACACCATAATTATCAGAAGCAAGATGATCGGTATTGTCCAGTTTGGCTTCAATTCGCTTGACTCCAGCAGGGATTGAAAATGATTTACCATAGACCTTGCCCGGTGCCACGATATCAGAAACGCTATTGATCGCCTGGCCATCTGCAAACAAAGTGAGACCAATTTTCGCCGGTTGTAGCCCATAGTTTTTGACCCCGCAGTATCCAAGTGAGCCGCTTTCGCTTGTTGTGACCCCAAGCGCTGAAACAGCGCAATTCTCCGAGGACGACCCGACTTTTACATAGGCAAGTTCAGCTTTTCCTGGCTGAAAATTCTCGACAGGTTCGAAAGCTCCATCACTCAAAACAACGATTTTCGCGCCATCAATTTGGCTCGTGATCGCCGCGGCAAGTCTAAGGGCTTCACCCATATCTCCCTCCGCATCTGTGAGTTGCACCTGAGCTAGTTGGGCTTGCTGGTTCGCTGGTTCCGATTCTAAAGGAAAAGCAACATGCGGATGTGGGCCAGCAACAATGAGGCCAAGCCTATCATTACTCTTTTCGGCCCCGATCATTCGCTTGACATCGGCCTTTGCAACTTCAAATCTGCTGGGAGAAACATCGGTGGCTCCCATACTTGCGCTCACATCAAGGACAACAATAGTCACTTTTCCAGAGAGCCCAGCTTGCCTTAGCTGGGGGCGCGCCAAGGCCACACAAGCAAGGAGCGCTAGCAAAAGTTGAAGCACCAGTAACCAAGAGAATTTGAGTTTTTGGAACAACGCGTTCGCGCGAACTTCCTCTGTTCGCTGCGGCCACAAGAATACTGCTGGAATCTTTAGATCTCGACGACGGATCTTGAGCAAATAAAGAGCAATGATGGCCCCAGCCGCGGGCAGAAACCACAAGAGTGCCAAAGGGTTGAGTATATTCATCTCACCCACCCGGTCTTTTTCCAAACGTGGTTGACGACTGAATCTAATGTCGCAGAATTGTGGATTTGATGGAATCGGCCCCCTAGGCGATTGACTTCTGCCTCTATTCTGTTGCTGTGAGCTTTAAGATTCGCTTCATATTCTCTTTTGGTGAAGAGATTAAAAGTGATATCTGTCGTGCTCTTGGTTTCAGAATCAATAAGTCTCAAATCGCCTTCTAGTTCGGGATCGAGTTCTTCTTCAGACAAAATTTGTATGAACCATATTTCGTGGCCCCTTGCCGCAATGCTTGCAATTGAGGCGAAGACTCCAGGATCGAGGCCATCGCTTAAGATTATTGTCAGACCTGTTCGCTTGGTTGTAGATGCAAAACTTTGCAATTCCAATCCTAGCCCGCGCTGGCCCAAGGGCTCGACTTCAGTAAGAATCTTATCAACTTTGGAATAGCTTGCTCGACCTCGCAGCGCTTGTCTCAATTGAACTGGAGCACCCAAGCATCGAAGGTAGATCCCATCTCCAGAATTTAAGCCAATGTAAGACATCGATGCGGCCAATTGTTTTCCCAACTCCAACTTGCTTGGAGTTCCGAACTCCATAGACATCGAGCAATCTAACAAAACATAGATCGCCAAATCCTCTTCATCGCGATAAGTTTTCGTGACTGGGTGGCCCAGGCGAGCCAAAACGTTCCAATCCAAGTGCCTAAGATCATCGCCTTCTGAATACTCACGAAAATCTGAAAACTCAATGCTGATTCCGCGCGCCTGAGTCATTCTTTCGCCTCGAACAGAACCGGCAAATCGGATTCGTGGCGTCAATCGCAAACTCTCCAAAAACCTAAATTGCCGTGGTGTTAGAATCATGAAAAGTCAGAAGCCTTTCAAACCTTAACTGGATCCTTAAACAGCGAATCTGCCTTTTTGATCGCGTCAACAACAATATGATCTGTCACAACGCCGTCTGCTTCTGCCTCAAAATTGAGCAAGACGCGATGCCTAAGTGCAGAAATCGCAGACTTTTTCACATCGTCCTTCGAAACATGAAACCGCCCATCAAGCAAAGCATAAACCTTACTCGCTGTAATCAGGCTCTGGGCACCACGTGGTGAAGCACCATAACGTGAATACTTCTGAGCAAGGTCGCTCGATTCTTGACCGCTGGGATGGGTTGCCATGACAATTGAGAGCGAATAATCCAAAATATCCTGGACAATCGGCACTTCACGAACAATTTGGCGCATTTTTCGAATATCGTCCTTTGAAGCTTTCGGTTCCGGAATCACCGTTTCTGTTCCGGTTGTGCGGTTGATAACTTCAGCGAGTTCAGATTTGGAAAGATATGGAACAACAAGCTTAAAGAAAAATCGATCCAATTGAGCTTCAGGAAGCAGATAGGTTCCTTCTTGCTCAATAGGATTCTGGGTGGCCATGACTAAGAAAGGTTCCTCTAAATCATGCCTAGTACCTCCTACTGTGACGGATCGTTCTTGCATCGCCTCGAGCAAAGCCGACTGAGTTTTGGGGGTCGCTCGGTTAATTTCGTCTGCCAAGATGAGGTTTGCAAAAATGGGTCCGCGCCGAAATTCAAATTCTCTAGAACCTGTTGAACCTCCAGACAATACGTTAGTTCCTGTAACATCTGCAGGCATCATGTCGGGAGTAAATTGAATTCGACTAAATGACAAATCAACCACTTGAGAAAGAGTTTTGATCAAAATGGTTTTGCCTAGACCCGGCATGCCCTCTAACAGAACGTGACCATTTGAAGCCATACAGACAAGAACCCCAGAGACAATATCGGATTGCCCTACGATCACTCGCCCAACTTCCGAGCGAATCGATTCAAAAGTTGACCGAAACCATTCTGCTTGTTCCTGACCTTCAAATACATTCATGACTTTTTCCCACCTGATAGCGAGTCGAAATATTCTTTGACACGCTTTTCTTGTCCCTTTGGAATCTTCCCACCTGAAAGAGCTTTTTCAGCGACATTTTTATATTGCTGCATGACAGATTGGTAAGGAACCGATGACTTATTTCCAACTTGAGATGGCGCTTTGATTGTCATCGACCACTCTTGGCCCTCCTCACGCCATTGTCCATTGACTTTGCCAGGTGTTGTTTTTCCTTTAGTTTCCATTTCGTGCTGGCTCTTGTTGACAGAACCTTCGCCCTGAAACATTCCGCCATCCGTCGCGCTCGGGCTTTGCTCGTTTGGCTGCCCCATCTTCATGGCCGACATGATTTGTTGCATGGCTTGTTGATTCATCTGGCCATTTTTCATGCTTTCGGTCATTTGTTTGATAGCGTCTTTCATCTGCTGCTTCATAGCAGGATCTTTCATTGCGTTAGCAAGCTGTTCCATCCGCTGCTGCATCTGCTTGAGTTCTTCTTCGGTTGGGGCTTTGCCGGTTTGCTCCATTTGTTTGGCAGCCTGCTGCATTTTCTGTAGCTGCTGTTGCAAGTCCTTCATCTCTTGAGACTGCATCAATTCTTTGAGAGCCTTCATCGTCTCTTCCGACATCTTGATCTTGTCCGCCATTTTTTGAAATTGCTCCATTTGCTTTTGCATCTCTTGCCGGCGTTGCTCGGCAGCTTTTCGCTCGGCCTCTGGCAATTTATCCAAGCGATCAATTTCCTTTTGAAGTTCTTGCTTTTGCTGTTCGAGCGAGTCTGCAAGCTGTTTTCTTTGCTCCGGGCTCAATTGCGAAAGCTGTTCGGTTGCCCGGTCAATTCCCATGTCTTTTAGTTGTTGATCGGAGAAATTGGATGGTGGGTTTTGGAACCCTTGTTCTTGCATCTCTTTTTGCAGCATTGCCTGTTCAAGCGCGTCCATCTTTAGGTTTTGCAGATCACTGTCTTGGATTCCTTTATCTTCCATCTGCAATTTTGTGTATTTTGAAAGGGCTGTTTCAGCTTGCTTGGCTTCTTCAGACGCTCGTTGCCCAGCATTTTTGGCGTCATCTTCGGCTTTTTTTGCAAGCTCGTTCCCGCGCCTCATCGCCTCTTCTTTGTTCAACTTTCCTTGCTCAAGCTCTTGAGACATTTTAGATAGGGATTGCGCCATTTTCTTTTGATCTGCTGTCGCCTGACCTTGCTGAATTTTTTGTTCTAACGGACGAGCGACTTTTTGAACCGTTGCTCCTAGGTTTTGCAGCTCTTCTCGCTCGCTTTTAGATTTTGGTCCTCGAATAATAGGAGAGTTGCCCAACAAAAACAGTGATATCACAACCACAATTGAGATCACCGAAAGCAGATATTGTACGTGCCATCGGAATGGAAACACCGCTTTGGGGCTAAGGCTTGTCAAGTAGGCTTCGGCAGATTGACGAACGTTTCCGGCGAGGGGTTGGTCTTGGCCAAGTCGCATAGCAGAAATCGCCAAATCCTTTGAATGGGTGCGTGAATCTATACTCTTGGCAATATCATCGTTGCCAGCTTTGCGAGCAAACCCAATGACTGCCCCGGCCACGCCAAATGTGGCGACAAGAATAAGCAACCAACTGAGCTGAGAGTAAAACACTCGAGTGTAGTCAAGGAGCACCCATATCAATGCCACAACACTCCCCACGAGAGTGCCCCAGGCCAAGCCTCGAATCGACTTTAGAATCGCAACTCTTCTGGTAAATCTGTCTAGCTGAGATCGTATATCACCCATTTGTAGCCATCCGCATCACTTCAAGTCGTTTTCTCTCACTTAAAATCATTAATACTCCACCCAAAACAAGGAACGCTATAGCCTTTATCAAAGCGAGTTTTGGCCCGTCAAACATAAATCGCAAGGGCAAAAAGTCTTGGGTCCAACCTTGCTTTAGTCCCAGACCGCCTGCCAAAGAAAGTGCTCCGTCGACTACTAAGAGCAAAAGGATTGGCAAAATGTAGACGCAAAAAATCAGAAGAATATGCACTCGACGAGCGGACTCGACTCCTTGCTTGGAAAATAAAGCCGAGGACGCCCAACCGAGAGACCACGCCAAAAACCAAAAACTCAAGAGCCCAAAGACATAAAAGAGGTCACTGAGTACAAAACTTCCCCCGACAGAGAATGAAGCCAATTGTCCAGCAATGACGGCGGTCAAAAGCAAAGACATGAGATATGCCAAGCCAGAGGCTGGCGTCCCTCTAAATGTGTATCGAATTCTTAAGAGGCCGTTGGGATAGTATTTGGATTCCGAAAATCGGTTCCAAATGCAAATGTATGGCAAGCAAATCACGAGGGTCAGCGACATGAAGTAAATGGGCACCAACCAAGAGCTCGCAGTTAAAGAACCAAATCCTGCGGAGAAAGCTGCACCAGAAGACATCCCTACGATTGATCCAAGCAATGCGCTGTAGATTAGGCCATGAATACGGAGCCCTAGTGTCTCCTTGCTGGCTGCTCGGGTCAATGCCGAGCCTGCTCCCAGAACTAACAACTTGACAGCAAGGAGGGTAATCAAAACGGTGCTCAGCCAAATTGGAATGTTGAGCGAGCCGATCTGTGAACTTGAGTCACTGATTGCACCGGTCATATAAGGGCATAAGCCAGCACTCAGTGGCACGTTTCCGCCAGCTGAAGCCAGGGCCGGAAAAGAGATTGCGGCCATGATATTGACCCAAACAAATGTGGCAAGATAGCTGAACAGCACTGTTACAACGCTTTTTGCTGTGAGTACTGCAATTGGAAGAGAAATGGCCATGTAAAAAAGGCCATGCATGCTAATCACGACAAAGGAAGACAATACGTCTTGCCAAGTCGCTCCCCCCAAAACAACAGCTATTGCCGCCATGGGAAGTGCTAATGAAATGAGCACAAGCAGGTATCGATAAGAAGAAACCAATTTTCCCACGAGAAAATACTTGACACCGATGGGAGAGGTGAATATTAGCTCGACTGACTTGCGATCATATTCGCCAACAATGGAACTCGCAGCGATAACCGGAGCAATGATGGCAACCAAAAACTCCAGCATTCCCACAATCGCAAAGTAAAATGCATTGAGAGAGCCCTGCATTTGGCTCAAGCTCCGATTGCCTACCAGGCTCACCCCTGTGTAAACGATAACGGCCATAAACATGAGCAGGCCGAGATAAACCGCAATAATCCACGGAGCTTTATTTCCCCGCAACTGAGTCCGAAACTCCCGCACCATTGGAGCATTGTCAAAATAGACGCTCCGGTGGTAGTCCATCCACTCGCCAATTCTGGTCAAGCTTAGTTCACCGCCCCAGTGGTCACTTGCAAGAAGACATCTTCGAGATTAGCCGCCTCCTCTGAGTAGCTCACAATTTCGTAGCCTTGGTCAACTAGATTCTTGAGAATCGACGCTTGCTGATCCAGATCACCTGTGAATTCAAATTTGAACGTTGATGGCCCATTGAGCACAGTTTGCCCAATATTGGGCTTGTTATGAAGAAACATGCTCGCTTCGGCAGCTCCTTTGATGAGCCTCACTTCAATCGTCTTGGCTTGCTGGATACTTCGAACAACATCATCGACCCGACCATAAGTAATCATTCGGCCACGTTCAATGATTCCAACTGTGTTACAAAATCCTGCGAGTTCCGGAAGAATGTGTGATGACACAATGACCATCTTGCCCATGTTTCCGAGTTCGTTGATCAAGTCTTTGAGCTCTGATCTTGCACGCGGATCAAGCCCACTGGCTGGTTCATCTAGAAGGAGGAGAAGCGGATCGTGGACGAGGCAACGAGCGAGGCTAAGTCGCTGTTGCATTCCCTTTGAAAGCGAAGAAGCATATGCATCCTTCTTGGTTGTGAGGTCAACAAGTTCAAGGACGTTATCAATGACGCCACTACGTTCTGTCTTTGGAACACGATAGATCGTTGCAAAAAAATCGAGGTATTCCCAGACCTTGATGTCTTCATAGAGTCCGAAAAAGTCGGGCATATATCCAATTTGCCTTCGGATTCCCATGGGGTCTCGACGAATATCGATTCCATTTAGAATGGCCGTGCCTTCGTCTGGCTCTAACAGTGTCGCCAACATTCTCAGGGTTGTAGTCTTGCCTGCACCATTAGAACCGATGAACCCAAAAATATCGCCAGGTTGTAGCGAAAAGCTAATGTCATCAACAGCCTTTAGTGGTCCAAATGATTTTTTGAGTCCTCGAATTTCAAGCATTATCCTTCATCCCATGTTGTCGCTCTTTCGATATAGCAAAAGTTGTAAAGTGCAAGAAGATCAAGCCCATGACGACATGGAGCCCAGCACATACGAGTGCTGCTTTGGGACCAGGATTATCGGCCGAATTACTATAGATCAATTCCGAAAGACAAACAAACGGATGAACAAAGCCCAGCACCTTTGGAAGGTTTGGGTTGATCGGTTCCATCATTCCAACCATAATCGGCATCAAAATATAGAGCAAGAATAGGGCCCCAAGTGATGATGTCATTGCATTGCTTGTCGTGCGATTAATGCCGGATATGGCCAATGCCATAGCAGATATAAAAAACGTCGTTGTTGCAATCAGCAACCCAGCAAGTGTGAGTTGCAAAAATATGTTTCCATGGGCTTGGAGAGGCGCCTGGCCAATTTTGATCCGTGCGAATGCGAGAATCGCCGCCGGAATCAGTGCCACAAATAGCAAAATGACTGACGGCAAAATGGATTTTGAAAATTTGGCAAACACAATTTGTCGTTCAGTCACAGGCGCAACAAGAAGCAAATCTAAAGTTCTTTTTTCCCTTTCCCCCGCAAGCGCGCCATGAATGATAGTAACCGGTACCAAAAAAGAAATAAACATGATAACGAGTAGTGGCACCGAAGCATCAATGAACTCGACATAGTAAAGGGCAGTGGCTACAAGACTCAAATAAATCAAGGAGATAATGACAAACGAAGCCATTTGCCCACCCGACTTTTGAGAGTTTCTCCATTTGCTAAAGACCTCACGCTTGACCTGAAAAATAAGAGGATTATCGTGGATGAGCTCGTCAAGCAAAAATTTCAATTCGTTTCTCCTAACGAGTATGTATAAAGCAGTTTGACTCCCGAACCGTTATTCACGACTTCGCCATGGGTCCCTCCGACTTTGACTTCGATTTGGGCTGTGAGAGCGCAAGGCGCATTTACTGTATTTACACCAAAATTTGAGTTTCTTGGTTTCGGCGGTGCACAGACAAAACTGAATTGCTTGGAGCCACCAGGATTGATTTCCCCAACTGCAAAATTTTGACCCTTGAACCAAAATACTGAATCTTTCAGTTTTAATGGGGATTTGTTTTCAATTGTTCCGGAAATCTTTTTTCCTGGAACCCAGGTCTCAGGATGTATATCATTCAAATTAATTGTCCAGTTTGCAGAATAGGATTGGCAGATTCTATATTCCCGAAAAGCTAAGTTAGATACCTGCAAGGCAGGAACAAGACATTCTCCGGCATCAATGACACCCAACTCATTTGTTCGTACTCTCATCGACCGATCGTATTGCATTGGAGTTGTCAACGACTCTGCTCCATGGAATCCTAAATCAAAGGTGCCTCCCTTGGCAAAGAAGAATTGTTCTGTCCCAACATACACGGCTGTAGGTTCTTTGTCTTGCACTACCAAGATTCCGACGGACGCTCGCCCATCTTTCATTGAATAGAGCCTTGTGGCCATTGAAAAGATGAATCCCGCAAAAACCATGCTGATGATTGGTAGGGTGACCCAGGAGAGCTCTTTCCTTCTTAATTTTCCCAGGACAAAGAAATTTATGGGAACCGCGACAATAAAGAAGGAGAAAAGAAGGGCGAAGATTTGACCTGGAGGAATCAACTCGACTTCAAAGGGGTTTGACACTTGAGAGCTCTCATAGCTCCCGTAACGACCGCGATACCCTGAATCATTCGAATAACCCGACAACAAGTCGTTTTCTAATATTCCATCGCCAAATTGGGATGATCCCCGAGTGAGGAGGATTCGAAACAGTCCATCGCGACCTGCCCACGTTCGAATAGGATCTTCAAATGCATCAAAGGCCAAAACATCTACGATTCCAACACCAACATTTTTTCTCACTATCACAGGATTTCCCTGTGATGTCACCAGAATTTTTGAACCGCTTTGAACTGGTCCACTCGCTAAGCTCAGATCACCCACTAAGTTGGTGGAAAGAATGGATTGAAAAGCTTGATGTGCATCGATATTTTTTGTGACTTGAGCTTCTAAAGGCCAGAATCCTTTCCATCGGGCGTCTCTCAAAACCAGTGGTGAGGCGCCACCACAAACAATAAGCTGCCCGCCACGCAAGACATATCTTTTTAATCCTTCGACAGCTGCATCGGGAATTCTTTCTGATCCTCTTCCTAAAACAATGCAATCAAATCCTTCATATCCAATAGACCGGTGAGGAGCTAATTCTGGCCTTATCGTGGAATCAAACCATGCTTTCTTAGCGATTCTGGTTCGAAGAGTCGAGAGCCCGACCGGACTTGAAGAAATGATTCCGATGAGAGGGACATCTCCTGGGGTTGAATTTTTGAGCTCGATTCCAGAGCTGAGGGTACCTTCTTGCGTCGACAATTCTAAAGTGGCTTCAAAGCTATTACCTTCTGCAAATAATGTGATTTGCTTCATGGCCCCCTTGGGCAGTTCTACGGGATATTGAACAACTTGGCCGCGAGATGAGTATTTCAAAAGGCCCTGAGTTGAATTTCCTGAATTTGTGATTTCAACAATCACCGGCGCCAAACCACGTTTGGGAGCCACGTCGGGCCACACTTGCTGATAAGATATCTTGATGTTGCCGGGGCAGGCAAAAGATGACAAGAGAGTGCCCAGCCCTATTCCCAAGATTGCTCTATTCATTCTCATGAAGACCAGCGACATTTTATCCGTTATGATTCATAGCAAAACAGGTGGCCTTTGAGTTTCATCTGCCTCAGAATTAAGAAGGTTGCTAGGCCCAAGGGCTCTAGCAACCGTTCATGAGGATTAGGGTGTGAGAGTAATTACTTGCGTCGTCGCTTGGCAACAAGTCCGGCGAGTCCGAGTCCAAGAGCAACAATTGTTCCAGGTTCTGGAACTGGTGCCAAGGCAACTCCTCGATAGACCGTATTCGCAGCTGCGGTCGAAAGAGTTGTTAAGCTTGCTCCGGATCCCGTGTCGGTCACGGAAACGAGCCTGTTTGCACTAGCTTCTGTGGAAGTCGCATAGAGAACTGCGTTTCCAGAACCGTCGATCTCACCAACAAGGCCACGGGCCCCTGTCGCAGTTCCGGTACTAAAGGTATATGCCAGCGACCAGGTTGAACCATTGAAAGTCCATTTCTGGATTCCTCCTCCAGCAGTGCCAGTTCGGTCATCAGCCATATAAATGGTGTTAGCGTCTTTTACAAAAAAACCGTAAGCAGATGCTGTGCCCGTTCCAGTTCCCGCATTCCCGACAACAAGTGAAGCGACATTTCCGGCTGTTGTTGGGTTACCTGAAACTTTATAAAGACCGGTTGTTCCAGAGCCAGTCGTAAAGTAGATATCTCCTCCAACATCGTTTAGAACTCGAATGTTCGCAACTGTTGAACTCACAGAAACGGTCGATGGGCCAGTAGTTCCCCAGTTCACGCCACTGTTGCCCCCGGCCATATAAAATCCAGCTGCGGTTGAGACAACTGCTCTTGGGTTCGTACCAGAAAACACACTGAAGTTTGTGTAGCTGGCGTTACCGGCACCGTCGACGCTACCAACAACTCGGCTGACATTGGCCGATGTTGAAGTTGTCAAGCTGGCGGTTCCAGCAGCAGCGTTGTATCCCATAATCGTCAACGATAGACCATCCGTTGACCGCATAAGGGCTCCTTCTGAAGTTGCCGTTCCGGAAGAAACAAGCCTGGAGCCAGATGCACCGTTGGCAAATGTCACAACGAATTGACCTGCTTGAGATGCTGTTGTTTTGTCAAATGACTTAATGGTGACCGCGGTTCCGGAAGAAGCTAATGTTCCTGTTCCATCCCCCATCACCGACACGGCCAAGCCGTTTGGTACGAACTGAGCAAATGCAGCAGACGTGAGAGACGTAGCCGCAAGCACTAATAATTTCCTCATCATGAAAAAAGACCTCCGATCGCCAACTTTCGACGATCATAGAGTTATTGCGGGGAATCGTGGGATTAGTGACTTGCAAAACAAAGTCTTAAAGAAAATTGAGTCACTTTTCTTAAAGAGGATGTTGAAAACTCACTTTAGTCCCTTCTTTTGAGTTCAACTTTTTTGATTTGGGCAAGTTTTCGCAACGAATTTCCGTCTGAATACGTCCGTTGAATAGGACTGGACGACAGTAGCCTGTTAAAAAAACAGGGTAAAAGAGTCTAGGACGCGCTACACAGCTTTGTCTGGGTGGCAAACCCTAACCTCAGGAGGTTCGAAATGAAAAAACTCACATTGATTTTGGTCGCGCTCGGTATCGCGGGCGTTTTGATGGCAGGCTGTTCTGGTGGCGGCGATGCAGGTGCAACTGGCGGAGACGCTAAGGCAACTGGTGGCGACGCTAAGGCAACTGGCGGCGAAGCAGAAAAGAAGTAATTCTGATCAGAATAGCTTAGACAACAAGACCCAAATCTTTCGAGGTTTGGGTCTTTACTTTATTGAAACTACTCAGTTAAGCCATCGAATTGGATTATTCTCATTGCTGCGGAAGGAAGAGTGACAGAACCTCCAAAAATGCAATGCCGAATGTCTCCACCCACGATGACATGGGCCCCAGGCAAGATCACACTGTCTTCAACGGATTTGCAGGTCACCGTTGCTCCTGGCCCAATCACGACATTATCACCAATTTTGCCCTCAACAATCGCACCATCGCCGATGATCGAACTATTCTTTGTCAGATATCTGGTCGTTTCCAAAAACGAATCCAGGGTACCGGTATCAAACCAGGTTCCTTCATAAACGCCAGCAAGGACGGCTTCTCCTTGATCAACCAAAGTTTGGATCGCGTCCGTTATTTCATACTCTCCACGTGCGCTTGGTTGGAGCCCAGGGAGAACATCCCAAATTTGTGGACCAAAAATATACATTCCTGCCATGGCCAAATTAGATTCTGGGTGTGCAGGCTTTTCAACGAGCTTTGTGATTCGCTCCCCGTCGACATTCGCAACTCCAAATCGACGAGGATCATCAACCGGTTTCACCAGATTCAAATTGGCACAACCCGATTCAATAAATCGGTTAACAAATTTGCAAAGCGAATCTCCATAAATGGCATCTCCCAAATAGAGCATAAAACTGTCTTGCCCTACAAATTCTTTTGCAAAACCAACGGCATGGGCCAACCCCTGAGGTTCGGTTTGGTGAACAAAGCTTAAATTCACGCCAAACTGGCTTCCATTCCCCAAGGCAGATTTCATTTGGTTTTCGTTTTCGCCGACCACAACGCAAATCTCGGTAATCCCACATTCCTTCAGTTGATCGAAAGCATATTCCAAGGTCATTCGATTTGCCAAAGGAAGTATCGGTTTGGGGATCATCCTGGTTACAGGATAAAGTCGAGATCCTTTCCCAGCGGCGAGAATGACACCTTTCATATGCCGAAATCTTGACATGTCATCACTCTTCTATGATAAGCCGGTACCATAAACGAGTGACACGGATGTCGCTATCACTCGCCTTGTTGCTGATTTTGGCAGGGGGTTGCCATTGGGGGCAAGAAGCATCATATCCCGAATTTGCTCGGAGTGATACTCCTTATCAGCCTCAACCCTCGAGTTCGAACTCATTCGACACCTACGTTTCTGTGGCTCAATCGATTCAGAGCAGATTCCCTGACCAAGTTGAACGAGTCTCCTTTACGACTTCCATGAAACATCAAATTGTAGGGGCTCTTTCGAATGACCTTGCAAAAGTATCTAGCGCTGCAAAGTTGAGTTGTGTTGTTGAAGTTCGATTCCGCGATCCATTTTCAGCACCGGACTTTGCCTTAGGTTTGCGACAAATTGGACGCGCTCTGGCTTGGAGAGCAGAATTTGCAATTGAAGAAAAGAATTGGCGATCAGCAGTCCAAGATTCTTTAACCGCGACAAAAATAGGAATGGACTTGGCTCAGGGCGATGCACAGCTTGCCTCATTGGGTTATTCGATCATGAATGATGTCCGGAAAGTAGTTGCACCAAACCTCGAAAAGTTAAGCCAATCCGATTTGAAGGTGCTTAGCGATGGATTATTTCAGGCTCTTGCCAGATATCCTGGCGTCAGTTCGTCTCTTGATCACGAAGAAAAGCGTTCACTGTTAGGGTTGCAATTTGTCCAGGATTGCTACAGAAAAAAAGACTTTGCAGAACTTGAAAAGAGGTTTGGGAAACCTGCAAAGCAAGCAGTTTCTTATCTCAAAGACTTAAGCGATTCGAAACGGCAAGCTTATTTCGAAGGATTCAACTCTGATCTGGATTCCACTTTCCTTTTTTGGAAGCAAGAGAGTGCCAAATCAAAAAAAGATCGGATCGAATTTTCGGAACAAAAAGGAAGTCGGCCATGGAAAAAATTCGCATCGGCATTCACCGGAACCATTGAGCCCTTGATTTCGATGGCAGACACGGCATTAGCAAAGACTAGAATCTTTGCAATTTCTTCATGGGCCATGTCATATTCAAAACTTGCCGGAAAAGCTCCCACAAAGCTTACTGGCCTTCCCAAAGGTCAAGCCACGGATCCATTTTCGGGTCAAGACTTCTTCTACATTGCTTCGGGGTCTGATTTTCGAATATATAGCATCGGATCAAACACGCAAGATGATGGCGGAGAATCGGATGAGATGGGATTGAGCCCTGATATTGTCTTAGAGACCGAACTACACTAGCTCTTGCCGAGCAGTGGGAACCTGGGGTATGACGCTTGTTCTGGGCTTCCAAACCACAGCCTCGATATCTTCCACAGTGACCCGATTCCCCTCAATGATATCGAATCCACCAGGAACATTTTCTCCGGTCGATTTACTCACGACCAGAGAGCCTGGATCGCCAGCCTTTTGCATGTGTGCCGCGACATCGATGACATGGGCAAAATTGACGTTGGCAAGATCTTGTCCGGCGATTAGCGCACTTCCGGTGTGTACTCCTGCCCGAATTTCTATGGGTTTTGTGAGTCGGTTACGGAAGGAATTAAACTCAAAAAGGCCTGCCAGTATGGCTCGTCCTGCCGAATATCCCATCGCAGGACTTTCAAAAACACAGGTCACTCCGTCGCCGGCTGTCGAATGGACTTTGCCCCCAAATTTTTCAGCAACAGTTCCAATATACTTGTGATATTCCGTAAATGTAAATTCAAGCATGAGCGGGTCAGCTTCGGTTTTCATCCGCGTAGAACCAACAATATCGACACTCAAAAAGGTGACAAATTTCTCGTCAGATTTGAGCTTATCCTGAATATCATGAAGCTGGCGCAAGAGCTCATATCGCTCTTTGGAAGGATCCTTCAAACCTAGTTTTTCTCGATTCAATACAAAGAACTGGTGAACAAATGCAGCAGAAGCTGCTCCTCCGACCATCCAAAAAATGATCATGGCCGGCGCTGGTCCGATCGCTCCAAAATTTGGAAGTAAACGAAAGAGAAACGTGAAGAGGGTCATCACCATGAAGTTGATGGCACCGAATGCAACTCCAGAAAATACGGCGACCTTGAGTGATTTCGAAATGGCTGCGTTCCAAAGGGCACCAAGTAATGAAATCAGGGCGAGCGTTCCTAAGAATCCAGAAGAATCCCTTGTCGATGCTGAAAGCGCCATAGATAGGCCACAAAATGCAGCGAGAACTGCAGACATCGTGTACCGGCGAAGATCTGGATCAAAAGCTATAAATGCGCTTTTGACCCGATCCACGAACGTCTGGCGTTGTTCGACCGGTGCCGATCGAACAGCGAGACGTACATATTCAGCGGGGAATCCAGTTGTTTCAGAGACGGCTTGGATGGCTTCGTCGTCGAGTTCGCCGAACTCGGCACGTAAACGTGCCGCAAGAATGTGGATTTCCCGAACCGAATCGTCATTGATGGCCTTTTCTATTGACCCCGACAATTGATTAGAATTCACTTCGTATTAGTTTACAACCTTGGGTCACAGAATGGTTGCATTGACTGGCTAAGGGACACATCCGTCTGGGGGTGGAGGCGGACCATCGACCTGCAAAAAGATTGCCATTGTCGAAGGTAAGGAGTTGTTTTGGCCCGAAATGATGCCTGAAAGATTTACAGGACAAGCCGAAGCATCCATTGTATAAACTTTGCCCTTATAGATGAATGATTTGTAATACGGCGGTGCTGGAACCGAACTGCTTTTGATGGAAATCGATTTGACATTGGCTGGTACTGTGGCGGTAAAGAGACCACCCGCGCCAGTCCTAGAACCTGCAATCATGGTGCCTGAAGCATCATAAAAACTCACTTGAACATAAGGAACGCCGGCTCCAATTCCATCCTGAATGACTTTTCCGGAAATCGTTGTTGAGCCCGAAGGAACAGTGCAATCTTGAAGATAGGTTTTTAAGCTCCCTGCCACAGTAGCTTGAGCAGTGATCACGAAAATCCCAGCGGGCCTATGAAGAACGTTGATTTTGTTGCCCGCCAACAATTGAATATCGGAGTTGCTGGCAGAGCAAGTCAGCGTGGAGATTGGCAGAGTCGTTCGGATCCCAGAAATATCGTAGTTCGCAAGCACGATCTTTATTTGATCGCCAATTTGCAAGCTTAAGGGATCTCGAGCTACCCCGGCACCATTTTCAGTAATAAACTCCAAATACTGCCCTGGATATGGATTCAATCCAGACCCGCCACCAGATCCACCTGTTCCACCACCACCGCCACCGCATCCGAAGATGACAAGGAGAACCATTAGCCCAAGGGCTAAAACAATATGCTCGACTTTTGTTTTCATTTTTTCAGCTCAGTATTGAATCCATGTGGCAAGAGTTCCGATAGCACATAGGATTTTGTCGTGCCATTGTCATCGACGCAGAAGACTTGAACACTCTCTGCATCGTGAGCGAATTCTACCAAAACCTGTCGACAAGCTCCGCATGGCGAACCGCCCTCACGTGTGGCAACTGCTACAGATTTCAACTCAAGACATCCATCGGCGACCATGGTTCCAACGGCAACTCTTTCAGCACAATTAGTAAGCCCATATGAGATATTCTCGACATTACATCCAACATAAATCTTGCCATTGGCCCCTAAGATGGCCGCGCCTACGTGATAGACGGAATACGGTGCGTAGGCGTTCGATCGCGCTTGTTGTGCTGCAATTATCAGTTCTTTCATTTGAATGTCGCCACGGTGACTCCTTCGCCACCTTCATCGGCATTGGCTGTGCGAAATGACTTGACTTCTGAATGTTTTCTCAGCAAGTTATGAGTGAGTTTCCTGAGAATGCCTTCGCCTTTGCCATGTACAATTCTGACAGACGAGAGGCCTGCCAAGACTGACTCATCAAGAAATTTTTCGAGTTCTTGTTCGGCATCCTCGGCGCTCTTATGGCGAAGATGGAGTTCTGGACTTGCCGACATCGACTTTTTGAGTGTCAGCGATCCCTGCTTGTGTGTCGCCACGGGAGCTTGTTTTACGACAATTGGAGTCAAATCTTTGAGCTTACAGGTCATTTTCAAAGCTCCTGCTTGCACCATAACTTGATTATTTCTTGGTTCTTCGAGAACGATGCCAATTTGAGTAAGACCACGAATTGTCACTCGTGTTCCTTTCTCAATGACTCCAGAAGGTTTTGAATTCGCAACAGAAGGTTGTTTTTCTCGGATCTTTGTCTCTTGGATAAACTCCTGCCCAAATTCTTGAAGAGATTTTAGTCGCTCACGCGCTTTGTCGATCCCTTGTTGATTTGGCGATTTTTTCAGTTCTGTGAAAATATCGAGAGCTTCCACACGAATTTCACGGAGCAAAACTTCGAGCTCTTCCGTTGCCCGCTCTCGCAGCTTGTGTTTGCTCTCCTCGGCCTTTTGAATTTTTGTGTCGAAATCATGTTCCAGTTGCTTTAGCCGATGAGTCAGCCGATCGGCTTCGCTCTGTGCCTTTTGAGCTTGTCTTTGACTTTGTGCCAGTTTTTCTATAAGGTCTGCAATGTCAAGATCCGAACTTGAGATCCCTTCTTTGGCTAATTCAATGACTTTAGGATTCATTCCATAACGAGTGGCAATTTTGAAGGCATGGCTCGAACCGGGAACACCTACTAAAAGTTTATAGGTCGGACGAAGCGATTTCAAATCGAATTCCATCGAAGCATTCATGAATCCAGGAGTATTAGAAGCAAGCAGTTTCAGCTCGCCATAGTGTGTCGAAGCCATAACAACGGCACCAGATTCATGAAACAATTGCAATATGCCCTTTGCAAGTGCGGCACCTTCTGCTGGATCGGTACCAGCTCCGACTTCATCGAGCAAGACCAGTCCACCAATTTTGATCCCATTAAGAGCTTCTGAAATGTTCTTGATGTGACCACTGAATGTGCTTAAGCTTTGTTGAAGTGATTGCTCATCCCCAATATCAGCCCAAATTTGAGCAAAGCAACCCAACCTCATGGAATCGCATGGTGCCAACATCCCACTTTGGGCCATCAAAACGCAGAGTCCAATGCACTTGATCGATACAGTTTTTCCGCCCGTGTTTGGGCCGGTGATCAAAAGTACTCTCATGTCTCCTCCGAGTTCGACAGAAAGGGGTACGCACAATTCGGGATCAATCAAAGGGTGTTTCGCTTTGCGCACTTCCACAAAGGCTCCTTCAGCTCTCTGTGGGACAACTCCTCGGTAAGAAGCTCCATAGCGGGCTTTTGCAAAAATCAAATCGAGCTCTGATGAGGCTTCGATTCCTCTGCAAATTTCCTCGCTCTCGGAGCCAACCAGACCGCTCAACTCCTTGAGTATTCTCAGAACTTCGGCCCTTTCAGCGGCTTCGATTTGTCGCAATTCGTTTCCCAATGCCAAGATATCTTCGGGCTCAACAAAGATCGTCGAACCGCTGGCACTGGTGTCATGAACTATGCCTTTGATCTTTCCCTTGTTTTCAGTTTTGATCGGGAGGACATATCGACCATCTCTTTGGGTGTACATGGCGTCACTCATAAGGTCTCGGGTTCGACCTGAAATATAGGCTTGCAATCGGTTGAGAATGGATTTTGAAGTACTGGCCTTTTGTTTTCGCAAGTGCGAAAGTTCCGATGAAGCTGAGTCAGTGACAGTGCCATCCCCATCAAGACTCCTTAAGAGTCGTTCTTCGATCATGATCAAATGAGGCAGATTTGAGGCGATTTTACAAATCTCTGGACACGAAACTTGTCGTTCATTCAGAGATTGAGCTGCCAACCGCATGACTCGCAAACTTTCACCGACTCTGGCAAGGACTTCACCTTCCAAAATAACTCCTTTGCCAGCCAGGCGAACTTGAGAGATCACATCTTTGACACCTAAAAGGCTCCAAGTGTCTTGAGCTAGAAAGGTCTCGGCCTCCGAAGTCTGTTGGATCAACTGTGACACTCGCTCGGGTTGAAAGCTCGGCATGAGAACTTGAGCCGATGATTGGCCACCCGGGGTCTCACAAAAATCCTTCAGGCGTTCCAAAATTCGATCAAATTCAAGCACTTTCAGAGCGTGCACACTTGCATTGTAACTCCGGAGGGTTCTGGGACGAGCGTATCGGTGGGACATCAAGGCACGTAAAATAGATGTATGACGCCGATAATTGCTCTTGCTTCACTCTTATTGCGATCGAATACAGAAACTCAAACTCTCAATCCGATCGACGATGTTTGGGTTTACCAATTCGCGGATGATCAAACCGGCGATCCATTCTTGAGGGTTTGGGGTAACGACGGAGTAGCAGTTGGAAAATCGTTTGAAGGGCATTTGAATTTTTCTTATTCGTGTCTTAAGTTCGACCTCAGTTCCATAAATTCTGGTGCTAAGCTCACTTCGGCAAAACTCGTTCTTGTTCATGCACCAGAACCTGGCTGGAGCGCAGAGGATAGCCAAAAAAACCCTCTTGAAGTTCGGACGTTATCGAACGCGTGGTCCGAAAAAGCCTGGGCTTACGAAGATGCTAAGAAGATTCATCCAAGTGATGGCACAGACACCATTTTGGGAACCGCGAGCGAAAAGCCTCCAACTGACGATAAGACCTTTGTTTTTGAAGTTGATTTAATGAAAAACTCCGAACTTTTTCAGAAAGTTTGGGCTGAATCTATGAATTCGGGAACAAAGGGATTTGCAGTGGCACTCACAAGCAAGCTCGAACCGGCACAGGCTGGAGAAAACACAGTCTATAAGTTCTACTCTCGAAGCAATGAAGCAGAGCTCAAGCCAAAGTTGGTCATCACAACAGAGTGAGTTAACTTCAGGGCCCTTTCAAGAGCCGGAGCCCATTAAGAATCACAAGAACTGTGGAGCCTTCATGCCCTATAACAGCGAAGGGCAAGATCGCATTTTTAAGTAATGGCCATATCATGGGAATAATCACTGTTCCGAGTGATAGACTGGCAACAACCGTCAACGCAAATATCAAATTTGACTTTATTGTTCGGTTGGTTTTACGGCCGAGTCGAACCAACTGAGATAATTTTTTCAAATTGTCGTGCATCAAAACAACGTCTGCAGCATTGAGTGCGACATCACTTCCAAGACCTCCCATGGCCACTCCGACGGCTGCTCGAGAAAGGCTCGGAGCATCATTTATCCCATCTCCCACAAAGATCACGCCTTTCGAATTTTTTGATAGTTCTTCGATGATGGCTTCTTTCTCTGCTGGCAACAATGAAGCATTCACATCTTTGATACCGAGCTCGGTAGCAACGGCAGCTGCAGTTTGCAGGTTGTCTCCGGTGAGCATCGAAATCGAATTGAAACCAAGCGTTCTTAAGTCTTGAATCACTTCAGGAGCTTCTTGTCGTGGCATATCTTTTAGTCCAAATGCGGCGAGGGCGCTCTCGGCCTGAAGCACAGCGACAGTCATTCCTTGAGACTGAATCTCTTGAACATGGACGAGAAATTCTGATGGAAGATCTTCGAAAAACTTCAGTTGCCCGATTTTGACCATGACGTTGTCGATTTTCGCCGTAACTCCATACCCTGACACAGCCTTGCTTTCGACCCCTTCTGGAATGTCAATTCCCTGTAATTGAGCAGCTTCGACAATGGCCGAAGCCAGCGGATGAGTACTGTATTGCTCCGCAGCAGCAGCAAGACGAAGCGCCTTTTTGGCATCCTCGCTCATCGTTTGACCTCCACTCCAACATGCACCTTCTTCCAAGCACACCGATGATTCTCCGACTGTTGTCACTGCCGATCCACAGACACAAATTTCCTCCAGAACCGGTCTTCCGACTGTGAGAGTTCCCGTTTTGTCTAGAGCAATTGCATTGGCCCTTCCCGCAAGTTCCACAAAGCTTCCGCCCCGGATGAGCATGCCGTTCTTAGCGGCCCAGGCCAGAGCCGAAAGTGTGGTTGCAGGAGTCGAAATGACAAGTGCACATGGCGACATCGCAACTAACAGCGTCAATGAGGCATAGAGCGCTTGTTCGGCTGGTTGTCCAAGGGCAAAACGAATAATGACGCTTAAGATTGCTACCCCGATGACAACAAGCGTGTAGGTTTGTCCAAACCAACTACTAATTCGCTCCCCACTGGCTTTGTTCTCTTGCGCATCCTTAACAAGTGCCACAATTTTTTCCAATGTTGTGTCGCCGACAACCGATTCGACTTCCACGACAAGCATCCCATCTTGATTTAAGGTGCCACCAATGACTCTGTCCCCAACAACTTTGCTTACTGGAATCGACTCGCCTGTCATGGCCGACTGATCGATGCTGGATTCACCCGAAACGATGACGCCATCTAGGGGCACAACTTCAAATGGCTTGATTCGCACATGTTGACCCAAAGTCACTTCGGTGACAAAGACTGTGCGATCTCCCGCAGAATCAATAACCATGGCTTGATCCGGCCGGAGTTTGATTAAGCCTTCTATGGCACTCTCTGTTCGAGCCATGGCATATTCTTCAAGAGTTGAAGATAGGCTAAACAAGAACAATAGAACTGCAGCTTCAATGACGTGACCCAAGGCAATTGAGCCAGCAGCAGCCACGATCATCAAAACATTGACATCGAGCTGCCTATCCTTAAGAGCTTCGATTCCCGTCATGATGGCGAACGGCGAACCCGCTAAAACAGAAATCCATGCCAGGATAGGATAGTGTGGCAACATGAGCCCCGCAACAAGACCTAACCCACAAATTACAGTGAGAATGGTTTGAAAAATTCTTGACATTGGGGCCGACTTCTATTGTTCGAGAGCGTACTTTAAGACTTGAGATGCCGTTTTGACGAACTTTGTTGTGAGCTTTGCTCGAATTTCCTCGGGGACGTCTTCCAGATAATCCTTCATATTGTCGCTCGGGAGAATCAGTTCTACAACACCGGCTCTCTGAGCAGCCAAAACTTTCTCTTTGACTCCCCCGATGGGCAAGACTTGCCCGGTCAAGGTCACTTCTCCGGTCATTGCTAGTCTGGACTTGACTTTTCTGCCTGTGAATAAGCTCACCAAAGCGGTCAACATGGTGATCCCAGCGCTTGGGCCATCCTTTGGTGTCGCGCCCTCGGGAACATGAACATGCACCTCATTTTGCTCGAAGATTTCATCGGGAATCCCCAGTTTCTTTGAATGGCTTCGAATGTAGCTGAGCGCGGCAGTGACCGATTCTTTCATAACATCTCCTAGCTGCCCGGTCACAATAAGACCCTTTCCTGGAAATCTTACAGCTTCAATAAACAAAACATCGCCTCCAACCGGAGTCCAAGCAAGCCCAACGGCAACTCCAGGAACCAATTGTCTCTCGGTAATAGGATCTTGGAGAAACCTAGGAGCGCCCAAAGCAGATTCCACAAATTTCTTGGTCACTGTCAGCTTATGTTTTCGACCTGTTGCGAACTCCAAGGTTGCCTTTCTCGTGACGCTTGCAATTTCGCGTTCTAAGTTTCTCACTCCTGCCTCGCGGGTGTAGTGTCGAATGAGAAACACAAGGGCATCACTCTTGAATACAATTTGAGAGGGTTTGAGGCCGTGCTCTGAAATTTGTTTTGGCACCAAGTGGCGACTTGCAATTTCAAGCTTTTCTTCTTCGGTATAGCCTCCGAGCTCAATGATCTCCATCCTGTCTCGCAAAGGCGCAGGAATTGTGTCCAATCTATTGGCAGTGGCGATGAAAAACACATTTGAAAGATCAAATGGAGCGTCCACATAGTGATCGCGAAAAGCAACATTTTGCTCGGGGTCGAGTACTTCTAAAAGCGCGCTCGCAGGATCCCCTCGAAAATCCGTACCCAACTTATCAATTTCATCAAGAACAAAGACCGGGTTGTTGCTTTCTGCCCGACGGAGTCCCTGGATGACCTGGCCCGGCATTGCACCAATATAGGTTCGGCGATGCCCACGAATTTCCGCCTCGTCTCGCATTCCGCCTAGAGAAATTCGAACAAACTTTCGATCCAGCGCATGAGAAATTGATCGACCTAGCGAAGTTTTTCCGACCCCAGGAGGGCCATAGAAACAAAGAATTGGTTGACGTACCGGGCCATCGACTTTGACCTTCCGAACCGCCAAGAATTCGATGATCCGCTTCTTAATTTTTTCGAGCCCAGCATGATCCTTGTCTAAGATTTCGCGGGCGTGCTCTAAGTTCAAATTGTCGGTTGTAGACTTTGACCAGGGCAAAGCGGCCATGGTTTCCAGATAGGTTCGCGCAACCGTATATTCTGGTGAACCAGGATTGATTCTCTTGAGCCGATCATATTCACGTTGTGCTTCCTTCTTTGCAGCTTCAGTTAGTCCTGCTTCATTGATCTTTAACCACAGCTCGTCGATATCTTCAGATGCATCTTCTTCTTCTCCCAGCTCTCGCTGAATAGCTTTGATCTGTTCTCGCAAGAAGTAGTCTCGCTGGTTCTTGTTGAGTTCCGCAGTAACTTCGCTTTGAACTCTGGATGTCAACTCCAAGACACGAACTTCCCGACCTAAAATCTCGAGAAGCTTTTTCAGCCTTTGCTTGACATCCAATATTTCGAGAATCGCTTCTTTATCGGAGACAGCCATGGGCATATGAGCTGCGACGAGATCGGCCACGACGTTGGCTTCGTGAACAGCCGAAGTGAGGCTCCGCAACTCATCGGGTAGCTGTGGTGAGAGACGTACGGCTTGGTCAAACAACGCCGCAACCGATCGTTTCAAGGCTTCCACCTCCTCCGCTTGGTCAGCATCGATGGGCAAATCTTCCAATGTTTCGATTTTTGCCTTCAGATAAGGCTTGTCTTGAATTCGCTCTGTGATCTTGAACCGAACAATTCCTTGAACGATCATCCGAACTGAATCTGGAGCCTTCATCAAAGTTCGAATAATAACAGCGCAACCATAAGTGTAAATATCATCGAATGTCGGATCTTCTAATTGCGCTTCTTTTTGCGCGACAACACCTATGATTCGGTTTGCTGCAGAAACGCTGTCATCGATGAGTTCGATGCTGGATGGCCGCGAAACACTCAAAGGAGCAATCAGCATGGGATAAACCACGGATTCCCGCAAAGGCAACAAATTGAGTTCATTTGGGATAACAGGCCTTGGCTCTTCGGGATTTTCCAGGTCGAGTGGAGCCACGGATTCTCCTATGGCATCCAACTCCTCAAGAATCTCTTCTATTGGCAATTCAACGTCAGATTTCATTCCGAGATCATCCACTAATTCTTTCTTCTTTTTAACACTCATTCAAATCTACTTCACTTAATTCTCTTAACCCTGATAATCCTGGTCTCTGTTGAAATGACATGGATAGGCTCCGTTCGTTTGGGAATAATCACGGTGAGCATGCCATGCGACATTTGCGCCTGAGCGCGATCGAAATCCAAAGGAACATCGGGCAAAGTGATCTCACGAGCGAATTGACCGCATTCGATCTCTATTTGATGGGGAGACACAGAACCAAACGCCTCGCAAGAGTGTGAAAATCTTTCTCCTCTCACCAACATAGACCGGCAAGCTGAGTCTGGAAAAATCCCCACCTGTCCCGATTTCACTCCAGCGATTTCAATTGTAATAATAACGGCCTCTGCAGATTCAAGGACATCAACACGCGGAACCCATTCTTTTTGTCTTGCAATCTTTTGGCTATGGGTCGAGATTCTTGGGCTGACCCAATCGCTATCGCCTTCTATTTGCAAGATCCAGTCATCAAGATCTTTGCTGGGCATGTCTCATTTTACTTCAGATCTCCGACTTCTTATGAGGATTGACCGCCTGCTTCCTTAGGGGAATGATTCGGATTATTCTTGCAGGTTTTTTAGAAAAACTTTGTCGAAATCCATCAAACATGATATGATTTCGTGTTTGGTTCAATTTGAAGGAGGACAATTGTGACTAGGAATGAAGCTCAAGAAATCGCCCGAGAGCTCAAAGTCTCGCATGACCGAGACAGCTTGGGATACCACACATATCCATGCCAACTGTTTCATAACATCGATCTCAAATCATTAGAAGAACTTATCTACTCTGGATTTCGCCATTCAATCCACCCCTGGGTGATTCGAGATCTGCCTAAGGTCAGCGTCATTTCAGGCAAATCATCTGAGGAGGTTCATCATACACTTCCCTTTGCTACGGGTTCGATGGATTATGTTGTCATTATTTTGGAAGGCATTGTCAGTGCCATTTGCTACCAAAAAACTGTCGATTGGAATAAGCCGAGTCCTTCTGGAGGCAATATTGATAAGCAGACTAATCGATCAAATTTACAAAACCACGAGGAACCAAAAAACCAAATCGTCGAGCTGCCTTACTATGCGGCAATCGGGCTGAAAAACGATGTCTTCCGGGAATTCGGATTGATTGCTCAGCTAGGTGGCACAGTGGTGAAGCGAGACAACTACGCAAGGGTCATCACTATCTCAAAGAAAACAAAAGCCATATGCATTCCCTACATTTTCTTTGATCCTTCCCAAAACGGCCTTTCGGATTCCATCAATCGGCAACTCGCCTGGAATCTGGCAGGTTGTGTTCATAGCAAGATTCTTGCATCTCATCGAACGGATCAAAGATATGCTGGAGCAAAAACCAAGTTCAAGTTTGTTGGAACTGCGCTTATCTTGGCTGGCAGATTCGGAACCCTGCCAAAGAAAATCGACATCAAAAAAGGAACTCTCGAATTTACACAGTGCATCGACATGGATCTCCTCAAAGGCTTGTCCAGAGTTTCTATGAGCAAAAACTCGTTTGATGTTCTTTCTTCCAAAAAGTTTATGCACTTTCCAACCAAGCAATCTGCAAGAACCGAAAATGCGACCATCGATCTTTTTGACGTCATCCCGCAATCGATCCTCACAACGATCCCTGAATATCACGAGTTTAAGAAAGGATCTGATCGAGCTAAGTCACTGAAGCTTCTCAAAATGATTGCATCGAAGGCTGGTTTTGGAATGTGTCATCCTAGCACGCATCCCAAATGGCTTGAAATTGGAGCCTCTGAAGAAGACTATATTCAGCAAGAAGGGATATGGCAAGACCATCTCGGACACTGAAATTCTTACGAGGACAAAAAAAGTGAATAAATTCGAAATTTCTAATCTTGACATTTTCGGCACCTTTGTCCCGCTAAATGTCATCTTTTATAATTTCCGCTCACTTTACTGTTAAAAACTCACTTTTAACCACTACTAGAGACGAAACTACACCTTATAAGTTGTCGTTTAAAACTTTGTGGGCCAAAAGGTCCATGAGGAAATTATGAAACAAGAACTTTCCAAGACGTTTAAGACCGCGCTAGGAATCCTAGCCGGAGCGGCCATCACAATAGCCGTTACAGTCGCTGGAGCTACCGAGAAATTTGTTGGCGACAAAGCCAACGAAATTCTCGGCCAAAAACCGGTGCCCGTTAAATCGACGCCTCAAAATCCTACGGGAGAAGAAGTTGGATCGGATCCAGTGAAAAAGGAACCAGAGCCTTTACTTAAGAAAGTGGAGCTGAAGCGACTTCTCAGCCCTAATTTTATGGATCTGATGGTTGATGACGAAACCCTGAAGAACTTGTCGGTTGTGGGCAAGAAGTTTGTTGTCACCCAAAAGGTTGGCCGGCTTCTTCGAGCAGAGCACACATTTGGAAGCCTGGTCTATCGCAAGATGAAGGCCCACAACACAGTCAATGACCATGATCAAAAGAGTAGTCAACTTCCGCTTCGCAAAGAACTGGATTTGTACTTCTATTTGAGCATTGAATCGGCCCTCACGGACGTCATCGTCGAGATGATGGGTGATGAAATCTTGGTGGAAGCAAGTTCAGCAAGGAGTCCACTTGAGGCCATTGATGCCGTTACAAGTGTGTTAGAAACCGAGGTCGCAATTCGATGGGCCGACTACCTCACTAAGTGTCCTTGCCCAGAAAAAGAGAGCCTTACTTCGGATGGTGTCACGATGAAAAAGAAGGCCGAATTGTTCCTGGATACTTACAATGCGGATCTTCTCGTTGAAGTCTTTGAGGACTGCGCAAAATACCAAGCCGCGCACGCTAACGAGAACATGCCGCCACCAGACAAAACCGCCGACTTTAGCGATGAGCTAATTTCAACTCAGTAAGTCGATCGCGAGCCCTCAAGATCCAAGAGTCTTGAGGGCTCGCTCCTTTTTCACCATATGGTTGACGTCTTGCTTTTCGACCTGGCTTTCGACCAATTTCGCTGCGCGTTTCGGGCAGGAAAGGCTCGGGGGCCAGGCTGCAACTTCGCTGGTTTTTCCTTGGCCACTTCGATCTTGGAATTCATGAGCTTTTCGATATCACGAATCGATTTGCTTTGGTCTGGAGTCGCAAGAGAAATTGCATTGCCTTTGGCACCTGCTCGCCCGGTGCGGCCGATACGATGAAGGTAGTCCTCTGGATTCTCGGGCAAATCATAGTTCAACACGAGCGAAATGTCTTTCACATCCAATCCCCGTGCAGCGATATCAGTCGCCACCAGAATTCGGAATTCACCGGTTTTGAAGCCATGGAGAGCGGCCTTTCGCTGGGCCAACGTTCTGTCCGAATGAATTTCCGCAGCGGTATGGCCCTGAGTGCGGATCGACTTTGCAATTTTGCGTGCGCCATGTCTTGTGCGAGCAAATACCAAAATTGAACCCTTCTTTTCGGACAAAATCGAATTCAAAAGCTTTGGCTTCTCGTCTTTACTCACCATAATGAGCTCTTGAGTGACGAGTTCAGCCGGAGTCCCTGGTTTCGATACCTCCACGCTTACCGGCTTTTTCAAATAGTCGCTCGCAAGCTCTGAAACTTGCTTGGGCATCGTCGCAGAAAACATCATTGTCTGCCTTTCAGCAGGGGTCGCATCCAGAATCTTCCGAACTGCAGGAGCAAATCCCATGTCGAAAAGGCGATCGACTTCATCCAAAACCACTATTGATGCTCTCCGAAGATCAACTTGTCGCTGACCCATGAGATCAAGCAATCGACCTGGGGTGGCGATGATGACAGAAGGTCTTGCCTTGATCTGGCTCACTTGTTTTTGCATTGGAGCACCTCCAATCAACAAGGCAGTCTTGACCTGAAATCTCTTTAGCGTCTCTTCGATCTGGATTGCGAGCTCTCTCGTTGGTGCCACGACAACTCCAAATTGCCCTTTATGCAAGCGCATGAGCATGGGAATACCGAAGGCCAGTGTCTTTCCCGTTCCAGTTTGAGCTATGCCGACAATGTCTCTGCCCCGCAATCCAACGGGGATTGCTTCAGCTTGTATAGGAGTTGGCGTGTGGAAGCCGAGCCGGTCAAGCGTGGAAGAAATGCTTGGGCTCAAACCCATTCGAGAGAAGCCGCGAAAAGTGGCAAGTTCAGACATAAAAAAACTTGGAACAGAGACACTCAGTCCAAGTTCTTCTATTTTGACGCAATTTTCACCGTTGCTAGCTTCCGAGTGGGGAGTTTGGCGTTGTCCTCAGTGAGAAAGTCAACTTGCCAATCCATAAAGTTGCCGAGAAAAATGATGAACTTTGTATCGAAGTAGTTTGTGATTTCCCCTTCACAATAGAAACTACTGAATCACGAGAGCATGCTGTCGACCGATTGGTCGTGTCCACATGGCAAGCTTTTGAACAAAATTCTGACTCTTGATATTCAGAATCTGATTTGTGTGTCCTGACTTTTCGTTCTATTTGACTATTCAAAATTACTGTCGACTTTCAGTCTTTGTTGAAGCCACATTTCCAATGAATGTGAGAACAAAGACATACGGTAGGCTCTCACCATGGGTCTGATCGACGACGAATGGAAATTTGAACATCGAGTCATTGTCGGTGCCCGTCTGAAGAGAGTCCGAATTCAGCAAAACCTATCGATCCGCCAATTGGCACAAGGTGCAAATGTCAGCAAAACCACTCTCGTTCAAGTGGAATCTGGGAGGACATCTCGTCGAAATTCATATCTAAAAGTTGCCGAGTATCTGGGCCTTCATTTCGAAAACCTCTTTGCACCCGAATCAAGTGGCGAGCGCCCCTACCAGATTCATACCAAGCCCGATGACCGTTGGTTCGATCTGACCTCTTTTGATGAAGGTCCCCTTCCTGAAGAAGTTCAGGACGACCCTGAAAAACGTAATTCCCTCTCTCGGGCGAATGGATGGAGTCCCCTAAATATTCTTGCAAGCAGACTTCCTCACGGAAGGATTAAACCGACAGTCATCGAAGTTTATGGAGAGACACCCGCTCGCTCGCATAATGGCGAAGAGCATGTGTATGTCCTTGAAGGCGACGCCGTAATCACTGTTGGAGGATTTAGTGTCTCGCTTCGAACAGGAGAAAGCATTACCTTCTGGAGCGCAGAACCACATACTTACGCCCCTTTAGCTGGCTCAAAACTCCCTGCTCGGCTCCTTTCGGTTCGTGTAGATGTTTGAAAATATGTGGTACAGTACCGGTTATGGGAATTTCCGCTCTCCTAATGACAGTTGCGCTTGCATCTCCATTTCACATTGGCTTTGTTGAAGAGCTCAAGGCACTTGCGGATGCAAAATCAGACGCTGTCTCAATCGCTGCTCGGATTCAAGTTGGACTTGAAAATGATGAGCTTAAGTCTGAAAAAGACTTTCTAGCGGCCTGCCAATATGCTCCTGTCATAACCGGCCGATTACCTGAAGCGAGGTTTCGATATGAGATGGCTCTTACTGCTCTTTGCATGGGTGAGAAATCAAGTTTGCCCTTGCTCTGCACAACCTGGGACAATCTATTTGACTCAGTAAGTCGTCCAAGGCGGATGGAAAAGCCAAGTTTCGCAGGTGGAAGAGAGAGATTTCTACCCACGGCGCGTGTTATTCGGGATATCTGGTGTGGCAAGGTCACCAAAGCGCCGGCCATCAATCCGAGAATTAAGGTGCTGTTTGATGAAGATCAGGATGCCCGCCAAGGAGATTGGTCTAAGTTTACAAGTAAGGACATCGAAAAAATGATCAAGGGGGATGCTTCGCGACTTAAGGAAGCCCGAACCATTGTTTCTCAAGGGAAAGTTTCTGCAGGAAAAGATTTTGAGATGCTTGCCTTCATCTTCCAGCATGCAATGACTTTTGAAGACTATGCGACGGCCCACGAGTTGGCGATATGCGCGGTCATCCGAGGAGAGATTTCGGCCACTTGGATCGCTGGCGCAAGCTATGATCGAATGATGGTTTCGGCGAGTTATCCACAGCGTTTTGGAACTCAATTTCGATCCACAGGAGACAAAATTACCTTTGATACAATCGACATTTCGATGACCAATGATCGAGAACGAAAAATAGTCATACGAAAGACACTCGACGAAGCTATGAAAGTTTTCGAAAAGAAGAAACCATGAAATGGCACGGTTTCGGGGCAATCGATTGTAGATGAAATGTAAATTCAAGTCTTCCTCTCGCCCAATTTAGCAATCGAGAAATACAATTTGCTTGCCCATCGATTACAATGGAGACAGACGATGAAGCAATCTCCCCAAGAGTTAATCGGATTTCTGGCATGCTATCCAGACGATGTGCGTGACTTGGTTCTCTCGGGCCGCGAATTGCTCTTAGAGCGATACTCTCCCGTTAAAGAGATGCATTTTGATGCAACGACGGCTGTTTGCGCAGGAATATCTTATATCCCAAAGCAGAGTGGAGTATTCGTGAATTTTGCAGCTTATCCCAAGCATGTTGCTCTCGTCTTCCTGAATGGTGCAAGCCTAGTAGACCCAGAGGCACGACTGAAAGGTGAAGGACGCCAAGTGCGTCACCTCCGGCTTGAAAGTCTGGAGATGCTTCGCGATCCTTATGTACTTGAGCTTATCGATCAAGCTAGCGCAAATGCGATCCGTACCGTTGATGCAGTGGAGCACGAAATCATCGTCAAAGTTTATGCCGGCCCCAAAAGAAGACCTTAATAGCCAAACTGTTCCGGTCGCATGGTCTGAAAAAAGAGGCATTGCCTTTATCCGAAAGTCACACGTACTTTCAAGACCAAGGCTTACAGCTTATTCGGCCAAGAGGTTTTCAATGGCTTTTCGCCGGTCGCCTTCATCGGCTCGAATTGTACGAAGAATGCCCCTTTTGTCGACGAGAAATTGTGTGGGCCAGCTCGATATTCCCCATAACTGAGCGATGCCTGCTTTGGGTCCCATACCATCATAGTAAATGGGCCATCCAACTTTTTTAGATGCGATATAGTCAGACAGCATTTTTTTTCCTTCGTCCCCTGCTAAGTCACCGCTAATGCCTATGATTTCGAATCCGCGTGGCTTAAGCTCAGCATACAATTGGAGAAGCTCGGTTTCGATGTCCAATTTGCAAGGCCCGCACCATGCCGCCCAAAAATCGATCAAAACGACCTTGCCTTGCAAGTCTTTCATGTCAATTTGGCGTCCAGAAGAAAATTCCTTAAATACGAACTCAAAAGGTTTCCCCACAGAATCAAGTTGCTTGAGACGACCTGCTGCTCCTTCTCCCAGGGAATGATGAGGATAATATTTTGCCAGCATCGAAATCGCATCACGTTCCAGGCTAGAATCAGCGACCATCTGCGAATATTGGTAGAAGAGATAGACTCCAGTTTCGACCTTTGGATACTCTTTACGAAAGCTAAGGCAAGCTGCCTTAGCTTTGGCCAAATAAGGGGCAGCTTTTGGATCAGATGCTTCGATTTCCTGATTTTTCATGAATCGCCACTGGCGCAATATATTCTCTTTGGATTCAAATTCGCGGGCGATGACTCGGTGTTCTGGAAGTGGCTTCGACTTTAGAAATTGTTGAACATCGGCCTTGATCATGTCTAATCGAGGCTCCTGGGGAACCCGAACATGGCCAAAAAAATCTTCCCACCGTTGGCGGATCAAGGCACTTGTTCGAGGATGTTTGGGATACTTCTTATAAAAATCTAAGATCAGCTTTCCGCGCTTATCAGCAAGTTCATAGCATTCATCGACCCACTTGGTAACTTCACCGCTCCCATCAAATGGCCTTTCCTCCATGGCATCGATAATTTTCAGCTTGGCAATAGCTTCATCTTGGTTTGGGACGGTCAAGAAAAGGAGAAAAATGGGAGTCATCGAATTGATTACAATTTTGAGTTCTCGAAAAGTTCCTTCTGAAAAGTCCCACACGAAAGTGCTCTCTTCGATCAAAACCCCGACTTTAATGGCACCTACTAGAGTCCTTCTTGAGCCCTGCCCTTAAGCCCGAAAATTGTATTTTTTATGAGACAATCCACTCTGAGTTGGGACAATTTGAAGAAACACATAGTTCGTGTTCCTTTGACTGCCTCAAAACTTGGGGAAGCCATCACATTGGTCACGCTTGAGCGACCTATCGATAGGGCCGTCATTGTGAGGGCATTTCAAAATGAGATTCGTGCGTATTTTTTCAATCGGATTGGAGGAACCCTAAGTCGATAGTTAAGCTTGATACCACCGACTTTTTGTTTTGTGAACAAAGTTAGATCTGAATCCTTAAGTTCAATCCAAAGTGTCGTTTGCAATTCTTTCTGACGATCAATTCAATTGGGTTCCGTAGATTTGGATCATTTGTTTCAGTTTGAGGGTGCCAAAGTAGCGCTAGCTAAAAATGCCTCAATCCTTTTTCAGGTGGTGACTTGGAAAATTGAGTTGACCTAGAGTCGCGGGTCAACCGGCTCGCTTTCCAAAGCAAGCACTGCAAACACGCACTCATGCATGGCGCGCAATGGCTCGCGTCGGATAAACCGTTCTAGCCCTTCTATCCCCAGAGCAAATTCACGCAAGGCAAGCGATCGTTTCGCCGCCAGCCCGCGCTTTCGAAGTCGCTCCAAATTCGACGGCTCCAGATAATTGGGCCCGTAAATAATTCTCAGATATTCGGGCCCGCGAACCTTTATCGCAGGCTGAACAAGACCCTTCTTCCCTTTGACTACGAAGTCCATTGGTTTAACAACCATCCCCTCGCCGCCAGAATTCACCATCTCGATCCACCATTCAGTCGCGCTTAAGATGTCATGATCAGACAACAGGTTAACAACCCTGTAAGGTGTGGCCAAGAGCAACCCATTTCCACACGCCCTTGCCAATGTCTCCATGTGCCAAAGGTTTGTGCGATCCGTGTAGGTGCGCCCTTCCGTTGCCATGAGATGAAATGGTGCTAGTTTGTAGTCATCGATTGTGGTGACCGGCCAACAATATTCACGATAAGCAGCCACGAATTTCCTTGCGTTATCTGCACTTCTCCGCCACTTTGCAAAATCGGATTCGAGTCCCGGAATTGATTGGGCTGATGCCGCCTCTAGTACCGAAACGCAGACGTCGGAAGCAAGACAAGCGGCCACCCCGGTTGGAGCGTACTGCTTCTTGAGGAGATCAGATGCTTTAGCTGACCAAGGCATCAGTTCACAATCCAACACCGCCCAGTCGGTTTCCAGTTCATCAAAAAGACCCGCATCGAAAAATGCGTCGCGAACGCGCTCAAGAAGCTGGACTTCGGTGTTCAAATCTTGAAAAAACTTCCTCCCCCTACGAGTCAAAATAGCTCCTGGCCCTCCTCCTTGAACCCCAAAACGGGTTTCGCCAACCGAAGGATGGGCGCATACAATCACTACAGCTCGACTGCCCATGTGTTTTTGCTCGCAAACTACATGGCTAACACCTTGATCCCGGAAATAGTCGAAAGCCTGCTCGGGATACTCCAAGAATCCGTCATGCTGGAAAGTGGAACATGGAGACATCGTCGGTGGTAGATAAACCAACCATTTGGGGTCAGCAGCGAACCGGCTCATCGTTTCTAGCGCTGCGACCGAATTTTCTTCGCGCACAGTCACCTTGCCCGAAAGCCTGGTGTCGACATGGATTTTTCCACTTACATCGGCGAAATCGAGCAGATCGTCGAACTCTTGTTGAACCGTCAGCCCAAATTCTTGGTGCAGCTTATGGCCAATTGGCCTTGTCGGTTCGGCATAGACCTTCTTAGCCGGCACTGACACAATTTCTAACTCGGGGTAGCGAAGCGCGGTTAGCTTTCCGCCAAAGACACACCCTGTATCAATATTTACGGTCCGGTTGAGCCAGTCCGGCTCGGCGACCGGGGTATGGCCATAGACCACCCTGGCTTTGCCTCGGTAGTCTTCGGCCCAAGCATAGCGCACGGGCAAACCAAACTCGTCGGTCTCACCGGTCGTTTCGCCATAATGGCAGAAGTCCCGGACACGAGCGTGTGCCCGGCCCTGCATCTCCTCACGGCATCCTGCGTGGGCGATAACTAACCTTCCGCCGTCGAGCACCGCATGGCTGATCAATCCATCTAAGAACGACTTAACTTTTTGGCGGAACTCTTCAGGTTCTTGCGACAATTGCTCAACGGTTTTGTCCAATCCGTGGGTCAGTTGAACATCTCGGCCCATGAGGTGTTTGACAAGCTTCGAATCGTGATTTCCAGGAACGCAAATCGCGTTCCCAGATTCAACCATAGACATCACAAGTTTCAGTACGCCCGGAGAGTCGGGGCCACGGTCGACTAGGTCACCAACAAAGGCAGCTTTTCGAAATTCGGGATGTACTCCGTCGGAATAGCCCAGTTCTGCTAAAAGTTCTCTTAATTCCTCCAAACAGCCATGGACATCGCCGATGATGTCGAACGGCCCTTCCTCTTCGCGACGGTCTGTCCAGAGCTTCGTTCGTACCAGCTCAATCTCTTCCCCAGGTTTTACAAAGTACGTTTGCCGAAACTTTTCGCGCTTAAGGTTTCCAAGCGACCTGCGCAAGTCTCTCATATGGTTCCGGACAACGTGCGGGCCGAATTGGCGATTTGGCCTGGCCTCGTTCCTCGCCTGACACACAGACTCCGGTGTGTCGACTACGATTGCAATGGCTTGGACGAAGTATTCGTTTGCAATGTCGATCAATGGCTTTCGAGCCGCTGGCTGGACATTTGTCGCGTCGATGACCGTTAGCTTTCCACGCTTGAGTCGCTTCCGTGCAATAAAGTGAACCAGCTCGAAAGCATCAATAGTCGCGTCTAAGCTATTTTCGTCGTCGTCCACAATCTCACGACATGTGTCCGAAGACACGATTTCGGAGCTGCGGAAGTGCTTTCTTGCAAATGTAGACTTTCCGGAGCCTGAGGCCCCGATGAGTACGACAAGGCTAAGCTCTGGAATCTCAATTCTCATCGCGAAAACACTCCCATTTGGCTAGGAGATCCGTGAGTATTGTCGGCTTCACCGATGCCTCGGAACTCCACATTGTAGCCGTTCCGCGTTGCCACACCATTTGCCCATGACGCAAACTCGGCGCGAGACCACTCAAATCGGTGATCACCGTGACGGAACTGGCCCTCAGATAGATTTGGGTAGAGGACGTTATACTCCCGGTTTGGGGTTGTGATCAATACTTTGGACGGGCGGGCAAATTCAAACAAGGTTCTCTCGAAAGAACGAAGTCGTTCGGCATCAAGATGCTCAATCACTTCAACCACGCACGCTAAATCAAAACCTGCGATCCTCGCGTCTCTGTAAACCAGCGACCCGTGTAATAACTCCACTCGATCCCTCGCTTTTGGCGAAAGCTGATCGAGCCTGAGCCGCTTAGCCGCACGTTCGAGCGAAAGATGCGACACGTCCAGCCCCGTCAGCTTCTGGACTCCTTTCAATTTGATCAAGTGGCTCATGAGCTTGCCATCTCCGCAGCCGAGGTCGAGGACGCTTGCCGGGCTGAGATCCCGAACGAACTCGGCGACTAACCTATGTCGCTCATCGTGCAAGGACGGCCCACGTTCAGGTTCTTGATCTTGATCTTCTTCTGGGTTTAGGCGAGCTATCGCTTGTCTCACAAGTGAGCGATCTTGACGTAGATACTTGGTCGCGATAAGCTTGCGTTCAGGGTGCGATTCCAACCACCCTTCCCCCCGTCTAAGCAACTTGTCGATCTCATCTGAGTTGACAAAATAGTGCTTGTGATTATCAAGGACGGGAATCAAGACCATAAGATGGACGAGAACATCCTTAATAGTCTTCACCGATCTTAGTCTCAAATCTATGTAAGGCGATGGGCCCCAATCTGGGTTCGATTCGTCAAGTGGCAGCCTTTGACAATCGACTTTATAGCCAAGAGGATTGAAGAGCGATTCAACAAGTGCGTCGCTAGATGCACTGACCACGGGAAGGCGAACCTCAATGTCGATGGCTTGCGAAGCCAGTTCCGGACGTTCCTTGCTTTTTCCTGTCAGGGCTGTTCCGAACAATCGAGCAATAGCAGAAGCCAGAAACGACGAGGCGACATACGGTCTGTCATTCACATATTGGTCAAAAGGGAGCCTGCTGCGAATCAAGTTGATCGGATCAATATTGAGAATGACAGCAGCCGAACACCTCTCTTCGCTAGCTTCGGGAAATACAACGATTGCCTCGCCACATGACAGTTCAACTCTGTGCACTCTTGCGGGGTTTTTGTGCAGCAGGTACCCGAGATCAGTCGCTGGCTGGTGTGTCGTTGTCAGAAGAAGCATAGGGGTAGATGAGGAAAGGTTACCTGGGTGACCGTGTTTCGCTTGCCCCTCTCTCAGGAGAAGCACTGTGACAAATATTAGGCGGGCAAGTAACTACGCTCCTCTTGCAAATCTGGAAAATACACGATATACTGAACTGAATGGTTCAGTATCCTTCTGTTCAATTAGATCTAACGTTCGGAGCACTGTCTGACGCGACCCGACGTGGAATCCTCGAACAACTTGCGCGGGCAGATGCTTCGATTACTGCCCTCGCAGAAAAGTTCCAAATGACTCTGACCGGCATAAAGAAGCACATTTCAATTTTGGAGCAGGCTGGTCTTGTCAAGACAGAAAAAGTTGGACGCATTCGCACTTGCAAGCTTGGAGCCAAGGGGCTCGAAGACGAAGTCGCATGGATTGAATGCCATCGACAGCATTGGGCTAAGCGATTTGATGAACTGGATCATGTTATTGAAGATCTGAAAAGAATCAAGAGACATACGATATGAAAAAAACTTCAACATATGAGACCATTATCGAGAAAAAGTCTGACCTCGAACTCATCGTCACAAGAACTTTCAATGCACCAGTCAAGATCGTCTATGAGGCGTTTACAAATGTCGAACTCTTCAAGAAATGGTGGGTTCCGAAATCCTATGGACTGAACCTTGTGTCATGCGAAATGGATATTCGCGTTGGAGGGCAATATCGTTTAGCGTTTCTTCATGAAGGCGAAACGATGGAATTCTTCGGCACTTACCTGGAAGTCACACCCAACTCGCGACTAGTTTGGACCAATGACGAAGGAGAAACTAGCCAAACCATCACAACAGTGACATTTAAGGAAGCCGATGGCAAAACTCAGCTCCAGGTGCACGATCAGTATCAAAACCCAGAAGCCATGGATACGGGCTCGACAGGAGCAATGCCGGAAGTGATGAACCAACTTGAAGAATTGCTAATAAGCCTGGGATGATGCCAAACAAAATATGTAACGCTCACTAATCTCTTGACCGGCCAATTAGAAAAAGCTAAGAGTCCTGGCCCCTTTGGCATTCGCTAAAGGGGCCTGATGAGCAAAAAATTACTTTAATGGTGGGCGAGCACCGTAAACGTATTCGTCTTCAACTTGAGGAACATTGTTTTCTCCAATACCCACGAATCTCAGAACGATTGGAAGGCTCGTTGCAGGGTCAACGTACAACTCGATTGGACTGAACTCGCCCTTCAATTTGAACTTATCCAGCTTTTTGCCGTTCCAATTCACACCTCGTTCGATCCACCATCGAGTATTGTCGTCGAGGAGTTTCAAGAGCGAGTCAACCGATGTCTGGCCAGAAGCAAACAAGCTGAAATTACCATTTTCGCCACCCTCTACAACCATAAATCCGCCTGCTGTTTTTGGAGCGTTGTTGCCAATCCGAATAGTTGCAGAATTATGTCCTTCCGTTTCTGATACTTTGATGCCGGCCCTGTCTTTAAACTCAGCCGGGAGGTCTTTGACTTCTTTGCCATCGACAAATGTGTGCTTGACCAATTTTCCAGTCTTGTCTTTTGTGGCACGCACTTCCACTTTCTTGCCTTGAACCTCACCAATTGGCATGCCACTGGTTATTTTCACTTCGTTTCCTTTCGCATCAAGCTTCTTGTTTATAAGGACGCCCGCCAAAGGTTGTCCTGTGACGAGTTCGTGCAGGGTTCCGTCTAAGCTCGTCATTTTGCCTTCTGATAATTGGTTGCCCTTTTCATCAAAGAACTGGCGACTAGAATGGCCGTCTAAAACGGTGGTTTTAGAAACCAAAGTCCGTTTGCCATCGACGATTGTGAAGGAATTGATAACGTAGTTTTTGACGTCGCGAATTGCTCTGGCTACCGAAGTGGTCGAAGCCAAAGCCGGCCGGCTCATGGTGAAAGGGGTCGCAAATGCGAGCGCTACGATTGCCGCGGCGGGAATGCTGAGTTTTCCGATCATTTTCATTGTCTGTTTTTTATCTCTTCGTTGGAGTTTTGCGATGACCCGCGCCTTGGCTTCTGGGCTAGAGCCTTGGGCCCGCAGGCTTTCGATCTCGTTATTCAGTTTCATGGTATGTCTCCTGATCTGCCTCGCCAAGAAGCTCTCTGAGTTGTTTCCGTGCGTAGTGCAAGTGCGACTTGACGGTGCCAGGTTTGATCCCTGTCACTTGAGCCACCTCATCGACACTCAGACCTTGCACTTCGAAAAGCAAAAATGCTTCTCTTTGGGCAGCGGGTATCTGATGGAGGGCACCAAGCAACGTAACTTCCTCAACCACTCGATCCAATTGCCTGTCACGTTGACCAACAAGGATTTCGAGAGGAAGAGTGAGTCGCCGCTTTCGGCGCCAAGCGATGTATTCACGAAACGCGATCTGATGGAGCCAAGTCCGCATGGAAGACTCCTTCCTGAAAGTTTTCAGGCCCTGGAAGGCATTAACGAACGTTTGCTGTGCGAGATCCTCGGCGGTTTCGTGGTGCCGAGTCAGGTGTCTCATAAACCGGTAGATGTCGTCGTGGTGCTCATGCACCCACGAGTAAAGCGCTTCGCTGTCGTGCGTATTAGTCCTTGCCTGCGGATAATGCTTTTCGAGAATCATCGTTCTCCAGACTCATTGAGGGAAACAACGATCAAATGGTTGAAATTGTCGAAAAAAACTTTGATTAAGAATAATTGGAGGACTTTATACTCGTCATATGATCGCCTCGCCCCTCCATCAAAGTTGCTTCGAAACGCTAAAGAGCGATTTTCGGCACCTTTTGAAACGTTGAACCAGATCATAATCTAAAATGAAATCACGTTTCGAGGACAATACTTTGTCAGCACGTTTACGTGGATGCTTGCTCTCCCTCGCTTGGGGAGCAGTGGGATCAGCCGGATCAGCCTTCATTCTTTGGATCGTTTGGAAATCGGCACTAACTGGAACCGACGACGATACCGGACCCATGGCAGCAATATTTCCCGGCTTTCTTAGCGCGCTCATCACAGCCACGGGTGGAATTCTTGGGTTGATTCTTGGGTATGTGTTTGGCCGACCATTGCCGGGCCGGAAAAGGGGGTCGATATTCCGCTCGATTTTAGTTGGAGTTGGCGTGTCATCTTGTGGAATCGTGATCAGCATCCTGTTTTGGTGGATTGATATGACTTGGTTTTACGATGTCAAAGCCGATGGTCTTATGGCTCCGATCTTAGGTTGGGTTGTCAACGCCATTGGCGTGATGGTTATTGGAGTTGTAGCGACGATCAGACACGATTCAAAATCTAGGAGTAAGACTTTATCTCAGGAGTCTGGAGCTGAACCAGCATGAATTCAGTCCCGCACTTCCATCTCTAACGCTTTGGGTTTACTCTCCCACTCATTTATGAAAAGGGTAACTGAACTTGTTTTCCTTTCAAATCGGTGCTGACTGTTGTCACGGTCGAACCCTGTATTTCGGCTGATACGCTTCTAATCGAAGTCCCAGGCAATAGGGAAACAATTGGATCTCCGTTAGCATATTGGAATTCGTCAGTTCCCCATTCTCGATAATCTTTTTCGTCAGCTTTGTTCATATATGCTATGCCGTGATCATCGAACTCAACGATGAGCCATCCGCTGTTGCGCTCCATAGCTTGAGCATTTTCATCCATGACAATATAAAAGGATCCAACAAACCCATTTGGGAAAATATGTCGTCGGGAGATTCGCTTGCCACACCCCACAATTCCTAGAATCGAAACAGCAAGAACCAGGGTAGAGAATCGTGAAGAACATAAACCTCGCACAACGACATCTTACTGTGCAACTTTGGGTCAAGGAGTAGCGTTGCATTGGACATGAAAGACAAGACTTGGGCTTATTGGTTGCTCATTGCAGCGTCGCTTTTGGGGATGCTCCACATCACTCTAACACCTTTCTTTGAAAGACAGTTTTTCGGTGACATTGGATTTAAACTTCTCTTCATTGCCTTGATTGTTTCGGCAATTTTCGTCGCGCTAGGTCGCGGGCCTCTCAATTCAAAAGAATTGGCCATTGTGTTGGCTGGATTTATTTCGAACTGGCTTATCCTTTGTCCATGTTGGTTCTACACGGCCGCCGGAGAACAATGGACTCCCCGACCACATGCGGACTTGATTGCGGGCATTTTTGAATCGGCTGCACTTCTTGTCCCAGGCTGGGCTATCTTGGGTGGATGCCTGCTGAAACGTCGGTGGTGGCTCATGGTGCCCGCAGGCTTAGTTCAGTGCTGGATAGCTTTTGTCTCCTTGTTCCTGGTAGCGGGTTGCGTGACGGGGAGATGGGTGTGACAAATGGTCAGATTTGAATCAAGCGTCTGGTTTCAAAATTTGAATATGATAGCTTTCGTGCTGCTCTAGATGCTGTGTGATCATTCCCACTGAAGATGGCTTCCGGTTGATTTTCCCTGGTTTGTTGAAGTCGGCAGATCTGAGCTCAAGCCATGACTCTCGAGTCCTTAAAAACGATTCCATGTGCACTTCCCATGACATCGTTGAGTATCCACATTGATCAAACTTTCGCCATGGATGAAGAATGGTGGCGTTAGGATTCTGCTTATCTAAAAATTCTTGGACGGCCAGAAACCATTGCTCCTGGCAGGCGCAAAGGTGAGCCAAGGTTCGATGTCTTGAGAACTCACACCTTGTTACTGACGGGTTGGGAAATGATGGTGGCCAAGTCGCAATAATCTTTTTGTTCTTACTTAATTGATCTAAGATTCCTTCCCAATCTTTTAGTTGCACTTCAAAAAGCTTACAAAATCATTGGCAAACAAATCAACTGATAGAAGCCCATAAGATCTCGCCAGGTTTTGCCCTTTATTGACACTCTTAAATCGCAATAAACATTCTTCGGCAAAGGTCACTTCTAGCTCAGCCCGATGGCTTGAATTTTTCGCCGAGTGAGGTGCCAGACGGTCGTCTCCCCCAGGCCCTTCAGTTCCAATGTGAATGGCCCTTCGAAATCGTGAGTGTCATTGAGAGCGTCTCTGACTTCGTTTGAAACTGCAATGACGCCAGCCGAAGCCGAAGTTTCGAGTCGAGACGCTTTATTGACAGTTGGCCCCCAAACGTCATACATAAGCCTTTCGGTTCCAAGAACTCCTGCAATCAAGGGCCCGGTGTGGAGTCCAATCCTCATTGCGATTCCGGCCGCGTTGGCGGCTCCGCGAAGTTCCAATGCAATGTTGGCGACATGTAAAACATGGTCGGGATCTGGTTCGGGAATGCCGCCCACAATCATATAGGCATCACCCACTGTTTTGAGTTTCAAAACCGAAGCACTTTGAACCAATGCGTCGAACCTTAAGAAAACACTGTTTAACATGCCGACCACCTCATCTGGTGGATGAGTCTCGGCAAATCGGGTGAACCCAACTATGTCAGCAAACATCACTGTCGCAGAGTCATGGTGTCGAGCAAGAGTTCCAGAATTCTTGCTGAGCTCATTTGCAATAGTAGGTGGCAATACGTTTTGAACTAATTCATGTGTGCGAGCTCGTTCGGTAGCCAATCGCTTCTGAAACAAAAAGCTCTTGCGATCTCTCACTTCGCTCAGATAAGAACCGACAACGAGAAACAGAAACTCGATCGATATGAAAATAAAGAAAATAATCGCATCGCCCGCCCACAAACTGCGATATGAAAACGTCCAAGCCCTTGCTGCTAGCATGGCCAATGCGAAAAGGAACGCCACATTGAATCTGACCTGAAGAGCTGAGATGATGACGATGCCATACATCAGATTGATCAAGATTCCTAAAGGAATATCTAAGTTTTTGGCTGTAAGGCCAAACGCAATCTGACTAAGCACAGCTGAAGTTGCAAGCCCTGGTGCTGCCAAATGCCGAAATCGATGAGATAGTGCCATGGCAAACAGCACTCCATACATTGCAATAAAGGCAAAATCGAGATTTCTTGCACCTTGATCACTGGTGTTTGGAGGTCGGATGAGACCTAAAAGTCCAAAAACAACGAGAATCGCAAAAACAACACGCACTCGCCCCAAGGTCGAAGCGGTCTGGTAATCAACAAAATCGGCTTCAGTTTGAGCATCAAATTTTAACCGCTTAATTTGGCTGAGCTGTTCCTTATCAAATATCTCGTCGAATCCCGCTGACATATAACTCGGAGGTTACACCGGCCCATTAAGTCTCGTCTATACAATCAGTTGCCAATTCTTTCATTCCCTAGACGATGAATCAGCTTCATTTCAGAGTTTCGCTAGAGAATTCGCCCTTTTCTAGCTTGCTTTGCATATCTAATTAGTTCCTTTCGCGACGCCCAATTCTTACTCAGAAATAGATCGATCATTTGATGCACGATGTACCTCGTTTCTTTGTAAATTTCTGCGTGACCAAGCCCGTGGAGGGCCGATTCTTGAACAGCCGGGTTTTTACATTGAAGGCAAGCCTCAATGACCCCAAAGAATTCGTCGTGATCTGATTTCGTCAAGTCCGATCGGCCTCCATAGTAGGGACATATATCCCACCACATATAGCAAGCTGAGTCCAAATTTTCTGTCGAAGGGACGCTTTCGCTCAAATGCCCAAGCGTTGGCGAGCATTGCTTGTCGAATAGCTTCAAGAACAAGGTCGGTAGCGCTCGCCAGGCTTGCATCCTTAATTCAAATGGAAGCGATGTATCGACATAGACATGGTGTTCTTTCCAAAGAGCTGCCCCAATTTGCGAAATGGAGAATCTCTCTACGAGTGTTTCAATCGGGTCTTCCCATGTCCAAACGACATACTCTGCAAAAGTAGCTCGAGTCTCAAAGTGATCTTCAGGCTCATCCCAATCATATTGCCAAACGTATTTTGGTACTGGTTGACCGAACTTAAGAACGAGCCATTCATCAAAGGAAACGACTTCTCTCGGAGCCGGGTAATGTTGTTTCCTCACAGTTCGCCTTATAAATCATCAATTTTTCTAGACTTTGTATGACATCGACGACGATGCCGAAGAGCTACATATCCCAGCCCAAGAATCGCAAATGAACTAGGCTCGGGAACAGGTGTGACTTGCATCCTGTTTACGAACGTTTGATCTGGAGTCCCGGTGCCATTACAATTCACGTTGAATTGACGAAGTGAACCATAGGTATTCCACGTTGAGATTACGGAACGGCTTTCGCCATTGAACAAAGATTGAACTCCGACCTTGAGCTGACCAGAAGCAAGCGGATCAACATCAACATGGATGCCAGACTCGGTCGGAAGATCATAGATGAAAGATTCGACACCAAAGAAAGCAACCATGACTTGGCCATTGTCAATGGCAACTGTGAATCCATCGTAATAGGGCGTATAAACCTCGAGTCGCGATACGCTCATGTTCAAAGGATCTTGATGGAGAATATCAATGCTAAATCGTTGGCCAGCGATGACATCGGAGTTGAAATAGCGGCCAGCGGAAATTCCTCCGAAAGGAATGTAAGTCATGCTGAAGGCCCGCCCATTTGTATTGATTCCTCCATGTAGTCCGCCCGAAGTGGAATCGCTTATCAAGAAGTGGGGGTCGGGCAGTTCATCGTAAAAAGACCAAGGCGAAAAGCCAAATCCACCATTAGATCCATCACTCCAACCCGTGTCATACGCAGAATCAGCCGCATCATCATATGCAATTTGAGCCATCGCACAATGAACAGAAAAGAACATGACAAGCGAAAATAGATAGCGAAACATGACCACTCTTCAAAAAATTGTTTGCACAGCGCCTAGCCGGGGGTGATCCCCAAGGTATTCCGGTTCGGTACAAATATATTATGACATCGCTTCCCGTTACCCAAGATTGAAACGGTGTTCACCACATGATCTTGACTTCGCCCCGCACCTGCAACAATTTATTTTATTGCCTGTGACAATTTTGTGACGATCAGTGTGTTACCATTTTTCCCATATGCGGATTTTGGTTGCATTTGTGTGTCTATCGCTGATTCAAATGGCACGAGCAACGGTCAGTAACGTCCAAGCGATCTGCAAGGACGGGCAGACCTTTATCACCTGGAACGATCCTGCCCCGACCCAATTGACATACGAGATCTACCGCTCTGCGACCCCTATGACGAGCACTCTCCAAGGTACAAAAGTCGGCGAAATCTTTCTAGATGAAGCCAAGGGCCAGATCATGCTGGGGGGCTCGAGGGCCATGGAGAATGGTGATGTCTACTGGAAAATCCCTTCACACCAGGAACCGTACTACCGTCAACTCGGACCAGAAGACTACCTTTTTGTGGGCACGACAAGAGCAGATGAATACGCGTATTACGCTGTTGTTCCAGCTGGCGAACAAGTGATCTCATCAGGTCAATGCACCACCAGCCTTCTGCCTGAACCCTACGACCCGATCTTTTCCCCGGTTCAAGCTCACTTTCAATATCAGTTCACGAAAGATGGTTATACGACGAGGGCATTCGCGGTCTGGAGGATGTGTGATGACGACGTTTCGAATGACCGACCTGACTTTCCGGTGACTGCAACTGCGAACTAGAACGGCATCCCCTTCAACTTCTTGGTCTCCTATCCCGCGACCGGGCCCGGAGCTGGTCCCTATCCAATGACTCTCGCATTCCATGGTGGTGAGGGGGCCTATTGGCCGTTCCGCCCGGGTCAAATGCCGAACATTGGCACAGACATCACTGAAGGGATCATGGTGACACCCGTCGATGATATGGTCATAAATATTAGGAACGAACAACGCCACGTCACGAGCCGTTGGTTTGGTTGGGCCGATACGGCCGACCCGTTCTCACCATTTGTTGGCAACCCACCACAGGGTTCTATCATCAACAACTACACCCAAAAACTGTTGATTTGGTTGATTAACTACTTGCAACGACCAAGCAATGGGTTGAGCATTGACGCGAACCGTATTTCCATGTTTGGACACAGCGAAGGAGGGCGCGGAGTCGATATGTTTTGCCGGTATCGGCCAGGCGTGATTTCGGCGGGCTACACCTTTTGCGCTGCTGATTCATTGGAAGGCGACGGGCCCTCTCGGTTGTTTGGAGAGATAACAACGGGGCTCGAAACCAACATCTTCATGAACGGAAACAGAGTGAAGTTCTACGACGCCCTCGATTGGAACACTCCCCTGAATGGTCAGACCCGCGATTGGCCCTTCATGAAAATTTATTCAGGAAAGAACGAGGTTTTCGAAGGTGGGTATACCTCTTGGAACAGCCACAAGGTTCAGCTCTACAGAGATCGTGACGCCCTTGGAATGGGGAGCCACCTCTTTTGGGATAGACGTGATCACGGCGTAAACGAATGGAACACAGAGAACCCAAGTAATGCGTGGGTCGATGTTGGCGAATGGATCACCCAGATACCCTTAGCTAGAACCAAACTAGCGACTGTCTCCAGCCTGCAGAAGTACCGATTGAATCAATCGTTCCCAGCTTTCTTTCAATGTAATCTTGATCCAAACACTTTTGGACAACAACCCGACCCGGGCAATGGTGATAGGTTCAATGGAGACGATTGGGGAACCCTCGGAGGATTTGCAGATTGGGATCGAGGCACTATGACTGATACGGCACGCGCCTGGTCGTGCACGGCATGGCTGAACGCAGGTTCGTCTACTCCGGTGGATAACTGCCCTTCTTCGACTATGCGTTGTTCTCTCACGATCCGCAGACCGCAAAACTTCAAGCCCACGCCCGACATGGTCGTCTTCTATCGGGTTAGGGATGTCGCGACGGGGCTTGTTTTGCATATTGGCACGCTCGTCCCTTCACCAGCGGGCTTGGTGACGTTGCCGACGGTAGAACTCGCACGATTCCCGAACAAACGACGTATAGAGGTCATCGCCCTTGGCCACCTTCCCCGGCAATGAAATCAATCGCTTGTGGTCGCCAAGGTCGTCTTAACCAGTCCTCGTAGAACCTACTTTGGTGCCAGAGTCTCGCCTGGTGATCTCTAATTCGCCCTGCAGTCAACTCTTTCAAACAAGGGCTAATTCATGAAAAGAACGGGGCTCTTTTTTATGTCTTACCTTCTTGTGGTTTCACTTGCCAGTGCTCTGTGCGTTTCACCGCCTTAACATTTCTTTCGTTGCCGGTCCTTGGCTGTCTCGATAGACCAGATTTTCGCCCGATGCGCTCGGTTCTTCCCTCTTATGGCTCTAGCAGCCGATACAATTCTCCTCCTTCTAATGCGAAGTTCGGACTTGGAAGTCATCTGAATCATCGAAAATTTCAATAGATTCATTCGATTCGGGGCAAAGGTTCTCGCTTTCCCATAATTCCCAAGGCAACAGGATCAGATTGAAGATGCGGAAAACTAGCTTAGCGATTACAATTGAAATGGTGGGCGGTACTGGATTTGAACCAGTGACCCCCTCGATGTGAACGA